>NZ_JBIVDQ010000006.1:0-537911 GCF_044747185.1 Streptomyces sp. NPDC090108
TCAAGGAACGGACGCTTCCTTTGTACTCACCCTCTCGGGCTTTCCTCCGGGCGCTTCCCTTCGGTCTTGCGTTTCCGACTCTATCAGATCGTTTTTCGATCCGATTTCCTCGGTGCTTTCCAGGTCTTCGCTCTCGCGTTTCCCTTTCCGGCGGTTCCGACTTTATCAGAAGTTTTTGGCCGGTCGAACCAGCCGCTCATTTCTGAGTGATTCGGAGTTTTGCTTCACGGAATCGCTTGACGCGACTTCTTCGTGAAGCAGATAGATTCTAACGGATGGCCCCGAACTTGTCCAGTTCTAGGCAACTCATTGAATCTACCTCCCCGGGCCACCTGTGTCAACAGGTTTTCTGGGGCGATGAGGAGACTAGCAGCTCACAGGGCCCGCACGCACATCAGGCGGCCGTGGGCGCGGACGAGCTCCGTTCCGCCGCGTCGACGTCGCCCGTCTCGCCGGCGCGCACCGCGCGGCCACCGAGGACGTAGACGTACGCCAGGAAGGCCAGCTCGGCGACGACGCCGATGGTGATGCGGGCCCAGGTGGGCAGGCCGGACGGGGTCACGAAGCCTTCGATCGCTCCGGAGACGAACAGGACGAGGGCGAGTCCGATGGCCATGCCCACCGCGGCCCTCCCCTCCTCGGCGAGTGCGGTGCGGCGGGTACGCGGGCCGGGGTCGATGAGGGTCCAGCCGAGGCGGAGGCCGGTGCCGGCGGCCACGAAGACCGCGGTCAGTTCGAGCAGACCGTGCGGCAGGATCAGGCCGAGGAAGGTGTCGAGGCGGCCGGCCGAGGACATCAGTCCGATGCCGACGCCCAGGTTGAGCATGTTCTCGAAGAGGATCCAGAGGACGGGCAGGCCCAGGAAGACGCCCAGGACCAGGCACATCGCGGCGGCGCGGGCGTTGTTCGTCCAGACCTGGGCGGCGAAGGCGCTCGCCGGGTGGCTCGAGTAGTACGTCTCGTACTCACCACCGGGACGGGTCAGCTCGCGGAGCTGACCCGGTGCCGCGATCGAGGCCTGCACCTCGGGATGCGTCCCGATCCACCACCCGAGGAGGATCCCGACGACCGTGGAGACGATCGCGGTGGGCACCCACCAGTGACGGGCCCGGTAGACGGCGGCGGGGAAGCCCTGGCCCAGGAACCGTGAGACGTCGCGCCATGAGGCTCTGCGCGTTCCCGTGACCATACTGCGCGCGCGGGCGACGAGCCGGCTCAGCCGGCCGGTCAGCTGCGGGTCCGGCGCGCTGGACTGCACGAGCGAGAGATGGGTGGCGGTGCGCTGGTAGAGGGCGACGAGTTCGTCGGCCTCGGCGCCCTTGAGGCGGCGCTGCCTGCGGAGCAGGTCGTCCAGGCGGTCCCACTCGGCTCGGTGTGCGGCGACGAAGACGTCCAGGTCCATCGGGTCTGCCTGCTCCTCGGCGGGTCGGCTGCCGCACGTCGCGGGCGCTGTTGTTGCTGTCAGCTTGTCGTATTGCGGCGCGATGCGCCCTCAGCTTGGCAGACTTGAGGTCCACCAGGCGGATCAGGGGAAGGACGGCCGGCGTGAGTGAGCTGGTGACCGGCGAGGCGGTGGCTCTGGAGCTGCGGCCCGCCAAGCTGCCGAGCAGGGCGCTGGCCGTGCTGCTCGATCTGCTGGTGGTCTTCGTCCTGTACGTCCTCGTCACCGTCGCGCTGGTCGCCGCGACCTCCTCGCTGGACGACGCGGCCCAGCTCGCGCTGTCGATCGCCGCCTTCATTCTGGTGCTGGTCGGTGTGCCCATCGCGGTGGAGACGCTCAGTCACGGGCGTTCGCTGGGGAAGGCGGCGTTCGGGCTGCGTGTGGTCCGCGACGACGGCGGACCGATCCGGTTCCGGCACGCGCTGGTGCGCGGCGCCATGGGGGTGGTGGAGATCCTCATGACGCTGGGCGTGATCGCCTGCATCGCGTCCCTGGCGTCGGCGCGCGGGCGGCGGCTCGGCGACGTGTTCGCGGGCACGCTGGTCGTGCGCGAGCGGATTCCGCAGGGCCACACCGGTTTCGCCCCGGCTCCGCCGCCGTGGCTCGTGGGCCGCTTCGCCGAACTGGATCTGTCGGGGGTCCCGGACGGGCTCTGGCTCGCCGTGCGGCAGTGCCTGACGCGGATGCACCAGCTCGATCCCCAGGTCGCCTTCGGCATGGCGCAGCGGCTCGCGGCCGAGCTCGCGGCGCGCACGGGGACCGGTGTTCCGGCGGGTGTGGACCCGGCCGCCTTCCTGGCGGCCGTGGTCCACGAACGGCAGACACGTGACGCACGGCAGACGTTCGGGAGCGCCGGGCCGGGCGCCGGGGTGCCCACCGGTGCGGAGGCGGGCGGACACCTGCCGCCGCCGGTGCCTCGTGCTCCTGGCACCTGGACCTCGCCGACGAATCCGCAGCCGCAGCAACAACCGCACGCGACACAGCCGGGCCACACGGCCACCGGTCCGAGCCCGGACTCCGGCTCCGGCTCCGGCTCCGGCAGCGGAACCGGCGCGGCGGCCGGCTCGTCCCCAGCCTCCACCGGCACTCCCGCACCTCCCGCCACCCCCCGTAGCGGCACCCCCCGTAGCGGCACCACGCGATTCGCGCCGCCCGCCTAAGCCACGCGCCGGTCGGCCGGGCCCAGGCCTGCGACCTCGCCTGGGCCGACGCCCACGCCCGTGCCTCAGGTCAGCCTGGACGGCGGGGTCTGGAGATCCTCCAGTTGGATGCCGGGGGCGTCCAGGACCACGTCGCCGGCGAGGTGCACGGTGTGCCTCTCGCCGGTGTCCAGCGCTGTGACCTGGTAGGCGTCCACCGTCAGGGGGCCGTTGTCAGTGGTGTGTGTTTCGCTGTCCACCAGAGCCCAGGACTGGTCCACGGTGCGGGGTGCGAGGACCGGGTCCGTGAAGGCCACGAGGCGTACGCGGGTCGCGTCGGCGGAGGGGGTGAGGCGCAGCAGCCGGGCGGTGGCGACGAGGAACGCGGGGGACGTGCCGGTGAAGGCGTGGGCGCGCACATTGCCTTCGGTGGCCTGGGCTCCCGTGGGGTCCGTGCGGACCCAGGTGACGCCGTCGAGGGCGGCGCCGCGCACCTGCCAGCCACCGGCGTGGAGTTCGAGCCGGATGGGACGGCCGAGGTCGTCGAGGGCGAGGTCGACCGAGCCGTGGTCGGCGCCGGCGGGGGTGGTCAGCCGGGAGACGTAACGCCAGCCGGAGGGGCCGGGGGCGCAGTGGAAGTGTTCTTCCGCGAGGGGGGTGTGATCGTGCGGATCGAAGAGCGAATAACGGCCGCGGGGCATGGGCGTCCTGGGGTCTGACGGGCCGGCGGTGCGGCTTCGGCCGCGTGGGTCCGGCGGGATCCGGCCGGTCGTCCGGCCGGGTCGGCCAAAGGGGCAGGCCCCCGGCACGGGGGTGCGGGGGCCTGCCTCGGAGGAGCTGTGGACCGGCTGCCGGGAAGCGCGCGGAGCGCTTCCCGGTGGCGGGCTACGGCGTCAGCGGCTCAGTAGCGGTAGTGGTCCGGCTTGAAGGGGCCGTCGACCTCGACACCGATGTACGCGGCCTGCTCGGGGCGCAGCTGGGTGAGCTTGACGCCGAGCGAGTCCAGGTGGAGGCGGGCGACCTTCTCGTCGAGGTGCTTGGGGAGCACGTAGACGTCGGTCGGGTACTCGTCGGGCTTGGTGAACAGCTCGATCTGGGCCAGGGTCTGGTCCGCGAAGGAGTTGGACATCACGAACGACGGGTGGCCGGTGGCGTTGCCCAGGTTCAGCAGGCGGCCCTCGGACAGCACGATGATCTTCTTGCCGTCGGGGAAGGTCCAGGTGTGGACCTGCGGCTTGACCTCGTCCTTGACGATGCCGGGGATCTTCGCGAGGCCGGCCATGTCGATCTCGTTGTCGAAGTGGCCGATGTTGCCCACGATGGCCTGGTGCTTCATCTTGGCCATGTCGGCGGCCATGATGATGTCCTTGTTGCCGGTCGTGGTGACGAAGATGTCGGCCTTGTCGACGACCTCGTCGAGGGTCGTGACCTGGAAGCCGTCCATCGCGGCCTGCAGGGCGCAGATCGGGTCGATCTCCGTGACGATGACACGGGCGCCCTGGCCGCGCAGGGACTCGGCGCAGCCCTTGCCGACGTCGCCGTAGCCGCAGACGACGACGGTCTTGCCGCCGATCAGGACGTCGGTGGCGCGGTTGATGCCGTCGATCAGGGAGTGGCGGCAGCCGTACTTGTTGTCGAACTTCGACTTGGTGACGGCGTCGTTGACGTTGATCGCCGGGAAGAGGAGCACGCCGTCGCGCTGCATCTCGTACAGGCGGTGGACGCCGGTCGTGGTCTCCTCGGTGACACCGCGGATCTCGGAAGCCAGCTGGGTCCACTTCTGGGAGCCGTCGGTGATGGTGCGGTGGAGCAGCTCGAGGATGACGCGGTGCTCGTCCGACTCGGCGGTCTCCAGGCCGGGGACCTTGCCGTCCTTCTCGTACTCGACGCCCTTGTGGACGAGGAGGGTGGCGTCGCCACCGTCGTCGAGGATCATGTTCGGGCCGCCGGTGGGGCTGTCCGGCCAGGTCAGCGCCTGCTCGGTGCACCACCAGTACTCGTCCAGGGTCTCGCCCTTCCAGGCGAAGACCGGAACGCCCTGCGGGTTGTCCGGCGTGCCGTTCGGGCCGACGGCGATGGCGGCGGCCGCGTGGTCCTGGGTGGAGAAGATGTTGCAGGAGGCCCAGCGGACCTTGGCGCCGAGGGCGACCAGGGTCTCGATGAGGACGGCGGTCTGCACGGTCATGTGCAGCGAGCCGGTGACACGGGCGCCGGCGAGGGGCTGGGCCTCGGCGTACTCCTTGCGGATCGCCATCAGGCCGGGCATCTCGTGCTCGGCGAGGGTGATCTCCTTGCGGCCGAACTCGGCCAGGGAGAGGTCGGCGACCTTGAAGTCCTGTCGGCTGTCGACAGTCGTCATTGCGAGCTGCTCCTCGGAATCGGGGCGAGGTGGGTAGGGCTGTTCTGCGCGGCGGCGGCCACCGGTGTCCGTAAAGAGGACACGGGGATGCCCGCGTACGCGCAGCGCAGTCCGTCGGAGGCCCTCTCTCCCTCGGACGGTCCGTTCAGGGACCGCCCGACCGCCATCAGCAGCGACGTCTGGCTCCGTCCCAAGCTACACCGGGGGACCCGGTCGCCCCCAGTCCGCCTGCGCGCGCTTCGCGCCCGAACGGGGGATCCGGCCGTTCCCGGGACCCGTCCGCGGGGGCCCGCGCCGCGGGTCCGGAGGGGCCCGGGACGACGGACCGCGGGGCCCGCCGGAGTGTCCGGCGGGCCCCGCGGTCATGACGGAATCCGGTGCGGCGCCGGGGTACGGAGGTCCGTACCCCGGCGGAAGCTCAGTGCTCCGCGGCGGGCGGCGTCGGGCCGCCCGGCGTGGCGGCCGGGTCGGGGCCCTGGGCGGCCGCGGTCTCGCTGTAGATGTCCGGTTCCAGGTAGATGACGCGGGCGATGGGGACGGCGGCGCGGATGCGGGCCTCGGCGGCGTCGATGGCCTTGGCGACCTCGGCGGCCGTGTCGTCGTGCTCGACGGCGATCTTGGCGGCGACGAGGAGCTCCTCGGGGCCGAGGTGCAGGGTGCGCATGTGGATGACGCCGGTGACCGTGTCACCGTCCACGATCGCGGCCTCGATCTTCTTGACCTCCTCGGCGCCCGCGGCCTCGCCGAGCAGGAGCGACTTGGTCTCGGCGGCCAGGACGAGGGCGATCAGCACGAGCAGGACACCGATGCAGACCGTGCCGATGCCGTCCCAGACGCCGTCACCGGTGAGCAGGGAGATGCCGACGCCGCCGAGGGCGAGGACCAGACCGATGAGCGCGCCGAAGTCCTCCAGGAGGACGACCGGCAGCTCGGGCGCCTTGGCCCGGCGGATGAACTGGGCCCAGGACAGCGAGCCGCGCAGCTCGTTGGACTCCTTGATGGCCGTGCGGAAGGAGAAACCCTCGGCAATGATCGCGAAGACCAGGACGCCGATCGGCCAGTACCAGTGCTCCACGGGGTGCGGGTGGCTGATCTTCTCGTAGCCCTCGTAGATGGCGAACATGCCACCGACGGAGAACAGGATGATCGAGACGAGGAAGGCGTAGATGTAGCGCTCGCGGCCGTAGCCGAAGGGATGCTGCGGGGTGGCCTCGCGCTGGGCCCGCTTGCCGCCGATCAGCAGCAGGAACTGGTTGCCGGAGTCGGCGACCGAGTGGACGCCCTCGGCGAGCATCGACGAGGAGCCGCTGAACGCGAACGCCACGAACTTCGATGCCGCGATCGCGAGGTTGGCACCGAGTGCCGCCACGATCGCCCTGGTACCGCCTGACGCGCTCATCTGTCCGCGTGTCCCTTCACCCTCGTATGTCGACGCCGTCCAGGCGCCCGACCGGCTTTGCCCGTGCTTTGCCGGTGCGCCATTGTTGCAGCCCGGACGGCCTGTGGCCCGTCAGCTGTCCACAGTCGCGGTCATACGATCACAGTGGCCCGGAAGATCGTGCCCGCGCCGGAGGCCTCGGCCTTCTCGCCGGCCGGGACGAAGACCGACTGGCCGGGGGCGAGCAGGTGCTCTCCCGTCCGGACCGCGCCGGCGGTGCAGAGCAGGATCTGCGGGGTGTCCCGGGTGAGGTCGTGGACGGCGCCGCCCTCGGGCAGGACGTACCGGGAGAGCCGGAACTCGTCGATCGGGGTCTCGTAGACCTCCTCGCCGTCCGGGGACGCCTCGGGGCGCAGGACGCCCGGGTCCCCGGCCTCGAAGCGGACGACGCGCAGCAGCTCGGGGACGTCCACGTGCTTGGGGGTGAGCCCGCAGCGCAGGACGTTGTCCGAGTTGGCCATGATCTCGACGCCGAGGCCGTCGAGGTAGGCGTGCGGGATGCCCGCGCCGAGGAACAGGGCCTCGCCGGGCTGGAGGCGCACGTGGTTGAGCAGCATGGCCGCGATGACGCCGGGGTCGCCCGGGTAGTGGTGGGCGATGCCCGCGTAGGGGGCGTAGTCGCCGCCGAGGCGGGTGCAGGCGGCGGTGGCCTCGGCAACCGTGCGGGCCATCTCCTGGCGGTCGGCGCCGAGGATCGCGGTCAGCACCTCGCGCAGGGCCGCCTCCTCGGGGTGGGCGTGCAGCAGGTCGACGTAGGGCTTCAGGGAGTCGACGCCAAGGCCGGCGAGCAGGTCGGCCGCCTGGACCGGGTCGCGGAAGCCGCACAGGCCGTCGAACTCGGTGAGCGCGCAGATCAGCTCGGGCTTGTGGTTGGCGTCCTTGTAGTTGCGGTGCGGGGCGTCCAGCGGGACGCCCCGGCGCTCCTCCTCCGCGTAGCCCTCCCTTGCCTGCTCCAGGTCGGGGTGGACCTGGAGGGAGAGGGGGGCGCCGGCGGCCAGCACCTTGAGCAGGAACGGCAGGCGCGGGCCGAACCTCGCCACGGCCGCGGCGCCCAGCTCGCGCTCCGGGGCGGCGTCGATGACCTCGGCGAGCGTCCCGCGCCCGGTGCGCGAGGGCGCGCCCGGGTGCGCGCCCATCCACATCTCCGCCTGGGGTTCGCCGGTCGGCTCGACACCGAGGAGGCGCGGTATGGCGGTGGCGGAACCCCAGGCGTAGGGGCGGACGGTGTTGTCGAGGCGGTCCATGTCTCTTCTCAGTCTCCGTGGGCGCACCGCCCGGCGGCACGCGTGTGCGCTGCTCGGCCCGGCGCGGTGCCGGTCGGGCCGGCGGTGGGCACGGTCGGCCGGCCCGGGGCGTCCCGGGTCGCGGCGACCAAGGACAAGATCAGGCCGTGGAGGCGAGCGCCAGGTAAACGGCGGCGAAATCGGTGACGGCGATCAGTTCCGCGAGGGTCTCCAGTTCGCCGCCCTCCTCCGGTTCGAGTTCGCTGACCGGGGTGTCGCGGCTGAGGGCCAGCTCACGGGCGGCGGGGGCGGCGCTGATACCCCCGCTCGGGCGGTCGCGGAGCAGCACCACGCGCGCGTGGAGCGCGGGCGTCTCCTCCACCCGGTCGCGGAAGAAGTCGTCGGGGTCGGCGCTGGCGGCCAGCCGGCCGGCGAGCAGGGCCCGGTGGGCCGCGAGCGCCTCGGGCAGCTCGGAGACCAGGGCGGGGCGGCCCGCCAGGTCGGCCAGGGCGTCGGCGAAGCGGCGGCCCGCGGGGCCGGCCGAGGTGCCCTCGGTCCAGACGACGGGGAGCGCGTCGGCGAGTTCGGCGGCGAGCGTCTTGGCGGGGTTGCCGTAGGTGGCGATGGCGGGCCCGCAGCGTTCGGCGACGGCGTCCAGGCGGTCGGCGATCTTCTCCAGGGCGTCCGGCCCGGCGTTGACCAGGCCGACGCGGTCGAGCAGGGCCAGCAGCGGGGTGAGCAGGGCCCAGAAGACGCCCGGGGAGGACGCGGCGACGGGTTCGTCCTGGTCGTACGGTGACGTGGCCATCGGTACGAAGAGACCGTGCGCGCCCGCGACCGCCTCGGCGAGCGGGGTGCCGGCCGGGGCCACGGCGACCACCGTGCAGCCGCGCCGGTAGGCCTGCTCGGCGAGCAGGGAGAGGCTGGGTTCGGTGCCGTCCGGGGTGGCGATCAGCAGCAGGTCCACGGAGCCGGTCCAGCCGGGCAGTTCCCAGCGCAGGGCGCCGGCCGCGGGGGCGACGCCGGTGGGGGCGAGGCGGATCACGGGGCTGCCGGGGCCAGCCAGGGAGCCGATGAGGTCGGCGGTGTGGGTGGCGGCGGTTCCGGGGCCGGCGATGAGGACGGCGCGGGGGCGCCCGTCGGGCTCGAGGTTCCCGACACCCGTCTCGACGGCGTGCCGGGCCGCCGTACGGACGCGGGCGCCGGCTTCGGCGGCGCCGCGGAGGAGACCTCGGCGGTCGGCCTCGGCGAGGCCCTCCGGGGTGTCGAGGAGCGATTCGTCGAGCATGGGCGCAAGCCTCCGGTCGCCGGGGTCCTGTCGGGGGTCGGGCGGGGTGCGCGTCGTCGCTGCGGCAGCCCCTGGCCCGCGGGGTTGCCCTACTGCGGGCGGCGGGCCTCGTCCACGAGCAGGACCGGGATGCCGTCGCGGACCGGGTAGGCCAGACCGCAGTCCTGGCCGGTGCAGATCAGCTCGGCGTCCTGCTCCTTGAGGGGGGCGTGGCAGGCCGGGCAGGCGAGGATCTCCAGGAGGCCGGCTTCGAGCGGCATGGGGTGTCCCTTCGGGCGGGGATACGGCGTTTACGGATGTGCTGGTCAGCGTACCGCTGCGGCGGCCGCGCGGAGGGACCGGCGGGTGTGCCCGCGGCCGCCCCGGCCTCCCGGGGCTTGCGGCCGGGCTTCCTCCGGCGCGTCCGCCGCGCTTCCTCCGGGCTTCCGCCGCGCTTCCGTCAGGCGTCCCCCGGCTTTCCCGGGGCTTCCCCCGGCTTTCCCGGGGCCTCTCCCGTACGGCCGCGCGGCGGCTGTCCCGCCGGAGGTCAGGCGCGGATGACGGCCAGGACCTCGTCGCGGATCCTGGCCATGGTCGCCTCGTCCCTGGCCTCGGCGTTCAGGCGCAGCAGGGGCTCGGTGTTGGACGGGCGGACGTTGAACCACCAGTCGGCGGCGGAGACGGTGAGGCCGTCGAGCTCGTCGAGGGTGACGTCGGCACGGCCCTCGTAGGCGGCGCGGATCGCGGCGAGGCGGCCTGCCTGGTCGGCCACCGTCGAGTTGATCTCGCCGGAGCCCGCGTAACGGTCGTACTGGGCGACGAGCGCGGACAGCGGGCCGGTCTGTCCGCCGAGGGCGGCGAGGACGTGCAGGGCGGCCAGCATGCCCGTGTCGGCGTTCCAGAAGTCCTTGAAGTAGTAGTGGGCGGAGTGCTCCCCGCCGAAGATCGCGCCCGCGCGGGCCATCTCGGCCTTGATGAAGGAGTGGCCGACGCGGGTGCGCACGGGGGTGCCGCCGTTCTCCGTCACCACCTCCGCGACGGCGCGGGACGTGATCAGGTTGTGGATGACCGTGCCGCGGCCGCCGTTGCGGGCCAGTTCGCGCGCGGCCACCAGGGCGGTGATCGCCGACGGGGAGACCGGGTCGCCCTTCTCGTCGACGACGAAGCAGCGGTCGGCGTCGCCGTCGAAGGCGATGCCGAGGTCGGCGCCCTCCGCGGGGACCCGCTTCTGGAGGTCGACGATGTTGGCCGGGTCGAGCGGGTTGGCCTCGTGGTTGGGGAAGGTGCCGTCCAGTTCGAAGTACATCGGCACGACGGTCAGGGGCAGGCCGTCGAAGACGGTGGGGACCGTGTGGCCGCCCATGCCGTTGCCCGCGTCGACGACGACCTTCAGGGGGCGCACGGCGCTCAGGTCGACGAGGGAGCGCAGGTGCTCCGCGTATCCCTCCAGCGTGTCGCGCGTGGTCAGCTTCCCCGGCTCGGCGGCCGGCTCGGGGGCGCCCGACTCCAGCCACCCTTCGACCAGTCCGCGGATCTGCGCGAGGCCGGTGTCCTGGCCGACCGGGGCGGCGCCCGCGCGGCACATCTTGATGCCGTTGTACTGCGCGGGGTTGTGGGAGGCCGTGAACATGGCGCCCGGGACGTCCATCGCGCCGGAGGCGTAGTACAGCTGGTCCGTGGAGCACAGCCCGATCTCGGTGACGTCCACGCCGCGGGCGGCCGCGCCGAGGGCGAAGGCCCGGGACAGGCCGGGGGACGAGGGGCGCATGTCGTGGCCGACGACGATCGCCGCGGCGTCCGTCACCTCGGCGAAGGCGGCGCCGAAGAGTCCGGCCAGTGAGGCGTCCCACTGGTCCGGGACCACACCGCGCACGTCGTACGCCTTCACGATCTGCGACAGATCAGCAGCCACGGCCGACCCTCCTGAAGTCCTACTGAAGTCCGATGGGTCCCCACAAACTACCCGTCAGGGGTGAAGGGCGGACGCGCGGACACCGCGTGGGTGCCCGGTGGGCACCCGGCCCCGACGGGCCGGCGCCCCGCGGGGGCGGGCTCCGCAGGCTCAGTTGTCCGGGGAGCGCAGGACTCTCAGGTGCCCGCGGCGGGCGACCTCCATGGGGTCCGCGCCGCGTGACGCGCCGCCCGCGTCGGCCGCCCGTTCCTGGGGACGGGCCGCTTCGCGCACGGCGTTGGCGAGCGCTTCCAGGTCGTCCCCGCTGGGCCGCGCGGGGGCGGAGCCGTCGAGGAGGCGGACGACCTCCCAGCCCCGGGGGGCGGTGAGGCGCTCGGAGTGCTCGGCGCACAGGTCGTAGCAGTGGGGCTCGGCGTAGGTGGCGAGGGGCCCGAGGACCGCGGTCGAGTCGGCGTAGACGTACGTCAGCGTCGCGACGGCGGGTCGGCCGCAGGCGGTGCGCGAACAGCGACGTACAAGGCTCACGACGTTGGACGGTACCGCACTCTTGAGCGGGCCGCGACGACTCTCCCCCAGGTCACTCCACCGTGTCGCGCTGTGAGGCCTCCCACACACCCTCTCGAACATGCCTCGTTGACCTGCGTGGACGGCTTCTGACGGGGGTTCGGCGACGCTTCGCCCAGTCATGAGTCGGCACAAACACCGTCAATTGCCATGAGATCACCGGTCTGGGAAGGTTACGGAAACGAGCCCGATCCTGGCCGGAACGGTCATCGGACGACAGTGGTCCGGGCGCCGGCTTTCCGGGGCGGGCACCCCGGTTACCGCGTGGAGCCGGGCGGGCGGAGCGCGCGGGGAATAGGCTTCAGCGGTGATAGACAACCGTGTACCGCCCGGTGCCGCCGGACCCGGGCCCCGACGTCGTGACCGGCACGGACGAGGCATGCGGGGGCCGATCGCGCCGCCCCAGGTCCCGCTGGCGGCCAGCAGGGCGGATGTGTTCGCGGACCTGGTGCAGGACTCCGTGGACCGTCTGGAGCGGCGGTGGCCGCAGCTGGCGGACGTCGACTTCCTCGTGGTGGAGGTGCCCCGGCTGGACGGGCCCGACTCGGAGGGCTGGAGCGACGAGGCCGTACCGCTGGGCGGGGTGGTTCCCGCGCGCGAGGGACGTCAGGCGCGTGTCGTGGTGTACCGGCGGCCCGTGGAGATCCGGACCAAGGGGCGCGACGAGCGGGCGGCGTTGGTGCACGAGGTGGTCGTGGAGCAGGTGGCCGAGCTGCTGGGGCTCACCCCGGAGACCGTGGATCCCCGGTACGGGGAGGAATAGGCCGGCCTCCGGCGAGAACGCCCGGCGGCCCGCGAGGGCGCGAACCGCACGACGGGTGCCACCCGCTGAGGGGTGACACCCGTCTTCCGTACCCCGGCCGCCGTGCCGCCGGGGAGAGCTCCGGCCGCTACTTCTGGAGGACCGACAGGTCCTCGTCCGCCTCCGGGACCGCCACCAGGCCGCGGTCGTTGGGGAGGGTCTGGACGGTGAAGCCCTGGACGCCGGACTCGGTGGCGGTGAGGGTGCGGGCGGCGTAGACGGGGCCGCCGGAGACGGTCTCGACCGTGAGGGCGTAGGTGCCCTGGACGCCCTGCCCGGCGAGGCCGGTGATGTCCTGGGTGGTGCCCTGCCTGACCGTGTAAGTCTTCGTCACGGGGCTGCCTCCCCCGCTGCCCGCCGAGGCGGTGACCTTGACCTGGGCGGTGGCCGTGGGCGCGGTCAGGGAGAGGGTGGTGCCCTTGCCGCTGTTGTCGGCCGCGGTCGCGCGGCGGCCGACGGGTGCGGTGGCGGGGATGTAGGCCGTCTCCTGGCCGGATCCCTTGCCGCGTACGACGCGCAGCGCGGCCACCACCGGCACCGACCGGTCGGAGGGGGTGAGGAGCAGGGAGCCCGCCTCGCCGCGGGTGACGGCGCCGAGGTCGGTCGCGGTGGTCATACCGGCCTTGACGTGCAGGGTCTCGTGACCGGCCGGGGTGATCGCGCCGCCGGACGAGGCCAGCCGCACCTTCAGGTCGGCGTCGGCGTCGCCCGGGGTGAAGGCGATCAGGCGGACGTCGGTGGCGTCCTTGGGGATGCCGGGCAGCACCAGGCTGCCGGACGGGTCGGCGGAGGCGGCCAGCCAGTCGCCGCCCGCCTTGTCGTCGAGCGCCTGCACGGCCGCGCCGACCCGGCCGCTGCGCACGCTGACGCGCACGGTCAGGTCGTCCTGCCGCTGCTCGGTGAGCGTGGACAGCAGGATCGGCCGGCTCGCGTGCGGCGGGATCGTGAACCCGTCCGGCACCGTGGACTTGATGGCGCCGTCCTTGCCGTACAGCCCGATGTCGACGACCGCGGCGGAGTCGTCGGGGTTGGTGAGGTGCACGTAGTCGGTGCGGTCGGCGGAGGTGCTCGCGCCCGGGAACCAGAACTCGGTGTCGGCGGGGGTGCAGTTGACGCCGAGCAGACCGCGCCCGGTGCCGGCGGCGACCTCGGTGGTCTCCTGGACGGTCCAGCCGGGCGCGAACTTCCCGTCCGCGGTGCCGATGAGGGCGGGCTCCTCGGAGCCGGAGGTGTCACCGGTGGCCGGGGTTCCGGGTTCCTTCGGCGTCAGGACCGGCTTGTCCGCGGTCTTCTTGCCGCTCTTGCCCTTCGCGGCACCGCCCGTGGGGTCCGCGGTGTCGCCGGCCGACTGCTCGGTGGCGGCCTGGAGTCCGGCCTTGCCGCCGCCGTCCGTGCCCTGGGTGACGGGGGTGAACGACGTGTACGCGGTGTCGGCGATCTCGGAGTCGCTCGGTGCCGGGCAGAGCAGGCTGGTGCGTTCCACGGGCAGCTCGGCGGCGGCCTTCGCGGAGGAGTCCGCTCCGGACGCCGCGGGCGGGTCGAACGCGGCGAACGCGGTGACGGCGGCCAGCGCGGCCGTGCCGGCGAACAGGGACAGGGTGGTGCGGTTCACTGCTGGCTCCCGTCGGGGCGCTCGCTGCCGTTGCCGTAGGGGTGCTGAGCCGGGTCGTAGCCCTGCGGGTAGGCCGCGGGGTCGTACGGCGGCTGCTCTCCGGTGCCTCCGTAGGCGTAGGGGTCGTACGCGCCGGCCTGGTAGGGGTCGGGGTGGTACGCCTGCTGGTCGTAGCCGGCCGCCTGGTACGGGTCCTGGTACTGGTCCGTCCCGTAGTCCGGGTAGCCGGCGCCCGTGTAGGAGGCGGGGTCCCACTCGTCGTACTGCTGCTGGTGCGGGACGGCGGCGGCCGGGGCCTCCTCGGCGGAGGGCGGCGTGCCGTCGGCGCCCTGGTCGCCGCCGCCGGCGGCCTCGGCGGCGGCCGCGTCGAGGGCGGCCTGTTCCTCGGCCTGGGCGCGCAGGCGGCGGGCGCGGCGGCCGTCGCCTGTCGCCTCGGCGGGCGTCGGCTCCTCCTCGGGCAGGTCGTCGTCGATGTCGCGGCGACGGCCGGGCAGGGCGAGGACGACGAGGACGACGGCGAGCGCGCCCTGCGCCCACAGCCAGGCGGTCCGGGTGAACGGGGCGTCGTAGGTGACGTCGAGCCTGCCGCCGGCGGCGGGGAGCTGGAAGCCCTGGGCCCAGCCGTCGAGGGTGGTGCGGGTGAGGGGCTTGCCGTCCAGGGTGGCCGTCCAGCCTTCGGCGGCGGCGTCGGCCAGGCGCAGGACGCGGCTGCCCGTGCCCGCCGGGACGGTGGTGTGGACCTCTACCGGTCCGGCGGCGACGGACCGGGCGGTGCCGGAGCCGCCGGAGGGCACGATGGTGGCGCGGGAGACCTGCTCGTCGACGCGCCACAGGGCGCTGCCGTTCTGCTCGCTGAGCCGGCTCAGGCCCGGCGTGGCGTCCAGGACCCGGGAGATCTCGCGGGGCGCGCCCTTGTGGACGAGGACGTAGCGGACGGCGAAGCCGCCGAGCTGGCCGGACTGGTCGGCGCCGGAACCGGCGACGAGGTTGGCGACGACCTTGTCCAGGCGCGCGTTCTCGCCGTCGGAGGCGGCGAGTTCGGCGTCGCCCGTGCGCGCGCCGGAGCCGCGGACCAGCGTGTAGCGCACGCGTGCGGTGGAGTCGCTGTCGAGCACCAGGGTGCGGGCCTGGTCGCGGGTGGTGGCGTCCTCGGCGACGAACGCGGGTACCTGCGTGGGGTCGCGGCGTTCCAGCGGGCCGTCGGCGCCGCGGATCATCCAGCCGGCGGCGACGAGCAGCGGGCCCGCGGCCGAGGCGAAGGCGATCAGGGCGGCGACGGGCTGGCGCCAGCCGAAGCTCTGCTCGGCGACGCGGGCGCGGGCGCCGTCGGCGCCGAGTGCCGCGGCGGCCAGCAGGGCGATGCCGTAGACGAGGGTGGCCGGTCCGGCCCAGGCGGAGCGGTTGGACAGGACGGCGAAGACGAGGGCCACCAGGGCGGCCGCCCAGGCGGTCCGGATGCCGGCCTGCCGCTCGGAGCGCAGCAGCGCGGCCAGGGCGGCCAGCACGATGCCGATGAGCATCAGGCCGTCGACGGTGCCGGGGCCGCCGGGGGTGGCGCCGAGCAGGTCGAGCGCGGAGGCGGCGGAGGGCCCGTACTCCAGGCCCGCTTCCTGGAAGAAGCCGGACGGGAGCAGGGTCAGCGACCAGGGCGCGAGGACCAGCAGCGGGGTGCCGAGCTGGGCGAGGAAGCGCAGGAGGTGGGCGACGAGGTCGGAGCGGCGCACGGCGAGGACGCCGAGGCCGAGGACCAGCGCGATGGGCCAGACGATCGGGGTGAACGCGGTGGTGAGGGTCAGCAGCAGCGCGTACGCCCAGGTCGCGCGCCAGCTTCCGCGTGCGCCGGAGCGGCTCGCGAGGCCGCTCGCGGCGATGCCGGCGCGGGCCATCAGCGGGAGCAGTACGGCGAGCACGGAGGTGCCGATGTGGCCGCCGGCCAGGGCGCCGGTGACGGCGGGCAGGAAGGCGTAGGCGATGGCCGCCCAGGCGCGCAGCAGCCGGGAGTCGACCAGGGGGCGGGCGGCGAAGTAGGCGGCGAAGCCGGCCAGGGGCACCGAGCCGACGAGCAGGACGGTGACGGCGAGGCCGGTGGAGCCGAGGAGGAGCGACGCGAAGGCCGCCAGGACGGCGAGGTAGGGCGGCGCCGAGGGGGTGCCGCCGGCGCCCACCGGGTGCCAGGCGTCGAGATAGCGCGACCAGAGGTCGGCGGCGCCGTCGGGAACGGGCAGCAGGGCGCCGCCCGCGAGCGCTCCGCCGCCGAGCAGGGCGCGGCAGGCGACGAGGGCGATCAGCAGCAGGGTGAGGAAGAGCACCGGGCCCGGGTTGCGCGCGATGCGCTTGAGCCGGGCGTACCGCTCGACCTGGAGGAAGTCGGCGTCGTCGGCCCCGGGCTCGACGAGGCCGCCGCCGTGCCGGCCCGCCGAGGAGGTCTCGCTGTCGGAGCGGCCGGCGAAGTTGCCCGCGACCTGTTCGACGGTGGCGCGGACGGTCGCGCCGGGTGGCGGGAAGAGCTGGCGGAGTTCACCCTTGTCGATCTGCGAGGGGCCGCGGCTGCGCCGGCCGGCGAGGATCCGCTCGGGGCGCAGCAGGGTGCCCAGGAGGCCGCGGATCTCGTCGACGGCCTGGCCGGGGACCTTGCCCACGAGGTAGGCGAGGGTCCGCAGGAGGGTGCCGAGGACGAGCCGCAGCAGTACCCAGGGCAGCGCCGCCGTGCGGGTGTTGACGAGGAGGGTGTAGATGGCGCCCGCCTTGTCGACCTTGTGCGGCGAGGCGGTGGTGCGGCCCGCGCAGTCGACGGCGCGGCGCTCGCGCGAGGCGGCCTCGGCGTGCCGTACGACGGCTTCGGGGGCGATGAGGACGCGGTGGCCGGCGGCGTGGGCGCGCCAGCACAGGTCGACGTCGTCGCGCATCAGGGGCAGCCGGCGGTCGAACCCGCCGAGCTGTTCGAAGACGTCGCGGCGGACGAGCATGCCCGCGGTGGAGACGGACAGCACCGTGCGGACGTGGTCGTGCTGGCCCTGGTCCTGCTCGCGGCGGTCCAGGCCGGTCCAGCGGCGGCCGGAGTTGGCGATGGAGACGCCGACCTCCAGCAGCTGCCTGCGGTCGTACCAGCCGCGGAGCTTGGGTCCGACGATCGCCACGTCGTCGCGTCCGAGCTCGAGTTCGTTGTCGACGACGCGGAGCAGCTCGGCGAGGGCCTCGGGTTCGGGGGCGCAGTCGTCGTGCAGCAGCCAGAGCCAGTGGACGGGTTCGCCGTGCGGCAGGTCGGGCAGGTCGTAGGCGTCGTCGCGCCAGCTGCGCGTGACGGGGTCCCAGCCGCTGGGCCGCTTGAGGTACGGCAGTTCGTCCGGGGTGAGCCAGGGTGCGTTGCGGCTCGCCTCCTCGACGGCCTGGCCGAAGCCGGTGCGCCGGGCGAGGTGCAGGACGTTGCCGTCCCCGAGCGCCTCGGTGACCAGCTCGGCCGACTGGTCCGCGCTTCCGGTGTCGGCCGCCACCGCGTGCTGCACCGGGCGCTCCTGGGCGAACAGCCCGGTGAGCGCGTCGGGCAGCCAGCGGGCGCCGTCATGGGAAACGAGGACTGCCGTCACCACGTGGCGCGGGAACTCCGGTGGGCGGGCCGAGTCGAACGCCGCGTTGGCGGCTTCGTGTTGGGCTGCCGAATGGCTGTGCACGGACATCGAGGTACGGGCCCCGGTTCGTTGGACTGCGGTGGACGCCGGGTGCCCCGACGGGGAGCGTGGCGTCTCGGACGAGCGCCCACACTATCTGCTGGTCATGACGACGGCCCGCCGCCTGTGGATAACCCACCCGCGACGGGCCGTTCGCAACATTTGTACGGAGGATTTCCCGCCGCTCGGTAAGACGACGGTCAATACGCGATCGGAAACGATCGCAACTCGGTCAGACGGCGGCCTTCTTCAGCCGGCGGCGCTCCCGCTCGGACAGACCGCCCCAGATGCCGAAGCGTTCGTCGTTGGCGAGGGCGTACTCGAGGCACTCGGAGCGGACCTCGCAGGCGAGACAGACCTTCTTCGCCTCTCTGGTCGAGCCGCCCTTCTCGGGGAAGAAGGACTCGGGATCGGTCTGGGCGCACAGCGCGCGCTCCTGCCAGCCGAGTTCCTCGTCCGCGTCGTCGACCAGCAGTTGCTGCACCAGCTCGGTCATGTGCGCCCCTCGTCTGTCTTTCACGTCCCCGTGCCCGGCCGTTACCGATTTCGGCTGAACGACACGAGTGAAATTACAAGTGTGCTGCTCCGGGCGAGTCAAGCCGGGATCTGCTATTGAGCCCGTTATTCACTCTGCGGAACCAAGGCCGTGCGGAAAGTGTTCAAATCGCCATAAACCTTGACACGCGGGCGAGGTCCCGAGGGGCGTCCTTCTCCATGGGGGCCTCGTACAGGGGTCTGTACGAAGGAAGACGCCCCCACGTTCGAACGCGTTCCGCGAGGACCGAGCACCCGGATGTGCGCGATGTGTCCCGGTCGGCACGTGAACAAACCTTTCACCTGACAGATGCACCGGATGGGGTGAACCATGCCTGCGAACCGGGTCCCGAGTTGACATCGCGAGTGTGAACCGTTGTCCTAGAGGGCATGCTCGCGCACCCGGCAACCACCTCGACCCGCACCGTCGGGTCCCTCGGTGCCGCCCGTGCGCGCTGTTGCTGTTGTTGCTGTTCCAGCTGTTGAGCCCAACGCGCTCCAGCTGACTTCCGGGCCCACCCCGGCCCGGCCGCCTCTCCCCTGTCCTGAACCCTCTCCCAGGACACCCGCACGCCCCGTGACCCGGGGCACCCGGCCGAGCGACACCCAGCCCCTCTTCCGCCGAGGAACACCGCATCCCGATGAACAGCGACAACGATCTCCAGATCGCCGGCGACATCCTCGAAGTCCCGCACCTGCTCCAGCCGCCGCGCGAGCACCCGGCCACCGTCGCCGAGTTCGCGGGCCTCGCCCGCGCCATCGCCGCCGACCGCTCCCAGTGGGCCGGCCTGGTCCGCTACGACGCCACCACCCGCTGGTACCACCGGCTGCGCACGGGCCCGGGCTACGAGGTCTGGCTGCTGTCGTGGGTACCGGGCCAGGGCAGCGGCCTGCACGGACACGGCCACTCCTCCGGCGTCCTCACCGTCCTGGAGGGCAGCCTCACCGAGCGCACCGCGCGCGGCACGCGCACGCTGACGGCGGACGCGCAGCACGTGTTCGCGCCGGGGTACGTGCACGAGGTCGTGAACGACGCGCTGGAGCCGGCCGTGAGCCTGCACGTCTACTACCCGGGCCTGACCGAGATGCCGATGCACACCTCGCCCCACTACGAGGCACGCACCGGGCCGCGCGCCCTGACGGCCTGACGGCACGCCCCGCGCGCGACGGCGTCCTGACGGCGCGGCGCCGCGTCGGCCGCCTGACGCTCTGTCGTACGGGCCTGCCAGACTTGTCCGCATGCGCATTGTGGTTCTGGCAGGCGGCATCGGCGGTGCCCGTTTCCTGCGCGGTCTGAAGCAGGCCGCGCCGGACGCGGAGATCACGGTCATCGGCAACACCGGCGACGACATCCACCTCTTCGGGCTGAAGGTCTGCCCGGATCTCGACACGGTGATGTACACGCTCGGCGGCGGCATCGACGAGGAGCAGGGCTGGGGGCGGAAGGACGAGACCTTCCGCGTGAAGGAGGAGCTGGCGGCCTACGGCGTCGGCCCGGAGTGGTTCGGGCTGGGCGACCGGGACTTCGCCACGCACATCGTGCGCACGCAGATGCTGGGCGCCGGTTTTCCGCTGAGCGCGGTCACGGAGGCGCTGTGCGACCGGTGGAAGCCCGGCGTACGGCTGCTGCCGATGACCGACGACCGGGTCGAGACGCACGTGGCCGTCACGCTGCCCGCGGGCGACGGGTCCGCGGGCGGGACCGAGCGCCGGGTCGTCCACTTCCAGGAGTACTGGGTGCGGCTGCGCGCGTCGGTCCCCGCCGAGGCGATCGTGCCCGTCGGGGCCGAGCAGTCCAAGCCGGCGCCCGGTGTCCTGGAGGCCATCGCCGAGGCCGACGTCATCCTCTTCCCGCCCTCCAACCCCGTCGTGTCCGTCGGCACGATCCTCGCCGTGCCGGGCATCCGGGAGGCCGTCGCCGAGGCCGGTGTGCCGGTGGTGGGCCTGTCCCCCATCGTCGGGGACGCGCCCGTGCGCGGGATGGCCGACAAGGTGCTCGCCGCGGTCGGCGTGGAGTCCACGGCCGCCGCGGTCGCCGCCCACTACGGTTCGGGGCTGCTGGACGGCTGGCTGGTCGACACCGTGGACGCGGACGCCGTCGGACGGGTCGAGGCGGCCGGCATCCGCTGCAGGGCCGTACCGCTGATGATGACCGACGTGGACGCGACCGCGCGGATGGCGCGGGAGGCGCTGGCGCTGGCCGAGGAGGTGCGGGGCTCTTGAGCGGACGGACGGACGCGGACGGCGTCGCCGAGGCGCGGCACGAGGACGCCGGGAACCCCGACGGCACGGAGAGCGCCGGGATCTCCGACGGCACGGAGAGCGCCGTGAGCCCCGACAGCGCGGACAGCACCGGGAGCGCCGCGTACCGGGTCTGGGCGCTGCCCGGGATCCCCGAGGTGCGGCCGGGGGACGACCTGGCCAAGCTGATCGCCGCGTCCGGGTCCGCGCTGGCCGACGGTGACGTGCTGCTCGTCACCTCCAAGATCGTGTCCAAGGCCGAGGGCCGGATCGTCGAGGCGGCCGACCGGGAGGCGGCGATCGACGCCGAGACCGTCCGGGTCGTGGCCCGGCGCGGCGCGCTGCGGATCGTCGAGAACCGGCAGGGCCTGGTCATGGCGGCCGCCGGTGTGGACGCCTCCAACACGCCCGCCGGTACGGTCCTGCTGCTGCCCGAGGATCCCGACGCGTCCGCGCGCGCGATCCGCGAGGGGCTGCGGGACACCCTCGGCGTCACCGTCGGAGTCGTCGTCACGGACACCTTCGGGCGGCCCTGGCGCGCCGGGCTCACGGACGTCGCGATCGGCGCCGCCGGGGTCCGTGTGCTGGACGACCTGCGCGGGGGCACGGACGCGTACGGCAATCCGCTCAGCGCCACCGTCGTCGCCACGGCCGACGAACTGGCCGCCGCGGGCGACCTCGTCAAGGGCAAGGCGGCGGGGCGGCCGGTGGCCGTCGTGCGCGGGCTGTCCCACACGGTGACCGGTGTGCGCGACGGCGCCGGGAACGGGGACGCCGCGGACAGCGGGGACTCCGGTACGGACGAGGGGGCGCGGGCGCTGGTGCGCTCCGCGCGCGACGACATGTTCCGGCTCGGCACCTCCGAGGCCGTCCGGGAGGCGGTGGCGCAGCGGCGCACGGTACGGGCCTTCACCGGCGAACCCGTCGACCCCGGCGCGGTGCGCCGCGCGGTGGCCGCGGCGGTGACGGCGCCCGCGCCGCACCACACGACGCCGTGGCGGTTCGTGCTGCTGGAGTCGCCCGCGTCCCGGACCGCGCTGCTCGACGCGATGCGCGACGCCTGGATCGCCGATCTGCGCCGGGACGGCAAGAGCGAGGAGTCGATCGCCAAGCGGGTGCGCCGTGGGGACGTCCTGCGCAACGCGCCGTATCTGGCCGTGCCCTGCCTCGTCATGGACGGCTCGCACACCTACGGCGACGCGCGGCGCGACGGCGCGGAGCGGGAGATGTTCGTCGTCGCGATGGGCGCGGGCGTGCAGAACTTCCTGGTCGCGCTGGCCGGGGAGCGGCTGGGCTCGGCCTGGGTGTCGTCGACGATGTTCTGCCGGGACGTGGTCCGCGAGGTGCTGGGGCTGCCGGCCGGCTGGGATCCGATGGGCGCCGTGGCGATCGGGCATCCGGCGCAGGAGCCGGGCGCGCGGACCGGGCGGGACGCGGAGGCGTTCGTCGAGGTGCGCTGAAGGTCCTCCGGGAAGGGGGCGGTCCCGCTTAGTCTCGTAGGACGACACCATCCCCCGGCAGCACCGGCAGCACCCCTAGGACCTCATTCGTGGCAGGACGTTTCGCTCCGCGGCCCACGCGCACGACCGTGCGCGGCGGGGAGGTCGCCGTATCCGGCGCGGCCGCCGGGCTGCCCCGGCAGGCGGCGGCCCCGGCGCGTGTGCGCAGGTGGGTGCCGGACGGGCCGCTGGATCTGGGGCTGGTGCTCGGTCCGCTGCGGCGCGGGGCCGGCGACCCGACCTTCCGGGCGGCGCCGGACGGCTCCGTGTGGCGGACCGCCCGGACGCCCGCCGGGCCCGGCACCCTGCGGGTACGGCGGTACGACGGTGGGGTGGCCGGCGAGGCGTGGGGGCCCGGGGCGGACTGGATGCTGGAGCAGTTGCCGGGGCTGCTGGGCGCGGCCGACGAACCGGACGCGTTCGTGCCGCGGCACCGGGTGGTGGCGCTGGCCCGGCACCGGCGGCCGGGGCTGCGGCTGACGCGGACCGGGCTGGTGCTGGAGTCGTTGATCCCGTCGGTGCTGGAGCAGAAGGTCACGGTCGACGAGGCGTACCGGGCGTGGCGGCTGCTGGTGCGGCGGTTCGGGGAACCGGCGCCGGGGCCCGCGGGCACCGGTGAGCGGCCGATGTGGGTGATGCCGTCGGCGCGGACCTGGGCCCTGATTCCCTCCTGGGAGTGGCACCGGGCCGGGGTCGACGACAAGCGGGCCTCGACGATCCTGCGGTCCGTGCGGGTCGCGGCGCGGCTGGAGCAGGCGGTGGGGATGCCGCCCGAGGAGGCGCGGGCGCGGCTGGAGGTCGTGCCGGGGATCGGGCCGTGGACGTCGGCGGAGACCGTGCAGCGCAGTCATGGGGCGGCGGACGCGGTCACCGTCGGGGATCTGCATCTGCCGGGGATCGTGGGGTGGGTGCTGGCGGGGAACCGTGACGCCGACGACGCGGAGATGCTGCGGTTGCTGGAGGTGTATGCGGGGCAGCGGCACAGGGCGGCTCGGCTGATCCTGCTGAGTGGGCATGCGCCGGCTCGGCGGGCGCCGAAGATGCGGCGCGTGGACATCGGGCTGTTGTAGGGCGCGGGGGCCAGGGGCGGCGTGGTGATTGCCCTGAGGGGGGCGGGGGGCTGTGGGTCGGCTCACGTGGTGCCGCGGGCACCGTTCGGGCTGGGTGCCCTCTCCCTGTTTCTCGGTGGGGCGCTGTCTCGGGGCTGCGGCCGGGTCCCGTTTCGGGTGCGGCGGAGTCGTGGCTGGGCGCGCAGTTCCCCGCGCCCCTGGGGGGTTGGGGGGCCGTTGGCTGGGGGGCGCCGGCCCCGGGCGGTCGGGGTTCGGGTGCGGCACGGTTGGGGCTGGGCGCGCAGTTCCCCGCGCCCCTAGGGGGTTGGGGGGCCGTTGGCTGGGAGGCGCCGGACCCCGGGCGGTCGGGGTTCGGGTGCGGCACGGTTGGGGCTGGGCGCGCAGTTCCCCGCGCCCCTAGGGGGTTGGGGGGCCGTTGGCTGGGAGGCTCCGGACCCCGGGCGGTTGGGGTTTGGGTGCGGCACGGTGGTGGCTGGGCGCGCAGTTCCTCGCGCCCCTGGGGGGTTCGGGTGCGGCACCGTTGGGGCTGGGCGCGCAGTTCCTCACGCCCCTGGGGGGGCCGGCCCTGGGCGGTCGGGGTTCGGGGGGTGGGGTGGTGCGTTGTGGGGGTTATTGGTCGGGGGAGAAGCGGAGGGATTTGGGGGGGATCCGGGCGTCGCACCAGACTCGGGCGCCGTCGGTCAGTTCGTTGTCGGCGCCGATGACCGCGCCGTCGCCGATCACCGCGCCCGTGAGGACGGAGCGTTCGCCGACGCGGGCCCCGGTGCCGATGAGGGAGTCGGTGATGACGGCACCGGGTTCGATGACCGCGCCGGGGAGGATGGTGGAGCCGTGGATCCGGGCGCCCTCGGCGACGGAGGCGCCCTCGCCGACCACGGTCCCGCCCGCCAGCTTCGCGTCCGGCGCCACCGTGGCCGTCGGCAGGATCAGCCGGTCGCCGCAGCGGCCGGGGACCGCCGGGGACGGGGCCCGTCCGAGGACCAGGTCGGCCGAGCCGCGGACGAAGGCCGCGGGGGTGCCGAGGTCGAGCCAGTACGTGGAGTCGACCATGCCCTGGAGGTGGGCCCCGGCGGCCAGCAGCTCGGGGAAGGTCTCGCGTTCCACGGAGACGGGCCGGCCCGCCGGGATCGTGTCGATGACCGAGCGGCGGAAGACGTAGGCCCCCGCGTTGATCTGGTCGGTGACGATCTCCTCGGGCGTCTGCGGCTTCTCCAGGAACGCCAGCACGCGGCCGGTGCCGTCGGTGGGCACGAGGCCGTACGCCCTCGGGTCCGTCACCTGCGTCAGGTGCAGGGAGACGTCCGCGCCCGTGGACTCGTGGGTGGCCACCAGCGCCCTGATGTCCAGGCCGGTGAGGATGTCGCCGTTGAAGATCAGGACCGGGTCGTCGGGGCCGGAGCGCAGACGTGAGGCCACGTTGCGGATGGCGCCGCCCGTGCCGAGGGGCTCGTCCTCGGTGACGTACTCGAGGTGCAGGCCGAGGGAGGAGCCGTCGCCGAAGTACGGCTCGAAGACCTCGGCGAGATAACTCGTCGCGAGGACGATGTGCTCCACGCCCGCGGCCCGCGCCCGCGCCAGCTGATGGGTGAGGAACGGCACGCCCGCCGCCCTGACCATGGGCTTGGGCGTGTTCACCGTGAGCGGCCGCAGCCGGGTTCCTTTGCCGCCGACCAGGAGGATCGCTTCTGTCACCTGTCGTCTCTGCTTCCTGCCGGGACCGGCCGAACTACACATTCCGGCCGGCCAGTGTATGCAGACCGTGCGACGGTGCCTTCGGCGGCCACGCGGTGCCGGCCCGATCCGGGTGTCCGTCCACCGGCCGGCCGCACCCCCGGTCCGCCTCCGCACACCCGCCCTCCGACGGCGGTGAACGCGGTCCGGACCCGGGCCCGCCCGGCACGCGGCGGCCCGGTGCACGGGCGGCCCGGCGGGGCGGCCCCTCAACGGCCCTGGTACCTGGCCGCGCTGGAACGGGCGGTGCCGAGCTTGCCGTAGAGCCGCTTGCCCGGGCAGTCGGTGGCGTACCCGTCCCGATGGCCGGAGATCACGTTCAGTCGTACGCTCTTCCCCTTCGGATAGAGGTTGCCACCGCCCGACTTCAGATATGTCTTTCCGCGCGGATCGGCCCCGAAGAGGCCGAGCTTCCAGGCCGTCAGCTTGGCGATGCCGGTCACGGCGGCGGCGGACGGCTTCGTCGAGCCGTAGGCCCCGA
The DNA here is from genome assembly GCF_044747185.1 of Streptomyces sp. NPDC090108. Taxonomy (NCBI): domain Bacteria; kingdom Bacillati; phylum Actinomycetota; class Actinomycetes; order Kitasatosporales; family Streptomycetaceae; genus Streptomyces; species Streptomyces sp. NPDC090108. The sequence continues at coordinate 24,979 of NZ_JBIVDQ010000006.1, forward strand.
TCACGGCGATGCCCATGCTGTCGGTGTTGAAGCCGAGCGTGTGGGCGCCGAGGACCGCCTTGGTGACTCCCCCGGCGCGGCCCTCGTAGACGGTTCCGCACTTGTCGACGAGGAAGTTGTAGCCGATGTCCCGCCAGCCCATGCTCTTGACGTGGTAGCGGTAGATGCCGCGGATGACGGAAGGGGCCTGCGCGCAGGTGTACTTGTTGCCCGAGGCCGTGTGGTGCACGAAGGCCGCCTTGACCTTCTTGGTGTAGACGAACCCGCGCTCGCGCAGCGACTCGTCCGCGCCCCAGCCGCGCCGCGTCACGATCCGCGGGCGCGGACCGATGTACGGCTTGCCGCTCGGCGCCTGTTCGGTGAGGGCGACCAGTTCCCGCTCGGTGTCCGCCCGGTCCAGCGCGGGGATCTCGGTGGCGCCGAAGGGGGCGAGGGCGGCGTTGGCCGCGTAGGTGTCGGCGTACGCGGCGTCCATGCTGTCGGCGGCGTCCTCGCCGGTGCCCGCGCGGGACCCGCGGGCGCCGCCGTCCCCGGGCGGGGCGGCCTTGCCGGGGTCGACGAGTTCCAGGCGCATGCCGGAGGGCAACGGCCAGTACGGTTCCGCGTCCCGGCCGCCGGTTCCGCCGGCCTCCGCCCGCACCCGTACGTCCACGCCGTCGGAATCACCCACCCAGAGCGGGGCGGTCGCGCCGCGGACCCGTCCCGAGGCGCGCTCCGCCGTGCCGGGGTCGGCCCCGTGCTCGTCGCCGTGGGTCTCGACGTCCTGCCAGGCGGACCACCGCCCGGTGGCGGCGGACCGGCTGCGGACCTGGACCCGGCCGTGCAGTTCGGTGTCCGGGTCGTCCCATACGACACCGACCAGCGCGAAGTCGCGTACGTGCGCGCGGTACAGACCCTGCTCCGGGGCTCCGCCGAGCACGCGGTCGCGGGAGGTCGGGGCGAGGGGCAGCGACTGGGTGCTGCCCGGGACGGCGCCGCCCGGGCCCGCGGCGGCGGGGCCCGCGGCAGGCACGGCGGCGTACGCCGGCAGGGCGGGCGGGAGCGCGAGCGCGGCCGCACACACCACACCGATCGATGACAGACCTGACGAAGTAGAGAGGAATCCACGCATGCCACCGATCCTGGACAGAGCCATATAAATCTGTCCATCGGTGAACTGACGGACTGTCGGGAACGCTTCCGCCGAACCGGTGGCCCGGCCGCGCGGTGCGCGCCACCGGCCCGGCGTACCCTTGCGCGGGTGAATGCCACCGATCGCACCCCTGCCGACCTGCTGCGTTCCGCGCTCGCCGCGGATCCCGGCCGCCCCCTGGTGACCTTCTACGACGACGCCACGGGCGAACGCGTCGAACTGTCCGTGGCCACCTTCGCCAATTGGGTGGCCAAGACCGCCAATCTCCTCCAGGGCGACCTGTCGGTGGGCCCCGGCGACCGGGTCGCGCTGCTGCTGCCCGCGCACTGGCAGACGGCGGTGTGGCTGCTGGCGTGCGCGTCGGTGGGCGCGGTGGCGGACGTCGGCGGGGACCCGGCGGCCGCGGACGTGGTCGTCAGCGGGCCGGACTCGCTGGACGCCGCGCGGGCCTGTTCCGGGGAGCGGGTGGCGCTGGCGCTCCGTCCGCTGGGCGGACGGTTCCCGCAGACCCCGCAGGGCTTCGCCGACTACGCGGTGGAGGTGCCGGGCCAGGGGGACCGCTTCGCGCCGTTCGTGCCGGTGGACCCCGAAGAGCCGGCGCTGATCGTCGCCGGGGCGGAGTTCAGCGCGGCCGAGGTGGTCGAGCGGGCGCTGGCGGACGCGCCCGCGCTGGACCTGACGGGTCCCGGGTCCCGGCTGCTGTCGGGGCTGTCGTACGACACCTGGGAGGGGCTGAGCGCCGGGCTCTTCGCGCCGCTGGCGGCCGGCGGCTCCGTGGTGCTGTGCCGGAACGCGGACCGGCTGGACGAGGAGGGGCTCGCCAAGCGGATCGAGAGCGAGCGGGTGACCGCCGTCCGCCGCTGACCCCGGCACACTCCGGGGCGGCCTGACGCGTACCGGAGCGGCCCGGCGCGCACCCGGGCGGCGTGACGCGTGCCCCGGGCGGCCCGGCACGTACCGGAGCGGCTAGGCACCGCGCCCGGGCGGCACGGTGCGCACCGGAGCGGCGCGCACGGGAGCGGCACGGCGCGTATCGGAGCGGCCCCGCGCGCACCCGGGCGGCCCGGCGCGTGCCGGCGGGCCCGCTTCCCCGGAGGCCGTGCCCGGCGGGGCGTGGACGCCCGGGAACCCCGGGGCCCCGGAACGGCTCCGCGAGGTGCGGGAGGGGCCAGGGCGCGAGGGGTGTTCTCGCTGGTCAGTGCGGCACTCGGGGTCCTGCCGAGAGTGCGTCCGCGTGCCTGCCGCGCGGCGGCCGCCGTCCCTCGTTCGGAGTAATACAGGGGGCCCCGGACCCCCCTCCCCGGCATCGTCGTAAGGGCACTGGACCGACGCTCGTACGACCGTGAGGGGGGCCGCACGTGACCGACACAGCCGGTCGCAGACCCCTCGGTCCCGGCCTCGGTTCCTCCGCGAGCGGGGACGGCCTGGTGCGGCGGCACCGGCGGCGCCTGGCCCGGCGGGCCGCGCTCGGCCTCGCCGCACTGCTCGTGGCGGGCGCCGGAAGCGGCTGGGCGGTGTACGCCAAGCTCAGCGGCAACATCACCCCCGACGAGGCCGCCGCCCGGGAACTCGCCCGCTACGAGCGGGAGCGGCCCACCGCGCTGGTGCGGGACGCGCAGAACATCCTGCTGATCGGCTCCGACACCCGGGCCGGCAGCGGCAACGCGCAGTACGGCCGGGACGAGGGCAGCGAGCGGTCCGACACGACGATCCTGCTGCACCTGGCGGCCGACCGGCGCAGCGCCACCGCCGTCTCGCTGCCCCGGGACCTGATGGTGGACATGCCCGACTGTCTGCGGCCGGACGGCAGCCGCAGCGACCCGTCGTTCGCGATGTTCAACCACGCCTTCCAGGTCGGCGGCTCCGCGTGCACGATCCGGACGGTCGAGAAGCTGACGGGCGTCCGCGTCGACCACCACGTGGTGCTCGACTTCAGCGGGTTCAAGGACATGGTGGACGCCGTCGACGGGGTGCAGGTGTGCCTGAAGGAGCCCGTGGACGACAAGGCGGCCAAGCTGAAGCTGGCCGCGGGCAGGGTGACCCTCGACGGGGAGCAGGCGCTCGGGTACGTACGGGCCCGCAAGTCGCTCGGCAACGGCAGCGACACCGAGCGGATGGAACGGCAGCAGCGCTTCCTCGGCGCGCTGGTCGACAAGATGCAGAGCAACGACGTCCTGCTGAACCCGGCGAAGCTGTATCCGGTCCTGGACGCGGCGACCTCCTCGCTCACCACGGATCCGGAGCTGGCCAGCTTGCGCGGCTTGTACCAGTTGGTCCGGGGTCTGCGCGACATCCCCACCGAACATGTGCAGTTCCTGACAGTGCCGAGGGAGTCGTACGTCTACAACGCCAACCGCGACCAACTCGTGGAGCCGGAGGCACAGAAACTGTTCGCGCTGCTGCGGGCGGACCGGCCGGTGACGGTGGCCAGGGATGTCCCCGACGCCCCGGATTCACCGTCGGGGAACGCCACCACGGCCCCGCCGCGCACGGGTGGGGAGAGCGCGTCCCCCGCTCCGACGTTCGAGGGGAACACCGCGGCCGAGCACACCTGTGAGTGATACGCACACCGGCTCGGCGAACTCGCGTCCACAACCATGAGCAGGACCGCCCGGTCGCCGGCAGGTGGAATTTGTCACGGGCGTCACTCGGCGCCGAACCGGGCGGATAGTGTGAGCGATCCGGTGCACCGGGCCATGTGGTCTGCCCAGGTCCGTCCTGGGAACGCGCACCGTTTCAGCGAGACCCGAGCGCCTTTGAGGGGGAAGGCGCCGCGTGGCCCCGACGGAGGATTCGGACAACCGTGGACGCGCAAGGCCGTGGGCGGGCGGACAACATCGACCCCGCAGACCAGTGGGTGATCAATCCGAACACTGGTGAGTACGAACTGCGACTGGGGGATCCCGCACCGCAGTCGTCGGTGCCGGGCCCCCGCAGACCGGACCGCGGCGGCCGCGCCACCGAGGTGGTGCCGCAGCGCGGGCGCCGCGGCGCCGGGCCGCAGGAGCCGCAGGGACGGCGCGGCCGCCGTCCGGCGAAGGAGAAGTCGAGGGCGAGGAAGGTCCTGGCGTGGACCGCCGGCGGTACGGCGGTCGCGCTGGTCGCCGTCGGCACCGCCGGCTACCTCTACATCAAGCACCTCGAGGGCAACGTCACCACCGCGGACGTGGGCAGTGCCGCCAAGAGCGGCTTCAGCAAGAACGGCGCCTTCAACATCCTGATCATCGGCACCGACAAGCGCACGGGCTCCGGCAACGAGGGATACGGGGACCGCAACAGCGTCGGGCACGCCGACACCAACATCCTGCTGCACGTCTCCAAGGACCGGACGAACGCCACCGCGCTGAGCATCCCGCGCGACCTGATCGTGAACGTGCCGCAGTGCACGACGGTCGAGCCCGACGGCACCCGGAAGGTCGTCCCCGCCACCGACGGCGAGCGCTTCAACACGAGCCTCGGCCAGGAGGGCCGCGACCCGGGCTGCACGATGCGGACGGTGAAGGCGGCCACCGGCATCGTGCCGGACCACTTCATGATGGTCGACTTCAACGCCGTGAAGACGCTGACGACCGCGGTCGGCGGCGTCGACGTGTGCCTGGCCCACGCGGTGAACGACGACGACTCGCATCTCCGGCTTCCCGCGGGCCCGTCCAGGATCCAGGGCGAGCAGGCACTGGCGTTCGTCCGCACCCGGCACAGCTGGGGCAACCGGGGCGACCTGGACCGCATCAAGGCGCAGCAGAAGTTCATGGCCTCCCTGATGCGCAAGATGTCCTCCAGCGACACCCTCACCGATCCCGGCAAGCTGTTCCATCTGGCCGACGCCGCCACCAAGGCGCTCACCGTCGACAAGGGCATCGGCAAGGTGAGCACGCTCAAGGACGTCGCGCTGGAGCTCAAGAAGGTGCCGCCGAAGAACATCTCCTTCGTGACGGTGCCCGTGAAGGACAACCCGGCCGACGGCGCCGTGCACAAGACGGTCGTCGTCGATCCGTACCTGGCCCCTCCGGTCTTCGACGCCATCAGGAACGACGTCTCCTTCACCGCGGTGAAGGAGAAGGAGAAGGCCGCCAAGGACACCGCGGCCGCCCGGCTCAAGGGCAGCAGGTCCGCGGCCGCCGACGTGCGCGTACGGATCTTCAACGGCGGCGCCGAGGGCGGCAGCGCGCAGGACACCCTGACGTGGCTGCAGAACGACAAGGGCGTCCTGAAGTCGGAGAACGCGGGCAACGCTCCGGCGGAACTGGCGAGGACCACGCTGGAGTACGCGCCCGGTCAGGCCTCCCAGGCGCGGGAGCTGGCGTCCCTCATGGGTCTGCCCGGGTCCGCCCTGAAGCCGGGCGCGAGCGCCACCGGCTCCCAGGGGCTGCCCGCGATGACGCTGACCCTGGGCAAGGACTTCAAGGGCGCGGGAGTCTCCTTCTCCGGCCCGAAGAAGCCGCCGTCGGTCGACAAGTCCACGGCCGACAAGGTGGAGTGCGCCAGCTGATTTCCTGACACAAAGACCTTCCGGAAAAGGGCAGTTCGTCGGCAAAGGAGCCAACTGCCCTGTATGGGCGGCCTGTCGCATGTCCGTGTTTCCGTCGCCGGTGCCATTCCGGCTTCCGGCAGTGGAGTTCACCCCGCGGGCGGCTCTTACCCGCCGACTGGATAATGACCGGACAGACATCCGGGTCGTGCGGCTTCGGCTCGCCGGACAATCGCTCCACATCCGGATCTTTCACAGAAGACAAGGTCAAGTGCGTTCCCGAGGTAACCCAATGGGTCGGTCGTGCGTCTAACCCAGGACGGGACCGACTCGTTGCGCACTGGACAGGGTGGGGAGGGCTGGGAGTTGGCGCAGAGCGAGCTGCGAGGCAAGGCTCCTTCGGACGGGGAAACGGTTCCGCGCAGGCGGCGTGCCTCGGACACGGCGGAGAAGTCCGGACGCCGCGGCGGAGGCGGCGGGCGCCGCAGAGGGGACGCCAAGGCCGAACGGCGGCAACGCAGACGACGTGCGCTGCGGTGGTCCGCGAGCGTGCTCGGCGTGGTCATACTCGGCACGGCCGGCGCCGGTTACCTGTACATCCAGCACCTCAACGGCAACATCCGCAAGGGTGAGCTCGTCAGCGGCGGGGACGACGTGGCGAAGCCCAAGCCGAACGCGGCCGGCCAGACACCGATCAACATCCTGCTGCTCGGGTCCGACATCCGCGACTCCGCGGAGGACATCAAGCTGGGCGGCGCCAAGGAGAACAAGGGCGCCCCGCCGCGCGCCGACGTGCAGATGCTCATCCACGTCGCCGCGGACCGCAAGAGCGCCGCGTTCGTCAGCGTTCCGCGTGACACCCGGGTCGACATACCCCAGTGCACGGACCCGAAGACCGGGCACGTGTACCCGGCGACCAACGACCTCATCAACTCGTCGCTGGCCCGTGGCGGCCCCGGCTGCACGATGGCCACGTGGCGGCAGCTCACCAAGCTCTACATCGACCACTGGATGATGATCGACTTCACCGGTGTGGTGAACATGGCGGACGCCATCGGCGGTGTCGACGTCTGCGTGCAGGACAACGTCTGGGACCATCACCTGCCGGGCGGCATCCGCGGCGGTTCCGGCCTCAAGCTGAAGGCCGGCGTGAACAAGCTCAAGCACGAGCAGGCCCTGCAGTGGCTGCGGACCCGCGACGCCTGGGGCAGTGACCCGGAGCGTGCCAAGGCCCAGCACATGTACCTGAACTCGATGATGCGCACGCTGAAGAAGCAGAACGTCTTCACCGACAGCGGCCGGTTCATGGACCTGGCGGAGGCGGCCACCAAGTCGCTCCAGGTCTCCGAGGAGCTCGGCTCGGTGAAGAAGCTGTACGACCTGGGCATGCAGCTCAAGTCGGTGCCGCCGAAGCGCATCACCTCGCTGACCATGCCGCGCATCGCGGACCCGGAGGCCCCGAACGCGCACCTGCTGCCGGACCCCGTGAACGCGCCGAAGGTCTGGCAGATGCTCCGGGACGACGTGCCGTTCGACAAGAACGGCACACCCGCGAAGAAGAAGGAGCCTGCGGCACCCAAGACGCCCTCGCAGTCTCCCGGGCAGCTCGGCGTGCTCGTGCAGAACGCGACGGCCGACTCCGCGAACGCGGCCGTGCCGGGGCGGGCGCAGGCGGTCGCCGACGCCCTCGCCCAGCAGGGTTACGTCAGAGCCTCGAAGGACGCCTCCGCCACCGGACTGTCCGCGGACAGCACCGTGGTGCGGTACCCCAGCGCCGACCTCCAGGGCGACGCCCAGGCGCTCGCCAAGTCGCTCGGCATCCCGGCGAGCGCGGTGAAGCAGTCCACCGCCGTGTCCGGCGTGACCGTCGTCGTGGGCGCGGACTGGCGCACCGGCTCCAGCTACCCGCAGAAGCCGAAGGAAGGCGACGTGCCCAGCAACTCCGATGCCATCAACGGCGCGGACGAGAGCCAGTGCATGCCCGTGTACAAGCCGTACCGGTGGTGACCGGCTGACCGCTGCCGCGGGAACGGACCGAGGGGCTCACCGTCCAGGACGGTGAGCCCCTCCTCCGTACGGCGGCGGCCGCCCGTGAGCGGTCCGCGCAGGGGTAAGCCCGCGGTCAGTGGCTTTCGCGCACGACCGCCGGACGGCGCGAGGCGATGACCTTCCTCGCCAGCGACTTCGGGCTGGTCAGGAAGCCCCAGCCCCACGACATGTGCATGGTGGCGAGGGCGACCGGGATCTGGAGGCGGGCCTTCAGCGGCAGCCCCTTGCCCGCGGGGACGGACCCGAGGGCGATCGCCGCGAGGTACCCGCCGGGGATCACGAAGCCCACCGGGGTCACCAGCGCGCCCACGACGACGCCCGCCGCGATCGCGCAGACCGCGGTCGGCGGCGCGAGGTACCGCAGGTTGATGGAGCCCTCGTGGTAGCGGGCGACCACGTGCCGCCAGCGTCCGTAGTCCTTGTACTGCTTGGCGAGGGCCCTGACGCTCGGGCGCGGCCGGTAGGAGACCTTCAGCTCCGGGGAGAACCAGATCAGACCGCCCGCCTCGCGGATACGGAAGTTCAGCTCCCAGTCCTGGGCGCGGATGAACTCCTCGTTGTAACCGCCCTGCGCCTCCAGCGCCTCACGGCGGAAGACGCCGAGGTAGACGGTCTCGGCGGCGGCCGCCTGGCCGCCGGTGTGGAAGGCCGCGTTACCGACACCGATCTTCGAGGTCATCGCGGCGGCGACCGCGTGCTCCCAGTCGTTCTCGCCCTCGGCGTGCATGATGCCGCCGACGTTCTGCGCGCCGGTCTCCTCCAGGAGCCGTACGGCGGTCGCTATGTAGTTCGGCGAGAGGATCCCGTGACCGTCGACACGGACCACGACCGGGTGCCGGGACGCCTTGATCGCCGCGTTCAGCGCGGCGGGGGTGCGGCCGGTCGGGTTCGGGACGGTGTGCACGCGCGGATCCTCACGGACCAGCTCGGCGGCGATCTCGTCCGTACGGTCCGCGGAGGGACCGAGGGCGATCACGACCTCCATCTCGCCGGCGTACTCCTGCGCGAGGATCGCCTGGACGGCCCCGCGCAGATGCCGCTCCTCGTTGAGGACGGGCATGATCACAGAAACGGCGGGGAGCCGCACGTCGGACTTGGCGTTCATAGGAGCCTCACGTTACCGCGAACGGGGGACACGGGTGCGCGCCGCGGGGGCTGCGACGCGGGCTGGAGATCCTATCGGCCTACGGTTCTCACAAATCCCACGTACGGCCGCAGCCCGGAGGTGTTCCTTGCCCACCCCGCCCCGGTCCCCTTCGTCCGCCGCCGACGGCACGGGAGGTGCGCCCGGGCCACGGCGCCGCCCCCAGCCGCAGCGCAGGCCGCAGCCGCGCCCGCAGCCGCAGGCGCAGCGCCGCGGGCCACGTCCGGCCGGCCGCCCGGGGCGGCCCGGGCGGCGGCCCGGGCGGCCGCGCTGGGCCATGCGCGCGGTGACCACGCTGTCGGTGGTGGTGCTCGCCGCGGCGGGGATCGGCCACGCGGTGGTCAGCAGCCTGGACGCGGGCATCGCCCGGGTCGACGCCTTCAAGGACATGAAGAACCGGCCCCGCGCGGGCCACGGCATGAACGTCCTGCTGGTCGGCACCGACGGCCGCGACAGGATCAGTGACGCGGAGAAGCGGGCGTACCGGCTGGGCGGGGCGCCCTGCCACTGCACCGACACGGTCATGATCGTGCACATCTCGGAGGACCGGGAGCGGGCCAGCGTGGTCAGCCTGCCCCGGGACTCCTACGCCGAGGTGCCCGCGCACGTCGACCAGAACACCGGGCAGCGGCACGGACCGCACCCCATCAAGCTGAACGCGGCCTACGCCGAGGGCGGGCCGCAGCTGACCGTGCGGACGGTCGAGGACATGACGCACGTGAAGATCGACCACTACATGGAGGTCGACTTCACCAGCTTCATGAAGACCGTGGACGTGCTCGGCGGCGTCCGCGTCTGCACGGCGACCCCGCTGAAGGACTCGTACACCGGTCTCGACCTCGCGCCCGGCACGCACACCCTGTCGGGCGGGCAGGCGCTGCAGTACGTACGGGCCCGGCACGTGGACGGGGCGAGCGACCTCGGCCGGATGAAGCGGCAGCAGCGGTTCCTGGCGGCGCTCATCGCGCGGGCCACCTCCTCGGGGGTGCTGTTCAACCCGATGCGGTTCCGGGACGTGACGCGGGCGGTGCTCGGCTCGGTGCGGGCCGACGAGGGCTTCGGCACGGACGAGCTGCTCGACCTGGGCCGGGCGATGCGGAACTTCTCCCCCTCGTCCTCCGAGTTCACCACCGTGCCCATCGGCCAGATGAACTTCCCGGTCAAGGGCATCGGCTCGACGCTGAAGTGGGACCCCGCCAAGGCCGCCCGGCTGTTCACCTCCCTGCGCGACGACAAGCCGCTCGCCGTGGACCGGCCGAGCCGCGGCCCGGCCCCCGCGCACGTCGAGGTGGCTCCGTCGCAGATCCGGCTCCAGGTGGCGAACGGCACCGCCTCGGCCGGGCTGGCCAGGCGCCTGGACGCCGCCCTCACCGCGGCCGGCTTCGCCGCCGACCACCGGCCGGTGAGCGCGGCCGCCCATGACGTCCGGCGCACGGTGATCTCCTACGACCCCCGCTGGGACCGCTCCGCCCGCTCCCTGGCCGCCGCGCTGCCCGGCAGCGAGCTGCGGGCCGTACCGGGCCAGGGGCAGCTGCTGAAGGTCACCGCCGGCTCCGACTTCCAGGACACGGGCAAGGTCCGCAAGGTACGGCCGGAGGACCCCGGCACCCCCGACGAGCAGAACGTGGTGCGCGGCAACGAGGTGGTGTGCGCGGGCGGCGCGTGACACCGAACCGCCCGGGCCGCGCCCGGACGCCGGGCCCGGGGCCCGGGCGCGGGCAGGGCGGGCCGGACGCTGAGGCCGGGGCGGGCGGGGTACGGGGCCGGGCCGAGGCCGAGGCCCGGGGCGCGGCAGGGCGGGCCGGACGTTGCGGCCGGGGCGGCCGGGTACGGGCCGGGGGTGCCCTGGGTCAGGAGGTGCAGCGGTGGTCGGTGGGGGCGGGGGTCCGGGCCGGCGGGGGCTTCGGGGCGGCCAGGGGGCTGCCCGGGGAGACGAAGTCCTGGCCGAGGGTCAGCACGATCGCCGGCAGGCCCTGCGCGTTCTTCTCGCTCGTGCCCGGCTTGAGGGCCGACCCCGGCAGCCGCATGAGGGCAGCGAGCTCGCGCGCCTGGGCGGCCTGGTCCGGCGCGTACTCCAGGGTCGTCAGGGGCCGCGGCGCGCCGCGGCTGCCGAGCTGGCTGGACTTGAGCACGCCCTTCTCGTTCTGCAGCCAGGTGAGCACGCTCTGGCCGGAGCCGTCGGGCGCCCCGGCGTTGTAGATGTCGACCCGGACCTCGGCCGGTGCCGAACGGCTGCCCTTCAGCCGGGCCTCCTCCTCGGCCTTGCCCTTCGTGTCCTCGCCGCCCGCGGTCAGGGCCAGCCGCGTCCCGGCGTCACCGGAGGGACGCGCCTCGCAGGCCGGGGCGGCGGACGCGGACCGGAGATAGAGGTAGCCGCCGGTCCCGCCGACGGCCATCAGGGACGCCAGGACGCCGGCCGTCCACAGCGGGGCCACCCGGCCGGCCTTCCTCCTGCCGCGGCCCTGGGACCGGCGCCGGCCCGCCGGGGCGGCGGCGGGGGCGGGCTCACGGCCGCGCCGGCGCGACGGCGCCTGCGGAGCCCCGCTCCCGGAGCGGGCGGCACGGCGGCCGGAGGACGCGGGCGCGGACGGCTGCGCGGAGGAGGCGGGGGGAGCCTGGGACGTGGCGGGGGCCTGCCGGGCCGCCCGGCCGGCGGACCGGGGAACGGGCGCCGGGGGCACGGCGGGCTCCGCCGTGAAGGGTGGTGCGGGCGCGGGCTCCGGCCGGTACGCCGGGGCCGTGTGCAGCCGCAGCTCGTACTCACCCGTCCGCGGGTTCAGCACCCACTGGTCCGAGGGGTCGATGTCCTCGCCCCGGCCACGGCCTTCCGTGTCCATGTCTCCACCCTGGTCGGGGCGCACCGGCGGCGCCCCGGAAATCTCCCGGTCCGTGAAACGGTGAGCGGCCTCGCGGGCCGGCGCACCGGACCGCCCAGACTATCCACCCCGCCCGCCCGCGGGCGACACGCGGTGACACTTCCCACATTCACACAACTCATCTGAAACGAAGGCGAGTTGCCAACGTTCACCGACGTCCGCCGAGCGGACGTGGGAGCGGACCTCAGTCCGTGAAGCCTTCGGCGACACGCCTCTCGCGCAGCTCGCGGATGGCACGGCGCCGGGCCAGGCGGTGGGTGCGGCGGATCTGGGCCTCCTGGTGGCGGCGGCGGTCCCGCTCGGTCTCGGGCAGCACCGGGGGCACCAGGCGCGGCTTGCCGTCGGCGTCCACGGCCGTGAAGACCAGGTACGCCGAGCCCACCTGGGTGGGCGGGTTCGACTCGTTCCAGCGCTCGGCCAGGACGCGGACGCCGACCTCCATCGAGGTCCGGCCGGTCCAGTTCACCTGCGCCTTCACATGCACCAGGTCGCCCACGCGGACCGGCTCCAGGAAGGCCATCTCGTCCATGGACGCGGTGACGGCGGGGCCGCCGGAGTGCCGGCCCGCCACCGCGCCCGCCGCGTCGTCGACGAGCTTCATGATCACTCCACCGTGCACCGTGCCCAGAAGGTTGGTGTCGTTGTGGGTCATGATGTGGCTGAGCGTGGTGCGGGAAGCGGACGTGGGCTTACCCGGGATGTCCGGTTCCACGTCAGGGGCCTGGTCTGTCATGGCCTCCACCTTATGCCGAAGTGACAATCACGGAATTTGTGACAGCTCGGCAACAGGGCCGCTGTGATTTGTCCCCAGGCCTTGTGAGGAACACCGCCGGTCACTGCACACTGGGGCGCATGAATAACTGGCCCGAAGGATGGTCCGACGACAACCGCGGCCCGCGCTACGGACGCGGTAGCGCCGGCGCGCAGCCGGAGGGTGCCCGCTCGATGCGCCAGGTGCGGCGCGGCCCGACGGTGCCGCCCGGCCGGGGCCCGTCGTACGGCGACCAGGGGCCGTCCGCGCCTCCGTACGGCGCCGGAGTCCCGCAGCAGCCGTCGTACACCGACGGCCGCGGGTACGACGACGGCTACGACAGCGGCTACAACACGGGCCAGGTCTACGGCGGCGGCTCCGGAGGCCCCGGCGGGCCGGGCGAGCGGTACGCCCCCGCGTCCCGTCCCGCGCCGAACTGGCGCAAGCGGATCAAGTGGACGGCGATCACGCTGGCGAGTGTGCTGATCGTCACCTCGGTCGCCACGTACTTCTGGGCCGACTCCAAGCTCCACCGGGACGTCGACCTCTCCAAGGTCATCGACCGGCCCGCGGCCGGCGACGGCACCAACTACCTGATCGTCGGATCCGACAGCCGCAAGGGCATGACGGCCGAGGACAAGAAGAAGCTGCACACCGGCTCCGCCGAGGGCCAGCGCACCGACTCGATGATGATCCTGCACGTCGGTGACAACGGCGACACGCTCATATCGCTGCCCCGCGACTCGGACGTGGAGATCCCGTCCTACCAGGGCTCGGGCTCCGGCAAGGTCTACCCGGGCACGGGCCGGCACACGAAGCTGAACGCGGCCTACGCGGAGGACGGCCCGACGCTGCTGGTGCGCACCATCGAGTTCAACACCGGCCTGCACATCGACCACTACGTCGAGATCGGCTTCGGCGGCTTCGCGAAGATCGTGGACGCGGTCGGCGGTGTCGAGATCACCATCGACAAGGGCTTCAAGGACAAGGACTCGGGCGCCGACTTCAAGTCGGGCAAGCAGACGCTGAACGGCGAGGAGGCGCTCGCCTTCGTCCGCACCCGGCACGCGTTCGCGGCGCAGGACCTCCAGCGCACCAAGAACCAGCAGAAGTTCCTGTCCGCGCTGGCCCACCAGGTGGCCACTCCCTCGACCGTGCTGAACCCGTTCACGTTCTACCCGACCATGGGCGCGGGCCTGGACTCGCTGACCGTCGACAAGGACATGGGCCTGTGGGACCTGGGCTCCATGTTCTGGGCGATGAAGGGCGTCAGCGGCGGCGACGGCAAGTCGCTGAACATGCCGATCTCCGGCTCCGTCGGCGGCAACCTCGTCTGGGACAAGGCGAAGGTCAAGACGCTCGTGACCGAGCTGAACAACGACGAGCCGGTCACCGTCTCCGGCAACTAGCAGCCGCCCTGCGGGGCGTGCCGGGACCGCCCGGCGAGGCGTGCCGGGGCGGCCCGGCGGGAGGCGTGACGACACCGCCCGCCCGCCGGGCCGCTCCCGTGAGGGGCGGTCCACAGCCGCTGCCGTAGTCATGGCACCCGCAAATTTCCTTCACCTGGAACGCAATCTTCAGTCATGAAAAGAGGATTGACGGAAGATCAGACACCATGGTCCACTTCCGTCGTCAACTCGGGTTGCCGCCTTTCACATGACACACATCAAGGGAGTCCTTGTGCGTATCCAGGCCAAGCTCTTCACCGCTGCCGCCGCCGGCGTCGCGGTGCTCGGTCTCGCCATGCCCGCGCAGGCGGCCAGCAGCCAGGTTTCCGGCAATGCCACCGGGCGCTGCGGCAACTCGGTTCTGGGCGGCGGCAACTACCAGCCGCTCTGCCTCTTCTACGTGCACGACGGTTCCGGCGCCATCTGGGGCCAGGACGGCAGCGTCTCCAACCTCTCCGGCTACACCTTCAAGAGCGGCAGCGGCCAGGGTGCCGGTCAGGCCGTGAAGAACAACGCCACCGCCATGGAGTCCGAGTACTACGAGAACCGCGGTGGCACCGTCTGGTTCAACAGTGGTTACAACGGCAACTACGACTGGGCCTACGACGGCAAGGGCGGCCCGCTCAACTACACGTGGAACAACGACGCCGCCACCGAGGTCGGTATCGGCGTCGGCTGACCCGCGCGACCGTAGGAGGTTGCCGGATCACCACTCCCTCGCTGCCGGTCCGCGGACCGGCAGCGAGGCCTTTTGACTGAGAACCCATATGACGATCACCTCTGGTCGCGCGGGCGCCGCACTGATCTGCGCGGTCGCCGGCATCAGCCTGCTCGCGGGCTGCTCGCAGAACGCCTCGCCCGCCGTCGGGAAGCCCCCGAAGCCGGTGGTCTCCAGGATTCCCGGCGTCACCGCGATCCCGTCGCTCACCGACACCGCGCACATGGACCTGCCCGTCGACTCGTACATGCCGGCGGGACACGACCTGCTGCTGACGACCGAGGCCATGACGACGCTGGAGCAGCGCTGCGTCAGCCGTTTCGGGCTCAGGTACGTCCCCACCGAGGCGCGCCTGCCGAACTTCACGAAGAACGGCCGCCGTTACGGCGTCCCGGAGTCCCTCGACGTCGCGCGCGGCTTCGGCTTCCACATGACGAAGAACGACCCCCGGAGCCTGCCCGCACACCTGGGGACACCTCCTTCGCAGGAGGTGCGTACGGTCCTGACGGCCACGTCCCCGCAGGGACTCGTCACCTCGTACCACGGCGAGAAGCTGCCCAAGGGCGGGTGCGTCAGCGAGGCGGACCGGGCCATCACGGGCGGCGACGAGGTGCAGCGGGCGGGACACTCCCCGCTGGCCGAGGAGATCCGGGCGCACTCCTTCGAGTACTCGCAGCTGGACCCGCGCGTCATCGCGGCGCAGGGCGCCTGGAAGAAGTGCATGGGCGCCCAGGGCTACACGAACTACAAGAAGACCTTCGACGCCGCGGGCGACGACCGCTGGAGCACACCGGCCGCGACGTCCCAGGAGATCACCGTGGCGGTCGCGGACTGGCAGTGCGCCAAGCGCGTCAACCTCGTGGGCACCTGGTTCGCGGTGGAGAGCGCCTACCAGAACACCCAGATCGAGGCGCACGCCGAGGAACTGCAGCAGGCCCGGGAGGGCTTGCGGAACCAGGTGAAGCGGGTGACGGCCGTGCTGTCCGGCGGCAAGCCGTCCGGTTCCTGACCGGGGCGGGGAAAGAGAACTGATGGCAGACCTGACGAAGAGCGCGGTCGCCGAAGCGGTCGCACCGGCACCGGACCCCGGTGCCCCCGGGACGGACCCCGCCGCACACGCGGCGGACCCCGGCACCCCCGGGACGGACCCCATCGCACCTGCCGCGGAACACAGCACCCCCGAGCGGGAGCCCGCCGGACCCGGTGCCCCGGCGCCCCTCACCCGCAGGTCCGCGCTCGCGCGCCGGCGCCGCGCGGTGCTCGCGGTGGCCGCCACGGCCACGCTGCTGTCCGTCGGCGGGCTCGGCGGCGCGCTGCTGGTGAAGTCGCCCGCCCAGGCGGCCGCGGACACCCGCGCCCCCGAGGCCAGTGTCATCAGCGCGACCGTGAACTCCGAGCGCCTGGCCCGCACCGCCGTCCTGCGCGGTGACGTGACCAGCGGCTCGACCCTGTCCATCACGCCCACCTCGGTGGCGGACACCCGTGCGCTGGGCGGCGGGACCAACCCCGGCGGCATGCCGCCCGTGCTCACCCGGAAGCTGGCGCACGTCGGCGACACGGTCGCCGCCGCCCGGCCCATGGCCGAGTTCTCCGGGCGTCCGGTCTACGTCCTGCCCGGCCGGATCCCGGTCTACCGTGACATCCTCCCCGGCGAGTCCGGCCAGGACGTCGCCCAGCTCCAGAACGCGCTGGCCGGGCTCGGTCTGTACGCCGGGGGCGACGAGCGCGGCTCCTTCGGCGCGGCGACCGGGAAAGCCGTCACCGCGCTGTACCACCGCATGGGTTACCCGGTGCCGGTCACCAGGGGCGGCGACGGCACCGGCCAGGCCGCCGACCCGGCCGGGACGGCGGGCACGGGCGGCGGGAACGGCGCCGCCGGCGGTCCCTTCGTACCGGCCTCCGAGATGGCGTTCGTCTCCTCGGTGCCGGTGCGGGTCGTCTCGCTGCCCGCGTCCGTCGGCGACAAGGTGACCGGTCCGGCCGTCACCCTGGCCACCGGCGGTCTGAAGCTCACCGGCTATCTCGACCCCTCCTACCACGACCTGGTCAAGGAGGGCCTGAAGGTACGGATCACCTCGGAGTCCCTCGGCCTGACCGCCTCCGGCACGGTGGCCTCGGTGGGCGCGCTGGTCACCCCCGGCGACAAGTCGGGCGACCGGTCCTCCGACGGCGCGGCCCCGGACCAGGGCGCGGGAGGACTCGCCAACGGCGGCATCCCGTACCTGCCGATGCAGATCGCCCGGACCGGCAAGTGGGACAACCGGCTCGACGGCCAGAACGTGCGCATCACCCTCACCGCCGCGGCCACCAGCGGGGCGGTCCTCACCGTTCCCGAGGCGGCGATCAACGCCGGCGCGAACGCCCGCACCAGCGTCACCGTGCTGGGCTCCGACGGGTCCCAGCACAGGGTGCCCGTCACGGTGGGGGTGGCGGCCGACGGCCGGGTGCAGGTCACCCCGGAGGGCACGGCCCGGCTGCGCGCGGGCGACCGTGTGGTGGTCGGCCAGTGAGCGGGCTGAGCACGTCCGCTCCGGTGATCCGGCTGCGGGGCGCCGCCAGGACCTACCCGGGCGCCGTGGCCGTGCACGCCCTCCAGCCCACCGATCTCGACGTGGAGCGCGGGGACTTCGTCGCCGTGGTCGGCCCGTCGGGGTCGGGGAAGTCCACCCTGCTCAACCTGATCGGCATGCTGGACCGCCCCTCGTCGGGCACGTACGAGTTCGCCGGCGCGGACGTGTCCGCCCTGAAGGAGCGGGAGCGCACGGCGCTGCGCGGACGGAAGGTCGGGTTCGTCTTCCAGTCCTTCCACCTCCTGTCGCACCGCACGGCCACGGAGAACGTCGCCCTCGCCCAGCTGTACGTGACCACGGACCGCGGCGCGCGCACCGACGAGGCGGTACGGGCACTGCGGACCGTGGGCCTCGGCCACCGGCTCGACGCGCTGCCCCCCACCATGTCCGGCGGGGAACGCCAGCGCGTCGCCATCGCCCGCGCGCTGGTCAACCGCCCCGAACTGGTCCTCTGCGACGAGCCCACCGGCAACCTGGACTCCGCGACATCGGCGCACGTGATGAGACTGCTCGAAGAACTGCACGCGGCCGGACTCACCGTCGTCGTCATCACCCACGACCACGCCGTGGCCGAACGCGCCCGGCGCGTCCTGACCATCCGGGACGGCCGCATCCTCTCCGACACCGATCGGCGGGCCGCCGCGTGACCGTACCCCCGACCGGACGTCCCGCCCGGATCCCGCGGTGGCGCGGCAGGCGCGAGAGGCGCCCAGACCTGGTGCCGCCCTCCGGGCTGCTCATCCGGGACATGCTGGCGGAGTCCGTGGCGGGCCTGGTGCAGCGGCCGGGCCGCTCGGTGCTCACCATGCTGGGCACGGTGCTCGGAGTGGGCGCGTTCGTGGCCGTGCTGGGCCTCACCTCGACGGCCGCCGGCCAGATCAGCGCCTCGTTCAACGTCCTGCGGGCCACGACGGTGACGGTCGAGGACGCCGCGCCCAAGTCCGGTGAGGCGCCCGCGATGCACTTCCCCGCCGACTCCGACCAGCGCGTCGAGCGGCTCAACGGCGTGGTGGCGGCCGGGGTGTGGTGGTCGGTGCCCCTGCGCAACCCGAAGATCGGCACCCAGCCGCTGCCGCCGGGCGACGACCCCGGCACCGGTGTGTCGGTGTTCGCGGCGTCTCCCGGCGCCCTGCGCGCGATCCAGCCGACGCTGCAGGCGGGCACCCTCTACAACGCGTTCCATCAGCGGCGCGGCGAACCGGTGTGTGTGCTCGGCAGCGGCGCGGCCCGGGCGCTCGGCATCTCCCGGCTGGACAACCAGCCCGTCGTCTTCATCAACAACAGCGCCTACACCGTCCTCGGCATCATCTCCGACGCGCAGCGCAGGCCCGAGGCGCTGATGGGCGCCATGCTGCCGACCACGACGGCGCTGAGGGCGTACGGGGCACCGGCCGACGAGCCCGCCGAGATGATCGTCCACACCCGGGTCGGCGCGGCCCACCTGGTCGCCCGTCAGGCACCCCTCGCGCTGCTGCCCGAACACCCCCGGCTGCTGCACGCCTCCCCGCCGCCCGACCCGCACGCCCTGCGGGACGCCGTGAACACCTCGCTGTCGGGTCTGTTCCTGCTGCTGGCCGCGATCTGCCTGGTGATCGGCGCGCTCGGCATCGCGAACACCACGCTGGTGGCGATCCTGGAGCGCACGGGCGAGATCGGCCTGCGCCGCTCGCTGGGGGCGCGGCCCCGGCACATCGCGGCGCAGTTCCTCACCGAGTCCACCACCCTGGGGACGCTCGGCGGTCTGGTCGGTACCGCGATCGGCGTGTGCACGGTCGTGGTGGTCGCGGTGGTCCAGGACTGGACCGCGATCGTCGACCCGCTGACGGTCCTGCCGGCTCCGCTGGTGGGTTCCGTCGTCGGGCTCCTCGCCGGCCTCTACCCCGCGCTCCGCGCCGCCCGCATCGAACCGCTGGAAGCCCTGCGCCAGTGACCGCGCTCCCGGAACGACGGAAGGCGCCTCCGAAGAGGCGCCTTCCGCTTCTCCCGGGGACCGGGAGTCAGGACTACGGCAGGTTGCGGGCCATGACGATCCGCTGGACCTGGTTCGTTCCCTCGTAGATCTGCGTGATCTTGGCGTCGCGCATCATGCGCTCGACCGGGTAGTCGCGGGTGTAGCCGTAGCCGCCGAGGAGCTGGACGGCGTCGGTGGTGACCTCCATGGCGACGTCCGAGGCGAAGCACTTGGCGGCGGCGCCCTGGAAGGTCAGGTCGCTGTCGCCGCGCTCGGACTTGGCCGCGGCCTGGTAGGTCAGGGCGCGGGCGGCCTCGATCTTCATGGCCATGTCGGCGAGCATGAACTGGATGCCCTGGAAGTCGGCGATCGGCTTGCCGAACTGCTTGCGCTCCTGGACGTAGTTCTTCGCGTAGTCGAAGGCGCCCTGCGCGACACCGAGCGCCTGGGCGGCGATGGTGATGCGGGTGTGGTCCAGGGTCTTCATGGCGGTCGCGAAGCCGGTGCCCTCCGCGCCGATCATGCGGTCGGCGGGGATGCGGACGTTGTCGAAGTAGACCTCGCGGGTGGGCGAGCCCTTGATGCCGAGCTTCTTCTCCGGGGCACCGAAGGAGACGCCCGGGTCGGACTTCTCGACGACGAAGGCGGAGATGCCCTTGGAACGCTTCTCCGGGTCGGTGACGGCCATCACCGTGTAGTACTCGGAGACACCGGCGTTGGTGATCCAGCGCTTGACGCCGTTGAGGATCCAGTGGTCGCCGTCGCGGACGGCCTTGGTCTTCATGCCGGCCGCGTCCGAGCCCGCCTCCGGCTCGGAGAGGCAGTAGGAGAACATCGCGTCGCCCTTGGCGAGCGGGCCCAGGTACTTCTTCTTCAGCTCCTCGGAGCCGGAGAGGATCACCGGCAGGGAGCCCAGCTTGTTCACCGCGGGGATCAGGGAGGAGGAGACGCAGGCGCGGGCCACCTCCTCGATCACGATGACCGTGGCGAGCGCGTCGGCGCCGGCGCCGCCGTACTCCTCGGGGACGTGCACGGCGTGCAGGTCGCCCGCGACCAGCGCGTCCAGGGCCTCCTGCGGGAAGCGGGCCTCCTCGTCCACCGCGGCGGCGAAGGGCGCGATCTTCGCCTCGGCCAGCGAGCGGACGGCGTCACGGAGCATGCCGTGCTCTTCGGACGGGCGGTACAGGTCGAAGTCAGCCGATCCGGCCAAGGTCTCTCACGCTCCAAGGACGCAGTGATAATGACGCTAATTACCGTTAAGTAACTTCAATTTTAGAGGTCGGCGCGGCGCACGCCTACGTGAGGTAGGCGACAGCCGGAAAATCCCCGGCTCCCACCCCGACTATGCTCGGGCACCGCACCACCGACGTCCACCTGCTGGAGCATCCATGAGCCTGAAGATCACCGTGATCGGCACCGGCTATCTCGGAGCCACCCACGCCGCGGCCATGGCCGAGCTCGGTTTCGAGGTCCTGGGCCTGGACGTCGTGCCCGAGAAGATCGCGATGCTGGAACGCGGCGAGACGCCGATGTACGAGCCGGGGCTCGACGAGCTGCTGCGCCGGCACGTGGCGGGCATCGAGGGCTCCTCCGGGCGGCTGCGCTTCACCACCGACTGGGCCGAGGTCGCCGAGTTCGGCGATGTGCACTTCGTCTGCGTGAACACCCCGCAGAAGCACGGCGAGTACGCCTGCGACATGAGCTACGTCGACTCCGCGATCGCCTCGCTCGCCCCGCACCTGCGCGGCCCGGCGCTGGTCGTCGGCAAGTCGACGGTGCCGGTCGGCTCGGCCGAACGGCTGGCCGCCTACCTGGCCGAGCACGCGCCGGCCGGCGCGGACGCCGAGCTGGCCTGGAACCCGGAGTTCCTGCGCGAGGGCTTCGCCGTCCAGGACACGCTGCACCCGGACCGGATCGTGGTCGGTGTGCGCGGCGAGCGGGCCGAGAAGCTGCTGCGCGAGGTGTACGCGACGCCGGTGGCCGAGGGCACGCCGTTCGTGGTGACCGACTTCCCGACCGCCGAGCTGGTGAAGACGGCCGCGAACTCCTTCCTCGCCACCAAGATCTCCTTCATCAACGCGATGGCGGAGGTCTGCGAGGCCGGCGGCGGTGACGTGGCGAAGCTGGCGGAGGCCATCGGGCACGACGACCGGATCGGGCGGAAGTTCCTGCGCGCCGGCATCGGCTTCGGCGGCGGCTGCCTGCCCAAGGACATCCGGGCGTTCATGGCCCGCGCCGGTGAGCTGGGCGCCGACCAGGCGCTGACCTTCCTGCGCGAGATCGACTCCATCAACATGCGCCGGCGGGGCCAGATGGTCGAGATGGCCCGCGAGGCGCTCGGGGGCGGCTCGTTCCTGGGCAAGCGGGTCGCGGTGCTGGGCGCCACCTTCAAGCCCGACTCGGACGACGTGCGTGACTCGCCCGCGCTGAACGTGGCCGGCCAGATACACCTGCAGGGCGGTCAGGTGACCGTCTACGACCCGAAGGGCATGGACAACGCCCGCAGGCTCTTCCCGACGCTCGGTTACGCCGACTCGGCGCTGGAGGCGGTCCGGGGCGCCGATGTCGTCCTGCACCTGACCGAGTGGCAGGAGTTCCGCGAGCTGGACCCGGAGGCGCTGGGCGAGGCCGTGACGGCCCGGGTGCTCCTGGACGGGCGCAACGCCCTCGACCCCGCCCTGTGGCGGAAGGCCGGCTGGACGTACCGGGCGATGGGCCGCCCGACCGCGTAGCCGCCCCCGCGCCGGGCGCGGGACCAGCACACTTCACCGGGGACGCCGGTTCGGCCGAGGCTCAGTCGGCCGAACCGGCGTCTTCCCGCATTCTGCACCACGCGGCGGCCCGGCGGCCGCGGAACTCCCCCCGCCTTACCGCTCCTTGGTACAGCGCTTGCCTTTCCTCCGGCCGGCCGCACCGACCGGCCGTCCGTACCGAGCGGCTGTCCGTACCGACCGGCTGTCCGTACTGAGCGGCCGTCCGTACTGAGCGGCCGTCCGCATGGGTAGCCGGGTGTCGGAAGCATTCCGACACCCGAGGAGGAACCCATGGCCCTCGCCGAGCTCGGCGCCGTCGTCCTGGACTGTCCCGACCCCCGCGCACTGGCCGGCTTCTACGCCGGGCTGCTGGGCGGCACGCCGGTGGAGGAGAAGGACTGGGTCGACCTGTTGCTGCCCGACGGCCGGACGCTGGCCTTCCAGGAGTCCTCCGGCTACGTCCCGCCGCGGTGGCCGGCGCAGGACGGCTCCCAGCAGTTCCATCTGGACCTGACGGTGGCGGACCTGGACACCGCCGAGAAGGCGGTGCTGGAGCTGGGCGCCCGGCCGCTGGACACCGCCGACCGGTCACGCACCTGGCGGGTCTACGCCGACCCGGCGGGCCACCCCTTCTGCCTGTGCACGGGCTGAGCGCGGCGGGCCGGGCGGGGCGGATCTCCCGCGGGGTTCCTGGGCCCTGTCCGTCTGCTTGACGTGATCAACTCCGTCTTCAATACTCTGCAACGTCAACTGTGCAGCACATGAGTGCAGTTGATGTCAGCACCTCTCAAGAGGACTGGGCGAGCACAGAGATGATGTTCCGTCATCTCCGTGGTCGCCCCAGTTTTTTTGTCTACTGCTTTTTGATCAAGGGGAATTCCATGGGCATGCGCAACAAGGTCGCCGCCGGCGCGGTGGCCGCGGCAGCACTCGGTGTCGCTCTCGTCGCGGCTCCCGCCGCGGAGGCGGCCGGCTGCAACAGCAGTGTCGGAGCCTGCATCTTCTACAACTCGAACTTCCAGGGCGCCACGTTCTGGGACCCCGACGGCACCAGCCACGGGGCCGACAACTACGGCGAGCCCAACTGGTACACCTTCTCGGGCGGCAACGGTTCCGGCATCTACGTCAAGAACAACGCCGCGTCCGTCTACAACTACGACAGCTCCTACAGCGTGACGATCTACTACAACTCGAACATGAGCGGCCCGAGCCAGTACATCAAGCGCCAGACCGGGGCCAACCTGAACTCCACGCTGAAGAACAACAACGCGTCGCAGTGCTTCGACTTCTACGCCGTGTGCCCGTAAGGCCTCGCCGCAGGACCAGCATCGGGCGCAGGGGCATCTCGTCAGGACGGGGTGCCCCTGCACCGCGTACGTCGTCAGAGCACCATCCCCGAAGGACGCCACACATGGCCTCGGCACGTCCGACCGCGCTCGCGGTCCTCGCCGTTCTCGCCGCGCTGAGCTGCATGTCGACCGGCTGCGCGCCGGCGACGACCGACACCCTGCCGCAGCGGGCGCCGTCGCCGCCCCGGGTGGGCGCCGCGCCGAAGCTCGACAGCACTCGTGACCAGCGGCTTCCCATCGAGAAGTATCTGATCAGCCCGGAGGAGAACGTCCGGATCGAGCGCGCCAGGTCGGCGCTCATGACGTCGTGCATGAAGCGGTTCGGCTTCGACTTCGACGCGGAGAACCCCAACCTCGGGAAGAAGCAGAACCAGACCTCCCACCGGTACGACCCCACCGACCCCGCCGTCGCCGCGGTGACCGGCTATCACGGAGCCCAGGAGCAGGCGCGGGGCGCGGCGCGTCCGTCGCGCAAGCCGCTGTCCCCGGACATGGAGAGGGTGCTGGGGCACGGCAGGAACGCGCCGTCGCTGCCCGGCGCGGGCGCTCTGCCGCCCGGTGCCGAGTACCACGGCATCACGGTCCCGAAGGGCGGCTGCGTGGGCGAGGCCGAGGCGAAGCTGACGGCGGGCGGCGGGACGATCCAGGACGCCCAGGCGGCGGTCGACATCAACTTCGACGGCTATGTGCGGTCCATGGCCGATGCCCGGCTGAAGTCCGTCTTCGCCGAGTGGTCGGCGTGCATGAAGGCCGAGGGCTTCGGCTACCCGAACCCCGAGGCCGCCGTGAAGGATCCCGCGTGGCGCTCCCCCGCGCCGTCGAAGCGTGAGCGGGACACGGCCGCCGCGGACGCCCGGTGCAAGCGGAAGACCAATGTCGTGGGGACGTGGTTCGCCGTCGAGTCGGCCTACGAGAAGCGTGAGATCCAGGCCGGGGCCGGGCGGATGGCGCGCGTCCGGCGCAGCATCGACGTGACGCTGAAGAACGCCGCCGCGACGGAGGCCGCCGGGAAGTGACGGGAGCCGCCCGGAAGCGACAGGAACGGCCGGGAGCGACGGGAGCATCCGGGAAGTGACGGGCCTGCGCGCCGGGCCCGGCCGGGCACGCACGCCGGCCCGGCGCGGGCGGCGGTTCCTACCGGGACCGGGCGTCGAACTCCGTCGTCCGGGCCGTCGACGGCTCCCGGCGGTCCTGGGCCGCTTTGGCGGCGAAGTCGGCGCTGCGCAGCACCCGCTGGACGTTTCCCCAGGTCAGCAGGGACAGCTCGGAGTCGGACCAGCCACGGCGGAGGAGTTCGGCGACGAGGTGCGGGTAGCGGGAGGCGTCGGCGAGACCGCGGGGATGGGTGACCCCGGAGTCGTAGGTGCCGGACAGGCCGACGCACTCGGGGCCGGCCACCGAACGGACGTGACCGAGGTGGTCGGCAACGTCCGCGACGGCCGGGCCGGTCTGCTCGGCGGTCAGCGGCACCATGCACAGCCCCCTGGCCTCGCCCAGCCCGGCGAGCAGGGCGTCGGACAGGTTGGCGGGGTGCGGGCGCAGCGCGGCGGCCCCCGAGCGGGTGCAGAGGACGGGGGTCCTGGAGACCGCCAGGGTCTGCAGGACGGTGGCCTCCCCGGCGCCGGAGAGGTCGGCGACGACGCCGAGCCGGTTCATCTCCCGTACGACCTCCTCGCCGAACCGGCTCAGCCCGGGGCCGTCCGCCCAGGCGGCGCCGGTCAGGGTGAGGACGCGCAGGCCGAGGGCGCGCAGACAGCGCAGGACGCCCAGGGAGCCGTCGAGCGCGGCGGCCGGCGCGGGGCCGAGGACGACGGCGACGCGGCCGCAGTTGCGGGCGTCGATGATCTGCCCGGCGGTGGTTCCCGGGCGCAGGCCGTCGGGGTGGGACCCGATGACGGCGCGTGCCAGGTCGAGCTGGTCCAGGACGGTGGCCACCGCGCGGCCGGCGGCCGGGCCCTCGGGCTGGTGCAGCGACCAGAAAAGGGCGCCGACCCGGCCCTCGCGCAGCCGGGGCACGTCCGTGTCGACGGCCGTCTCGCCCGCTTCCAGGTCGTAGCGGTCCAGGTGGCGCAGCGCCCACGGCAGCCCGCTGTAGCCGTCGGCTACGGGGTGCCGTGCGAGCAGGGCACGGGCGTGGCCCAGTTCCTCGTCCCCGTCGTCCCGGCCGTCCAGGCCTTCTGCGCCGTCCCCGGCCCCGCGGGCGCCGGGCTCGGCGGGGAAGGGGTCGTCAGGGAGCTCGGCGACCTCGGTCGTGGTGGGCGCGTCGTCGTGGAGGTCGGCCATGCGCGGGCTCCGTGCGTCGTCGTGAGCCACGTCGTGCTTGTGGCGGGCGTAGGGTCACGGTCGCACGGAGCGGAAGGGTATTTCCTGGCGGACGGGGCGTTCGGGGGTACGGCGCCCGCGGCCTCCGGGCTGCTGCGGCGGTACCGGAACGGTGCCGAGCGGGCACCGCTCCCGGGTACCGCCGCACGGGTGAATCAGCCGTCCAGCGAGCCGATCGTGGCGTTCGACGGGCCGCGGGTGGCCTGGAGGCCCCGGGCCACGTCCTCCGCCGCGCCGAGCACGCGGACCGAGTTCTGCCAGGTCAGCTTGGCCAGGTCGGTCTTCGACCAGCCGCGGTCGAGGAGTTCGGCGATCAGGTTGGGATAGCCGGAGACGTCGTTCAGGCCGTCGGGCGTGAACGCGGTGCCGTCGTAGTCGCCGCCGATGCCCAGGTGGTCGATGCCGGCGACCTCGCGCATGTGGTCGAGGTGGTCGGCGACGGTCGACACCGTGGCGATCGGGCGGGGGGTGCTCTCCTCGAAGGCCTGGTGCAGCTTCATCGCCTCGGGCGTGGTGTCGAGGGGGTGGAAGCCGTGGGCGCGCAGGTTGGCGCCGGCCGCCGCCGTCCAGTCGACGGCCGCCTGGAGGACGAACTTCGGCACGAACGTCACCATCGCCACTCCCCCGTTGGCGGGCAGCCGCTCCAGCACGTCGTCGGGGATGTTCCGCGGGTGGTCGCAGACGGCGCGCGCGGAGGAGTGGGAGAAGATCACCGGTGCGGCCGTGGTGTCCAGCGCGGCGTGCATGGTGGTCGCGGCCACGTGGGAGAGGTCGACGAGCATGCCCTCGCGGTTCATCTCCCGGACGACCTCACGGCCGAAGGCGGACAGACCGCCGACCTTCGGCTCGTCGGTGGCCGAGTCCGCCCACGCGTTGTTGTCGTTGTGGGTGAGCGTCATGTAGCGGACGCCCAGGGCGTACAGGGCCCTGAGGACGGCGAGGGAGTCGTCGATGGAGTGGCCGCCCTCGGCGCCCATGAGCGAGGCGATACGGCCCTCGGCCCGCGCGGCCTCCATGTCGGCGGCCGTCAGCGCGCCGCGCAGCTCGGCCGGGTGGCGGGCGATGAGCTGCCGTACGCAGTCGATCTGCTCCAGCGTCGCGGTGGCGGCGCCGGGCTCGTCGGAGGGGACGTACACGGACCAGTACTGCGCGCCGACGCCGCCGGCGCGCAGCCGGGCCAGGTCGGTGTGCAGGTAGGCGCTCTGGTCGGCGTCGATGGGGCGGGCGTCGAGGTCGTAGGCGACCTGTTCGCGCAGGGCCCAGGGCAGGTCGTTGTGGCCGTCGACGACGGGGAACTCGCGCAGCAGGGCGCGGGCTTCTTCGAGGGAGCTCACGGGCGTCACTTCCCGAAGCCGAAGGCGCTGGAGCCCTCGACCTTGGCACGCAGACGCTTGCCCTTCTCGGTGGCCTGGTCGTTCAGGTCCTGCTGGAACTCGCGCATCTTCTGGAGCAGCTCCTCGTCGTGGGCGGCGAGCATGCGGGCCGCGAGCAGACCGGCGTTGCGGGCGCCGGCGACGGAGACGGTGGCGACCGGCACGCCGGCCGGCATCTGCACGATGGACAGCAGGGAGTCCATGCCGTCCAGGTACTTCAGCGGGACGGGCACGCCGATGACCGGGAGCGGGGTGACGGAGGCGAGCATGCCGGGCAGGTGGGCGGCGCCGCCCGCCCCGGCGATGATCACCTTCAGGCCGCGTCCGTCGGCCTGCTCGCCGTACGCGATCATCTCGCGCGGCATGCGGTGCGCGGAGACGACGTCCACCTCGTAGGGGATCTCGAACTCGTCGAGGGCCTGGGCGGCGGCCTCCATGACGGGCCAGTCGGAGTCCGACCCCATGACGATGCCTACAACAGGGGTCATTCGGTGATCGTGCCCTTCAGGTATCCGGCTGCGTGACGGGCGCGCTCCAGCACGTCGTCCAGGTCGTCGCCGTAGGTGTTGACGTGCCCGACCTTGCGACCCGGCTTCACGTCCTTGCCGTACATGTGGATCTTGAGCTTGGGGTCGCGGGCCATGCAGTGCAAGTAGGCGGAGTACATGTCCGGGAAGTCGCCGCCGAGCACGTTGGCCATGACCGTCCAGCGGGCGCGCGGGCGCGGGTCGCCGAGGGGGAGGTCGAGGACGGCGCGGACGTGGTTGGCGAACTGCGAGGTGATCGCGC
The DNA here is from genome assembly GCF_044747185.1 of Streptomyces sp. NPDC090108. Taxonomy (NCBI): domain Bacteria; kingdom Bacillati; phylum Actinomycetota; class Actinomycetes; order Kitasatosporales; family Streptomycetaceae; genus Streptomyces; species Streptomyces sp. NPDC090108. The sequence goes on from NZ_JBIVDQ010000006.1 coordinate 52,672, forward strand.
CGTCCTGGGTCCAGTGGCCCGAGTTGTGCGGGCGCATGGCCAGTTCGTTGACGAGGATGCGTCCGTCGCGGGTCTCGAACAGCTCGACGGCGAGGTGGCCGACGACGCCGAGCTCCTTGGCGATGGTCAGGGCCATCTCCTCGGCCGCGAGCGCGAGGGACTCGTCGAGGCCGGGCGCGGGGGCGATCACGGTGTCGCAGACGCCCTTCACCTGCCGCGACTCGACGACCGGGTAGGCGACGGCCTGCCCGTGCGGGGAGCGCACGACGTTGGCGGCCAGCTCGCGGACGTAGTCGACCTTCTCCTCGGCGAGGACGGGGACTCCGGCGCGGAAGGGCTCGGCGGCCTCCTCCGGGGATTCCACGACCCACACCCCCTTGCCGTCGTAGCCGCCGCGGACGGTCTTCAGGACGACGGGGAAGCCGTCGCCCTCGGCCGCGAAGCGGACCACGTCCTGGGGATCCGCCACGATGCGGTGGCGCGGACAGGGCACCCCGATCTCGGTGAGTCTCGCACGCATGACGCCCTTGTCCTGGGCGTGCACCAACGCGTCGGGCCCCGGGCGGACGGGAATGCCGTCCGCCTCCAGGGCCCGGAGGTGCTCGGTGGGTACGTGCTCGTGATCGAAGGTGATCACGTCGCACCCGCGCGCGAACTCGCGCAGCGTGTCGAGGTCGCGGTAGTCGCCGATGACGACATCGCTCACGACCTGCGCCGCGGAATCCTGGGGAGTGTCACTGAGGAGCTTGAACCTGATGCCCAACGGGATGCCCGCCTCGTGCGTCATACGCGCGAGCTGCCCCCCGCCGACCATGCCGACTACCGGGAACGTCACCCCCCTAGCGTATCGGCCGCGCGCACCAGGTCCGGAGCCCGTCCCCGGCCGCCTCCTCGCGCCCGGTGCCCTGCCGGTGCTTTCCCCGTGCTTTCCCGGCTCTTTCCGACCTGTTTCCACGCTGTGGCGGGGTCCGCAGGCGTGAACGGGATCACCTGGCTAACATGGCTTGGCCGACGAAACCTACCGACGGGAGCTGCACAGCCATGGAACCTCGTTCCTCGGGGCTGCAACGGCTCGTACGCGAGTTGGCCAAGTTCGGTGCCGTCGGCGGTGCCGGTGTCCTGGTCAACCTCGGCGTGTTCAACCTGGTCCGGCACGTCTCCGACCTGCCGGTGGTGCGCGCCAGCATCATCGCGACCGTCGTCGCCATCGTCTTCAACTACGTCGGGTTCCGCTACTGGACGTACCGGGACCGTGACAAGAACGGCCGCACGCGCGAGCTCGTGCTGTTCCTGGTGTTCAGCGCGATCGGCCTGGTCATCGAGAACGGCGTGCTGTTCCTCGCGACCTACGGCCTCGGCTGGGACACGCCGCTGCAGAGCAACGTCTTCAAGTTCGTCGGCATCGGCGTGGCGACCCTGTTCCGCTTCTGGTCGTACCGCAGCTGGGTCTTCAAGGCGATGCCCGCCGGGGACGCCGTGGCCGGTGCCACCGAGGTGACCACCGGGCCGGCCCCGGCCGGCGGGCGCCACTCGGTCGCCCGTCAGCAGAAGCGCTCCAAGGCCCGCCAGCGCGTCTGACGCCCCGGCGGGGCGGCACGGCCCCCTTCACCGGCCCCTCGCGCGTCCCACAGGGTCCAGCGACCCTCTCGCAAGCCGCACGGGGTCCAGTCGGCGCCCCACCGGCCTCGTACGCCCCACAGACCTCACAGGCCTCACAGGCCCCGCGGAGGCTCGTACGCCCCACAGGCCTCGCAGGCCCGGCGGAGAGCCGCAGGCCCCGCGGGCGCTCACGGGGGCGCGGAGGGTTCCTCAGCGGACGGTCGGGTGCTCGCCGTCCTGCTTACGGGCGGGTGCGGTGCGGGACAGGAACAGTCCGAAGACCGCCGGCTGCGTCTGGAGCAGTTCCAGCCGGCCGCCGTCCGCCTCCGCGAGGTCCCGGGCCACGGCGAGGCCGATGCCCGTGGAGTTCCGCCCGCTGATGGTCCGCTCGAAGATCCGCGCGCCCAGGTCGGCCGGGACCCCGGGCCCCTCGTCGGTGACCTCGATGACGGCCTGGTTGCCGGTGACGCGGGTGCGCAGCGCGACGGTGCCGCCTCCGTGCATGAGCGAGTTCTCGATCAGCGCGGCGAGCACCTGCGCGACCGCGCCCGGCGTGCCGACCGCCCGCAGATGCCGCTTGCCGGAGCTGACGATGGCCCGGCCGACGCTGCGATAGGCGGGACGCCACTCGGCGAGCTGCTGCTGGATGACCTCGTCGAGGTCGAAGGTGACGGCGGAGCCGGTGCGCGGGTCGCGCGAGTTCGTCAGCAGCCGTTCCACCACGTCGGTCAGGCGCTCCACCTGGGTCAGAGCGATGGTCGCCTCCTCCTTCACCGTGTCCGGGTCGTCGGTGAGGGTGATCTCCTCCAGCCGCATGGACAGCGCGGTCAGCGGGGTGCGCAGCTGGTGGGAGGCGTCGGCGGCGAGGCGCCGTTCGGCGGTCAGCATCCGGCCGATGCGCTCGGCGGAGGAGTCCAGCACGTCGGCGACCCGGTCCAGCTCGGGGACGCCGTAGCGCTTGTGCCGCGGGCGCGGGTCGCCCGACCCGAGGCGCTCCGCGGTCTCGGCGAGGTCGGTCAGCGGGGAGGCCAGCCGGTTGGCCTGGCGCACGGCGAGCAGCACGGCGGCGATCACGGCGAGCAGCGCGACCAGGCCGATGATCAGCAGGGTGCGGCCGACCTCGCGGGTCACGGCGGAGCGCGGCTCCTGCACGGTGACCGTCTCGCCCTCCTCGCCGTGCTGCGTGGAGTGGATCACGTCCCCCTCCGGCCGGGTGCCGATCTCGATCGGCGGGCGGCCGGGGACGCGGATCACCGCGTACTGCTCCTTGCTGACCGGATTGCGCAGCACGTCGGCGTTGACGTTCTCCGCCGCGAGGATCCGGCTGTCCACGATGCTGGCGAGCCGGATCGCCTCGGACTCCACCCGCTCCTGGGCGCTGTTGCTGATCGTCCGCGTCTCGACGATCACCAGCGACACGCCGAAGACGGCGATCACCACGAGGACGACGGCAAGGGTGGACTGGATGAGACGACGACGCACGGGTGCCCTCCGGGGGTGGCTCTACGACACCAGTGTGGCAACCCCGCGGGGATGCGGGGCACGCCCGCCCCGAAGCGGGCGCGGGCGCGGGCCCCGGGAGGACGTGCCCCGGTGGTTCAGCTCTTCTCGAACCGGAAGCCCACGCCGCGCACGGTGGCGATGTAGCGGGGGTTGGCCGCGTCGTCGCCGAGCTTCTTGCGCAGCCAGGAGATGTGCATGTCGAGCGTCTTGGTCGACGACCACCAGGTCGTGTCCCAGACCTCCCGCATGAGCTGGTCCCGGGTCACCACGCGGCCGGCGTCGCGCACGAGCACGCGCAGCAGGTCGAACTCCTTCGCGGTGAGCTGGAGTTCCTCGTCCCCCATCCAGGCCCGGTGCGACTCGACGTCGATCCGCACGCCGTGCGTGGCGGGCGGCTGCTGCGGCTCGGCGGCACCGCGGCGCAGCAGGGCCCGCACCCGGGCGAGCAGCTCGGCGAGCCGGAAGGGCTTGGTGACGTAGTCGTCGGCGCCGGCGTCCAGGCCGACGACGGTGTCCACCTCGTCGGCGCGCGCGGTCAGGATGAGGATCGGCACGGTGTGACCGTCGGCACGCAGCCGGCGGGCGACCTCCAGGCCGTCCATGCCCGGCAGGCCGAGGTCCAGCACGACCAGGTCGACACCGCCCTGCATGCCGGCGTCGAGCGCGGTGGGTCCGTCCTCGCGTACCTCGACCTCGTAACCCTCCCGGCGCAGGGCGCGAGCCAGCGGTTCCGAGATGGACGCGTCGTCCTCGGCGAGCAGTACACGAGTCATGAGGTGATGGTAGACCGCCCGCGCGTGGTCCAGGGGTGTGACCGGTTCCGCGGATTCTTACCTTGGCGTGCCGCTGGTACGAACCATTGCCTTGGGGATGCGATCGTAGGAGATGCCTCCGAAACAGTCGCTGCGGTTCCCCGAATGCCTGTGATCCGCGTCTCAAGTCCTTCCATATCCGGCGGTGTACTGCCGTATGGTGATCTGAACGCCTGTAGCACACCGGAGACCTTCGGCTGGCAGTGACGCTGAAGGTCTTTCTCCCGTGTGTGGGCTGACGAAGGTCAGCCTTGAAAGGAATGACCTCTGGCCGGGCTCCGGACGCAGTGAAGCGTCCGGGGCGTGGATCCCGGTGGTCGCTGTCCTCCGCCCCGGTCGCCGGTGCGGGCTCCCCCTGGGCGTGGGGGTGGACGACCGACCCTGCCGGTGCCGGCCCCCATCGGGCGCGCAGCGCTCCATCGCGCGTCCAGACCAGCAAGGAACGACCATGGCGTCCAGCCTGACTAAGGACTCGGTCCGACCGGGCACCCCCGGTCCCGAGAAGACCTTCTTCGGCCACCCCCGCGGCCTGGCCACTCTCTTCTTGACCGAGATGTGGGAGCGCTTCTCCTACTACGGCATGCGGGCTCTGCTCCCGCTGTACCTGGTCGCCCCCGGTGGCCTGCACCTGAACGCGGGCACGGCCACCGCGATCTACTCGGTGTACGTGTCGCTCGTCTACCTGCTCGCCATGCCCGGCGGCTGGATCGCGGACCGCTTCCTCGGTCCCCGCAAGACCGTGGCCGTCGCCGGCGCGATCATCATGATCGGCCACCTGTGCCTGGCGGTTCCGTTCTCCGCCAGCTTCTACGTGGGCCTGATCCTCGTCGCCATCGGTTCGGGTCTGCTGAAGGCCAACATCTCGACGATGGTCGGCCACCTGTACAAGGGCGCGGACGACCCGCGCCGTGACGGTGGCTTCACCCTCTTCTACGTCGGCATCAACGTGGGCGCCTTCGCCGCTCCGCTGGTCATCGGCACCGTCGGCGAGAACGTCAACTGGCACCTCGGCTTCGCGCTCGCCGCGGTCGGCATGGCACTGGGCCTGGGTCAGTTCCTGCTCGGCGGTCACCACCTGAGCGAGAAGAGCAACGAGGTCCCGACCCCGCTGTCGGCCGCGGAGAAGACCGCCACGCTGCGCAAGGGCCTGATCTGGCTGGCCATCGCCGCGGTCTTCTACGGCATCGTCGGCGGCACCGGTCACTTCACCCTGAACTGGGCGCTGATCCCGCTCACGATCATCGGTCTGGTCATCCCGATCCTGGTCATCGTCCGCATCCGCCGCGACAAGGACCTCGACGACGCCGAGCGCTCGAAGGTCTCCGCGTACGTCTGGTTCTTCGCCGCCGCCGCCATCTTCTGGATGATCTACGACCAGGGCGGTTCGACCCTGTCGATCTTCGCCGACGAGTCGGCCAAGAACACCATCGCCGGCTGGGGCTTCCCGGTCTCCTGGTACCAGTCGGTCAACCCGATCATGATCATGGCGCTGGCCCCGGTCTTCGCCTGGCTGTGGCTGTGGCTGAACCGCCGCGGCCAGGAGCCGAGCACGATCGTGAAGTTCTCTGCCGGTCTGGTGCTGGTCGGCGCGTCCTTCTTCCTCTTCCTCGCCCCGCTGTCGATCGCCCAGGGCGGTCACAAGGCCGCGGCGATGTGGCTGGTCGCGATCTACTTCATCCAGACCGTCGGTGAGCTCACGCTGTCGCCGGTGGGTCTGTCCGTGACCACGAAGATGGCGCCGAGGAAGTACGCCTCGCAGATGATGGGCGTCTGGTTCCTCGCGGTCACCGCGGGCGACTCGGTCACCGCGCTGCTGTCGAACCCGGCCGTCGGCGGGGTCAACCTCGACAAGATGGGCTTCGTCGCCCTGGAGGGCGTGCTCGCGGTCCTCGCCGGTGTCGCCGTCTGGGTCTACCGCAACAAGGTCAAGGCCCTGATGGGCAGCGTCAACTAGGCGCTCACCCGCAGGCCGGACGACGGAAGGGCCACCGCATCCCTCGGGGGGAAGCGGTGGCCCTTCCGGCATCCCCGGCGCCCCGGCGCCCTCCGGCATCCCCCGGCACGCCTCCGACGCCGTCGTCACCTGCGACGCCGCGGCCACGAGGGCCCGCGGACACAAAGGCGCACCGCCGGACACCCGAGGTGTCCGGCGGTGCGCAAGGGGTACGGCGGGCGGCGCGCCCGCGGTCAGGCCGGGGCGCCGAGTTCCGCCCAGACCGTCTTGCCGGGGCGGCCGGGGGTGCGTACGACGCCCCAGTCCAGGCACAGCCGCTGGACGATGAACATGCCGTGGCCGCCGGGACGGCCGGCGCGGTGCGGGGTGCGGGGTGCCGGCTGGCCGTTGCCCCGGTCCGAGACCTCCAGCCGGATCACCTTGCCGTCGCAGGCGAGGAACAGCTCGTCGGGGCCATCGGCGTGCAGGCAGGCGTTGGTGACCAGCTCGGACACGACGAGCAGGACGTCCTCCGCCGCGGCCCGCTGTTCGGCGCCGGCGGCCGGCAGCCAGCCCCACGCGTACAGGGCCTGCCGGGTGTAGTCGCGGGCCAGCGGGACGACGCCGCTCTCGCCGTGCAGGGGCAGCCTGCGGATCTGCCGCCCCGGGACCTGCCGCACGCCCTCGGCGGACGCCGGCGGCGCGGCTTCCCCCGTGGACGCGCCGGCCACCGGCACGCCACCGTCGGACACTCCCGAAGCGCCGCTCGGCTCCGGGCCGCGGTCGCCCGGCGAGTAGGGCCGGGTGGTGCTCATCAGCGCCTCACCTCACCGATTCACCAGTTCACGATTCAAAAGTCCGGCTCCGTTCGGTACCGCCGTACGTCGGTGGTCGTCGATCGTCCCCTCATGTCACTCCTGTGCCGCTGCTGTGCCCCGCACACCGTTCCCGGGCCGGGAAACCGGCCCGCGAGGCGTTGCGGCGGCCGGCGGCCGACGGGTTCGTCAGGATGACTCCTGCCCGGCAGCTCCGGCGGGACACCCCCCTGTTCACCGTGACGGGTGAAGCGGCGTGGGGGAAGCGGGGCTCAGCCCGACTCGTCGGACAGCGCGGCCTCGACGGAGTCGTGGACGGTGAAGACCGCCTCGGCCCCCGTGATCTCGAACACGCGCGCAACGACGGGGAGCATCCCCGCGAGGTGGACCCCGCCTCCGGCGGCGTCCGCCTTCAGGCGTGCTCCGAGCAGCACGTTCAGTCCTGTGGAATCACAGAACTGCAGCCGCGAGCAGTCCACGACGAGTCGCGAGAAGCCCTTCGCGAGGAGGTCGTCGAGCGGCTCACGCAGCAGATCGGCGGTGTGGTGATCGAGCTCACCCGCCGGTGTGACTACCGCGCTGGAGCCCTCTTCCCGCACCTCCACCAGAAGCCGGCCCGACTGTGCGCTGCCGACCGTCCCGTGGTCCATGCCGTCTCTCTCCCGAGGTCGTGGCCGCTGATGCCTTCGAACACTACGCCTTCCATGAGGCATCCGACAGCCGAACAAGCTCTCATAGTCGGGCATATCACTACGCAACGTACTTGCGATCGACTCACCGGAGCCGATAGGCCTAGGAGGGACACGTACACCTACTCGCCGGCTTTGGAGGCGCCGCACTCCGCAGTGCACGCACCTGGCTTCGGCAGCCTTATGCCGAGAACGATGGAGGACACCCATGTCACCCCGGCTCGACGCAGCGCACACCCGGCTCGGATCACCTGCCCGGAACGCGTCGTCGACACCCCCACCGGAACAGCTGGATCAGCCCATCACCACCCTCACCACCCTCGGCCCGCTCGAGGGAATCCCGGAGATCCCCCCCTTCGAAGAAGTGGGCGCGGTCGACGCGCGGGCCCTGTCCAAGACCCTCTTCGCGCGCCTGGAGTCGCTGGAGGAGGGCACGCACGACCACGCCTACGTCCGCAACACGCTCGTCGAACTGAATCTGGCGCTGGTCAAGTTCGCGGCCTCCCGGTTCCGCTCCCGCAGCGAGCCGATGGAGGACATCGTCCAGGTCGGCACCATCGGGCTGATCAAGGCGATCGACCGCTTCGAGCTGTCCCGCGGCGTGGAGTTCCCCACCTTCGCGATGCCGACCATCATCGGCGAGATCAAGCGCTTCTTCCGTGACACCTCGTGGTCCGTGCGCGTCCCGCGCCGCCTCCAGGAGCTGCGGCTGGACCTGGCCAAGGCCGGGGACGAGCTGGCCCAGCGGCTGGACCGCGCCCCCACCGCGGCGGAACTCGCCGAGCGGCTCGGCATCCCCGTCGAGGAGGTCGTCGAGGGCATGGCCGCCTCGAACGCCTACACCGCCTCCTCCCTGGACGCCCAGCCCGAGGAGAACGACTCCGAGGGCACCCTCGCCGACCGCATCGGCTACGAGGACCACGGGCTCGAAGGCATCGAGTACGTCGAGTCGTTGAAGCCGATGATCGCCGAACTGCCGCCGCGCGACCGGACGATCCTGTCCCTGCGCTTCGTGGCGGGCATGACCCAGTCGGAGATCGGCGACGAACTCGGCATCTCCCAGATGCATGTCTCGCGCCTGCTGTCCCGCACGCTGGCGCGGCTGCGCAAGGGGCTGACCCTGGAGGAGTGACGGCAGGACGCGGCGAGGGGAGTCCCACGTCCCTCGCCGCCCTCCCCGTCGGCGCTGCCACCCGTGAGGCGGCCCGGTCCCCGCGACCGGGCCGCCTCACGCGCACCCGGAGCCGTCCGCACTCCGTCCGCACCGGCCCGGTAAACCTCTTCTTCGAAATAGTCCGGTAAACCTCTTCCCCGAACCGCTCTCCTCCACCACGATGGGGCCCCCAAACTGGCTGGTACGTCAGAAACCCTGAGGGACGGAGGGTGCGCATGGCACGGGGCGACCTGGCCGGGACGAGCGACGGCGGGGGCGGCGGCGTCGAGAACACGCCGGACGCGCGGCTCACCGAACTGCTGCGCACCCCCACCACGACGGCGTACCCGGCGCTGCAGGAACTGCGCCGCCGGCACCAGCCGTCCGTGCTCGCCTACGCCCGCCTGTGCACCTCCGCCGACGCGACCGCCCGCCGGCTGGCCTCGGAGGTGCTCACCACGGCCGCCCGCGACACCGTGCGCGGCGTCGAGCCGATCGTCCCCCTGCGCCACCACCTCCTGCTGCTGTGCGCCCGCTCGGCGGCCGCCTGGGCACGCGACGAGCGCGCGGCGGGGCTGGACCCGGGCCTGCTGCTGGTGCTGAACTCCGCGGCGCTGCCCGACGGCCCGACCCCGCCCCTGCTCCCGGCGTTCCAGTCGCTCCCGTCCCGCCTGCAGGGCCTGCTCTGGTACGACGTGCTGGAGCGGGAGCCGGCCGAGCGCACCGCCGCGTACCTCGGGCTGAGCCCCGCCGACGTCGCGTACGGCACCCCGCAGGCGCTCAAGTCGCTGGCCCAGGCCTGCCTGAGACTGCGGCTGGCCGCCTCCGACGACCCGCGCTGCGGGGACTTCCGCCGCCTGATCGAGGAGGCGGTGCTGCCGGACGCCCCGCGTCCCAGCGTCGACCTGGACCAGCACCGGGCCCACTGCCCCTACTGCGCGGCCGCGTTCGAGGACCTGACCGCGCTGCGCGACACCCCGCGGCAGGCACTGGCCGAGGGTCTGCTGCCGTGGCGGGGGACGTCGTACGTCCGGGAGGAGACCGCGGTGCCGGCGGCGCTCCCCGCACCCGCCGCGCGACCCGCCGCGCCGTTCCAGCGCCGCTACCTGCTGGCCTCGGCCGCGCTCGGCGTGGCCCTCGTCCCGCTGCTGGTGTTCCTGCTGCGCCCGGGGGACGACGGCCGGCGGCCGGTGGCGGCGACTCCCGCGCCGTCCACGGCGACGGCGGACCCGGTGCCCACCGCGACGGCCTCCCCGTCGCCGTCCCCGACCGGCTCCCCGAGCCCCTCCCCGACCCCGAAGCCCACCCGGACGTCGCCGCGCCCGTCCCCCTCGGCGACGACACACCGCCCCACGCCGTCCCCCACCCCCGAGCCCCCTTCCACACCGGCGTTCTCGGCCCCGGGGCGGACCTACGCCCAGGTGGTGAACGTGGCGACGGGCCGCTGCCTGGACGTGCGCGACGGCGACTTCGAGGAGGGCAACGACGTCGTCACGGCCCCCTGCGACGCGTCGAGCACCCAGCGCTGGAGCGTCGACTCCGGTCTGGAGGTGCTCCGTTCGGCGGCCGACCCGGACTTCTGCCTGGACAGCCGGGGCGAGGCCGACCGGGGGGTGGGCATCTGGGAGTGCGACTCGATCTACGGGCGGCACGCGCAGAACCTGCGCTTCACCGTCGACCCCGACGGCACCGTCCGCCCGGAGATCGCGATCGAGACGGCCATGACCCCGGACGGCGGGGACGGCGTGGAACTGCGCCCGCTGAACGACGCGTCGGTCCAGCGCTGGCGGGCGGGCGCGCGCTGAACCCCCCGCCCGGCGGCGTTCGTCCCGCGGTCCGTCACACCACGCGGGCGCCCCGTCGCCAGACCTCGCCGACCAGGGGGACACCCGGGCGGTAGGCCAGGTGGACGTGGCTCGGGGCGTCGAGGAAGGTGAGGTCCGCGCGGGCGCCGGGGGCGATGCGGCCGATGTCGGTGCGGCGCAGGGCCGCCGCGCCGCCGGCCGTCGCGGACCAGACCGCCTCGTCGGGGGTCATGCGCATGTCGCGGACGGCGAGGGCGATGCAGAAGGGGACGGAGGAGGTGAAGGAGGAGCCCGGGTTGCAGTCCGTGGACAGGGCGACCGTCGCTCCCGCGTCGAGCAGGCGCCGGGCGTCCGGCCACTCGGCGCGGGTGGAGAACTCGGCGCCGGGCAGGAGCGTGGCGACCGTGGCGCTGTTCGCGAGGGCGTCCACGTCGGCGTCCGTGAGGTGGGTGCAGTGGTCGGCGCTGGCCGCGTCGAGTTCCACGGCGAGCTGGACGCCGGGGCCGTGGGAGAGCTGGTTGGCGTGGACGCGCGGGAGCAGCCCCTTCGCCCTGCCGGCGGTGAGGATCGCGCGGGCCTGGTCGCCGTCGAAGGCGCCCTTCTCGCAGAAGACGTCGATCCAGCGGGCGTGCGGCGCGCAGGCGTCCAGCATCTCGCCGGTGACCAGGGCGACATAGGCGGCCGGGTCGTCCGCGTGGTCGGGCGGGACGATGTGGGCGCCGAGGTAGGTCACCTCGTCGGTGTGGCGGGCGGCGATGCGCAGGGCGCGGGCCTCGTCCTCGACGGTGAGGCCGTAGCCCGACTTGGTCTCGAAGGTGGTGGTGCCCTGGCGCAGGGCCTCGTCCAGGTACCGCAGGAGGTTCGCCTCCAACTGCCCGTCCGTGGCGGCCCGGGTGGCCGCGACCGTCGTGCGGATGCCTCCGGCGCTGTACGCGCGCCCGGACATGCGGGCGTTGAACTCCTGGGTGCGGTCGCCCGCGAAGACCAGGTGGGAGTGGGAGTCGACGAAGCCCGGGAGCACGGCCCGGCCTCCGGCGTCGACCCGGTTGTCAGTGGCGGGTGCTTTGCTTGATCCACCGGTCCACACCACGCGGTCGCCCTCGATGACGACGGCCGCGTCCTGGATCAGGCCGAGGGGAGATCCGTCACCGGAGGAGGGGTCGTTGGTGACCAGGGCGGCGATGTTGGTGATGAGCGTGCTCGCGGTGTGCGCGGAATGGGCGGGGCTGACGGTCGTCGCGTTGCTCATGGCGTCCTTGGTGGCCTGCTCGGCGGTCGGATCGGGTGCGGGGGCGGGTGCGGACACGGGTGCGGGCCGCCCGGACGGGCGGCCCGGTGTCATCCGCGCAGGGCTTCGACGGCGTCCGCGAGGGCTCGCGGCACATCCGGTACGAGGGTGTGGACCCCGTCCCGTACGACGTGCCGGCCTCCCACGACCGTATGCGACACGTCCGCTGCCGACGCGGCGAATACGGCCGTCTCGGCCGCGAGCCGGGCAGGCGGCCCTGCCGTCCTGACCGAGTCGAGCGCGATCGTCGTGAAGTCGGCGGGCGCCCCGGCCTCCAGGACGCCCGCCTCGCTCCAGCCGAGGGCCGCGTGGCCGTCGGCCGAGGCCGCCCGCAGGAGCGCCGCGGCCGTCCAGTGGCCCCGGGTGCGGGTGCGCAGCCGCTCGTTCAGCTCCATCGCGCGTGCCTCTTCGAGCAGGTCGATGACGGCGTGGCTGTCGGAGCCGAGGGAGAGCGGGGAGCCGGCCCGCTGGAGGGCGGCGGCGGGGCCGATGCCGTCCGCCAGGTCGCGTTCGGTGGTCGGGCACATGCAGGTGCCGGTGCCGGAGCCGCCGAGCAGCGCGATGTCCTCGTCGGTGAGGTGGGTGTTGTGCACGCCGGTGGTGCGCGGCCCGAGGACTCCGTGGTCGGCGAGCAGCCGGGTGGGCGTGCGGCCGTGCGCGGCGAGGCATGCCTCGTTCTCGGCGGTCTGCTCCGACAGGTGCACATGCAGCGGGGCCCGCCGCTCCTCCGCCCACCGCGCCACGGTCGCCAGCTGGCCGGCGGGTACGGCCCGTACGGAGTGGATCGCCGCCCCGATCCGCGCGTGGTCCCGTTCCTTGAGAACGGAACAGCGTTCGGCCCAGGCATCGGCGCTGCCGTCGGAGAAGCGCAGCTGGTGGGCGGTGGGGGGCTCGCCGAACCCGGCGGACAGGTAGGCGGTGTCGAGGAGGGTGATGCGGATGCCGGCGTCGGCGGCGGCCGCGATCAGGGCCTCCCCCATGGCGTTGGGGTCGGCGTAGGGGGCGCCGCCGGGGGCGTGGTGCAGATAGTGGAACTCGCCGACGCAGGTGATGCCGGCGAGGGCCATCTCGGCGTAGGCCGCGCGGGCGAGGGCGTGGTACGTCTCGGGCGTCAGCCGGCCGGCGACGGAGTACATCACCTCGCGCCAGGTCCAGAAGGTCCCGCTGCCGACCTGGACCGTGCCGCGCAGCGCCCGGTGGAAGGCGTGGCTGTGGGCGTTCGCGAGCCCGGGGAGGGTGAGGCCGCGCAGGATCTCGGCGCCGGGCGGCGGAGCCGGGACCTCGGTACGGACGGCGGTGATCCGTCCGTCGGCGACCTCGGCCACCACGCCCGGCTCGACATTCGTGCCGAGCCAGGCGTACTCCCACCAGTAGGTTCCTCGGGTCACCTGCGGGCCAGTCCTTCCAGTACGTCGGCGAGCGCGAGCACCCCGGCCACGCAGTCGTCCTCGGCGGCGGACTCGGCCGGGGAGTGCGAGACACCGGTGGGGTTGCGCACGAACAGCATGGCGGTCGGGACGCTTGCCGACAGGATTCCGGCGTCGTGTCCCGCCCCGGTGCCGAGGACGGGCACCGGGGTGCCGTCGCCCGCGGCGGCCAGGACGCGGGCGAGTTCGTCGCGCAGGGCGTGGTCGAACTCGACGACCGGGGTGAAGGACTCCCGGACGACGTCGAGGTCGATGCCGTGCGCGTCCGCGTACTCCCGGGCCGCCTTCTCGATCCCGCCGACCACCGTGTCCAGGGTGTCCTGGCCGGGTGCGCGCGAGTCGAGCCAGCCGCGGACCAGGGAGGGGATGGCGTTGACGCCGTTCGGCTCGACGGAGATCTTGCCGAAGGTCGCGACGGCACCGGTGAGTTCGGCCTCGCGGCGGGCGGCGAGCACGGTCTCGGCGTACGGCAGCATCGGGTCCCGGCGGTCCGCGAGCCGGGTGGTGCCGGCGTGGTTGGCCTCGCCGCGGAAGTCGAAGCGCCAGCGGCCGTGCGGCCAGATGGCGCTGGCGACGCCGACCGGGTCGCCGGACAGGTCCAGCGCGCGGCCCTGTTCGACGTGCAGTTCCACGAAGGCGCCGATCCGGCCGAGCCGTTCGGGGTCCGGACCGATGTTCTCGGGGTCGTACCCGGCGGACTCCATGGCCTTGGCGAGGCTGACGCCGTCGCCGTCGGTGAGCCGGCGCGCCCGCTCGGCGGTCAGCTGCCCGGCGCTGAGCCGGGAGCCGGTGCAGGCGATGCCGAAGCGGGCTCCTTCCTCGTCGCCGAAGTTGACGATGGCGAAGGGCCGGTCGAACCGCGCTCCCCTCCCGCGCAGTTCGTCCAGGGCGGCGAAGGAGGACACCACGCCGAGGGGCCCGTCGAAGGCCCCGCCGTCGGGCACGGAGTCCAGGTGCGATCCGGTGACGACGGCGTCCCCGGCGTCCGGATCACCGAGCCAGGCCCACTGGTTGCCGTTGCGGTCGGTCTCGCAGGTCAGCCCGCGGGCCTCGGCCTGCTCCCGGAACCAGGCCCGGCAGTCGGCGTCGGCCCCGGTCCAGGCGTAGCGCCGGTAGCCCCCGGAGGCGCGGTGCCGCCCGATGGGGAGCAGCTCCGCCCACATCTCGTGGAAGGAGCCGCCACCGGTGCGGCCGCCCGCTTCGCGGCTCACGCCTCGTCACCCTCGCGCATCGGCACCCGCACACCGCGCTCCCCGGCGACGGACTCGGCGATGTCGTAACCGGCGTCCACGTGCCGGATGACGCCCATGCCGGGGTCGTTGGTGAGGACCCGGCGGATCTTCTCGCCGCCCAGCTTCGTGCCGTCGGCGACGGTGACCTGGCCGGCGTGGATGGAGCGGCCCATGCCGACGCCGCCGCCGTGGTGCAGGGAGACCCAGGAGGCGCCGGAGGCCACGTTCACCATGGCGTTCAGCAGGGGCCAGTCGGCGATGGCGTCGGAGCCGTCGAGCATGGCCTCGGTCTCGCGGTACGGGGAGGCGACGGAGCCGCAGTCGAGGTGGTCGCGGCCGATGGCCAGCGGGGCGGCCAGTTCACCGCTCGCGACCATGTCGTTGAAGCGCTCGCCGGCCTTGTCGCGCTCGCCGTAGCCGAGCCAGCAGATGCGGGCGGGCAGGCCCTGGAAGTGGACGCGCTCGCCGGCCATCTTGATCCAGCGGTGCAGGGACTCGTTCTCCGGGAAGAGCTCCAGGAGCGCCTTGTCGGTCTTGGCGATGTCCGAGGCCTCGCCCGACAGGGCCGCCCAGCGGAAGGGGCCCTTGCCCTCGCAGAAGAGGGGGCGGATGTAGGCGGGGACGAAGCCGGGGAAGGCGAAGGCGCGGTCGTATCCGGCCAGCTGGGCCTCGCCGCGGATGGAGTTGCCGTAGTCGAAGACCTCGGCGCCCGCGTCCATGAAGCCGACCATGGCCTCGACGTGCCTGGCCATCGACTCGCGGGCGCGGGTGGTGAAACCGGCCGGGTCCTTGGCGGCGGCGTCGGCCATGTCCTCGAAGGCGACACCGGTGGGCAGGTAGGCCAGCGGGTCGTGGGCGGAGGTCTGGTCGGTGACGATGTCGATGGGCGCGCCCATGGCCAGGAGCTGCGGGACCAGTTCGGCCGCGTTGCCGAGGACGCCGATGGACAGCGGCTTGCGCTGGTCGCGGGCCTCGGTGGCGAGCTGGAGGGCGTGCTCCAGGGAGTCGGCCCTGACGTCCAGGTAGCGGTGCTCGATGCGGCGCTCGATGGCGCGCGGGTCGCAGTCGATGCAGAGGGCGACGCCGTCGTTCATGGTGACCGCGAGGGGCTGGGCGCCGCCCATGCCGCCGAGACCGGCGGTGAGGGTGATGGTCCCGGCGAGGGTGCCGCCGAACTTCTTCGCGGCGACGGCGGCGAAGGTCTCGTAGGTGCCCTGGAGGATGCCCTGGGTGCCGATGTAGATCCAGGAGCCGGCGGTCATCTGGCCGTACATGGTGAGGCCGAGGGCCTCCAGGCGGCGGAACTCCTCCCAGTTGGCCCAGTCGCCGACGAGGTTGGAGTTGGCGATGAGGACGCGCGGGGCCCACTCGTGGGTCTGCATGACGCCGACCGGGCGGCCGGACTGGACCAGCATGGTCTCGTCCTGCTTGAGGGTCCGCAGCGTGCGGACCATGGCGTCGAAGGAGCGCCAGTCGCGGGCGGCCTTGCCGGTGCCGCCGTAGACGACGAGCTTGTCGGGGTGCTCGGCGACCTCGGGGTCGAGGTTGTTCTGGAGCATCCGCAGGGCTGCTTCCTGCTGCCATCCCAGGGTGCTCAGTTCCGTGCCGCGCGGTGCTCGTACGGGGCGGGGTCCCGACATCGTCTGCCTCCTCCTGTTGCTACCTCTATTCACATCCTGATCGTCTGAATAGAGCTAGTCAACACCCTGGGAGGGCCGCGTCCGCGCGCCGGAAATGTTTGGCTGGAAACAGGGGCGCACGAGGAACATGTACGCGGAAGCCGACAGGACCCGGGGGAGAACCGTGAAGCAGACGGAGCAGCGGGAACAGAAGGAGCGGGCAGAGCACGTGGAGCACGCGCGGCACATGGAACGACAGCACGAGCAGGATCCGGCACGGCGCGGCGGGCGCGCCGGAGGCGGGACGGAGGCGGGGACCGGGCCGGACGGCACCGCCGACACCGCCGGGGCCACCGGGGCCGGCGGCGCGGCCCGTGCGGCGCGGGAGCGTGCCGCGCGGCGGGACGCGGCGGTGCGCGCGGCGGTGGCGCGGGGGCTGCTGGGGCCGGACGCGCCGGTGGTGGGCCTGCTGGACGTCACCGGCATCCGGGAGTCGGCGGCGGCCCTGCGCGCGGCGTTCGAGGCGGTCGTCGCGCCGGGGACCCCGGTGCTGCACGCCTTCGCGGTGAAGGCGAGCCCGCTGGTGCCGGTGCTGAGCCTGCTGCACGCCGAGGGCATCGGCGCCGAGGTGGCCAGTCCGGGCGAGCTGGCGCTGGCGCGGGCGGCCGGGGTGCCGCCGGAGCACACGGTCCTCGACTCGCCCGCCAAGACGGCGGCCGAGCTGCGTGAGGCGCTGGAGCTGGGCATCGCCGTCAACGCGGACAACCCGCAGGAACTGGAGCGCCTGGACGGCCTGGTGCGGACGGCACCCGTCCGTCCGGCGGCCGCGGCCACGGCGGCCGGCCCCGGCGGCGGCCGCGCACCGGCGCCGTCGGCGCTGCCGCTGTCCCCGCTGGGCATCCGGGTCAACCCGCAGATCGGCGGCGGCAGCATCGGGGCGACCTCGACGGCGACACCGACCTCGAAGTTCGGGGTGGCGCTGCGCGACGAGGGGGCCCGGGAGTGGGTCGTACGGGCGTATCTGGAGCGGCCGTGGCTGACCCGGCTGCACGCGCACACCGGG
The DNA here is from genome assembly GCF_044747185.1 of Streptomyces sp. NPDC090108. Classification (NCBI taxonomy): domain Bacteria; kingdom Bacillati; phylum Actinomycetota; class Actinomycetes; order Kitasatosporales; family Streptomycetaceae; genus Streptomyces; species Streptomyces sp. NPDC090108. The sequence continues at coordinate 69,610 of NZ_JBIVDQ010000006.1, forward strand.
TCGCAGGGCATTCCGCTGCCGCTGATGGCGCGGGGCGTGGCGGAGACGTACGCGCTCGCCGAGGAGATCAACGCGCGGGCCGGGCGGCGGCAGATCGACACGCTCGACATCGGCGGCGGGCTCCCGGTGGACTTCACGGGGGAGGCGGAGAGCCCGACCTACGCCGAGTACGCGCGGCTGCTGGCCCGCGAGGTGCCGGGGCTGTTCGACGGGCGGTACGGGCTGGTGACCGAGTTCGGGCGGTCGCTGCTGGCCAAGCACGGCACGGTGGTGGCCCGGGTGGAGTACACCAAGAGCGCCGGGGGCCGGCGGATCGCGGTGACGCACGCGGGTGTGCAGGTGGCGACGCGGACGGTGTACGCGCCGCAGGAGTGGCCGCTGCGGATCGCCGCGTACGACGCCGGGGGGCGGCCGAAGACGGGTCCCGGGGTGACACAGGACGTGGCGGGGCCGGCCTGCTTCTCGGGCGACCTGCTCGCCGAGGGGCGCACGCTGCCCCCGCTGGAGCAGGGCGACTTCGCGGCGGCGCTGGACACCGGGGCCTACTACTTCGCGAGCCACTACGCCTACAACTCGCTGACCCGGCCCGGGGTCTACGGCTTCGTGCCGGACGCGGTGGAGGGCACGGCCTTCGCGGCCGTACGGCAGCCGCAGACGGTGGCCGAGGTGGTGGCCGAGTCCGGCGGGGCGCATCCCGGCGCGCTCACCACCCTGGACGCTCCCGGGAGCCGTTGACAGGCTCCGGACGCCTCGCGGACAAATGGATCAACTCTCATGAAAAACAGGCCAGTCGACCCACACTAGTACGCCGGACGCACGTTCCACCGGAAAATGCCAAACCACCCACCCGTCACGCACACGTTGCGTAGTGTCGGCGTCACTCAGCCGGAGTCCCAGGCGGGAGGGGAGCCACGGTGCCCGGAATCGACGAGTGCTTACTGGAAGCGATGCGGCTGCCCGGCGCCCGGGGAGCCGCGCTGGTGGACTGGACGAGCGGACTGGCGCTCGGCGCCGTCGGGGAAGCCCCCGGCGGTGACCACGAGACCACGGCCGCGGAGGCCGCCGAACTGGCCCGGATGGCCGCCGAACACGGCGCCTTCACGGCCGGGGAGGACGAGAACGGGCGGCCGCCGGTCGAGGACGTGATCATCAGCAACCGCGACAGCTACCACCTGCTGCGGTTCGTGGACACGTCCTTCGACAGCAGCGTCTTCCTGCATCTGTGGCTCGGCAGGGAAGAAGGCAACCTCGCACTCGCCCGGATACGGCTCGGCGAGATGGCCACGCGGCTGGTGCTGGGATGATCATGGTCGAGACCCCTCCGCCGCTGCCCGTACGGGACAGAGCGACCGCGCCCGAGCGGACCGCGGGCGCGCTGTCGCCGATGCTGCGGCGGCTCGCCGAGGAGCAGGCGACCGGGGTGCTGGTGCGCGAGCACGGCACCCTGCATCTCGCGCAGGGCCGCGTGGTCCACGCCGAGAGCCCGCTCGCCCCCGGCCTGGGGGCGCTGCTCACGGCGCACGGCACGCTCGCCGCCACCGCCTGGCAGCAGGCGGCCGAGCGGACCTCGGGCCCGTGGGACGCGGCGCGCCTGCTGTACGACACCGGGCTGCTGCCCTCGGGCGCGCTGGAGCTGTGCCACCTGGACGCGCTGTACGACGCCGGGTTCTTCGCACTGGCGCCCAGCAGCACCCCGGGCCGCTTCCGGTACGACGGCGGACCGAGCCTCGGCCCGCTGCCCTCGGTGCCGGTCGTCGCGCTGGAGCGCGAGACGCTGCGCCGCCGTCTGCTGCTGCACCGCCTGTGGCCGGACCCGGCGACCGACAGCGCCCCGCTGGCCCTGGCCGGCCCGGCCGCCGCGGTCCCGGTCGCCCCGCGCCGCCGGGCGGTGCTGGCCCTGGTGGACGGGGTCCGTACGGCGCCGGAGATCGCCCGCGACCTGGGCCGGCAGGCGTTCCACACGCTGGTGGACGTACGGCGGCTCGCCTCGGCCGGACTCGTCGCGCCGGTCCTCACGGCACCCGACCCGCCGCCGCACCCGCCCGGCGCGGACACGCCGGGCGGCATGGCCGGCACAGGCGGCATGGCCGGTACGGGCGCGGACTTCCCGGCCACGGGGACGCGCGCGGACGCGGGCGCGGGAACGGGCGCCGTGACCGGCCGTGCGATCCCGCCCCCGGCGCCCGCCCCGCCCGTCCGGCCCGTTCCGCCCGTCGCGTTCCACCCCCCACCCCCGCTCACGGTCAACGACCCCGACATCGCGCTGCTGAAGAGGCTCAGGGATGCGCTGGAGGCGCTTTGAACGGCACCGCCCCGCCGAAGGGAGAGAGCTGATGGTGCCCGAACAGGACCTGGAGGCCGTCCTGGACGAGCTGCGCCGGCTGCGCACCCGCGTCCCGCAGCTCACGGGCGCGCTCGCGGCGGGCGTCGACGGTCTCGTCGTCGCCCACGACACGCCCGGCGTCGACCCCGAGGGGCTGGCGGCCCTGACGGCCGCCGCGCTCGGCGTCTCCGTACGGGTCGCCGACGCCACCGGCAACGGCGGCTTCCGTGAGCTGCTGGTGCGCGGCGAGCGCGGCTACGTCGCCACCTACGCGGCGGGCCGGACCGCGGTCCTGACCCTGCTCGCGCAGGACCGGGTCAACGTCGGCCGGCTGCATCTGGAGGGCCGCCGGGCCGGTGCCCGCGTCGGGGAACTGCTCGACGCCGCCGAGGCCGCCGCGCGTGCCCTTCGGCCCGAGGCGCCCGCCAGGCCGGCCCCGGTCCGCACCCGCACCACCCGCACGACCCGCACCGCCCCGGGCACCGAAGCCCGTACCGCAACCGACAGTTGAACCAGCGAAAGGAACCAGGCAGACCATGGCCAACACCGAAACGGCCCTGAAAGAGGCGCTGACCACGATCGAGGGCGCCAACGGCGTCGCGCTCGTCGACTACACCAGCGGGATGGCGCTCGGCACGATGGGCGGCAGCAAGACCTTCGACCTGAACGTGGCGGCCGCCGGCAACACCGACGTGATCCGCGCGAAGATGCGCACGATGGAACTCCTCGGCCTCAAGGGCGAGATCGAGGACATACTGATCACGCTGTCGGACCAGTACCACCTGATCCGTCTGCTCAAGAGCCGTGGCGGCAACGGCCTGTTCCTCTACCTCGTCCTCGACGGCAGCCGGGCCAACCTCGCGATGGCCCGCCACCAGCTGAAGAAGATCGAGGCGGAACTGGAGGTCTGAGGACCGCTCCGTGCGCCCGGCAAGGCGGCGCGGCCCCCGCCCGGGGCCGCGCCGCCTGCCGCGTCCCCGGACCCGTCCGGCTCACTCCACGAACAGCCCCCGCGCCGCGGCCTTCGTGTCGAACTCCTCCAGCCGGGACTGGGCGTCCGGCAGCCCGTCGCAGAGGGCCTCCAGCAGGACGCGCCCGAGCAGCATCGGGGCGCACGCGGTGTCGAAGGCGAGCCCGGTGCCGACGGCGGCGGGGAGCAGCAGGTCGGAGTGCGCGGCGACCGGCGCGAACGCGGAGTCGGCGACCGTGACCGTGGTCAGGCCCGCGTCCTTGGCGTAGCCGAGGGCGTCGAGGACCTCGCGCGGATGCCGGGGCAGCGCGAAGCACAGCAGGGCCGACGCGCCGGCGCGCACGGCCGCGTCGATGCGGTCGTGGAGCATCGTGCCGCCCTCGTTGAGCAGCCGGACGTCCGGGTGGACCTTGGCGGCGAAGTAGGTGAACCCGAACGCCTGGGGGGCGGCCGCGCGCAGACCGAGCACCGGCAGCGGCCGGGAGGCGGCGAGGACCCGCCCCGCCTTCTGCACGGGGCGCGGGTCGGCGAGCAGTTCCGCGAGGTTCCTGAGGTTCTCGATCTCGGCCTCGACGGCCTGCTGGTACTCGTTGTACGCGCCCGGCTCGGCGGCCGGTTCGGCGGGTACGACCTCACGCAGGTGCCTGCGCAGCGCCGGGTAGCCGTCGAAGCCGAGGGCCACGGCGAACCGGGTCACCGACGGCTGGCTGACCCCGGCCAGTTCGGCCAGTTCCACGCTGGACAGGAAGGGCACGTCGGCGGCCCGGCGCACCATGCTGTGCGCGATGCGGCGCTGGGTGGGGGTGAGCCGGTGGCCCTCGAAGAGTGCCTGGAGGCGGCTCGCGGGGCTGTCCGCCGCACCCGCGCCCGCCGCAACCGTTCCGGCCGCCGTACCCGTTCCCGCCGATCCCGCGGGTCCCACCGCCGGACCCGTTCCCGCCGTAACCGCCGTACCCGCGACCGCGGCACCCGGGACCGTCGTGGCCGCGCCTCTGCCGGCCGCCGCCGCGCCGCCGGCCGTTTCCCTGCCGGCCGCGCCTTCACCGACGTTCATGACGTGCTCCCCCTCCAGATGTCCGTGAACCGGTCGAGCAGTGCGGCCGCGGCCGTCACGTCGTGTGTGAGCGGCCGGTCGGCCGGGTCCGGGTCGAGGACCGCCTCGGCGAGCTCCAGCGCCCGGCCCGCCGGCAGCCCGGGATCGGGCCGCAGGTCGCGCTGGCGCAACGCCCTTACGGCCGCGACGAGTTCGCAGCCGACGACCAGACGGTACGCACCGCACGCGCGCAGCGTCTGGCGCGCGGCGAGCGAGGCGAAGCTCGCCTGTTCCTCGACGCCCCGGGAGAGTACAGCGTGGCCGAGCGAGGCGGGGGCCGAGAAGGCGCGCAGATCACCGAGGGCGGCTCCGGCGGCGTACTCCAGGATCATCACGCCGGAGGAGGCCGGTTCCTGGCCGGCGAGGAAGGGGCGCAGACGGGTGTAGGCGGGCTCGTTGAGGGTGGACAGCCGGGAGGTGGACAGACGGGCGACCTGGGTCACCGCGAGCCTGAAGTGGTCCAGGGCGAGGGCGAGCTGGGCCTGGTAGAAGCCGCCGTGGTGGTAGGCGGCCTCGTCGCCGGGGGCGATGAGCGGGTTCTCCGCGGCCGCGTTGATCTCCACGGTCAGCACCTGTTCCAGGGTGTCGGCCGCGTCGTGCGCGGGGCCGTGGATCTGGGGCAGGCAGCGGAAGCCGTAGGGGTCCTGGATGCGGCCCAGTGGCGGCAGCGGCCGGTCCGCGGCACCGATCAGACCGCGCATCCGCCGGGCCACCTCGGCGCTCCCGCGGTGCGGGCGGGCGGCGTGCACGGGGGCGGCGTAGGCCTCGTGCGAGCCGTCGACGGCGAGCAGGGAGAGCGCGGCCACGACCTGGGTGGCGCCGATCAGCCCGCGCAGTTCGTGCAGGGCGAGCGCGGCCTGGCCGAGGGTGAGCGCGTTGCTGCTGATCAGGGCGAGCGCGTCGTTGTTGTCGAGGGGCTGCGGCGCGGGGGCGCCGGCGCCCCGCCAGGGGTGTTCCCCGGCGAGCGCCAGTCCCATCTGGGCGAGCGCGGCGATGTCGCCGGTGCCGACCGAGCCGAACTCGTTGACCACCGGGTACGCGCCGGACGCGAGCGCCTCGCACAGGGCGGTGACCACGGTGGGCCGCAGGCCCGCTCCCCCGGCCAGTATCTGGTTGGCCCGGACGGCGAGCATCGCGCGCACCTGCCGGGCGGGGAGTTCCTCGCCTATGGCGCCGGCATGGCTGCGCAGCAGGCGCAGGCCGTGTCCGGCGGCGGCCTCGGTGGGCACGTCCTCGGTGCGGTTCGCGCCCACGCCGGTGGAGCGGCCGTACACCCGCCCGGTGGCCGCGATCCGCCGGGCGGCGTCCCAGGACTCCTCCGCGCGCCGCAGCGCCGCGTCCGCGGGGACCGCCCGCGCGGCCGCGTCGGCGAGACGTACGACGTCCTCGACGCCGAGCCCGTCCCCGTCCAGGACGACCGGCGCGGCCCGCACGGACTCGGGCGTGTCCACGGTGCGAGACGGCATCAGGACCGAACTCCTCTCGACCCGGACATCCGATCCTGCCCCGCGTTCATCGGCTGTCCGGGATCCGCGCCGGAGCATTGACAACCTATTCAAGCATCAAGAGTTCTGCATGGCGCCATTCAGCGCCCGCACCACGCACTCTGCACGACACCGGCCCGGCCGGGCAAGAGACACCGCCGCCCTTCCCCGCGGGAGCCCGCACCGGCCCGGGGCGCCGGGGCGGGCGGACAACCCCCCGGGAGAACAGGGGGGTTGTCCCCAGTGCGGGTCCCGGCGGGTCTTTCTAGGGTGAGCGGCATGAGCACACCGGACCCGCGGCACGCGGATCTCACGAAGGACCTGGACGCCACTGTGCGGGCACGCAGAGAGCTGGGCGAGGAGTACGACTCCGCACTGGTCGACTCCTTCCTGGAGAAGGTCGAGCAGCGGATCGACGACACCGTGGACCGCCGGGTGCGGCGGCTCCTGGCCGAGCAGCGGATGACGCACGTGCGCGGCGGGCGCGGGCAGGACGCGGCCGGCTCCTGGTTCGAGCGGTACGGCTTCGCCCTGGTCTCGCTGATCGTGGCGATCCCGCTGTCCGCGATCGGCGGCGCGTTCGGGGACATGGCCGGGATCGTCGCCACGTGGATCGGCGTGATCGGCGTCAACGCGGCGCAGGCCGTGCGGCTGCACCCGGAGATCGTCACCGGGCGCCGGGAGCGGGCGCCGGAGGCTCAGCGCTGAGAGACCTGGTGCTGACAGGCACGGCGCCGGGAGACCCAGCGCTGACAGGCACGGCGCTGACAGGCCCGGCGCCGGGAGGCCTTCGCGGGGACCGCCGCACCCCCGTTTCCGGGGGGCGGGACGACGGCGGTCCCCGCGAGGGACGCGGGCCGGGTCAGGACCGGGCTTGCGCGTCCTGGCGTCCAGGGAGTCCGGGAGCCGCTCCGGAGATCCATGGCGCCGTTCGGTGCCGGCGGCGCGGGGGGCTTCCCCGTGCGTGACGCCCGGGGTCCGTGTCCCCCGCCTCCTGCCGACACCTCCACTGTGCCGCCCGCGTGTTAAGCGGGTGCTGCGCACACGTGACACGCTCGTACCGCTTCCGTCCCGGACCGGCCCGACGGGGTCACCGGCTGTTCGCCCTGACCGGTCGGACGGGTCACCGTGTGTTCGCCCGCACCGGACGGAAGCGGCCCGCCGCGGGTCCGCCCCGCGCGGGCCGCTCACCGGGTGCCGGTTCCTACTGCTTGCCGGTCTTGGCGAGGAACGCCAGCAGGTCCTGACGGCTGACGACGCCCTTCGGCTTGCCCTCGACCAGGACGATCGCCGCGTCCGCCGTGCCCAGCACGGACATCAGGTCCTCGACGGCCTCGCCGGAGCCGACCTGCGGCAGCGGGGCGCCCATGTGCTTCTCCAGCGGGTCGTCCAGCGAGGCCGACTTGTGGAACAGGGCGTCGAGCAGTTCGCGCTCGACGACGGAGCCGATGACCTCGGCGGCCATCACGTCCGGGTGACCGGCGCCCGGCTTCACGACCGGCATCTGTGAGACGCCGTACTCGCGCAGCACCTCGATGGCCTGGCCGACGGTCTCGTCCGGGTGCATGTGGACGAGGGACGGGATGGAGCCGTCCTCCTTGTCGGCGAGCACGTCGGCGACGCGGGCGCTCGGGCCCTCGTCCTCCAGGAAGCCGTAGTCGCGCATCCACTCGTCGTTGAAGATCTTCGTGAGGTAGCCGCGGCCGCTGTCCGGCAGCAGGACGACCACGACGTCGTCCGGGCCGAGGCGCTCGGCGGCGCGCAGCGCGGCGACGACGGCCATGCCGCAGGAACCGCCGACGAGCAGGCCCTCCTCCTTGGCGAGGCGGCGGGTCATCTGGAAGGCGTCCTTGTCGGACACGGCGATGATCTCGTCGACCAGCGTGCCGTCGTAGGCGGTGGGCCAGAAGTCCTCACCGACGCCCTCGACCAGGTACGGGCGGCCGGAGCCGCCGGAGTAGACGGAGCCCTCCGGGTCGGCGCCGATGACCTTGACCTCGCCCTTGCTGGCTTCCTTCAGGTAGCGGCCGGTGCCGGAGATGGTGCCGCCGGTGCCGACGCCCGCCACGAAGTGGGTGAGCTCGCCCTCGGTCTGCTCCCACAGCTCGGGGCCGGTGGAGTAGTAGTGCGAGAGCGGGTTGTTGGGGTTGGAGTACTGGTCCGGCTTCCAGGCGCCCGGGGTCTCGCGGACGAGGCGGTCGGAGACGTTGTAGTACGAGTCCGGGTGCTCCGGGTCCACGGCGGTCGGGCAGACCACGACCTCGGCGCCGTACGCGCGCAGCACGTTGATCTTGTCCGTGCTCACCTTGTCAGGGCAGACGAAGATGCACTTGTAGCCCTTCTGCTGCGCCACGATCGCGAGACCCACGCCGGTGTTGCCGCTGGTCGGCTCGACGATGGTGCCACCCGGCTTGAGCGCGCCGCTCTCCTCGGCGGCCTCGATCATCCGCAGGGCGATGCGGTCCTTCACGGAGCCGCCCGGGTTGAAGTACTCCACCTTGGCGAGAACCGTGGCCTGGATGCCCTGGGTCACGTGGTTCAGCTTCACCAGCGGGGTGTTGCCGACGAGGCTGATCATCGAGTCGTGGAATTGCACCGTTGTCTCCGGTTGCTTGCAAAAACAGTTCCTAGTGGTCCAGCCAGCGTAAGGCCCCCGGGTGACGTCCGAGGGGCGATCACCGCCCGTTGCGATTGGCGGGCGGCGGGTACGGGGCAAGGAGTGGTTGTACGGCTACGAGGAGGTGGCGGCTACGCATGACCAGCATGTCGAGGGCGAGGGTGGCCCGGCGCATCGCGGCCGGGGCGGCGTACGGCGGCGGCGGGGCCGGGCTGATCGGCGCGGCCGCGGTCGGGCTGCTGGTCGCGGAGATGCAGATGGCGCGCCGGGCCGTGAACAACGGCCACAGCGGCGGCCGGGTGCCCGTGGCGGACGGCGTGTACGGCGACTCCTACGGCGTTCCCGGTGAGCAGCCGCTGCGGCTGACCGTGCTCGGGGACTCCACGGCGGCGGGACAGGGGGTGCACCGGGCCGGCCAGACCCCGGGAGCGCTGCTGGCGTCCGGACTGGCGGCGGTGGCGGAGCGCCCGGTCGCGCTGCGGAACGTCGCGGCGCCGGGGGCGCAGTCGGACGACCTGGACCGGCAGGTGGCCCTGGTGCTGTCCGCGCCGTTCCCCGTCCCGGACGTGTGCGTGATCATGATCGGCGCGAACGACGTCACCCACCGGATGCCGGCGACCCGCTCGGTGCGCCATCTGTCGTCGGCGGTACGGCGGCTGCGGACGGCCGGCGCGGAGGTGGTGGTCGGCACCTGCCCCGACCTCGGCACCATCGAGCCGGTGCAGCAGCCGCTGCGGTGGCTGGCCCGGCGGGCCTCGCGGCAGCTGGCGGCGGCGCAGACGATCGGGGCGGTGGAGCAGGGCGGCCGCACGGTGTCGCTGGGCGATCTGCTGGGTCCCGAGTTCGAGGCGAACCCGCGGGAGCTGTTCGGGCCGGACAACTACCACCCCTCGGCGGAGGGGTACGCCACCGCGGCGATGGCGGTGCTGCCGACGGTGTGCGCGGTGCTGGGGCTGTGGCCGGCGGAGGAGGACCGGCCGGACGTGTCCCGCCGCGAGGGGTTCCTGCCGGTGGCGCGGGCCGCGGCCGAGGCGGCGTCGGAGGCGGGCACGGAGGTCACCGCGGCGATGCCGACGGGGCCGCGGGGGCCGTGGGCCCTCCTGAAGCGGAGGCGGCGGCGGCGCGTGCCCGAAGCGGAGCCGGCGGCCCCGTCACTGTGACCTCCGGTTCCGCACCGGGGGCGATTCGGCGCCGTCTGCCACCGTGACCCGCCGGGGGTCCGCGTACCCGGGGCAAATCGGCGCCCTCTGCCACCGTGGCCCCCGGTTTCCCCGCGTACCGGGGCGCAGCCCCCGACCCCGCCTCGGTGGCCCCCGGGTTGTCCGCGTACCCGGGGCGGACCGGCGCCCTCTGCCACCGTGGCCCGCCCGGGGGCTCTGCCCCCGGACCCCCATTTCCCACCCACCCACCCGTCTCGGTAGGCGGAAAAGCGCGACCAACCCCCACCGTCCCAGCCACCCCCGTCCCGGTCGCCCCCGACTCAAGCGGCACTCTCTCGGCCGGGGCCGCCCCGGGCGGTGCGTTCTTGGGCAAGTGAGTCGGGTGGGTGGGTGGGCAGAGAGCCAGGGGGTCCAGGGGGCGGAGCCCCCTGGGGGACGGCGCGGTTACCCACCCGCATGACACCCGCCGAACCGCCGGAGGCCAAAGCAAGCGCTTAGACAATTGCGGCCAGGGTCACATCCCCACACCGGTGACCCGCGCCATACGTACGGGTAACTTCCGAAGCGGACCCGCCCGAACTTCCTTACGCCACTGGAGCCGTGATGCCCGAAGCCGTCATCGTCTCGACCGCCCGCTCCCCGATCGGCCGCGCCTTCAAGGGCTCCCTCAAGGACCTGCGCCCGGACGACCTCACCGCCACGATCATCCAGGCGGCGCTCGCCAAGGTCCCCGAGCTGGACCCGCGGGACATCGACGACCTGATGCTCGGCTGCGGCCTGCCCGGTGGCGAGCAGGGCAACAACCTCGGCCGGATCGTGGCCGTACAGATGGGCATGGACCACCTGCCGGGCTGCACCGTCACCCGGTACTGCTCCTCCTCGCTGCAGACCTCCCGCATGGCCCTGCACGCCATCAAGGCCGGTGAGGGCGACGTCTTCATCTCCGCCGGTGTGGAGATGGTCTCCCGGTTCGCCAAGGGCAACTCCGACAGCCTCCCGGACACCCGCAACCCGTTCTTCGCCGAGGCCGAGGCCCGCACCGCCGAGGTCGCCCAGCAGGAGGGCACCACCTGGCACGACCCGCGCGAGGACGGCCTCGTCCCGGACGCGTACATCGCCATGGGCCAGACCGCGGAGAACCTCGCCCGCCTCAAGGGCATCAGCCGCCGGGAGCTGGACGAGTTCGGCGTCCGCTCGCAGAACCTCGCCGAAGAGGCCATCAAGAACGGCTTCTGGGAGCGCGAGATCACCCCGGTGACCCTCCCCGACGGCACGGTCGTCAGCAAGGACGACGGCCCGCGCGCCGGCGTCACCCTGGAGGGCGTCGAGGGCCTGAAGCCGGTCTTCCGCCCCGACGGCCTGGTCACCGCGGGCAACTGCTGCCCGCTCAACGACGGCGCCGCCGCCCTCGTGATCATGAGCGACACCAAGGCCCGCGAGCTGGGCCTGACCCCGCTCGCCCGCATCGTGTCCACCGGTGTCTCCGGCCTCTCCCCCGAGATCATGGGCCTCGGCCCGGTCGAGGCCAGCAAGCAGGCCCTGAAGCGGGCCGGCCTGGGCGTGGGCGACATCGACCTGGTCGAGATCAACGAGGCCTTCGCGGCCCAGGTGATCCCCTCCTACCAGGACCTCGGCATCGACCTCGACAGGCTGAACGTCAACGGCGGCGCCATCGCCGTCGGCCACCCCTTCGGCATGACCGGCGCCCGCATCACCGGCACCCTCATCAACTCGCTCCAGTTCCACGACAAGCAGTTCGGCCTGGAGACGATGTGCGTCGGCGGCGGCCAGGGCATGGCGATGGTCATCGAGCGCCTGAGCTGATCCCGTCCCACCCTCGGTGACCGGCGGAGCACAGAACGTCGGCCCTGGGCCCGGAACCCGTAAAACTCCTGGGTTCCGGGCCCTTTTGTGATCCAATCTCCCTGATGATGTGACCTATCTCCCTCGCGGGAGGCATCCGTGCAGGTCAGTACCGTGACCCGAAGCCCTCAGCCTCACATTCCTGCCCGTTTCGTGACGTTACGCACTGACAGCCGGTCAGTCCGCCCTTCAAGCTGAGGTAGGAAGTCGGGGGTCGACTTTGAACCTGGGAGTACGTCAGTGAGCGCCTTGCCTCTCGCCCTGCTGCTCACCACGGCCGCCACGGGCGCCGTGGGCGTCGCGGTGCTGCGCACCTGCCTGAAGCTGCGCCGCCAGATCGCCGAGCTGCACACACAGCTCGCCGAGAGCCAGGCGGCCGCTGTCCGCGCGCTGCTCCCGGCCGCCCGCACCACCGCCGACGCGGCGGAGATACGCGCGGCCGTGGCCGAGGCGCTCGCGGAGGAGCGGGAGCGCGAGCTGGCCGAGGCCCGCGCGTTCTGGGCGGCCCAGGAGCCCCGGGACCACTCCGACGCCCCCTCGCTGCTCGGTCTGACCGACACCGATCCGTTCCTGCCCCGGCAGGCCGACTTCGCGGGCCTGGACTCGCTGGAGCCGGTGGCCGAGCCGGCCACGGAGTCGGACGAGACGGCCGGCGACTCCCCCGAGCTGGCCGCGGCCCGCCGCCGCCACCCCTCGCACCCGGACTTCGTCCCGGTGCAGCAGCCGTCCGCGAACGACCACGAGCGCACGGTCGACATCCTGGACCAGCTGGCCACCGGCCACGTCCGGCTCGCCGACGTCCGCCCCGGCCCGCTCGGCACCCTCGACGTCTACGTCTTCACCGACGGCACCACCCTGTGCATGACCCCGGGCCACCGGGAGACGGCCGAGCGCCTGGCGCGGGCCGTCCGCGACGGCGAGGCCCCGTATCTGCTCGGCGGCTCCGGCCTGTCGGGCTCCTACTCGCTGACCTTCGCCTGCGGCGAGGAGACGGTGTACATCCTGGCCGACCGGGTCATCGCGTCCCTGTGAGACCCGCGCCGCGCGCGGTACGGGGCGGCCCGACGAACGGCGTACGGCGTCAGACCCCCGCCCGCTTGCGCGCCTCCTCCACCAGCCCGACCGCTTCGGCGACCTGGTCCTCACTCACCAGAACCACCGCCAGATCGTTCCCGGCGACGGTGATCTGGTCGGCCACCGCGAACATCCCCGCGTCCGGCATCTCGCGGGCCTCGGCGCCCGGTTCCTCGACGGACTGCGCCCACCGCGCCAACTCCCTGGCCAGGGAGAGCGCCTCGGCGGCGGCGCTGCGTTGCAGCCGGCTCTGCGGGGCCGCGCGCAGCCGGTCGGCGAAATGTTCCACTGCTCGGGTCAGGGGTGTCGTATCAACCACGCGCCGAGCGTAACGCCCCGCACTGTTGCCAAGCGGCGAAGGCTCAGGCACGGTGACGTGAAGGACCGGCCTACATCCCCTTTGCGTTCGGAGGCGCCGATGTCCCATGTCTTCTCCGAAGAGACCCACCGCAACCTGCTCGCCCGCATCCCGCACTGCACCGGTCGTGAAGTCGCCGACTGGCTGCGCACCGTCGAGGAAGGCCCCTCCCTCTTCCGTTTCGAGGAGAAGGTCAGCTGGCTCCGGCACGAGTACGACCTCGCGTACGGCCACGCCAAGGCGATCGTCCACGAGTACGACCTGAGGCGCGCCGCGCGGAAGCTGCGCTAGCCGTACCCGGCAACCGCGTCCCCCGGGACGCGTGAAGGGCCCCCGGGGAGGTGTCCCCGGGGGCCCTTCAGGTGCCGGACGGCGTGGGTCAGTCGTTGTTGCTGAAGATCGCCACGAGTCGCAGCATCTCCGTGTAGATCCAGACCAGGGCCACCGTGAGCCCGAACGCGGCGAACCAGGACTCCTCGCGCGGGGCGCCGTAGGCGATGCCGTCCTCGATCTGCTTGAAGTCGAGGGTCAGGAAGAACGCGCCGAGCACGATGGCGATGACACCGACGATCGCGCCGAGCGGCCCGAAGCTGCGCAGTCCGCCGTCCTCGGCGACACCGAAGACGACCAGCAGCAGGTTGACCGCCATGGCCAGCACGAAGGCGAGGGCGATGGCCATGCCGATGCGGGCGTAGCGCGCCGTGACACGGATCCAGCCGGCCTTGTAGACCACCAGGGTCGCGGCGGAGACCGCCATGGTGCCGAGCACCGCCTGGAAGGGGGCGCCGGACCAGCGGGCGTTGTACATCTCGCTGACGACGCCGAGGAGGATGCCCTCGAAGGCCGCGTAACCGAGGATCAGGGCGGGTGACGGGGTGCGCTTGAAGCTCTGCACCAGGCCCAGCACCGCCGCGATGAGCCCGGAGCCGATCGCCAGGCCGTAGCTGGTCGCCGAGACCGGCAGCAGCACCCAGGCGAGGACGGCACCGACGACGACCGTGCCGAGCGTCAGCGAGGTGCGGACGATGACGTCGTCCATCGTCATGCGGCCGGTGGCGGCCGGGGCCTGCGCGGAGGCGCCGTACTGCGGGTCCTGCTGGGCGTAGGGGTTCTGCGCGTAGGGGTTGCCCTGCGCGTACCCGGCCTGCGGCGCGGTGCCGAAGCCGGCGTAGCCGTTGTCGCGGCCGAAGCCCCGTCGCGAGAGGACCGGGTTGCTGCTCCTCATTTCACTCCTCCATGGCTGCCGTGCGCAGCCTTGGGCTCAAGGGTAATGGGTTGGCAAAGGGAGATCGTGATACTTGAGGAGGATCTTTCCCCTGCCGTGCGCGGCGGAACGCCGCGCTGAGCCCTTCTTCCCGTCCCCGGACGTCCTCATGCGCGCACGTCGCCGCAGGCCGCGGGCGGACGGGCGGCTCCCGTCCGCGCCCGGACATGCGCCGGCCGCCGGATCCGCGGGAGGCGCTCGCGGATCCGGCGGCCGGCCGGGGAGGGACGGTCAGCGCGGGGTCAGTGGCCCGGCCAGCCGTCCAGGTGGCGGTGGAGGGTGACGTCCGGCTTGGCCTTGCCCTTGGGCGCGTGGGCCACGGCGTCGTCCAGGACCTTGGTGACCTCGCCGGCCAGGGCGTCGACGCGGGTCTTCAGCTCGGCGGCGGGCAGCGTGGAGCGGCTGAGCGCGTCCAGCCTGCGGTGGATGTCGTTCAGCTTGTTCTTGTGCGCGGCGTCGAAGGACAGCGGCGTCGGGGTGGAGACGACGAACTGGTAGGCGCCGGCGAGCGTCTGGCAGCCGTTGCACTCCTTGTTCGCGGCGTCGCTGAGGTTGAGCGCGTTCAGGTGCGTGCGCTCGCCGGAGAACGTGACGATCTGGAAGGACAGCGCGACCGACCGGCAGTGGTCGTCCGCCGAGCAGCCCGCGGAGACCGCGTTGGCCTGGTTGCGGACGGCGGCGGCGTTCACGGTGCCGAACTGACGGATGGTGAAGGAGTCGCGGGCCTGGGTGTGGTGGGCCCGGTCGGCGTGGCTGAAGACGTGGTCCGAGGCGAACGCGGCGTGCCCGGAGCCGGTGGCGGCCTGCGCCGGCACGGCCGTCGCCACTCCGGCGGCGCCCGCGGCGAGGAGCACGGTGCGCAGGGCGCGCCCGGTGAAGGGAAGGCCGCTGCTGGAGCGTGCCTTTCGGTGACTGCTCATGGGATCTCCTGAGAGACGGATGACTGTGGTTGTGGTGGAGCGCGCGGCCGCTCCGGGGGCGGTCGGGGCGGCAGCGGGGCCGGGACGCGGTGGGCGGCCCGGCGGGGGTCGAGGGCGGCGCCGGTTCCGGGGCGCCGGGCCCGGGCGGCCGCGGGTCCCGGGACCGGATCCGCGGGGCCGGCCGGACGCCGGGCCGGTGGAGCTTCCCCGGACGCCGGGCCGGTGGAGCGTCACGGCCGGTGGCCCTGCCGGGCTCCGCGGGGCTCTCGGGGCGTCGCGCCGGGAGGCCTCCCGTCCGCCGGACCCCGGGCCCCGGATCTGGGGTCGGGGGCCCGGGGAGCCTTCCGGAACGGTCCCGGACGCCCGGCCGGGACCATCGCGTCAGGCGCCCCCGGAGCCCCCGGGCCGGACGTCACCCGGCCCGCGTTCCGGCGGCGGTCCCGGAGGTCAGGACGAGGCCGCTGCCGGAGGTTCGGAGGACGGCGTCTCCGTGGGCGTCTCCGTGGGAGGCGGCGGAGTGACGCTCTCCGTGGGAGTCGACGGTGTGCTCGGCGGCGCCGGCTCCGACGTGGCCGGTCCGGGGTCCGTGCCCGGGCCGCCGGCCGGAGGAGCCGACGTACTGGCGCTCCTGGTCGGCTTGCCCGGCTCGGTCGTACCGGCCGAGGACTCCGGGGCGGAGGCGGACGCGCTGCCCGAGGCCTCGGCCGAGGCGCTGCCGGAGGCGCCGGGTACCGGCGATCCCGGCACCGCCGACGGAGACACGGACGCTCCCGCGGTGCCGCCGGGGGCGCCGCCGGGTTCCCCGCCGGGCGTCGAGGCGTCCAGCGCCGGAGGTGCCGTGGTGGGCACTCCGGGCTGGAGGATCGGCGCGATCGGCGGCTTCTTCGGCAGCGGTTTCGGCGTCACCCCGGACACCCAGGCGTAGCTGAGGCCGGTCAGACCGACGAGGGCGAGCGCGCAGACCGCGACGCGCAGCTGGGGCCGGCCGGAGGTGGAGCGTTTCGCGGCCCGGAAGAGCCGGCCGCCGACCTTCACCGAGAGATAGACGACTCCCGCCATCGGGCAGAGCAGCATCACGGTGCCGATCACCCCGACCAGCCCGGGGACGATCTCCCCGTGGACGAACGCCGAGCCGGTGCCGGTGACCTGCTCGGTCAGCGAGCGGACCATCGTGGTGAGGATCCGCGGGAGGTTCCACAGCGCGTAGCCCAGCTCGCCGATGATCAGCGGCACCATGGTCAGCACCCAGGTGGCGACGATGACCCGCGCCGACTTCTTCAGCCCGGCGACCTCGGTGCGGGCCGCCTGCCCCTTGGCGCCGGGCACCAGGGAGAGCACGATCGGCTTGATCTTGCCGTACAGGTCCGGGACACCGGCGAGGTCGCCCAGGATGTAGTAGCCGTCCAGCCGGACGGCCGGCATCAGCTGTTCGAGGATCTCGAAGTGGCCGAGGTAGACCGCCGCGAGGAAGAACGGCTGCCCGGTGGCGAAGTAGGCCCCCGCCATGGCCAGCATGAAGACGACGTTGAAGTAGATCCCGCCGAGGTCGGTGCGGATGCGGCCGGCGCGGTTGATCCGGTAGACGTCGGTGACGTCGGTGTACATCGACGGCCAGATGAGGAACAGGCCGCAGCCGATGCACCCGGGCCGGGCACCGCCGTATCTGCAGGCGGAGGCGTGGCCGAACTCGTGGAAGACGAGCGAGGCCACGGTGAGGACGAAGACGATCAGGATCAGTACCGGCTGGTCCAGCACCTCCAGGACCGGTTCGATCGCCCCGAAGAAGCCGAACAGCCAGACGTCCATCACGACGGCCGTCAGCAGCACGGCCGCGACCACGGGCGGCCGGTGCAGCCAGGCCAGCGCCCGGGCGATCGTCGCCGTACGCCGCTCGTCGAAGATGACCCGGTGGCCCTTGAGGGCGAGGAGGAGGTCGGAGCGCGGGGCGTCGACCTCGTCGTCCTCCTGGCCCTCGGGCACGGTCACCCCGAGCGGTTCGAGCTTGTTCTCGACCAGGTAGCGGATGTTCTCCCCGCTGACCTCGCGTCCGAAGCGCGCGCTCACCCGGTGGGCGATCGTGTCGATGTCGCGGACGCCGTCGACCGACGACGCCACGAGGTACAGCAGCCGTGACAGCTGCACGACCTGCCCGTCCCCCCGACGGGCGATGTACTTGGGCTCGGTGAACCCCGACCCCTGGTACTCGCCGTGCAGCCGCAGTCCCGCGCTGAGCCGCGGGACCGGCTGGGCCGGCACCCCGGCGACCGGCAGCTTGCCGGTCGCCGCCTGCTCGTACGTCACCGGCCAGCCACCGGGCCCGGGCAGCGGGCCGGTGCCGTACAGCGCGGTGGTGCCGTCTCCCAGCACCGTCATGTGCTCTCCCCCCATGTCCTCACCGCGTCGCCCCGGCAGGGACGCGGGGACGGACCGCCGCGCACTCGGGTGCGGCCCGTCCCCGCGGCCGGAGCAGCGGCGAGGCCGTTACTGCTTGACGGTGATCGACTGCGTGGCCTGCGACTGGGCGTCGGACCACAGCGAGTGGTCGTTGACCGCGGCCGACTGGTTGTCAGCGGCGATGTTGGCCACGTGCTTGGTGACGTTGACGGTCTTGCCGAAGCTGAACTTCAGCTTGCCGAGGGCCTCACGGCCCGGGAGCAGCTCCGCCGACTCGCCGTCCAGCTCGCGCATGTCCATGCTCATGATGAAAGTCCTTTTCCCTGGATGTTCAGTGAGGTGAGGTGGTGCGCGGGTGTTACTGGCTGACGTTGATCGTCTGGGCGGCGCCCGAGTCGGCCACGGAGAACGCGGAGTGGTCGTTGAGCGCGCCGGACTCGTTGTGCGCGGAGATGTTCGCGACGTGCTTGGTGACGTTGACCGTCTTGCCGAAGCTGAACTTCAGCTTGCCGAGGGCCTCGCGGCCCGGCAGCAGCTCCGCGGACTCGGCGTCGAGCTCGTGGGCGTTCATCATGATCGATTCCCCCTCGGGAATAGGCATTTCCGGTCGAACGGAGTCAGGTTCCCCCCGGACTCTGTCCAACTTGGTCGGACGTGCTGTCCAACGAGATTGGACACTAGGCCCTCGCGGCGCCCCGCCGCAACCCTTTCCGGGAATCACTCTTTCGGCCGTGCGGCTACTCGCCCGTAGAATCCCCTCCGACAAGGGAGCGAGCGGCGAGCAGCACGAGCAGGAAGTGACCCACGGTGTCCAACGCACTGCAGCAGTTGATCCGCGAGCGCCTCGACCGCAAGGGCTGGTCGTACGGGGATGTGGCACGACGCGGCGGCGTACCCCGCTCCACCGTCCATCACCTGGCGACCTCGGAACGGGTCGTCCGGATGCCCCAGGCGACCACGCTGGAGGGGCTGGCCAAGGGGCTCGAACTGCCGCTGGACACCATCCGGCGCGCCGCGGCCGAGGCCTGCGGGATCCACGTGTACGGCACCCCGTCCGCCGAGGGGGCCGAGGAGACGGTCCCGCTCTCCGGCGACCCCGAGGTGGATCTGCTCATCGCGAGCGTGCAGCAGTTGTCGTCGGACGACCGCCGGCATGTCGCGGCCCTGGTGGAGTCGCTGCTGGGCCGCTCCGCGAAGGACACTCCGGAGAGCTGACCGGCGGCGACGGCGGGCGGAACGATCCTTCGGGAGGGGTCGTGCCCGGACGCGACCGGTTTTCGCCAACTCGGAACAAGAACGTAAATACGTCCGAAAGAGCGAAGCTCTCCGGCTAATGTCTCGTCCTGCCCGAGGAGCGACGACCGAAAGACCCCGGGCTCCTTGGGGGGAACGTGCTGTTCGTGCATGGCGGGCCTGCCACCGCGGTGGTCCGGGGCCCCGCCGGTGAATCGGTTGTCCTGCTCTCCGGCGACCTGCCCGACGTGCTCACCGACGCGGCGGTCGCCGAACTCCTGGATCTGGCCACGACGATCCTGGACGCGGACGAACTGGCCCTGTTCCACGCCTGCCTGCGCAAGCTACGCCGCAACGGCATGCGCGCGGGCCGCCGCGTGCAGGTCAACGGCGCCGTGTTGACGGTGTACGAGGACTGAGGGCGGACCGGGCGCGGCCCCCCTGGGCACCCCGGACGGGCCGCCTCCCGCCTCAGCGCGCGGCGGGGTCCGCGGGTGTGCCGTGTCCGGCCAGTACGTCCTTGGCGCGTGCCACGGTCTTCGCCGTCTCGGCCCGGGCCTCGGCGAGGTCGGCGCGGTGCGCGTGGATGGCGGCGTCCTGCAGGGCGGCCTCGGCAGCGGTCCATTTCTGGACCAGATGCGTGCTGTCCTTGCACTGGATGTCGGTGACGGCCACGGCCCGCTCCGCGTCGGTCACCTGTGCGCCCACCAGCCGGCGGTCGTCGAAGGGGGCGAGCGGGGAGGCGTAGGAGTATCCCTTGGCGCGCATGCAGGCGGACCAGTCGGCGAACACCGCGCGGACCGCGGGCCGGGACATGGAGCGCTGGAACGTGTCGCGCTTGAGCCATTGCGGCAGGTTCACGGCATCGGTGTCGATGCCCTGGTCGAGGAGCGCGTTCGCCTTTCCGGCGCAGCCGTCGTCGAACTGGCCCTTCTTCCCGGTGGGCTTGCCCGTTCCGGTGAGGGCGATCCGGTAGGCGTGGGATTCGCCCCGGCCGGAAAGGGCGGCGGCGTCCGGGACGAACGGCGGATGGTATCCGTGCGTCCGCGCGTCACGCGGATCGAGAAGTCCGTAGCGTCGGCTGTTGCCCGTCTGGACACTTCCGGGTGCCGGGGAGTGCCCTGCGGCGTAGTCGTACCCGGCGCCCTTCATGCAGGTGCGGGTGAGCGATATCAGGGCGCTGGAAATGGTGCCGAAGTCCGACGCCGACACCTGGTAGGAATCCAGGGGGAGTTTCACCTCGGGCAGGTGGACTCCGGTGGCGCGCGGGACGGTCACGCTCGCGCTCGGGGCCGCCGGCCTCGGCGTTCCCTGGTCCGCGCACGAGGTCAGCGCGCCGAGGGACAGCGCCGCCAGGACGGCTGCGGCGGTCTTCGCGAGGGGTGACGACGGCACCGGTGGCACTCTTTCTTCGGGCGGGCGTTTCACGTGCCGCGTACCGGTGGAGAGCGAACGCCGGCCACCGGTACGCGCGTTGCGGGGTCCGGAATCAGCAGCCCGGACCGGAGCAGCCGCCCGAGTACCAGAGGGAGCTGGAGGCGTTGTTGTTCTTCAGCCAGGCCGGCAGGTTCGCGCGCTTGCCGCCCAGGATGGTGTACGAGTCGCCCGCGTAGCCGGAGTTGAAGTACGTCGTACAGCTGAACAGCGGGCCGTCGTTGCAGTACACGGACGCCGCGTTGTTGCCGACGACCTGGCCCTGACCGGCACCGGACGAGATGAAGTGGTCGTCGTGGTGCGAGTACTCGTCGCCCTCGTAGTCGATCATCGAGCCGGCGTAGTCCGAGTTGTAGTAGTAGCAGACCTCGATGATCTCGCAGGAGCCGTTCTTCGGCGAGGACGCCGAGGCGGGGGTGGCGAACGCCAGCGCGGCCGCCGTCATGGCGGCACCGGCCACCGCGGCCTTGGACCACATCTTCATCTTCATTCCGGCCTACCTTCGTCGATATCCCGATTCACACAACTGGCCTTGCTCAGAAGCGAGTTGAGGCTAGCAGTCGAAGATCGACATCTCGATGGAATTTTTTCCGAGTGGCCTGGATCACAGCTTCCGGGGTCCTACCGGGCGGATTCGCCCGGTCCGCGGCGCTCCTGTGCCGTGCTCATCCCACGCACTGGCCCTTGTCGGCCTCGGCGCGCTGGATGTCGGCCGGGGCCTTCGGCGGGGCGGTCATGGACACGCCTGCGCCCTTGAAGTCCGCGCCGAGGGTCAGCGTCATGTTGTCCTCGGGGGCCGCGTCGGTGGTGCCGGGCTGGAGGGCCGAGGCGGGCAGGCCCATCATGGCGGCCAGGGCACGGGCCTGGTCGGCCTGGTTCGGGCCGTAGACCAGGGTGGTCTTCTTGGCCGTGGCCGGCGCGTTGCCGCCGTTGACCGCGTGGGTGACGCCCTTGTTGTCGAGCAGCCAGCCGGCGGTGACCCGGGCCGCGCCGGACGTGCCGCTGCCGTTGAGCACCTCGACGCGCACGTCGCCCGGGGCGGCCTTGGCGCCCTTGAGCTTGGCGTCGGTGGCCTGCTTCTTCTGCTTGGCCACCTCGGTGAGCGAGACGTCGTTGCGCAGCATCTCGAAGAGCGGCTGCGCCTTCGGCTCGTCCACGACGACCGTCGCGTGCTTGGTCCCCTCGGCCGGGTTGTCCACGACCGGGAGCGTGGTGAAGGTGATGTGCTTGGTGTCGACCTTGATCAGGTCCTGCGCCAGGTCCGACAGCTTCTTCACGCTGCCGATACGGGAGTCGACGGTGAGCGCCTTGGTGGCGGCGTTGGCGAGCTTGAAGAGCTTGCTCGGGTCGGTGACCGTGTTCTGGGACTTCATCTCGCGGATCATCGAGCCGAGGAACTGCTGCTGGAGCTTGATCCGGTCCAGGTCGCTGCCGTTGCGCAGCGAGTGCCGGGTGCGGACGAACTTCAGCGCGTCCTCGCCCTGGACGCGGTGCGGCCCCGCGCTCAGGTGGAGGTGCGAGCCCGTGCCGTCGGACTCCGTGTCGTCGATGGCGTGGGTGAGGCAGATCGGCACACCGTTGACCGCCGAGGAGAGCGTCTTCACGGCCTCGAAGTTGACCATCATGAAATGGTCGGGCGAGATCCCGGTCAGCTCCTTGACCGTGCGCATGGTGCAGCCGGGGTCACGGCCCGCCTGCCCCAGGCTGACGTTGAACTTGGGGCCGAACGTGCCCTTGGGGCCGCCCGGGATGACCTTGATGGAGCCGTCCTTCTGCTTCGTGGGGCAGTCGGGGATGGCGGTGACCAGGTCGCGCGGGATGCTCATCGCCGTCGCGTTCGTCCGGTCCTTCGACACATGGAACAGGATCGTGGTGTCGGCGTGCCCGACGCTGCCGGCGTCGCCGTACTTGGTGCCGAGGCCGGCCCGGCTGTCGGTGCCGATCACCAGGATGTTCAGCGAGCCGTCGGAGGCGGCGTCGCCGTTGCCCGCGTCACCGACGTCGATGGTGGTGATGTTGTTGTTGAAGTGCTGATAGAGCAGATAGCCGCCGACGCTCGCCGCGACCAGCACCAGGCAGACCGTGCCCGAGGTCCAGATCAGGGCCTTCCTGCTCTTGGACTTCTTCGGTTTGGTCTGCCGCCGGGCGGCCCGCCCGCCGGACGCGGCCCTGCCGCCGTCACCCTCGGGGGACCTGCGCTGCCGGGGCGGCCGCTGCTGCTCCTGCTGCTCCTGCCTGCGGCGCTCACCGCGGCCGCGCTGGACGGGCACGCTCTGCGCCGGCGGGTCGTCCGAGTCCTGGCGCAGCTGGTAGGTGCCCGTCTCCGGGTCGAGAACCCACTGGTCCGCCGGGTCTATGTTCCTACGGCCTTGCGTGTCCACGGTTACTCGGGTCCTCCGTCGGTACCACGTGGCGCCCGCCCCTGAGCGCTCGATCGTCGGTCTTCCGTCACCTGCTGCGGACCGGCCGACCCTGGTCCGAGTCCGGCCGGAGCGCTCACCCTAACCGCCCGCCCTCACGTCCAGTCATGATCGTGACAAATTTCATCCGCGAACAACTGGACAAACCAATCAATCCCCCCGGGCCGTAGGCGGTCCCTGCTCCCGGCGTCGGGTCACAGGTTCTTACGGCACGCCGGCACGGTGGGTTCACGCGGTGGGTTCACGCGGCCGATTCACGTGGTGGGTTCACACGTCGGCTTCGCCCGGCGGATTCACGCGGCAGGGGCGGGGAGACAGCGGCGGCGCCAACCAGCGTTCCAGCCGGCCGACGCCGCGCAGGGGTATGTGCCCGGAGCCGGACTTGAACCGGCACGCCCGCGAAGGGGCAGCGAGGTTTAAGCTCGCCGTGTCTGCATTCCACCATCCGGGCAGGCCATGGGCTCCTTGAAGCGGGGCCGAGCCTATCGGGACCCCTCTCCCGGACAGCGGAGAGACCGACCCGATGTTGTCTTATTTTATTGATGTCTGAGGGTGCATCAGACCACGGTACGAGCCATCCGCACTTGCCAACAGCGTGACGTGGCTATGCGACGCACGTACACGGAATGACGGAATTTCACCTACTGAACAAGGGCGGTCCACCGGTTCTGACCGGCGGCGCTGTCCGGGTCGGCCGTCCTCCCCAGGTATGACACGGCACCGCCGCATGCGACCGCAGTCGCCCCCCGGAACGGGAACAGCGACTGACATCGCGGCCCCGGGCGGCAGGGACGATGGAAGGGTCCCCGCACCGGCACGCCCCGACAGGAGCACCCTCCCGTGACCATCACACCCACCGCAGGCCGGACCACGGCCGTGGCCGCCCGCGCCACCGAGCTGTCGAAGATCTACGGGCAGGGCGAGACCCGGGTGGTCGCTCTGGACCAGGTCTCCGTCGACTTCCGGCAGGCGGAGTTCACCGCGATCATGGGGCCGTCCGGTTCCGGCAAGTCCACGCTGATGCACTGCGTGGCAGGCCTGGACACCTTCTCCTCGGGGTCCGTGCGGATCGGCGAGACCGAGCTGGGCTCCCTGAAGGACAAGCAGCTCACCAAGCTGCGCCGCGACAAGATCGGCTTCATCTTCCAGGCGTTCAACCTGCTGCCGACGCTGACCGCGCTGGAGAACATCACCCTCCCCATGGACATCGCGGGCCGCAAGCCCGACACGGCGTGGCTGGACCGGGTCATCGAGATGGTCGGGCTGTCCGGGCGTCTGTCCCACCGGCCCTCGCAGCTCTCCGGCGGCCAGCAGCAGCGCGTCGCGGTGGCCCGCGCCCTCGCCTCCAAGCCCGAGATCATCTTCGGTGACGAGCCGACCGGAAACCTCGACTCCCGCTCCGGCGCCGAGGTGCTGGGCTTCCTGCGCAACTCCGTGCGCGAGATGGGCCAGACCGTGGTCATGGTGACCCACGACCCGGTGGCGGCGGCGTACGCGGACCGCGTGGTCTTCCTCGCGGACGGGCGGATCGTGGACGAGATACTCGACCCCACGGCCGACTCCGTGCTCGACCTCATGCGGAATCTTCCTGGGGGGAACCCCCAGGCCCCCGAGTCCGACGCGAAGGGCCGTACCCGCTGATGTTCCGCACCGCCCTGCGCAACGTCCTCGCGCACAAGGCCCGGCTCCTGATGACCGTGCTCGCCGTCATGCTCGGCGTGGCCTTCGTGTCCGGGACCCTGGTCTTCACCAACACCATCTCCGAGGCCTACCAGAAGAGCTCCGCCAAGGGCTTCGGCCAGGTCGACGTGGCCGTCCGGCCCCAGTCCGGGCACTCCGGACACCCCGGGCGCGAGCGGTCCGGCCCGGGGCCCGAGCTGACCCAGGCCATGCTCGACAAGGCCGCGAAGGTCCCGGGCGCCGCCTCCGCGACCGGGGTCGTCAGCGGCTTCACCGCCGTCGCCGGCAAGGACGGCAAGCTGCTCGGCAGCGGCTGGCAGTCCGCCGGCGGCAACTACTGGGGGGCGAAGGACGCCCGCTACCCGCTGACCGGCGGCCACGCGCCGCACGGCCCCGGCGAGGTGCTGATCGACTCGAAGACGGCCGAACGCGGCGGCTTCCACGTCGGCGACACCCTGCGCCTGTCCGTGAACGGCCCGGTCCTCACCCCGCGCGTCAGCGGCATCTTCACCACCGACGACGGCAACGTGGCCGCGGGCGGCAGCCTCGCGCTGTTCGACACCCCGACCGCGCAGTCGCTGTTCGGGAAGAAGGGGACGTTCGACGAGATCGACGTCAAGGCCGCCCCCGGGACCGGCCAGAGCGCCCTGAAGGCCGCGCTGGACAAGGTGCTGCCCGCCGGCCAGGTGGAGACCACCACCGCCCGCAAGCTCGCCGACGACCAGGCCAAGGACATCGCCGAGGGCATGAGCGGTCTGAAGCAGGTGCTGCTGGTGTTCGCCGGCATCGCCCTGTTCGTCGGCACGTTCATCATCGCCAACACCTTCACCATGCTGGTCGCCCAGCGCACCAAGGAACTCGCCCTGCTCCGGGCCGTCGGCGCCTCGCGCCGGCAGGTCACCCGCTCGGTGCTGATCGAGGCGTTCGTGGTGGGCGCGGTCGCCGGTGTCACGGGCCTGGCCGCCGGTGTCGGCATCGGCGCGGGGCTGCGCTCCCTGCTGGGGTCCTTCGGCGCGAGCGTGCCCGACGGGCCGCTGGTGGTCACGCCCGGCACCGCGGCGGCCGCCCTCGCGGTCGGCGTCGTCATCACCGTGCTCGCCGCCTGGCTGCCGGGCCGCAGGGCCGCGAAGATCCCGCCGGTCGCCGCGATGAGCAGCGTGCACGCGGCGGCCACCACCAAGTCGCTGGTGCTGCGCAACACGCTCGGCGCGCTGTTCTCGGCGGCCGGTGTCGCGGTGGTCCTCGCGGCCACGACGATGAGCACCGACTCCGCGCAGGCCCCGATGGGCCTCGGCGCGGTCCTGCTGATCATCGGCGTGTTCATCCTGACCCCGCTGCTGTCGCGTCCGCTGATCGCGGCCTCCGCGCCCGTGCTGCGCGTCTTCGGTGTCTCGGGCCGGCTGGCCCGCCAGAACTCGGTGCGCAACCCGCGCCGTACGGCGGCCACCGCGTCCGCGCTGATGATCGGCCTGACCCTGATCACCGGCATGACCGTGATGGCGGGCAGCCTGCAGACGGCGATCGACAAGATGGCGAGCTCGGCGCTGCGCGCGGACTACGTCGTCACGATGGCCAACCGCACCCCGCTCTCCCCCGAGGTGGCGAAGAAGATCGCCGCCACCGAGGGCGTCACCGCCAGCAGCCCGCTGCGCAACGGCGCCTCCCGCATCGACGGCGGCACCGAGTACCTGACCGGTGTGGACGGCGCGCACATCGGCGAACTGACGGACCTGAAGGTGACCGACGGCTCGTTCGCGGTCGGCGGCGACCGGATCGTCGTCGACAAGGACCGCGCCGAGCGGCACCACTGGAAGGCCGGCTCCGTCCTCACCGCGCGCTTCGAGGACGGCGCCTCGCGCAGGCTCACGGTCGCCGGGGTCTACGACGGCAACCAGATGATCAACGGGATCATCCTCGACGAGAAGGTCCTCACCCCGCATCTGCGCGGTCCGGCCGACATGCAGGTCATGGTCAAGATGTCGGGCGGCGCCTCCGGCGCGGCCAAGGACCGGCTGGTCAAGGCCCTCGGCTCGAACCCGGCCATGGAGGTCCAGGACAAGCAGGACATCTCCAACGGCATCGCGCAGGTGTTCACGCTCATCCTGAACATGGTCTACGGCCTGCTCGGCATGGCGGTCATCGTCTCGGTGCTCGGTGTCATCAACACCCTGGCCATGTCGGTGTTCGAGCGCTCGCAGGAGATCGGCATGCTCCGTGCCATCGGCCTGGACCGCCGGGCGGTGAAGCGGATGGTCCGCCTGGAGTCCCTGGTGATCTCCCTGTTCGGCGGCGTGCTCGGCATCGGCCTGGGCGTGTTCTTCGGCTGGGCGGCCGGTGAGCTGCTGGGCACGAAGATGCCGACGTACGAACTGGTGCTGCCCTGGGGCCGGATCGCGCTCTTCCTGGCGCTGGCGGGGGTCGTCGGCATCCTGGCCGCCCTGTGGCCGGCCCGGCGCGCGTCCCGCCTGAACATGCTGGCGTCGATCAAGGCCGAGTAGCCGTACGGCGGCCGCGGAGACCCCCGGGCCCCGTTCCGCGCGCGTGCGCGGGACGGGGCCCGGGCGCATGTCAGGGGTTCCAGGTGCGGGTGCGCAGCGGCAGGCCCGAGGCACCCCCCTCCGGGGTGCGGACGGCCAGGACCTGGTTGACGCCGATGCGGTTGCGCTCGAAGGCGAGCGCGGAGGCGGCCATGTACAGCCGCCAGACGCGGGTGCGGCCGGGACCGGCGAGACCTGCCGCGCGGTCCGGTCCGGCCTCCAGGTTGGTGACCCACGCGCGCAGGGTGCGGGCGTAGTGCTCCCGGATCGACTCCACGTCCCGCACCTCGAACCCGGCCCGCTCCAGCTGGGTCACGGTGGTGCCGACCGGGGCCAGCTCCCCGTCGGGGAAGACGTACGCGTCGATGAACCGGTCGACGTGGTAGTCCTCCTCCTCTCCCTGCGGGCGGCGGGCGATCTGGTGGTTGAGCAGCCGGCCGCCCGGTTCGAGCAGGGCGTACAGGTCGCGCGCGTACTCCAGATAGCGTTCGGCGCCGACGTGCTCGGCCATGCCGATGGAGGAGATCGCGTCGTAGGGCCCGTCGGCGACGTCCCGGTAGTCCTGGACCCGGATCTCCACCCGGTCGGTCAGCCCCTCGTCCGCGACGCGCTTGCGGGCGTACGCGGCCTGTTCCTGCGAGAGCGTGACCCCGACGACGCTCGCGCCGTGCTCGCGGGCCGCGTGGACGGCCATGGAGCCCCAGCCGCAGCCGACGTCCAGCAGTCGCTGACCGGGCTTCAGGCCGAGCTTGGCGCAGACGAGTTCCAGCTTGTCGCGCTGGGCCTCCTCCAGCGTTCCGCCGTCCTGCCAGTAGGCGCACGAGTACACCATGGACGGGCCGAGGACGATCTCGTAGAAGTCGTTGCCGACGTCGTAGTGGTGGCTGATGGCCCGCCTGTCGCTGCGCCGCGTGTGCAGATGACGGCTGCGGCGCACCTCCTCGGGCGGCGGGGCGGGCGGCAGGGGCGGCCCGGCGAGCCTGAGCAGGTCGCGGACGCCGCTGCGCACGTCCGGGTCGCGCAGCGCCTGTGCGAGGCTGCGGTCACCCTCCCCGCGCTCCCAGATGAACCCGGCCACGGCCCCGAGGGCGGTGTACAGATCCCCCTCGACGTCCAGGTCACCGGCCACCCAGGCACGGGCCAGGCCGAGCTCGCCGGGTTTGAACAGCATGCGGCGCAGAGCGCGCCGGTTGCGCACGACGATCACGGGCGCGCCCGCCGGGCCGGCCCGGGAGCCGTCCCAGGCGCGGATCCCCACGGGGAGCGGCGCTCCCGTCAACTGCTCGGCAACACTCACCAGCCGCGACGCGGCGTCGGACATGGCGCACACCTCCAAGACGGCGATCTGGGATGTCCGTTCACCACGTAAACACCTGCGGGGCCGTACCGCACTCCCCCGTTGGCGTTACAACCGGGTGAAAACCACCCCGTGCCGTCCCACAGGTCCCCCGCAACGCCGAAGGACCTCCCACACCACGGATGGCAGGAGGTCCTTCGGAGGGATCACAGACCGCTGGTCAGGAGGCCTTGGCAGGCTCCTCGGCCTTCGGCGCGGCGACCGGGGCCGGCTTGGCGGCCTCGTAGAACTCCACGCGCGGGTTCTCCATCGCGCCCAGGGACACGACCTCGCGCTTGAGGAACATCGCCAGGGTCCAGTCCGCGAAGATGCGGATCTTGCGGTTCCAGGTCGGCATCGCCAGACCGTGGTAGCCGCGGTGCATGTACCAGGCGAGACGGCCCTTGAGCTTGATCTTCATCTTGCCCATGACGATCATCGCCACGCCCTTGTGCAGGCCGAGACCGGCGACCGCACCCTTGTTGGCGTGCTCGTAGTCCTTCTGCGGGAAGCCCCGCATGCCGGAGACCACGTTGTCGCCGAGGACCTTGGCCTGGCGCAGCGCGTGCTGGGCGTTCGGCGGGCACCAGGCGTTCTCGTTGCCGGCCTTGCGGCCGACGAGGTCCGGGACCTGGGCGTTGTCGCCGGCGGCCCAGATGTAGTCGGTGCCCTGCACCTGGAGGGTCGTCGCGCAGTCGACGTGGCCGCGCGGGCCGAGGGGCAGGCCGAAGCGGGCCAGGGCCGGGTTGGGCTTGACGCCGGCGGTCCACACGATGGTGTTGGAGTCGACCTCGAGGCCGTTCTTCAGCACGACGTGGCCGTCGACGCAGGAGTCCATGGAGGTGGAGAGGTAGATCTCCACGCCGCGGCTCTCCAGGTGCTCCTTGCCGTACTGGCCGAGCTTGGGGCCGACCTCGGGAAGGATCTTGTCGGCGGCGTCGACGAGGACGAACCGCATGTCCTCGCGGGAGACGTTCTTGTAGTACTTGGCCGCGTCACGGGCCATGTCCTCGACCTCACCGATGGTCTCCGCGCCCGCGAAGCCGCCGCCGATGAAGACGAAGGTGAGCGCCTTGCGGCGGATCTCCTCGTCGGTCGTGGAGTCGGCCTTGTCCAGCTGCTCCAGGACGTGGTTGCGCAGGCCGATGGACTCCTCGATGCCCTTCATGCCGATGCCCTGCTCGGCGAGGCCGGGGATCGGGAAGGTACGGGAGACCGCGCCCATCGCGATGACCAGGTAGTCGAACGGCAGCTCGTACGCCTCGCCCACCAGCGGGGCGATCGTGGCGACCTTGCGGTCCTGGTCGATGGTGGTGACCCGGCCGGTGAGGACCTCCGCCTTCGGCAGCACGCGTCGCAGCGGGACGACGACGTGCCGGGGGGAGATGCTGCCGGCGGCGGCTTCGGGGAGGAAGGGCTGGTAGGTCATGTACGACCGCGGGTCGACGACCGTGACGGTCGCCTCGCCGTAACGCATCTTCTTGAGGATGCGCCGGGCCGCGTAAAGGCCTACGTACCCACCGCCTACTACGAGGATCCTGGGACGCTCCGTGGTGCTCATGGCATCGAGTATCCACCTGCCCCTGAGGGGGTGCTCGTGCGCCCCTTCACAAGGTTCTGAAGCACCTGTGTTAAACTCCGCGCCCCGCGTGACGCAGATCATGTTCCCGAATGGGAACCCTGGCCCCTTCTGACCCGTTGTCAAGGCCACGTGAGCTGCACATCCGGTTCCCGCGAACCTTCGCGCCCGATCCGGCGAAGCCCTTCCGACACCCTTCCGAAACACCCTCGAAATGCTCTCCTGAGCACCTACCAGGGCGGGTTGAGCCCCCGAATGGGCCAATTGGGACGCACCGATCCCCCACCCGGACCGAAATCCTTGTGAAGATGTTCACGAACATTTCCGGACGGGGCCCGCGGAGCGGCGTGTCGGCCGCTCCGCGGGGGTCCTACGCCAGGGACCAGGCGATGCCGTCGAGGATGTCGTGCTCGCTGACCACGACCTCCTCGGCGCCGGTCCGCTCCATGATCGCGAGCAGCACGAGGGCGCCCGCGCCGATGACGTCGACGCGGCCCGGGTGCATCGATCCGATCGCCGCGCGCTCGGCGTGCGTGGAGCGCAGCAGCCACTCGGTGATCTCGCGGACGCGGCTCAGCGGGATCCGGGAGTGGTGGATGCGCGCGGAGTCGTACTCGGGCAGTTCCTGGGCGATCGCGGACACCGTGGTGACCGATCCGGCCAGGCCGACCAGGGTGCGTGCCTCGCGCAGCGGGACGGTCCGCTCGGCGAGGTCCAGGGCGGCCTCGATGTCGGCCCGCATGGCGGCGACCTGCTCCTCGGTGGGCGGGTCGCTCACCTCGCCGCCGTGGACCAGGTGCCGTTCCGTCATGCGCACGCAGCCGACGTCCACCGAGCGGGCGGCCCGCACATGGGCGTCGCCGACGACGAACTCGGTGGAGCCGCCGCCGATGTCCACCACCAGGTAGGGCTTGTCGAGGTGGTCGCGGCCGGCCAGTTCCGCCGTCGCGCCGGTGAAGGAGAACTCCGCCTCCTGGTCACCGGTGATCACCTCGGGCTCGACGCCGAGGATGCCGACGACACCGCGCACGAAGTCGTCGCGGTTCTCGGCGTCCCGGGAGGCGGAGGTGGCGACGAAGCGGAGCCGCTCGGCGCCGTACTCCTTGATGACCTCGGCGTACTCGCGGCACGCGGCGAAGGTCCGCTCCAGCGCCTCGGGGGCGAGCCGGCCGGTGCGGTCGACTCCCTGGCCGAGCCGCACGATCGTCATCCGGCGTTCCAGGTCGGTCAGTTCACCGGTCGCCGGGTCCGCGTCCGCGACGAGCAGGCGGATGGAGTTCGTCCCGCAGTCGATGGCGGCGACGCGGGTCACCGGCCGTCCTCCGCCGGCTCGCCGGCCGCGTCCTCGCCGGGCGCGGCACAGGAGGTCACGCACGGCCCCTTGGCCCACCACTCGGGCAGCATCGCGATCGCCTCGTCGCCGAGCGGGTTGACGCCCGGGCCGGCGGCCAGCGAGTGGGCCACGAGGACGTGCAGGCACTTCACACGGTCCGGCATGCCGCCGGCGCTCGGGAAGCCCGCGAGGACCTCGATCTCGTCACGGCGGCGGATGTAGTCCTCGTGCGCGGCCCGGTAGGCGGCGGCCAGCTCCGGGTCGCTCTGGAGGCGCTCGGTCATCTCCTTCATGACGCCGTTCGCCTCCAGCGTGCCGATCGCCGAGGCGGCGCGCGGGCACGTCAGGTAGAACGTCGTCGGGAAGGGCGTGCCGTCGGGCAGCCGGGGGGCCGTCTCCACGACGTCCGGCTGGCCGCAGGGGCAGCGGTGCGCGATGGCGCGAAGGCCCCGCGGCGGACGGCCGAGCTGCTGCTTGAAGGCCTCTACGTCCGCTTCGGTGGGCTCGGTGTGCGGAGTGGGCGGCGGGGGCGTTTGCATGGGACTGCTTTCAGGGTGGCTTCGTGTCGGTCGCCGGCCGGGGCCGGTCACTGGTCGGAGGCGTCGGACTTGTCGACCCCGTCCCAGACGTTCGCGTACCAGGGCCGGTGGGCACCCTGGAGGTCGGCGCGGGCCTGCCGGGCCGCGCCGGTGTCGATGACGACGTACCCGGTCTCGCCGGGCATCACATAGTGCAGCCGGCGCCGGATCTGCTGCTCGGCGTAGGCGTCGTCCTGCCAGCGCGCCTTGGTGTCGCGCAACTGCTCGACCCGCTCGCGCGCCTGCTCCTGCCGCCGCTGGAGATCGGCGATCTCGGCACGCTGGGAGACGTACTGCCGCATCGGGTAGGCGAGGGCGACGACGAGCGAGCACAGCACCATCGCGAGCAGGGCGGCCCGGCCGGTGAGCCGGGAACGGCGGGCCTGCCGCTTGGTCTGGGAACGGTAGACGCGGGCCGCGGTCTGCTCGCCGAACAGCCGCAGTCTGGTCGCGGTGGAGAAGCGGTCCCGGTCCTTCGCGGCCATGTGGCTTACCGCCTCCCCTTCACCTGTGCTGCACGTGCGTACGTCCCCGGACACGGTACGGGACCGGGTACGGGGACGTACGGACGACTGGCCAAGCCGCGGTTCATCGCGGCCCGGCCCGCCGGAGTGCGGATCAGCCCCTGAAGCGCGGGAAGGCGCTGCGGCCGGCGTACACCGCGGCGTCATCGAGGATCTCCTCGATGCGCAGCAGCTGGTTGTACTTGGCGACGCGGTCCGAGCGGGCCGGGGCGCCGGTCTTGATCTGGCCGCAGTTCACCGCGACGGCGAGGTCGGCGATGGTGACGTCCTCGGTCTCGCCGGAGCGGTGGGACATCATGCACTTGAAGCCGTTGCGCTGGGCCATCTCGACGGCGTCCAGCGTCTCGGTCAGCGAGCCGATCTGGTTGACCTTGACGAGCAGGGCGTTGGCGGAGCCCTCCTCGATGCCGCGGGCCAGGCGCTCGGGGTTGGTGACGAAGAGGTCGTCGCCGACGATCTGGACCTTGTCGCCCAGCTTGTCGGTGATGACCTTCCAGCCGGCCCAGTCGTCCTCGTACAGCGGGTCCTCGATGGAGACCAGCGGGTACGCGGAGACGAGCTCCTCGTAGTACTCGGTCATCTCGGCGGCCGAGCGGGACTTGCCCTCGAACTCGTACTTGCCGTCCTTGTAGAACTCGGACGCGGCGACGTCGAGCGCGAGCGCGATCTGCTCACCGGGGATGTAACCGGCCTGCTGGATGGCCTCGATGATGAGGTCGAGCGCGGCGCGGTTGGACTCCAGGTTCGGGGCGAAGCCGCCCTCGTCGCCCAGGCCGGTGGACAGGCCCTTGGTCTTCAGCACCTTCTTGAGGGTGTGGTAGACCTCGGCGCCCCAGCGCAGGGCCTCGGAGAAGGACTCCGCGCCGATCGGGGCGATCATGAACTCCTGGATGTCCACGTTGGAGTCGGCGTGCGAGCCGCCGTTCAGGATGTTCATCATCGGAACGGGCAGCAGGTGCGCGTTCGGGCCGCCCAGGTAGCGGAACAGCGGCAGGTCGCTGGCCTCGGAGGCGGCGTGGGCGACGGCCAGGGAGACGCCGAGGATGGCGTTGGCGCCGAGCGAGCCCTTGTTGTCGGTGGCGTCCAGGTCGAACATGGCCTGGTCGATCAGGCGCTGTTCGGTGGCGTCGTAGCCGACCAGCTCCGGGCCGATCTGCTCGATGACGGCGAGGACGGCCTTCTCGACACCCTTGCCCTGGTAGCGGTTCGGGTCACCGTCGCGGAGCTCGATGGCCTCGAACGCGCCGGTGGAGGCGCCGGACGGAACGGCGGCACGACCCGTGCTGCCGTCGTCGAGGCCGACCTCGACCTCGACCGTGGGATTGCCTCGGGAGTCCAGGATTTCCCGGGCTACGACGACGTCGATGGACGGCACGAGCATCTCCTTCTTGGGATGTGACGCTGAAAGTGCGGGGCTGGTGTGCCTTGCGACTAGAGCCTAACCGTCCCGGGGTCGTCGGCCGCTGACCGACTGCCCCGTGGACAGGGAGACGGTACCCATTGTTCACTCGCGGAACAAAGGGTTCCCGGACGGGGTCCGGGCGGGGCGGTGGCCGGAAACGGCACCACGCCGGACGGAGGGGGCGAAAAAACCCCGCCCCGGCGCGTGCGGGGGAACACGCGCCGGGGCGGGGAGTGCATGGGCCCGGGACCCCTCATGCGGCGCCCTGCGGGAGGGTCACCGCCGGGCGGGGCCGGTGCCCCGGGGCGCCGGCCGGGTCACTTCAGGTGCAGCTGCTGGCCCGGGTAGATGAGGTCGGCGTTCGCGACGATGTCCTTGTTCAGCTCGAACAGCTTCTTCCAGCCACCCTTGACGGCGTGCTTCTGGGCGATCGAGCCGAGGGTGTCGCCCTTGACGACCTTGTACTCCCCGTCACCCTTCTTCACCTTGGTACCGCTCGGGGTGGTGACGGTCGCGCTCGCGGCCGGACGGGCCGCGGAACGGGAGGCGGCCTGGGTGTCGGTGGAGCGGGTGGCCGTGGCGGTGCCCGACGGGGCCGGGGTGGCCGGGGCGGGGGCGGCCGGGGCGGTGAAGGGGGTGCTGGACAGCCCCGTGCCGCAGGTCGGCCAGGCGCCCTTGCCCTGGGCGGCGAGAACCTTCTCCGCGACGGTGATCTGCTGCGTCCTGGTCGCCTTGTCGGCGGTGGCGGCGTACTGCGTGCCGCCGTAGGCGGCCCAGGTGGAGGCGGAGAACTGCAGACCGCCGTAGTAACCGTTGCCGGTGTTGATGGCCCAGTTGCCGCCGGACTCGCACTGGGCGACGGCGTCCCATTCGGAGCCGGTGGCGGCGGAGGCGTTGCCGGCCGCCATCAGC
This sequence comes from Streptomyces sp. NPDC090108, assembly GCF_044747185.1. Classification (NCBI taxonomy): domain Bacteria; kingdom Bacillati; phylum Actinomycetota; class Actinomycetes; order Kitasatosporales; family Streptomycetaceae; genus Streptomyces; species Streptomyces sp. NPDC090108. Next base: position 104,098 of record NZ_JBIVDQ010000006.1, read on the forward strand.
GGGGCGGCGACGGCGGTGCCGGCGACACCGGCGAATGCGAGGGCACGGACGGCCTTGGACGAACGACGATGCTTGGCCTTGCCGGAGAACAGCATGGATCGATCCCCTCACCGACGCCTGCGAGGTGAGCTGTCGGGTTCGGGCCGGTTGAGTTGCCCGGCCACCCCTTCCCCTGACGGGAAGGCGTGGCTTCACCCCCAGCCGGACGCGGCTTCAACCGCCTTGTCCGGCACTTACCTTGGGTCCCCCGCTCCTGCCTGCGGCGCATGAAGCGTCGACTGTTCCCGGACGGCCACTGGCAGGATTCGGCGTTGCGGCGGCCGGGGCTCGTGGTGACGAGCGGCCTTGACCGTAGGCAGGCGATCGACCGAATCCCAAAGATGATCAGGGCTTCTGAGACTCATCCCACACTTTCACCAAACCGGACATTAGTGGTGAAGTCGGGTCTCAACTCCGGCCGTCGGACGCCCTTTTCGTCACGGAACCTTCAGCGTCTGACCGGGGGCGAGGTTGTTCGGGTCGCCGCCGATGTCCTTCTGGTTCAGGGAGTAGAGGGCGTGCCAGCCGCCGTCGAGGCCAAGGGAGTCGGCGATGGAGCCGAGCGTGTCGCCCTCGTGGACCGTGTAGGAGTCCGAGGCGTGCCGGCCGGAGGAGACGACCCGCCGGGTGCCGTCGGCGTCCGTCTTGACACCCTCGTCCGCGCTGCCGCCGCGGTGGCGGCCGCCGCTGAGGGAACTGGTGTCGACCAGCGCCCAGGAGCCTCCGGTCTGCGCGTCGGCGGTGTCACGGACCGCGGGGGCCGTGGTCGCCGGGCCGTCGGACACCCGGCCGCCGGCGTAGTCCGGCATGACCGGATCCCCGGAACCGGGGGTGTCCACACCCTTGTCGGAGGAGACGGAGCCGGTGCTCTCGCTCGCGCTGGGGGACGGATCGGCCTTCTTGTCCGACCCCTTGGAGGAGGCCGAGGGAGAGGGCGAGGCGTCGGACGTGCCGGACGCGTCGGACCCCTTGTCCGAACCGGACCCGTCGGCGGTCCCGGCGGTGGAACCGCCGTCCGCCGGACCGGAGGTGTCCGAGGCGCCCTGGCCGGCCGAGGTGCCGACGCCCGTGTCGACGTTCACGGAAGCGGAGTCGGCGGTCAGCCCGGACAGCAGGGCGCAGGTGGCCCAGGGGGTCGTCCCCTTGTCGGCCAGGATCTTCTCGGCGACCGAGATCTGCTGCGAACGGCTCGCCTGGTCGGCGGTCTGGGCGTACTGGGAGCCGCCGTAGGTGTTCCAGTCCTCCTGGGAGATCTGGAGGCCGCCGTAGAAGCCGTTGCCGGGGTCGGCGCTCCAGGAACTACCGCTCTCGCACTCGGCCACCTTGTCCCATGTGGTGCCGTCGGCCGCGTGCGCGCTCGCCGCGCCGAGGAGCGGGAGGGCGATGGCCGAGCCGGTGACGCCGGCGGCGACGAGCAGAGCGGGAGCCTGGCGAGGGCGACGGTGACGACCGTTCCCGGAGAGCATGCGGAGGCCTTTCGAGCGACAGCAGGATCGGCGCGGCGGAACGATGCTCCCCACCACACTGATGGGTGAACGTATAGGCATACGAACGCCTGTCACAAGTTCATGCCGCACAGATCACGTGAAGATCACATTACTGACGGCCCGTCATCTTCACTCCGGCACACGGCTGGAGGGGCGGGCGTGAACGCGACGGGCAGTGTGCGCAGGCCTCTCATGATGAGGCCGCCGCGCCAGCGCAGGTCCGCCGGATCGGCCGCGAGCCGCAGGTCGGGCAGCCGGGTCAGCAGGGTGGCCAGCGCGGTCTGGCCCTCCAGCCGGGCGAGCGGGGCGCCGAGGCAGTAGTGGATGCCGTGGCCGTAGCCGAGGTGCTGGTTGTCCCGGCGGGAGAGGTCCAGGACGTCGGGGTCGGCGAACCGCTCCGGGTCGCGGTCGGCCGCGGCGAGCACGACGAGCACCGGGTCGCCTGCGGCGATGTCCTGTCCGCCGATGGTGAGCGGCACGGTGGCGAACCGCCAGGTGGCCAGCTCCACCGGGCCGTCGTAGCGCAGGAGTTCCTCCACGCCGGTCTCCAGCAGGTCCCGCTCCCCCGCGGCGAGGGACCGCTGGAGGCGTTCGCGCTGCCCGGGGTGGGTGAGCAGGGCGTAGGTGCCGTTGCCGATGAGGTTGACGGTCGTCTCGAACCCGGCGAACAGGAGGATGAAGGCCATGGCTGCGGCCTCGTTCTCGGTGAGGTGCTCGCCGTGGTCGGAGGCCCGGATGAGGGCGGAGATGAGGTCCTCGCCCGGGGCCGGCTCGGCGGGCAGCGCCTGCCGCTTGCGGTGGATGAGTTCGGCCAGGTAGCCGCGCATCTTCTTGACGGACCGGGCGACTCCGCCCCGGGGTCCTCCGCCGTGCCGGATCATCATGCCGGCCCAGTCCCGGAAGTCGTCCTGGTCCTCGCGCGGGACGCCGAGCATGTCGCAGATGGCGTAGATGGGGAGCGGGAAGGCGAACTCGTGGATGAGGTCGGCGGACCCGCGCTCGGCGAACCCGTCGATGAGCTGGTCGGTCAGTTCCTGCACCCGGGAGGTGAACTCGGCGACGCGGCGGGGGGTGAACGCTTTGCTGACCAGACGGCGCAGCCGGGTGTGGTCCGGCGGGTCGATGTTCAGCAGATGCGTCATCAGTTCGGCCTTGCGCTCGCCCGGGATGCCGGTCTTGCCCTTGGCGTGCGCGGGCTCGTCGTGATGCGCCGGGTTCTTGCTCAGCCGCTGGTCGGCCAGGGCCTGCTTGGCGTCGGCGTACCGGGTGACCAGCCAGGCGTCCACCCCGCTGGGCAGCTTGGTCCGGTGCACGGGGGCGTGCTCGCGCAGCCAGGCGTAGGCGGGGTAGGGATCGGCGGCGAACTCCCAGGTGAAGAGCTCGGGAGCGGGGGCGCCGGCCTCTGCGGAGGCGCCGGTCCCGGCGGGGCTGCCGGTTCCGGCGGGAGCACCGGTTCCGGCAGGGGCGTCGGGGCCGTCGGGGGTGTCGGGGTTGAGCTGGTCGGTCACCCCTCGACCGTATCCGGACCCGCGCACCCCCTGCCCCGCCGGACCGGCTCCGCTCCCGCGGCTACTCCTGACCGGCGTCCGGGCCGGCGTCCTGGTCGATGTCCGCGTCGGCGTCCACGTCGGCGTGCGACTCGGCGTCGGTGCCCGGTTCCCCCTTCGGTTCCACTCCCTCGCTCGCCCGTATCGCGTCCCGGTACGCCCGGGCCGCCGCGCGCAGGGCCGCCTCGGGATCGATCCCGTCGGCCTCGGCGCGGACGGCCAGCGCCAGCAGTTCGTAGCCGACGCCCTCGCCCTGGGGCACGGGTACGTCCAGGCCGCCCGTCCGGGTGCGCGAGGCGAGCTTGGCGGCGAGGGCGAGACCGGGCTGGCCGAGGGGGACGCCGTCGGTCACCGAGGCGCGCCGCTTCTCCTCGGCCTTGGTGCGCAGCCAGTGCGCCTTGACGTCCTCCGGCGTCTCGGCCTTCTCCTCGCCGAAGACGTGCGGGTGGCGGTGGATGAGCTTGGCGACGATGCCGCCGGCCACGTCGTCGACGGAGAACGGCGCGTCCGGATCCTCCTCGGCGATCCGGGAGTGGAAGACGACCTGGAGCAGGACGTCGCCCAGTTCCTCGCGCAGTTCCTCGCGGTCGCCCGCCTCGATGGCCTCGACGAGCTCGTACGCCTCCTCGATGCCGTACTTGGCCAGACCCCGGTGGGTCTGCCGGGAGGACCAGGGGCACTCCTCGCGGATGCGGTCCATCACCTGCACGAGGTCGAGGAGGCGGGCGCCGGGCAGGTCGTAGGAGGCGGGGAGCAGCTCCAGGTCCGGCATCCGCACCCGGCCGGAACCGGCCAGCCGGGCGAGTCCGTCGGTGAGGGCCGGCTCGCCCTCACCCGTGGCCACGACCACCACCGTCCGCCCGCCGGCGCAGACATCCACCAGGTCCTGCGCGGTGGGCGCCTCCTGCGCCACCGCTATGCCGGCCTCCCGCAGATAGGGCAACTGCGGATGGGCGCCGTCCGCGCACAGCACGCTGTCGGCGGTGCGCAGGGCCTGCCAGGCGGGCCAGGACAGCAGGCCGGGAGCGACCCGGTGGCTCGTGGTCAGCAGGACGATGCGGCCGGGGTCGGTCTCGGCGGTGGTTGCGTTCACGATCCGAACGTAACCCACGGCGCGGACGGACGGGATCCGTTGTCCACAGGCCCGGAGGAGTCCTGTGATCGTAGGACCGGGATCCCGCCGCCGCTCGCCGCCGTACCGTTCCGTCTCCGGAAAGCGCCTGGTCACCGCATGGCGCGGACGATCAGGCCGGCTGCTGTGCCGCCGCGCCCGTCACCTCGCGCACCCACGGCGTGGCGGCGTCCACCCGGCTGCTCTTCTGGACGTCCCAGGCGCCGTAGCGGGGGTTGAGGTCGATGTGGAGCTCCTGGGACGCCTTGGACAGCGCCTTCCAGAAGGCGGGCTGGGAGGTCTCGGTGCCGAGCTTGGCGGCGAGCTTCTGCGCCTCGATCTGGAGGCGCAGGTTGTCGTCCAGGCGTTCGGGCGCGATGCCGTACTTCTGGAGCCAGGCCGTCTGGAGCCCCTGGGAGCCGCCCGCCTGCTGTTCCAGGCCGGCGCGCATCTGCTGGACCTCCTTGCGGGTGACCGTGACGCCCGCGTCCTGGGCGGCGCGGTGCAGCACCCGGTCCAGGACCATGTTGTGCAGGGTGTCCCGGGTCAGGCTGCCGGTCGCGGCGATGACCTGCTGGTACTGGGTGTCGTCCGGGACCGCGGCCCGCTGGGCCGCGCGCACCTCGTTGACGCGGTTCTCCAGCTGGGAGACGGTGATGCGCTGCCCTCCGACGACGGCCGCCGCGCCCGGGTGCGGCTGGCCTCCGCACGCGGTGAGGAGGGGGGCCGCGGCGATCGCGGCGGTGAGGAGGAGCGCGGTGCGACGGCGGCGGTGCAAGGAAACCTCCTGAGGAGATTGCAACGACGGGTGCGGCGCGCCAGCGCCTCCGCCAGGGGTGCTGGTCGGGCGACGGGCGGGCGCACCGAGTCTTGCGGTGATCGATGGTAGGCAGCGGCCCAGCTCAGGCCAACCCATTCGACCAACGATTCACCACGACTTCAGGCACCGCCGCGCCGCCGTCGCCGGCCGGAAAGCGGCCCGGCCGGGCCGCGAGCGGACCGTCAGCCGCGCCGTGTGGTCCGCGCGATCCTTATCGCGGGCCACGCCAGCAGCCCGGTGATGCCCCACAGGAAGCCGGACAGGACGAGCCATCCGCCGGTGCCGAGATCCTTGTCGCCGGACTCGAACACCGTGACGGCGAGGGCCGGGAGGCCGAAGACCACGGCCAGGATGCCCAGCAGGAGCATCCCGATGGTCTGGAGGACGGTGCGCCGCTTGAGGGCGGGGCGGCCGGCGGCCGGGGCGGCCGAGGGGGCCGGCTTCCTCGGCGGCTGCTGCCGGGGCGGCAGCCACACCAGGGCCTGCGAGGGCACGGCGGCGTCGATGGTGGCCAGGGTGTGCGCGTCGATGTCGTACAGGCCGGGCTCCACCTCGACGATGAGGCCGTCGGTGCCGATGAGCCGCCGTCCGCCGTCGGGCCAGCACAGCATGACGGCGCAGGACCGGTAGGGGACGGTCGCCGCGTGCTCGGTGCCGTCCGGCTCCTGTGCCGTCGTGCTGACGCCGTCGGCGCCGACGACCAGTGACCTGCCCTGCCCGCCGTCCTGCCGGAACCTGCGCCCGGTCACCGTGTACACCGACTCCGTGGGGGCCTCCGTGTAGCCGGCCCAGTCGGCGCTGTGCCCGGCGGGCACCTGCATCAGGGCCGTCGTGGCGGCCTCCCGCGCCACCGCGTGCACCTGGTCCGCGGTCACCGCCCGCAGTTCGGCCCTGACGTCGTCCGGGCTGCGGACCGGGCGCCCGGCGAGGAGGTCCTCGGCGCTGCCGGGCAGCCGCTTCGCGGCCGCGTCGGGCGCGGCCAGGGCGGAGTCGAGACGGCCGCGCACCGCGTCCAGGTCCGCCTGCCCGATCCGGCCGGCCTGGAGCCCGGCGAGGACGTCGACGAAGCCGCCCAGGACCGCGTCCTGCTTGTCGGGGAGGGCGTCGGCGAAGGCCGTCACGAGGGCCATGCCGTCGCGGCGGGAGGTGAAGTCGGCGGCAGCGGTGTAGGAGTAGCCGCCCTCCTGGCGCAGGGACCGGGACAGCTCGCGCTCCAGCAGCCCCGCGTACAGCCGGGCGGCGGCGGTGTCGGCGACGACGGCGTCGAGCAGGACACCGCCCTTGCCTTCGGAGAAGTAGGCCGGGGCCTCGGGGAGCGCGGAGGTGACGGCCGGCATGGGCCGGCGCCCGCCGGCGGGCAGCTTCAGCGTCAGCCCGGCCGGCATCCGCTCGCCCGCGATCCACAGCACCGCGTTGCCCTGGGTGAACCAGGTCTGCGCCCAGTGCGTCACGTCCTCGGGGCGCAGGCCCCGCACGCCCCACTCCGGGTAGCTGACCAGGCCGTACCCCTGTGCGCCGTAGCGCCACAGCGGGAGCTGGGCCGAGCCGCGCCGGGCCTCCTCGGTGCGCAGGATCTCCTTCTCGGTCTCCAGGCGCTCCATCGGCAGGTCGCACAGGGAGGCGCAGACGCCCTGGAGGTAGGCGACGACCTCGTGCTCCACGCCCTCCATGTAGAAGTGGGTGAACGCCGCCTTGGTCTCGCCGTTGAAGTGGTAGTCGGCCAGGCCCTGGCGGTGCAGGGCGAGATGCTCGACGAGGTGGGTGACACCGGCCCGGGCCAGCGTCTCGTCGGCGACGCCGACGCGGAAGACGAGTCCGGCGCGCATCGGTCCGGGGGCGTACGCGAAGAGGGTGGGTATGCCGTCGACCTGGGTCGAGTGGATGGCAGCCTGGGGGTTCATCTCCGGCCTCTGTTCGGCGGGTTCGTCGTGGTGCGGGTGCGGGGGGCGGGTCCGGGACGGGCCCGGGCGGCCGCGGCGGCGCTCAGGCCTTGGCGAGGGCCGCGTCGCGGTGCTTGACGAGCGCCTCGGCGGGGTCGCCCAGGTAGCTCCACGGGTACTTGGAGGCGAGGGGGCCGAGGGCGCGGAAACAGGCGGCGGCCCGGGGCAGGTCGCCCACGAGGGAGAACATGGCCGCGAAGACGCTCTGCGCGGTGACCCAGCCGTAGTCGCGCCGGAACTGCGGGTGGAACACGGACCTGTCGGCGGCCTCGGCGAGTTCGGCGTGCACGTGCGGCTGGCGCAGGTAGGCCTCGCGCTCCTGGCCGCGCAGGGCGAGCCGGTGCTCCAGGTGGACCTCGGCCACCATCGCGCCGCTCAGCGCACCCTCGGGGGCGTTCAGCAGGCACTCCCGGGCGAATCCGTGGACCGCCTCCCAGCTCCCGCCCCACTTGGGGCACAGCTGCTGCAACAGCCGTCCCTGGCCGTTGAAGTGATGCGGGTGGTGCGCGGTCAGCCGGTCGTAGCGGCGCCGCGCCTCGTTCTGCCCGAGTTCCAGTCCCATCGCCGTGGTGAGCCGCTCCGCCCAGGCCGCGTCGGACGCCGGGTCGAGCGCCGTGGCCCGGATGAGGGCCTGCTCGGCCCGGCGCAGGTGCGCGTGGAGCGCGGTGAACTGCGCGCGGCTGACCTGCTTCGCGGACGCCGCGGTGCGTATCTCCCAGCCGATGGCCACCTCGCGGGCGCCGAGGACGGTGAGCGCGAGGACGTCGTCGGGGTCGGCGGCGAGGATCTCGCGCATCCATCCCTCGATGCCGGGCACCTCGTCCAGGACCGAGACGAGGAAGCTGCGGCTGACCTCCTGCGGCAGCCCGTCCACGTACCGGCGGACCGACGCCCAGTCACGTGCGGCGGAGACCTGCCGGAGCCAGGCGGCCTCGGGGAAGGCGGAGGCGACCTCGAAGTCGGGTGGCGGCAGAGCGGTACCGGGAGCGAACGACATGCGGCGGATACTAGGCGAGGCCTGTGACAGCGCGCCTCATGGGATCTTCCATACCGTTCCTGTGCAACCTTCCCCGCGCTCCACGGGTCTTGCAGCCGTCACCCGTGGGTCCGGCCCCTACGGGCCCGGTGCCCGGTGGCGGGTCAGCCCCGTACCTGCCCCAGCCACTGCAGGGTCCGGCGGATCTCCACGGCCAGCGGGTGCCCGGGGCCGTGCAGGCGTTCCACGTCCATCAGCAGCCGGGCGAGGGTGTCGTGGGCCGCCGGGCGGTCGCCGAGGGCGAGCAGCAGGTGGCCGATGCGGCGGCGCAGTTCGTGGGCGAGCTGCGGGTCGCCGGAGACGTACTGGTTCTCGTAGTACGGCAGCAGCGCGCGGTACTCGGCGAGCGCGGCGGCCGGTTCGCCGAGCTGCTCCAGGCACTGGGCCGCCTCGTAACGGAAGCGCAGGGACTGCGGATCGGCCTGCCCGGCCTCGGAGCCGCGTTCGTCGGCGAGGCGGCGCAGTTCGGGCAGGGCGCGCCGGTACTGGCCGTCGTCCATGAGGGTGGCCGCGTACTGCTTGCGCAGGGTGCGGACGACCGGGGAGTGCTCGCCGTGCTGTTCGGCGGCGGCGGGCAGGATCGCGCCGAGGATGTCCACGGCCTGGGTGATGCGGCCCTCGCCGAGCAGCCGTTTGACCTCGTCGACGGCCGCGGCGACGTCCGGCTTCCCGGCCGCCGGGGGCTCGGGGACGGCCGGGGCCGGCTGCGGCGCGGGCGTGCGCGCGCGGTCGGGCCAGGGGGCGTGCGGGCGCAGGAACGGCCGGGTGGGGTCGAGGGGTGCCCCGGTCGGGGTGCCGCGCGCGGGCAGGAGCAGCGCCAGATGCTCGTACACCTCCTGCGCGGAGGCGGGGCGGGCCTGCGGGTCCTTGGCGAGCAGGCGCAGGACGAGCGCCTCCAGCGCCTCGGGCACCTCGGGGCGGGTCCGGCGCACGGGCAGCGGGGGCTCGTACAGGTGCCGGTGCAGTACGCCGAGGGCGGTGGAACCGGCGAACGGCACCTCGCCGCTGAGCAGTTCGTGCAGCAGCACGCCGAGCGCGTAGAGGTCGGTGTACGGGCCGACGGCGCCGCCCATCGCCTGCTCGGGTGCCATGTAGGCGGGCGAGCCTATGGGGGAGCCGGTGTGGGTGAGGCGGGTGGTGTCGGTGTCCATGACCGAGGCCACGCCCAGGTCGAGGACGGTGACGGTGCCGTCCTGCTTCACCATCACGTTGCGCGGCTTGAGGTCGCGGTGCACGATCGGCACCGCGTGCACCGCGCTCAGCACGGCGCACAGCTGCGCGGCCACCGCGACCGCCCACTGCCACGGGTAGGGGTCGTGTTCGGCGAGGTGGTCGGAGAGGTCGGCGCCGTCGACGTACTGCATGACGAGGAAGAGCTCCTCGCCCTCGTCGCCGGCGTCGTGCACGGTGACCAGTCCGGGGTGGTCGACCTGGGCGGTCACCCGGCACTCGCGCACGAAGCGGCGGCGCAGTTCGTCCGCCTCCTGCCCGGCCACCTTGTCGGGGCGCAGCAGCTTCACCGCCACCCGCCGGTCGAGCCGCTGGTCGTACGCGGTCCACACCTGGCCCATGCCGCCCTGTCCGATGAGGGTGGACAGCTCGTACCGGCCGGCGACGACACGCCCTTGCGTCACGGTCACCGTCCGCCCTCATGGCCGTCGTGCTTGCGCAGGTAGTCGCTCAGCTCGTCCAGTTCGGCACGCACCTGGTCGATCCGCGCGGGTGCGGGCCGCTGCGGCGGGAGCGCGGACGGCACCGGGGGCGGGGTGCGGGGCGCGGGCGGAGCGGGGGCGGGCATGGGGGAGACCACCGGGGCCTGGGGATGCGTGGTCGCGTACGGCGAAAAGGGTTGCGGAGGAGCGTAGTTCACGCCGGAACCGGGGAACACCGCGTAGGAAGCCAGATGAGCGCGGTGGTGGTGGCGTATGTCCGCCCACAGGAAGTAGGCGACGCAGGCCACGGCGTTCAGCAGCAGGATGACCATGCCCGCGCTGCCTTTCGGCGAGCTGAAGTCGTCGGTGTGGTCGGTGCTGAGGAGGCTGAAGCTGACCCCCATGACCGCCAGCGAGCCCACGAAGACGACCCATTCGCGCCGCTTGCGGGTCACGATCGCCGCCCGGAGCGTCGCGACCCACGCCAGGAAGCCGATGCTGACGATCGGCACCGCCACGAACACCACGCGCAGCAGGAACAGGACGACGGTCCGGGATCGCTTCGGCGGAGGCGGCACATAGCCGTAACCGTGGCCGTGCATGGCTGCTCCTGTGGGCCTGTTGGGGACGGACGTGGGTGCCGGTCCGAGCGTATAGGCCGACAAGGACAACCGGTCCCGGGTTGTACCGAACCGTTGTCGTGCTGATCACACACCGCCTCGCGGCCGTCCCGCCGCCCGAGCTCAGTCCGGCGCGACCGTCCCGTCCGTCAGCCCGTCGTACATCCCGCGCACCAGCTGCTCCCCGAGCCTGCTCGCCCGGCGCAGCGCCCGCTCGAACGCGTCCAGGTCCCTGAACCTTGCCCCGTAGCGCCACTGTTCGTCCAGCGACAGCCGGGGCAGCTGGAGCCGGCGCACGTCCAGCCGGGTGGCGGTGGACGCGTAGCTGCTGGCCTGGCGGTTGTTGGCGGTGCCGCGCAGGAACCCGGCGAGGAACCAGGGGTCGAGCGCGGCGGGATCGGGGCGCAGCAGCACGAGGTTGCGGCCGAGGACGGCACCGGCCGACTCCTCGTCGACCACACGGGCCATCGAACCGCCGCCGAGCACCGGTACGACGATGTCGCCCGCCTCGGTCAGCACCGCCTCCTCGTCGCTCTCCGGGAGCGTCCCGGAGGGTCCCGTGCCGGCGAGGACGTCGTGGTCGGTGAGGACGGGCACACGCGCGGATCCGCCGTTGCCCCCGGTACGCATCACCAGTGCTCCCCCGCGGGCGAGTTCACCGACGGTGGTGAGCGGCCAGCGCGCGGGCGGCGCGGGGACGGCGGCCGGCGGGGTGAGCTCGGTGGTCAGCCGCAGGGTGGTGCCGAGGCGCTCGCGTACGGCGGTGAGCTGCTCGGCCCCGTCGGCCGCGGCGGGCGGCAGATGGCGGGCGGGGGCCAGGTCGACGTCGTCGTCGAGGAGTTCGATGACCGGCACGGACCGCGCGAGGCCGGGCCTCTGCGCTGTCCGCCCCTCCCGGTCGAAGGCGCGCCAGGTGTCCAGGACGGCGTCCCGGACGGCCTGCCAGTCCGGGCCGCCGCGCGCCTCGCCGGCGAACCGCCCGGTGTCCACGAGCAGCACCTCGGGCGCGGCGGGCGTACGGTCCGGGCGGCGCAGCACCCACACGTGCAGCGGGATGTTGTACGGCGGCGCGGCCCCGACCGGCAGCGCGACCACGGCCCGCAGCGCGCCCCGGCGCAGCAGGTCGGCGCGGATCCGGCGCCCGGAGCGGCGGGAGGCGGCGGCGGGCGGCATGAGCAGCACGGCGGTGCCGCCGTCGGCGAGCCGGGCCAGCGCGTGCTGCACCCAGGCCAGTTCGGACTCGGTGCGGGCCGGGAAGCCGTACTCCCAGCGGGGGTCGTAGGCGAGTTCGTCGTGGCCCCAGTTGCGTTCGTTGAACGGCGGGTGGCACACCACGGCGTCGGCGCGCAGCTGCGGGAAGGCGTCGGCGCGCAGGGAGTCGCCTGCGGCGCCGCGGACGGCGGCACGGGTGTGCAGGGCGAGCCTGAGCGCGGTGAGCGCGGCGAGTTCGGGGGTGCTGTCCTGGGCGTACAGCTCCTGGCCGGGGCGGCTGTCCACGGAGCGCAGCAGGGCGCCGGTGCCGCAGGCCGGGTCCAGGACGCTGCGCGCGGGGCCGGCGAGGTCGGCCATGAGGCGGGCGAGTTCGGCCGGGGTCAGGGTGTACTGGCGCGGGTTGGCGTCCAGGTGGCGGCCCAGCAGGAACTCGAACGCCTGCCGCGCCCCTGACTCGGCGGCCAGTTCGGCGGCGCCGCGCAGGAGGGGCACCGAGGGCAGGAGCCGGTCGGCGGTGGGCGTGCGCACCACGGGTCCGGTGGGCTCGGTGGCGCCGGAGGCGGTGAGACCGGGCGCGGTGCCGCCGGTCGGCGGCGGGGTGTTCGCGGTCCCCGGCGCCGGGAGGCCGGGCCCCGCACCCCCGGCCGCGATGCCGAAGCGCGGGCCGAGCACCTGGTCCAGCGCGCCGGGCAGCGCCGCGGCGAGACGCTCGTCGGAGCCCGCGCCGAGGTCCAGCCAGACGGTGGGGCGTTCATGGATGAGCAGCAGGACGCAGCCCACGTGCACCAGCGCGGTGACGGGCCCGTCGGGATGGCCGGCCAGTTGCTGCCAGACGCGCTCCCGCAGCGGGACCTCGGCGAGCTTGCCCTGCTTGCGCAGCCAGCCCTCCACCTCGGCGAGGGCGAAGGACGGGCTGGTCTCGGTGCCCCCGACGGGCTTGGGGAAATCGGCGTGCCGGCGGCGCCAGTTGCTCACGGCGGCGCGGCCCACTCCGGCGAGCCGCGCGATACCGGCGGCGGTCACCTCTGTCGCGTTGTCCTGCACCGGCCCCACTCCCCTCGTCCCATGTGTGCACCGAGCATACCGACGTACACATTCCACACGCATTCACGTGCGTGTACGGGGAGTTCACTGTGAACCGTGTTGACTCGGTTCACAGACTCTGTTCTTATTGACCCAGCGAACGAGCGGCCAGCCGAGGGGGCGGTCGCCGCATCGGGAGGGGGACCCGTCATGGGCATGAAGGGCAAGATCGCGCTGGGCGCCGTCGTGGGCTTCGTGGTCATCGGTGCCGTGTCGGCGAACGCCGGACACGACAGCAAGGACGGCGGCACCAAGGACAGTTCGGCCACCGCCGACCAGAAGCCCGGGGCGGGCAGGTCCTCGGGGGGCGCGAAGGGGGCCGCGAAGAAGGCCGCCTTCGACGGGGACGGCGACTTCACGGTCGGCTCCGACGTCAAGCCCGGCACCTACCGCACCACCGGCAACACCGACGACATGTGTTACTGGGAGCGCGACAAGGACTCCTCGGGCGAGATGAACTCCACGCTCGCCAACGACAACGTCACCGGCACGAGCTACGTGACCGTCAAGGCCACGGACAAGCTGTTCAAGTCCAGCGGCTGCAAGGACTGGGAGGCCGTCGACCCGAAGGCGAAGGGCACGCCCGCCGCCTCCATGGCCGGCGACGGGGGCATGTTCAAGGTCGGTCCGGACATCGAGCCGGGCACCTACCGCTCGACCGGGAACGCCGACGACTCCTGCTACTGGGAGCGCACCAAGGACGCCGAGCACGGCCTCGACTCGATCATCGCCAACGACAACGTGACCGGGAACGCCGTCGTCACCATCCGCTCCACGGACGCCTACTTCAAGACGACCGGCTGCGGGAAGTGGAAGAAGACCGCCTGACGGCCGCCCCGCCGCGCCGTCGCGCCCGGCACCCCGGGCACGCTCGCGGCGCGGGACGCCCGACGGGCTCCCGCGCCGCGACGGCCCGCCTCAACCCCCCGCTCGGACAAAGGCCTTACATCCGGTCAAGGCCGCCCGGAAAAGAACACACCACGCTCAACGCATAATGTTCCTTTTTTGAACGACTCCCCCAAGGATTCCCCATGCGCGTCACGTCCCGCTTCGCCAAGACCCTCGCCGTCGCGGCGCTCCCGCTCGCCCTGGCCGCCTGCTCCACCGGCACGGACTCCTCGGCGAAGCCCGAGAAGGCCGCGAAGGCCGCGGACCCGAACGCGGGCCTGCTGACGGGCACGCAGCTGAAGGCGGCCCTGCCGAAGTCGGTCACCCCGGCGTCCCTCCTCCCCGTCAAGGGCGGTTCGCCCGACAGCGGCGACGACTTCATGGACCAGTCCCCGCGCAGCACGGCCAAGCCGAAGTGCTCGGACTTCGAGAGCAACGCCTGGCCCAGCCTGAGCGGTTACCAGGGCGGCGTGTCGTTCGCCCAGGGCGACTTCGTGAACAAGGCCCAGACCGAGGAGATCGCCGACGAGATCGACGCGTTCCAGGGGGAGACCGCGAAGTCGGTCATGAAGGGCATCCGGGACGCCGTCGCCGCGTGCCCCACGTTCACGGACACCGACGCCCACGCCCAGGTCAAGGCCGAGGGCCACGCCGCGCCCGGGCTCGGTGACGAGGCCTACACCATCCGCCTCACCAGCCCCCGCTTCGAGAACGGCTCCACCCTGGTGGCCGCCCGCGTGGGCAACTCGGTCGCCACCGTGATGTCCACGGCCGGCAACGACGACGGCGCCGCCACCGCCGGCGCCGTGATCACCCACATCGTGGACGCGCTGAAGGCCAAGGCCGCCAAGTCCTGACCCGGGGGAACGGCAGGGGCCGACGGGTGCGCACCACCCGCCGGCCCCTTTCCCGCACCCGGGTCCGTGTCACGGACCCGGCGCGGCTCAGCGCGCGTGGAAGCGGGCCGGCGCCTCGGTCGGATTGCCGCCCGACGGCAGCTTCTCGCCCGGGCAGGAGGAGAGCACGTCCTTCATCGCGGCCTTCTCGCCCGAGGTCACCCACAGGCCGTACTTCTTCTTCACGGCGACCTGCGCGGCGACGTAGTCGCAGCGGTACGACTTGTTCGGCGGCACCCAGGTGGCCGTGTCGCCGTCCCCCTTGCCCCGGTTGGTGCTCGCGTCGACCGCGATCAGATTGAGGGGATCGTTGGCCAGCGCGATGCGCTTGGCCGGCGCCCAGTACTTGGCGCCCTTCTGCCAGGCGTCGGACAGGGCGACGACGTGGTCGATGTCGACCAGGCTGCGGCCGCGCCGGTAGGTGACGTCCTTGCCGGAGTAGGGGTCCGGGTCCAGCAGGCCGTAGGTGACCTTGCAGGTGCCGCCGGTGAACTTCACCGACTTCAGGTCGCGCTTGAGGATGTCGTCGCGGGTGTCGCAGGAGTTGGAGTCGGTGTCGGCCCAGGCGGTGCCGAACCGCTCCCTGGAGTAACCCGTCTTCGGCGCGCGGCCCTTGACGGGCAGCGCCTCGGCCGCGGACAGGGCGGCCCCGCCGCTCCCCTGCCCGCCGGGTCCGGCGGCCCCCTTGGTGCCGTCCGCCTTGCAGCCCGTCGCGGCCGCCAGCACGATCAGCGCGACGGCCGCCCCTCCCCTCAGACGCGACACGCGCGTTCCCCCTCAGTCGCCCTGGCCCGCCCCCGCTCACGGGGCGGATCGTTCCGCCTTCCACCGTAACCGCCCCACGGCTCCGAGCAGATGGCGCCTTAACCGGCATACCGGGACGAACAGGACCGCTCCGGGGATGTGTTCCGCCGCGGAGAAGCAGAGGGGAGCGGGACCCGGCGGTCCCGCCCCCCCCTGCCCCCGGGGTGCGACGCCGCGCGCCGGGGTTACGGCGGGCGACGGCAGCGACGGCGGGGGTGGCGGCGCGGCGGCGCGGCGGCGCTACGACCCCAGCACCGAGGCGAGGAACTCCCCGACCCAGCCCAGCAGTTCCCGTCCGACCAGCGGCTTGCCGCCGACCTTGGCCGTCTTCGGGCGCGGGACCAGCACCTGGTGCACGGCCGGCTTGATGACGGTGCCCGGGTACAGACGCTTGAGGCGCAGCTCCTGCGACTCGCGCAGCTCCACCGGCGCGAAGCGGATGTTGGTGCCCTGCAGGACGATCTCGCCGACGCCGCAGGCCCGCGCGAGCATCCGCAGCCCGGCCACCAGCAGCAGGTTCTCCACCGGCTCGGGCAGCTTGCCGTAGCGGTCGGTGAGCTCCTCGCGGACGGCCTTGATGTCCTCCTCGGAGTTGGCCGAGGCGATGGCCCGGTAGGCCTGCAGGCGCAGCCGCTCGCCGGGCGCGTAGTCGTGCGGGACGTGCGCGTCGACGGGCAGCTCGATCTTGACCTCGAGCGGCGGCTCCTCCTCGGCGCCGCCGGACTCCAGCTGGCGCCGGTAGTCGGCGACGGCCTCGCCGACCATGCGGACGTACAGGTCGAAGCCGACGCCCGCGATGTGGCCGGACTGCTCGCCGCCGAGCAGGTTGCCGGCGCCGCGGATCTCCAGGTCCTTCATGGCCACGTACATGCCGGCGCCCATCTCGGTGTGCTGGGCGATGGTCGCGAGCCGCTCGTGCGCGGTCTCCGTCAGGGGCTTCTCCGGCGGGTACAGGAAGTACGCGTAGCCGCGCTCGCGGCCGCGGCCCACCCGGCCGCGCAGCTGGTGGAGCTGCGACAACCCGAAGTTGTCGCCGCGCTCGACGATCAGGGTGTTGGCGTTGGAGATGTCGATGCCGGACTCGACGATCGTCGTGGAGACGAGCACGTCGAACTTCTTCTCCCAGAAGTCCACGACGACCTGCTCCAGGGCCTGTTCGGACATCTGGCCGTGGGCGGTGGCGATGCGCGCCTCGGGCACGATCTCGCGCAGCCGGGCGGCGGCACGGTCGATGGACTCGACGCGGTTGTGGATGTAGAAGACCTGGCCCTCGCGCAGCAGTTCGCGGCGGATCGCGGCGCCGATCTGCTTCTCCTCGTAGGGGCCGACGAAGGTCAGGACGGGGTGCCGCTCCTCCGGCGGGGTGGTGATCGTGGACATCTCGCGGATGCCGGTGACCGCCATCTCCAGGGTGCGCGGGATCGGGGTGGCGGACATGGTCAGCACGTCGACGTTGGCGCGGAGCTTCTTCAGCTGCTCCTTGTGCTCGACGCCGAAGCGCTGCTCCTCGTCGACGATGACCAGGCCGAGGTCCTTGAACTTGGTCTCCGAGGAGAACAGGCGGTGGGTGCCGATGACGACGTCCACCGAACCCTCCTTCAGCCCCGCCAGGACGGCCTTCGCCTCGGCGTCGGTCTGGAAGCGGGACAGGGCCTTCACGTTCACCGGGAACTGCGAGTACCGGTCGGAGAACGTGCCGAAGTGCTGCTGCACCAGCAGGGTGGTGGGCACGAGGACGGCGACCTGCTTGCCGTCCTGGACGGCCTTGAAGGCGGCGCGGACCGCGATCTCGGTCTTGCCGTAGCCGACGTCGCCGCAGATCAGGCGGTCCATGGGGACGGACTTCTCCATGTCCTCCTTGACCTCGGCGATGGTGGTGAGCTGGTCGGGGGTCTCCGCGTAGGGGAAGGCGTCCTCCAGCTCGCGCTGCCAGGGCGTGTCGGGGCCGAAGGTGTGGCCGGGGGCGGCCATGCGGGCGCTGTAGAGCTTGATGAGGTCGGCGGCGATCTCCTTGACCGCCTTCTTCGCTCGCGCCTTGGTCTTCGTCCAGTCCGCGCCGCCCAGGCGGTGCAGGGTGGGCGCCTCGCCGCCGACGTACTTGGTGATCTGCTCCAGCTGGTCGGTGGGGATGTAGAGGCGGTCGCCGGGCTGGCCGCGCTTGGCGGGGGCGTACTCCACGACCAGGTACTCGCGGGTGGCGCCCTGCACGGTGCGCTGCACCATCTCGATGTAGCGGCCCACGCCGTGCTGCTCGTGGACGATGTAGTCGCCCTGCTCCAGGGTGAGCGGGTCGATGGTCTTGCGGCGGCGGGCCGGCATCCGGGCGCCGTCCTTGCCGGCCGCCTTCTGCCCGGACAGGTCGGTCTCGGTGAGGACGGCGAGCTTGAGCACCGGGTCGACGAAGCCGTAGTCGATCGAGCCGCACGCGACGTGCACGAGGGACGGGCTCAGCTCGCCGAGGTCGGCGTCGAGACGGGCCGCGATGCCCTCGCCGCCGAGGACCTCGGTGGTGCGGGCCGCCGGGCCGTGGCCCTCGGTGACGAAGACGGTGCGCCAGCCGTCGGCGAGCCGGCCCTTGGTGTCGGCGAGGGCTCTGGCGGTGTCGCCCCGGTACAGCTCGGTGGCGTGCATGCCGAGCTTGAGCGTGTCGCCGTCGCCCGGCCCGCCTGCGGGACCGGTGAGCGCCTCGTCGGCGGCGAACGGCGACACCGACCACCACATCATGTCCAGCTCGCGCGCGCGGTCGCGGACGTCGGCGATGGACCGCAGGGAAGCGGCGCCGACATCGATGGGGGCCTCGCCGCCGCCCGCGGTGGCCGCCCAGGACGCCTGGAGGAACTCCTGCGAGGTGGCCACGAGGTCCGCGGCGCGCGTGCGGACCCGCTCCGGGTCGCAGACGACGGCCATGGCGCCCTTGGGCAGCACGTCCAGCAGCAGCTCCATGTCGTCCACGAGCACCGGGGCCAGGGACTCCATGCCCTCCACGGCGATGCCCTCGGCGATCTTGCCGAGCAGTTCGCCCAGTTCGGGGTGTTCCTCGGCGAGCGCACGCGCGCGGCCGCGGACGTCCTCGGTGAGGAGCAGTTCGCGGCAGGGCGGCGCCCACAGGCCGTGGTCGGCGACTTCGAGGGAGCGCTGGTCGGCGACCTTGAAGTAGCGGATCTCCTCGACGTCGTCGCCCCAGAACTCGACGCGCAGGGGGTGTTCCTCGGTCGGCGGGAACACGTCCAGGATGCCGCCGCGGACGGCGAACTCGCCGCGCTTCTCGACCAGCTCCACGCGCGCGTAGGCGGCGGCCGCGAGGGCTTCCACGATCTCGTTCAGATCGGCGGTCTGCCCGGTGCGCAGGGACACCGGTTCCAGGTCGCCGAGGCCCTTGACCTGCGGCTGGAGCACGGACCGTACGGGTGCGACGACGACGGAGACCGGGCCGGTCTCGGGGTCGTCGGGGCGGGGGTGCGCGAGGCGGCGCAGGACGGCGAGGCGGCGGCCGACGGTGTCGCTGCGGGGGCTGAGGCGCTCGTGCGGCAGGGTCTCCCAGGAGGGGTACTCCACGACGCCCTCGGAGGGCAGCAGCGAGCGCAGGGCCGCCGCGAGGTCCTCGGCCTCACGGCCCGTCGCGGTGACGGCGAGGACGGGGCGCGCGGACTCGCGGGCGAGAGCGGCGATGGCGAAGGGGCGGGCCGCCGGGGGGCCGACGAGGTCGACGTGCATGCGGTTGCCGTCCTCGGCCGCGGTGATCGCTTCCGCGAGGGCGGCGTCCTTGACGACGGCGTCGAGCAGACCGTGCAGGCTCATGGAGGGGCTTTCCGTCGAGGGTGGGCAACACGAACGGCCCGACTCGTGGAACGGGCCGGGGGTCTCCAGCGTACGACTCCACCGGCGGCCGTGCCGGGGCCTGTGGACAACGCGCGCCGCACCGTCACCCGGCGCCGCACCCCGCACACCCGACGACCCCGGCACCGGGAGCCTCAGGGGCTCTCCGGTGCCGGGGTCTCCTCCGCGGCGTGCGAGGCCGCGGCGTGCGGGTCCGCGGCCTTCGGGTCCGCGGCGTGCGGGTCCGCGGCGTGCGGGTCCGCGGCCTTCGGCGGTCAGTCCGTCGCGATCGCGTTCAGGACGTTCATCCGGCCCGCCCGGAAGGCCGGGACCAGGGCGGCGAAGAGGCCCACGAAGGCCGAGCCGACGAAGACACCGATGATGGTCGGCCAGGGGATCTCCAGGACCTTCAGGCCCTCCAGGGCGAGGAGCTTCTGGGCGGTGGCGCCCCAGCCCATGCCGAGGCCGAGGCCGAGCAGGGCCCCGAAGAGGGCGATCACCACGGACTCCAGGCGGATCATGCGGCGCAGCTGGCGGCGGGAGAGGCCGATGGCCCGCATGAGGCCGATCTCCCGGGTCCGCTCGACGACCGACAGCGCCAGGGTGTTGACGACGCCGAGGACCGCCACCACGATCGCGAGGCCGAGCAGGCCGTAGACCATGTTCAGGAGCCGGCCGACCTGGTCCTTGAGCTCCTGCTTGTAGTCGGTCTGGTCGCGCACCTGGTACTGCGGGTACGGCTTCATCGCCTTCTTCAGGGCCGCGTACGCCTGCTTCTCGTGGCCCTTCTCGGCCTTGGCGAACATGATCTCGTTCGGCGGGATCCTGTTCGCGGGCACGTACTTCTTCATCGTCGCGATGCTCGTGTACCGGGCGCCCTTGTCGATGGCGACGTCGTCGTCGGTGACGGCCGCGACCTTCAGCTTCGCCGTCGCGCCGCCGTCGAAGGCGACGGTCAGGGTGTCGCCGACCCGGACGTGGTGCTTCTTCGCGTACCGCGAGCCGACCGACATGGCGTCCTCGCCGTACGCCGCCGTCAGCTCGCCCGCGGTCGTCACGCGTCGCAGGTCCTGGGCGTAGGAGGGGTCGGCCGCGGTGACCGTGGTGTGCTCGGACCTGCCGTCCGGGGAGGTCATGACGGCCGCGAGGTCCTTGTAGCGGGTGACGTGGGCGAGGCCCGGGGTCCGCTCCATGGCCTGCTCGGCCTTCGGGACGATCCGCTGCTGCCCCTGGACGATGAAGTCCGCGCCGACCGACCTGTCGAGCTCGTCGGTCGCCGAGGCCACCATGGAGGAGCCGACCACCGACAGGCAGGCCACCAGGGCCAGGCCGATCATCAGGGCGGCGCCGGTGGCGCCGGTGCGGCGCGGGTTGCGCAGCGCGTTGCGCTCGGCGAGCCGGCCCACGGGTCCGAACATCCGCAGCAGCAGCGCGCCGATCACCCGGACCACACCGCCGGCCAGCAGCGGGCCGACGATCACGAAGCCGATCAGGGTGAGGACGACGCCCGCGCCGAGCATCAGCGAACCGTCGGCCGCCTTGTCCGCGGCGGCCGCCGAACGCAGCGCGAAGACTCCGGCGCCGGTGAGCACCAGGCCGGCCAGGCCGCGCACGAGCCCGGCCCGGCCGTCGGCCGGGGTGCCGGCGTCGCGCAGCGCGGCCATCGGGGAGACCTTGCCGGCGCGCCGGGCCGGCAGATAGGCGGCGAGGACGGTCACGACGACGCCGAGGAGCAGGCCGACGACAGGGGTGGCCGCCTTGACGGTCAGATCGCGGGTGGAGAGGTCCATGCCCATGGAGGCCATGAGTTTCATCAGGCCGACCGCCAGGCCGACGCCCGCGCCGACACCGAGGACCGAGCCGACGACGCCGAGGATCAGGGACTCGGCCAGGACCGAGCGGTTGACCTGCTTGCGGGAGGAGCCGATGGCGCGCATCAGGCCGATCTCGCGGGTGCGCTGGGCGACCAGCATCGAAAAGGTGTTGATGATCAGGAAGATGCCCACCAGGAACGCGATACCGGCGAAGCCGAGCATGGCGTACTTGATGACGTCCATGAACGAGCCGACACCCTGGCTGTTCTCGGCAGCGTTCTCCGCGCGCGTCTGGACCCGGTAGGACCCGTCGAGCACGGAGGAGACGTCCCGCTTGAGGCGGGTGTCGGAGACGCCGGGCGCGGCGGTGACGTGCAGCTGCGTGAACCGGCCGGTGGCGCCGAGGAGTTCGCGCTGGGCGGTGGCGGTGTCGAAGTAGACGACGGCGGCACCGGGGTTGGTCACCTTGAAGGTGGCGACGCCGACGATCCTGGCCCTGAAGTCACCGGTGACGGCGATGGTGCGCAGTTCGTCGCCCGCCCTCAGGTGGTGCTTGGCGGCGGTGTCCGCGTCGACCATGACCTCGCCCGGCCCGCGCGGGGCGTGCCCGGAGGTGATCTCCATGGAGCGCAGGTCGTTGTGCGTCCAGTTGCCGGCGATGGTCGGGGCGCCCGTGGTGGAGCCCATGTTCTCGTTGTCGCCGTTGACGACGGTCACGTTCATCGAGCTGACGGCGCCCTCGGCCGAGGCGACGCCGTCCGCCTGCCGCACCCGCGCCAGCGCGGAGGCCGGCAGCGACTCGGGCTTCCCGTTCTGCGGGGTGCCGTCGCTCTTGGCCGCCTTGGGCAGCACCGTCACGTCGGACGCGGTGACCGCGAAGAGCTTGTCGAACGTCGTGTTCATGGTGTCGGTGAACACGAGGGTGCCGCAGACGAACGCCACCGACAGCAGCACCGCGACCGCCGACAGCGCCATCCGGCCCTTGTGCGCGAGGAAGTTGCGCGCGGAAGTCTTCAGGACGGTCATGACGTGCGCCCCCGGGCGTCGAAGTCCTTCATGCGGTCCAGGACCTGATCGGCCGTCGGCCGGTCCATCTCGTCCACGATGCGGCCGTCGGCGAGGTAGAGGACGCGGTCCGCGCAGGAGGCGGCGACGGGGTCGTGGGTGACCATCACGATGGTCTGGCCCAGCTCGTCGACCGAGCGGCGCAGGAAGCCGAGGACCTCGGCCCCGGCGCGCGAGTCGAGGTTTCCGGTCGGCTCGTCACCGAAGATGATCTCCGGCCGGGAGGCGAGCGCCCTGGCGACCGCGACGCGCTGCTGCTGGCCGCCGGAGAGCTGCGAGGGGCGGTGCTTCAGCCGGCCGGCGAGTCCGACGGTCTCCACGATCTGGTCCAGCCACGCCTGGTCGGGCTTGCGGCCCGCGATGTCCATGGGGAGCGTGATGTTCTCGAGCGCGCTCAGCGTGGGCAGCAGGTTGAACGCCTGGAAGATGAAGCCGATCCGGTCCCGGCGCAGTTGGGTGAGCTTCTTGTCCTTCAGGCCGGTGATCTCGGTGTCGTCCAGGTGGATCCGGCCGCTCGTCACCGTGTCGAGGCCGGCGAGGCAGTGCATCAGGGTGGACTTGCCGGACCCCGAGGGACCCATGATCGCGGTGAACCTGCCTCGGTGGATGTCCACGTCGACATGGTCGAGGGCGACGACCCGGGTCTCCCCCGCTCCGTAGGACTTCACGACCTGGCGAGCCCTCGCGGCGACGGCCGTAGGCCCTCCAGTGCTCTCGTGCCCGGGAATGGTCACAGCCGATGTCACGGTTGATCTCCTATGTCGTATATGTCGTACGTGAAGAGGCAGTTGTGCGCGGACGCCCGGTGTCCGGGCGCTCGTTCGTTCGGGTTCGTCGACGAGTCTGGCGGGAGAAGGGGGTGCGGCGCGCTGGTGCGGGACCCCGTCCCGTGGTGGGGCAAACCCCACCCCCGCCGGTCCGGCCGGCCGCCCCTCAGCGGCGTAAAGCCAGGTTAAGGACGGCTCCGGGCCCCCCTCGTCCTCCGCGGGGACGACCCCTCCCGGAGGCCCGGTACGGCCCTTCCCCTAGGGGTGCGCGGCCGCCGGGCGGGAGCGTTCTCAGGGTCGGCGCCGTGCGCGGACACCCTCCCGCGGGCCGTCCGGCACAGGGTGCGGGGCATCCGGCACGGGGTGCGCGGCACCCGGCACGGGGCACAGGGCGTCCGGCCCGCGGGGCGCCCGGCGTGCGCCACAGCCCGGTCCCGACCCCGGATCCGCCCTGGTAAGCGCGTACCTCCGCCCACTTCGGGGAAAACGCCCCGCAACACGTAACCCGCGAGTAACGTGCGTGACTCCGCTCTCCACCCCCCACCTCCCTGCGGTCCGCCGCCACGGACCCGAGCCGCGCAAGGAGCACCGGGATGTCCTACGACCCGCATGACCGCCACGAGCCGTACGAGCCGTACCCCTCGCCGTACCCGCAGTCCCCGCGGTATCCGGCGCCCCCGCAGCACCCACAGTCCCCGCCGTACCCGGCACCCCCGCAGCACCCGCAGTCCCAGGTCACCTATCCCTGGCAGCCGCCGCCCCGGCAGCCGCCCACCGTGCGGAACCAGGCGCCCCGCGAAGCGCTCGGCCGCCACAGCGACCTGCGCGTGCTGCGCCGCGCGTACCGCTGGCAGCGGCGCACCGCCACGCTCACCGCGCTCGGCTACTTCACGCTGTTCCTGATCCTGTCCGCGTTCGCGCCGGGCGTCATGAGCGCCACGGTCGCCGACCGGATACCCGCCGGCCTGCTGCTGGCCCTGGTCCAACTCCCCGTCACCTGGCTGGCGATCGCCCTCTACGAGCACACCGCGCGCCGCCACGTCGACCCGCTCGCCGACCGCATCCGCCGGGAGGCCGAAGTGAACGCGCGCCGAGGAGCGGCCCGATGACCACCCTCATCCCCTTCGGCACCGCCCTCGCGCTCGCCGGTGACACCGCCCCGGGCGCCGGCTCTCCGGGCTCCTCCGGTCCCGGCGCCCCCGGCCTCGGCGGGCTCACCGGGTTCAGCGGGTTCAGCGGCTCGGCCCAGGCGATGTCACTGGTCGCCTTCACCGCCGTCGCCACCCTCACCCTGCTGCTGTGCGTGATGACCGGCCCCGACCGCGACGACCTCGACGAGTTCTACACCGGCTACGGCTCGCTGTCCCCGCTGCGCAACGGCCTGGCCATCGCCGGCGACTACATCTCCGCGGCCACCGTCCTCGGCACGGGCGGCGTGATCGCCCTGTGCGGGTACGACGGACTCGTCCTCGCCCTCAGCACCGCCCTGTCGCTGATGCTGCTGATGTTCCTGCTCGCCGAACCCCTGCGCAACGCGGGCCGGTTCACCATGGGCGACGCGCTCGCCCGCCGGCTCCCGGGACGCGCGGTGCGCATCGCGGCCTGCGTGGTGACGATCTCCGCGCTGCTGCCGCTGATGCTGGTCCAGCTCGCCGGCACGGGACAGCTGATGGCGTTCGTCCTCGGCTTCTCCAGCGAGGCGCTGAAGACCGGCTGCGTCGTGGGGCTCGGCGCGCTGATGATCAGCTACGCGGCGATCGGCGGCATGAAGGGCACCGCGCTCATCCAGATCCTGAAGATCGTGATGCTCTTCGGCTCGGGCGGTGTCATCGCCGTTCTGATCCTGCACCGCTTCGACTGGGACCCGGGCGCCCTCTTCAGCACCGCGGCGCGCAACAGCGGGGCCGGGTCCGCCTTCCTGCACTCCGGGCTCCAGTTCAGCGGCGGCGCCCACCCCCGCCTCGACATGATCGCCTCGGAACTGACCGTCGTCCTCGGCGGCGCCTGCCTGCCCCACGTCACGATGCGCATGTACACCGCCTCCAGCGCCCGCCAGGTGCGCCGCTCGATGTCCTGGGCGGTGTCCATCGTGGCCGTGTTCGTCCTGGTCGTCGCGGTCGTCGGGTTCGGTGCCACGGCCCTGCTCGGCCGTCCGGCGGTCGCCGCGGCCGACCCGCAGGGCAACACCGCCTACCTGCTCGGCTCCCGCGCGGCCTTCGGCGCCGAGGTGTCCACGGCGGAGACCTTCCTGTTCACCCTGGTCACCACGGCCATCTTCCTGACCATGCTCGCCTCGGTCGCCGGGATGATCCTCGCCTGCGCCAACTCCCTGGCCCACGACGTCTTCGCCGCCCGCGTACGGGAGATGCCGGCCCGCCGCGAGATGGCACTGGCCCGCCTGTCGGCACTCGCCGTCGGCGCGCCGGCGGTCCTGCTGGCCACGCTGGTGCAGCACCACAGCCTGCAGCCGCTGGTGACGTTCTCCTTCTGCATGGGCGCCTCCGCCCTCGCCCCCGCCCTGGTCTACGGACTCTTCTGGCGCCGCTACACCCGCACCGGGCTGATGGCCACGCTCCTCGGCGGCTCGCTGACGGTGCTGGTGCTCATGCCGGGCACCAACCTCGTCTCCGGCTCCCCGGTGTCGGCCTTCCCGCAGGCCGACTTCAACTGGTTCCCGTTCACGACCACCGGCATCGTCTCCATCCCGGCCGGCTTCCTCTTCGGCTGGCTCGGCACCATCGCCTCCGGCCGCCGCAAGGCGGAGGAACAGCGCCGCCAGTACGAGGCGGTGGAGGGCTGGATCCTGGCGGGCGCGGTACGCAGGGGCAGGTGAGGGCGCGGCACGGTGGGCCGGGGGTGCGGGTGAGGAAGCGGTGCCGCGGGCCGGGCTCGCAGGTGAGGGAGCGGCACGCAGGAGGCAGGCGGGGCGCGGCGCGCAGGTGAGGGCGCGGCGGG
The DNA here is from genome assembly GCF_044747185.1 of Streptomyces sp. NPDC090108. Classification (NCBI taxonomy): domain Bacteria; kingdom Bacillati; phylum Actinomycetota; class Actinomycetes; order Kitasatosporales; family Streptomycetaceae; genus Streptomyces; species Streptomyces sp. NPDC090108. The sequence continues at coordinate 129,650 of NZ_JBIVDQ010000006.1, forward strand.
CGGGCGGCGCACCGAACGCACCGCCCGCTCCGGAGCCGGCGGTCACTGCTCCAGGGCCGCCGCCCTCCCGGTCAGCGCCATGAGGCGGTCGCGGACCTCGTCCATCTGCGCCTGGACCTCGTCCCAGCGCTCGCCGTGCTCGCGCAGCACGCGTTCCGTCTCCCGGGCGGTGCGCTCCGCCCGCAGCCGGGCCCCGGCGACGATCTCGGCGGCCCGCGCACGCGCCTCCTCCTGGCAGCGGCGCGCGGACTCCTCGGCCTGCGCGAGCCCCAGCCGCTGCTGCGCCAGGGCGGCTTCCGCACGGCGGGCCCGCTCGGCGTACCGGTCCTCGAAGGAGGCCGCGGCGCCGGCCTCCGCACGGCCGGCCGCGGCCCACCGCCCCGCCTGCTCCGCGCGCTGCGCGGCGAGCGCGCCCGCGGCGTTCCGGCGCGCCTCGCGCACCCCGGCGAGGTCCTTCCCGCGCCGCTCCTTCACCTCACGCCGGGCACCGACCCGCAGTCCGTCCGCCTCGGCCCGGGCGGCGAGGAGCCGCCGCGCCGCCCCGTCCTCCGCCTCCGCGCGCAGGGCGTCCGCGGCCTCCCGCGCGGCCCGGACCACACCGGCGGCGTCCGCCTCGGCGTCCGCGACCCGCCGCCGTGCCGCGTCCCGTGCCCGCTGCCGTACGTCCGCGGCCTCTTCCCGCGCGGTCTCGAACAGCCGCCGCGCGCGCTCCCCGAGCGTCTCGTACGCCTGCGGCGCGAGCCGCGCGACGACCTCCCGCAGCCGCGCGGCCTCCGCCTCCATCTCCTTGGCGAGCACGGTCAGCCGCGCGGCGCGCTCCCACGCGGCGTCCCGGTCCCGCGACAGCGCCTCCGCGCAGGCGTCGACCTGGCCGGGGCGGTAGCCGCGGCCCCGGACGGTCACGAAACCGTGTGACGTCATCGATGCGCTGCTCACCCAGGGCACCCCTCTCCGGTGGACATACACGACAGGATGATTTCGCGCATATCCTCAGGGATCCGAGGTGACCGGTCATAACGCGACACACCGGGCACATGTCACGGTAGAACGTGGATACGGGCCTCACCGCGGAACCCGCCCGACGGACGTTCTCGCAGGTCAGCGCACTACGGCGCGACATCCCTCGCACCCCTCGCCGAGACCCGCTGCACCCGGGTGAGGCAACCACCGCCGAACGGATGAACGGCGTCACCCGGGAACCGGGCGAACGGCCGCCGGACCGGCTTGCCCGACCGGGCCCGCGGGCCCGCACAGCACCGCGCCCGGCCCCTGATCACGGGGCCGGGCGCGGTACCTCTCTCACTCCGGTCGCACTCCGACGGCGGGAACCGGTCCCACTCCGCTGGCGGGAACCGGCGTCCGGTCAGAGCAGGCCGTCCCACATCTGCTCCAGCAGGACCGACCACCAGCTGTCCGGCGACCCCAGCGCCGCCGGGTCCAGCGAGGCCAGCTGCGCCTGGAAGTCGACCGTCCAGCGCCCCGCCTGCTCCTGGTTCAGCCCGAACCGCAGCCGCCACATCCGGCCCAGCAGCGCCAGGCAGCGCGTGAACTCGGGCAGACCGGTGTTCACGAACTGCGGCGGCACCGGAGCACCGCCGGGCCCCGCCTCCACGGGCACGGCCACGATGTTCGCCGTCCCGTACTGCACACAGAGCGCCTTGCCGAAGTCCGTGCCCATCACGAGGTACGACCCCGCGTCCGAGGCGGGCTGCACCCCGCGCTCCGCCGCCAGCTCCGTCAGCGTCGGCACCGGACGGCCCGGCTGCGCCTGCGCCCAGAAGAACGGGCCCAGATCCACCGGGAGTCCGGCCACCACCAGCATGTGGGCGACGATCGGCGGCACTCCCTGCCGGGACACCGCCTGCTGCTCGAACCGGAACACACCCGGCCCGAACACCGCCGCCAGTTCCTGCGCGATCGCCTCGGGCGGCACCGGGGGCGCGGCCTGCACCGGCGCCAGCGGCGCCCGCACCGGACCCGGCCGCGCGGGACCGTCCGCCACCTGATGCAACTCACCCTGGTGCGCCAGCAGTTGCTGCATGCCCTGCTGCCGGCTCGCGTGATCCGTGCCGTACGGCGCGATGCTCGTGATCCGCGCCTGCGGCCACTGCTCCCGGATCATCCGCGCGCAGTACGCGCCCGGAAGCTCGCACGACTCCAGTTCCGTGTGCAGCTCCAGCACCTGGCCCGGAGGCACGTTCATGCCCCGCAGCTCATGGAAGATCTGCCACTCCGGGTGCGGGGTGCCCGGCGCCGAACGCCGGATCAGCTGCTGCTCCGAGCCGTCCTGCGCGCGGTAGCGCAGCACCGCCTGGTACCCCGGGCCGACCGTCGGCGCGGCCGCCTGCGGATACCCGTACGCCGGAGGCTGCCCCGGCACCGGCGCCCCGGGCCCGGGCATCGGACCGGGCGGCATCACGCCCGGCGGCGGAGGCATCGCGCCGGGCGGCATCATGCCCGGCGGCGGCATGGCACCGACCGGCATCGCACCGGCGGGCGGCGGAGGCATCGAACCCACCGGCATCGCGCCAGGGGGCGGCGGGGGCATCGCACCGGGCGGCATGCCGGGAACGCCCGGGACGGGCGGCGGCGGGGGGACACCCGGTCCGCCCACCGGAGGAGCCGACAGCACGGTCTCGGCATGGTGCACGGCACCGGGCGCCCCACCGGGAACACCGGGCGCCGCCGGAGCACCCGGCGGCTGCGGGGCACCGGGCGCGTGAGGCACGCCGGGAGCGGGCGGCACACCCGGGCCACCGGCGGCACCGGGTCCGCCAGGGACACCGGAGGGCTGCGGCGCACCCGGAGCGGGCGGCACGCCCGGAGCACCGGGGCCCGCGGGGGCGCCGGGCGGGTTCGGGACGCCGGGAACACCCGGCGGCTGCGGAGCGGCCGGACCACCGGGGCCGCCGGACGGCGACATCAGCTGGGTCGGCACGTATCCGCCCGCGCCGGGAGCGCCAGGCGTACCCGGCGTGCCGGGCGGGGGCGGCGGGCTCCCCGGGCGGGCGCCCGGGGCACCGGGGGCACCCGGCGGATGGGGCGGCGCGCCCAGCCCGGTCCGCCCCTTGCGCGGCGGCGGCGCGGCCTTGCTCGTCGCGGCGTCGGCGATGTCACCGGCGTCGGGCGGCAGCGGCCGCCCCTGCGCGCCCGGACCACCCGCCGGGGACTGCGGCGCGCCCGGAGAGTCACCCGGAGCCTGCGGATAGCCGTAACCGGGGACACCCTGCGGACCGCTCGGCGCGCCCGGCGCACCGGAGCCCTGCGGGTAGCCGTACGGGGCACCACCCGGAGCCGGCGGCGGCGTACTCCCCTGCGGAGCCCCGGGAACCCCCGGCGCGGGAGAGGCGCCGGCACCCGGAACAGGCCCGTGCGGAACCCCTGGAGCCTGCGGGGCACCGGGCGCACCCGGAGCCGCGGGCCCGCCCGGGGCACCGGAGGCACCGACGGCCGGGGAGACCGCCGTGGGCGGCAGTTGGCTGCCCCCCGACATCAGCGCCGTCTTCGCGTCCACGGCCGCCGACGGCCGCCCGGCCCCCTCGTCCGTGCCGCTCAGCGGCGGAGCGAACACCGTCGCGGGAAGAGGCACCGAACGGTCCTCGCCCGCATCGGCGTTGGTGTCCGTACCGGCCCACGGCGTGGACCCGGCGGGCGCACCGGCGCCCTGCGCACCGCCCGCGGCCGCCGCGGGCCACGCCGGGCCACCGGCCGCGGCGGGAGCCGACGGCATCCCCGGCTGTGTCGGCGCGAGGCCGCCACCGGCCGAACCCCCGCCGACGGCACCGAAGTCACCGACGGCCCCGAAGTCACCGGAGCCACCACCCGCACCGGCGGCCGGAGACGGCGACGGCGAGTGCGACGGCGAGGGAGCGGGTGCCTGAGACGGAACGGCCGCCGGAGACGGCGCCGGAGCCGAAGACGGGTCCGCCGCGCTCCCGCCCCGCCGGTCCGGGATCCCCAGCTTGTCCGCCGCCTCCTGCAGCCACTCCGGCGGACTCAGCAGGAACGACGTCTGGTTCAGATCCACCCGGGCCGCCGGCGCGGGCACCGCGTCCTCGACCTCGTCACGCCGCCCGTACTCCTCCTCGTAGCGGCGGATCACCTCACCCACCGGCAGCGCCGGCCACAGCGTGGCCTCCCCGCTGTCCCGGGCGATCACCAGCCGCTGACCGCCCGCGTCCGCCCGCGGACCCTCGGCGCGGTCCTCGCCCCACACCACGAAGCCCAGCTCGAACTCCCGCACCCGCACCTCACGATGCTGGTACGCCGGGACATCCCCGTTGATCCACTCCTCGGCGCGCTCCTGCGCCTGCGCAAACGTCACCATGACCCGCAGCTCACTCCCCCACCGACGCCGAGGACACCGGGACGGCACGCGCGAACCCGCCGTCCACCATCAGGTTCGCCACCGTCTCCAGCTCCGGCGGATCACCGGCCAGCCGCGACAGGAACGCGTCGAAGTCGTCACCGCAGTTCAGCAGCAACCGCTCCACCCGCTCGGCCGGCGGCCACGACGGATCCACGTCCCGCGCGTCGTCGTACGCGCAGAACCACACCGAACCGGCCCGCTCGCCCTTCACCTTCACCGCGAGCAGACCGCCCTGCACGAACCCGACACCCAGGTAGTCCTTCGTCAGGTGGTCGCGCAGACACTTGTTCACATAGACGAGGTCGTTGACCGCCGCCTCGTCCCGCACCGTGAAGAACGGCTGGTCCAGCAGCAGCCCCAGCTCGGCGTAGAGCGCCGCGCCCACCGGCGCGCACCCGCCCGCCGCCTTCAGGAACGAACGGTAGGCACCCGGCAGCCGGTAGCCCAGATCCTCCTCGACACCCTGGACCTGCGACTCCGTCACCGCCACACCCGACTTCGGCAGCCCGAAGTGCGCCGGACGCGTCTCGTTCAACGGCCGCGTCCCGCGCTTGCCGTGATCCACCGCCGCCGTCGCCACACCACCGTGATGCCGCAGCAGCGCCTTCACGTCCACCGGGACCAGCTCCAGCCGCCGCGAACCCGCCACGTGATGCCACGTCCAGCCGTGCGGCGTCGACACCGCGGGCACGGTGTCCCACAGTTCGTGCCCCGTCGCCGCGAGCGCCGCGTTCGCCGACACGTAGTCCGTCAGCCGCAACTCGTCGACGCCGAAACCCTCGGGCGGCTCGGCGATCTCCACCGCCGCACGCGCGTACGGCGCGAAATCGGGGTACCCGCCCTCGTCCACCCGTACCCCGCGCGGGTGACGCGCCGCCCGCACCGGATCCGGGAAGTTCACGACCTGCCCGGCATAGGCCGCGTTCGGCGGCGCGGCTTGCTGCCCGAGCCGACCTGTCGTCATGGCGGTTGCCCCCTGCGGCACTCTGTACGAGCCGGCGCCGCACCCTGTCCGGCACGCCACGACCCGTATCCGACTGTCTCTCCAACGTCACCGACGCGTTTGACCGCGCCCGTCGCGGTGCCGACAGCCTATGCCGTACACGCACACCGGTCACCGGCCACCGGCGGCCCACCCCGTCACTTCCGTGACCAGCCGTCACCCCGCCGTCACACCTCGCCCCGCCCCCGCGTGTCGCACCGCCCCAGCTACCGCACCAGCCACGGCATTTGGCACTCTGTGTCCTTCGGGGGAAGCCCGGGGAGGAAAGAACGATCATGAATACGATGCAGACCGGAGGGACCGACGTGCGCGCCGGCGACCCTCGCATCGGCTGGAGCGGCACCGAGACACCGTCCGCACCCACTCTTCTGCACCGCCGCGACGGCATCCTGCCCACCGTCGCCGCGGCCCTCTCCGTGCGCGGCGCCACCCTCACCGGCACCGCCGCCCGCGGCGACCAGCCACCACCCCTGCACCCCCTGGTCCAGGACTTCCTCGACACCCTCCCCAGCGGGCAGCGCGACCGCTTCACCGGACGCTGCGCCGAGACGATCCTCATCTCCCGGCACATCGCCGCCGTCGACGCCACCCGCAGCAAACGCGCCGCCCGCAGACCCATGACCAACGGCGAAGCCCGACGCGCCCTCAAGCAGGCCAAACTCACCACCCGGCGCATACGCGAGGACGGCGACCCCCTGCACGGCCGCTTCGCCACCCCCTGCCGCGCCTGCACCGCCCTCAGCGCGCACTTCGGCATCTACATCGTCAACCCGGCCACCCCCGGAAACTGACACCACCACCGGACACCCGCCCCGGCGACCGCCGGCCCGACACCCGCACCGGACACCGCCCCGGCACCCGCACCCGCACCCGCACCCGCACCACCCGGCCCCAGCCCGGCGCACCCCGGAACCACCCGCAAGCACGACGATCGAAGGGCCGATGCACCCCGACCGCACCGCGACCGCGACCACCCGCTTCGCCACCCCCGTCGACGCCACCCTGCGCGCCGCCGGATGGCAGCCGGGACGCTGGGACATAAAACAGGCCGAGATCTGGGCCGACGTCCTGCGCGAACACACCTCACCCGCCGGCCACCGGCACACCGTCTTCCCCGCCGCCGTCGAGGCCTGGGCCGAATTCGGCGGACTGCGCGTCAGCCCCCACGCCCACGGCCGCCAGATCGCCGCCGCCACCCTCCACCTCGACCCACTGCACGGCCTCCACCTCGCCCGCACCCTCGGCGACCTCGGCCGCGCCCTGTCCACCGAGGTCTGCCCGCTCGGCGAGGAGACCGACACCGCCACCCTCCTCGCCATCGACGCCGAAGGCCGCGTCTACGCCCTCGACCACACCGGCGACTGGTACCTCGGCCCCGACATCGACCACGCCCTGGCCGGCCTCGTCACCGGCCTCAAACCCACCCGCCTCACCACCGCCTGACCCCGCCCGCACCCCGGCCCCCACCGGCGTCCGCCGCCCCGCCCCGCGCCGTCCACCCGTCCCCCCGCACGGGGGACGCGCCCTCCCGGGCCGGCCCGGAGCTGCGCCGGCCGGCCCGGAGCCACGCAGACCGGCCCGGAGTCGGGCAGGGAAGACCCGGAGCCGCGCGGGACCGGCCCGGAGCCACCGCAGGGCAAGCCCGGAGCCACCGCAGGACCGGTCCGAAGCCGCGCAGGGCAAGCCCGAAACCACGCAGGCCGCCCGGAGCCGCGCAGGGAAAGCCCGGAGCTATCGCAGGCCGGACCGGAGGCCCGCAGGGAAAACCCGGAGCCACCGCAGGCCGGACCGGAGCCGCGCCGAGGCACCCGAAGCCGCTCAGAGCGCCTCGGAGCAGGCCCGGAGCCGCACAGGGCCTCACCGGGGGCGCAGAGCCGCCCCCGAATCACGCGGGGCGGCACTCAACAAGCTCGGAGCGCGGAGCCATGCCGAGCCACCCGGGAGCACCCCGAGCACCCTGCGCCCCCGCAGCACCCCGAGCCGCCCGGGAGCACCCCGAGCACCCCGAGCACCCGCAGCACCCGCAGCACCCGCAGCAGAGCACCCGCAGCACTCCGAACCGGCTACGCCGCCGCCGGGATCACCGCCGACACCCGGAAACCGCCCGCGTCCGTCGGACCCGACACGAACACCCCGCCCAGCGCCAGCACCCGCTCCCGCATCCCCAGCAGACCGTTGCCCCCCGACGGCAGCCCCGCCGCCGACGCCGACCCCGGCTCCGGCGGCGGCTCGTTCTCCACCTGCATCGCGATCTCCGCCCGCCGGTGCGCCAGCCGCACGTACGTCTTCGCCCCCGCCGCGTGCTTGTGCACGTTCGTCAGCGCCTCCTGCACCACCCGGTACGCCGTCTGCTCCACCTCCGCCGCGTACCCCCGCACCTCCCCCTCCACCGACAGGTCCACCACCATCCCCGCCGCCGCGGACTGCCCGATCAGCTCCTCCAGCTCCGACAGACACGGCCCCTCACCCGGCACCGGCGCCTCGGCCACCGCCCGCGAAGCGGCCTCCGCCGCGGCCACCCCCACCGCCGCCAGCGGCCCCGGCGCCACCGGCGCACCGCCCACACCGCCCTCGGCCCGCAGCACCCCCAGCATCTGCCGCAGCTCCGTCAGCGCCTGGCGCCCCATGTCCCCCACCAGCGCCGCGTTCCGCACCGCCTTCTCCGGGTCCTTGCGCGCCACCGCCTGCAACGCCGCCGCGTGCACCACCATCAGGCTCACCCGGTGCGCCACCACGTCGTGCATCTCCCGCGCGATCCGCGTCCGCTCCTCGCCCCGCGCCCACTCGGCCCGTTCCTCGGCCCGCTCCGCCAGCAGCTGCAGCTCCCGCTCCAGGCTGTCCGCCCGCTCCCGCAGGCTCTCCATCAGCCGGCGCCGGGCACCCACGTACAGCCCCAGCAGCAACGGCGGAGCCGTCAGCCCCAGCGACGTCGCGATCGCCGCGAACGGCACGAACCAGTCGCCCAGCGTCAGATCGCCCCGCGCCATGTCCTGGCGCACGCGCACGAACGTCACGATCATCGTGCCCAGGAACGACATGCCCGCCAGCGCCACGATGATCCGCCGCGGCAGCTCCGCGGCCGCCAGCGTGTACAGCCCCACGATGCCCATCAGGAAACCCATCTGGGCCGGCGTGATCGCGATCGCGACCAGCACCACGGCGATGGGCCACTTCCGCCGCACCAGCAGCACCGAACCGGCCACCAGCCCGAACACGATCCCCAGCGACAGCGGGACACCCGCGTCCCGGGCGAACGGGATCCCCTCCGCGCCGCACTCCACGGCCGACACCAGCGCGAGGCTCACGTCGAGCGCCGCACCGCGCCGCCTCTCCCACCACCACGGGCCGGTCAGGGCCCGGGCATGCTCTTCCCCCGTCGCGGTCATGCCTCCAGCCTACGGGCGGGGACGGGGGCTTTTCCGGTGACTTTCGCCTACCCGCCCCCACCATGCGCCGCCCGGCGAAGGCCTCGAAACCCACCGGTATCCCTCGAACTGCTGAACCACACCCGTTCGATCCCGGAACCGGTCTTTCCGGCCGGACGGTATGCCCATGGCACATCCATCGGGCACGAGCGGCAGGTACGGGGACTTCGAGGAACTGCGGGACCGGGCGATCGCACTGCGACGCGCGGGCCGCAGCCTCCGGCAGATCCGGGACGAGCTGAAGGTCTTCAACAACGACATCCTCAACCGGCTGGTGAAAGGGGAGCCGCCACCGGAATGGACGAAGCGTCCGAACGCGAAGGACGACCTGCGGCAGAAGGCCAGGGAGCTACGGCTCCAGGGCCGGACGTACGACCAGATCCAGGTGGCGCTCGGCTGCTCGAAGAGCTCGATCTCCCTCTGGGTCCGCGACCTGCCGAAACCGGAACGTCGGGACCCCTCCGAGCAGGCAAAACTGGCGGCACAGTTGCGATGGCGGCACGAGCTGGCCGTCCGCGACGACCAGCGCCGGAAGACCAAGGCGGCGGCCGCCGACGAGATCGGCCCGATGACCGCCCGCGACCTGTTCATGACCGGCGTGGCCCTCTACTGGGCCGAGGGCGCCAAGGACAAGCCGTACGCCCGGCGCGAGAGCGTGCAGTTCGTCAACAGCGATCCCGGTGTGATCCGGATCTACCTCGCCTGGCTCGACATGCTCGGAGTGGAGCGTGGACGCCTGCGGTACCGCGTCATGATCCACATGACGGCGGACGTCGAGGGCGCCGAACGCTACTGGTCCGACCTGGTCGGCATCGACGTCTCGGAGCTCCGGAGCACCACGATCAAGAAGCACAGTCCGAAGACCGTCCGCAAGAACGTGGGTGAGGGCTACCGGGGTTGCCTCGTGATCAGCGTCCTCCAGGGCGCCGACCTGTACCGGCGCATCGAAGGGTGGTGGACCGGCATGGTCGACGGCGTCTCCGGGGTCGCGCCGGCCCCACCCTCCGGTAAGGTCTGACGCAGTGATCCGCCGTAGTGTAATTGGCAGCACGGCACCCTTTGGAGGTGTTTCGGTCTAGGTTCGAGTCCTAGCGGCGGAGCTGTACTCCCGGGCCCTGACTCCCCAGTCAGGGCCCACACTCATGTCCGCCCCAACCCGCCCCGGTATCCTGCGGCTGTCACCCCCACCCATCCAGAGCCGAAGGGCAACTCCGTGAGCGCCATTCGCCCGGCAGCCGTCGTCGTTCTCGCAGCGGGTGAGGGCACCCGTATGAAGTCGGCCACACCCAAGGTCCTGCACGAGATCTGCGGCCGTTCCCTGGTCGGCCATGTGCTGGCCTCCGCCCGCGAGTTGGACCCCGAGAACCTGGTCGTGGTCGTGGGCCACGCCCGCGAGCAGGTGACCGGGCATCTGGCCGAGGCCGACCCCGCGGTCCGCACCGCCGTGCAGGAGGAGCAGAAGGGCACCGGCCACGCCGTACGGATGGCGCTGGAGGAGCTGGGCGGCGCGGTGGACGGGACCGTGGTCGTCGTCTGCGGCGACACGCCGCTGCTCACCGGCGGGACCCTCGCGCGGCTCGCCGCCACGCACCACTCGGACGGCAACGCGGTGACCGTGCTGACCGCCGAGGTGCCGGACGCGACGGGTTACGGCCGGATCGTGCGGGACGGGGCGACCGGCGCCGTGACGGCGATCGTGGAGCACAAGGACGCGACGGAGGCCCAGCGGGCGGTCCGGGAGATCAACAGCGGTGTGTTCGCGTTCGACGGGCAGTTGCTGGCGGACGCGCTGAAGAAGGTGCGCACCGACAACAGCCAGGGCGAGGAGTACCTGACCGATGTGCTCGGCATCCTGCGGGAGGCCGGGCACCGGGTGGGTGCCTCGGTGGCGGCGGACCACCGGGAGATCGCCGGCATCAACAACCGTGTGCAGCTGGCCGAGGCGCGCCGCACGCTGAACGACCGTCTGCTGACCCGCGCGATGCTGGACGGGGTCACGGTGGTCGATCCCGCGACCACGTGGGTGGATGTGACGGTGACGTTCGAGCAGGACTCCGTGGTGTTCCCGGGCACGCAGCTGACGGGTGCGACGCATCTGGGCGAGGGTGCCTCGGTGGGTCCGAACAGCCGTCTGCACGACACCCGGGTGGGTGCGGGGGCGCGGGTGGACAACACCGTCGCGGACGGGGCGCGGGTCGGTGCGGGGGCGTCGGTGGGGCCGTACGCCTATCTGCGTCCGGGTACGCGGCTCGGTGAGAGCGCGAAGATCGGTACGTACGTGGAGACGAAGAACGCGGCGATCGGTGCGGGGACGAAGGTTCCGCATCTGTCGTACGTGGGTGACGCGACGATCGGTGATCACACGAACATCGGTGCGGCGAGTGTCTTCGTGAACTACGACGGTGAGAGCAAGCACCACACGACGGTCGGGTCGCATTGCAAGACGGGTTCGGACAACATGTTTGTGGCGCCTGTCACGGTCGGGGACGGTGCGTACACCGCCGCCGGGTCCGTGATCACGAAGGATGTGCCGCCCGGTTCGCTGGCCGTGGCCCGTGGCCAGCAGCGGAATATCGAGGGCTGGGTGGCCCGTAAGCGTCCTGGGAGTGCGTCGGCGAAGGCGGCTGAGGCGGCTTCACGCCAGGGCTCGGACGAGGACTGACCGGAAACAGGTGCGCCAAATACGGCGTACCGTGATAAGTGCACACCCGCACCCCTGCCAGCCGATTCGGCCTCTCACACCCAGCCGAGAGGCCGCCGAGCGGCCGGCTGGCTGAGACACCCTCTGAGGAGACAGTGCTGTGACCGGGATCAAGACGACCGGCGAGAAGAAGATGATGTTCTTCTCCGGGCGCGCCCACCCCGAGCTTGCCGAGGAGGTCGCCCACCAGCTGGGTGTCGGGGTCGTCCCGACGAAGGCCTTCGACTTCGCCAACGGTGAGATCTACGTCCGCTACCAGGAGTCGGCCCGTGGTGCGGACTGCTTCCTGATCCAGAGCCACACGGCTCCGATCAACAAGTGGATCATGGAGCAGCTCATCATGATCGACGCGCTGAAGCGCGCGTCGGCCCGTTCCATCACGGTGATCGTGCCGTTCTACGGTTACGCGCGGCAGGACAAGAAGCACCGCGGCCGTGAGCCGATCTCGGCGCGTCTGATCGCGGACCTGATGAAGACCGCGGGTGCGGACCGGATCCTGACGGTGGACCTGCACACGGACCAGATCCAGGGCTTCTTCGACGGTCCGGTGGACCACCTGTTCGCGCTGCCGCTGCTGGCGGACTACGTGGGCGACAAGGTGGACCGGGACAAGCTGACGGTCGTGTCTCCGGACGCGGGCCGGGTGCGGGTCGCGGACCGCTGGTGCGACCGGCTGGGCGCGCCGCTGGCGATCGTGCACAAGCGCCGTGACAAGGACGTGGCGAACCAGGTGACCGTGCACGAGGTCGTCGGTGAGGTCGAGGGCCGGGTGTGCGTCCTGGTCGACGACATGATCGACACGGGTGGCACGATCTGCGCCGCGGCGGACGCGCTGTTCGCGCACGGTGCGGAGGACGTCATCGTGACGGCGACGCACGGTGTGCTGTCGGGTCCGGCGGTGGACCGTCTGAAGAACTCGCGGGTGAGCGAGTTCGTGTTCACGAACACGCTGCCGACGCCGGGTGAGCTGGCGGCGGACCTGGAGAAGATCAAGGTGCTGTCGATCGCGCCGACGATCGCGAACGCGGTGCGTGAGGTGTTCGAGGACGGTTCGGTGACGAGCCTGTTCGACGAGCAGTAGACCTCACGAGGGGTCCGCTGGAGATCCTTTTGGGCACGGCCTCCCGGCCGAGTAGACTGACCAGGTTGCTCGGCGAGGGAGGCCGTGTCCGTTTCGGCGGTTCATGGTTGTCCGTTATCGACGCGCTCTTCGTAGCAGGCCGTTCGTGGCCGGGTGACCTCCCCAAGCTCTGACGAGCGGGGACGTTCCTACTTTCTACGAGGAGTGATCACATGTCCGAGGTGAAGATCGCCGCCGAGGCTCGTTCCGAGTTCGGCAAGGGTGCCGCCCGTCGTATCCGTCGTGAGAACAAGGTTCCGGGTGTCCTTTACGGTCACGGTTCCGAGCCGCTGCACCTGACGCTTCCGGGCCACGAGCTGCTGCTGGCGCTGCGTACGCCGAACGTCCTGCTCTCCCTGGACATCGACGGCAAGACCAACGAGCTGGCGATCCCGAAGGCCGTGCAGCGTGACGCGGTCAAGGGCTTCCTCGAGCACGTCGACCTGCTGCTGGTCAAGCGTGGCGAGAAGGTCACGGTCGAGGTCCCGGTCCACACCGAGGGCGAGCTGGCCCCGGGTGGCAACCTGCTCGAGCACGTGCTGAACGCGCTGCCGGTCGAGGCCGAGGCCACGCACATCCCCGAGTCCGTCACGGTCTCCGTGGAGGGCCTGGAGGCCGGTGCCTCCGTCCTCGCCAAGGACATCACGCTGCCGGCCGGTGTCTCGCTGGCCGTCGACGCCGACGCCGTCGTGCTGCAGGTTCTGCAGGCGCAGGTCGAGGAGGCCGCCGAGGCCGCCGAGGGCGACGAGGTCGCCGAGGCCTGAGCCTCGTAAGTCATCGCCGGGTCAGCCGCTGTTCCCTCGGGGGGCAGCGGCTGGCTCGTATCCACGGACCGCCCGCCGGGCGTATCAAGGAGACATGAACGTGACGACCGACGCCGACGCTCCCTGGCTCGTCGTGGGGCTCGGCAATCCCGGGCCGGAGTACGCCATGAACCGGCACAACGTCGGGTTCATGGCGGTGGATCTGCTCGCGGAGCGGATGGGTGGCAGGTTCAAGCGGGCGGGCAAGGCGCAGGCGCAGGTGCTGGAGGGGCGGCTCGGTCCGGTGGGGCCGGCGAGCCGGCGGGTGATCCTGGCGAAGCCGATGTCGTTCATGAATCTGTCGGGCGGTCCGGTGAACGCGCTGCGTGATTTCTACAAGGTGCCGCTCGCGCACGTGGTCGCGGTGCACGACGAGCTGGACATCGACTACGGGACGCTGCGGCTGAAGCTGGGCGGCGGGGACAACGGGCACAACGGTCTGAAGTCGATGACGAAGGCGATGGGGGCGGACTATCACCGGGTGCGGTTCGGGATCGGGCGGCCGCCGGGGCGGATGCAGGTCGCGGACTTCGTGCTGAAGGACTTCGCGTCGGCGGAGCGCAAGGAGCTGGACTATTTCGTGGACCGTGCGGCGGACGCGGTGGAGTGTCTGGTGGTGGAGGGGCTGGAGCGGGCGCAGGGGACGTACAACTCCTGACTTGTCCGTGCTTGTTCCACGGCGGAGTTGACCGGTCGTGCGGGTATGGCCAATGATCCCGGCCATGCCTGCCTCAGCCTCCTCCGCCCGCCGGTCGTCCGTGTCCGCGTTGCGGTTCGGCCGGGTCGTGACGATGGGTCTGATCGCGGTGCTGGTCCTGTTCGCCGGGGTGTGGGGGTCCTGGGGAGCCGCGCAGTACGTGATGCTGACGAAGGGGCGGGAGACGGGGACGGTCCGGGTGACCGGGTGTGCCGGGGACCGGTGCTCGGGTCCGTTCACGCCGGCGTCGGCGGGTGCGCCGGGGCATGCGCGGGTGGTGCTCGCGCGGTCGGTCGCGGTGCGTCAGGGGCGGGTGTACGACGTGGTGCTGAAGCCGGGGACGACGGACGCGTTGCGTGCGGGGACGGCGGGGGTGCTGTACGCGTGGATTCCGCTGGGGGGTGCGCTGCTGCTGGCGGCGGTGGTGGTCGCGGGCGGGCTGGGACTGCCGCGTCCGGCGTGGATGCTGGGGATCGCGGGGGCGGCGCTGCTGACGGCGGCGTTCGTGGCCGTGCGGTGACCGGACACCGGACAGCCGTGCGGTGACCGGAGACCGGACTGCCGTGCGGTGACCGTGGATACGACAGGAGGGTGCCCCCGGGGTCCAGGACCCCGGGGGCACCCTCCTGTGGTGTGGGGGGGCGGTCAGCCGGTGTTGCGCAGGCCGGCGGCGACGCCGTTGACGGTGAGGAGGAGGGCGCGGGCGAGCAGGGGGTCGGGTTCGGCGCCGGCGGCGGCCTCGTCGCGCTGGCGCTTGAGGAGGGCGACCTGGAGGTAGGAGATGGGGTCCAGGTAGGCGTCGCGGATGGTGAAGGTCTGCTGGAGTGCGGGGGTGGCCTGGAGGAGTTCGTCCTCGCCGGTGATGCGGAGCACTTCGCGGACGGTCAGTTCGTGTTCGGCCCTGATGGTGTCGAAGACGTGCTTGAGCTCGTCGGGGACGAGGGTGTCGACGTAGTGCTGGGCGATGCGCAGGTCGGTCTTGGCGAGGGTCATCTCGACGTTGGAGATGAAGTTGCGGAAGAAGTGCCACTGTTCGTGCATCTCGCCGAGCACGGTGTCGAGGCCGGCTTCGCGCAGGGCCTTGAGGCCGGAGCCGACGCCGAACCAGCCGGGGACGATCTGCCGGGACTGGGTCCAGCCGAACACCCACGGGATGGCGCGCAGGCCGTCGAGCGAGACGCCGGAGCCGGGGCGGCGGGAGGGCCGCGAGCCCAGGTGCAGTTCGGCGAGCTGGTCGACCGGGGTGGAGGCGAGGAAGTACGTGGGCAGGTCGGGGTCCTCGACGAGCTCGCGGTAGGCGGTGTGGGCGGCCTCGGAGACGACGTCCATGGCGGCGTCCCAGCGGGCGAGGGCCTCGACGGACTGGCGGGGCGCGGTGTGCAGGGCGGAGGCCTGCAGTGTGGCGGCGACCGTCAGTTCCAGGTTCTCCCGGGCGAGGGAGGGGATCAGGTACTTGTCGGAGATGACCTCGCCCTGCTCGGTCACCTTGATCTCGCCCTCCAGGGTGCCCCAGGGCTGGGCGAGGATCGCGTCGTGGGAGGGGCCGCCGCCGCGGCCGACGGTGCCGCCGCGGCCGTGGAAGAGGCGCAGGCGTACGCCGTAGCGGTGGGCGACGTCGCGCAGCCGGCGCTGGGCGCGGTGGATCTCCCACTGGCTGGTGGTGATGCCGCCGAACTTCGAGGAGTCGGAGTAGCCGAGCATGACCTCCTGGACGTCGCCGCGCAGCGCGACGAGGCGCCGGTAGGACGGGTCGGAGAGCATGTCCTCGAGGATGGTGTCGGCGGCCTTGAGCTCGTCGGTGGTCTCCAGGAGGGGGACGATGCCGATCTTGGCCCAGCCGGCGTGGAGGTCGATGAGGCCGGCCTCGCGGGCGAGGACGGTGGCGGCGAAGACGTCGTCGGCGCCCTGGCACATGGAGATGATGTAGGACTCGACGACCTCGGGGCCGAAGGTCTTCAGGGCGCGCTTGACGGTCTGGAAGACGCCGAGGGTCTTCTCGCCGGCCGCGTCGACGGGTGCCGGGGTGGGGGCCAGGGGGCGCCTGGAGCGCAGTTCCTTGGCGAGGAGCCGGGCCCGGTACTCGCGGGGCATGTCGGCGTAGCACCAGGATTCCTCGCCGAGGCGGTCGAAGAGCTGGCCGAGGGCGTGGTGGTGGGCGTCGGCGTGTTCGCGGACGTCCATGGTGGCGAGCTGGAGGCCGAAGGCGGCGAGGGTGCGGATGGTCCGGGCGAGGCGGCCGTCGGCGAGGAGGCCGCCGCGGTGTTCGCGCAGGGAGGTCTGGATGATCCGCAGGTCGCCGAGGAGCTCGTCGGTGCCGAGGTAGTCGCGGCCGGTCTCGTGGGGGGTGCCGGTGGCGAGGCGCTTCTTGGTGTTCTCCAGCTTCTGCCGGATGCAGGTGGCCTTGAGGCGGTAGGGCTCTTCGGCGTTGAGGCGCTTGTAGCGGGGGCTGATCTCGGGCAGGCCGTCGAGGTCGGCCTGGAGGGATTCCAGGAGTTCTTCGGTGGCGCCGGTGTAGCGGATGGAGTTGGAGAGCAGGCCGCGCAGCTCGTCGATCATCTCCAGGGCGTCGTTGATGCCGTGTTCGTGCTGGAGGATGAGGACGTCCCAGGTGACCTGGGGGGTGACGTTGGGGTTGCCGTCGCGGTCGCCGCCGATCCAGGTGCCGAAGGTGAGCGGGCGGGTGTCGTCGGGGAGGCGGACGCCGACGCGCTCGAGTTCGGCGGTGAGGTCCTCCAGGACGTCGCCGACGGCGTGGGCGTGGAGCTCGTCGAGGTAGTAGATGGCGTTGCGGGCCTCGTCGGCGGGCTCGGGGCGGACGACGCGCAGTTCGTCGGTCTGCCAGACGAGGTCGATGTTCTCGGCGAGGCGGATGTCGTGGCGGCGGCGGTCGGAGGGCACGACGGGGGTGTCCAGGAGCTCGGCGATGCGCCGGAGCTTGTTGAGGACGGACCGGCGTGCGGCCTCGGTGGGGTGCGCGGTGAACACCGGGCGGACGTTGAGGTGCTCGACGGTCTGCCGCAGGTGCTCGGGGTCGGCGTCCTTGAGGCGGTCCGCGGTGCGGGCGAGGAGGCCGCCCTCGGCGGCGCGGCGGGCGCGCAGCTCGCGGCCGCGGTGCACCTGCTCGGTGACGTTGGCGAGGTGGAAGTAGGTGGAGAAGGCGCGGACCAGCTTGGCGGCGGTCTCCAGTTCGGTGCCGCGCAGCAGCTCGGCGGCGGCCTCGCCGTCCTCGCGGGTGAGGTGGCGGACCTTCTCGACGAGTTCGAGGAGTTCGGGTCCCTCCTGCCGCACGAGGGTCTCGCCCAGGAGGTCGCCCAGGCGCCGGATGTCGGCGCGCAGCTCGCTGCTGGTCGTGGTGGTCTGGTCGTCGGCACTGCTCACAGGTGCGGCTCCTTGCGGTGTTGAAGCTCGTCTGGGAGGGAACCCGGTCATCCCATCCACCACGCGGCGAATGCCGCATAAGGGCCGGAACGTCCGGGAAGGATTGAGAGCGGACCGCGCTGTCCGACCGTTTCCAAGGATAGGTGTCCGTGCGGGCGCGCAGTCGCCTGGGCCCTTGCCGCCGGGCGACACGCTGCCATACTTACGACGCCGTAGGTTACGGAGCCGTAGGGAATACGGTTTCGACTCCCGCCGGGTCCCGGCGGCCTGGCATCTGCCTCGACCCTCGACCCCACAGGGGACGCGCATGACCTCAAGTTCCGATGTGATCGACGAAGCACACGGCGGCGCCGGCGCCGCCGGCTCCTCCGCCACGCTGGGCGGGGAGCAGAAGCGGTCGATCGAGCAGATCGCGCTGCTGGTGTTCATCGTCGTACCGTTCGTGGCCCTGGTCGCGGCCGTGCCGCTGGCCTGGGGCTGGGGGGTCAGCTGGCTCGACGTCGGGCTGCTGGTGTTCTTCTACTACCTCGGCTGCCATGGCATCACGATCGGTTTCCACCGGTACTTCACCCATGGCGCGTTCAAGGCCAACCGGCCGCTGCGGATCGCGCTGGCGGTCATGGGGTCGATGGCGGTCGAGGGTCCGCTGGTGCGCTGGGTGGCCGATCACCGCAGGCACCACAAGTTCTCCGACGCGGAGGGCGACCCGCATTCGCCGTGGCGGTTCGGGGAGACGCTTCCGGCGCTGATGAAGGGCCTGTGGTGGGCGCACATCGGCTGGATGTTCGACGAGGAGCAGACCCCGCAGGACAAGTACGCGCCGGATCTGGTGCGGGACCCGGCGATGCGGGCGGTCTCCCGGCAGTTCGCGCTGTGGACGATCGTGTCGCTGCTGCTGCCGGCGCTGATCGGCGGTCTGGTGACGTGGTCCTGGTGGGGTGCGTTCACCGGGTTCTTCTGGGGTTCACTCGTCCGGGTGGCGTTGCTGCATCACGTGACGTGGTCGATCAACTCGATCTGTCACGCGGTGGGCAAGCGGCCGTTCCGGTCGCGTGACCGTTCGGGCAATGTGTGGTGGCTGGCGGTGCTGTCGTGCGGGGAGTCCTGGCACAACCTGCACCACGCCGACCCGACCTCCGCGCGGCACGGCGTGGAGCGCGGGCAGATCGACTCCTCGGCGCGGATCATCCGCTGGTTCGAGCTGCTCGGCTGGGCGTACGACGTGCGCTGGCCGTCACGCTCACGTATCGATTCGCGGCGCAACACCGGGGAAGGCGGCTCCCGGCGCGGGAAGGAG
Organism: Streptomyces sp. NPDC090108; assembly: GCF_044747185.1. Classification (NCBI taxonomy): domain Bacteria; kingdom Bacillati; phylum Actinomycetota; class Actinomycetes; order Kitasatosporales; family Streptomycetaceae; genus Streptomyces; species Streptomyces sp. NPDC090108. The sequence goes on from NZ_JBIVDQ010000006.1 coordinate 148,443, forward strand.
ACGGTCGAGGCGGCATGATTGACGCCGTGGCGACCGACTCCAGCACCCAGGGCAACGACAAGCAGCGGCGGACCCGCCGTACCCGTATGACCGGCGCGGAGCGCCGTCAGCAGCTTCTGGAGATCGGTCGCACCCTCTTCGCGGCGAAGGGCTTCGAGGGCACGTCGGTGGAGGAGATCGCGGCGAAGGCCGGGGTGTCCAAGCCGGTGGTGTACGAGCACTTCGGCGGCAAGGAGGGGCTGTACGCGGTGGTGGTGGACCGCGAGATGCGGCGCCTGCTGGACATGGTGACCGGCAGCCTGACGGCGGGGCATCCGCGGGAGCTGTGCGAGCAGGCGGCCTTCGCGCTGCTGGACTACATCGAGGAGTACACGGACGGGTTCCGCATCCTGGTCCGGGACTCGCCGATCCCGCAGTCCACGGGCTCCTTCGCCTCGCTGATCTCGGACATCGCCACGCAGGTCGAGGACATCCTGGGCCGCGAGTTCAAGTCCCGGGGCTTCGACTCGAAGCTGGCCCCCCTGTACGCGCAGGCCCTGGTGGGCATGGTCGCCCTGACCGGCCAGTGGTGGCTGGACGTGCGCCGGCCGAAGAAGGCGGAGGTCGCGGCGCACCTGGTGAACCTGGCCTGGCACGGTCTGGACGGGCTGGAGCAGAAGCCGCGGCTGATAGGGCACCGCAAGAACTGACGGCTGTCGGGGGCGCGGGGCTTCAGGGGCGCCGGGCGTCCCGGGCGTCCCGGGCGTCAGGGACGCGAGTCTCAGAGGCCCCGGCTTCAGGGGTGCGGGGCGTCAGGGGTGCGGGGTGTCCGGCCCGGTCGGTTCGAGGAACTCCAGACGGTTGCCGACGGGGTCGTGGGCGAAGAAGCGCAGCCGGCCGGGAAGGTCGTCGTCCCAGGTCACGGCCGTGCCGTGGGCGGCGATCAGGGCGGCGAACGCCTCGATGCCGGTGACCCGCAGCCCCGGGTGGGCCTTGCGCGCGGGCCGACAGTGACATCTTCCGCCTCCGGCGAGGGCCTCCTCGACCCCCAGATGGAGCTGCACCGGGCCGGCGCCGAACCAGCATCCGCCGCGCGCGGCGAGGGCCGGCGGCTTGGGGATCTCGGCCAGGCCGAGGACGCCGGTGTAGAAGGCGCGCAGGACGTCCTCGGTGCCGGGCGGGACGGCGAGCTGGACGTGGTCGAGCGCGGTGATCACGCCCGGCCCTCCTTGACGGCGACGGCGAACAGCCTGCGGAACGGCAGGACCGTGCCGTACGACGCGCGGGGGTAGGCCTGCCGCAGCAGGTCCCGGTATTCGGCGACGAAGGCGTCGCGGGCCCCGGGGTCGTCGCCGAGGGCGGTGAGCGCGGGGCGCAGGCCGGTGCCCTTGACCCAGTCCAGGACGGGGTCCTCGCCTTCGAGGACGTGGAAGTACGTCGTCTGCCACACGTCCGCGGCGCAGCCGAGCCGGGTGAGGCGGTCCAGGTAGGCGGCGGGGGTGAGGACGGAGTCGGTGGCGCGCAGGACGCCGGCGAGGCGGTCCTTCCAGCGGGGGGTGGCGGCCAGCTCGCGCATGAGGGCGTGGAGCGGGGCGTCGGTGTTGTCCGGGACCTGGAAGGCGAAGGTGCCGCCGGGTTCCAGGGCGGCGGTCCAGTCGGCGAAGCGGTCGGCGTGTCCGGGCACCCACTGGAGGGTGGCGTTGGAGACGATCAGGTCGTGCGGCCGCCCGGGGGTCCAGGTGCGGGCGTCGGCGTGGGCGAACTCCAGCAGGCCACCGCCGGTGGTGGGGCCCTCGTGGGCGGCGCGGGCCTCGTCGAGCATGTCGGGTGAGTTGTCGTAGCCGGTGATGCGGGCGGCCGGCCAGCGGGCGGCGAGCAGGGCGGTGACGTTGCCGGGGCCGCAGCCGAGGTCGGCGATGCGGGGAGGGCGGCCGGGGTGGTCCGGGAGGTCGGGGACGCGGGCGAGGAGATCGGCGAAGGGGCGGGCGCGGTGGCCGGCGTGGCGGAGGTACTGGGCCGGGTCCCAGGTGGGCGTCGTCATGGAGCTCACCCTCCCCGGCAGGTATCTCGATGTCAAGACACTTGAAGTCAAGAGACTTCACGTCGACACAACCACTACACTGATCTCCATGGAGGACGAGGTCGATCGGCTGGTCGCAGCATGGCGCCGGGAGCGCCCGGACCTCGACGTGGAGCCGCTCGAGGTGCTCAGCCGCGTGAGCAGGCTGGCCCGGCACCTGGACCGCGCGCGCCGGCTCGCGTTCGCCGAGCACCAGCTCGAACCCTGGGAGTTCGACGTGCTGACCGCGCTCCGGCGCGCGGGGACGCCGTACCAGCTCTCCCCCGGACAGCTGCTGACGCAGACCCTGGTGACCTCGGGCACGATGACCAACCGGATCGACCGGCTCGCCAAGAAGGGCCTGGTCGAGCGGCTCCCCGACCCCAGCGACCGGCGGGGCGTGCTGGTGCGGCTGACCGACACCGGCCAGGACCGCGCGGACCAGGCGCTGGCGGGACTGCTGGAGCAGGAGCGGGCGATCCTCGTCGAGCTGTCGGGCGGACAGCGCGCCGAGCTCGCCGGTCTGCTACGCCAGCTGACCGCCCCGTTCGACAACATCCCCGGTTAGGTCCGCCGGGCCCACTCCGGCGCGCCGGGCCAGGGCGACGGCGGCCAGCGTGGAGTGGACGCCGAGCTTGCCGAGGACGTTCTGCATGTGGGTGCGCACGGTGTGCGGGGACAGGAACAGCCGCTCGGCGACCGCCTTGCGCCCCAGTCCGGCGACCATGCAGCGCAGCACCTCCCGCTCCCGCGGGGTCAGCGACTGCACCAGCCGCTCGCTCTCCGTGCGGTGCTTGCGTGCCGCCGTCAGCTCCTTGAGGACGCCGGTGAGCAGGGCGGGCGGCAGATGGGTCTCGTCGCGCAGGACGCCTCTGATCACCGTCAGCAGCCGCGACAGCGAGCAGTCCTTCGCGACCCATCCGGAGGCGCCGGCCTGGAGCGCGAGGGCCGCGCGGCGGGGGTCGTCCTTCTCGGCGAGGACGACGGTCCGCACCGCGGGCTGCGCCGTGCGCACCCCGGTGACCAGAGAGATCCCGTCGACCAGCCCGTCCTCGTCGCCGTCCCGCACGGACACCGCGGGGCGGGCGCCGGACAGGCCGCCGCCGAGGTCGGCGTCGACCAGCAGGACGTCGTAACGGCGGCCCTCGCCGACCGCGCGCTCCAGACAGCGCAGTGCTGCCGGGCCGCTGCCCGCGGCGGACACGTCGACGTCGGGCTCGGCCGCCAGGGCGGCGGCCAGCGACTCGGCGAAGATGCGGTGGTCGTCGACGACCAGGACTCGGATGCGAACCACGAAACCCCCTTCCCCAGGCTCCGCGCGGAGCAGGGGACAACCAAGGTCCGGAGAGAACGACGGCCCACGCGGGTACGACACCACGGTGAACGTCGACCGCACGGCCGCCGCCGTTGCGGAGACTGCTACCCCCACCGCGGGCGCCGTACCCGCCTGTCTCGCCCCCTGAACAGCACCGGCCCCCACCGGCGCTGTTCATCAGAGTACGGATGGGATGCCCCGGCGGAAGCCGTTTTGCGGAACTGGCCGTCCGTCGCGTTTATGGTGTGCCGCATGTTTCGTATCGAGGCGGAAGTCGACAAAGACCGACGTGATCTGCTGCGGGCCAGGCTGCTGGAGACGAACACGGCGGCGTCCCCGGTCCTGGCCGCCCTGCGCGGAACACCCGCCGAGCGGCAGGCGCCGCTGCACGTCTGGGGCCTGGACGGCGCGGGCGGGCTGGCGGGCGGACTGGTCGGCCACACCTGGGCGGGCTGGCTGCACGTCACCTACCTCTGGGTCGACGCGGCCCACCGCGGCACGGGCCTCGGCTCCCGCCTGCTCGCCCACGCGGAACACCTCGCCCGCACCGACCGCGGCTGCGCGGCGGCCCGCCTGGAGACCTGGGACTTCCAGGCCCCGGACTTCTACCGCAAACAGGGCTACGACGTGGTCTGCGTGATCCCCGACTACCCCCCGGGCCTGACGGAGTTCACCCTCACCAAACCCCTGACCTGACGGCCTGTCACTCCGCGGGCGGTGGCGGGGCGAACGGAGGTGGAGGGGGCGCGTCCGGAGGCGGGGGCGGTGCGAACGGAGGCGGAGCGGGCGCGCCCACGGGCGAGGGCGGCGCGTCCGAGGGCAGAGGCGGCGCGAACGGGGGCGGGGGCGGGGGCGGCGCGAACGGAGGCGACGGCGCCCCGTCCGCCGGGTCGGCGGACGCCGACGGGTGGGCCGACGGCGGGGCGGACGCCGGCGGGTGGGCCGGCCGGGGCGGGATCCGCGTCCCGGGCGGGCCCACCGGTGGCGGCGGCTGGGGCTCCATCGAGCGCCGGGGCCGGGGCGCGGGCGGCCGGGCGTCGAGCGGCGGAGCCGGGGCCGGAGGCGGCGGCGGAGGCTCCGGCTCCTCGTCCTCCACCAGCACGGGACCACCTGCCCGCAGCCGCTCGACGGTCCGCTCGGCGCGGCGCCGGGCCCGGGGATCGTCGTCCCGCCGGAACACGAGCTGGAGCACGTGCCGCCTGACATGGCGGCTCGACAGCAGCTCGTACCCCAGCACATGCCCGATCGCCTCGACCCGGCGCGCCCCCCACCCGTAGAGCAGCTGGATCTCCACCGCTCCCCGCCCGTCGAACCGGGACCGGGCCTCGTCGTCCTTCATCACCGGCCCCCGTAGCGCGGAAGCCGCTCCGGGAAGTCACGATGCGCCTTGCATCCGGCCAGCTTGTAGGCGTGCTCGGTGAGCCGGTAGGCGAAGTCGGTGAGGGCCTGGTGCAGCGGCGTGCCCGTGGCCCTGGCATCTCCGTAGGTCCGGGTCTCTCCGACGACCGCGTAAGGCTCGGAGGCCTCCTTCGCGGTGAGGCCGGGCGGGGTGCAGGGCACGTACACCGACGCCGTGTGCGCGCCGGGGTCCGTCTGGGCCAGAGCTTCTACGCCGTGGGCGGAGACACGGATGATCCGGTGCCGGATCCCGGTCCCCCGGTAGTTGTCGAGCCATTCGTCGAGGGAACCCGGCTGGACCTTCGCCTCCCCGGAGAGAGACACATCGTCACTGGTGGTGACATGGCACCAGAACGTGAAGCCGTCCCCCGCGCCCTGGGCGTCGGATCCGCTGTCCGCCGATCTCGCTCTGGGCAGCACCTCCTTGACCGTGTCCCGTCCGAGCGTGCCTTCGCACATCTTTCCCGGGAGCAGATACAGGCCCTTGTTCAGGAACATCCACCCCCCGCCGCAGAAGAGTCCGAGCACGACGAAGAACAGAAGGACGACCCTCGTATCCCGGCGCACCCCACGCCGTCCTCGCTCCGCCGGTGCCGTTTCCACTAGGGACGCTCCTTCGTGTTGCTGAGGTACTCACTGCTCGCGTCCCAGCCCTCGTTGACGGAGTTGCGGATGAGATCGTCGGCGTCGTCCTGGGGAAATCTCACGTGGTGCCGGGCGAGTGCGTCCTCGGTCGACGGAGTCGGCCTCCCGGTCGGTGACGGCCTCACCGAGCTTGGCGAAATTGCCGTGGCGCAGTGCGTCGAGGTCCATCGGCGTCAGTGGCCCTTCCGGTCGTCGAAGCCCTCGTCGAGCGTGGCGATGCCGCTGACGGCCCCCGCGATGCAGCCGTCGTCGGCCGCGTGCTGGTTCCGGGTGAACCGCAGATGGCCGGGTGGCCGTGCCGCCCTCGTCCGCCGGCCGGTGGTTGAGCTGCATCCGTGTGGGGTGCCGGTCGGCCGCTTCGGCCTTCACGGCAACAGCCTTGCACACCCGTGTTCATCGCCGACGGGCCGATGCGCCGGATCCGGTCGGCGGCCGGGGCCGGGCGTGGTGGGTGCGGGCGTGCCGGGGAGCGCAGGCGGCTTTCGCCCGGCAGACTGTCCGGCGGCTCCTGTCGCGTGACTCCGGTCACAAGGACGCGGAGCGGGGGTGGCATGCACATGGCTCTCATAGGATGCGGGCCGGCGCGATCGCCGACCATGGAAACAGGAGTGAATCCTTGAAGAGCAGAATCTTCCGCACCCTCGCGGTGGGTGCCGCAGCCCTGGGTGCCGTCGCCTTCGCGGCGGGTCCGGCGTCCGCCGGTGACGTCGGCGCGAGCCTGCCCGGGGCATGGGGCTCCGCGACCTTCCAGTACGACGGCAAGTACATCGCCGACCACATCTACCTGACGCTGGCCGACACGGCCCCCGACGGGCACCACGTCCAGATCCGGGTGCAGTCCGAGACCACGAGCCGCGTCGTGACCAGCTACGCCTGGCGTTCGGTCACCACCGGGGCCGACACCGAGCAGACGTGGGTGACCTCGCTGCAGGACAACCGCGGCATCTGGGCGATGCGCATCCAGGTCTGTGTGTACGAGGGCAGCACGCAGCTGGGCTGCGACGAGTCCAGCTGGGACGGCAACCCCGCCTACTAGGCAGCGGGCCGGCCCCGTGCGCACCGCGCGCACGGGGCCGTCGCCGACGGCGTCAGTCCAGCCTGCGGGCCCCCGCCGACGGCACCGCCTCGAACACGCGCGGGGCGGTGAAGGCGGCCGTGGCGAAGGCCTTCTCGATCTCCTTGGTGACGGTGTCGACCTCGGCCGCCTCCGTCAGCACGATCGCCGAGCCGCCGAAGCCGCCGCCGGTCATCCGGGCGCCGAGGGCGCCGGCCGCGAGCGCGGTGTCGACGACCAGGTCCAGCTCGGGGCAGGAGATGCGGAAGTCGTCGCGCAGCGAGGCGTGGCCCTCGGTGAGGACCGGCCCGATGGCGCGCGGGTCGCCGGCGCGCAGGAGGTCGACGACGCGCTCCACGCGGTGGTTCTCGGTGACGATGTGGCGGACCAGGCGGACGACCTCCTCCTCGTCGCCGAGCCCGGCCAGGGCCGCGTCCAGGCCGTCGTGGCCGATGTCGCGCAGGGCGTCGACGCCGAGCAGGGCCGCGCCCTTCTCGCAGCCGGCCCGGCGCTTGCCGTACTCGCCGCCGCTGTGGGCGTGCTTGACCTGGGTGTCGACGACCAGCAGGCGCAGGCCCTCGGCGGCGAGGTCGAAGGGGATCTGCCGCTGGGAGAGGTCGCGGGTGTCGAGGAACAGGGCGTGGCCCGGCTCGCAGCAGGCGGACGCGGTCTGGTCCATGATGCCGGTCGGCGCGCCGACGTAGACGTTCTCGGCGCGCTGGCACAGGCGGGCCAGCTGCCAGCGCTGGAGGCCGAGGCCGTACAGGTCGTTCAGGGCGAGCGCGACGACGACCTCCAGGGCCGCCGAGGAGGACAGGCCGGCACCGGTCGGGACCGTGGAGGACAGGTGGACGTCCGCGCCGGTGACCGGGTGGCCCGCCTCGCGCAGCGCCCAGACGACGCCCGCCGGGTACGCCGTCCACTCCGGGTCGGCGCCCGGGGCGAGCGCGTCCAGGGAGAGTTCGGCGACGCCGCCGGGCACGTCGGCCGAGTGCAGGCGCAGGACGCCGTCGGTGCGGCGGGACACGGCCGCCGTCACCTGGTGCGGAAGGGCGAACGGCATGACGAAGCCGTCGTTGTAGTCGGTGTGTTCGCCGATGAGGTTGACCCGGCCCGGCGCCGCCCACACCCCCTCCGGTGCCGCTCCGTACAACTCGGCGAAGCGGTCCCGGACCTGCGCCTGCTGTGCCCCCACTACTGCTCCCTTGCGATGCTCTGCGCGAATTCCCACGCGTCCGCGACGATCCCGGCGAGGTCCGCGCGGGACGGGTTCCAGCCCAGTGTCTCGCGGGCCCTGTCCGCCGCGGCGACCAGGACCGCCGGGTCGCCGCCGCGGCGCGGGGCGGTGATCTCGGGGATGGGGTGGCCGGTGACCTTGCGGACGGTCTCGACGACCTCGCGGACGGAGAAGCCGTTGCCGTTGCCGAGGTTGCAGACGAGGTGCTCGCCCGGCCGTGCGGCCGTCAGGGCCAGCAGGTGGGCCTCCGCGAGGTCGGCGACGTGGATGTAGTCGCGGACGCAGGTGCCGTCGGGGGTGGGGTAGTCGTCGCCGTAGACGGAGATCGCGTCGCGGCGGCCCTGGGCGACCTGGAGGACGAGCGGGATGAGGTGCGACTCGGGGTCGTGGCGTTCGCCGTACGTGCCGTACGCGCCGGCCACGTTGAAGTAGCGCAGGGAGACCGCGGCCAGGCCGTGGGCGTCCGCCTCGCTGGTGATCATGTGGTCGACGGCGAGCTTGGACGCCCCGTAGGGGTTGGTGGGGGCGGTGCGCGCGGACTCGGTGACGGGGACCTGCTCCGGCTCGCCGTAGGTGGCGGCCGTGGAGGAGAACACCAGGCGGCGCACGCCGGCCTGGCGCATCGCGGCGATCAGCGCCATGCTGCCGCCGACGTTGTTCTCCCAGTACTTCTCGGGCTTGACGACGGACTCGCCGACCTGCGAGAAGGCGGCGAAGTGCAGGACGCCGTCGAAGGAGGCGTCGAGCCACTTGGCGGCGTCGCGGATGTCGCCCTCGATGAACGCGGCGCCGGCGGGGACGCCCGCGCGGAAGCCGGTGGAGAGGTTGTCGAGGACGGTGACCTCGTGGCCGGCCTCCAGCAGATGCTGGGCCACGACACTGCCGACGTAACCCGCGCCACCCGTCACCAGGTACTTCATGAACTCGCTACCTCTCGCAGTCGCTCGGCCGCGCGCTCCGGCGGCACATCGTTGATGAACACGTTCATGCCGGACTCGGAACCCGCGAGAAACTTCAGCTTGCCGGTGGTACGGCGGATCGTGAAGAGTTCGAGGTGGAGCGCGAAGTCGTCACGGGTGACGCCGTCCGCCGGTGTGGCCGCGCCGAACGGCGCCTGGTGCCAGGCGGCGATGTACGGCGTCACGGACTCCCCTTCTCCGAAGATCCGGTCGAAGCGCCTCAAGAGTTCCAGATAGACCTGGGGGAATTCTGTGCGCGCGGCCTCGTCGAGCGCGAGCAGATCGGGCACCCGGCGCCTGGGGTACAGGTGGACCTCGTAGGGCCAGTGTGCCGCGTAGGGCACGAAGGCGACCCAGTGTTCACCCTCAAGGACGACCCGTTCTCCGGCGAGTTCGCGTTCCAGGACGGCGTCGAAGAGGTTCTCCCCTCCGGTCGCGGCCTTGTGCGCGGCGAGTGAGCGCAGCATCAGGGCGGTGCGGGGGGTGGTGAAGGGGTAGGCGTAGATCTGGCCGTGGGGGTGGCCGAGGGTCACACCGATCTCGGCGCCCCGGTTCTCGAAGCAGAACACCTGTTCCACGGAGGGGAGATGGGACAGTTCCGCGGTCCGGTCGGTCCAGGCGTCCAGGACCAGCCGGGCGCGTTCGTCGGTGAGGTCCGCGAAGGAGGCGTCGTGGTCGGGGGTGAAGCAGACGACCTCGCAGCGGCCGGAGTCGCCGGCGAGCGAGGGGAAGCGGTTCTCGAAGACGACGACGTCGTAGGAGGAGTCCGGGATCTCGCTGAGGCGCTCGCCGGCGGTCGGGCAGAGCGGGCACTCGTCGGCGGGCGGGAGGTAGGTGCGGCCCTGCCGGTGGGAGGCGACGGCGACCGCGTCGCCGAGCAGCGGGTCGCGGCGGATCTCGGACGTGGTGACCGTGGGTGTCAGCGGACGGCGGTCGGCCGCGTCGCGCACGGTGTCGTCGCGGAGGTCGTAGTAGATCAGCTCACGACCGTCGGCCAGCCGGGTCGAGGTCTTCTTCACAGCAACTCGCCTTCCCTCTGCGCCGAGGCCGCTCGGTCGCGCCACCCGATCGACCAACACAATCAAACATAACAGACCACAACTCGACAACATCGAGGACGATCACAATCAAACAAAGAACATCAACAGAACTGTTCAAAATCTGAAGGCGGCGGCGTAGGTTCCGCTCTGGATCAGTTCGCGCAACGAAGCGAGTTCTCATGCAAACCCGCCCATACGGACCCACCTATCTGGCGGCGGAGCTACGGCTCCCCACCAACTGGCTGGACTACACGATCCTGGCGATCTATTTCGTCGTCGTCCTCGGCATCGGCTTCGCGGCCCGCCGTTCGGTGAAGACCAGCCTCGACTTCTTCCTCTCCGGCCGTTCGCTCCCGGCCTGGATCACCGGCCTCGCCTTCATCTCGGCCAACCTGGCGGCCACCGAGATCCTCGGCATGGCGGCGAACAGCGCCCAGTACGGCGCCTACACCGTGCACTGGTACTGGGTCGGCGCCATCCCCGCCATGGTCTTCCTCGGCCTGGTGATGATGCCCTTCTACTACGGCAGCAAGGTCCGCTCGGTCCCCGAGTTCCTGCTGCTGCGCTTCGACAAGGCCGCCCACCTGCTGAGTTCGATCCTGTTCGCCTTCGCCGCCATCCTGATCGCGGGCGTCAACCTCTACGCCCTCGCGATCGTCGTGGAGGCGCTGCTCGGCTGGCCGCAGTGGGTGGCCATCGTGGTCGCCGGCGCCTTCGTGCTGGCGTACATCACCCTCGGCGGCCTGTCCTCGGCCATCTACAACGAGGTCCTCCAGTTCTTCGTGATCCTGGCCGCCCTCATCCCGATCACCGTCCTCGGCCTGAAGAAGGTCGGCGGCTGGGGCGGGCTGACCCACAAGCTCGACGCGGCGCACGGCCACAACTTCACCACCGCCTGGGGCGGCACCGGCATCGGCCACGCCAACCCGCTCGGCGCCAACTGGCTGACCATCGTGCTCGGTCTCGGCTTCGTGCTGTCCTTCGGCTACTGGACCACCAACTTCGCCGAGGTCCAGCGCGCGCTGTCCGCGAAGAACCTGTCGGCGGGCCAGCGCACGCCGCTGATCGCCGCCTACCCGAAGATCTTCATCGTCTTCCTGGTGATGATCCCGGGCCTGGTCGCCGCCGCGCTGGTCCCGAAGATCGGCACCTCCGGCTCGGGCCTGCAGTACAACGACGCCATCCCGTACCTGATGCAGGAACTGCTGCCCAACGGCGTGCTCGGCATCGCGGTCACCGGTCTGCTCGCCGCGTTCATGGCCGGCATGGCGGCCAACGTGTCCTCGTTCAACACGGTGTTCACCACCGACATCTGGGCCCGTTACGTCAAGCCCGGCCAGGAGGACGGCTACTACGTCCGCTTCGGCCGCCTGATCACCGTGATCGGTGTCTGCGCCTCCGTCGGCACGGCGTTCCTCGCCTCGTCGTTCTCGAACATCATGAGCTACCTGCAGACGCTGTTCTCCTTCTTCAACGTGCCGATGTTCGTCGTGTTCATCGTCGGCATGTTCTGGAAGCGCGCCTCGGCGAAGTCCGGCTTCTGGGGTCTGCTCGCCGGCACCGCGACCGCGATGGTCAACTACTTCGTCCTCTACAAGAAGGGGATCATCTCGATCCCCACCGACCAGGGCGCCAACTTCGTCTCCGCGATCGCGGGATTCGTCGCCGGCGCGGTCGTGATGGTCGCGGTGTCGCTGTTCACCAAGGCGAAGCCGGAGGAGGAGCTCCAGGGCCTCGTCTACGGCACCCGGTCCCCGGGCATGTCCGAGGCACCGGCCGAGGGGGACGACGCCTGGTACCGCAAGCCGGCCCTGCTGGGCTGGGGTGCCGTCATCATCGCCGCCGCCTGCTACATCCCGTTCTCGTTCTGATCGCGGGAGGATGAGGAAACCATGACCGAGCACCACGACCCTTCCGAGCAGGACGTCCAGCGGGAGGTCACCGAGCTGGAGGGCAGGTCCGCCACGGCCGCCCGCATCTTCGACCTGCGGCGCATCATCGGCGGCCTGTTCGTGGTCTACGGCGTCATAGTGACGATCGCCGGGATCACCGACTCCCAGTCCGCCATCGACAAGGCGCAGGGCGTCAACATCAACCTGTGGACCGGCATCGGGATGCTGCTCCTCGGGGTCTTCTTCCTGGCCTGGCTGAAGCTGCGGCCCACTCCCCCGCCGCCGCCCGCGGCGGACGCCGAGGAAGGGGCGGAGGCGCCGTAACGGAGCCCGGCGCGACCGGGCGGGCGGCCGGCCCGGCCCCGCGCCACCGGGCCGGGGAGCGGGCGTCAGGACTCCGAGGCCGCCCGGTCCAGCAGCCCCGTCCGCGCCGCCAGCGCCGCCGCCTCCAGGCGGGAGCCGACCCCCAGCTTCATCAGCACCCGCTGCACATGGGTGCGGGCGGTGCTGGGGGCGATTCCCATCCCGGCGGCGATGAGCCGGGTGTCCTCGCCGTCGGCGACACGGACGAGGACCTCGACCTCGCGGGGCGTCAGCATCTCCATCAGGCGCCGGCCCTCGTCGTCGGGCTGGGCGGCGGGGTTGAGCAGTTCACCGAAGGCGCCCTGGAGCAGCTGCGGGGCGACCGCGGCCTCCCCCGCCCTGGCCTTCATGATGGCCCGCTCGACACCCTCGATGCGCTCGTCGTGCCGTACGTATCCCGAGGCGCCGGCCGCGAAGGCCGCCGCGATGCCGCGCGGCGAGGGCACGGGGCCGAGCACCAGCACCGCGACCTGCGGCCGCTCCCGCTTGATGCGCACCACCGGGTCGAAGGTCCCCGGCTCGGCCGGGGCCGCCGTGCCGAGCAGGCACACCTCCGGCGCCCGCGTGATCACCAGCTCGGCCGCACCCGCGGCCGGCGCCGCCGCGGCGAGCACCCGGTGCCCGCGCAGTTTCAGCGCCGACGCCAACGCCTCCGCCAGCAAGCGGTGGTCGTCGACGACCATGAGCCGCACTCCCATAGAGCAACCCCCCAGTACCCCCACGGATGCCCCACTATGGACGCCCACCGGTCCCGTGGACAGAGGGCCCCCCGGCTCCTCGCCCGTCATGACCCCGGAAGTTACACGCTTGTTCGACGTCGCGCTGCCCCTATGCAGAGAAGTGCCCCGGATCGATGAAATCCGGGGCACTTCTCCTTGATTGGGGCGTGCGGTCAGCCGTCCGTGCCGTAGGCGAGCACCAGGTACTCCTTGCCGACGGTGGAGGCCTTGTGGGCGTAGACCGCCGACATGAAGAACCGTCCGCCGCCGTACAGGAGTTCCGCGGAGTCCGGGAGCATGCCGGTCTCCGCCTGCCGCACGCTCTGCGCGGCCGGGTTCTCCAGCAGGGTGGTGGCCTTGAAGGACGAGCCGTCGATGCTGACGATCCGGCCGCCCTTGTCGTACGGCGGGCGCTCGTAGGCCAGCAGGTTGCCGCCGTCCATCCGCAGCGGGGAGAGCGTGTAGCCCTCGTCCGAGGAGATGCGCTGGCCGGTCTGCCTGCCGGTGGCCAGGTCGAAGGCGATGACCCCGTTGCCCCTCCCGTCCGCGCCGCTGCGTTCCGCCGTGGGCACGTAGAGCCTGCTGCCGCCGGCGACGACCTGCTTGCAGGCCTCGACCCGGTCGATGCCGTCGCAGCGTCCGCTGTAGGTGTCGCGCGGGGCGGGGATGCGGGCGAGCAGCCTGCCGGTCCTGCCGTCGATGGAGAAGTAGTCGGAGATGCCGCTGCCGTCGCCCGCGCTGTGACCGACGTCGGCGGCCACCACCAGCGGGTCGGTGGAGACGACGCTGGCGTACTGGACGCCCTGGTCCATGCGGTACTCGGAGACGACCCGGCCGGAGACGGCGTCGATGGTCTGGATGTGCAGCACGGGGTCGTCGTAGCTGCCGCACCTGCGCACCGCGACCAGCTTGGCGCCGCCGCCGTAACCGGCGTCCTTGCAGTCGTCGCCGGGCTTGGGCTGCCACAGCACCTTGCCGGAGCCGAGGTCGAACGCGGCGCCGCCGTAGAGGCCGCCCGCCGCCGCGGTGTGCTGGGAGACCGTCACGTTCGAGAAGGAGACCGGGGAGTCACCGGTGCGTACGGTCCGCGTCCACAGCCTGGTGCCCTTGGCGAGGTCGACGCCCGCGACCTGGCTGCAGCCGGCGCCCGCGGCGTCGGAGGGCTGGTAGACGACCGCGGTCCTGCCGTCCCCGGTGACCTGCCGGGAGGCCGCGCACACCGGGCCGGGCAGCTTCAGCGTCCACCGCACGGCTCCCCCGGCGGGGTCGTAGCCGTCGATCCGGTCGACCCCGGTCTTGGCGTACACCCCGCCGGCCAGCCAGGAGCCGGAGGTCGGGGTGACGTCCTTGGTGTCGGGCAGCGGCACCTGGAAGAGGACCTTCGCGGCCGGATCGGAGGGCACCTTCTCCTTGCCGCCGGAGAGGCCCCCGGAACCGGTGCCGCCGTCGGGGGAGTTCGTGGAACCCCCGGAGCCCTGCGCCCGGCCGCCCCGGGAGGAGTGGGAGTACCAGATGCCGCCGCCGACGATCAGGGCGATCGCGACGGCCGCCGCGACGATGATGACGAGGGCGGCGTGGTTCTTCCCGCCGCCCCCGGTACCGAGCGGCACGGTCGGCGGCTGCCCGGGCACGCCGGGGCCGCCCGGGTGGCCGTACCCGGGCTGCGGGCCGTACGGCGACGGGGGCGCCGGCGGCTGGGCGTACGGGTTCTGCTGCGCGCCGGGGTAGCCGTAGCCCGGCTGCGGCGCGGCCGGGGGCTGGGCGGCCGGTGCCTGCGGGAAGCCCTGGCCGGGGTGCGGCGCCGGCGCCCCGGGGTAGCCGTATCCGGGCTGGGGCGGCTGGGGTCCGGCGGGGGGCTGCTGCTGGGGCGGCTGGGGTCCGGCGGGGGGCTGCTGCGGGGGGCCGAAACCGCCCTGCTGCGGGGGCTGCTGGGGTGGAGGCGGAGGCGGCTGGGTCATGGCGGAGGTACCTCGGTGAAGCGCTCGGGGCCGGGCGGCGCGGGAACGGCGCCGGACAGGCGGGACAGGGGGAGGGCGCGGGGAGCGGGCCGGGGAGCGCCGGCGGCCGGGAGGCCCGGGGGCCGGGCCCGCCCGGGGCCGGCGGTGCTCACTTGCCGAAGGCCATCATCAGCTTCTCCTGGGACTCGTCGTTGCCGGTCAGCCGGCTGGAGGAGATGAAGAAGCGGCCGCCGGACCACTCGGTGTCACCGTCGAAGAAGCTGTCCTCGATCTCCGCCGTGCCCGCCGGGTTCCGCAGCAGCGTCACCGGCCGGTGCGAGCCGCCGCCGGTGGGGACGGAGACGACCTGGCCGCCGCTGTCGTACGACGGCTGCACATAGGCGATGAGCTTGCCGCCCTCGGTCTTCAGCGGGGACATCGGCTCGGAGACCGGGGACTTGACCCGCCACTCCTCCTTGCCGGTGGCGAGGCTGATCGCGACGATCTCGTTCGCGCCGGTGCTGCTGCCGGTGGGCAGGTAGAGCGAGCCGGAGTCGACGGCGACGCCCTGGCAGCCCTGGAGGTCGCGTTCGAGGATGGCCCAGCCGCAGCGCGGGGCGAACTTCTCGTCGACCTTGACCTCGGAGCGGAACGTGCCGTCCTTGCCGAAGGTGGTGATGTTCCAGGCCTTCTTGCTCTGGTTGGTCAGGTAGACCACGAGCGGGTCGAGGGAGTAGGTCCGCGCGACCTTCCAGCCCTTCTTGACCTTCCGGGTCCACTTCACCTTGCCGGTGGCCGGGTCGAGTTCCTGGATCTCGTCGTGCTCGTCGTTCCCGCCGGCGTCGCAGGAGGCCACCTGGACCAGCCGTCCGCCGTCGCCCGCGAAGGCCGCGGGGAAGCAGGTGGAGCCGTACTTCTTCTTGTCGTACAGCTTGTGGCCGGTGGTGACGTCGTAGGCGGTGCCGGACTGCGAGCGGCCCACCATCAGGGTCCGGCCGCTGACGGTCAGTTCGACGTTGAGGGCGCTGTCGAAGAGGCCGCCGTCGGCGACCTCGGCGCTCCAGCCCTTCTTGCCGGTGGCCAGGTCGAGCTGCTGGAGCCGGTTGCACTTGGCGCGGTCGCTGACGCCGCTCATGTAGGCCACGACCACCTTGCCGTCGGCCGTGGGACGCGGGGTGACCGCGCAGATCTTCTGCGGCAGGGTGACGGGGTCCCAGGCGGGGACGCCGTCGCCGACGCGGTAGCCGAAGACCTGCTTGTACGCGGCCTTCGCCGCCGTGCCGCCGGTGATCCACATGCCGGGCGCGTCGGCGCCGGAACCGGGGGCGTCGGGGGCGCTCTTGTACCAGAGCACCTTCGCCTCGCCGGGCGCGCGGCCCTTGTTGAGGTCGTCCGGGTCGGCGCCGCCGTCCCCGCTGCCGTCACCCGGGTTCACCGGGGCGCCGGACGCCGACGGCTTGGCGTCGTCGCTGTGCCCCGCGACCGGCCTGCTCGGGCCACTGCCGTCGTCGCCGCTGGTGAGTGCGTAGACGGTGCCGCCGACGAGGAGCAGCGCGGCGGCCGCGGCGCCGATGATCAGCGCCGTTCTCCGCCCGGACGAAGGCGCCGGCGGCGGGCCTCCGAAGCCGGGCGCGCCGGGGTAGGGGGGCTGCTGCGGGTGGCCGTAGCCGGGCTGCGGGGCGTAGGGGCCGGACTGCGGGTAGCCGTACCCGGGTTGCGGGGCGTACGGGCCCGGCTGCGGCGGAGCGCCGTACGGGCCGGGGGCGTTGTAGGGGCCCGGGGCGCCGGCGGCGGGGGGCGTGCCGTAGGGGCCGGGCTGCGCGTAGGGGCCGGGCTGGGGGTGGCCGTACCCGGGTTGCGGGTGGCCGTACCCGGGCTGCGGGGGCGGCTGGGTGCCGCCGGGAGGTGCGGCGGGCGGCGGAGGTGCCTGCGGGGGTGCTTGCGGCGGTGTCTGCGGGGCGCCGGGGCCGTTGTCGTGCGGCGGCTGGTCCTGTGGTGCTCCGGAGCCGTCCTGCGGCGGCCGGCCGGGCGGCTGAGTCATCAGCGCTCTCCCCCTCGTTCACTGATTTTTAGCCACGTCCCGAGGTTCGTCACGGCCCCAGGGGCGCTCTCGGACCGTTGCCGGTCGGCTCTTTCTATCACCCGGCACCGACACCGCAGAGGGGTCCGCGGGCCGCTGTTCCCAAGGGACGACCGGCCTGTGATGCCGCCGTTACCCGCCTTCACTCCCCCTTCACGCGGGGAGCGCACGAGCGTTGCGCGCGGCCGGATCACACTGTGCGCGCGGCGGGGGGCGCGACGCCCGGGTGCCTGGCGCGGGAGGCGGGGAACGGGAAGAGGGGCGCGCGCCTCGACGGCGCACACCCCTCTCCCTCGGTCACACGGTCCCGCTCACGCGGTCCGGTTCACGCGTCCTCGGCCAGTTCCAGCCAGCGCAGCTCCAGTTCCTCGCGCTCGCCGGCCAGGTCCCGCAGCTGGGCGTCGAGTTCGGCGACCTTGCCGAAGTCGGTGGCGTTGTCGGCGATCTGGGCGTGCAGCTTGGACTCCTTCTCGGAGATCTTGTCCAACTGGCGCTCGATCTTCTGGAGTTCCTTCTTCGCCGCGCGCTGGTCGGCGGCGCTGCGCTCCGGGGCGGCGGCCCTGGGCGTCGTGGCGGCGGCCGAGGCGGCAACCGTCTCCTCCATGCGCTGACGGCGCTCCAGGTACTCGTCGATGCCGCGTGGCAGCATCCGCAGGGTGCTGTCGCCGAGGAGGGCGAAGACCCGGTCGGTGGTGCGCTCGACGAAGAACCGGTCGTGGGAGATGACGATCATCGAGCCGGGCCAGCCGTCGAGGACGTCCTCCAGCTGGGTCAGGGTCTCGATGTCGAGGTCGTTGGTGGGCTCGTCGAGGAAGAGGACGTTGGGCTCGTCCATGAGCAGGCGCAGCAGCTGGAGCCGGCGGCGCTCACCGCCGGAGAGGTCGCCGACCGGCGTCCACTGCTTCTCCTTGCTGAAGCCGAACGTCTCGCACAGCTGGCCGGCGGTCATCTCGCGGCCCTTGCCGAGGTCGACGCGCTCGCGGACCTGCTGCACGGCCTCCAGGACCCGGATGTTCGGGTCCAGTTCGGCGACCTCCTGGGAGAGGTAGGCGAGCTTGACGGTCTTGCCGACGGCGACGCGCCCGCCGGCCGGCTGCGTCTCGCCCTCGGTGCGGGCGGCCTCGGCCATGGCGCGCAGCAGGGTGGTCTTGCCGGCTCCGTTGACGCCGACCAGGCCGATGCGGTCGCCGGGGCCGAGCTGCCAGGTGACGTGCTTGAGCAGCACCTTGGGGCCGGCCTGCACGGTGACGTCCTCGAGGTCGAAGACGGTCTTCCCGAGCCGGGAGCTCGCGAACTTCATCAGCTCGGAGGTGTCCCGGGGCGGCGGCACGTCCTTGATCAGCTCGTTGGCGGCCTCGACGCGGAAGCGCGGCTTGGAGGTGCGGGCGGGGGCGCCGCGGCGCAGCCAGGCCAGCTCCTTCCGGACCAGGTTCTGCCGCTTGGTCTCCTCGGTGGCGGCGATGCGCTCGCGCTCGGCGCGCGCGAAGACGTAGTCCGAGTAGCCGCCCTCGTACTCGTAGACCGCGCCGCGCTGCACGTCCCACATCCGCGTGGAGACCTGGTCCAGGAACCAGCGGTCGTGGGTGACGCAGACCAGCGCCGAGCGCCGGCTCCGCAGGTGCTCGGCGAGCCAGGCGATGCCCTCGACGTCGAGATGGTTGGTGGGCTCGTCGAGGACGACCAGGTCCTGGTCCTCGATGAGCAGCTTGGCGAGCGCGATGCGGCGCCGCTCGCCACCGGACAGCGGTCCGATGACGGTGTCGAGCCCCTTGGGGAAGCCCGGCAGGTCGAGGCCGCCGAACAGACCGGTCAGCACGTCGCGGACCTTGGCGTTGCCGGCCCACTCGTGGTCGGCCATGTCACCGATGACCTCGTGGCGGACGGTGGCCGCGGGGTCGAGGGAGTCGTGCTGGGTGAGCACGCCGAGGCGCAGGCCGCCGGAGTGGGTGATGCGGCCGGTGTCGGCCTCCTCCAGCTTGGCGAGCATCCGGATGAGGGTGGTCTTGCCGTCGCCGTTGCGTCCGACGACGCCGATCCGGTCCCCTTCCGACACACCGAGCGAGACGCCGTCCAGCAGGGCACGGGTGCCGTACACCTTGCTGACGTTCTCGACATTGACCAGGTTGACGGCCATTTCACTCCTGTGCGCGGGGGTCGGTCAGCCTTCAAGCGTAGGGCCTGCGGCGGGGGTGGCGGAGCGGGTGGGGGCGGCCCGACCACCGCCGGCCGGAGGCGACGCTCTCAGACCACCGTGGCCCCGGGCACCGGACCGGCCGCGGTCCGTACCGACCTGCACGTGCCGGACGCCCGCAGGGCGGCCGCCGTCTTCTCCGCCGACTCGGCGTCGCGGGTGAGGAACGCCGTCGTCGGACCCGAACCGGAGACCAGCGCGGCGAGCGCGCCCGCCCCCCGGCCGGCGGCGAGCGTGTCGGCCAGTTCCGGGAAGAGGGAGAGCGCGGCGGGCTGGAGGTCGTTCGAGACGGTGGCCGCCAGCGCGTCCGGGTCGCCCTTCGCCAGCGCGTCGAGCAGGTCCGCCGAAGCCACCGGCTCCGGGATCTCCCGCCCCTGCGCCAGCCGGTCGAACTCGCGGAAGACCGCCGGGGTGGACAGGCCGCGCTCCGCCATCGCGAACACCCAGTGGAAGGTGCCGCCGACCTGGAGTCCGGTCAGCCTCTCGCCGCGGCCGACCCCGAGGGCGGCGCCGCCGACCAGGCTGAACGGCACGTCGCTGCCCAGCTCGGCGCAGATGTCGAGGAGTTCCGCGCGGGAGGCGCCGGTGCCCCACAGCGCGTCGCAGGCCAGCAGGGCGCCCGCGCCGTCCGCGCTGCCGCCCGCCATGCCGCCGGCGACCGGGATGTCCTTGGCGATGTGGATGTGCACGTCCGGTTCGATGCCCCGGCGCGCGGCGAGCGCGATCGCGGCACGCGCGGCGAGGTTGGTGCGGTCCAGCGGGACCTGGGCGGCGTCCGGGCCCTCGCAGGTGACACGGAGCGCGTCCGCGGGGGTCACGGTGACCTCGTCGTACAGGCCGACGGCGAGGAAGACGTTGGCCAGGTCGTGGAAGCCGTCGGGCCGGGCGGCGCCGACCGCGAGCTGGACGTTGACCTTGGCGGGGACCCGTACGGTGACGCTCACTGAGCGGTCTCCTTCTTCGCCTCGGCGATCCGCGCGAACTCCTCGACCGTCAGGGACTCGCCGCGCGCCTGCGGCGAGATGCCCGCGGCGACCAGGGCGGCCTCGGCGGCGGGCGCGGACCCGGCCCAGCCGGACAGGGCCGCGCGCAGGGTCTTGCGGCGCTGTGCGAAGGCCGCGTCGACCACCGCGAAGACCTCCTTCTTGGAGGCCGTCGTGTCGATGGGCTCGGTCCGCCGGACCAGGGAGACCAGGCCGCTGTCGACGTTCGGCGCGGGCCAGAAGACGTTGCGTCCGATGGCGCCGGCCCGCTTCACGTCGGCGTACCAGTTCGCCTTCACGGAGGGCACGCCGTACACCTTGTTGCCGGGTGCGGCGGCGAGGCGGTCGGCGACCTCGGACTGCACCATCACCAGCGTCCGCTCGATGCTCGGGAAGGTCGCGAGCATGTGCAGCAGCACGGGGACGGCGACGTTGTACGGCAGGTTCGCCACCAGGGCGGTCGGCGGCGGGCCGGGCAGTTCGGTGACGTCCATCGCGTCGGAGTGGACCAGCGCGAACCGGTCGGCGCGCTCGGGCATGCGGGCCGCGATCGTCGCGGGCAGCGCGGCGGCCAGCACGTCGTCGATCTCGACGGCGGTGACCCGGTCCGCGACCTCCAGCAGGGCGAGCGTGAGGGAACCGAGCCCGGGCCCGACCTCGACGACCACGTCGTCGGGGCGGACCTCGGCGGTCCGGACGATACGCCGGACCGTGTTGGCGTCGATCACGAAGTTCTGGCCGCGCTGCTTGGTGGGGCGGACACCGAGCGCTGCCGCCAGCTCACGGATGTCGGCGGGACCGAGGAGGGCGTCGGGGGTGGGGCTGCTCACCCCCCAAGAGTACGGTCACCCACCCCCCACTCCCACCAGCCACCCAGCAGCACAGCCCCCACCCGCCCGAACACACCCACACCCGACCACGCCCCCCAGCCACCCCAAGGAGCGCGAGGAACTGCGCAACCAGCCCCCACGCACCCGCACCGACCCACGCACCCCAACCCCCTCAGGGGCGCGGGGAACTGCGCGACCAGCCCCCACGGCCAGGCACCCGACCACACACCCCAACCACCCCAAGGGGCGCGAGGAACTGCGCGACCAGCCCCCACGCACCCGCACAGGGACACGCACAGGGACCCCCACCCCAGACCCCGCCCCTACGACCGCAGCCGAGCGCCACAGTGCGGCCACGGACTCCCACCCCGCCGCACATACAACTTCTTCGCCCGGAACGTCTGCTCCTCCGCCGACGCGTCCTGCGGCCGCCCCGAGCCGCCGAGGCTGTGCCAGGTCCGGGTGTCGAACTGGTACAGCCCCCCGTACGTGCCCGAAGGATCCACCGCCCCGGGCCGCCCCCCGGACTCGCAGACGGCCAGAGCGTGCCAGTTCAGCCCGTCCGCACCGCTCACCGACGCCGGACGCGGCTTGGTGCCGACCTTCACCAGCTGCCCGCGCGGCTCGCGCACCACCTCCGCGCGCTCCTGGCGCGGTCTCTCCCGGACGCCGTTGACGGTGCGCACGAGGTAGGTGATCCGCCGCAGCCCGGGCCGGCCGGGCCGCTCGACGACCTCGGTCCCCTTGAAGATCGTGGGATCGTCGGCGCGTTCGACCGCGAACGGGATGGGCTCCTCGCGCACCTCCCGGCTTCCGGTCACCCGCAGCACGGTCACGGTCTGCCCGTCGCGCGGGAAGGCCGCGCCCGGGACGGACGTGGTGTCCTGCCCGTGCAGGGTGATCCCGGCCTCCTCGACGGCCTCGCGGACGGTGGCCGCGTTGGTGCGGACGGTGCGGGCGCGGCCGTCGGCCAGGATCGTGACGGAACGCTCGGTGCGGACGTCGAGCGCGAGTCCGGCCCGTCCGATGCCCTGGGACCGCGAGGCGGACAGGTAGGCGCCCTCGGCGCGCACCCCGAGTTCCCTGAGGGCCCCGTCCACCGTGTCCGCGGTCGTCCACACCTCGCGCCGCTCGCCGTCCAGGGTGAGCCGTACGGGGCGGCCGTAGCGCACCGCCACCTCGTCCCCGCTGGCGAGCGCGGCGCCCGGGGCGGGCGCGACCATGTCGTGGGCGCCGACCCGGACGCCCTCCTCGGCGAGCAGCTCGGTCACGTCGTCGGCGAAGGTGTGCAGGGTGCGGGGCCGGCCGTCGACGCTCAGTTCGACCGCCTTGTCCTTGACGACGAAGGCGGTGGTGCCGCCCGCGAGGAACGCGACGACCAGTGCCTGGGGCAGCAGCCGGCGGACCGCGGAGTCGGGGCGCTCGGCGCCCCGCCCCTTGCGCCGGCGCGCCCCGCGGCCGCCGTCCCGCGCGGGCTCCCCGGACCGCCCGGCCCCGGCGCCCGCACCTCCGTCCCCGAAGCCCGGGAAGTCCGGCACGGTCGCCTCGGACCCGGCCCCGGCCACGGCCCCGGCACCCCGGAAGTCCGGCACGGTCGCCTCGGACCCGGCCCCGGCCACGGCCCCGGCACCCCGGAAGTCCGGCACGGTCTCCGCGAAGCACGCCCCGCCGGTTCCCCCCTGCCTGGGCAGCGGCAGCGGCGGCTCGGGGACGAGGTACGCCTCGGCCTCGTAGGCGGGCCGGTAGGTGTCCCTGCCGCTCCAGCCGGTCCCGTCGCTCGCGGGGATCCCGGGGTACTCGTCGGGGTCGTACACCCCGTACGGCAGCGTCTGCGCGGTGTGCGGACAGGCGTCACCGCCGTAGGGGTCGTACGTCTCGTACGGCGACTTGCTCACGCCGACACGCTCCAGGGGGCCAGAGGGGTCCGGATCGGGCCCCCAGAACCTAGCGGAGCGGGCGTCACTCTCCAAAGCGACGCGACTACGCACGGTGGCGCCTCGAACAGGCGCCCAGGTGCTCAGTAGCCGAAGGCGCGCGCGGTGTTGGCGCCCAGGGCGGTCGCCAGCGCGTCCTCGTCGATGCCGCGCACGGCGGCCATCGCGCGCACGGTGACCGGCACCAGATAGGGCGCGTTGGGCCGCCCCCGGTAGGGCGCCGGGGTCAGGAAGGGCGCGTCGGTCTCCACGAGGACCAGTTCCAGCGGGGCCACGGCGAGCGCGTCCCGCAGGTTCTGGGCGTTCTTGAAGGTGACGTTCCCGGCGAAGGACATGTAGTAGCCCTCGCGGGCGCAGATCCGGGCCATGTCGGCGTCGCCGGAGTAGCAGTGGAAGACGGTGCGCTCGGGGGCGCCCTCCTCCCGCAGGACGCGCAGCACGTCGTCGTGGGCGTCGCGGTCGTGGATGACCAGGGCCTTGCCGTGCCGCTTGGCGATCTCGATGTGGGCGCGGAAGGACCTCTCCTGGGCCTCCTTGCCCTCGGGCCCGGTGCGGAAGTGGTCCAGGCCGGTCTCGCCGACGCCCTTGACGTGGGGCAGCGCGGCGAGCCGGTCGATCTCGGCGAGCGCCTCGTCGAGCGCGGCGTCGCCGCCCGGGACGCGCGCGCCCTGCCGGGACCATCCGTCGGGGTCGCCGAGCACGATGCGCGGGGCCTCGTTGGGGTGCAGGGCGACGGCCGCGTGCACGTTCTCGAAGGCGGCGGCCGTCTCGGCGGCCCACTGCGAGCCCTTGATGTCGCAGCCGACCTGGACGACGGTCGTCACGCCCACCGACGCGGCCTTGGCGAGGCCCTCCTCGACCGTGCCCGACTGCATGTCGAGGTGGGTGTGGGAGTCGGCGACGGGCACCCGCAGGGGTGCCGGGAGCGGCGGGGCGGTGTGCTTGTCGTCCTTGGTGGCCCGGCCGGTGTTCGAAGACATGCCCCGATCCTACGAAAGGGGCACGCCCGCCCCGCCCGCCTCACCGCGCCCGGGCCGCCCGTGGCCGGGCCGCCCGGCGCGGGACGCGGGTCAGCTCGCCCGGCGCTGGAAGGGGTGCAGGAGATCGGACAGATGCCAGTGGTGGTCCTCGTGTGCCGTGCTGACGTCGGCGGGGGCCGTGGTCACCTCGGCGGGGGGCGTCGGCGACGCGGTGTGCCGGGGCCGTACGGCGGCGCCGTGCACCGACGACACCTGCCCCGCGCGCATGATCCGTACGACGTGGCCGTCGCAGTTCTGGCACGCGGGCCGGCTCAGTGGTGACGGGACGACCCGGCCGTCGGCGACGTACCGGATGCACTGCCGGCCCTCGGTGTCGGTGTGGTGCTCTATCGCGTACGACTGCTCCCAGCCGTGCCCGCAGCGCATGCAGGCGAACGCGTACGACTCGTGGACGGTGGCGGTGCCCGTGCCGCTGAGGCCGGTCTGCCCTGCGATCTCGCTCATTCCAGCTCCTCTTGTCCGCTGGACAAGCACCCCCGGTCGCGGGATTCCCCTGGAATCCCTGGGGGCGAGGGACGGTTCGTCCCTGCGACCAGTGGACGCCTTCACGAGCGCGAACGCAGCCCTCCTGCCGACTGTTGGACCCGTTTTGGGCGATCCTTGCCAGAACAGCCCCGCGGGCCGGGCGAGCCCTTTGCCTTCCGCCCTCCGCCTTTGCCGGTGCATGGGGCGCACTCATGGTCACGGACGGAGCGCGGGGCCGCGGAGGCGGGGAGACGGAGGGCAGGGAGGCGGAGCGCGGGGCAGCGGAGGGCGGGACCGCGGAGGGCGGGGACCGCTCCCCTGCGGAGCGGCAGGTGACGCGAGCCGGAACCCGGCCGGAACCGAGCCGGAACGCGTCCGGAACCGGGCCGGAACCCGTCCGCGACTCAGCCCGCGACTCAGCCGGCAGTCAGCCGGCACTCACCGGCGCGCGCTCACCGGTCGGCCTGTTTGGCCGCGACCACCGCGTCGAACACGACCCGCTTGGGCAGCCCGGCATCCGCCGCGACGGCGGCGATCGCCTCCTTGCGCCGCTCCCCGGCCTCCTCGCGCACCCGTACCCGGCGCACCAGCTCTTCGGCGTCGAGTTCCTCGGGGCCCGTCTCGGGGGCGCCCTCCACGACGACGGTGATCTCGCCGCGCACGCCCTCGGCCGCCCAGGCGGCCAGCTCACCGAGCGGCCCCCGCTTGATCTCCTCGTACGTCTTGGTCAGCTCGCGGCACACGGCGGCCCGCCGCTCGGCGCCGAAGGCCTCGGCCATGGCGGCGAGGGTGTCGTCGAGCCGGTGCGGGGCCTCGAAGTAGACGAGGGTCCGGCGCTCGGCGGCGACCTCGCGCAGCCGGGACAGCCGCTCCCCCGCCTTGCGCGGGAGGAAGCCCTCGAAGCAGAAGCGGTCCACGGGCAGCCCGGACAGGGCGAGCGCGGTCAGCACGGCGGACGGGCCGGGGACGGCGGTGACCTTGATGTCCTTCTCGACGGCCGCGGCGACCAGCCGGTAGCCGGGGTCGGACACCGAGGGCATGCCGGCGTCCGTGACGAGGAGCACACGGGCGCCGCCGAGCAGTTCCTCGACGAGTTCGGGGGTGCGCGCGGACTCGTTGCCCTCGAAGTAGGACACCACGCGGCCCTTGGGCGTCACGCCGAGCGCCTGGGTCAGCCGGCGCAGCCGCCGGGTGTCCTCGGCGGCGACGACGTCCGCGCCGGCCAGTTCGTCGGCGAGCCGGGGCGGCGCGTCCGCGGTGTCGCCGATGGGGGTTCCTGCCAGGACAAGGGTTCCAGTCACCCCCCCATCCTCCCAGGGCCGCCGGGAGTGGGGAAAACAACCGTATCCCGACCGGTACCTCGCATGCGCGGGACTCACACAGCACGGTTCCCTACGATGGCGCGGTGACCAGTACCGCGTCCTCCATGGACCTCCGGCAGGGCCAGGCACCGCACGACGAGCGGCCGGCATGGCGGCAGCGGCTGCGCCGCTTCGGCCACACGCCGGCGCCGGGCACACCCGCGGACGACGTCCGCGATCTGCTGGTGCCGCCGTACGCCGAGCCGGGCGCGCGGCTGTGGCACGTGCTGGGCGTCCCGCCGCTCCTCGCCGACCGGATCACGCGCTGGTCCGGCTGGGGCGGGCCGCTGCTGGTGACGCTGATGGCGGCCCTGCTGCGGTTCTGGAACCTGGGCAATCCGCACAAGGTCATATTCGACGAGACGTACTACGCCAAGGACGCCTGGGCGCTCGTCCACCGCGGCTACGAGGTCAACTGGGACAAGAACGCCAACGACGTGGTGCTGCAGACCCACGGCCATCTGCACATCCCCGTGGACGCGGCGTACGTCGTGCACCCGCCGGTCGGCAAGTACGTGATCGGGCTCGGGGAGCTGGTCTTCGGGTTCGACCCGTTCGGCTGGCGGTTCATGACCGCGCTGCTGGGCACGCTCAGCGTGCTGCTGCTGTGCCGGATCGGGCGCCGCATGTTCCGCTCGACGTTCCTGGGCTGTCTGGCGGGCGCGCTGATGGCGGTGGACGGCCTGCACTTCGTGATGAGCCGGACCTCGCTGCTCGACGGCGTGCTGATGTTCTTCGTCGTCGCGGCGTTCGGCTGTCTGATCATCGACCGGGACCGTTCCCGGGAGCGGCTGGCGGCGGCCCTGCCGGTGGACCCGGACGGCAGGGTCCGCCCGGACGCGGACACCGGCGACACCTTCCGCTTCGGCCTGCGGCCCTGGCGCTGGGCGGCCGGGCTGATGCTGGGCCTGGCCTTCGGCACGAAGTGGAACGGCCTGTACATCCTGGCCGCGTTCTGTGTGATGGCGGTGCTGTGGGACGTCGGCACGCGCAGGGTGGCGGGCGCCCGGCACCCGTACCAGGCGGCGCTGAGGCACGACACGGGTCTCACGTTCCTCGCGACGGTCCCGGTGGCCTTCGCCGTGTACCTGGCGTCCTGGACCGGCTGGATCCTGTCCCCGGCGAACGGCCGGGGCGGCTACTTCCGCGACTGGGCGGCGACCGCGGGCAAGGGCGGCCACTGGACCTTCCTGCCGGACTGGCTGCGCAGCCTGTGGCACTACGAGCACGAGGTCTACAACTTCCACGTCCACCTGTCGACGCCGCACACCTACCAGTCCAATCCGTGGAGCTGGATCGTGCTGGGCCGCCCGGTGTCGTACTTCTACGAGTCGCCCATGCCGGGCACGGACGGCTGCCCGGCGGACGCGCGGGAGAAGTGCGCCCGCGAGGTGCTGGCCCTCGGCACTCCGGTGCTGTGGTGGCTCGCCTGCTTCGCGATCCTGTACGTCCTGTGGCGCTGGGCCTTCCGCCGCGACTGGCGGGCCGGTGCCATCGCCTGCGCGATCGCGGCCGGGTACCTGCCCTGGTTCGAGTACCAGCAGCGGACGATCTTCCTCTTCTACGCCGTCGTCTTCCTCCCCTTCCTCTGCCTCGCGGTGGCGATGATGATCGGCGCGATCATCGGCCCCCGCGGCTCCACCGACACCCGCCGCGCGGTGGGCGCCTCGGCGGCGGGCGTCCTGGTCCTCCTGATCGCCTGGAACTTCATCTACTTCTGGCCCCTCTACACGGGCACGGCGATCCCGATCGACCAGTGGCGCGCGCGGATGTGGCTGGACACCTGGGTGTAGCCGCGGCCTGTGCCGGAGCGGGTTCAAGTGGCCATGTATCCGGAGAAGTTCGGCTGTGGGGTTTGTCGCAAGCCTGCTACGGAGTGCCGGGTGGGATCACTCGTGAGGGTGAGGACTCTAGGCTGGTTGCCGTCGTTGGGGAGTGTGAGGGCTGCGGGGACCCTGGGGAAGGTACGGAGGAACTGAGGCTGTGGGCAAGAGAAGGCGTGTCGCCGAGCAACGAAAGGCGAAGGCGAGACCCGCCGTACTGGGCGGGGTGATCGCTGTGGTCGTGGGCGGGGTCGGCCTCGGCACCTACGCGCTGGTCGGCGGCGGGTCGGCGGACGCCCAGGCGACCACCCGCAAGGCCGTCAGGACGGGCCCGCTGACCGCGGCGGAGGTCCACAAGGCCTCCACTCGATTCCTGACTGCCTGGCAGCAGGGCCGTACCGCGCAGGCGTCGGCGGCGACCGACGACCCGGCCGCGGCGGCCGCGCAGCTCGGCACGGTCCTCAAGGACGCCCATCTGCAGGACGTCAGCCTCACTCCGGGTGCCGCGACCGGCGCCAAGGTGCCGTTCTCCGTCAAGGCGACGGTGGCGTACCAGAACCTGAACAAGCCGCTGGCGTACCAGAGCTCGCTCACCGTGGTGCGGCGCAAGACCGACGGCGAGCCGGTGGTCGGCTGGCAGGCGGCCGTCGTGCAGCCCGACCTGAAGGACGGCGACGCCCTCGTCACCGGCGAGTCCGGCACCCCGCCGGTCACGGCGCTGGACCGGGACGGCGGCGAACTGACGGCGGCGAAATACCCGTCGCTGGGCGCGGTGCTGGACGGGCTGCGCGAGAAGTACGGCAAGACCGCGGGCGGCAAGGCGGGCATCGAGCTGCGGGTGGTGCGCGGCAAGGACTCGTCGAAGGCGGGGCTGTCCGACAAGACCCTGGTGGAGCTGAGCCAGGGCACCCCGGGCACCGTGCGGACCACGCTGAGCCCGAAGATGCAGGCGGAGGCCGAGGAGCAGGTCGGCAGGAAGCCGCGGGCCTCGGTGGTGGTCCTGCGGGCCTCCACGGGGGAGATCCTCGCGGTCGCCAACACCGCGCACGGCTTCAACGTCGGTTTCCAGGGCTCCCTGGCGCCCGGCTCCACGATGAAGATCGTGACGTCGACGATGCTGTTCGAGAAGAAGCTCGTCACGCCGGACGCCTCGCACCCCTGCCCCAAGACCTACAAGCTCGCCGGCTGGACGTTCCACAACGACGCCGACTCCGAGATCAAGAAGGGCTCGTTCAAGCAGAGCTTCGGAGCCTCCTGCAACAACGCCTTCATCAACTTCGCGCCGAAGCTGTCGGACAGCGACCTGACGAAGGAGGCCCAGGAGGTCTACGGCCTCGGCATGGACAACTGGTCCATCGGCGTCCCGTCCTTCGACGGTTCCGTGCCCGTGCAGAGCGGCGCGCAGATGGGTGCCTCGCTGATCGGCCAGGGCGGGGTGCGCATGAACCCGCTGAACATGGCGTCGGTGGCGGCGACCGTCCGCTCGGGCGTCTTCCACCAGCCGTTCCTGGTCTCGCCCGACGTGGACCACCGCACGCTGGCGAAGGCCGCGCGGACCATGTCGAAGAAGACGCAGGCGCAGCTGCAGGAGGTCATGCAGTTCACGGCGGCGTACGGCACGGCCGCCAAGGCGATGGCGGGCCTCGGTCCGGACTACGGCGCCAAGACCGGTTCGGCCGAGGTCGACAACCAGAAGAAGCCCAACGGCTGGTTCTCCGCGTACAAGGGCGACCTCGCCGCGGCGGGCGTGTGCGAGGCGGGCGGCCACGGCGGCGACACGGCCGGGCCGATCGTCGCGGCACTACTCAAGACCGGCGCCTGACCGCCCGGAACACCGGCCGCCGGCGGGTCCGACCCGCACCGCCGGACCTGCGCTCCGGCACTCCGGACACACCGGCCGGTTACCGCGGGGCGCGGCCGCGCGGATCCGCCGCGCGAGGTTCGGCCGCGTACCGGTTCGGGCGCCGACGGGTCGGCCGTGCCGGTCAGCTGCGTACGGGTTCGGCCGTGTGGGTCCGGCGCAGGAAGGCGACCAGCGTCTTGAGATCGAACTGCACCACGTCCACGCCCCGCGCGGAGTGGAACTCGACGACGGTCTGGACCCGGCCGCACGGCCAGACCCGCACGTCACCGTCCTCGGCCGGCGTCCGCAGCCCGCGCTCCAGCAGGTCGCGCGGGAAGGTCCACTCCTGTGCTCCGGGCAGTGCGACCGACACCGACCAGGGGTCGGTACCGGGGTCGTAGCGCAGGACCACCGGCACCGCGGCCGGGTCCTGCCGGCCCTCGTCCGCGACCGTGACGATGTGGGCGCGCGCGTACTGCTCGACTACAGGCATCGGGACGCCCTCTCACGCTGGGTGACCTGTCCGGAAGTAGTGCGTCTCACTCCCCTCCCAATGTCGCATATTTTCCGGTTTGCGCATAAATGAGCTATTCGTTCCGCTATCCGCATCTTCACCCTTCCGAGCAAGGCGGAGAGCGGGCCGCCCCGCCGGCCGGGACCGCGGTGGCGTTCACCCGCTCCGTACCGATGCTCACCTTCCCCGCCACGGCCGGAACAACCGGCCGCCCGCCTTCCGGCGCCCTGATCTGCGGCGACGCACCACGCGGGGACACCGGCCGGAGATGCCCTTCGGGTTCCCGCCGGAGTCCGTGACAATGGGCGCGTGACGCGTCAAGACGAACGGGACGAGACCGAGGCCGCCGGCTCGCCACTGCTGGACGACCAGCTGTGCTTCGCGCTGTACGCCGCCCAGCGCGCCGTGACCTCCGCCTACCGCCCGCTCCTCGACGCCCTGGGGCTCACCTATCCGCAGTACCTCGTGTTGCTGGTCCTCTGGGAGCGCGGCGAGACCAGCGTGAAGGAACTGGCGGGCGCGCTGCGGCTGGACTACGGCACCGTCTCGCCGCTGCTGAAGCGGCTGGAGGCGGCGGGCCTGGTGCGCCGGGAGCGCGCGGTGTCCGACGAGCGTTCGGTGCTGGTCGCCTGCACCGGGCGCGGGGAGCAGCTCCAGGAGCGCGCGGCGCGTCTGCCGGAGGCCCTCCTCGCGGCGACGGGACTGGGCGCGGCGGAGGTCGCGCGGCTGCGCGAGGACCTGTGGCACCTCACGGAGCGTGTCGACACGGCGGCCGACCGCCGCTGACCCCCCGGGCGGCCGCGACCCCCGTGTTTCCCGGGCCCCGACCCGGACCTCCCCGAATCCACCTCGGTTCGCTCCACGCACCTCCCCGGACTCCGCACACCTCCCTCACGGCCCGTTCGGCGCCGGGGTTACCCACGGTTGCCACCCCTGCCTGCGATGGCGACCTGACGAGCCATTACCTTGTGCACGATGTACTTGCGCACCACCTGATCTGGGGAGGCTGGCCATGACCGACGGCACCGCATCGGACACCGGTGTCGACACCCGTCCGACGAAGATCATGTACGTCGCCGAGGCCACCGCCCACGGCGGCCGGGACGGCCATGTCACCAGCCAGGACGGCCAGATCGCACTGAAGGTCGCGATGCCCCCCGCGCTGGGCGGCCACGGCGACGGCACGAATCCGGAGCAGCTGTTCGCGGCCGGGTACAGCTCCTGCTTCCACAACGCGCTGATCCTCGTCGGCAACCGCGCGGGCTACGACCTGAGCGGCTCCACGGTCGCCGCGAAGGTGGGCATCGGACCGAACCGGCAGCGCGGCTACGGCCTCGCGGTCGCCCTCAGCGTCTCCCTGCCGGTCCTGGACCAGGAGGTCGCCGCTCAGCTCGTGGACGCGGCGCACCAGGTCTGTCCGTACTCCAACGCCACCCGGGGCAACATCGATGTAACGATCGTCCTGGGGTAACCGCACGAAGGAATCCCAGGTCGCGGCAGGGTGTTGCACGCACTGTCGAAGGCAGACCCTCAGGGAAGCGAGCGGACGTGGACGGCGGCGTGGACGTCATGGACAGTGCGGGCGGCGTGGACGGCATGAGCGCCACGGCCGGCGTGGACGGCGTGGTGGCCGCGGGCTTCGAGCCGGTCCGGGAGGCGTTCGCGGCGAACTTCGCGCGGCTCGGCGAGCGCGGCGCGGCCGTCGCCGTGTACCGGGACGGACGCAAGGTCGTGGACCTGTGGGGCGGGACCCGGGACGTGGACGGCACCGCGCCCTGGGAGCCCGGCACCGCGCAGATCGTCCGCTCCGCCACCAAGGGCGTCGCCGCCGCCGCGCTCCTGCTGCTGCACCAGCGCGGCGAGCTGGACCTGGACGCGCCCGTGGGCGCCTACTGGCCGGAGTACAAGGCCGCCGGCAAGGAGCGCACGCTCGTACGGCACCTGCTCGCGCACCGCGCGGGCGTACCGGCGCTGGACCGCCCGCTGACCCCCGCGCAGGCGGCCGACCCCGACCTCGGCGCGGCGGCCGTCGCCGCGCAGGAACCGGCGTGGGAGCCGGGCACCCGGCACGGGTACCACGCGCAGACCTACAGCTGGCTGACCGGCGAGCTGATCCGGCGGATCACCGGGCGCCCGGCCGGCGAGTGGATCGCCGCCGAGATCGCCGCGCCGGCCGCCGCCGGCCTGTGGCTCGGGCTGCCGGAGACGCGGCAGGGTCACGTGGGACGCGTGGGCCCGGTCCAGGCGCCCGAGACCGCGGGCGCCCTGAAGACGCGCCCCAAGCGCGCGGTGGCCGAGGCGTACGCCGACCCCGAGTCCCTCACCCGGCGCGCCTTCGCCGCGATCACCCCGGCCCCGGACGAGAACGCGCCCGCCTACCGCGCGGCCGCGCTGCCCGCCTCCAACGGCATCGCCACCGCCGACGGCCTGGCCCGCGTGTACGCCTCGCTCATCGGCGAAGTGGACGGCGGCAGGCGCCTGTTCGCCCCGGAGACCATGGAGCTGGCCCGCGGCGAGCAGTCCGCCGGTCCGGACGGCGTGCTCGTGGTGGGGACCCGGTTCGGCCTCGGCTGGATGCTGCACGGGGCCGCGTCCCCGCTGCTGTCCGCCGGTTCCTTCGGCCACCCGGGCCGGGGCGGCGCCCTCGGGTTCGCCGACCCGGAGTCGGGGATCGCCTTCGGCTATGTCACCAACGGCTTCCGCAAGAGCGTGACGGCGGACCCGAGGGCGCAGGCCCTGGTGCGCGCGGTCCGCTCGGCCCTCGCGGAGACGGCGTGACCGGCTGACCCCGCCCTGCACACACCCCGCGGGCGGGCTCACGTACGCACCCCTCGGACCGCGCGACCCCGGACCTCACGGACCGCGCGCCCCCGGGCCTCACAGCCCACGGCCCGCCGGGGCCGGGGCGGGCCGCGGGCCGGACGCGGGCCGGGCGCGGGCCGGGCGCGGGCCGGGCGCGGTTCCTCAGACGTGGATCGGGTGCGAGATCCGGCCGGAGTCCTCGTCTATCTCCTCGTGCGCCTTGGCCAGCAGCCGCAGCGCGAGTTCGTTGAGGGCGCGGGCACCCGCGATCTCCTCGCCGACCCGCGGCTGGTTCGCGTCCACGGTGTGCCGCGTGGCATGTCCGTGGCTGCGGACCTCGTTGCCGTCGGGCAGCCGCAGCAGGGCGACCGCCCGCGTGTGCTGGTCGTCCTCCTGGAACTCCATCTCGACGTGCCATCCGACAGGGGCGTGTGTCATCTCGGCCACCTCCGCAGAACCACCGATCGCCGGTGTTTCCAGGGTGCTCCCCCGCGCGGAGAACGTCACCTCGTGCGGACCCGCCGCCCCTCACTCCCCGGGCTTCTCCTCGAAGCTCGCGAAGTACGCGGCCGCCATGTCCTCGTCGGCGTGGCCCTGGGCGGCGGCGCGGGCGAACCGTTCGGCGGCCGCGGCGGCCACGTCCAGGCGTACGCCGTTCTCCTCGCCCGCCGCGACGATCAGCCGGGCGTCCTTCTCGGCGGTGGACACGGCGAAGGACGCCGGGCTGAGCTTCCCGTCGAGCACCAGGGCGGACTTGGCGCGCAGGTATCCCATGTCCAGCGGTCCGCCCTCGATCAGGCCGAAGAAGTCCTGCGGGTCGACGCCGAGCCCCCGGGCGAGGGCCAGCACCTCGCCGGTCGCCGCGGTGGCCGCGAGGACCCAGCTGTTGGCCACCAGCTTCAGCCGGCTCGCGCTGCCCGAAGCCCCGTCCTCCCCGGTCCACACCGTCCTGGCGCCGACGGCGTCGAAGACGGGGCCGACCGTGCCGCGCCCCTCGGCGGGCCCGGCGGCCAGCACGGTCAGCTGACCGGCCTCGGCGGGCTGGCGAGTACCGAGGACGGGGGCGTCGTAGAACACCAGGCCGTGCTCGCGGGCGAAGGCGGCCAGGTGGCCGGTCAGCTCCGTGCCG
Source organism: Streptomyces sp. NPDC090108 (assembly GCF_044747185.1). Taxonomy (NCBI): domain Bacteria; kingdom Bacillati; phylum Actinomycetota; class Actinomycetes; order Kitasatosporales; family Streptomycetaceae; genus Streptomyces; species Streptomyces sp. NPDC090108. The sequence continues at coordinate 182,035 of NZ_JBIVDQ010000006.1, forward strand.
GCGGTGGTGGACTGGGCCCACACCTGGCCGGGGCGCAGGGCGGGGGCGGCCTCGCGCATGGCCGCGAGGACGCTGTCGCCGTCGTACAGCATGGTGAGGACGACGTCGGCGCCCTCGACCGCCTCGGCGGGGGTGCCGGTGACCCGGATCCCGTCCGCGGCGAGCGGCTCGGCCTTGGCGCGGGTACGGTTCCAGGCCCTGACGCCGAGTCCGGCGCGGGCGAGGTTGCGGGCCATGGCGGCCCCCATGATGCCGGTGCCCAGGACGGCCACGGTCGGCTGGTCAGTCATGAAACGGCTCCTTGTCGGACGGACGCGCGGGCGCGCGAGCGGGGTGATCACCTGTCATCTTGCTACCCGGCGTGCAGCATCAGCCCTATCCCCACGACCAGCAGGCCCGCCGCCGCGATCCGGGGTGCCCCGAACCGCTCCTTGAACAGCAGGGCGCCGATGGCCGCGCCGACGATGATCGAGGACTCGCGCAGGGCGGCGACGGGGGCGAGTGGGGCGCGGGTCTGCGCCCACAGGACCAGGGCGTAGGCGGCGACGGACAGCACCGCGCCGAGCAGCCCGAGGGCGGCGTGCGGACGGAGCAGCCGGACGGTGTCGGAGCGGTTGCGGACGTACAGCCACGCGGGGACGAAGCCGCCCTGGACGAGCATCAGCCAGGCGATGTAGCCGAGCGGCGTGTGGGCGGCGCGGACGCCGAGGCCGTCGAGCACCGTGTACGCCGCGATGGTCAGGCCGGTGGCCAGGGCCGCGCCGATCGCGGGCAGGTCCGGGCGGCGTCCGCGCAGCCCCCACAGGCTCACCCCGCCGAGGCCGAGGCAGGACACGGCGACCCCGGCCAGCGCCCAGCCGCCCGGCACCTCGTGCGCGAACACGGCCGCCAGCACGGTCACCACCAGCGGGGCGCTGCCGCGGGCGAGCGGGTACGCCTGCCCGAAGTCCCCGAGCCGGAAGGAGGTCATCAGCAGCGCGTAGTAGACGACGTGGACGGCGGCGGAGGCGAGCAGCAGCGGCCAGGCGGGTCCCGCCGGAAAGGCCGTGAACGGCATCAGGAGGAGGCCGGCCAGCGCGCCGCCGCCGGAGATCAGCGCGAACCCGGCCGGCTTGTCGGTGATGCGGTGGGCGATCGCGTTCCACCCGGCGTGGGTGACGGCGGCGAGGAGTACGGCGGCGGTGACGAGGGGCGTCACCCGGCGGTCTCGCGCACGTCGACGACGGTGGCGCCCGCGTGGCGGACGAGTTCCCCGGGCTCGGCGGGGAAGACGGTGTACGGCGTCCCGGCCGCGGCCCACACCACGTCGTGCGCGAGCAGCGAACGGTCGGCGAGGACCCGGGTGCGCGTGCGGTGCCCGAAGGGCGGGACGCCGCCGATCGCGTACCCGGTGGTCTCGCGCACGACGCCGGCGTCGGCCCGGGTGACCTTCCCCGCGCCCAGTTCCCGGCGCACCCGCTCGACGTCGACCCGCGAGGCCCCGTCCATCAGCACCAGGACCGGCACGCCGTCGGCGGAGAAGACCAGCGACTTGCAGATCTGGCTGAGTTCGCAGCCGATCGCGGCGGCGGCCTCGGCGGCGGTGCGGGTGGCCTCGGGGAAGCGCCGGACGCGGGGCAGCAGTTCGCCCAGTCCGAGGGCGCGCACCGCCTCGGCGAAACGGGGGTGGGCTCCGGACTCTTCGGCGTCGGTGGCAGTCGTCATACGCGGCACGCTAGTCCCGGCCGTCCCTGGCACGCGACGCCGTTCCACCCGCCGGACCGGTCCGCGCGCGAAAAGAGGCCGGTGAGGGCACCCCGTCCCCACGGAGCCCTCACCGGCGGTCTGTTGACGAGCGGTGCGTCAGGCGTGCACCAGCTCCTTCTCGGTGTCGCTCCCGGCGCCGGCGCGCAGGCCCTCGCCCTCGACGTCAACGTCGGGCAGGACGCGGTCCAGCCACTTCGGCAGCCACCAGGCGCGCCTGCCGAGCAGGGCGAGCACCGCCGGGACGATGGCCATGCGGACGATGAAGGCGTCGAAGAAGACGGCGATGGCGAGGCCGAAGCCGATCATCTTGATCATCGCCTCGCTGGAGCCGATGAAGCCGGAGAAGACGGCGATCATGATGACGGCGGCGGCGGTGACCACACGCGCGCTGTACCGGAAGCCGGTCACGACGGCCTGGGCCGGGTTCTCCCCGTGGACGTACGCCTCACGCATCCGGGTCACGAGGAACACCTCGTAGTCCATGGCGAGTCCGAAGACCACGCCGACCATGAAGATCGGCATCATCGACATGACCGGGCCGGTCTCCTCGACGTTCATCAGGCCGGACAGCCAGCCCCACTGGAAGACCGCGACCACGGCGCCGAGGGCCGCCAGCACGCTGAGCAGGAAGCCGAGGGCCGCCTTCAGCGGGACGAGGACGGAGCGGAAGACCACGATCAGCAGGAGGAAGGCGAGGCCGACGACCAGGGCGAGGTAGGGCAGCAGGGCGTCGTTCAGCCGCTGCGAGACGTCGATGTTCATCGCGGTCGCGCCGGTGACCAGCACCTTCGCGTCGGTCGCGGCGGTGATGCCCGCGCCCTTGCCGCGGATGGCGTGCACCAGGTCCTCGGTGGTGGCCGAGGAGGGCTTGGAGTTCGGGACCACGGTGATCGTCGCGGTGTCGCCGGCCTTGTTGGGCATCGCCGGGGTGACCGTGACGACGTCCTTCAGGCCCTTGATCTCGTCGCCGACCCGGGTGAAGGCGCCCTTGGGGTCGTGGCTGTCCTTGGCGTCGACCACGACCATCAGCGGGCCGTTGAAACCGGGGCCGAAGCCCTCGGAGAGCAGGTCGTAGGCGCGGCGCTGGGTGGTCGAGACGGGCTGGGAGCCGTCGTCGGGCAGGCCGAGCTGGAGGGAGGCGGCCGGGACCGCGGCGGCGCCGAGGCCGAGCACGCCGAGCAGCAGGACGGAGACGGGGCGCCGTACGACGAAGCTCGCCCAGCGGGTGCCCATGTTCGGGCGGGCTTCCCTGCCGCCCGTGGCCTTCGCGGCGCGGCCACCGCCGAGCAGCCTGCTCTTCTCGCCGGCGGGCTTGATCCTGCGGCCCGCGTAGCCGAGCAGGGCCGGGATCAGGGTGAGGGCGATGAGGACGGCGACGACGACCGTGCCGGCGGCGGCCACACCCATCTTGGTCAGCATCGGGATGTCGACCACGGACAGGCCGACCAGGGCGATGACGACGGTCAGGCCCGCGAAGACCACCGCGGAGCCCGCGGTGCCGACGGCCCGTCCGGCCGCCTCCTCGCGTTCGCGGCCCTCGGCCAGCTCGGCGCGGTAGCGGGAGACGATGAACAGGGCGTAGTCGATGCCCACGGCGAGGCCGATCATCGACGCCAGGGTGGAGGTCGTGGAGCCCAGGTCGAGGGCGCTGGAGAGCGCGGCGATGGTGGAGACGCCGATGCCGACGCCGATGATCGCGGTCAGCAGCGGGAGTCCGGCGGCCAGCAGCGAGCCGAAGGTGATGACGAGGACGACGGCGGCGATGGCGATGCCGATGACCTCGCTGGAGCCGGTCTCGGGCGCGGTGGTCAGCGCGTCACCGCCGACCTCGACGGTCAGTCCGCTGTGCCGCGCGTCCCCGGCGGCCTTCTCCAGGGCGTCGCGGGAGGAGTCCTTCAGCTCCATGCCGGAGACCGTGTACTTCACCGACGCGTAGGCGATCGTGCCGTCCTTGCTGACGGCGTGCCCGGCGTAGGGGTCGGCGACGGAGACGACCTCGGAGCCGCGCCGCAGCTCCTTGACGGTCTTCTCGACGGCCGCCTTGTTCCCGGCGTCCGTCATCTTCTGACCGCCCGGCGCCTTGAAGACGACCCGTGCGGTCGCGCCGTCGGCGCTCATTCCGGGGAAGCGCTGTTCGAGCAGGTCGAAGGCCTTCTGCGCCTCCGTGCCGGGGATCGAGAAGGACGAGTTTCCAGGGGCCGGCGCCGAGGCGGCGCCCACTCCGGCGAGGGTCAGCAGCGCCACCCATATGAGGGCGGCGAAATGCCGTCGCCGGAAGGCGAGCCGGCCGAGTCGGTACAGGAACGTGGCCACGAGGGCGTCTCCCGGTCAGGTCGTTGAGTTCATCAGGGCAGGAGCGATCAGCCCGACGACGTGAGCGGTGACGTCAGAGTGTGGGCTTGCCGAGGAGCGCGATCAGGCGATCACGCGGGGGTGACGGCGACACCGAGGGCGGGGAGGACCACGGCGTCGATGTAGGAGCGCAGGAACGCCTGCGTCGGAGGCCGGCCGTCGATGAGCGCGCGCGTGGCGAACGCGCCGATCATCATGTGCACCACGAACCGCAGCGCCGGATTGTCCGGGTCGACCTCACCTCGGTCGACGGCACGCTGCAGCACACGGCGGAGTTCCGCCGTCTCGGGTTCGACCAGCTGTTCCCGGAACGCCTGGAGGAGGTCCGGGTTGGTGTGGGTGGCCATGGCCAGTCCCCGCATGAGGGCCTGGTTCTGCTCCATGGCGCAGTCGTCCTCGCGGGTGGCGAGGGCGTGGAAGTCGCCCCGCAGCGATCCGGTGTCGACGTCGGCGATGCTGCCCGGTTTGGTGTGCCGGATCGCCTTGGCGACCAGTTCGGCCTTGCCGCCCCACTGACGGTAGAGCGTGGCCTTGCTGGACCGGGTGCGGGCGGCCACGGCATCCATGGTGAGGGCGTCGTAACCGACCTCCCGGAGCAGGTCGAGCACGGCCTCGTACAACTCGGCCTCGCGCTCGGGTGTGATCCGACTGCGACGCGCGGCGGCGACCTCAGTCATCTCCCTCACCCTTTCCGCTCCGAACGGTGCTGCTTCATAAGTGACTTCGTACGTGACTTCGTACGCGACGAATGTATCGCACCCGTTCTGCGAAACGAAACAGTTTCGTACGTGTCCTGGGTCACGAGTGTCGGGTCCGGGTAAGGAGCCGGGCGCCCCGCGGAAACAGCCGCACGAGTTGCTGCGCCCTCCCACCCGGAAAAGCATGGAAAGGTGAGCTATCTGCGCCTGCCCCACCTCAACGGCGACCTGCTGACCTTCGTGTCCGAGGACGACCTCTGGCTGGCCCCCCTCGACTCCCCGGGCCGCCCCTGGCGGCTGACCGCGGACCGCACCAAGGCGGGCGCGCCCCGCTTCTCGCCCGACGGCAGCCAGATCGCGTACACGAACTGGCGCAGCCTCGTCCCCGAGATCCACCTCGTCGGCGTCGACGGCGGGCCCACCCGGCAGCTGACCCACTGGGGCAGCGCCGACACCCAGGTGCGCGGCTGGACCCCGCCGGACGCCGAAGGAAGGAGCGACATCCTCGCCGTCTCCTCCCACGGACAGCCGTTCTCCTATTTCTCCTGGGCCTACAAGGTCCCCACCGACGGCGAACCGGGCGGCCGGCTGCCCTGGGGCCCGGTCGCCGACCTCCAGGTCGCCGACGTCGAGGACGAGCACCGGACCCTGCTGCTCACCGGCACCCCGCCGCACGAACCGGCCGCCTGGAAGCGTTACCGGGGCGGCGCCATGGGCCGGCTGTGGCTGCACGGCCGGCGGCTGCTGCCGGACATCGGCGGCCAGCTGAGCGCCCCCATGTTCGTCGCCGGCCGGATCGCGTTCCTCTCCGACCACGAGGGCATCGGCAACCTCTACTCCTGCGCCTACGACGGCACCGACCTGCGCCGCCACACCGACCACGACGCCTTCTACGCCCGCAACGCCTCCACCGACGGCGACCGGGTCGTCTACCAGTGCGCGGGCGACCTGTGGATGGTGGACGACTTCTCGCCCGGCGGCATGCCGCGCAAGCTCGACATCCGGCTCGGCGGCCCCAGCCCGGGGCGCCGCCCCTACCAGGTGCCCGCCGCACAGAACGTGGACGGCCTCTCCGTGGACGAGACCGGCCGCGCCAGCGCCGTCGTCGTCCGCGGCAGCCTGTACTGGCTCACCCACCGCGACGGCCCGGCCCGGACGATCTCCGACACCCCCGGCGTCCGGGTCCGGCTCCCGGAGATGCTGGGCTCGACCGGACAGGTCGCCTACGTCACGGACGCCGAGGGCGACGACGCCGTCGAGATCGCCCGCCTGCCCCGCGCCAGCGGCGACCGCAGCACCCGCCTGCTGGCCCAGGGCGAGCTGGGCCACGTGCTGGAGACGGTCTCCGACCCGCAGGGCGAACGCCTCGCCGTCGCCTCCAACGACGGACGGCTGCTGCTGATCGACGTGACCGAGGGCGCCGAGGGCGAGGAGCCCACCGACGGATCGGGCGAGGGCCCCGGCACGGTCACCGAACTGATCCACTCCCTCAACGGACCCGTGCGCGACCTCGCCTTCTCCCCGGACGGCGCGTGGCTCACCTGGTCCCACCCGGGCATCGGCCGCTCCCTGCGGCAGATCAAGCTGGCCCGCATCAAGGACCGGCTCATCGTGGACGTGACCAACGGCCGCTTCGAGGACGAGAACCCCGTCTTCACCCGCGACGGCCGCTACCTCGCCTTCCTCTCCTGGCGCGGCTTCGACCCGGTGTACGACGTGCACACCGGCGACCTGTCCTTCCCGCTCGGCGCCCGCCCCTATCTGGTCCCGCTCTCCTCCGCGACGCCCTCCCCCTTCGCCCTCAACCCCGAGGGCCGGCCCGCCGCCGGCGGACTGGACCCGATGGAGGACGAGGACACCGGCAGCGGCACGGTGACCGTGGAGGTCGAAGGACTGGAGAGCAGGGTCACGCCGTTCCCGGTCATCGCCTCCAAGTACTCCGCCCTGCGCCCGGTCGCCGGCGGCGGCCTGGTCTGGCTGCGCTGGCCGATCTCCGGCGCGCTCGGCGAGACCTTCGTCAACCCGTCCGACACCACGGGCCGGCCGACGCTGGAGCACTTCAACATCACCAAGGCCAAGAAGTCCGAACTGGTCGGCCATCTCGACTGGTTCGGGGTGAGCGGCGACGGGACCCGGCTGGTGGTGGTCGACGAGGGCGAGCTGCGGGCGGTGCCGTCGACCGAGCCCGGCGACAGCGACTCCACCGTGTGGATGGACCTGCGCCGCATCCTCCACCGGGTCGACCCGCCCGCGGAATGGCGGCAGGCCTACGCGGAGGCCGGCCGGCTCACCCGCGACTACTTCTGGGACCCGGGCATGTGCGGCATCGACTGGGAGGCGGTGCTGGAGCAGTACCGTCCGCTGGTCGAACGGGTCAGCTCCCCCGACGAGTTCGCCGACCTGCTGCGCGAGGTCCTCGGCGAACTCGGCACCTCGCACGCCTACGTCACCGCCGCCCGGCGCAACGAGGGCCCGCCGCACTACCAGCGCTGGCAGGGCCTGCTCGGCGCCGACTTCGTGCGCCGCGACGGGCAGTGGGTGGCGCGCCGCATCCTCCCCGGCGACTCCTCCGACTCCAAGGCGCGCTCGCCCCTCGCGGGCGCGGGCATCCGCGAGGGCGCCGCCCTGACCCATGTGAACGGCACCCCCGTCGACCCCGTGACCGGCCCCTACCCGCTGCTCGCGGGCGCGGGCGGGACGACGGTGGAGCTGACGTTCGTCCCGCCCGGCGGCGGCCCCGGGCGGGCACGCCGGGTCGCCGTCGTCCCGCTCATCGACGAACGGCCGCTGCGCTACCAGCACTGGGTGGCCAAACGCCGCCAGGTCGTGCGGGAGTTGAGCGGCGGCAAGTGCGGCTACCTGCACATCCCCGACATGGGCGGCTCCGGCTGGGCCCAGTTCAACCGCGACCTGCGCATGGAGGTGTCCCGGCCCGCGCTGATCGTGGACGTGCGCGGCAACGCCGGCGGGCACATCAGCGAACTCGTCATCGAGAAACTGACCCGGACGATCATGGGCTGGGACCTCACCAGGGACGCCCAGCCGGTGTCGTACGCCTCCAACGCGCCCCGGGGGCCGGTCGTGGCCCTCGCGGACGAGGCGACCTCCTCCGACGGCGACATGATCACCGCCGCCTTCAAGGAGCTCGGCATCGGCCCCGTGGTCGGCCAGCGCACCTGGGGCGGCGTGGTCGGCATGACCGGCCGGCACCGGCTCGGCGACGGCACGGTCATCACGGTGCCGATGAACGCCGCCTGGTTCGACGCCTACGGCTGGTCCGTCGAGAACCACGGCGTCGCCCCCGATCTGGAGGTCCTGCGCACCCCCCTCGACTGGGCCGAGGGCCGCTACGCCCAGCTCGACGACGCGGTGCGGCTCGCGCTGGACCTGCTGGAGAGCGAGCCCGCGGCGATCCCGCCCGACTACAGCGACGTACCCGACCGCTCCCGGCCGAAGCTCCCGCCGAGGTCCGCCTGACGGCCCCGCGCGTCCGTACGCGCACACGCGAGCGTGGGGCGCCCCGAAGAGGGCGCCCCACGCGGGCCGGCCGGAGCCGGGGCGACGACTAGGCCTCGTCGTGGTCCCGGTCGTAGCGGTCGTCCATGCGGTGCTCCGTGTCCTTCATGTCACGGGTGTTCTCGTGACCGCCGCGCTCGGCCTGCTTGCCGCGCTGCGACTGGCCCGCCTGCTGCCGGCCCTGCGGCTGGCCCTGGCCGGCCTGCGGGTGGCCCTGCTGCGAGCCACGCTGCGGCATACCGGGCTGCTGGCCGCCCTTCGACTTGGACGGGCCCTGCTGCTGGGTCGACTTGTCCTTGATACCCATGTGGGTTCACTCCCCTTGAGGGTGAGGTGGGGGTTGGCCCCTGAGTGGGGCCTCGACCAGATTCACACGGGCGAACACGCTGCGCATGTCGATCAGTTACGGTGCGTAGCCCTCGCGGCCTCGTCCGCCTCCCCACCTGCGCCGACGAGCCTCGAACCCATCCCCTGGAGCCGGGGCGCGAACCGCCGCATCTCCCGCTGCCCGACCGTGCCGATGACCGCCGGCAGGTAGCCGCGCACGCTCTGCATGCCGCGCAGCCACCACTGCCCGTACACGTGCGCCGAGCGCCGCTCGATCCCGTCGACGATCCGGTCCACGGCGGGACCCAGCGGGTAGGTCTTGTTCGACGGCCATGGCAGCCGCTGCCGGAGCTCGCGCATGACGTCGTCCTGGTCGGCGCCGCGCACCATGTCGGTGTCGGTCCACGACAGGTACCCCACGCCCACGCGCACGCCCTGGTGGCCGACCTCGGCGCGCAGGCAGTGCGCGTACGCCTCCACGCCCGACTTGGACGCGCAGTACGCCGACATCATCGGCGCCGGGGTGATCGCGGCGAGCGAGGCGATCTGCAGCAGATAGCCGCGGCTCTCGACCAGCACCGGCAGGAACGCGCGGGCCGTCACCGCCGAACCGATCAGATTGACCTCGATCACGCGCCGCCAGGCCTCCGGGTCGGAGGCGATGAACGGACCGCCCGCCGCGACACCGGCGTTGGCGACCACGATGTCGACCTTGCCGAAGCGCTCCTTCACCTCACGCGCCACCCGGCTCATCGCCTCGTGGTCGGTGACGTCGGCGTACCAGTGCGCGCTCTCGCTGTGCAGCCGCCCGGAGACCTCCTTCAGCAGGTCCTCCTCCAGCCCGACCAGCGCCACCTTGACGCCGCGCGCGGAGAGCTTGCGGGCGAGCAGCTCACCGACGCCGCGCGCCGCTCCCGTGACGACCGCGACCTGTCCTTCGAGACCGACCCTGCTCATGCGCCCTCCTCGGCGGGGGTGGGGCGGGCCCCGGAGACACCGGAGGCCTTCCCCGTGACGTACGTGGTGACGAGTTCCCGGATCCGCCCGGTCACCGGCGCGGGCGCCTCGACCGGGGTCATGTGACCGATGCCGGGCAGTTCGGTGAGCCCCACGCAGTGCGGGAGCGCCGCGACCAGCGCGTGGGCGTGCACGGGCGGGGTGAGCCGGTCGGAGGTGCCGTGCAGCACCGCGGTGGGCACCCGCAACTCCCGTACCCCGTGGTCGAGATCGAGACCGGCCAGCACACCGCCCCACGCGTGCCGCGCGGCACGCGGGCAGGCGTGCACGATCCGCGCGCACGCCTCCACCATGTGCGGAGCCGGACGGACGCCCATGGTGGCGTACTTGAGGACGCTCTTCGCGACCGGCGTGACCGGGCCGAGCGGAGCGCGCGAGCCGAGGATGCCCCCGGTGATCCGGTCGCGCAGCCGCCCGGCGCCCAGCGGCACCACGCGCGCCTCGGCGACCAGCCGCGAACTGCCGGTGCTGCACAGCAGGACGGCCGCCGCGTGTTCGGCGAACCGGGGGCGCGCGGAGGCGGCCATGACGGTCATGCCGCCCATGGAGTGCCCGGCTATCACGGCCCGCTCGCCCGGTGCGAGCGTCCCGGCGAGCACCGCCTCCAGATCGTCCGCGAGCGCGTCCGTCCCGCACGCGGAGCTCACGGGGCTGCTGCCGTGCCCCCGCTGGTCGTACGCGATCACCCGGTGGTCCGCGGCCAGTTCGCGGATCTGCGCCGCCCAGAAGGCGGTCGAGCAGGTCCAGCCGTGGGCGAGGACGACGGCGGGCGCGCCCTCGGGCCCGTGCACCTCGACATGCAGCCGGGCGCCGTCGGCGGAGGCCACGCTCAGGGTGCGCGCGGGCGCCGGCGGGGCGTAGGGGCCGGTGGTGACGGCGGTGACGGCGGCGCGGCTCATACGGCGGCTCCGCTCGCGCCGTCCGCGGCGGCGCTGTTCGTACCGTCCGCGGCGGCGCTGCCGACCTTGCCGGCCTTGCCGCCTGCGGGGCGACCGCTCCTGGCACTGCCCTTCTTCATGGGCTCCCTCTCCTTCTTCCCGTCGGTCTGCCGGAGGACCTGGTACTCGGCCAGGTCCACCCGGCGGGTCGCGCGCCGGAACTCCGTGGTCGTACCGGGCCAGATGGTGGTGTTGCGACCGCTCGCGTCGAGGTACCAGCTGGTGCAGCCGCCCGTGTTCCACACGGTCCGCTCCATCCGCTCCTGGACCCGCTCGTTCCAGGCGTCGACCGCGGTCGGCCGGGCGTCGAGCGCGGTACGGCCCCCGGCCCCGTCGAGGACGCCGAGCTGGCGCAGATAGTCGGCCATGTAGTTCAGCGCCGACTCGATCATGAGGATCATGGAGGAGTTCCCGAGGCCGGTGTTGGGCCCGATGATCGTCATCCAGTTGGGGAACCCGGCGGCCGTGGCCCCGCGCAGCGAGCGCATCCCGCCCTTCCACGCCTCGGCGAGGGTGACGCCCCCGGCGCCGACCACGCGCTCGGCGATGGGCATGTCCGTGACGTGGAAGCCCGTACCGAAGACGATCGCGTCGACCTCGGCCTCGGTGCCGTCGGCGCCGACCACGGTCGACCCGCGCACCTCGGCGAGCCCGGCGGCGACGACGTCCACGTTGGGCCGGGTCAGCGCCGGGTAGTACGTGCTGGACAGCAGGATGCGCTTGCAGCCGATGCGGTAGCCGGGGGTGAGCCTGGCGCGCAGTTCCGGGTCACGGACGGCGCGGGCCATGTTGCGCCGGGCGAGCCGCTCGATCAGGCCGAGTTCGTCGGGGTGCCTGGTGAACGCCTGCACCTGGAGCTCCCGCACAGCCCACAGGAACCCGCGCCGGATCCGGGCGGTGACCGGCAGCGCCCGGTGCAGCCGCCGCTCCAGGCCGCTGACCTCGCGGTCCATGCGCGGCATCACCCAGGGCGGGGTGCGCTGGAAGAGCGTGAGCCGGCCGGCCAGGGGCTGGATGGCGGGCACGATCTGGATGGCGGAGGCGCCGGTGCCGACCATGGCGACCCGCTTGCCGCGCAGGTCGTAGTCGTGGTCCCAGCGGGCGGAGTGGAACACCTTGCCGGGGAAGGACTCGAGCCCCGGGACCGCGGGGATCTTCGGGTCGGACAGCGGTCCGGTGGCGGACACCACGACGTCGGCGGTGAGCGGCCCCCGCGCGGTCTCGATGTTCCAGCGCAGCCGCTCGGTGTCCCAGCTCATCAGCTTCACCTCGGCACCGAAGCGGATGTGCGGGCGCAGCCCGAAGACATCGGTGACGTGCTCCAGGTAGGCGCGGATGTGCTCCTGCCCGGAGAAGGTGCGCGGCCAGTCGGGATGGGGCGCGAAGGAGAAGGAGTACAGGTGCGAGGGCACGTCGCAGGCGCACCCGGGGTAACTGTTGTCCCGCCAGGTGCCGCCCACGCTGTCGGCCCGTTCCAGGACGACGAAGTCGGTGATCCCCTCGCGGCGCAGCCGCACGGCGGCGCCCAGTCCGCCGAACCCGGACCCGATCACCGCCACCCGTACATGCTCGTGCTCGGCCATCCCGGAGCCTCCACGCGTCGCCTCGAACCGCGCCAGTGAACACTGGCGCAATGGGACTGTAGAGCAGCCCCGTACCGAGCGGTAGGGTCCGGGAGAGGGACGTTCACATCGGCGGCCGCGCCGCGGGCACCGGCGGCACACCTTAGGCTGCGGACGTGGCAGACGACGGCGGACACACCTCACGACAGGGCACCGGACGGCCCGGCGGACCACGCGAGTACCGCATGGAGGAGCTGGCCGGCCTCGCCGGCATCACCGTGCGCACCCTGCGCTTCTACCGCGAACGCAAGCTGATCCCGCCGCCCCGCCGCGAGGGCCGCATCGCCTGGTACGACGAGCACCACCTGGCCCGGCTGCGCACCATCTCGGCCCTCCTGGAGCGCGGCCACACCCTGAACGGCATCGCGGAACTGGCCGAGGCCCTCGACCACGGCCGGGACGTCGCCGACCTGATCGGCGTCGCCGCCCCCACCGAGGAGGAACCGGTCCGCCTCACCCCCGAGGCACTCGCGGCCCGCTTCGAGGGCGAGGTCACCCCCGAGAACCTCGCCGCCGCCATGGACCTCGGCTACCTCGGCACCGACGGCGACCAGATCGTCCACATCAGCCGGCGCCTGCTCGACGTCTCCTCCGCCCTGGTCCGCGAGGGCATCCCGCTCGCCGAGGTCCTGGCGGCCGGCCGCCGCGTACGCGAGCACGCCGACGCCCTCGCCGACCTCTTCGCCGGCCTGATCCTCAGCCACGCCCCCGAGGAAGACCTCCAGCGCCTGCGCCCCCTGGCCCGCAGCGTGGTCGAAGCGGAACTCTCCCTGGCCCTGGACCGCCGCCTGACCAAACGGGACTGACGGCCCGGCCGCTGCGGATCACGGGTGCTCACGGCACCCGCGCTGCTGTCTGTCGTTCGGCGGCAATTTCACTCCATCGAAGCACTTTCCGAGAACCGGCAGACGAAACTCGGTTCGCACTCCGAGAGTGAGATCGAAAAACCCCGGCGGCTGTCCTACCAGCCCCGGGGCATGGCCGACACTCTCCAGGAGCGCCGACGTGCCCGAGCATAGCCCTGTGCCATCCCTGCCGGCTTCGACTCTCGAAGGCTCAGCACGAGCCCTCGGAGTCGTCCGGCTCAGCTGCATCACCAAGGTGACCACTTCACCCGACAGACAACGCGCCGCCATCCGACAACGCGCCGAAGAACTGGGCCTGACCCTGATCGGCGAGGCAGCGGATCTCGGGGTCTCCGCCCGCCGGGTCTCCCCCTTCGAAAGGCCGTCCTTGTCACCCTGGCTGCGGCGTCCCGAGGACTACGAGGCTCTCGCGTGGTCCCACGTGGACCGCGCCGTGCGCTCCGTCGACCACATGTCCCAGTTGATCGAGTGGAGCCAGCAGCACAGGACGACACTCGTCTTCGCGATGCCCGAAGAACGTGATCCTCTCGTCGTCCCCCCACAAGCGGGCGGCGACGCCGTCGGACGGTGCATGGACCTGGCCCGCATCGCCGAGCAGGAAGCCCGCACGATTTCCACCCGCCTCACGAGCGCCCATGAAAGCCTTCGGGCGACCGGACGATACGGCGGCGGCCTCGTGCCCTTCGGGTACCGGAAGGCGCCTCACCCCTCCGGCGTCGGCTGGTGTCTGGCTCCTGACCCGGAAACCGCCGACATCGTCCGCAAGATCGTGGACGACGTGCACTCGGGACTGTCCCTCGTCGCGATCGCCCGCGGGCTCGAAGCAGCGGGCCTGCCGGTACCGCGCGACCGCCACGCTCAGCTCCAGGGGCGTCCGATGGGCGGGCGACGCCACGGGCGGGAGTTCGAGAGGTACCGCTGGACCGGAGGCAGCCTGTCCAAGATCCTCCGCACTCCCGCGCTGATGGGGCACCGAGTGCACAAGGGAGAGACAGTACGGGACGCCGAGGGCTCGCCCGTGCTCATCGGACCCCCGCTGCTCGACCCAGAGGAGTTCCAGGCCCTGCAGGACGCCCTCGCCGCCCGCTCCAGCGGGCCCCATCCGAAGCGCCGTGAGACATCCCTGCTGATCGGGGTCGCCCACTGCGCCGGATGCAACGGCCGTATGTACTTCGCGACTCGGAAGAACTGTGCGTACGGCGACTACGTCTGCCGCGCCTCCGCCCGTGGCACCACGTGTCCCGACCCCGCGGGCATCCGTGCCGACTGGCTCGACGAATACACCACCGGCCGCTACCGAGAGGTGTTCGGCGCGGAAGCGGAAGTGAGCCGGGAACGGCTCCTCGCGAACGGGGTCCGTATCACCGTCGCCAAAGGACGGTCCGGCGGTGGACCGGAGAGGCTGAGCGGCCCGGACACATCGCGGCTGGCGTTCACCGTCGAGGGCTCGCCACACGGTCGTCCGCAGCCCTGATGCGGGCGGGGGCGCTCGAAATCGGTGCGCCCCCGCCGCTGATATCACCGATCGAAGACCACAGTCACCGGAGCATGGTCGGACCAGCGTTCCTCGTGGCTGGCCGCTCGCTCCACGTACCCCTTGATCGCCTGCCGGGCGAGACCGGGCGTCACGACAGCGAGGTCGATGCGCCAACCCGCATCGTTCTCGAAAGCCCGCCCCCGGTAGGACCACCACGTGTAGGGGCCCTCGGTGTCCGGGTGCAGGGCGCGGACGACGTCCACGTAGCCGCCGTCGTCCTCGGTGAGGACGCGGGTGAGCCAGTCGCGCTCCTCGGGGAGGAAGCCGGAGTTCTTGGTGTTGGCGCGCCAGTTCTTGAGGTCGGCCTGCTGGTGGGCGATGTTCCAGTCGCCGCAGACGACCACCTCGCGGCCGTCGGCGGCGGCGCGGACGCGCAGGTCCTTGAGGTGGGCCAGGAACTCGTCCATGAAGCGGACCTTCTCGTCCTGGCGCTCGGTGCCGACCTCGCCGGAGGGCAGGTAGAGGGAGACCACGGTGACGCCGGGCAGGTCGGCCTCGACGTAGCGCCCGCTGTCGTCGAACTCGGCCGAGCCGAAGCCGATCCGGACACGGTCGGGTTCGCGGCGGGTGTAGAGGGAGACGCCGGCGCGGCCCTTGGCGGCGGCCGGGGCGTGCACGACGTGCCAGCCGTCGGGCTGCCGCACCTGCTCGGGCAGCTGGTGCGGTTCGGCACGCACTTCCTGGAGGCAGACGACGTCCGCCGAGGTCGTCGCGAGCCACTCCACGAAGCCCTTCTTCGCGGCGGCCCGAAGCCCGTTCACGTTCACGGAGGTCACAGTCAGCATCCGGGCACGATACCGGCACACTGGTGCAAGTCCGAATGCCCAGCAGTACGCATAGAAGTGTGAAGACCAGCATGAACATACGTCGTGTGCGTTTCGATCACCCCGACGCGCTGAAGCTCAACGACGAGGTGCAGGCCGAGTACCACCTCAGGTACGGCGACGGCGGCGACGCCACCAGCCTGGACGCCGCGGATTTCGACCCGCCCCGGGGTGTGTACCTGATCGCCTACGACGAGCAGGACCGTCCGGTCGCCACCGGCGGCTGGCGCGGCCGGGACCGCAACGAGGAGGGCAACGAGGACGGCGACGCCGAACTCAAGCGCATGTTCGTGGTCGACGGGATGCGCGGCCGGGGTCTGGCCCGCCGCATTCTCGCGGAGCTGGAGGCGGACGCCCGCGCGGCCGGCCGTACGCGCATGGTCCTGGAGACGGGGAGCAAGCAGCCCGAGGCCATCGCCCTGTACGTGTCGAGCGGCTACGAGCCCTGCGTGAAGTTCGGCTACTACCGCCATCACGAGGAGAGCCGCTGCTACGCGAAGCAGCTGTGAAAGCGATGAAGCCCCAGCCGGTTCTCACCGGCTGGGGCTTCATCTTGTGCGTGGACCTGAGGGGATTCGAACCCCTGACCCCCTCGATGCGAACGAGGTGCGCTACCGGACTGCGCCACAGGCCCTTGCAACGAGTGGAACTCTAGCACCCCGATCCGGGTGCTCGGAAATCCGCTCCCGGGCCGGTCGGAGACGGGATGGCCCGTCCTGTGACCGCGGTCACCGCGGTCACTCGTTGGCCGCCCGGGGGCGGTCGCCGTCCTCGTACTGGTCGAAGAGCGGGGTGCGGCCGCGCTCGCGCGCCCGGCGGGCGGAGGCGGCGGCCGGGGAGCCCGCGCGCGGCCGCTTGCGGGCGGGCGGGAGGGCGTCGTCGCGGCCGTCCGCCGACTCGCCCTCGGACAGGGCCGGTTCCTCCGCGAGCGCCTCGGGCGCGTACCCCGCCTCGTGCTCCGGCGCGACCGTGCTGGAGCGCGCCGAGCTCCAGATGTCGGGCGCTCCCA
Organism: Streptomyces sp. NPDC090108; assembly: GCF_044747185.1. Lineage (NCBI taxonomy): Bacteria > Bacillati > Actinomycetota > Actinomycetes > Kitasatosporales > Streptomycetaceae > Streptomyces > Streptomyces sp. NPDC090108. The sequence continues at coordinate 198,487 of NZ_JBIVDQ010000006.1, forward strand.
GGTCGACGTCGGCGGTGGCCCGGGGTGCGACGGGGGCGGTGACGTAGGTCGGCAGCGGCACCGGCACCGGGTCCCAGCTGTCGCCGTGGCCGGGGCGCCGCTGGCGCTCGCGCTGCTGGTCGACCCATTCGGCGTGGTCGGTCTGCTCGACGAGGGCGCGCCGGTCGGCGGCGAGCGCCGCGGACAGGGCCGGGTCGGTGTCGGGTCCGGGGCCGGGCACCTCGTCCGGCTCGTCGGCGCCGGGTCCCTGGTCGGCGGCGCGGCGGCGCGGCTGACGGGCCCGCTCGCGCAGGCGCTGGGCCGCGGCCTCGGCGTGCCGGCGGTCCATCTGGTAGGCGAAGCGGCGGCGCTCCTGCGTGCGCAGATAGGCGATGTACGCGCTGAGCGCGACGGCGGGCGCGCCGGGCGCCCAGAGGAAGGCGAGTCCGCCGACCGCCGCGACGACCGCGCCGACGGTGAAGGCGAGGAAGAGCATCACGGTGGTGCGCCGGCGGCGCGCGAGGACCTTGGAGCGCTGGGCGCGCGCCGCTGCCGCCTGCGAGGAGGGGGGCGTACGGCGTGCGGCCGGCACCCGCTTCTGCGCGGGCTCGTGCGCGTGCGCCGGGCCGGACGTGTGCACGGGTGCTCCGGAGTGGTGGTGTTCGGGCGCCGTCGGGGACTCGGGGGCCGGCACGGTGCTCTGGTCGTAGGCCGGTTCGGTCCGCCCGGGCGTCTCCGGCCCGCTCTCCGCGCGCGCCTGACGGCGGGTCGGAGGCATGACGAAGGCCCGGACGTCCACCGCGTCGGTGGCGGCGTCCGGGTCACCGGCGTCCGGCTCCCCCTCCTGGGTGGAGCGCGCCCGCAGGTCCTTGGCGTACCGGCGCTCCATCCCCGCCCGTCCGGACAGCAGCCGGATGGCGGTGCTGAAGCGTTCCGTCGGACGGGCCTCGTTCAGCTCGTCCTGCCTACGGAGCCACATCGGCACCAAGTAGGCGGCCCAGGCCCCGACGATGACTGCGTAGATGAGGCCGCTGCTGCTCACGTCTCACACCGTAGAGGGGTTTGCGTGGGGCCATCCGCCAATTGGGCCGGTGTGTCGCACGATCTGGCTGATATTTCGAGCTTTTTTTGCGACCGGTGCGATCAACCGACCGCAGAAGTCGCGAAAGGAATGCCCTCAGACGATCGACGAGCGATCAAATTCGAACACTTATTCAATTTCTGGGCTGAGCGGGATTCCCCGGGGTCTCCGGGGTGTTCCGCGGCTCCCGTCCGGCGTCCTGCGGGCCGGCCGCCCGCTGCTCGCGGGCACGCCGCCAGCGCGCCAGCAGCCCGTCGGGCACTTCCTCGGCGGTGAGCGCGTAGACGAGGTGGTCGCGCCACGCTCCGTCGATGTGCAGATAACGCGGCCTCAGTCCCTCCTCGCGGAAACCGAGTTTCTCCACCACCCGGCGGCTCGGCCGGTTCTCGGGGCGAATGCAGACCTCGATGCGGTGCAGCCCGACGGTGCGGAAACAGTGGTCCACCGCGAGCGCGACGGCCGTCGGCATCACTCCGCGGCCGGCCACCGACTCGTCCACCCAGTACCCGATGTGCCCCGAGCACATCGATCCCCAGGTGATCCCGGCGACCGTCAACTGCCCGACGAGCCGGCCCTGGTACTCGATGACGAAGGGCAGCATCCGGCCCGAACCCGCCTCGGAGCGCAGGTGCCTGACCATCTGACGGTAGGTCGGCCGGTGGGTGATCGGCCCGCTCGGCGTGGGCGGCGGGATGGTCGCCTCCCAGGGGCGCAGCCAGTCCCGGTTGCGCCGGTTGACCTCGCGCCAGGCCCGCTGGTCGCGCAGCTTTATCGGCCGGAGGACGACATCGCCGTCCGTCAGCACGGCGGGCCAGGAGGTCCTGTTCAGCTCGCACCTCCGGCATGCCCTGGGCCCTCGGTGCCGGCCGGGGCGGAGCCGGCGGCGGGGGCCGGGGCGTCCGCGGGGGCGGATCCGGCCGTGGGAGCCGGGCCGGCCGCGGGGAGCGGGTGGTCGCCGCCGCGGATCTGGTCGACGGCGTGCGTCAGCAGGGGTTCCAGGACGGCCAGGCCGTCCTTCACACCGCCGCCGGACCCGGGGAGGTTGACGATCAGCGTGGCCGCCGCGACGCCGGCGAGGCCTCGCGAGAGCGCGGCGGTGGGCACCTTGTCCCGGCCGAACGCCCGGATCGCCTCCGCGATGCCGGGCACCTCGTGGTCGATCACCGCGCGGGTCGCCTCGGGCGTGCGGTCGGTGGGCGAGATGCCGGTGCCCCCGGTGGTGACCACGACGTCGTACCCGGCCTCGACGGCCTCGCGCAGCGCGGCCTCCACCGGAGCCCCGTCGGGCACCACCAGCGGGCCGTCCACGGCGAACCCGAAGCCTTCCAGGCCCCGTGCGACGGCGGGGCCGCCCCGGTCCTCGTAGACGCCCGCGGAGGCGCGGTTGGAGGCGGTGACGACCAGCGCGCTGTAGCGGGCCGTCAGGGCGCCGCCGAGGGGCGGAGTGCCGCTCACGCCCGGCTCCAGTCGCCGGACTTGCCGCCGGTCTTCTCCTCCACCCGTACGTCCGTGATCACCGCACCCTTGTCGACCGCCTTCACCATGTCGATCACGGTCAGCGCGGCGACGGACACCGCGGTGAGCGCCTCCATCTCGACACCGGTGCGGTCGGCGGTCCGCACGGTCGCCAGGATCTCCACCGCGTCGTCCGCGACCGCGAGGTCCACGGTCACACCGGACACCGACAGCGGATGGCACAGCGGGATCAGGTCGGGGGTGCGCTTGGCGCCCATGATGCCCGCGATCCGCGCGGTCGCCAGGGCGTCGCCCTTCGGCACGCCCTCGCCGCGCAGCAGCTCGATCACCCGGGGCGAGACCAGGACCCGGCCACTGGCACGGGCGGTGCGCGCGGTCACGTCCTTCCCGGAAACGTCGACCATCCGGGCCGCGCCCGCCTCGTCGATGTGCGTCAGTCGGTCCTGCGTGTTCATGCTGTGCGGCGCTCCCGGTCACGGCCCGCAGCCAGGGGGTGCGCGGGCCTGCTCTGTGCGCGACACGGTACCGCCAAGTCGGCGCCGGCACCGGATCAGGACCTGCGCCGTGCCCGTGCGGCGCGGCCCGGCGGCCGCCCCCGCGGTGTTCCCGCGGGCCGTGGACGGCGGGTGCGGAGAGACCCGCGCGGGGGCCCGCGGGGCGACCGCGCGAGGGCCGGCGGAGAGACCGCGCGAGGGCCCAGGAGAGGCCCGCGCGGAGGCCCGGGAGAGGCCCGCGCGAGGGTGCTCCGTCAGCCCAGCAGGACGACCTCGACCTCGGTGCCGGGCTCGGCGCTCTCCATGTCCTCGGGGAGCACGATCAGCGCGTCGGCGTGCGCCAGCGCGGCGATCAGGTGGGAGCCGGCGCCGCCCACGGGAGCGACCTCGCCGTCGGCGTACTTCCCGCGCAGGAACTGCCGGCGACCCTTGGGCGAGCGCAGTGCCGCGTCCGTCCGCAGGGTGGCCCGGACGCGGGGCCGGTGGACGTCCTCCAGGCCCATGAGCGTGCGGATCGCGGGGCGCACGAACATCTCGAAGGAGACGTACGACGACACGGGGTTGCCGGGCAGGGCCAGCAGCGGGGTGTGGTCGGGGCCGATGGAGCCGAAGCCCTGGGGCTTGCCGGGCTGCATGGCGAGCTTGCGGAAGTCGACGCCGCTGCCCGCCTCGTCCTCGTCGGCGACGTGCGACAGCGCCTCCTTGACGACGTCGTACGCGCCGACGCTGACGCCGCCCGTGGTCACCATGAGGTCGGCGCGGACGAGCTGGTCCTCGATGGTGGAGCGCAGGGTGTCGGCGTCGTCGGCGACGGCGCCCACCCGGTAGGCGATGGCGCCCGCGTCCCGCGCGGCCGCGGTGAGGGCGAAGCTGTTGGAGTCGTAGATCTGCCCGGGGCCCAGCGGCTCGCCGGGCTGGACGAGTTCGCTGCCGGTGGACATGACGACCACGCGGGGGCGCGGGCGCACGCGTACCGTGCCGTGGCCGATCGCGGACAGCAGCCCGATCTGCGGCGGTCCGAGGACGGTGCCGGCGGCCAGGGCGAGGTCACCGGCGCGCACGTCGCCGCCCTTGTCGCGGACGTGCGCGCGCGCCTCGACGGACCGGTACACGCGGACCTGTCCCTCGGCGCCCTCGGGGGCCAGGCTCCGCGCCCGCATGCCGCTCGCGGGTCCCTCGCCGAGCCCGCCGTCGGTCCACTCGACGGGTACGACGGCCTCGGCCCCGGGCGGGAGCGGGGCGCCGGTCATGATGCGGGCGGCCTGTCCGGGGCCGACCCGCACCGGCTCGGCCGCGCCCGCCGCGACGTCCCCGACGACCTCCAGGACGGCGGGGAACTCCTCACCGGCGCCCTCGACGTCCGCGACCCGGACCGCGTACCCGTCCATGGAGCTGTTGTCGAACGGGGGGAGGGTGACCGGGACCATGACGTCGTCCACGAGGACGCAGCCCTGGGCTTCGAGGAGGCGCAGCTCGATGGGTTCGAGCGGGCGGACGGTGCTGAGGATGTCGTCCAGGTGCTCGTCCACCGACCACAGGTGGTCCGGTGCGGCGGGGCGGGGCGCGGCGCTGCTCAACGTTCCTGCATCTCCTCGGCGACGTAACTGCGGAGCCAGGTCCGGAAGTCCGGTCCCAGGTCTTCACGTTCGCATGCCAGTCTGACAATGGCACGCAGGTAGTCGCCGCGGTCGCCGGTGTCATAGCGGCGGCCCTTGAAGACGACGCCGTGCACCGGGCCGCCGACCTTCTCGTCCTCGGCCAGCTGCTGGAGGGCGTCGGTGAGCTGGATCTCGCCGCCGCGGCCGGGCTCGGTCCGGCGGAGTATGCCGAAGATGTGCGGGTCGAGCACATAGCGCCCGATGATCGCGTAGTTGGACGGGGCGTCCGCCGGCTCCGGCTTCTCGACCAGGCCGGTGATCTTGACGACGTCGCCGTCGGCGGTGGCCTCCACGGCGGCGCAGCCGTAGAGGTGGATCTGCTCGGGGGCGACCTCCATGAGGGCGATCACGCTGCCGCCGTGCTGCTCCTGGACCTCGATCATCCGCTGGAGCAGCGGGTCACGGGGGTCGATCAGGTCGTCACCGAGGAGGACGGCGAACGGCTCGTGGCCGACGTGCGGGGCGGCGCACAGCACGGCGTGGCCGAGGCCCTTGGGGTCGCCCTGGCGCACGTAGTGCATCGTGGCCAGGTCGCTGGACTCCTGTACCTTCGCGAGCCGATCGGCGTCGCCCTTCTTCTGAAGGGCGGACTCCAGCTCGTAGTTGCGGTCGAAGTGGTCTTCGAGAGCGCGCTTGTTGCGTCCGGTGATCATGAGGACGTCGTCGAGCCCCGCCGACGCGGCTTCCTCGACCACGTACTGGATCGCGGGCTTGTCCACGACCGGCAGCATCTCCTTGGGAGTCGCCTTGGTGGCCGGGAGGAACCGGGTGCCGAGGCCTGCTGCGGGAATGACAGCCTTGCTGATCCTGGGGTGCGACTGAGTCATGCGCGCAACCTTATCCGGTGCCTATGAGCGGAATCTGTGCCTCCGGTCAGCTGGCGCTCATATGACCATATTGAGAAAGTCGCAAGAGAAGCCCGTGGAACGCGAAGGACGCACGAGGACCCATGACCGAGCCTGACAAGCGCTTGTTGCGACGGGAGTTCCTCGAAGTGAGGAACGGGTTGCCGGAGGATGTCGTACGGGAGTCGGGGGACAGGCTGGCCGAACAGGCCCTCGCGCTGCCCGAACTGGCGCGTGCGCGCACGGTGGCGGCGTACGTCTCCGTCGGCGCCGAGCCCGGCACCTCCGCGCTGCTGGAGGCGCTGCGCGCGCGGGGCGTGCGCGTGCTGCTGCCCGCGCTGCTGCCCGACGACGACCTCGACTGGGGCGAGTACACCGGCCCCGGCTGTCTCGCCCGGGTCCGGCACGGCGGGCGGATGGAGCTGTCCGAGCCCTCCGGGGCCCGCCTCGGCCCCGGCGCCGTGACCGCCGCGGACGTCGTCCTGCTGCCCGGCCTCGCGGTGGACGGCCGCGGCATGCGCCTGGGCCGCGGCGGCGGATCCTACGACCGGGTGCTCGCGCGGCTGGAACGCGCGCACGCGCACCCCGCGCTCGTCGTGCTCCTGTACGACACCGAGGTCGTCGGCCGGGTCCCCGCGGAGGCGCACGACCGCCCGGTGCAGGCCGTGGTGACGCCGTCGGGCGTGCGCCGCTTCGGGGACGCCCGAGGCTGGACCCCCAAGGGTCCGTGAAACGCGGAACGGCCCTCCCCGCGCGCGTGGAGGGCCGTTCCCGGGCTTGCCGTCAGTGGCTCACGGCTTGAGGACGAGGGTGTCGGTCGTGCTCTTGCCGACCGCCTTGTCCGAGAAGGACCAGGGCAGCAGTTCGCCCTTGGCCCACTTGCCGGTCTGGTCGGTGTAGTGGGCGCTGAACGCGTGGCCCGAGGCCCCGGTCAGGTTGATCCACTTCGACTTGTCCATGTCGGCGAGGTTGACCACCATCCGCATGGACGGCACCCAGACCACGTTGTAGCCGCCGGCCGCGTTCCAGCCGGTGGCGTCCACGGTGGCCTCGCCGCCGCCGAGCTTCCAGGGGCCGCGGTTGAGCACGTACTGGACGGCCTCGGGGCCGCCGGTGCCGAGCGTCTGGTTCTTCAGGAACAGCCGGTGCAGCCGGCCCCAGCTCCAGGTGTCGATGTCCTTGCCGAGCTTGGCGGTCAGCTCCCAGCGGGCGTCGATCATGGCGCGCGCGAACAGCTGGTCCCGGTTCTCCGCCGCCGGGCGGGTGCCCGACCTCGGGGTCTTCCACCAGTCGCTGTCCGGCTTGTCCATCAGCCGGCGCACGACCTCGAACCAGCGGTCGCCGCCGTCCGGCTGCGCCTGGTCGGCATCGCGCTCGCCGCACTCGCGGACCTTGGTGTCGTCGTCCACCGGGCCGGTGCTGTCGACCTTGTCGACCCACAGGCACTGGCCCTTGACCCGCAGCTCCTTGGGGAGCTTGTTGCCGAAGGCGAGCTTCAGGACGTTGCGCCACACGGCGTTGAAGTACGCCGCGGCCGCGGAGTCGGCGTCCTGGGTGTAGTCCCAGCCCTCCAGCAGCTTCTGGGCCTCACGGACATGCTTGTCCTTGAGGTCGATCTTCAGCAGCGTCGGCACCAGGAGCTTGGCGATCTCGCTGCTGGTGTCCAGCTGCATCTGCCGCATGTCGTCCGTGGAGATCTTGCCGCCGTCCTTGATCTTGGACTCGATCAGGTCGGCGATGCGCTGGCTGCGGGTGCCGTAGCCCCAGTCCGTGGTCAGCGTGTACGGGTACTTGTCCTTGTCGACCACGGCCTGGTTGGCGGTGACGATGTAGCCGCGCTCGGGGTCGAACTCGTAGGGCAGCTCGCTCTGCGGGATGAAGCCGGTCCAGCGGTACTTGGGGTCCCAGCCCGGCACCGGCACGGAACCGTCGTCCGAGGCGGAGCGCGTGGGGATCTTGCCCGGCAGCGTGTAGCCGATGTGCTGCGCGTCGGCGAAGACCAGGTTCTGCGACGGCACGTCGAACAGGGCCGCCGCCGAGCGGAAGCCGCTCCAGTCGGACGCCTTGTCGAGGGCGAAGATCGCGTCCATGGAGGTGCCCGGGTCGAGCGCGGTCCACCTCAGGGCGACGCCGTAGCCGTCGCCGCGGTCGGGCGCGGCCGTGTTGACGGTGGCCGTCTTGCCGACCTGGACGAGCTGGTCGTCACGGTCGGACAGCAGGGGCATGCCGTCGGCGGTCTGGCGCACGACGATCTTCTTCGAGGCGCCGCCGGCGACCTTGATGGTCTCCTCGCGGGTCCTGAACGGGCGGATCTTGCCGTCGTACAGGTAGCCGTCGCCGGTGAGCTTCTCCAGGTAGAGGTCGGTGACGTCGGCCCCGGAGTTCGTCAGGCCCCAGGCGATGTCGGCGTTGTGGCCGATGATCACACCGGGCATGCCGGCGAACGTGTAGCCCGTGACGTCGTAGGGGCAGGCAGCCGAGACCGTGCGGCAGTGCAGGCCCATCTGGTACCAGACGGACGGCAGCGCCGGACCGAGGTGCGGGTCGTTGGCGAGCAGCGGCTTGCCGGTGATCGTGTGCGAGCCGGCGACGACCCAGGAGTTGGAACCTATGCCGGAGCCGTTCACACCCACGGCGGTGGGCACGTCGGCCAGGACGTCGCGCAGGCCCATCAGCTGGCTCGTGATGCCCGAACCGGCGGTGGAGGACCCGGTCGAGCCCGTCGTGCCGGTCGTCCCCCCGGAGGTGCCCGTGGCGCCGCCCGCGGTGCCGGTGGTTCCCGTCGTGCCGGTGGTGCCCGTCGCGCCCGTCGTACCCGTGGTGCCGGTCGTACCCGTCGTACCCGTCGCGCCCGTGGTGCCCGTGGTGCCCGTCGAGGTGTTCGCGGAGCCGCCCGTGGCGCCGCTCTGCCGCTCCTGCACGATCGGCTTGTTCCGGCTGTACGGGTACTCCGGGTAGAGGTCCTGGATCTGCTGCGGGCCGAGGCGGCTCGTCATCAGCGCGCGGTCGATCTCGTCCTGCATGTTGCCGCGCAGGTCCCAGGCCATCGCCTTCAGCCAGGCGACGGAGTCGACCGGGGTCCACTTCTCCGGCGTGTAGTCGCCGGTGAGGTTCAGCGCCGCGTACTCCAGGGAGATCTCCTTGCCGTCCTTGCCCTGGAGGTAGGCGTTGACCCCCTTGGAGTAGGCCTGGAGGTACTTCTTCGTCGAGGCCGACAGCTTGGTGTCGTACTCCTGCCGGGCGACGCGGTCCCATCCGAGCGTGCGCAGGAAGGCGTCGTTCTTGACCTGGCTCCTGCCGAACATCTCGGACAGGCGGCCGGAGGTCAGATGACGGCGCACGTCCATCTCGTAGAACCGGTCCTGCGCCTGGACGTAGCCCTGCGCCATGAACAGGTCCTCGTCGGACGAGGCGTAGATCTGCGGGATGCCGTAACCGTCCCGCTTCACGTCGACGGGCCCGGACAGGCCCTGGAGCGTGACCGAACCCTTGGTCTGCGGGAAGGAGGCGCGGACGGTGCTGACCGACCAGTAGGACCCGCCGGCGACGCAGCCGATGACTGCGAGGACCAGCACGATCACGACGAGTCGGGCTTTGCGTCCCTTCTTCCTGCCGGATTTGCCGGGCTTGTCACCGGTTGCGGCGGTGGTATTGGGAGGCATCGCTGTCCTTGCTGTCCTAACGCGAGCGGCAGGTCGGGCTGTGACTTTGAATGAGCGCTGGAGCAACCATAGGGGCACTGCCCCGAGCCACTTGAGGCGGAGTCGGAATCCGGCGCGCACGGGCGTTCGATCTTGCCCCGGCGAGCGTCAAGAAAGCGTCAAGAGTTAGGTAAGGTAACGAAGTAACTTGGGTGCGGCGCGCCGCAGCCTCGGGTCTTGTACGGGTGCCCGCCTCTTCTCGCGCGCGGGCCAAGGAAGGGAACCGCCGCTGACTGTCCACCACCTCAACCAGCTCCTGCTCGCCTGTTCCCTCGTGCTCCTCGTCGCCGTGGCGGCCGTGCGGATCTCCTCGCGCAGCGGGCTCCCCAGCCTGCTCGTGTACCTGGGCATCGGCATCGTCATGGGCCAGGACGGCCTCGGGCACATCCGCTTCGACAACGCCGAGATGACCCAGGTCATCGGGTACGCGGCCCTCGTCGTGATCCTCGCCGAGGGCGGTCTGGGCACGAAGTGGAAAGAGGTGCGGCCGGTCATCGCGCCGGCCTCCGTGCTGGCCACGGCGGGGGTCGCGGTCAGCGTCGGGGGCACCGCGGCCGGCGCCCACTACCTGGTCGGACTGGAGTGGCGGCAGGCGCTCATCATCGGCGCGGTGGTCTCCTCGACGGACGCGGCGGCCGTCTTCTCCGTACTGCGCAGGATCCCGCTCCCCGCACGCGTGACGGGCATGCTGGAGGCCGAGTCCGGCTTCAACGACGCCCCGGTCGTCATCCTGGTCGTCGCCTTCAGCACGGCCGGACCGGTCGAACACTGGTACGTCCTGCTCGGCGAGATCGCGCTGGAGCTGGCCATCGGCGCCGCCATCGGCCTCGCGGTGGGCTGGCTCGGCTCCTGGGGGCTCAAGCGTGTCGCGCTGCCGGCCTCCGGCCTGTACCCGATCGCCGTGCTGGCGATCGCCGTGACGGCGTACGCCGCCGGCGCGCTGGCGCACGGCAGCGGCTTCCTGGCCGTCTACCTGGCCTCGATGATGCTCGGCAACGCGAGGCTCCCGCACTGGCCGGCCACCCGCGGCTTCGCCGAGGGGCTCGGCTGGATCGCCCAGATCGGCATGTTCGTCCTGCTCGGCCTGCTCGTCACGCCGCACGAGCTGGGCGACGACATCGTGCCCGCGCTGATCATCGGACTGGCGCTGACGATGGTCGCGCGCCCGCTGAGCGTGGTGCTGAGCCTCACCCCGTTCCGGGTGCCCTGGGCGGAGCAGGCGCTGATGTCGTGGGCCGGACTGCGCGGCGCCGTGCCCATCATCCTGGCGACCATCCCGATGGTGAACGGCGTCACGGGCAGCCAGCGCATCTTCAACATCGTCTTCGTCCTGGTCGTCGTCTACACCCTGATCCAGGGACCGACGCTGCCCTGGCTGGCGCGCAAGCTGCGCCTCGGCGAGGGCGGCGAGGCCGCCGACCTCGGCATCGAGTCGGCACCCCTGGAGCATCTGCGGGGCCACCTGCTGTCGTTCTCGATCCCCGAGGACTCGCGGATGCACGGCGTGGAGGTCAGCGAGCTGCGGCTGCCGCCCGGGGCGGCGGTCACGCTCGTGGTGCGCGGCGACGAATCGTTCGTCCCGCTGCCCACGACGATGCTGCGGCACGGGGACGAGCTGCTCGTCGTCACCACCGACCCGGTCCGCGACGCGGCGGAGCGGCGGCTGCGCGCGGTCGCCCACGGCGGCAAACTGGCCGACTGGCTGGGCACGGACAGCGCCCACGACGAGCACCGGCACTGACCGGCGACGCGCCCGGGGTGCTCATTTTCACAGGGGCACGAGCGGGGGCCGCCTGTACGATCGGGCGGACCAGATCGAACCAACTCTGTCTGACGCAGAGCTGGCGCGACCGTATGGCGGCCGGGACGCAAGGCAGTGGCACCGGTATCTACCGCAGTCCCGCGCAAGAGGACAGCTCTCGGCGCCCCCCGCACGGGCGCGCTACCAGGCGGCAGAAAGGCACGGGCCGTGGCATCCACGGTCACCACCGAGCAGGCGGCGAAGGCGCCGGCTCCGTCCCGTCCCGGATACGGGCAGCTGCTGCGCACCCGCGGCGCCTGGACGTTCCTGCTCCCCGGCTTCGCGGCGCGCCAGCCGTTCGCGATGCTCACGATCTCCATCGTGCTGCTCGTGCAGCACACCACCGGCTCGTACGGTGCCGCCGGCGCCGCCGCGGCCGTCACCGGCACCTCCATGGCGCTGTCCGCCCCCTGGAGCGGCCGGCTGGCCGACCGCTACGGCCAGCGCGCCGTGCTCGTCCCGGGCGTCCTCGTGCACACGGTCTCGGCACTGTCCCTGACCGCGCTCGCGCTGGCGCACGCCCCCTTGTGGGCGCTGTTCGCGGCGGCCGTGCCGACCGGCGCCTCGGTGCCGCAGGTGGGCCCGATGGTGCGCGCCCGCTGGGGCGTGCGGCTCCAGGACTCGCCGCTGATGACCACGGCGGCGGCGTTCGAGTCCGTCACGGACGAGCTGACCTTCGTCGTCGGCCCGCTGCTGGCGACCGCCCTGTGCACCGCCGTCACCCCGTCCGCGGGCCTCGTCACCGAGGCCGCGCTGACCCTCGTCGGCGGCCTGCTGTTCGCCGCGCGCCGCAGCACCCAGCCGGCGGTGACCGCGCGGAGCGGCCACGCGCGCGTGGAGCATGCCTCCGCGCTGCGCGTACCGGGCGTGCGCGTGCTGGTCGTCGCCTTCCTGGGCATCGGCTCGGTCTTCGGCGGCATGCAGGTCTCCCTGGCGGCGTTCACCGAGTCGATCGGCGAGCCCGGCCTGAACGGCGTCCTGTACGGGGTCTTCGCCGCGGGCAACATGATCTCCGGCGTCGTCTGCGGCGCGATCGCCTGGAAGGTGACGCCCGAGCGGCGCCTGCTGGTGGGCTACGCCGGGCTCGCGCTGGCCTCGTCCGCGCTGTGGACGGCGCACTCGGCGCTGCCGCTCGCCGGACTCGGCCTGCTGGTCGGCATGTGCATCGCGCCCGCGCTGATCACCGGGTACACCCTGGTCGAGGCGCTGGTCCCGGCCGGCGCCCGCACCGAGGCGTTCACCTGGCTGACGGGCGCGGTCGCGCTCGGCCAGGCGGCCGCCGTCACCGTGGCCGGGCAACTGGAGGACAGGCTGTGGGGCGGGGCGGGATTCCTGGTCCCGATGGCCGGGACACTGCTGGCGCTGGCGACCCTGCTGGCCCTGCGTTCCCGGCTGTCGGCGCCGCCCCGGAACCTGACCGTCGCGCGTGGCGTCGGTCACCGCGAGCCGGTCGCGGTGGACTAGTACCCGGGAATACGTCAGTATGGACCGTCGTTAGCACTCATTGAGTGAGAGTGCCAGGAGGAAGACAGTGCCGACCTACCAGTACCAGTGCAAGGACTGTGGCGAGGGCCTCGAGGCGGTGCAGAAGTTCACCGACGACGCCCTCACCGAATGCCCCGCCTGCGGTGGCTCCCTGAAGAAGGTGTTCTCCGCCGTCGGCATTGTCTTCAAGGGCTCCGGCTTCTACCGCAACGATTCGCGCGGTTCCACGTCGAGCAGCAGCCCGGCGTCGAAGCCGGCCGGCTCGGCCTCGTCCGACACGAAGTCGTCGTCCTCGACGTCGTCCTCTTCGAGCTCGTCGTCGACCTCTTCGTCGTCCTCGGCCTCGTCGTCGGGCTCCGCCAGCTCCGCCGCCTGAGGCCCCGCTTCACGCTTTCCAGGACCCTGCCGTCGTACGACGGCGGGGTCCTCGGCGTTCCCCGGTATCCGGCTCCCCCGCGTTTTCGGGGCCAGCTAGGGTGCTCGGCATGGTGAACGCAGAGATCGGTGTCATCGGCGGTTCGGGCTTCTACTCGTTCCTAGAGGACGTGACCGAGGTCCAGGTGGACACGCCCTACGGCGCCCCCAGCGACTCCCTGTTCCTGGGGGAGATCGCCGGCCGGCGGGTGGCCTTCCTGCCCCGGCACGGCCGCGGCCACCATCTGCCGCCGCACCGCATCAACTACCGGGCCAACCTGTGGGCCCTGCGCTCGGTCGGCGTCCGGCAGGTCCTCGGCCCGTGCGCGGTGGGCGGTCTGCGCCCCGAGTACGGCCCCGGCACCCTGCTCGTCCCCGACCAGTTCGCGGACCGCACCAAGTCCCGGGCGCAGACCTACTTCGACGGGATGCCGCTGCCCGACGGCACGGTGCCCCGCGTGGTGCACGTGTCCATGGCCGACCCGTACTGCCCCACCGGGCGGGCGGCCGCGCTGAAGGCGGCCCACGGGCGGGACTGGGAGGCGGTGGACGGGGGGACGCTGGTCGTGGTCGAGGGACCGCGCTTCTCGACCCGCGCCGAGTCGCTGTGGCACCAGGCGCAGGGCTGGTCGGTGGTGGGCATGACGGGCCACCCCGAGGCGGCCCTCGCCCGTGAACTGGAGCTCTGCTACACCTCGCTGACCCTGGTGACCGACCTCGACGCCGGCGCCGAGACAGGTGAGGGCGTCTCGCACGACGAGGTGCTCCAGGTGTTCGCGGCCAACGTGGACCGGCTGCGCGGGGTCCTGTTCGACGCGGTCGCCGCGCTTCCGGAGACGGCGGACCGGGACTGCCTGTGCGTCGACGCGCTCGGCGGGATGGACCCGGGCTTCGAACTGCCGTGAGGTGAGGCGGGGCGCGGGGCGGATTCGGGGCGGGTTCGGGTTCGAGGCGAGCGCCGGTTCGGGTGCGGGGTGCGCGCGGGTGCGGGGTGGGGTCCGGGGTCGAGGCGAGCGCCGGTTCGGGTGCGGGGTGCGCGCGGGCGCGGGGCGGGTTCGGGTTCGGGGCGAGCACGGGTGCGGGGTGCGCGTGGCAGTGGGCCGGTCGTGAGGTGAGGTCCGGCGTCCCGGTGGCCGGGGGTGGAACTACCCGTTCGGGTGGGCGGGTTGTCCACATCCGGGGCGTGGTCCACGGGCTCCGGCGGACTTCGGCGTGAGGCGTCATCGTGGCATCGCAGGCCCGTTCCCTCCTCACCGGCGGTGATCCCGATGTCCGTGCGCCCTTCCACACCCGTACCCCCGTCCTCGTCCGCGTCGTCGCCCTCTCCGGCTCTCCCGGCTCCCGCCTCACCCGGCCCGCCGACGCTGCCCCTGCCCCTGCCCCTGCCGTTGGGCACCGATGCCCCCGCGACCTGCGAGGTGCCGCAGTTCGCGCCACTGCTCGTGCGCGGCGGGCGGTACGGGCTGGGGAGGCTGGCACGGCGGCGCGGGCAGGTCCTCGCGGCGGGCCTCGCCGTCACGGCGGCCGCGCTGGTGGCGGCGGGTCCGGGCGCGGAGGCGGGACCGCACCGTGCGGAGCGGCCGCGCGGGCGCCCGGCCGCGGATCCCGCGCCGGGCGCGCCCGGCTCTCCCGGACGCCGGGCCGGTCCCGCGGGCACGATGCGGGCGCCGGTGCGGATCGCCGACGCCGCGTCCGTACGGCTGCTGCGCCCCGGCGACCGGGTCGATGTGATCGCCGCCGAGGACCCGTCGGCCGGAGGCGGCACCCGGGTGCTGGCTCACGGGGCACGCGTGGCCGCGCTGCCGGAAGCCCTGAGCGGGACCGGGCGGCCGGGCGGAGGATCCGGGGAGCAGGCCGACGGGTCCGCCGGCGATACGTCCGTGAGCGGGGCGCTGGTCGTGCTGTCGGTGCCGCCCGCCACCGCGGCACGGCTGGTCGGCGCGAGCGCCACGGCCCGGCTGGCGGTGACGCTGTGGTGAGCCCCGGTGGGCGCTTTCCGCTCCGGGTTATGTCAAGTCCCACGATCGAGCGACGGGATTGGACACAATGGCCTCACCGTGCCGTAGGTTGCGGAGCGCTTTGTTCCACACCCTGTGCAAACGAGGAGAGTTTCCGAGGTGAGCGCGAAGAAGGATCCGGGCATCCTGGAGGGCTTCAAAGCCTTTCTGATGCGCGGCAACGTTGTCGATCTTGCGGTGGCGGTGGTCATCGGCGCCGCCTTCACCAACATCGTCAACGCGGTGGTGAAGGGGATCATCAACCCGGTGGTCGGCGCCGTCGGGACCCAGAACCTGGACCACTACAGCTCGTGTCTGAGCGCGCACTGCGACGGCAAGGACGGCATCCGGCTGATGTGGGGCGCCGTCCTCGGTGCCACGCTCCAGTTCGTGATCACCGCGGCGGTCGTCTACTTCCTGATGGTCCTGCCCATGGCCAAGTACCTGGCCCGGGTCGCGGCCCGCAAGAAGGCGAAGGACGGCACGGCCGAGGCCGTCGAGGCGCCCGCGGTGACCGAGGTCGACGTGCTCAAGGAGATCCGCGACGCGCTGGTCTCGCAGCGCGGCCCCGGCCCGAACGAGCGGTACCCCAGCCACGGGGGCCGTTAGCGGCACAAGCGCGGGGCCTGGCCCGGCTCCCCCGAGGCCAGGCCCCCGCACGGCACGACCACGCACGCGAGGGGTGGCTCGGACCCGGCGCCAAGGGCCCGGGCGGCTCCGCTCAGAGGTGGTGGGGCGGCTTCTCGTCGAGGAAACGCTTGAGGTCAGCGGCGCTGTCGGTGTCGCCGCGCTCGCCCCACCCCCGGTCGGTGTCGTCCGAGGACTGCTGGTTCAGCGGGTCGTCGAAGATCAGCGCGGCCTTGGGGTCGCGCGGCTCGGGTGCGGGGGCGGTGCTCATGCCTCCAGGGTACGGCCCACGTCCCGGCAGGATTCCGGCCCGGACATCTGCTGTCCTGGGACACATGACGCCGAGTTCCGTTCCTCCGCCCGCCTCGCCGGGCGCTCCGTTCCCGCAGAACCCCGTACGCCGGCTGACCGCGCGCCGGCGGGACGAGGCGCACCGGGTCTCCTCCCCGCTGGAACTCTTCTTCGACCTGTGTTTCGTCGTCGCCATCGCGCAGGCCGGCGTCCAGCTCGTGCACTCCGTGGCCGGGGGCCGTCCCGGCCAGGGCGTCCTCGACTACGCGATGGTCTTCTTCGCCATCTGGTGGGCGTGGATGAACTTCACCTGGTTCGCCTCGGCGTACGACAACGACGACGTGCTCTACCGGGTCGTGACCCTCGTCCAGATCTCCGGTGTCCTGGTGCTGGCCGCCGGTGTCTCCCGCGCGTTCGACCGGCACGAGTTCCTGCTCGTCTGGCTCGGTTACGCCATCATGCGGGTGGCGATGGCCTCGCAGTGGCTGAGGGCGGCGGGCTCGGCCACGGGGCCCGAGAGATCCATGGACCGGCGCTACGCCTACGGGATCCTGCTGTGCCAGGTCGGCTGGCTGGGTCTGGTGGTGCTGCCGCAGTCCGCGCGGCCGTGGGTGTTCCTGGTGATGGCGGTCGTGGAGCTGTGCGTGCCGCTGTACGCGGAGCGGGCCCACTCGACCTCCTGGCATCCGCACCACATCGCCGAGCGGTACGGCCTGTTCACCATCATCGTGCTCGGCGAGACGATCGCCGCGGCCACGGCCGCCGTGCGGTCGGGGGCCGACGAGCACGACGCGCTGGGCTCGCTCCTGCCCATCGCGGCGGGCGGTCTGCTGATCGTCTTCTCCGCGTGGTGGATCTACTTCGTGGTGCCGATCCACGGGCATCTGCGCGGCGGCGGCAACCCGTTCCTGTGGGGCTACGGCCACTACTTCATCTTCTCGTCGGCCGCCGCGATCGGCGCCGGGCTGGAGGTGGCGGTGGAGCAGGCGGTCGGCAAGGCGCACCTCTCGGCACCGGCCGCCGCCGCGGCCGTGACCCTGCCGACGGCGCTGTACCTGCTGGCGGTGTGGCTCCTGCACGCGCGGCACTACAAGGCGGGCATCGGTCAGCAACTGGTGCTTCCGGTCACGGCACTGCTGGTGCTCCTGTGCACCTTCCTCGGCGACCGGGCGGTCCTCGCGACGGGGATCGTGACCGCGGCGGCGGTGGCCACCGGGGTGACACTGACGGCACGCTCGTCCGGCCGCCCGCGGCACGGCACCGCCGCCCCGGCCGCCTGACACTCCCCCGGGGTGCCCCGGGGTGGGCCAGACTGGCCCGCATGACAGTTGACGCGCTGACGGACGTCGCGGGGATCCGGGTGGGGCACGCCACGCGCGACGGAGCGGGCCGGCTCACCGGGACCACGGTGGTGCTTGCCCCCGAGGGCGGCGCGGTCGCCGCGGTGGACGTGCGCGGAGGCGGTCCGGGCACCAAGGAGACCGACGCCCTGGACCCGCGCAACGTGGTGCGCGGGGTCGACGCGGTCGTGCTGACCGGGGGCAGCGCCTACGGACTGGACGCGGCGACGGGCGTGATGGCCTGGCTGGAGGAACAGGGGCGCGGGGTGCGGGTCGGGGCGGATCCGGCACATGTGGTGCCGGTGGTGCCCGCGGCGTGCGTCTTCGACCTGGGGCGGGGCGGCGACTTCCGCGCCCGGCCGGACGCGGCGCTGGGCCGGGCCGCGGTCGAGGCGGCCGCGGCCACGGGCCCGGGGGCGCCGGTGGCCGAGGGGTGCGTGGGCGCGGGCACGGGCGCGGCGGCCGGGCTCCTCAAGGGCGGGGTGGGGTCGGCGAGCGCGGTGCTCGGCTCCGGGATCACGGTCGCCGCGCTGGTGGTCGTGAACGCGGCGGGCTCGGTGCTGGATCCGGAGACGGGCGTCCTGTACGGAGAGCTGTTCCAGGGGCGTGTGTCCTACCCGGCGCGGGAGGCGCACGAGGCCGCGCGGCGGCGTCTGGCCGAGAGCGCCGCGACGCACGCGCCGCCGCCGCTCAACACCACGCTCGCCGTGGTCGCGACCGACGCGGACCTCTCCAAGGCACAGGCGCAGAAGGTGGCGGGCACGGCGCACGACGGCATCGCGCGGGCCGTCCGGCCGGTGCATCTGCTGCACGACGGCGACACGGTGTTCGCGCTGGCCACCGGCGCGCGCTCGCTGGACGCGGCGGATCCGCTGGCGCTCAACGAGGTTCTCGCGGCCGGCGCGGATCTGGTGACGCGTGCGATCGTGCGGGCCGTGCGCGCGGCGCGCGGGGTGGCAGGTCCCGGTGGGGCGTGGCCGTCGTACGAGGAGCTGTACGGCCCCCGGCGCGAGACGTCCTGAGGTGCCCTGAGGTGTGCTGACGTGTTCTGACGCGGCCTCCGGTCCCGAGCCGGCGCGGCGTCAGAGTGTCGCGGTGGAACGGGTTTTGTCGCGGTTCTGTCACGTGACGGCCGCCGGGAAGAACGGAGGGAACCTTTCCGGCGCCCTGGTCCTCTTTCTCCACGCACTGGAACGGACCACGCACATCACAAGAACCTGGAGCAGCCCGTGACAACGCCGGACATTGCAGCGCGGCGCGTACTGGGGGCCTGTGCCGCCCTGATGGTCGGCGCCCTCACCCTCACGGGGTGCGGCGGCGACGCCAACGCCACCAACGGCGGCGGCAAGGACTCCACCCGGACGTCGACCGCGAAGATAGCGATCTCGGCCAAGGACGGTTCGACCGGCGCGTCGATCAACGCGACCGGGGTGAAGGTCAGCAACGGCCGGCTGACCGACGTGAGGATGACGGTGTCCGGGTCCGGCGAGAGCGTGCCGGGCGCCATCTCGGCGGACGGCGGCAGCTGGAAGCCGAACCAGCGGCTGGAGCGCGGGACGAAGTACGCGATAGAGGCGACCGCGAAGGACGCCGGCGGCCGCACGGCAGCGGCCAACGCCGCCTTCACCACGGTGACCACCTCGAACAGCTTCATCGGCACCTACACGCCGGACGGCGGCAGCACGGTGGGCGTGGGCATGCCGGTGTCGTTCACCTTCGACAAGTCCATCACCGACCGCAAGGCCGTGCAGTCCCACATCAAGGTCGACTCCAGCAGCGGCCAGCAGGTCGTGGGGCACTGGTTCGGCGACCGGCGCCTGGACTTCCGGCCGGACGACTACTGGAAGGCCGGCTCCAAGGTCACGATGCACATCGACCTCGACGGGGTCCAGGGCGCGAACGGCGTCTACGGCGTGCAGAAGAAGACGGTGTCGTTCACCGTCGGACGCGCGCAGGTGTCCACCGTGGACGTCCGCACGCAGACCATGACCGTGGTGCGGGACGGCCGGACCATCAGGACGGTGCCGATCTCCGCGGGCAGCCCGCAGCACACGACGTACAACGGGAAGATGGTGATCTCCGAGAAGTTCACGCAGACCCGGATGGACGGTTCGACGGTCGGGTTCGGCGGGGAGTACGACATCTCGGACGTGCCGCACGCGATGCGGCTGACGTCGTCGGGCACCTTCGTGCACGGCAACTACTGGTACAACAAGGGCAACCCGCCCTTCGGCCGCGAGGGCACCAGCCACGGCTGCGTCGGGCTCGCCGACGTGCGGGGCGCGCAGGGCGCCACCACGGCGAAGTGGTTCTTCGACAACTCGCTGGTCGGGGACGTGGTGTTCGTGAAGAACTCCCCCGACAGCACGGTGGCGCCGGACAACGGACTCAACGGCTGGAACATGGCGTGGAGCGCCTGGACCGCCGGAAGCGCGGTCTGAGCGGGAGGTTCTGACGGATCGCGGGGCCGCGCGGGAACTTTTCGCGCGGCCCGCGCGTTTTCCCGGCGTACGTTTTCTCGGTTCCCGGACATGATGTCCGACCGAGGGGCTACGGTATGCACCCACCAGGTGACATGCAGCAACGCCAGGAGAAGCCTTGAGCGTTCCGTACGAGACAGCAGCGTACGAACCAGCCGGGTCGCCGGAGTCTCCGGAGGAGCACCTCGAGCGGCTCCTCGGCCGTGCCCTGAACTCCTTCGAGCTGCCCGACGAGGTCATACGCAGACTCGACTGCGCACTGGTGCACGACAGTTCGCTGCACTCCGCGCACCACAGCGCCGGGCTGCACCGGGAGACCCACCGGCACACCTGGCTGCTCGCCGACGGCGAGGCGGTGACCCTGTGGGAGCTGGTCCACAACACCGCGTCCGGCGGTGAGCCCCAGCACGAGGTGTACGCCGACGAGGAGGAGCTGCAGGCCTCCACGGCCCGCCTGGCCCTGCCGTCGGACACGCCCGACTTCGAACTTCCCGTGCTGACACACCTGTCGGCCATCCCCGAACCCCGGCACGTCTACGCGCCGGACGGCTCGGCCGACCACGCGCGCCGGCTGCTGCGCCGTGCGGAGAACCCGGACCGGCCGGACGAGGAGACGGCGGCGCTGCTCGCGACGGCGGCCGCGCACCAGATCACCCAGGCGTTCGGGCGCCCCGGCAGGGCGGGCCGCGCGGGCCTGAACTTCGCCCTGTACGAGCACGCGTTCCTGCTGCCGGACGGCAGGGAGATCTCCCTGTGGGAGGTCGAGCACACGGCGACGCCCGACGGCCGCCACATGTGCGAGGTGTACCCGTCGGAGGGCAGGGCCCGGGAGGCCATGGAGCGGCGGGCCGCGCGGCAGGGCTGACGCGCGGGCGCGGCGGAACACCCCGGGCCGTCGCAGGTGTCCCGCCGCGGCGGGGGTCAGGCGGCGACCGGCTGCCGCTGTTCGGAGGCGGTCTCGGCCGGACCCGCGCCGGAGGTGCCACTGTCGCCGGGGGCCGGTGTGCGCAGGCCCTTGAGCAGGATCACCAGCCCGGTGGTGACGCACACCCCGGCCAGGACGGCGAGCAGGTAGAGGAACGGGTTGCCGATCAGCGGGACCACGAAGACACCGCCGTGCGGGGCGCGCAGGGTGGCGCCGAAGGACATCGACAGCGCCCCGGTGACGGCGCCGCCCACCATGGACGAGGGGATGACCCGCAGCGGGTCGGCCGCCGCGAACGGGATGGCGCCCTCGGTGATGAAGGAGGCGCCCAGTACCCAGGCGGCCTTGCCGTTCTCCCGCTCGGTCGGGGTGAACAGCCGGCCGCGCACGGTGGTGGCCAGGGCCATCGCCAGCGGCGGGACCATGCCGGCCGCCATCACCGCGGCCATGATCTTCATGGCGGAGTCACTGGGGTCGGCGACCGCGATGCCGGCGGTGCCGACGGTGTAGGCCACCTTGTTGACCGGGCCGCCGAGGTCGAAGCACATCATCAGGCCGAGCAGGGCGCCCAGCAGGACGGCGTTGGTGCCGGTGAGGCCGTTCAGCCAGTCGGTCATGGCCTTCTGTGCGGAGGCGATGGGCTTGCCGATCACCACGAGCATCAGGAACCCGGTGATCGCGGAGGAGATCAGCGGGATCACCACCACGGGCATGATGCCGCGCAGGGCGGGGGGTATCCGCACCCGCTGGACCGTCAGCACCACGCCGCCGGCGATCAGTCCGGCCGCCAGGCCGCCGAGGAAGCCCGCGCCGGTCGCGGAGGCGATCATGCCGCCCACGAACCCGGGGACCAGACCGGGCCGGTCCGCCATGCCGTAGGCGATGTACCCGGCGAGCACGGGGACGAGGAAACCGAAGGCGAAGCCACCGATCTGGAAGAGCAGGGCACCCCAGCCGGCGCGCTGCGACCACATGAAGTGGTCCAGGACCGAGGGTGCCGCCTTGACCTCGTACCCGCCGAGCGCGAAGCCCAGGGCGATCAGCAGGCCGCCCGCCGCGACGAACGGCACCATGTAACTCACGCCCGACATCAGCCACTTGCGGAGTTTCGTGCCGTATCCCTCGCCGGCCTCACCCGCACGTTCGACCGGGGTGCCGCCGGAGGCGGACGCGGTCGCAGGGGCGGGCGCGCCCGTGCCCGCGGGCGTGCCGTCCGACTCCGCCTTCCGGCGGACCTCCGCGACCAGTTCGGCCGGGCGGCTGATGCCCGCCTTCACGCCGACGTCCACGGTCGGCTTGCCCGCGAAGCGCTCCCTCTCCCGTACGGGGAGGTCGTGCGCGAGGATCACACCGTCCGCCGCCGCGATCACCGCGGGGTCGAGCCGGGTGAAGCCCGCCGAGCCCTGCGTCTCCACGACGACCTCGACGCCCGCCTCACGGCCGGCGTTCTCCAGGGACTCGGCCGCCATGTAGGTGTGCGCGATCCCGGTCGGGCAGGAGGTGACGGCGACGATCCGGAAGGGCCGTACCGCCCCGGTGGTCCCGCGCCCGGGCTCCTCCGCGCTCTCGGCACCATCGGCCGGACCCGCGGCCTCAGCGGGGTTCCCGGGTGCCGTACTGCCCGCCGCGGCGCCGGCGGAGGCCGCCGCCGGCGCCGTGGCGGTGTCTTCGGGGCGGGCTCCGGCGGACTCGTCCGCTCCGGCTTCTCCCGCCGCCGATGACGCCCCCGCTGCCGGTGCCGGGTCCGGCACCGGGGCCGGAGGTGTCTCCTGCCCTCCGATCAGCCGCGCCGCCGCCTCCGGGTCGGCCGTGGCGCGCAGTGCGGCCGTGAACCCGGGGTCCATCAGGCGGCGGGCCAGAGCGGAGAGGATCGTGAGGTGGGCGTCGTCCGCGCCGGCCGGGGCGGCGATGAGGAAGACCAGGTCGGCCGGACCGTCCGGGGCACCGAAGTCGATGCCGGCGGCGCTGCGGCCGAAGGCGAGCGTCGGCTCGGTGACATGGGCGCTGCGGCAGTGCGGGATGCCGATGCCGCCGTCGAGACCGGTCGGCATCTGGGCCTCGCGGGCGGCGACGTCGTCGAGGAAGCCCTCCAGGTCGGTCACCCGGCCCAGGGCCGCCATCCGTGCGGCGAGATTGCGCGCCGCTGCTTCCTTGGTGCCGGCGGACAGGTCGAGATCGACCAGGTCCGCGGTGATCATGTCGGTCATCGCGGGCTCCAATGCACGCGTATCGCCCGGGGTGCACGGTGGGCGGTGACGGGGACGGGGGTGGCGCTGTGGGGGGAAGCGGTGGGTGCCGGGCGGGGCACGGGCGGCAGGGCCGCGCGCCGCCTCCCGGGGCGGTCCGGGTCGCGGAGCGGGGCGCGGAAGGGGCGCCGGCCGGCGGGGGTCGTACGGTCCCGGCCCGGGCCGTTCATGACACCGGCTCGGTGAGGGCGCGGCCGGCCGGGACCTCGGACGTGACGGTCACCGCGGCCGGGTCGAGGTCGGCGGGTCCCGGCATCTCGCTGCCGGGGAGCCGGACGGCGGCGGCGCCGTGGGCGACGGCGGAGGCCAGGGCCTCGGGGCCGCTGCCGCCGGCGACGAGGAAGCCGGCGAGGGAGGAGTCGCCGGCGCCGACGTTGCTGCGGACGGTGTCCACGCGCGCGGTACCGAACCAGACTCCTGTGCCGTCCACGAGCAGCTGGCCGTCGGCGCCCAGGCTCGCGAGCACGGCCCGCGCGCCCCTCGCGCGCAGTTCCCCGGCCGCCTTCACCGCGTCGCCGACGGTCGCGAGGGGGCGCCCCACCGCCTCCGCGAGTTCCTCGGCGTTCGGCTTCACCACGTCGGGCCGGGCGCGCAGCGCCTCCAGGAGCGCGCGCCCCGAGGTGTCGAGCGCGATCCGGGCGCCCACGGCGTGCGCCCGTGCGACGAGGTCGGCGTACCAGGAGGGTGCGAGCCCGCGCGGCAGGCTGCCGCAGCCCGCGATCCACTCGGCGTCGCGCGACTGCTCGCGGACGGTGTCCAGGAGGAGTTCCTGTTCGGCCGGGGACAGCTCCGGACCGGGCGCGTTGATCTTCGTCAGGACGCCGTCCGCCTCCGCGAGCGCGATGTTGGAGCGGGTGGCTCCGGCCACCGGGACCGGGGCCACCTCGATGCCCTGCGCGTCGAGCAGGGCGGCGACGAGCGCCCCCGGCGCCCCGCCCAGGGGCAGTACGGCGACCGTGCGGCGGCCGGCGGCGGCGATCGCGCGGGAGACGTTCACGCCCTTGCCGCCGGGGTCCACCCGCTCGCCGGAGGCGCGGACGACCTCGCCGCGCTCCAGGGCCGGCACCTCGTAGGTGCGGTCCAGGGACGGGTTGGGGGTGACGGTGAGGATCACGCGCGGACCACCTCCGTGCCGCCGTGTTCGATGGCGGCGGCGGCCTCGGCGCCCAGTCCGCTGTCGGTGATCAGCAGGTCCACGTCGCCGAGACCGCCGAAGCGGGCGAAGTGCTCCTGGCCGTGCTTGGCGGAGTCGGCGAGCAGGACCACGCGGCGGGCGGCGGCGACGGCCGCGCGCTTGACCGCGGCCTCGGCGAGGTCGGGGGTGGTCAGACCGTGCTCGGCCGAGAAGCCGTTGGCCGCGACGAACAGCACGTCGGCGCGGATCTCGCCGTACGCGCGCAGCGCCCAGGCGTCCACGGCGGCGCGCGTCCGGTGCCGTACGCGCCCGCCGACCAGGTGGAGCTGGATGCCCGGATGGTCGGCGAGGCGGGCGGCGATGGGCAGGCTGTGGGTCACGACGGTGAGCGCGCTCTCCAGCGGGATCGCGGCGGCGAACCGTGCCACCGTCGAACCGGCGTCGAGGATCACCGTGCCCTCGGTGGGGAGTTCGGCGAGGGCCGCCTTGGCGATGCGGTCCTTCTCGTCCGCGGCGGTGGACTCGCGTTCGGCGAGGTCGGGCTCGAAGTCGAGGCGGCCGGCCGGGATGGCGCCGCCGTGCACGCGGCGGACGAGGCCGGCCCGGTCGAGGGCCTTGAGATCGCGGCGGATCGTCTCCGCCGTCACCTGGAACTCCTCGGCGAGCGAGAGGACGTCCACCCGTCCGGCGTCCCGTGCGAGCCGGAGGATCTCCTGCTGTCTCTCCGGTGCGTACATGTCCGCTCGCCTCCGCATGATGCCCGAACGTGTGGTTTCCGGGGAGGCTACGCCCGCACAGCCGGGAAGTAAACAGGTCCGGACATCATCCGGGCATGTCCGGGCAGCCCGAAGGCCCGGCACCCGTGGGTGCCGGGCCTTCCCGCCGCGAACGGCGTCCGGAGTCGCAGGAGTTCAGGGGGTTCAGGAACTTGGTTCAGGAACTCCGTGGTCCCGGGTCCGCGGGCCGAAGAGGTCCCGCGGCGGCTCAGTGGACGAGTTCGCCCGCGCCCCGGGCCGTCGACCCCTTCCCGCCGGCCGGACCCTCCGCGCCGCCGACCGCGCCGTCCGCACCGCCCTCGCCGCTCTCGTCCGCCGCGCCCTCGATGTGCTGCGCCGGGCGCGCCGGCAGCGCGAACATCAGCAGGAAGATCACGCCCATGATGCCCGCCACCCACCACAGCGCGTGCTGGAAGGCGTGCGCGAAGGCCGGACCGACCTGCGTACGGGTCAGCCGGTCGTCGATCACCCCGAAGAACACGACCGACACCAGGCCGAGGCCCAGCGCGTTGCCCATCTGCTGCACGGTGTTGATCAGGCCGGACGCGGATCCGGCGTGCTCGCGCGGCACCTCGGACAGGACCGCGTCGGTCAGCGGGGCGACGATCAGGCCCATGCCCGCGCCCATCACGGCCAGCGGCAGCATCATCTGCCAGGAGGAGATGGCGAGGCCGTAGCGGTGGGCCTCCCCGATGTAGACGAGCACGCCCGCGCCCATCACCAGCGCGCCCGCCTGGAGCACCTTGCGCCCGAAGCGCGGCACCAGCTTCTGCACGGACAGGCCCGCGGCCGTGGACACGGCGAGCGAGAACGGCACACCGGTCAGACCGGCGCGCAGCGGACGCCAGCCGAGGCCGATCTGCATGTAGAGCGTCCACACCAGGAAGAAGATGCCGAGCGCGACACCGAACACGGTCTGTACGGCGATGCCCGCGGCGAAGCTCTTCACCCGGAACAGGGACAGCTCGATCAGCGGGGAGCCGTCGCGGGCGGCCTTGCGGCGCTCGTACGCCACCAGCGCCGCGAAGACGGCGACCGCGCCCGCCATCGAGAGGTACCCCCACAGCGGCCAGCCCAGCTCGTGGCCACGGGTGAGCGGGTAGAGCAGCATGAGCAGGCCCAGCGTCACCAGGGCGACGCCGACGAGGTCCAGCCTGAGCGCCTTCGGGGCGCGGGACTCGGTGATGTACCGGCGGCCGAGGAGGAGGGCCACGATGCCGACGGGCAGGTTGATCAGGAAGATCGGACGCCACTCCAGGCCGAACAGGTTCCACTCCGTCAGCAGCGCGCCGAGCAGCGGGCCGGAGACCGCGCCGAGCCCGACGATCGCGCCGAACAGGCCGAACACCTTGCCGCGTTCATGGGCCGGGAAGGTGGCGTGCACGATCGACAGGACCTGCGGGACCATCATCGCCGCCATGCCGCCCTGGAGGATCCGGGAGGCGACCAGCATCTCGGGGTTCGCGGCGAATCCGCACAGGGCGGAGGCGGCGGTGAAGCCGGCGATGCCCAGGAGGAACAGCCGCTTGCGGCCGTGGATGTCACCGAGCCTGCCGCCGGTGATCAGGCCCGCGGCGAAGGCGAGGGCGTACCCCGCGGTGATCCACTGGATCTGGCTGAAGGAGGCACCGGCGTTCTGCCGGATGGAGGGGATCGCGATGTTCACGATCGTCACGTCGACGAGGTCCATGAAGGCCGCGGTCATCACGATCGCGAGCGCGAACCAGCGGCGCCGGTCCCCCGGCGTCCCGGCCCGGCCCTCCGCCTGAGCCGCCGCTTCCGCCGCTTCCGCCGCTTCCGCCGCCGGAGCGGGGACCACCTGCGGTCCGGGGTCCTGCGCCGGGGCAGGGTCCTGCGCGCTCTGGGCCGGGATCCGCGCCGCTGTCCCGGCCCCGGCCGCGGCCGCCCGCTCCCCGGCCCGTTCCGGCCGGGCGCCGTGGTTCTCTTCCGTGGATGTCATGCCGGCAGGCTAGGACCCCATTAGGACAGATCGTGTCCTAGTCGTACGGCATGCTCGGAGACATGACGACGGACACCCCGGGTCGCATCCTTCAGCTCCTCTCCCTCCTCCAGACCCCGCGCGAATGGCCCGGCGGCGAGCTCGCCGAGCGGCTCGGGGTGTCCCGGCGCACCGTGCGGCGGGACATCGACCGGCTGCGCGAGCTCGGCTATCCGGTGCAGGCCACGAAGGGCTCCGACGGCGGATACCGGCTGGTCGCGGGCAAGGCGCTGCCCCCGCTGGTGCTCGACGACGAGGAGGCCGTGGCGATCGCGGTCGGCCTGCGCGCAGGCGCCGGCCACGCGGTCGCGGGCGTCGACGAGGCGTCCGTACGAGCGCTGGCGAAGCTGGAGCAGGTGCTTCCGGCGCGGCTGCGGCACCGGGTCTCCACCCTCCAGAACGCGACGACGCCGCTCGCGTTCGGGGACGGCGCGCGCATCGCGCCCGAGACGCTGACCGTCATGGCCGCGACGGTCGCGGGCCGGGAACGGCTGCGGTTCGCCTACCGGGACAGGGACGGCGGCGAGTCGCGCCGGCTCACCGAGCCGTACCGGCTGGTGTCCACCGGACAGCGCTGGTACCTCGTGGCGTACGACCTCGGACGCGAGGACTGGCGCACGTTCCGGGTGGACCGGGTGAGCGAACCGTCCGCCACCGGGGCGCGCTTCTCGCCGCGGGAACTGCCGGAGGGGAGCGCGGCGGAGTACCTGCGGCGCTCGATCCGGGGCCGCCAGCCGGCCTACGCGTACGCCGTGCGTTTCGCCGCCCCGCCGGAGGACGTCGCCTCGCGGGTTCCCTGGTGGGCCGGGACACCCGAGGGGGACGGGGAGGGCGGATGCGTCCTGCGGGGGGAGAGCACGGGCCCGGTGGAGGCGCTGGCGATACGGCTCGCGGCGGTGGGGTACGACTTCGCCGTCCTGTCGCCGGACGAACTGAGCTCCTGCGTACGGGACCTGGGCGCGCGGATGAGCAGGGCCGGGGCGGCGGGGGCGGCGGGGGCCGGGTCCTCCGCGTAGCCCGGGCGGCAGGAGCGAGGTCGAGCCGTCCGCGTGGCCGGGGCAGCGGGAGCGGCGGGGGCCGGGCAGCCCGCGTAGCCGGGGCGCGCACCGGCGCCCGGGCTACGCGCGGACCGCTCCAGGGGGCAGGGGCCGCCCGGCACCCGGGCCGGTTTCCCGGGCCGGTGGCCCGGCGGGCCCCTCGCGTCGGCGCCTCAGGCCGAGCCGCCCCAGGCGAAGTCGCCCAGCGCGGCGAGGCTGCGCAGCGTGAGGCCCGCCGGGCCACCGGGGCCGGTGTGCGGGGAGGCGGTGGTGGACCAGGACTCGACCGCCACGCGTACGGCCGCGCAGGCGACCGCGGCGGCGAAGCGGAGGTGCGGGGTGATGACGAGGGGCACGGTCACGGCAACGTTGTCCGGGGAAGCGGCGGACACCGCCGGAGACGCCGGGTCCGCCGGAGACGCCGGGTCCGCCGAGGACGCCGGGTCCGCCGCCGTACCGTTCGCCGCGGCGGCGAGACGCGCGGCGAGGATCGGGGCGAGTTCCTCCTCCGCCGCCTGGCACACCTCCGCCCACACCTTGCGGAGCGCGGGGCTCGTGTCGGCGAGGTGGATCAGGGTGCGGGCCCATTCCCAGGACGAGGCGGAGACGCCGGCGCCCGGGGAGAGGGTCTGGTCGACCGCGTGCCGGAGGGCTTCGGGAATGGTGAGGGAGGCCGGGGCCTGGCGGACCGCCTCGATCCAGAGCCGGGCGCCCGCCGCGTAGAGAGGGGCCACCGCCTCTTCCTTGGAGGCGAAGTAGCGGTAGAACGTCCGCGGGGCGATGCCCGCCGCCTGGGCGATGTCCTCGGCCCGGGTGTTCCGCAGGCCCTGGCGCACGAAGAGCGTGGCCGCGGCGCGGGCGATGTCCATGCGGGTCTCGGCCTTGCGGCGTTCGGTGAGGGAGGCCGACGGGGCGGCCGGAAAAAGCTGCTGATGGACGGTGGTGCCGGTGGTGCCGGTGGTGCGGGGGGTGCTCACGTCGGCAGGTTATGCCCATGTGGCAGAATCTGCCATTCGGCGGCCGACCCCGTGGTTCAGGTACGGGGTGGGCCGCCATTTCAGCATGTCCACGGGCGTTCCGGGCAGCCGGGGGGGGGCCTTTCGAGGCCGCCCGCACCGACGACACGCACCCCTCGCACGAAAAAACCGGGCCCCGGCGCCTGGGGGGGGTAGGCGCCGGGGCCCGGCGGGGAAGGTCCCGGCGCCGGGGGGGTTGTGCGTCGGGACATGGCTCATGGGTGGTGCGTCCGGCCGCTCCGGTCCGGTGGGGACGGATCGGGTCGGGCCGGGGCCGGTCGTGGCCGGGTCGCCCCGGGCCGGATCCGCTCGGGCCGGTCGGCCCCGTCCGGATCGGGTCGGGCGGCCCGACCGCTCGGGTCAGGCGGGTCGGACCAGGTCAGGTCGCACCTGGTCGTCCTCATGGCATCGTCCAAGTGGCGCTGGGTGGGAGTGCGGCCCCCGGACATCGGTCACGGGGCGTGGATCCCGGCTTCGATTACCGGGCCCGGAAGGGTTGTTCCCCCGGACCAGCGGGTTGAAGCGACGGTACCGCGCCACATTTGCGCCGTCTTCCGCCACCGGGCGTACGCCCCGTGCCGTCACGCCGCCGCGTCGAAACCGGTGTCGCGCGCCAGCTTCTTCAGTTCGAGCAGCGCGTGCTTCTCGATCTGCCGGATCCGCTCACGGGTCAGTCCGTGCTCCTTGCCGACCTCGGTGAGCGTGCGCTCCCGGCCGTCGTCGATGCCGTACCGCATCTTGATGATCGAGGCCGTGCGCTCGTCCAGGCGGCCGATCAGGTCGTCCAGTTCCTCGCTGCGCAGCAGGCTGAGGACGGACTGCTCGGGGGAGACCGCGGAGGTGTCCTCCAGCAGGTCGCCGAACTGCGTCTCGCCCTCGTCGTCGACCGGCATGTTCAGCGAGACCGGGTCGCGGGACCAGTCGAGGACGTCGGTCACGCGCTCGGGGGTCGAGCCCAGCTCGGCGGCGATCTCCGCGGGCTCCGCCTCGCGCCCGTGCTCGCGGTTGAACTCGCGCTGCACGCGGCGGATGCGGCCCAGCTCCTCCACCAGGTGGACGGGGAGCCGGATGGTGCGGGACTGGTCGGCTATGGAACGGGTGATGGCCTGACGGATCCACCAGGTGGCGTACGTCGAGAACTTGAAGCCCTTGCGGTAGTCGAACTTCTCGACGGCGCGCACCAGGCCGGCGTTGCCCTCCTGGATCAGGTCGAGGAGGGGCAGGCCGGCGCGCGGGTAGCGCCGGGCGACCGCCACGACCAGGCGGAGGTTGGAGCGGATGAAGACGTCCTTGGCCCGCTCGGCGTCGTCGATCAGCGCTTCCAGTTCCTTGCGGGTCGCCGCGGCGCCGGTCTCCTCGTGCCCGTCCAGGACCTGCCGCGCGAACACACCCGCCTCGATGATCTGGGACAGCTCGACCTCTTTGGCCGCGTCGAGAAGCGGCGTACGCGCGATCTCGTCGAGGTACATGCCGACCAGATCACGGTCCGCTATCTCGCCGCCGTGAGCGCGAGCGCGAACACTGCTTGCCGAGTCGGCCGTCTCGCCACTGGCGGACTTACGACGGGCGACGGCACGGGTTGCCATGCGTGCTCCCTTGCGTTGGAGGTCCCCCCTGCTCGAACGGAAGTGCGAGCCTGGAGGAGGGCTGGCGGGTGGTCCTGGCGAACGCTCGGCACTCCGGGACCGTCTTCCGGACTCTCCTTGAGTGCCCTGCATCTGTGGGAAACAACGACTGGAATCAGGACAGAATTCCCGGCCGGCCCCTCAATTTTTCCGATCATGCAGTACCCTGTTCCGCCACGCAGGGAGGAACGATGGCTTCCGGACGTACAGAGGTGCAGGTCAGGCCGGGGACCGAGGATGATCTCGGCGCCCTCACGGCTCTCTACAACCACTACGTACGTGAGACGGCCATCACGTTCGACACGGTGGCCTTCACGCCGGAAGAGCGCCGCCCCTGGCTGCTCTCCCACCCGGAAGACGGCCCGTACCGCCTGATGGTTGCCACGACCCCGGATTCCCGGGAAATCCTGGGATACACCACATCCAGCCCCTACCGCCCGAAGCCCGCCTACACCACGTCCGTGGAGACGTCGGTGTACGTCGCCCCGCAGGCCGGCCGCGGCGGCATCGGCACCCTGCTCTACGGCGCCCTCTTCGAGGCCCTGGCGGGCGAGGACGTACACCGCGCCTACGCGGGGATCGCCCAGCCGAACGCCGCCTCCGCCCGGCTGCACGAACGCTTCGGCTTCCGGCACGTCGGCACGCACCGCGAGGTGGGCCGCAAGTTCGGCCGCTACTGGGACGTGGCCTGGTACGAGAAGGCCCTGTGACCCGGCGGCCCGGCGGCCCCGCGGCGCGCCGGACTCAGCCGAACTGCACCGACCGCTTCGCCAGCCCCATCCAGAACCCGTCGATCACCGACTTCTGGGCGTCCGCCCGCCCGTCCGCCTCCGCCGCGCCCATGGTGACGAAGAGCGGGGCGAAGTGCTCGGTGCGCGGATGGGCGTACCGGCCGGCCGGGGCCTTGTTCGTGAAGTCCAGCAGGGCGTCCCAGTCCCGGGCCTCCAGGGCGCTCCGGCCCCAGTCGTCGAACTCGGCGGACCAGGACGGCACGCCGCCCGCGTGCCGCAGGGCGGCCAGGTTGTGGGTGAAGAACCCGGAGCCGACGATCAGCACGCCCTCGTCGCGCAGTGGAGCGAGCCTGCGGCCGGTCTCCATCAGGCGCACCGGGTCGAGGGTGGGCAGGGAGACCTGGAGCACGGGGATGTCCGCCTCCGGGAACATCTCGACCAGGGGGACGTAGGCGCCGTGGTCGAGGCCGCGGTCGGGCATGTCCTGGACGGGGGTGCCGGGGGCGCGCAGCAGCTTGCGGACGGACTCGGCGAGCTCCGGCGCGCCGGGGGCGTCGTAGCGCACCCGGTAGTAGTGCTCGGGGAAGCCCCAGAAGTCGTGGACCAGCGGGACGGTCTCGGTCGCGCCGAGGGCGAGAGGGGCCTCCTCCCAGTGCGCGGAGACGACGAGGATCGCCCTGGGCCGGGGCAGGCCGGCGGACCAGGCGGCGAGCTGGCCCGGCCAGACGGGGTCGTCGGCGAGCGGCGGGGCGCCGTGGCTGAGGTAGAGGGCGGGCATGCGCTCGCGTCCTGCGGCGGACGGCTGCGGTGTGGCGGCGGACATGACGGCGGCTCCCTGTGGTCTCGGCCCGCGTGAGCGCTTCCGGCCCGCGCGGGCGGTCCGTTCCCGGCCGGCGCCGGGGCGATGCGGGCGGTTCCCGTCGCCCCGGAGCCTGATGCTTGAACTCTCAAGTTCTCTGTCGAGCGTACGCCCGACTTGTTCAAGTTTCAAGGAGGTGGCTCGTACAGTGGGAGCCATGAACTCGGCAACGGACTCCGCCGCACGGCACCGCTGGCTCACCGACGGGGAACAGCGCGTCTGGCGCGCCTATCTGCACGCCACCACGCTGCTGGAGGACCACCTCGACCGCCAGCTCCAGCGGGACGCGGGGATGCCGCACATCTACTACGGCCTCCTCGTCACCCTCGCCGAGGCGCCGGGCCGCAGGCTGCGGATGACCGAGCTCGCGAGGACGGCGAAGATCACCCGCTCCCGGCTGTCGCACGCGATCGCGCGGCTGGAGAAGAACGGCTGGGTGCGCCGGGAGGACTGCCCCTCGGACAAGCGCGGCCAGTTCGCGGTGCTCACCGAGGCGGGCGCCGAGGTGCTCCGCGAGACCGCTCCGGGCCATGTGGACGCCGTACGGCAGGCGCTGTTCGAGCGGCTGACCCCGGAACAGCAGAAGGCCCTCGGCGAGATCATGGAGATCGTCGCCGAGGGCCTTCAGCCCGATGAAGCGGGTGCGGACCTGCCCTGGCTCCGCTAGTTCACGCCCTGCGGTTCACGTACCCGCCGGTCAGTGGGCGACCACCGGCACCGGCACCTCGTCCTCCACGCCGTCGCCGCTGCCGGAGGCGACCGGGGTGGAACCCGGACGGCCGGCGTTGACGAAGGTGAAGGCGATCAGCGAGGCGAGCGCCAGGATGCCCACGGCGAACCAGATCGCCGAGGTGTAGCCGTGCACCATGCCCTGCAGCTGGACCAGCTGCGCCTGCGGCTTGGAGGTCGCGGTGGCGATGTGGTCCTTGACGTACGACGTCGTCGCGGACGCGGCGATCGTGTTCAGCAGGGCGGTGCCGATCGCGCCGCCCACCTGCTGCGAGGTGTTGACCATCGCGGAGGCGACACCGGCGTCCCGGGGCTGGACGCCCTGGGTGGCGAGCGCCATGGCCGGCATGAACGCCGTACCCATGCCGAGGCCGAGCAGCACCATCGCGGGCAGCAGCGTGGCGGCGTACGACGAGCCGACCTCCAGCTGGGTCAGCAGCAGCATGCCGATGCCGGCGGCCAGGAAGCCCGGGCCCATGAGCAGACGCGCGCGGACGCGGGTCATCAGACGGGCGCCGATCTGGGTGGAGCCGGTGATCATGCCGGCCACCATCGGCAGGAACGCGAAGCCGGTCTTGACCGGGGTGTAGCCCTTCACGATCTGGAGGTAGTAGGTCAGGAAGAGGAACAGACCGAACATGCCGATGATCGCGAGGCCCAGCGAGAGGTAGATACCGCCGCGGTTGCGGTCGGTCACCACGCGCAGCGGCAGCAGCGGGGCCTTGACCTTGGACTCGACCAGCACGAAGGCGATCAGCAGCACCGCGGACGCGACGAACATCGAGATGGTGACCGCGTCGCTCCAGCCGTCGGACTCGGCGCGGGTGAAGCCGTAGACCAGGGAGACCAGGCCGAGCGCGGAGAGGATCACGCCGGGGATGTCGAGCGGGGCGCGGTTGCGGGCACCCTCGGGCTCACGGATGACGAAGTAGGCGCCGGCGCAGGCGATGATCGCGAACGGGATGTTCACGAAGAACGTCCAGCGCCAGTCCAGGTACTCGGTCAGGAAGCCGCCGAGGAGCAGGCCGACGGCGCTGCCGCCACCGGCGATGGCGCCGTAGATGCCGAACGCCTTGGCGCGCTCCTTGGCGTCGGTGAACATGACGGCGAGCAGGGAGAGCGCGGCCGGGGCGAGCAGGGCGCCGAAGACGCCCTGGAGGGCACGCGCGCCGAACATCATCGTGCCGGAGGTGGCGGCGCCACCGAGCACGGAGGCGGCGGCGAAGCCGATCAGGCCGGTCACGAAGGCGCGCTTGCGGCCCCACAGGTCGGCGATGCGGCCGCCGAACAGCAGCAGACCGCCGAAGGCGAGGGCGTAGGCGGTGACGACCCACTGCCGGTTGCCGTCGGATATGCCGAGGTCACGCTGGGCGGACGGCAGGGCGATGTTCACGATGGTCGCGTCGAGGACGACCATCAGCTGGGCGAGCGCGATGAAGATCAGCGCTTTCCAGCGGTTGGCGTCGCCACCGCTCGGTGCGGTGGCTCCGGGAGCCTTGGTTGCTGCTTCGGACATGGGGGTACCCACTTCGGGACTTCGTTGTGAAAGGGCGGAAGACGGCGTGCGCGGGCGTGCGGGCTCGTGCGTACCGGTGGTGCTGGGTGGTGCCGTGGTGCTGCGTGGCGCTTCGCGCTTCGTGCTTGCTTCGCGCTTTGTGCTTCGCGCTGTGTCGGTGCGCGGCACCGTGGTGCTGTGTGTTCAGGGGCGTACGCGCGCTGACGTGCGCGTACGTGCGTGCCGGTGCGGGCGCGCACGTGGGTCACGTGGGCGTGCGCGGGCGCGCGGGGAGGACCGGCCGTCCTCGTCGACGGCCGGAAGTTTGTGGGTGATCGCTGAAGGAGAGGACCGGGATCCGGGATTCCGGCGTTGATCGTCGGTCAGGGCTGGCGCAGATCCTCCATGGTCACGGCGGTGCCCGGCAGGACGCTGCGGGCCGGGGCCCGCAGGCCGTCCAGGAACAGCTGCAGATGGCGGTGCACGAACCGGTCGACGCTGGGACACGCCGCGCCGGCCGGGGGCCGGCTCAGCTGGGCCACGGCGACCAGCAGGTCACCGACACCGACGTCCGGACGGAGCTGCCCGGCCGCCTTGGCGCGGTCCATGACCCCCTCGACCAGCCGCTCGACCCGCTGCCCCGCCGCTTCCAGGTCGGGGTGGTGCTGGTCGAAGGTGCTGGAGATGACCGGACACAGCGCGCTGATGCGTTCGTCGGCCGCGGTGTGCACGAAGTGCTCCAGGGCGGTGAACGCGTCACCGGTCTCCGCGAGCGCCCCCTCGGCCGCCTCGTAGGTGCGGTCCATCACGGAACAGACGACCTCGCGGACGAGGGCGTCGCGATCCGGGAAGTTCCGGTACAGCGTGGCGTTGCCGACACCGGCGCGGCGGGCGATCTCGTCGAGCGGCACGTCGGGGCCGTACTCGACGAACATCTCCCGCGCGGCGGTGACGATCCGCTCCCGATTGCGCAGCGCGTCGGCACGGGGCCGGTGCGCCTTGCGAACGGGGGTTGCGGTCTGCACGGCGTACTCCAAGTCGGACGAGGGTGGATCGTTCAGGGTCGTTCACGGCCCCTGGGGGCCGTCGGCTTCTGGTGTCCTCCGTGATCCGGGGAGAAGTTCCCCGTTTCGCGCGGACAGTGTTCCAAACGGGGAAAGGGTCCCCACTTATTTCCCGCCCCCGGACCGTTTTCATGTGACCTGCGTCACACTCGCCGCGCGCCGGGAGAGCACCGCTCCCCCACCCCGCATCACCCCGCGCGATTCACCCTACTGGACACGATTCACACCTTCTCGCACCGAAATAGCACGATCGGTCTCTCCCAGCGCGCGCCCTCCGCCACCGCGACACAGGGTGAGCGCAAGGGTGCAGTCGGAGACCAGCGGCTGCCGTGGAGCGAGAGGTTCGTTCATGCAGCCTCAGTCACCCCGCCGCCGCATACGCCCGCGCCGCGTGGCCACCCTCGCCTCGGTGATCACGCTGACCTTCGCGGTCAGCACCTCGGCGGGGACCGGACATCTGGCGGCGCCCACCACCGCCGGGCCCGTGGGCCTGGCCCGCTCCTCCGCCCTGCTGCCCTGCCTGATCCACGGTGCCGCCGACGTACAGATGACGGAAGGCCTTCCGACCCCGGCCGGCTACTCCCACTCCACCGGCACCGTCCGCGCCCTGACCCTGATGGTCGACTTCTCCGACGCGCCCGGCGAGGGCAGCGCCATGGACCGCTTCCACGAGTTCTTCCCGCAGACCCAGGACTGGTTCCGCACGGCGTCGTACGGCCGCCTCGACTACCGCCCCGAGACGCCCATCACCTCCTGGCTGCGGATGCCCAAGTCGTTCGAGGACTACGGCATAGAACGCGGCGCCCCCTTCGACCCCGGGTACCGGGACCTGGTCCAGGACATCGTGGCCACCGCCGATCCCGACGTGGACTTCCGCTCGTACGACCTGCTGAACGTGCTGGTCACCCCGAACGCCGGGCCCTCCGCCCTGGACACCGTGCTCTCCGTGACCTTCGCCGGCAACGGCGAGGCCCCGGTCGCCGACGGGGTCCCCGTCTCCAACGCGTCCTTCGTGTACTCCCGCCAGGACGACGGCTCCGGCACCTACTCGCACACCGGCTACCGGGTCCTGCCGCACGAGAACGGCCACACCTTCGGGCTGCCCGACCTCTACACCCAGGACGGCGGGGGCACGGTCGGCCACTGGGACATCATGAGCGAGGACTGGGGCGCCGACAACGACCTGCTCGGCTGGCACAAGTGGAAGCTGGGCTGGCTGGACGCGACCCAGGTCGGCTGCGTGTCGGCGACGGGCAGCTCCGAGTACACGCTGACGCCGCTGTCCGAGAAGGGCGGCGGCAAGCTGGTGATCGTCCCGATCGACCCGCGCACCGCCTACGCGCTCGAACTGCGCGTCCACGGCGGCAACGACGACGCGGTCTGCAAGCCGGGCATCCTCATCTACAAGGTCGACTCCACCGTGGACACCGGGCGCGGCCCGATCACCGTGTACGACGCCCACCGGGACAGCGGCGGCTGCACCCACAGCCCCAACGTCCAGGCGGAACTCTCCGACGCCCCGTTCGCCCCCGGCGAGACCTTCAAGGACCCCCGCCACGGCATCACCGTCCACGTGGCGAGCGCCGACCTCGACGGCAACTACAAGGTCCGCGTCACCCGCACCTGACACCTGGGGGTGTCTCCCCGGTCTTCGCGGATCAGGCCGCGGCGTCCGGTGCGGCGCCTCGGCGTGCGGTCGGATCGCCCTCGTACTGGGCGTACGTGGGTGATCCGGCCGTGCGGCGAGGTGTCGTGCCGGGCGTCGTGGACCCGCGAAGACCGGGGAGACACCCCCAGCTCCGCCGGGCCATTACCTCCTCACGCCCCGACGCCCTGATCCGGTACCCTGTCCAGCGAGTGCAGCACGCCTTCGTAGCTCAGGGGATAGAGCACCGCTCTCCTAAAGCGGGTGTCGCAGGTTCGAATCCTGCCGGGGGCACAACGCCTTACCGCTCTGACCTGGGACTTCTCCCCCAGGGAGGGGTTCTATTCGGCCTCGGACTCCTCGTCCGGGGCCGTTTGCGTGAGCGGACGGGGAGTTGATCTCCGAAATTCCTCCCAACGGATCAGCACCGTCCGGCACGGGTTCCGGGCCGGGACGGTCCACGTCGTCGGGCTGGGCATCCGCTGAGGGAGCGATGTTTTCGGACGCGGCGCGGGCGCGCGGCACGAGACGAGCCGCGGCCTCGGCGATCGCCAGATCCGCCTCGGGGAGCAGGCTCGTGTACGTGTCGGCCGTGATGGTGATCGAGGAGTGGCCGAGCATCTCCTGGATGTCTTTCAGGTCGGCCCCGGCCGCGTGGGCGAGGGTCGCGGCACCGTGACGGAGGTCGTGGAGCCGGACCGGCGGGAGGCCGATCTCCTCGTACAGCTCGACGAACCGCCGGGTCACGTTGGCGGGGTGGAGCAGTTCACCGTTCTCCTTGGTGAAGACTCGGCCGGTCTCCGCCCAGGCGCTGCCCCACTGCTTGCGGTCCTGGTCCTGCCGCGCCCGGTGTCGTCGCAGCGCCTGGACCGTCGCGGAGTCGAGCGCGATGGTGCGTGCGCCGGCGTCGGTCTTCGGGTCGTCCTCGTACACCTCCCAGCCGTCGACGACGAGTTGCTTGGCCACGGTGATGAGGCCGGCGTCCAGGTTGGTGTCGGTCCACTTCTGTCCGCATGCCTCGCCCCGGCGCAGTCCGCGGAACGCGATCAGGTGGAACAGGGCGTACAGGCGGTCCTCGGCGACGTGGTCGAGGAAGAGGCCGGTGTGCTCCGGCGTCCAGACCATCACCGACGACGGCTTCTCGCCGGTGCGCTTCCAATGGAGGAGGCGCTCCTCGGTCCATACGAGTGCCTTGGGCCGCCTGCCCGCGTCCAGCTCGACGTGGGCCGCCGGGTTGAAGGTGATGAGCTGCTGAGCGATCGCCGCGTTCAGCGCGGCGCGCAGCGTGGAGCGAACCCGCTGGCGCGTTGCCGGACCGGCGATACGGCGGTAGGGCTCCATGCCCGCGATGGCCGTCTTCAGCGCCTTGCGGCGGGTGCGGTGTTCACGCCCCTTCCAGGGGATCCGGGCGAGGTCCTCGATCGCCTTGCGGCGGGCTGCGTTGCCCTCCGCGACCTCGACGTTGGCCTCGGCGATGGCCTCGAACATCGCCGACAGGTGAGTGACTCGGAGACGGTCCAGCCGCACGTGCCCGATCCCCGGTTTGAGATGCACGCGGATGTTGCTCTCGTCGCGGCTTATGGCGCTCTGCCGCCCCTTCTTGCCGGCGAGCCACATGCCCAGCCATTCACCGACGGTGAGCCGGTTCGTCAGGTCCAGACCGTGGCTGAGGCGCCTGCGGGTCGCGTCGATGTCGGGCAGCGGGGCCTTCTCGTCGGCGGCTTTCTCCAGCAGCTCGGCGATCTGGGCCAGGGCCTCGACGTCGTCGGCACCGGCGAGACCGATGAGCGCGCGGACGTGGTCGAGGTCGGTCTGGGCGGCCTTGAGGGAGTCGTAGCCGGCCCGGCTGAAGGAGCGGCGGGTGCCGTCGGGACGGGGCGGGAGCTCCTGGCGTATGGAGTAGGAGCCGTGCTTGCGGTTGGTGAGCTGGGGGCACTTCTTGCCGAGCGGCTTGCCGGTCTCGGCATCGCGGCAGTAGCAGCGGCGGTGGGTGGAGCCCTTGTACGACGCGCACATGGCCCTCGGTGACTACTCGACGGCCGAGTACCACGCCCACCGCTGCCTGTCCGCCCTCCGGCCCCACATGGTCCGGTCCCGAGCCATCACCACGACCCGGCTCGCACACGCCCAGCTCGCTCAGGGCGCCCCCGACGCCGCCACGGCCACCGCGATGAAGGTCCCCGCCGAAGCCGCCACCCAGCACGCCCGGGTCACGCGCATGCTGCAGGAGTTCGGGGCCGCACTGCGCGCCACCGCGCCGAGCAGCCCCACCGTGCAGACCTGGACCGACCACACCGCCACCTGGAGGATGGCCGCATGACCACGGCGCCCGCTATCGAACTGCGCACCTTCACCACCCTCGACACCGCCCGCGGCGACCTCCTCGACGTGTACGCCGACGTACGCGCCCCGCTCCTCCACCTGCCGAACTACGCGGTCACGGCGTTCGGCGAGCGCCTGGACCGGCACGGCACCGAGCAGGGGTTCACGGCCGTCCTCGCCTACGCAGACGGGCATCCTGTCGGCTACGCCTACGGCAACACCATCGAGCACGGCGACCGCTACTGGCAGCGCACCAGCCCGACGTCGGCGGAGAAGTACACCGATCGTCCGGCCGTGGCCCTGAAGGAGATCGGCGTCCGACCGACCTGGCGGAAGACCGGCACCGCCCGCCGCATCCACGACGCCCTCCTCGCCACGCGCCGCGAGCCGTACGTCACGCTCATGGTCAACCCGGCCGCCGGCGACGGAAAAGTCCACGCGCTCTACAAGTCGTGGGGATACGAGGACATCGGACAGAGCCAGCCGTCACCTGCCTCGCCGGTTCTCACCGTGATGATCCGCGCCATCCGCTGACTTGCACCCTCCACAGCACGCCGTCTGGGCGTGAGCGGCACAGGCTCCCTTCGATGGAGGCTTGCCCAGACACAGACTGCGCAGAAAGCAGAAGGGCAGGTCACCCCCTCGTCGCCAACCGTCGGGGTGACGGTCCAACCCCCTCGCCTGGATGAGCCTCCTTGGCGCCCACCTGCGGTTGGTACGCCTCAGGTATTGGAACGGGCGCGACGGCGCGGGGGACCCTCAGTTGACGCACGGGCAACAAAGAAGGCGTTCCCCTCAAGAGTCGGGCCCTGGCTGAAGCCTCGCCCAGTTCAAGGTCTCCGACGATTGTCCGCCCCAACACTTCTGCGAGGAGCGGGGGGGTCGCGTTGCCCACCATCCGTCGGCCAGCGCGGAACGGGTGGTCGATGCGCCATTCGTCAGGGAAGGTCTGCAAGCGCATCTGCTCCCGCACGGACAGAGGCCGATTGTCCCAGTGGAACGGCCCGGTGCTCGGTCCGGGGGACGCAGGCAAGGTCCATGACGGCCGGTCCTTGGCCAACTTCAGCAGAAACGACCAGTATCGGGTCCGCCAGCCGAAGAGTTCCTCCCCGTCACCACGGGCCGTGAGATGAAGGTAGTTGCCCCCTTCGGGGATGGAGGGCAACAACGCCGCCCATTGGCCTGTTGCAGGAGGCTTCTCGTTCTCTTCGAGATCCCAGAGCACATCCCAGGCCCGCATCGGGTTGTGCGCATGCGTGGCCTCCGGTAGATGGACCTCCGCACCGTCCCGGTAGGCGATGCCGATGGCCCGGCGCCGGTGCTGTGGTACCCCGAAGTCGGCCGCGTCGACGACCTGGGCCACCAGCTGGTAGGAAGTGCCATGCCGGTCATTGACACCCGCGAGTCCCTCCTCGATGACCTCGGAGGCGTTGTCTCTGCCTCGCAGGAATCCCTCGACATTCTCGATGAGCAATGCCTTCGGAAGGAAACTCTCTACCAAGTCGAGCATCCCGTGCACACATTTGGCCCGGTCGTCTTGCATGCCACTACGGGCTGTCGAAGCCCACTGTGCGGCCTTGGAGAAGGGCTGACACGGTGGTCCACCCGCGATGAGTTCGAGTTCGCCAGGCTTCATGCCCAGCGAACGGGGAACGAGCTGCTGGGCAGCCGTGTTGACGTCTCCATCGCCAGGCAGGGCCCATCCCGGCCGATTGGCCGCGAGTACGGATCTGGCCTCGGCGTCGAGCTCGACGCAAGCGACGGTCTCCAGCCCCGCCCGCTCCAGACCTACGTCAAGACCACCCGCTCCGGTGAAGAGAGAAAGCACCTTCCCCATAGGCCGGGTTCGGGCTGACGATCGTGCGGCGGTCAACGGAGGCACTCCCCGAAGTTAGTCTACTCAGAGTCTTGACATAGGGAGCTCACCGGAGAAAACCTCGATTGTCAAGGCCGTCCAGCAGCTACAGGGACGCCTGCGGCAGATAGTATCAAACGCACGTTCGAAAAGCGATCAATGTCCCACCGATGGGCTAACTTCTTCCTACGCAATTGAGGGGGTTGCCCATGGACTATGACGGTTGGAACAGAACGCTCGCGGAACACTTCTTCGCCATCCGCGAGGCGGCAACCCCTGTGTATCTGTCAGTGGATGATGCCCTGTTGGCTGACCTGCTGACCAGGCGGACCAAGATCGTCGCAACTCTCCCGGCTGCCACTGACGACTTCCGGGTCGCTATCAGGAGCGTAGTCTTCGGCCGCGACCCCTTCGGCGGCATCGCCTCCCGCGCTCGCCAGTGGCGACGGAACGGGGCCACCGGCACTCCGCCGTTCATCGCCGTGCTCGCGGCGACCGTACTCCCCGCCTCCCGGCCGAACCGCTCCGAGGGCAACGTGGCCGGGAGGTTCTCCTACTACCGCCCGCTCCGCGAGCTGCTCGGCCTGCACGAAGGCTCCGGCATACCGGACGGCTACGACGTGATCGTCCCCACCTTGTGGGGTCACCTGAAGTGGTGGCTGACCGAGCATGAACAGGGCCGCCGCGGCCTGCCCTCCGCTATTCCCCATCCGACCCAGGTCAACATCGGCTGGTCACTGTCCCAAGCCGTTCTGGTCGGATCGGACCGCGTGCAAGTCGGACTGTTCCTGTCAGCGATCGGGGCGCAGCCGGGAGATTCGGTCCCCGAAGCGGAACTCCTCGCCCGGTTCCAGGAGTGGGTACGGCTCAATCGGCCCAGCCCGCGAATCCAGCGTGCTCTGGCATCGCCGGAGTTGCGACCGATCTTGGCGAGCGTCCTACAGCAGGAACTCGCCCACTACGACGGGCTCCCGAGAAACTCCGCTGGCTTGCCGTATGTGCCCTTGTCTCTCACGACCGATGCTGGCGGTTTCCCCTACGGCATCGCAGCCCGCATCCCCTCCCACCTCCGTCTCGAATCGCTCAGTCTGAACGGCGACATCGTCAGGGTTCCCTCGGGCGCGGAATGGCTACCTCTCACGCCTCCGGACCAGAAGCTCACTCCGGGATCGGCGCTCGAACTGGCCGCCGAAACCGCCACGCTTATGCTCCCCGCTCGCGACCTCTACGTCCTCCAGGCCAACGACCTGGTCGGGAAGTGGACGTCCGTCAGTGCAGCGGAAATCGGAGTGCCGCATCGGGTATTGGTGAGGACTGCCTTCGCAGCGCAGGCCGAGGCGGTGATGCTTGCCTGTGGGTCAGACGCCGTACGCCAGCCCCGCAGAGTTCAGGTGCCGCCCGGCTGGACGTTGTTCAGCGGCTACACACCGACCCAAACCGCGACGGTCCAAGGCGTCGTCGGCCCTCTGGCCCCACTGCACCAGCAGTTGGCCCGCCTGTCCGGCGGCCTCCGCATCGATGGCGGCAAACAGACCTACCTCCTCGGGTACGCACCCGACCTTGTTCTGCCAGCGACTCCCGATGACCATCCGCGCACCGTCACCATCGACGGGGTGCCCTTGCCACCGGTTTCCCCAGTCTCGACGGACACGATCACGATCCGGCTAGCGGATCGAGTGCACTCAGCCGGCGAGCACTACATCGAGGTCGGGAATCGCAAGCTCTCCTTCACCCTGGTCGAGCGCTACCGGGAGAGCGCTGCCCTGCCACTACTAGCGCTCCCTCCGAGGAGCGACAAACTGGCCACCATCCCCAGCAGGGTCCCAAACTCGGCAAGCCCGTTGGCGCCCGCCCCCTGGCTGCCGCCCGGTCATTTGTCCGGCTCGTTCTTCGGAAGCTATCAGCGCGACCCGCTTCCTTCGACAAGCCTCCTGCGCCTCGGCGGCTCGATCTACGCCCTGGGCAAGAATCGCCTCGCTGCCCAGCTCGTTCCCGAAGCACCAGCCTGGATTGCCACCATGGACCACGTGCCTCACGCGATCGACATCGAACCGCTGCTTGTTGCTCTGCCTTTCCAAGCTCTATGGCTGCTTCGGGTGACCAGTTCCCAGAACGCCAGGGCCTGGCGAGCCCCGATCGTCCAAACCGGCCCGTATGGCGCGCCTTCAGGGAGCTGGACACTTCTCAGCCAAGCCGACTGGCGCAGGCTGGCCTCGGGAAACGTCACCACCACCGCAGTGGCTTGTGCACAAGACTGGACCGACTACACGGCAGGAAAGTAAATGGTGCACGACGAGCTCCTCCTGTGGTGCTCCGAACGCGGCGCCGGGAGCCTCGACGCCTTCCGCGAAACGTACACATGGCTGAGGAAGGGCAGGCAGGAAAGTTCCATGCTGGACTGGCGCATCGCGCTGTACAACCTGCAGGTTCTGGGCCATGTCGAAGTGGACTGGGAAGCCCGGATCTGGAGTGTGACGCCACCGGTCCTCACCACCTTGCCCAATTCCGGAGGGCACGCGCTCCTAGTGGGACAAAGGCCGCTCTGGCTCATACAGCGGCTGGAACGGCTGCACGAAGCCCCTGACCCTGGCATTGCCGCCCTCGCGCAGTCCGTGGTACCACTTCCGCCACATCGACAGGCCGACGGCCCGTCGGTGCGGATGGTGACGCTAGCGGATCCTGAGGATTGCCGCACTCTCTGCGAGGCGCTCGGCATCGCCTTCGAGGACCGTGCCGCAGATCAACTCGTTCTGCGTCTTCCCCGCTTCC
This sequence comes from Streptomyces sp. NPDC090108, assembly GCF_044747185.1. Lineage (NCBI taxonomy): Bacteria > Bacillati > Actinomycetota > Actinomycetes > Kitasatosporales > Streptomycetaceae > Streptomyces > Streptomyces sp. NPDC090108. Next base: position 242,384 of record NZ_JBIVDQ010000006.1, read on the forward strand.
AAGAAATGCTTACCGAGCGTGGCGTACAGCGGGGGCCTGGCGGCATCGAGCCTCAGAAGATGTCCGAGGGGGGAAGTGACATCTGGACAGATGTCGAAGGCCACGGCGAACCACCCCTCCACGGCGCCTACCGGTATCAGCGCTACAACACCCACCGCTACATCTACTGGATCGAAATGAGCGGCTTCATCGCCGACAAGCGCACGGTGATGTACGCGGAACTCGCGCGCGCAGAACGCTGGGTGCTGCGGTACAGCCCGCTGCGACAGGAACTTTACGCCCCGAAACGCATGCAACTACCGCATCTCCACGCCCGCGCCGCCGTGCTGCGCAGCGGGCTGCTGCCGCAACTAACCGCGCTCGACTCGCAGACAGTGCCAGACCGGGAGTCGATCACTGAGCACAAGAGCTACGTCAAATACCTGAACATCGACGGGGCATTCGCCAACAAATTGGCCGAATCCCTATACCAGAAACTTCAACTCGTCCCCTAAGTCTGGCCCCCGTGAGGATCTTGATGTCTGGCATCTCCCCGTCGGCCGTCCACGGCCAACTTTCCGAGTACTTCCAGCGGTACTACGACACCGCCTACTCCCTTCGCGACTCTTCGGTGGGCAAGGAGCTCAGAGAGCTACTCCGCACTCCCGGGGTCCTCTTCCAGGAGCCGTATCTGGAGCTTTTGCCTCAATATGTGCAGTCAGCCCAGACGCTGGAAGAGCTAACGGCGGAAATAGGGCTTCCGGAGTTCGCCGGACTTCTAGGAGCCGGCCTGCTCCGGGGAATCCCCAGGCTCTACACCCACCAGGCGGAGGCACTGAGGGAAAATAACCACGGACGGGACATCGTGGTGACGTCCGGAACCGGTTCCGGAAAGACCGAAGCCTTCCTCGTCCCGGTGCTAGCCAGACTGACCAATGAATCCCGTCAGTGGGCACCGGCGGAGCCCCGGGGTGCCGAGCAGCCCTGGTGGCGCACGTCACAGCACTGGCAGGCTCAGCGCCACGGAAGCGGTCGCCCCTCGGCCATGCGCGCCATGTTCCTCTATCCAATGAACGCGCTGGTGGAGGACCAGCTGATCAGGTTGCGACGCAGCCTGGACGCACCCGACGTTCGCGACTGGTTCGACAGGCACCGTGACGGCAACCGCTTCCACTTCGGACGCTACACCGGCCGCACCCCGGTTGCCGGCCCGCTGGAGCTAGCTTCCAAGCCGAACTCCTCCAAAATGAAGGAATTGCGCAGGACTCTGGCCTCGATGGAGGACCGAAGCCGCCAGCTGGAGCAGCGCATCGCGGACGGCCTTGTGGAGGACGAGGAAGCCCGCTACTTCCTCCAGCGCCCCTTCGGGGCCGAGATGCGTTCTCGCTGGGACATGCAGGTCGCTCCGCCGGACATCCTCATCACCAACTACAGCATGCTCAACATCATGCTCATGCGCCGAGACGAGGATCCCGTCTTCGATCGGACCCGTGACTGGCTGAAGAGTTCCAAGGACCACGTCTTCAGCCTGGTCGTGGACGAACTCCACATGTACAGGGGCACTCAGGGCACTGAGGTCGCCTACCTCCTACGCAAGCTTATCGACCGGCTCGGGCTGTCCACCGACTCCGACCAACTGTCCGTGATCGCTACCTCCGCCTCCATGGATCCGGAAAACCCGGTGGACCGGAAGTTTCTGAGTGACTTCTTCGGACGGTCAGCCGACCGCTTCTCCGTGCTGGCCGGTGAACGCGTCCGGACCAAGGGCAGGACCGATCTCATGCCCTGGGCAGACACCGTTGGCCAAGGAACGGGTGCCCTGCCGCCACTTCCTGACCGGCACGCGGCGCTCCAGGCCGCGTTCAGAGCGAGCGACGAGGACGACTCTCCCCGAGCGAAGCCGCTGACCGACGTGTCCGCCAAGCTCTTCCCTGGCCTCGCACCCGACAAGGCGCTGGACGCCACCGACGCACTCATCTCGCGCCTCGACGGGGAGGCGGATGCCGGCTCGCGATTCCGGCTCCACCTGTTCTTCCGGAACGTCACCGGCATGTGGGCGTGCGCAGATCGCAACTGCTCGGAGGTCCAACCACACACCGCGGAGTCACCGGCGGAACGCCTGGTCGGAAAGCTCTACAGCCGGCCCAGGTATGCCTGTGAATGCGGCGCTCGCGTCCTGGAATTGCTGTACTGCGACACGTGCGGAGAAGTCTTCCTCGGCGGATTCAATTCTCCGACCATCGGCCCTGATCCCACCAGGCGCTACCTGGTCTCCACCGCAACTGATCTCGAATCCCTCCCGGACAAAGCGCGCTTCGATCGCACCGCCGATGTATACAGCATCTTTCTACCCACTGCGGGAGAACGCTCCGATCTCGACATATCGCCGCACAAACACAAGGGTGGCCGACCGGGGGCGAGGAATCGGACAGAGTATACGTTCACCTTTGTTCCGGCCGTGCTGGATCCCGTGAGCGGCAAGGTTGGCAGCTACCCGGACGAGGAGAACAACGGATACCTGCTGGTGGCACAGAGCCAACCGCAGAACCACCTCGGTAAAGTCCGCGCCTTCCCCACGGTCTGCCCCTGCTGCGGGGAAGACAAGGAGATCTTCAAGAACGTTCGCCAGTTCGAGGACCCGTCCCGCTCCAGGTCCCCCATCCGCACCATGGGTACAGGTTTTGAGAAGTCCAACCAGGTCCTGACCGACGCCCTCAAAAGGCAGCTGCAGACGAAGATCGTCGTCTTCTCGGACAGCCGACAGGACGCCGCCCGCATCTCGGCGGGCCTGGAGCGATCGCACTATCAGGACTTGGTCAGGCAGCTCGTGATCGCCGCCCTCGACCATCCGAAGGATCTCGTGGCCCTAGCAGCAGAGTCATTCAAGGGGAACCAGGCAGGCCAGGCCGCGCTAGCCCAGCTCGCTGCGACTGGTTCACCCGAACTGGTCGCAGCAGTGGTCGCCTTGGCCCATGACAGCCTCACCCCCGACCACGAACGCGTGCTAGCGGACTACCGAGCCCAGCAGAAGGGCCCGACACTTGTCGAACTCGGCAACGGAGTCAGCACGCAAGCAGTCACATACGGCGTGCATCCGGGTGGACCCTCGTTTTCACTGAGCGCAAGCACCGAGTCACGGAGCTGGACCAATCTCTACGATTGGAACAGTGGCGTCCCAGTCCAACGGCCCGATGCTTCCCTCACCAACGATCTGCGCGTCCTGAGTTCCGAAATCCACCGGACAGTGCAGGCACAGGTCCAGCAGGCGGTCTTTGCGGGAGGCGGCCGCGACCTGGAGTCGCTCGGCATCGGCCATGCCGCTCAGGACATCACCTTCAAGAGCCTGTTGCTGACTGACGAGGTCTTCCACCAGGTGTGCCTGTCCACCCTGAGGCTGCTGGGTGTGCGCCGCCAGTTCCAGGAGCAGCGGCCTGAGCCGCCGGCGAATCTGCACACGGCAGCGAGGAAATACATCAAGGCCGTCGCACAACGTCACGATGTATTCCCGGACGCACTGGTCCAAGAGGTGAAGAATGCACTGGGGCTGAGCGACACGGAGCCCCGGATCGAAGGGCAGAAGATCAGGATCGTCCTGGCCGGCGGGACAGAATGGCGCTGTGAACGCTGTACCAGAAGGCACCTCCAAGGCTCCGCAGGCGTCTGCGCCTTCTGCCTCAGTTCACATCTCGTTGCCCAACCCCTCGACCCGGATTCCGTCACCCTGGACGACTATTACACCTTCCTGGCCCGCGAGGCCGGGATCCCCTTCAGACTCCACTGCGAAGAGCTGACGGGCCAGACCGACAACGACGACGCGCAGGCCCGGCAAGCCCTCTTCCAGTCGGTCTTTCTGAGCGGGAAGGACATCGAGTTGGTCGATGAGGTCGACCTACTCAGTGTCACCACCACGATGGAGGCTGGCGTCGACATCGGCGCGCTCCGCGCGGTGGTAATGGCGAACATGCCACCACAGCGCTTCAACTACCAGCAGCGCGTGGGCCGGGCCGGCCGTCGACTCGATCACCTGTCCATCGCCCTGACCCTATGCCGTGGCACCAGGACCCATGACGACCACTACTTCCAGCACCCCTATCGCATCACCGGCGACCCCTCGCCGAGCCCATATGTGGATCTCGATCGCCTGGAGATCCTGCTCCGTTGCTACGCAGCAAGCCTGCTGACTCTCGCCTTTCGGTCGGTCGAGGGAACATCCGACTGGGATCCGGGACGTAATGTCCACGGGCCCTTCGGGACCGTCAGCGGATGGCCACAGGTACGGGATGACGTCCGCGCCTGGCTGGACGGGAACGATATCGCTAAGAGACACGCGGGCCAGGTTCTCCTACAAGGGGCGTCTCCTGGCGCGCCTTCGGTGGATACTCTGGTGTCTTGGGCCACTTCCCGCCTCTACTCCGAGATCGAGGAGGTGGTGACGAACGCACCGGACGCGGGTCCGCTCAGCCAGTCGCTCGCTGAGCACGGAGTGCTCCCCATGTTCGGATTCCCCACCAGGGTCCGCAACCTGCACCATCAGAGGCCGCACGGACCGGAACTCACCGACGTCATCGACCGGGACATCGACATCGCCATCTCGGAATGGGCGCCCGGCGGTGAAGTGGTCAAGGACAAGGCGTTGCACACAGCAGTCGGCCTCGTGACGTACGAGCCCGCGGGCGGGCAGTGGCTGCCCGGCAAGGCTCCGGACAGCGATCGTCTCATGGTGGGCATCTGCGCCAAGTGCCTCTCCGTCAATCTCCGCGAATCCGAGCATTCGTGTCCTGTGTGTGGGGCCACCGCAGGAGAAGCCGGCGACTACCGGATGCTCCCGTCGTGTCAGCCTCTCGGATTTCGTACCAGCTACAAGGCTCAGGATTACGACGGCACCTTCGAATTCACACCACGCGCGTTCTCCGCGCGCCTCACCCTCGACACGACATCAGCGCTCGTCCCACGCTGCACTAAGGCCGCTGAATTCAGGAGTGGCCAGGGACGCATCGTGGTGGTCAACGCGGGAACCGGTGAGGGATACCAGTTCGGCAAGGTCAAGGGACACGACGGTCTGCTGGACACGAAACTCCTGGCCGATGCCGACCGCGCGAGAGATCTGGGCCTGCCCACCCAGCCTTCAGTCAGCAATGAGGAGAGGCTGGCACTGGCCTCGGCGAAACTGACCGACGTTCTCTTGGTCGGCCTCCGCGAGCAACCCGCCGATCTGGCTCTCGACCCTAGACGCATGGCCGCAAGGGCTGCTTGGCTCTCACTCGGTACGGTTTTCAAACTCGCTGCCGTCAGGCTCCTGGACATCGACGGAAGAGAGCTCTCGGCGGGTCTGTACCCCGTCCGGGGGGAAGAGGAGGGCAGTGTCCAGGCACAAGTCTTCCTCTCGGACACCTTGGAGAACGGTGCCGGATATTCGACCTGGCTGGGGAAGCGCCCTGCCGAATTCCTGCTCGCCGCACGTGAGGTCGCGGCCGATCTCACCCGCCACCGCTCAGGCAGCTTGGTGGCCGCGCCGTGCGACTCGTCCTGCTACGACTGCCTGCGGGACTACAGCAACAGCGCCTACCACCCGCTGCTCGATTGGCGCCTTGCCACACAGATGGTCGAACTGCTCGATGGGGAGAACCCGGACTTCGCCGCTGAGGAGGTCTATGCGTTCGAGCGCGTCGAGCAGTTCGCCAGAAGCTTCTCGCACTGGAAGGCCGATTCCTCCCACGGCCTGCCAGTCCTGAAAGACATCCAGCACGATGATCTCGCAGTCCTCATCACTCATCCTCTTGAGTCCTGGACCGGTCCCGCCCGCTCGAAGCGTGTGGCCCGAGCTCTGGCCTCACTGGAGGCAGAGGGCTTCGAAGTATTCGAGTCGTTCGAGAACCCGGTCCTGGACAGCGAACCGCCACAGCGCGCGGTCGTCGCGGTCGATACGTTCGAGCTGCTTCGGCGGCCCGGTTGGATCGAGTCGAGACTGCAGAGCCTCTTCGACTGACCGGTCGGGCAGCGGGCAGGGCCTTTCTGTGCCCCTGCCCGCTGCCCCGGCTCTCCCAGGCTCGGACGCCTAGCAGTTCGCTTATATCGGTTCTGATGGACACACTCTGGAGTACGCTGATGCATTTTCTTGTAGTGCCTCGCAGCGCGGGCTTCACCGTGCCGTCCAGTCTTCCGGCACTCGTCCTCCGGCGTGACCTCTGGGATGATTTCGGATTCAAAACCATGTTCGACGCCCATCTGTACCCGTCTCGAACGGAGGCGTCCATCGACTTGGGACCCGTCAAGATCATCAAAAGAGGGCAACGTGGCGGCGCCACCGAGATCCCCGAAAGTTTCGTTCAGCTCGATGACAGTTACTGCTCACTCGGGCAGGCATTTTCCTACTATGAAGCGCTGCACGGACTTCCAGATGAATTGCGCGACAGTATCCTGTTCGGGCTCCGCGATATCGCTATCGACTCCTCACTCAGGGAATCGTTCGCCAACGAGCCGGCGATGGCCTCCTCACTCCTGCGCTACGGGAACGCCGAACTCGCACTGAGAGACGCCACAGCCCTATTCGGAGGAGCAATAACCCCACGGGACAGTGCGCTCGCGTTCACGTTCAGAACGAGTGTCGGAGGGGAGCCCTTCTCCATTAATTTTGCTTTCGCGGACCGCCACCCCCTGCCCGGACGCATCAACGTCGTCGTAGGTTACAACGGATGCGGAAAAACGCAGCTCCTTGCCAACCTAGCCAACACCGCGCATGCAGACCTCACCGACCGAGCCGACGAGAGCTTCATCCGCCGGTACGGAGAATTCCCCGAAGAAGCCGGTGCGCCACGATTCTCCTCGGTTATAGCCATCTCTTACAGCGCTTTCGACACGTTCGACCTGCCGGGAAAGAACCGACAGGAAGAGGACCGGCTGGAATCCAGCGGCGAGGTGTCCGGATATACCTATTGCGGCCTTCGGAGATACGATCGCAGCCTTGGTCACGCCGCACCCCGCACCGGGTCACTCAAAGGTGCCGAGGAGATCCAGGGAGACATCGTGTCCGCCCTCGTTAGAGCTAGTACACCCGAGCGTAAACAGAGACTGGCAGCAGCCCTCTCTCCGCTGAGCCGCGAACCCTCGTTCAAACGGGTCGAGCTGTCCGACACCTTCGCCTTCGACAGCGATTCATGGCGGGATTCCTTTTCTGGCCTCAGCACCGGACACAAACTCGTGCTCAACATTGTTGTGCAGCTTGTGGCCCACCTGGAGCCCGGATCACTAGTTCTCATCGACGAACCCGAATCCCACCTGCACCCTCCGCTCCTGGCCGCCCTCCTCAAGAGCATCAATATATCCCTGGATCAGTTCAACTCCTACGCCGTGATGGCGACGCACTCCCCGGTCCTCCTCCAGGAAGTGCCCAGACGTTACGTCAGGGTCCTGCAGCGATTCGGAGATCTCACACTCGTTGCCACTCCGGAGATCGAAACTTTCGCAGAAAACGTAGGACTGCTGACACGCCACGTATTCAACTTGGACAGCAGCGCGACCGACTATCACTCAACCCTCCGGTCCATGCAGGAGAGTTTGCACCTGGATGAGATCATGGAACTTTTCGACGGCGAGATGAGCGCGCAGTCCATTTCTTACCTGGCGAGCATCAGTCGTGATCGGCCCGGTAGATGATTCGGCTCCCCCGCCCGGACAGAGACCGTCTTGCCGATCTCGATCTTGCCGTGAGCCGGAGAAGACCGTCCTCTCGACGTGTGCTCATGGGAGTGCGCACGGGAATCATCGACGCCTACGGGAACTACGAGGACGTACTACGAGATATTCGCCGGTTTACGTCACTTGCTCACGGTTCCGATGTGCTCACCAAAGCTCTTCTGGGAAATTACGCGCTTCTGGACAGGGGTCGCCCCCTGGAAGATCTCAGAAACTCGATCTTCCGGACAGCTCTGGCCCGCAACTCTCGGTGCCCTCTATGCGAAAGAGCCCAGGTCTGCGCCCTCGACCACTTCCTTCCAAAGAATCAGTTCCCGGAATATTCAATCCTAGCCGACAACCTTATCCCCGTTTGCGAAAGATGCAATCGACTAAAAGGTGACGAGTGCGACAGAGCAGACGGGTTGCTCATGTTCCATGCATACTTCGACGAATTCCCGGACATCGAAACACTATTCGCGGAAATCAGTATCGGCAACAGCGTCTCGATCAGATACTCTTTGCATCGCTCCGACAAAGTTGACAACTTCACCTTCGGGAGGATCGAAAGGCAATTCAAGATACTTGGCCTTTTCGATTTCTACCAGATGGAGGCCGTAGCCGAGCTGACGGATCAGATTGATCTATACGATGAAACGTACGACTCATTTGGCGATTCAGGACTGCGATCGACTCTTGGCGCTTTGGCTCGAGGGGCGGAGAGGAAGGGCATAAATCACTGGAAGGCGGCACTTTATCGCGCCCTATCCAGAAATACAGAATTCTGTAGCGGCGGCTATCGGAAGCTCCTCGTACCAGGACCGTGACTGGAGCTTCATCCGGTGTCTCCAGCAGATGAGGCTGCAGGCCAACGAGACGACGGGTTCGAGTCGACATTCCCAGCGGACGCCGAGGCGTGTTTGCCCACACGCTCTATGTTCGGTACGCCCTTGCCAGAGATCGAGCGGGGCTCCCCCGCGCCCCAGCCCTGCCTGCCATGAGGCCGTCACCGTTTCCTGTAGGCAAGGAGCCGCGCGCTATAGTCCGGCTCGTCGTCATCGCCGTCGGGCTCGTAATCCTCGTCTGGTTCGAACTCGCTGTAAAAGTCCTCGGGCGAAACGTCCAGGTCGACGTCGCCTCCAAGGGGTACAACCAGCAGGTCAAGCTCCGCCAGCTCCAGGCGAAGATCGCAGACAAAGCACCGAAAGATGTGGGGTGTCAGCACGACGGCCCACCTCTCTTCATCCACGGAACTGTGCCCCATCAACGAGCCCTGTGACGAGCACGCAGGACAGGCCGCTGGCGCGGAGTATTCGCCGATGAACCCCGGAGTGGTCACACGAGCAACGGTGGTCAGCACGAGCTCCCGATTCTTCTCGTTTATGTGCCCATACCGCTCCTCGAAGACGCGCCGGGCTCTGGCAAGCTTGCCCTCCAGCCGAACACGAGCAGCTTCCACGCCCTCGCCGAGCAGCTTGTCGTGCAATGCCTTGTAGTCACCCCAATAGTCAGGCCCAATCGCAAGCTCTACAAGCAGCTGATCGATCACCGTAATGCAGTCGGTGAAGACCACATTCACCTCTGCCCGATCGTGGTACCCGCAGTGGGCAACGCCATTACGTGCATCAGCGAGCGGCCAGACCTTGGGCTTCGGGGGGATCTTGCCCTTCAAGATCTTCTGCACTCGGTCATACGCCTCACCGAGCTGGATCGTCTTGACCTGTGCCCCCCGAACCTGAAGGAGCGCGCCATGTCCCGTGGCGTAGAGCATCGAATTGAAGTCCTTGGCGTCGACTATCAGCGTCGGGTGCAGACTGACGAGGAACGCCTTGAGTAGATGCTCGGTGGCCACACCCGCGTGATGGACCGCCATGTCTTCCGAGGACGGTCCATCAGAGAAGGCCGCGAAAGCGGCGGTCATCCACTTGCGCGAGGAACCCGCGAGTCGTTCTGCGTCCATGTGCATGAGTTGGACAGTAGAGGTCGATGTGGGGCGCGGGACAGTTCATATGCGTGAGCGCTGCGTGAGCGGACGGCGCGAGACGAGCCGTCACACAGTGGACCTCCACTCATACTGCAGGGCGCTGATCAGGCAGAACAACACCACACAGCACGCCCAGGCACCCCCCAGCAAGGATCCAATCCCACTCCTAAAGCGGGTGTCGCAGGTTCGAATCCTGCCGGGGGCACAGCGCAAAGGCCCCGGACCGATCATGGTCCGGGGCCTTTGACATCTCCTTCTGACATCAACGGGTCGGTCGGCCGTGACAGCCGGATGACGCGGAGGCCGGCGGACGCGGCGAAGCCAGGAGGTTTTAGGGCGTGGGCTTCTGCCCGGTGGAGATCTCGGCGCAGGAGCGCTGGTCGGTGCCCCGGCTGACGCTGACCTCGTCGCGCGGTTGAGCACCGGTCGGATAGCCGTGCGAAGAAAAGCGCCAGAGGTCAGTACCGGCGGGTTGCGTCTTGGTACTCGTCTTGTACATGTCGATGACCGCGGTCGTCAGCATCGTATGTGTTGATGCATCCACATCTACGACGGTCAGCGTGTACGTATTGCCCACATGGCCGGCCCCACCGACGTTCAACTGGTCAGCGAGCCAGCCTCCGTTGCGGACCGTGGCCTCACGCACGAAGATCACACGGTTGTCGCCCGCCTTGTCCAGGAACTCGACCGTGATCCAGAGATGGTGTCCCTTCGGGGGCGTGCCGGTTCCTCGCAAGGTCGGCACACAACGGGAGATGACCACAGCCTTGCTGTCATCCATCGAGGTGATGTGGATGTCATCACCGTGCGGCCAGAGCAGCAGTCCACCGCCCGTAGGCAGCGCCAGCACCGCTGCAACCGTTGCGATGAATCCGCCCCGGCGGTTGCGGTATGCCAGTTTCATCGAGCGACCGAGACTGCGCCACGCCTGTCCTTGATGGGCCCAGAAGCCGCTCGCTGTCGGCACGTTTCCCGTTGGCCCGCTCATCGTCCCCCCAGTTCACCCCGCCCGATGGCAAGGAAACCTAACGCGACGGCCAGGCGAGAAAGCAACGAGTTACCAATTGGTGACAAAGAGTGTCGTTGCCGATTACGGCTTGCAGGTGGGCTTCAGACTTCATGAGGTGCCCCAAGGCTTTCGCGGCGGCGGGATGCGGCAGCGGTAGCGACAAGGAGGGCGGACGGGGGCAACTGCCGGTGTTTCCGACCGTGACGCCGGATGCGAGCGCAGCAGCGGCCCGCCTGGCCTGCATCGATGCCTGGGCCGACGTTCTCGTCGCGCACCCCAGGCATTGGAATCCCGGCGACTGGAAACCTGCGGAGTGTGCCGGGCAGCCCGGATACAGCGAGTTGGACGAGTACTTCGAGGGATCGGACAAGGCCGAGACGGAGCGGGCCAGGCGGGCTGCCGCTTCGCCGATCGACGACGGTGCCTCCCTGACGGCCTCCGGGAAAGGCCGGCCCTGACTCCCCTGCCCCGGTCGGTCAGTGGGTGTGTGGCCTTCCGGGTGACGCTCGCCGCGATCGGGCCGCCCGGGGAAGATCCCGGGCAGAGCGATGTGGGAGACCTTTCCGCTCATGGCCCGTCGGCAGGGCATGGTCGCCGCTGCCGTGTCGTGGTGTCGCAGCAGTTGCCGGGATCTGGTCCCGCGGCTCGAACACCTTCATCATGAGCGGCATGCGGGATGTTCAGGTGGGGGCGACGGGCGGCAGGGCGCGGGGAACGTCGGGAAGTGCCTCGGTCTGCCTCTTTGTGCTGGGGAGTTTCGACGCGGGGATCTATCTGGCCGAGGTGGTCACGGACGGCGTCCGCTACACCGCCATGCTGGAGTCCGCCGCCGGGCTGCTGTTCGCGAGCTGGGTCGCCGGGGCCGTGCACCTCGCGCGGATCAGGAAGGCAGTGGCGCAGGAGTCGTAGGCCACGGGTGCCTCGGTATCGGCGGCGGGGTGTGTGCCGGGCCGAGGCGTCGCGGCCTCGTCGTGAGCCAGGTGGCCTGCCGGGGTCCACGGGGGCCGGCGAAGGCGCGTGGCGTGCCAGGGGCGAACGCGTCCCGGCGGCCGGCCGACGGGCGCGTGACGTGACGGCGCCGGCAACTTCAGTACGGGTTTTGGGCGTTCAAACGTCGAAGAGTGGCCAATCTTGGCGACTTCTGCGCGTGTACATATGATCGCATCCATCATGTGGCACGTACGCGGCTCGCGGTGGAAGGGCCGGCCGGACGGCGGGTTCCGCAGGGCGGACGGCGCCGGCCCGCGCACCGCACGCCGGCTCGGCCTCCTCGATCCACAGCCTTCTCATTGGTGAGGACACAAGAGTGAACGCTCACATCAGTTCCGCGGTGACGAGCACCTCATACCGAGTGAGGGGCCCCGCGGTCCGGTGCGGTCTCCGCGGCGCTCGCCCCGGCAGGGCCACGGCGGACCCGGAGTGTCCGTCCACGGCGGGATCGACGCCTGCGGAGGAGCCCAGATTGCTTGAACGGACGTGGAACCGAGGACGCCCGGGCGCTCCGGGACTGCCGGACGCTCACCGCAGGGGGCGCGCATGAGCCGCCGGAGGAGGGGCGCGGCCGCGGGCGAGCCGGCCGAGGACGCCGTCGAGCCGGGGCCGGAGCCGGAACCGGAAGGCCGGGCGGCGCGCCGCAAGGCCGGCAGGCGGCCGGCCGCGCAGGCTCCCGCGGGACGCGGCGCGCGGCGCAGGGCGCAGAGCCGCCCCAAGCGGAAGGGCCTGCGCATCGTCGCCCTGGTGACCGGGATGGCCCTGGTCGTCGGCGGCGGCGCGGTGGCGTACCTGTACTTCCAGCTGGCGGGGAACATCAAGTCGGAGGCGTCGTTCACCGGTGACGACAAGGCCGCCGCGCTGGGCGTGGAGAAGGCCGACCCCTTCGGGCGGACCCCGCTGAACCTGATGCTCATAGGCTCCGACACCCGCGGCAACGCCAAGGACTGCAAGCTGGGAGGCGCCTGCGGCGACGCGGCCGGCGCGCGGGCCGACGTCGAGATGCTGGTCCACTTCTCGGCGGACCGCAGCAACATCTCGGTGATGAGCATCCCGCGCGACCTGATGACGCAGCTGCCGGAGTGCACCGATCCCAAGACCCAGGCGCACACCGCCGGCGGCTTCGGTCAGATCAACTCGACGCTGCAGTACGGCCCCGGGTGCACGGACACGGCGATCCACAAGCTGACCGGCATACCCGTCGACGGCTTCGCCATGGTCGACTTCGGCGGAGTCATCGACATGTCCAACGCCGTCGGCGGCGTCAACATGTGCTTCACCGACCGGCTCTACGACAAGAACTCCGGCCTGAAGCTCACCAAGGGCTGGCACGACCTCAAGGGCAAGGCCGCCCTGCAGTTCCTGCGGACGCGGGACTCCTTCGGCGACGGCAGTGACAACGTCGGCCGTACGTCCGCCACGCACCTCTTCTTCACCGGGATGATCAACCAGCTGAAGAAGGCCGGGACGTTCACCGACCTGCCCGCCCTGTACAAGATCGCCAATGCCGCCACCAACGCCCTGACGGTGAGCGACAATCTCGACACCCCTCTCAAACTGGTCAATCTCGCCCGCGAGTTGAACAAGGTGCCGACCAACCGGATCACCTTCACCACCATGAAGAACACCCCGGACACGACCCCGGGGCTCTCGGGCAAGGTCCTCGAAGCCGCCGACGCCCACCAGCTGTTCGACGCCATCGCCGACGACCAGCCCCTCACCAAGGGGAAGTCCTCGTCCAAGAAGACGTCGTCGGACAAGGCGCAGGCGAGTGCCGCCAAGGCGGCCGCGAACGTCGTCCGCTCCACCGTGGCGGTGTCCGTGGAGAACGGCACCACCGTGTCCGGGCGTGCCGCGGACGTTCTCGCCGCCCTCAAGGAGGCGGGATACAGCCAGGAGAGCACCTCCGGCACGAGCGGCACCCCGGCTTCCGCGACCTCCCTGACCTACGGTCCCGGTCAGAGCGCCGCCGCGCAGAGCGTCGCCGGTGTGCTGGGCCTGCCCGCGAAGAGTCTCCACCAGGGCACCTCCGACGGGCTGGTGCTCGTCATCGGACCCGACTGGCAGTCCGGCACGACCTTCGGCAAGGGCGCCGTCAAGAAGACGGTCGACACCCAGGCGGCCCTCTCCGGCACCCACTCCCAGACCGCCGGGACGGACCGCCAGTGTGTGCCGGTGAGCACCGAGTACACGCAGCCGGGGCACACGCCTCAGATGATGTTCGACGACCATCCGGAAGTACCCGACTCCGCTTCATGAGTTCAGGCCTCACCCCCCCTTTCCCTCGGCGGACCGCCGGCCGGATGATGGCCCCGGCGGCGACCGGGGAGGGGGCGGTGAGGGCCGTGGCGGACGTGAGCTTCGGGGTGTTCGCCCTGCTGCTCTGGGGCGGGGCATGCGCGTTCTTCGTGCGGGCCGCGTGGCTGCACTGGACCGACCCCGAGCGCGCGCCCGCGCTGGACATGAGCCGGTTCGCTTCGGACCCGGCCGTCGTCAGGGGGCACGAGCGGGGTGTCGTCGCCTTCGCGGGGTGGCTGGCGGGCATGACGCTCGGCGGGGTCGCGCTGGTCGCGGGTGCCGACCTCGTCGGGAGTCTCCTCGTGGTGGGCTCGCTGCCGCTGCTCGCCGCGCACGCCACGATCACGTGGTTCAACCGGCCGAGGTTCCTCGTGCCGCCCCACCGGCGCGGCGAGACGGGATCGGTCGTGGCGTGGTGGCGCCGGCGGCGGGCTTCCGGCCCGGAACACGGGTGAGCCGCGGTCCCGGCATCGGTATCGGTCCCGGTATCGGCACCGACACCAGCACCAGCACCAGCACCAGCACCGACAGGCGGGGTGCCGCTCAGCGCCCGCGCGGTACCGCCGCGCAGTGGACGCACATGGTCGCCGCCGGGCGGATCTCCAGGCGCTCGGCCGGGATCTGTGTGCCGCAGACCTCGCAGCGGCCGTAGTCGCCCTGCTCAAGGCGCTCCAGGGCCTGGTCCAGCTTCTCCAGGTCGTCGCGGGCCCGCACCAGCAGGGCGGCGATGTGCTGCCGCTCGAAGGCGGTGGTCTGGCCCTCCGGGTCGTGCTCGTCGTCGACCGCCACCAGGGCGTTCGCCTCGACGATGGTCCGGAAGTCGCGGCTCAGCGCCTCGATCCGGTCATGGGTGGCGGCGCGCCGCGCCGCCAGCAGGTCCCGGACCGCATCACGCCCGGCCGCCGCGGGTTCGGCCGGAACGGAACCGGCCTTTCTGGGTATTTTGCTCATTCAGGACATAACAACAGCGTTCACGTCCGCATTCCGGAGACCGGCGGGGCGCCCGCTCCCGGGCCGTCCCGGCCCGCCCCCAGCCCGCTCCCCCGCATCCGCGTACGCCGGTTTTCTTTACGGTTCCCTGACGCGCCCGGCGCATCCGGCGCACCCCACCATGGTGTCCTCCCCCTTGTCGGGACCGGATGGATGTCGCGTCGGAGAATGGAGTGCCATGGAAGGCACCGTCGTCGCAGTGGTGTTCGCGCTCGCTTTCCTGCTGCTCGTGCTCAGGAGCGGGATGCGGGTCGTCAACCAGGTGGAGCGCGGGGTGGTGTTCAGGATGGGCAAGGCGCTGCCGACGTACCGGCAGCCCGGTTTGACCTTCCTCGTCCCGTTCGCCGACCGGATGCGCAAGGTCAACGTGCAGATCGTGACGATGCCCGTGCCGACCCAGGAGGGCATCACCAAGGACAACGTGTCGGTCAAGGTCGACGCCGTCGTGTACTTCCGCGTGACCGACCCGCTGCGCGCCGCCATCGAGGTGCAGGACTACGTCTTCGCCGTCGGCCAGGTCGCCCAGTCCTCCCTGCGGTCCATCATCGGCAAGAGCGACCTGGACGACCTGCTCAGCGACCGGGAGCGGCTGCACGAGGGGCTGGCTCTGATGATCGACAGCCCGGCCGCGGGCTGGGGCGTCCACATCGACCGGGTCGAGATCAAGGACGTGCAGCTCCCCGAGTCGCTGAAGCGGTCGATGTCCCGGCAGGCCGAGGCCGAGCGGGAGCGGCGCGCCCGGGTGATCACCGCCGACGGCGAGTTCCAGGCGGCGCAGCAGCTCGCCAACGCCTCGCGGATCATGTCCGACACCCCGGAGGCCATGCAGCTGCGGCTTCTGCAGACGGTGGTCGAGGTGGCCGCGGAGAAGAACTCCACGCTCGTCATGCCGTTCCCCGTCGAACTGCTGCGCTACTTCGACAAGGCGGCCCAGCAGATCGGCGCCAGCCTCAACGCCCCGTCGGTTCCGGCGCAGCAGACCCCGCCCCAGAACCAGAGCAAGGACCAGCAGGACCAGGACCCGGCCCAGGTTCAGCCCGAGAGCCGGCCCCAGACGCCGGCCGTGGCTCCGGCCCGGACGCCGGCCCAGATCCCGGCACCGGCCCACTCTCCGGCTCCAGCGCCGACACCGGCACCGGCTCCCGCTCCGGCACCGGCCGCCGAGGCCGCGGAGACCGCCGAGCAGCCGTAGCCAGCGCCAGCGTCACCGCCACCGAGCCGGCCGCCGTCAGCGTCATCGCGGTGGCCGGCGAGGTGAGCTGGGCCGCCGAACCGGCGAGCGCCGCGCCCACGCCCTGCATCGTCAGCATGCCCGCCGAGTGCAGTCCCAGGGCGTGACCGGCGAGTTCGTCGGGGGTCAGGTCCATCAGCCGTTCCTGCTGCACCAGGCTCGCCCCGAAGCCCACCGAGGCCACGGTCGCGCAGACCGCCGCCACCGGCAGCGGCGGGTGCGTGACGAACAGCAGGTACGGCCCCGCGAGGAGCAGCAGCAGCGGGGTCGCCAGGCGGGCCCGCACGGCGGGTGGGAGCAGCCGGCCCACGGTCACGTCCCCGGCGAGCATGCCCAGCGCCCCGCAGGCGAACAGGGCACCGGCCGCGCGGGGGGCGTACGACACGTACAGCGACTCGCAGCCCACCACCAGGCCGTTGGGCAGCCACAGGCCCAGAAAGGTCAGCCGGCGCCCGCGGTCGGACCACAGCAGCGCGTTGGTGCGCCAGGTCGCCGCCGGGGAGGGGCGCCCGGCGGCGCGGGGCGGGCGCCGGGTGAGGCCGAACCGCAGGACCAGCGCGGCCGTCAGGTACAGGACCGCCGACAGCAGCAGGCAGATCCGCGGGGACAGGGCGGCGAGCAGGGCACCGCCGGTGGCGAAGCCGGCGATCTGCGCCAGACCGTTCATCATGTTGAACAGCGAACGCCCGGGCAGATAGCCGTCCTTGGTGAGGATCTCGTTGAGCAGACCCCAGCGGACGCCGCCGCCGAGCGAGGCCACCAGCCCCAGCAGCAGGACGACGGCCAGCAGCGCGCCCGCCGGCAGACCGGGCAGCGCCTGGAACGCCGTACCGGCCGCGAAGGCCAGTCCGATCGCCGTCAGCGCCGTGCGCGGGGGCAGCCGGTCGGCGCCGGACAGCAGGAGCGTCGCGCCCAGCACCTGGGCCAGGCTCGGCCCGAACATGCTGACCGCCGCCAGCAGCGGGGAGCCGGTGGCCCGGTACACGAGCGTGCCGAGAGCGAGCGCGCCGAGCGTCTGCGCGGCGGTCTGCGCGGCCCCGCCGAGGAACAGCGGGGTGAACTCCGGTGTGCGGAACAGGGATCGGTAACTGGGCATGCGGGGAGTCTGCGGCGCGGCGGCGCATACTCGTCAGGGTTTCGCCACCGTGCGAAAAGTCGGACCGGGGAGGCCGGTGTCATGGGGTGGTGGCGGCTCGACGCGGACACGCTGGCCAGGAGCCGGTTCGTCATCTCGCCGCTCGCGGAGACCATCGCGAGTCTGAAGCTGCTGCACGCGGGGGCGGGCGCGCATCCCGGTGAGCAGCGGTGGCTGCGGGAGCACCTGCCCGCGTACCGGGCGCTGCTCGCGGACGGGCCGGTGACCGCGCGGCTGGTGGACGCGGGGCTGGGCCGGGCGTGGAACGCCGACTTCCTGACCCCCGCGCCCCGGGGCGGTGAGGACTTCGCCGCCGAGGTCGCCCGGGTGCGGGCGGTGGGCCCGGAGGCCGCCCGCGCGCATCTGCGCACCTCCCTCGCCGGACCGCTGCCGGCCGTGCTGGACCGGGACGATCTGCCCGAGCGGGCGGCCGTCCTGCTGGAGTGGGTGTGGGGGACGACCGTACGGCCGTCCTGGGAGCGGCGCCGACGGGTGCTGGAGGCGGACGTGATGGCGCGGACCGCCCAGGTGAGCCGGGGCGGCTGGGCCGGTGTGCTGGACGCGCTGCGGCCGGGCGGGACGCGGTGGCTCGGGGGCGACCGGTTCCAGGTGAACACGCACGCGTACCCGCCGCGGGAGATCTCCGGTGCCGAGCTGCTCCTCACACCGGTGACCGGGCAGCGGCACGGCTGGGTGTCCTGGGAGGAGGGGGAGCGGTACGCCGTCGTCTACCCGTGCACCGGGGTGCTGGCCGGCCATGCCGACCGGCCCGTGCCCGCGGGCCTGGGCGCGCTGCTCGGGGCGGCCCGTGCCGGGGTGCTCGTCCTGCTCGGCTCCCCGCTGACCACCACCCAGCTGACGGCGCTGACCGGGCAGGCGCTGGGGTCGGTGGGCCGGCATCTGAAGGTCCTGCGGGACGCGGGCCTGGTCACCCGTCGTCGGACCGGCCGGTCGGTGCTGTACGTCCGCACGGCGGCGGGTGACGTGCTGGTGGAGGCCGGGACCACGGGCACCCCGGCCTCCGCACCGGCCGGCGCCCCGGACACCGGACGCGCCGATGCCCCGTGCACCGGACCCGCCGACGCCCCGGACACCGGGCAACGGCACAGCACCGGGCCGCGGGAGGCCGCCGGGCGGCGGGGAGCCGGACCACGGGCGAGCGCCGAGCGGGGAGGCATCGGGCGCGGGGCCGGGGCTGGGGCTGGGGCTGAGGTCGGGGCCGGGGCTGAGGTCGGGGCTGGGCCCGGGGCCGGGGCTGAGGTCGGGGCCGGCGCGCCGGTTCCGTAGCGGCTCAGGTCACGGGGCCGCGGCAGGAGCGCCGGGCTCCGGAGTTAGCATCCGCTCATGACGACTACCGACCACAACGACGCCTCCGTGCTGGACATCGAGATCGGGGCCCTCAAGGGCGGCTCCGCCGAGCTGGCGAGCTACACGGGCAAGACCGTACTGATCGTGAACGTGGCCTCCAAGTGCGGCCTGACCCCGCAGTACTCCGGACTGGAGCGGCTGCAGGAGCGCTTCGCCGGGCAGGGCTTCACCGTGCTCGGTGTGCCCTGCAACCAGTTCCTCGGGCAGGAGCCCGGCACCGCCGAGGAGATCGCCGAGTTCTGCTCCGCGACCTACGGCGTGACCTTCCCGCTGACCGAGAAGGTCGAGGTGAACGGCGAGGGCCGGCACCCGCTCTACGAGCGCCTGGTGGGCTTCGCCGACGGCGAGGGGTACACCGGTGACATCCGCTGGAACTTCGAGAAGTTCCTGATCGGTCCGGACGGCCGGGTCGTGGGGCGCTTCTCGCCGCAGACCGAGCCGGAGTCCGCCGAGATCGTGACGGCCGTCGAGGGCCTGCTGGGCTGAACGGCCCGCCCCTCAGGGCGAACCGAGCCCTCTCGGGGCGCACCGAGCCCTCTCGGCTGGGACGTCGTCCGGGCGAGAGGGCTCGGTCGGTGGTGCCTGTGCAGTTGTCGTCGAGCGTCTACGGCGCAAGATCGGGGAGATCCCCCTATGCCTTGACCGAGGTCACGAAGGCGTTCCACGCGGCGGCGGGGAAAGCCAGGACGGGGCCCTCGACGACCTTGGAGTCGCGTACGGCGAGTGCCGAGACGGTGGGCGACTTGACCTCGACGCAGGCGCCGTTGCCCGCGGAATAGGAGGACTTCATCCACGTCTCCGAAGCGCCCTGAATCAGTGCCATGTCCACTCCTGTTGCGAGTTGCTGTAGTGCGGTTCCCGCCAACCTTGTCTGACTGATTGGCGTGATCGACGCTACCGGTCAACTGCCTCTCACGGAGTAGTCGTTCACTCAAGCGGATGGCATATTCCAGAGGTTCCTTCCACCCGTGCCGCCCGCCGTGTACGATCCGGCGCTTCCCGTCACCTCCAGGTCAGTCGGCGTAGCCCTTGGCGACCTTGGCGATCAGGTGCCGGGACTGCTCGACGTTCAGCGACTGCGCCCTCAGGTGCTCGTACATCACGGCGTACTTCTGCACGTCAGGGGCCTTCTCCAGGTACAGGTCACTGGTGACGCCCTCCAGGTAGACCACGCTGGAGTCGGCCGCGTCGGTGAACTCCAGGATCGCGTACTGGCCGTTGAGCCCGGGGTGGGCGCCCACCTCGAAGGGGAGCACCTGCACGGTGACGTGCGGCAGGTGGGACATCTCCGTCAGGTGCTCCAGCTGCTCGCGCATCACCAGCTTGCTGCCCACGACCCGGCGCAGCGCGGCCTCGTCCAGCACCACCCAGAGCCGGAGCGGGCCCCCTTCGGCGGTGATACGTTCCTGTCGCCGCATACGGACCTGGACGCGCTTGTCGATCTCGGCCGTCGAGGTCTCCGGCAACGCGCCCCGCACCAGGGCCTCCGCGTAGGCGCGGGTCTGCAACAGGCCGGTCACCAGCTGGGGTTCGTACACGCGCAGCGACTCGGCGTCGGTCTCCAGACCGATGTACACGCTGTACGGGATGTCGCCGAACGTGTGCCACCAGCCCTGCTGCCGCGAGTCGCGGGCCATCTCCATCAGCGAGTCGACGATCCGCTGGTCCTCGACCTCGTACACCCCGCACAGGTCGCGTACGTCGCGCTGGCTGATGCTCCTGCGGCCGTTCTCCAGCCGGCTGATCTTCGACTGGGACACGAGCAGCCGCTCAGCGACCTCTTCGGCCGTCATGCCCTTGAGTTCACGGAGCCTGCGCAGCTCCTGACCCAGTCGGCGCCGCCTGACGGTGGGATTGACACTGGACGCCACGGGACGTGCACCTCCGGCTGCCTGCCTGTTTCCGACACTTTGCGTATCTGCTGCTCAGCAGACTGCCACCAAGGCACTTCACACCGCTGGCAAACGGTGGATATGCGGCGCGTACGCACCGGTTCGGGCACGGAACGCGCATACGCGAAAGCGGCGGAGCGGGGTGACGGGACCTTCGAAGGTCCCGCCACCCCGCTCCGACCAGCGTCTCGCGTACCGGCCTCGGGCGTCGCCCGACCGGTCCCGGACTCCGCCGGTGTGCGGTTCAGTGCGCCGCGGCGCGTGCCATGGGGCTGTGGTGCGGCTGCATCGGCACCCCGCGCGCGGGTTCGGCCGCGACCGCCCTCACTCCGGGGGCGCCGGGCCTGGCGGCCGTCGCCGGGCCACGCCGCGGCTGAGCGGCCGCGCCGTTCTGCACGTCCATGACGGCGTGTGCGACCAGGCCGCCCATCGGATCGTGCCGGATCAGATCCCGCAGCCGGGAGCGGGACGAACGCCCCTCGTTCCCCGGATACAGGTGCTTGCCGAGACCGACTGCGTGGGCCAGCGCGGCGAGCGCCGCGGTCCGCGGATCCGGCGGTACGCCGGTGCGGATCGCGGAGTCCAGCCGGGCTCGGATCTCCCGGCTGATGGCGGTGTCCGTCGCCTGGTACCGCGTCGTCGGCAGCACCCCGCACATCTGTCCCGCCACGGCGGCGACCATGCCGCAGCGTTCCAGATGCGAGAGATAGGTCTGTCGCAGTCCTAGTCGTGGTCCGCCGATCCAGTGGACGGCCCGTACCGGAGCGCCGCGCCTTCGCAGCAGCTCCAACGCGCAGTCCAGAGTCGGATCTCCTGTCGGCCGTGGCACCACCACGGCGATACGATCCCCGTCTGGGGCTATCCGTCCGGCCAGCGCCAGCTCCACTAGCTGCGCTCCGGCCAGACCGAGGTCGAGCGACTGCGGCTGCGCAGTGGTACCCGTGGCCGGGTCCAGTGCGAGCAGCAGAAGCTCTTCCGGAATTGTTCTGCGGCTCCTGCCCATCCATGCCTCCCCGCGTGGATGAATGACAGGGTGACGCCTCTCACATTCATCTGTCGAGGGTGCGTGACCGCTTCGTGAGGGAACCGGCAGGTATGTCGTTCTCGTCTACCGCGAGGGCCAGACTCTCACACAGGACACTGGTACATGGTTCGGACAGGGCGCGCGAGTGGGCGTGCGGCGCATGGAGGAGGCATCGGTGGCGGGCGAGTCCCCCGACAGGTCGAAGCAGCACGAGTCGTCGGCGGAACGGACATCGGGGAGCGGGGGCTCGGTTTCCGAGACTCGCGATCCGCGTCCGTCGGTCTCCCGCGACAAGGATTCCTCGGCGGCCGCGGCTGACACGGCCACCAAGGTGCTGACGGACCGGGGCGCCGAACCGGAGAGCCGGGAGAACCGGGAGAACCCGGGGAGCCCGGAGAAGGACGACGCCGACCTCCGCGAGGCCGTCTCGTCCTGGGTCCGTTCGGCCAGGACCCCCAACTCCCCCGCGGGCACGGCCGAGTCGGACGACGCGAAGCCGGAGGCGGAGAAGGAGCCCGAGGCGGAGAAGCGGCCGGAGGCGGGCGCCGGGTCCGGTGCCGTCGCCGACGATGTCGCCGACGACGACTCCGCGGTGGCCGCCGAGAAGGACGCGTCCGAGGACGAGGAGACCGGGGACGAGGCCGAGGTCGGCCTCGACGCGGCTTCCGAGGACGGGACCGGCCCCGAGCCCGATGCCGAGCCCGAAGCGCGCACCATAGGCGACGGCAAGGGCAGTGAGGACGGCAAGGACGACGCGGACGGCGACGACGACAAGAACGCCGCCGCTTCCGACGACACCGAGACCGCCGAGGACGCCGAGGACGCCCCTGAGGCCGCCGAGAAGGCCAAGGACGCCCCGAAGGGCAGCGAAGAGGCCCCGCGGGCCGCAGAGGGCGACAAGGCCGCGGCCGACACCGGCGCCGACACCACCCTCGACGCCGACGACACCCCGGCCCCCGGCGACACCAAGACCCCGGACGCCGAACCCGAGTCGGACACCGAGCCCGAGCCCGACGCCGAACCCGAGTCGGACGCCAAGCCCGAGGCCGACGCCGAGTCCGAGCCCGACGCCGAGTCCGAGCCCGACGCCGACGCGCCCACCGATCACCCCACCACCGTCTTCAAGGCCCTGCGCCCCGAGAAGCCGGCGGTCGACCAGCCCACGACGATGCTCAAGCTCGGGGCGAAGTCCACGTCCTCCGCGCCCGCGAAGCCGAAGCCGGACGCCGAGCCCGAGTCCGGCACCGGGTCCCGGTCCGACGCCGCGCCGGAGCAGGACGCCGCGCCGGACAAGAAGCCCGCGGTCGACCAGCCCACGACCATGCTCAAGCTCGGGGCCAAGCCCAAGTCCCCCGCGCCCGCCAAGCCGAAGCCGGACACCGAGTCCGCCCCGGACGCCAAGTCGAAGCCCGACACCGCGCCGAAGCCGGACGCCAAGTCGAAGCCCGACACCGCGTCGAAGCCGGACACCGCGTCGGACAAGAAGTCCGCGGCCGACCCCGAGCGCACCAGCAAGTTCGTCGCGCTGAAGCCCGACCTCAAGGCCCCCGCGTCCACCGCGCCCTCGGAGGCGACCCGGCAGGTTCCGCAGGTCGGTCCCGAGCGGACCACGCAGCAGCCGCTGCCGCCCAGGCCCCCGCTGGACCTCCTGGCGGAGCTGACGAACACCCCGCCGCCGCCGGAGACCCCGGTCCGCACCCTGCTCCGCCGGGTGAAGATCTGGACCCCGCTGGTGCTGCTCCTGGCGGTCGTCTTTGCGGTCGTACAGAACTTCCGGACGCTGCCCGACCCCACCCTGGGGCTCACCACGAAGGACACGTACACCTTCGACGGCGCGAAGCCGGACATCCCCTGGCCGTCCTCCGGTCAGGCGGCCCTGGACGTCCAGGGCATCGGCACGTTCGGCTCCTCCGGTGAGGAGAAGCCCGTGCCGACGGCGAGTGTCGCGAAGGTCATGACGGCGTACGTCATCCTCCGCGACCACCCGCTGAAGAGCGGCGAGGCCGGCCCGAAGATCGAGATCGACAAGCCGGCCGAGCAGCAGTCGAGCGCCGGCCAGGAGTCCACCGTCGCCGTCACCGCCGGCGACCGGATCTCCGAGCGCGAGGCGCTGGAGGCGATCCTGCTGCCCTCCGCGAACAACGTGGCCCGTCTGCTCGCCCGCTGGGACGCGCACTCGGAGAAGGCGTTCGTGACGAAGATGAACGACGCCGCCGAGCACCTCGGCATGGACAAGACGACGTACACCGACCCCTCGGGTCTGACCGATTCGACGGTCAGCACGGCGGTGGACCAGGTGAAGCTGGCCAAGGCCGCGATGGAGATGCCCGCCTTCCGCGAGGTCTCGGCGATGATGTCGTACGACGACTACAAGGGCGTCAACCACTCGAACTACAACCGTCTGGTCGGCCACAACAACGTCGTCGGCATCAAGACCGGTACGACGACCTCCGCCCTCGGCAACCTCGTCTTCGCGGCGAAGCAGGAGGTCGACGGCGAGACGCGGCTCATCATCGGTGCCGCGATGCGCCAGCCGGCCGGCGGCTTCGACAACACGATCATCAGCGGTGTGCTGGACGCCGGCGACAAGCTGATCAGGTCCGCCCAGGGCGCGCTGAAGTCGGCGACGATCCTGAAGAAGGGCGACGTCGTCGGGTACGTCGACGACGGCCTCGGCGGCCGCACCCCGGTCGTGGCCACGCAGGACGTCACGGCGGCCGGCTGGTCCGGCCTCAAGGTGAAGCTCTCCTTCGCCGCCTCCCCCGTACCGCACACCGCCAAGGCCGGCACCACGGTCGGGACGCTCACCGTGGGTGACGGATCGACCGGTGCGGTGAAGGTCCCGGTGGCCCTGGAGAAGGACCTGGTCGAGCCGGGCTTCTCGGCCAAGCTGACCCGTCTGGGCTGATCACAGCACCTCGGGCCGCCCGGCGCGGCCCGGCGGTACCCCCGCGCACCCCGCTGCCGGGCCCCACTCGGGGGCCCCGCGGCGGGGTGCGTGCTAGCGTCACGAATCGGGGCAGGTCGCCGGTCACGGGACGCGGCCGCGAACTGGACGGGAAGCGGCCGAGAACACCGAGGGACACGGCCGAGAACAGAAGACGGGACACGGGGAGTGCCTTCAGGTGGCCACAGCCGAGCCGACACGCGCCGACGACACCGACCCCGGCCGGGGGTCCGGTCCGCGCATGCACGCATCCGCGACGGACACGGAGAGTGACGGAACTTCCTCCGGGAACCGCACGGACCGTCACGGCGACGCCGACGGCCCCGCCGCTCCCCTGTGGTGGGTCCGGGTCCGCGTAGCCGCCGAACCCCTGTGGCAGAGGGCCCGCGCCGCCGCCGAGCCCGTGCGGCAGGCGTTCGTCACACGCCCCGTCCTGTCCGTCACCGCGCTCGCGGCGGTGCTGCACATCCTGTGGTTCTTCACCTTCGCGAACAGCGGCGGCGACCTCGCCGCGCAGGACGCCTGGGCGGAGTTCGTGGGCCGGCACCCGGACTCGGCGTACAACCTCGCCTGGTACGGGGGCATGCACCCGGTGTCGTACAGCGTGGTGTCGCCGTATCTGATGTCCGTGCTCGGCGTCCGTACGACGATGATGATCGCCGGGACGATATCGGCGGGCCTGCTGACGCTGATCATGCTCCGGAGCAGGGTGGTCCGGAACCCGCTGTGCGCCGCCCTCGCCGGGGTCTTCGCGCTGCTGTGCAACGCGGTGTCGGGGCGGGTGACGTTCGGGCTCGGCACGATGTTCGCGCTCGGTTCGGTCGCGGCGGTGTTCTGCTGGCCGCACAAGTGGCGGTTCAAACGCTGGGCGAAGGCGCTGACCGCCGCCCCGCTGGCGGCGCTCGCCACGATGTCCTCGCCGGTCGCCGGTCTCTTCGTGGGCCTGGTCGCGGCCGCGCTGTTCCTGCAGAAGCGCCGCCCCGGCGCGTGGGCGCTCGGTCTCGCGCCGTCGGCCGTCGTGGCGGTGTCGGCGTGGCTGTTCCCGTTCTCCGGGACCCAGCCGATGACGTTCGGCTCGGTCGTCATGCCGCTGCTGTACGGGCTGCTGTGCCTGTTCCTCGTGCCGAAGGAGTGGGTGACCGTCCGGCTGACGGCGGGCGTCTACAGCCTGTCTGTGGTCCTGGTGTGGCTGATCAGTTCGCAGATCGGCTCGAACATCTCGCGGCTGCCGATGCTGTTCGCGGGGGCCGCGCTGGTGGCGGCGCTGCCGTTCACGGTGCCGCGCTCGCGCAAGTGGTACGCGACCGTGCTGGCCTGCCTGGGCTTCGCCGGCTGGATCGGCTTCAAGACGGTCGACGACATCGTGCACACGACCCCGGCGGCGTCCTGGGCCCGTGAGCTGGCCCCGCTCGTCCACCAGTTGCAGGGGTTCGGCGCGGAGCGCGGCCGGGTCGAGGTGATCCCGGCCCGCTCGCACCGCGAGGCCTCGGCGCTCGCGCCGTACGTCAACCTGGCGCGCGGCTGGAACCGGCAGGCCGACATGGAGCGCAACCAGCTCTTCTACGACGACACGCTCAACTCGGCGAACTACCACGAGTGGCTGCGGCGGTGGGCGGTGCACTACGTGGTGCTGCCGAAGGACGACCCCGACGGCTCCGGCGGCGAGCGCGAGCGCGCGCTGGTCCAGCGCGGGATGCCGTATCTGAAGCAGGTCTGGGGCGACGCCGACTGGCAGCTGTTCCAGGTGACCGACCCGGTACCGCTGGCCGAGCCGAACACGGTGGTGGACCGGGCGGAGCAGGGCGAGATGACCCTCGAGGTGGGCAAGGCCGGGCGGATCGTGATCAAGATTCCGTACTCGCCGTGGCTGGGCCTCGTGGACGAGCACGGCGTGGGTGTCGAGCCGCCGCGGGAGACGCCGGCGTCCAAGCGGCGGGCCGAGGGCGAGCCGAAGTCGTACGACAACGTCAACGGGTGTCTGGCGCAGACCGGGCAGGACGAGCAGGGCGTGCGGTGGACCGTGCTGCTGGCGCCGAAGGCGGGCACCTACCGGCTCGGTTCGCCGTACCAGCTGCCGCGCGGCACGCCGTGTCCCGATGAGCTGAACTGACCCCTCGCGCGTTCATGTCCGTGAACTGAGGTCATCAAAGCGAACATCTTTACTTCCTCTTGACCTTCCTCTTCCTTGCCGCACGTCCATGTTCGAAACCAGAGTTCACATTCCTGACCCTGGATGCGAACGCTGGAAGGGGAGACATGAACGGTCTCGACTGGGCCGTACTCATCGGCTACTTCGGTGTGATGGTCGCGATCGGCGTCTGGTCGCACCGGCGCGTGGACGATGTCAGCGACTTCTTCACGGCCGGGGGCAAGATGCCCTGGTGGCTCTCCGGCATCTCGCACCACATGTCGGGCTACAGCGCGGTGATGTTCACCGGGTACGCGGGCATCGCGTACACCTACGGCGTCACCTCGTTCGTCACCTGGTCCTTCCCGATCGCCCTCGGCATCGCGATCGGCTCCCGGCTCTTCGCGCCGCGGGTCAACCGGCTGCGCTCCCGGCTCCATGTGGCCTCCCCGCTGGAGTACCTGAAGAACCGCTACAACCTGCCCACCCAGCAGGCGCTGGCGTGGTCGGGGATGCTGCTGAAGATCGTGGACGTGGGTGCCAAGTGGGCGGCGATCGCGACCCTGCTGTCGGTGTTCACCGGTGTCTCGCTGAACCAGGGCATCCTCATCACCGGCGCGATCACCGCCGTCTACTGCACGATCGGCGGGCTGTGGGCGGACGCGCTGACCGAGCTGGGGCAGTTCGTCATCCAGCTGCTGGCCGGTGTCTCGATGTTCGTCGCGGTGCTGCTGAAGCTGGGCGACAGGAACATCGGCTTCCTCGACGCGTGGGACCAGCCGGCGCTGCACGGGCACGGCAAGCCGCTGGTCGGCCCCTACGGCACGGTCTTCCTCCTCGCGTTCCTCTTCATCAAGCTCTTCGAGTACAACGGCGGCATGCTCAACCAGGCCCAGCGCTACATGGCGACGGGCAGTGCGCGGGAGGCGGAGCGGTCGGCGCGGCTGTCGGCGGTCCTCTGGCTGGTCTGGCCGGTGATCCTGTTCTTCCCCATGTGGATGTCCCCGCTGCTGGTGCACGCGCAGAAGCCGGACGGCTCGGACTCCTACGGGCTGATGACGGAGCAGTTGCTGCCGCACGGGCTGCTGGGACTGGTGATCGTCGGCTTCTTCTCGCACACGATGGCCATGTGCTCGTCGGACGCGAACGCGATCTCCGCGGTGTTCACGCGGGATGTCGCGCCCGTGGTGTCGCGGCGGGCGCGGGCGTGGGGCGAGCGGTCGGGGCTGCTGGCGGCGCGGATCACGACGGTCGTCTTCCTGGCGCTGTCCATGGCGGTGGCCACGCAGGTCAACTCGCCCACGTTCAAGGACATCATCACCGTGGTGATCAAGTGGGTGGCCGGTCTGATGGGGCCCATCGCGATCCCGATGATGCTGGGTCTGCTGCGGGCGTTCCGCCGGTCCGGTCCGACGGCGGCGCTGACGAGTTGGGCGGCGGGGCTGCTGGCGTTCTGGCTGGTCAACTATCCGATCGACTGGGCGGTCGAGGGTGGGGTGCCGTTGCAGTACCAGGTGTCCGTGCCGCTCGCGGTGTCGCTGGTGCTGTATGTCGTGATCGGGTTCGTGCGGCCCGAGGACACGGAGGAGAGGGTGGCGGTGATCGAGCTCATCAACACGGACGGGGATGTCGGTGGGGTCGGGGCTGTGCGGGTGCCTGGGCAGGCGGCGGGGGAGGCGGTGCGGGAGTAGGGGGCGGGGCGGTGTGATGTCGGGTGCGGGTGGGTGGGGGCTGGTCGCGCAGTTCCCCGCGCCCCTTGAGGGGGTTGTGGGGGGGGCCTTCGTTAGAAGGTGGGCGTTGGCCGGGGGTGTGGTTGCGCAGTCCCCGCGCCCCTTCAGGGGGTTGTCGGGGGGCCTCGTTGGAAGGTGGGCGTTGGCCGGGGGTGTGGTTGCGCGGTTCCTCGCGCCCCTTGAGGGGGTTGTCGGGGGGGGGCTTCGTTGGAGGGTGGGTCTGGCCGGGGTTCTGGGTGCGGGGTTTCTTGGGGTTCTTCGGGGGGTCAGGCTCGGGGGTAGCGGATGAGCCAGCCGGGGGCGGAGCCGTTGGGGGTGTGGAGGGCGGGGCCCTGGGTCATCTCCATGGCGAAGTCGTCCGCGAGTTCCAGCAGCGTGGGGCGGCCCTCCAGCTCGGTCAGCCAGGCCGGCGGGAGGGCCGTCTCGCCGTGCAGGGCCCCCAGCAGGCCGCCGGTGAGCGCGCCCGCCGCCGCGCTGGGGCCGCTCTGGTTGACGGAGAGGCACAGCCCGTGCCGCACGTCCTCCCCCACCAGCGCGCAGTAGACGGCGGCGGCGAGGAGCCCGTCGGCCGTGCCGTCCCCCGCGAGTTCCTCGACACGGGTCGGGCTGGGCAGCCCCTGCCTCACCGCGCCGAGAGCGTGCTGGAGGGCTCCGGCGACAGGCTGGCAGCCGGGGCGGCCGGCCAGCAGGAGCAGGGAGCGCTGAACGGCCCCGTCCATGCTGTCGCCGCGCGCGAGCGCGTGGACGATGACGGCGTACGCCCCCGCCGCGAGGCACGCGATGGGGTGCCCGTGGGTCTGCGCCGCGCACTCGACCGCCAGTTGGAGGACGAGCTGCGGCTCCCAGCCGACGAGGAGGCCGAAGGGCGCCGAACGCGTCACGGCCTCGGGCCCGAGCTCACCGGGGTTCTTCGGTGACTCCAGGGTGCCCATGACCGCGTCGCCGAAGCCGATGAGCAGCGAGCGGGCGGGGTCACGGCGGGCGTACAGCCACTCCTCGCGCGCCAGCCAGCCGTCCTCCGCGCGGCGTTCGTCGGGCCCCCAGTCCCACTGGGTGGCCGCCCACCGCAGATACGCCCGGTGCAGGTCGGTCGGCGGATGCCAGGCGCCGGTGTCCCGGCGGACCTGCGCGCGTATCAGCCCGTCCACCGTGAAGAGGGTGAGCTGGGTGTGGTGGGTGACGGTCCCCCGCCGGACCCGGCCGGGGGCGAGGTCCAGCAGGCCCTCCCCGCCGTACGCGGCCCTGATCTCGTCCAGGGCGAGCCCGTCCACCGGCGCGCCCAGCGCGTCCCCGAGGGCGACGCCGAGCAGGGTGCCGCGCACCCGGCTGCGGAAGTCCTGCTGTTCGACGCGTCCCCAGACGGCACCGGTTGTCGCACTCACCCAGACCTCCTCGCGGCACCGTCCGTACGTACGACGGGCAGCACTGTAATCGACCAAGGACGGTCGGTTCACGGGGGCGAATCGACCCCGCCGGGTCATTCCCGCACAGCTGTGAGCGCTTCGCCGCGTCAAGTTTCCGGAACGGAAGGTCCGTACGGCCGAAACGGGCCGGTTCGGCGAGGGTTCAGGCAGCGGCGGACGAGTCCCGGCAGGCCCGGCAGCGGCCGGGCGCGGGGGCGCGGAAGGCCCGGTCGCAGCCGTCACAGGTCTGCAGGGGATCGGGGCGGGACGGCTCCGGCGGGCGCGCGGCCGGGGCGGGGAGGTGCGGGGGCAACTGGGCGGTGAGCCGGTGGTTCAGGAGCGCCGCCGGGTGCTTGATCGGGTCCTGGGGCAGGTCGGCCGTCAGGACGCGTTCCACGGCCGTGGGCGGCACGCCCCGGTCCAGCCACTCGGTGACCAGCGGTGCCAGGCGGTGCACGTCCCGTTCGGCGAGCAGCAGCCGGGAGTCGTGCGCCCGCAGCCCCGCGAGAAGGCTCCCGGCCCTGGACGCCCCCGACCGGCCCGTGACGGCGGCCCTCGGCGGGACCGGGCGCTCACGCTTCGGGCGCGAGGCGCCGGCATCGGAGTCGGCAGCGGCATCGGCAGCGGTACCGGCGGCGGCCGCGGCCACGGCGGCGGTCAGCAGCGCGCGGCGGGGCTTGTTGAACGAGGTCGTCCGGGTGGTCAGTTGTCCGGATTGAAGACGCTCCCTGGCACGCGTGAGGTATCCGTGTTCCTCCAGCTCCCGCAGGGCCGCGGCGATCCGGATCTCACCCTCGGGGAACTTGGCCGCCAGCACCTTGATGCCGATCGGCGCCCCTTCGGGCAGCGACTGGATGTGCAGCGCCAGACCGATCGCCACCAGCGACAACTCCTTGTGCTGCGCCAGGTCGTTGCCGACCACGGTGAAGTTGTCGAGGAGCGGCTCTTTGACGTGGTGGACGCCGGAACGAGGATGAGCGGACTTCGAGCGAGGAGGCGCGTTACGCTTCTTGTTAGTCATCGGGAAGCTCCTAACTTCCTGGGTGATCAGGCCCTCGTCCTGGGATGCCAGTCCCGGCGGGGGCCGATTCATGTCCGAACCTGCTGAGGCAGACGCTGCACCACAACTCCCCCGCCACGCCAGTTTCGTTGGGCATATTCACTCCCGCGGGTGACCGACGGGGGAGGTGGGGGTGGGGTTGGTTCTTTCCCCCGGTTCTTTGGTCTTCTGATGTCGGGAGCCACCGGATCGTGGCGTGCCACGACCCGGTACGGGTTTCCGCCGGGGGATTTCGGCGCCGGGCCGGTTCCTCGGTCACCGGATCGTGGAGAGGCGGGACCCGGTCGCCGCGAGGCGGAATCTCCCATTCGTCACCGAGCGTGGCCGCCCGTCCCTACGCTGAACAGCGACGACCACTCTGTGCAGTGCGTGCCGTGCGTCGCGAGGAGACAGCATGGAGGACGAGGAGGCCGAGGCCGTGCTCCGCGCGGTCGGGCGGCAGATCAGGATGTGGCGGGAGGCCGCCGGGCTGAAGCAGGGGGAACTGGGCGCGCGGATCGGGTACGGCGAGGAGATGGTGTCGTCCGTGGAACGCGGCCGGCGGATCCCCAAGCCGGATTTCCTGGACGCGGCCGACGAAGCGGTGTGCGCGGGCGGGAAGTTGTCCGCGATGAAGGCGGACCTGGAAAGGGCGCGGTATCCGAAAAGCGTCCGTGATCTGACCAAGCTGGAGGACTGCGCCGCCGAACTCGGTGCCTACGCCAACCATTACGTACACGGCCTGTTGCAGACGCCCGAATACGCGAGAGCCCTGTACACGATGCGCCGGCCGTCGTATACCGAGGACGAGATCGACCGCCACGTCGGCGCGCGCCTGGCCCGACAGGCGGTCTTCGAGCGGGTGCCACGGGCCACGCTCACCTTCGTCCAGGAGGAAGTGACCCTGCGGCGGCCCATCGGCGGCCGTCCGGTGCTGCGCAAGCAGCTCGAACGCCTGCTGGAGATCGGCACGTTGAGGCATGTGGAGATCCAGGTGATGCCCACCGACCGTGACGACCACGCGGGCATGGGAGGACCGATCCGCCTGCTGAAACTCCGGGACGGCAAGACCGTGGCCCACGAAGAGGGACAGACCTACAACCGTGTGGTCAGTGATCCACGCGAGGTCCAACTACTGGAAACACGCTATGGGATCATCCGGGCGCAGGCTCTCCCGCCACGGGAGTCACTGTCCTTCATCGAGCAGCTGATCGGAGAAGAGAGATGACCTCCACCCCGCTGGAGTGGTTCAAGAGCAGCCACAGCAGCAACGAGGGGCCCGACTGCCTCGAAGTCGCCCTCACCCCCGCCGCCGTCCACATCCGGGACTCCAAGGACAGGGACGGCGCCCGGCTCACCGTCGCCGACGCCACCTGGACGGAGTTCCTCGGCTTCGCCGTTCACGACGCGTAGCGGGCGCGGTCGGCGTCCCGGGCCGCCTCCACCGCCGCCAGGCGGGGCGCGAGGCCGGCCCGGTCGGCTCCCGGGGCGGTCATGAGCCCGGTGAGCGCGGCGGCGCACGCGGCGAGGACGGGCCAGACCGGTTCCGCGTCCGGCCCGTGGACCCCGCCCCCGTCCGCCGCGAGGGCAAGGCACCGGTCCAGGTCGGCGAGGGCCCGTTCCGTGCGGCCGGTCTCCAGGGCGGCCAGGGCGCGCTGGGCCAGCGCCCAGCCGTGTCCGGGGTCCAGGGCCACCGCGCGGTCCAGGCACCGGAAGGCCTCCGGGTGGTCCTCCAGCTCGCGGTGGACCGCGCCCAGGAGCGCCGGGGCCGACGGGTCCTCCGCGTCCAGTTCCGTCACGCGGCGCAGGACGGGCAGGGCCTCCCGGTGGCGGCCGCTGCGCCAGAGGGCCCTGCCCAGCTCGGCGTGCGGCCCGACGTCGTCCGGCGCCGCCTCGGCGGCCAGCCGCAGATCGGCGATCGCCCCTTCCTCGTCGCCGGACCGCCGCTTGCAGCGTGCCCGGTGCACCAGTGCCCAGACGAAGCCCGGCCCCAGCGCGACCGCGTGGTCGAGGTCGGCGAGCGCCTCCTCGTACCGGCCCAGCGCGCAGAGGGTCGCGCCCCGGCTCGCCAGGGCCGAGGCGTACCCGGGCTGGAGCGCGATGGCCCTGCCCAGTTCGGCGACGGCCTCCTCGTACCGCTCCGCCCGCCGGTAGGAGTCGCCCCGCTCGGACGCCGGCCACGCCAGGTCCGGGGCGCGGGCGACGGCCTCGTCGAGGTCCCTGAACGCCTCGTCCCACTCGCCGCGGTCGCGGTGCAGCCGGGCTCTGCGGATCCGCGCCCACAGATGGTCGGCGTCGAGGTCCAGCGCGCGGTCGAAGTCGGCGAGCGCCTCGTCGAGACGGCCGAGCGCGTGCCGGCAGACCGCGCGGCTCGCGAACGCGGAGACGCTGCCCGGATCGAGGATCAGGACGCGGCCGAAATCGCTGTCGGCCGCCTCGTGGCGCCCGGCCAGCCTGCTGGTCTCCGCGCGGTCGGCGAGGACCTTCGTGCTGCCGGGGGCCAGCGCGTCGGCCCGGTCCAGGTCGGCCAGCGCGGACGGGAGGTCGGCGAGGGCCCGGTGGGTGAGGCCGCGGCCGCGGTGGAGGCGGCTCAGGTCGGTGTCCGGCAGAGCCGCGCGCTCGCCGGACGCGACCGCCTGGTCGAACGCGGCCAGCGCCCGCCGGGCATCGTCGCCCTTCAGCAGTTCCCTTCCCCGCAGGCCGTACGCCAGCGCCTGTCCTGACAGGTCGAGTCCGGGGCGGGACAGGAGCAGGTCCACGGCCCTGGTCACCCCCTGCCGGTCGTCCACGAGCGCGTCCCGGAGCCCCTGGCCCCAGCGCCGCAGCTCCTCGTCGTCCGCCGCGCCGCCCGCCTCCTCCAGCATGCGGGCCCAGCGGCGGCCGTCCGCCCGCCCCCAGCGGCAGGCCTCGACCGCGCCCCTCAGCGCCCCGGGCAGCTCCGTGCGCGGCCGGGCGCACAGGAGGTGGTACGCCCGCTCCAGGCGCAGTTCGCGCCACCGCTTCTGTTCCCGCGCCGCTTCCGGGCGCATGCCGTCGGCGGCCTCCTCGCACCAGCGGCCGTGGACCGCCGCGAGCCGTTCGTGGCGTTCCCGCCACCGCTGCGGGGAACGGCGGCGCTGCAGGCGCAGCATCGTCTCCCGTACGAGATCGTGGTAGCGGAGCCGGTCGCCCCGGTCGTCCACGAAGGGCAGGCCACGGAGCCAGGCGAAGAGGGCCTCCGTCTCCTCCGCGCTCCCCGGACTTCCCAGGCTCCCCGGGCTCCCTGGACCGCCCGCGCCGTCCGGGCCGTCCGTGGTGTCCACGGCTGCCCGGAACACGTCCATGTCCAGCCCCCGGGGCAGCGCGCAGGCGAGCGCCACCGCGCGGCGGGCGGGTTCCGGCTCCCACTTCAGGAAGCGTTCGACCGCCGTCGCGCCGGGGTCCCCGATGTCGTCGAGACCGGTGGGGCGCTGCGCGGCCAGCGTCGACACCAGCAGCGGCAGTCCTCCGGTGAGCCGCAGGACCTCCGCGACGACCGGCTCGTCCACCACCCCGCGCGCCGCCAGCAGTCCGCGGGTCTCCGCCTCCGTGAACGGGCCGAGCGGCACCTCGGCCGTGAAGTCCGTGAAGCCGCCCCAGCGGGTCCTGTCGAGAGGGTGCTGTCCGGCGGTGACCAGGACCACGTTGGCGGGCAGGGCGCCGTACCGGTCGGTGGTCATCAGGTCGTGCAGCCAGCCGTCGAGGAACGGCCCGGTGCGCTCGTAGGTGTCGAAGAACAGGACGATCCACCGCACGCCGGCCGCCGCTTCCGCGAGTTCGTCCAGCAGCCTGGGCGTCAGCGCCCGCTCGGGGGACAGCACCAGCTGGACGTCGTCCTGGTTGCCGAACCGCGCGCTCAGCCCCCGCCGCAGCCGGTCCGCGTACCGGCCGACGAGATCCGGGTCGACCGCGCCCACGAACGGGCCGGCGCCGGGGATCAGACCCAGCCCCGCCAGCCCCGCCCGGACCGCCGTGGCGGTCGCAGGCGACGGACCGTCCGCCACGGAGTCCAGTGCGGCGGCCACGGCCTCGGCCTCGTGCCGCCGCTCACGGTAAGAGGCGAGCGCGCGGTCGAGTCTCTTGAACTCCCCTCCCTGCCTGGCGCGTTCACGGCTGATCGCGGCCATCGCCTCCGGCACGCTGTCCGCGCCCTCGTCGACATAGGCCGTCAGCGCGCCGCGTTCGCGCGCGATCTGCTCCCACTCCCTGAGCAGGAACGTCTTTCCGACACCCGCGTTGCCGTGCACGTGGAACCGGAAGCGGTGGCGCTCGTCCTCCGGCGCGAGGTCCAGGTTCTCCCGGAACGCGGCGCGTTCGCCGCCGCGCCCGACGAATCCCGCCCTTCTGCGCCGCCCGATCAGCTCCTGCATCGACGGGTGCGTCCGTGCCATTCGTACGCCCTTCCCCCGGAGGTCCGCCTTCTCATTCTGGCGCAATGCCCACGCACGAACTCGGGCTTCGCCAAGGAGAATTCAGCCATGACCACCACCCCCACCGACATCAGCAGCCCCGCCGGGACCACCCGCCGCGCCACCGGCCCGTCCCTGGCCGCCGGGGTGCTCACGGGCATCCTCGCCCTCTACATCGCCCTGGTCGCACTCGGGAACATCACCGACTACGGGACCAACCAGCAGTTCGTCCGGCATGTGCTGGCGATGGACACGACGTTCAAGGACGACGCGCTGATGGGCCGGGCCGTCACCGGCACCGGGCTCCAGGACGCCGCCTACGACGCGATCATCGTGTGGGAGTCGCTGGCGGCCGTCGTCCTGATCTGGGGAACCGCGCTGTGGGCGCTGCGCCGGCACGAGCGGGCCCGGCGCGTCTCCACCTACGGTCTGCTGATGATCCTGCTGCTGTTCGGCGCCGGGTTCGTGGCGATCGGCGGGGAGTGGTTCGCGATGTGGCAGTCCAAGACCTGGAACGGGCTGGACGCGGCGACCCGGGTGATCGTGCTCGCCGGACTCGCTCTGATCGTCAACCAGTTGCCGGGTGGTGACCGGCAACCGGACGCCGTCTGACGGCTACTGGACGACCGCCACCGGGGTGGCGGGGGCGCCGAAGGCCCACAGCGCGGCACCGTCCTCCTTGTGGAGGCGGATGCCGGCGGTCTCCATGCCGTTCGCGGGCGGCGGCGAGGAGCCGTCGATGGCGTTGGAGAAGCCGACGTTCACGCCGGTCTTCGTCAGCGTGAAGTACATGATGTGCTCGATCCCGACGCCGTCCGAGCCGGTGCCGGCCGGCTTGCGCAGGGTGATGGAGTACCGGCCGGGCTGCGGGCCCGTCGTACCCGGCCAGACGGTGAAGGTGCGGGTGGCCGCGCCGGTCGCGTCGACCAGCCAGACCCGCTTCTCACCGAGCGAGTACACGATCCGGCGCCCGGTGCCGGACTGCTCCGGCAGCACCGGCTCGGACGGCGGCTTCGGGTCGGCCGACGCATGGGGGCGCGGCGCGGTGCCGGCCGACGCCGACGCCGACGGCCGCGGCTCGACCACCGCGGCCGTGGGATGCGAACCGTGATTCGCCTGTATCGCGAGGGCGATGACGGCGGCGGTGGCCCCCACCGTCAGGCCGGAGACCCAGGCCCACGAGGGCAGTCGGGCAGCCACGGGTACGCATCTCCTCCGCTATGAGTCCCCCGTCTGAGGTCGGGGTCGGATCATCGTACTCAGTCCGCGCTCACTCCAGGACAGGGAGCAGGTCGGGAAGGTGCCCGTCGGAGGCGGCGGCCGCCCGGCGGCGTTCCTCGGGCACGTCGCCGTAGAGCGTGGTGCGGGGTTTCGCGGGCCGTCCGGCCGCCTCGGCCACCGCCTCCAGGTCCCGGACCGACTTGTAGGAGCCGTACGACGAACCCGCCATCCGGGAGATCGTCTCCTCCATGAGGGTGCCGCCGAGGTCGTTCGCGCCGGAGCGGAGCATCTCCGCCGCGCCCTCCGTGCCGAGCTTCACCCAGCTGGTCTGGATGTTGGGGATGTGCGGGTGCAGCAGGAGGCGGGCCATCGCCGTGACCGCCCGGTTGTCCCGCATGGTCGGGCCGGGGCGGGCGATGCCGGCGAGGTAGACGGGGGCGTTGGTGTGGATGAAGGGCAGCGTCACGAACTCGGTGAAGCCGCCGGTGCGCTGCTGGATGCCGGCCAGGGTGCGCAGGTGGCCGAGCCAGTGGCGGGGCTGGTCGACATGGCCGTACATCATCGTGGACGACGACCGGATGCCCAGCTCGTGGGCGGTGGTGATGACCTCGGTCCAGGTGGCCGTGGGCAGCTTGCCCTTGGTCAGCACCCAGCGGACCTCGTCGTCGAGGATCTCGGCGGCCGTGCCGGGCACGGAGTCGAGACCCGCCTCCTTGGCGGCCGTCAGCCACTCGCGGATCGACAGGCCGGTGCGGGTCGCACCGTTGACGACCTCCATCGGGGAGAAGGCGTGCACGTGCATCCCGGGCACGCGCTCCTTCACCGCCCGCGCGATGTCGAAGTACGCCGTGCCGGGCAGGTCGGGGTGGATGCCGCCCTGCATGCACACCTCCACCGCGCCCACGTCCCACGCCTGCTGGGCGCGGTCGGCGACCTGGGTCAGGGAGAGGGTGTAGGCGTCGGCGTCGGTGCGGCGCTGGGCGAACGCGCAGAAGCGGCAGCCGGTGTAGCAGACGTTGGTGAAGTTGATGTTGCGGGTGACGATGTAGGTGACGTCGTCGCCGACCACCGACCTGCGCAGGTCGTCGGCCACCCGGCACAGCGCGTCCAGCGCCGGGCCGTCCGCGTGCAGCAGGGCGAGCGCCTCGGCGTCGGTGAGCCGGGTCGGGTCGTCGGCGGCCGTGCGCAGCGCCTGGCGCACGTCGGTGTCGATGCGCTCGGGGACCATGCCGGGGGCCGCGGCCTCGCGCAGGGCCGCCCAGTCGCCGTACACCTCGTCGAAGTCCTCGCGCCGGTCGCCCGTACGGCCCTCGGTGTCGATCGAGGCGTGCAGGTCGGTGCGTCCGGACGCGGTGAAGACCTCCTCCGGCTCCTGCCACGGCCGGCCCTCGACGACCGCGCCGGCGCGCGCGAGTCCGGTCTCCGGGTCGGCGAGCGCGGCGACGTGCGGGCGCAGGCGCGGGTCCAGCCAGGGTTCGCCGCGGCGGACGAACTCCGGGTAGACGCAGAGGCGTTCGCGCAGTTCGAAGCCGGCCGCCGCGGACCGGGCGGTGAGTTCCTCGATCTGCGGCCAGGGGCGTTCGGGGTTGACGTGGTCGATGGTGAGCGGGGAGACCCCGCCCCAGTCGTCGATGCCGGCGCCGATGAGCCGCTCGTACTCGCCCTCGACGAGGTTGGGCGGGGCCTGGAGGCAGGCGCTCGGGCCCATGATGTGCCGGGCGACGGCGACGGCGGCGACCAGTTCGTCGAGTTCGGCGTCCGGCATGCCGCGCATCGCCGTGTCCGGCTTGGCGCGGAAGTTCTGGATGATCAGTTCCTGGACGCCGTGGTAGGCGCGGGCGACCTTGCGGAGCGCGAACAGGGACTCCGCGCGCTCCTCGTACGTCTCCCCGATGCCGATCAGCAGACCGGAGGTGAAGGGGACGGAGGAGCGGCCGGCGTCCTCCAGCACCCGCAGCCGTACGGCGGGTTCCTTGTCCGGTGAGCCGTGGTGCGGGCCGCCGGGCTCGGACCACAGCCGGGTCGCGGTCGTCTCCAGCATCATGCCCATGGAGGGCGCGACGGGCTTCAGCCGCTGGAAGTCGGTCCAGCTCATGACGCCGGGGTTGAGGTGGGGCAGCAGGCCCGTCTCCTCCAGGATGCGGATGGAGACGGCGCGGACGTAGGCGATGGTGTCGTCGTAGCCGTGGGCGTCCAGCCACTCGCGGGCCTCGGGCCAGCGGTCCTCGGGCTTGTCGCCGAGGGTGATGAGGGCTTCCTTGCAGCCGAGGGCGGCGCCCTTGCGGGCGATGTCCAGCACCTCGTCCGGGGACATGAACATCCCGTGGCCGGCGCGGCGGAGCTTTCCGGGGACGGTGACGAAGGTGCAGTAGTGGCACTTGTCCCGGCACAGCCGGGTGAGGGGGATGAAGACGCTCTTCGAGTAGGTGATGACGCCCGGCCTGCCCGCCTGCGCGAGGCCCGCGTCGCGCACCCGGGCGGCGGAGGCGGCCAGGTCGGTGAGGGCCTCGCCGCGGGCCTGGAGCAGCACCGCCGCCTCGGCGGCGTCGAGCGCGACACCGTCCCGGGCACGTTTGAGGGCGCGACGCATGGAGTTCTCGGTGGGGCCGGTTCCGGAGGTCGCGGAAGTCGTCATCCTTCGAGGATACGGGCGCGTTGATCAGCGGCGGCGGGGGTGCCGCGGCCCCCGCCGGCCGCCTGACGGCGCGCTACCCGACGAGCGGGCCGTACGCGTCGAGCGCGCGCAGCACCTCCGGCTCGCCCGCCGGGGGCAGTTGGACGACGACCTCCTCGATGCCCAGGGCGGCCAGGTGTTCCAGCTTGTCCGGGGTGGGGCGGACCGCGTACGGGACGACCTGGAGGGCGGCCGGGTCCCGGCCGGCGTCGGCCCACACGGCCCGCAGGACGGGCAGCGACTCCGACAGGCCGCGGCCGCCGATCGGCAGCCAGCCGTCGGCGTACTCCGCGATGTGCTGGAACAGTCCCGGGCCCGCGGCGCCGCCGAGCAGGGTGCGCGGGCCGGTGACCGGACCCCGCGGCCGCTGCACGGGCTTGGGGTGGGCGTGGCTCGCCCGCACACCGCCGTACGGGCCCTCGTGCGCGGTGGGCTCCTCGGACCACAGCGCCCGCATCAGGGCCATCCGGTCGCGGACCAGGTCCCGGCGGGTGCGCCACTCGACGCCGTGGTCGGCGGCCTCCTCCACGTTCCAGCCGTAGCCGACGCCGAGGGTGAGACGGCCGCCGGAGAGGAAGTCGAGGGTGGCGGCCTGCTTGGCGAGGTCGATCGGGTCGTGCTGGGCGACCAGCGTGATGCCGGTGCCGACGCCGAGCCGTTCGGTGACGGCGGCGGCCTGGGCGAGGGCGACGAAGGGGTCGAGGGTGCGGCCGTACTCGCGCGGCAGGTCGCCGCCGGCCGGGTAGGGGGTGGTCCGCTCGACGGGGATGTGGGTGTGCTCGGGCAGGTACAGCCCGGCGAAGCCGCGCTGCTCCAGCTCGCGGGCGAGCGGCACGGGGGCGATGGTCTCGTCGGTCAGGAAGACGGTGACTGCGATACGCATGGGGCATCTGTACCCGGCGAACGCCCGCCCGTCCCTACCGACCGGGCGACGGTCCGGGGCGGTGGGGCGGGGGCGCAGCTCGGCGGGGGCCGGGGGGTGGGGTGAGGCGGGCACGCGGGGGGCGGGCACGCGGGGGGTGCCGGGAGCTCGGGTGGGTGCGGGCACGCGGGGGGGGGTGTGGGGGCGGAAAAGGGGGTTGTGTCGCGCGAACGGGAAGGGCGTCCGCGCGGCGGGCCGGAAACGGCCCCGGGTGCCGGGGACCGGCCTACGTTGGAGGGGTGACCACGCTGCGCGGCACCCTGCCCCCGGGCTCCCCGGACTACGTGTACGTGCCCGTCCACGTCCCCCCGGGCACCGCCGGGCTGCACGTCTCCTACACCTACGACCGGCCCCCGGTGCCCGCCGGCACCCCGGGCAACGCGCTCGACATCGGCCTCTTCGACGAACGGGGCACGGAGCCGGGCGGCCCGGGTTTCCGCGGCTGGTCCGGCGGCGCCCGTACCGAGTTCTTCGTCCGCGCCGACGAGGCGACCCCCGGCTACCTCCCCGGCCCGCTCCGCCCCGGCACCTGGCACATCGTGCTCGGCCCGTACACGGTGGCGCCGCAGGGGCTGTCGTACGAGCTGACGGTGACGCTCACGCCCGGGGCGCCCGGTGAGACCCCCCGGCCCGTCCATCCGCCGGCGCGCGCCGCGGGCAGGGGGCGGGACTGGTACCGCGGGGACTGCCACCTGCACTCCTGGCACTCCGACGGCCGCCGCACCCCGGCCCGGATCGCGGAGCTGGCCCGCCGGGCCGGGCTGGACTTCGTCAACAGCTCCGACCACAACACCACGGCCTCGCACGCCCACTGGGCCGACGCGGCGGGCGACGACCTGCTGGTCCTGCTGGGCGAGGAGGTCACCACGCGGAACGGTCACGTCCTGGCCGTCGGCACGGACCCGGGCACCTTCATCGACTGGCGGTACCGGGCCCGGGACGGCCACTGGGGGCGGTTCGCGCGGGAGATCCGG
The DNA here is from genome assembly GCF_044747185.1 of Streptomyces sp. NPDC090108. Classification (NCBI taxonomy): domain Bacteria; kingdom Bacillati; phylum Actinomycetota; class Actinomycetes; order Kitasatosporales; family Streptomycetaceae; genus Streptomyces; species Streptomyces sp. NPDC090108. The sequence goes on from NZ_JBIVDQ010000006.1 coordinate 283,420, forward strand.
CGGGCGGGCGGCCTGGCCGTACCCGCGCACCCGTACGCCGACGGCATCGGGTGCGGCTGGCGACACGGCCTCGCGGAGGCGGACGCAGTCGAGGTGTGGAACGGGCCCTGGACGCCCGACGACGAGGTGGCGCTGGCCGCGTGGGACGCCCTGCTCTCCGACGGCGGCCGGACGTCCTGGCTGCCCGCGATGGGCAGCAGCGACGCCCACCGCGCCCCTGACACGGTCGGACTGCCCCAGACGGTCGTCCTCGCCGAGGACCTCACCCGTGCGGCGGTCCTGGAGGGACTGCGCGCGGGCCGCTCCTACGTCGCCGAGTCCCGGCACGTCCGGCTCGCCCTCACCGCGACCGCGGCGGACGGCCGGCGGGCCGGCATCGGCGAACGGCTGACCGCGGCGGACGACTCCGGCGTGACGGTAAACCTGGAGGCCTCCGGCGTCCCGCGCTGCTCGGTACGGCTCGTCACCGACCAGGGCGTCGTGGCCACGGCCGGCCCCCTGCCGGTGTCGGGCAGAGGCACGCTGGAATGGCACACCACCCCGGCCCGCACGGCCTACGTCCGCGCCGAACTCCGCCACGAAACGGCCCTGGGCCCGGTCCCGGGCGTGATGGCCGCCTTCACCAACCCGGTGTTCCTGGGCGGCGCTTGAGACTCCGGCAGCGGCCGGGCCGGGAGGCCTCGGACCGCAGCCCCGTACATCAAGCTCATGTCTTGCTCAGAACATCCGCGGAAGCCGACAGTCCGCCCGGGCCGGCTGCCATGATCGCGCCGGAAAGCGGATGAGCACCTGCTCGCAATGAATTGCCTCCCTTGCCGAAGGAGAAAGTCATGCGCGTGCGCAGCCGAGCCCTGCTCGCCGACATGCCCATGCCTCGCAGGACACCCATCGCGCTCAGCATGCTGGGTGTCGCCATGCTCTTCCCGGTGGCCGCCTGCTCCGCGGACCGCTCCGGCACCGGGCAACCCGCTCGGTCCGGGCACGCGACCTCATCGCACGCAGCGGCGCCCACCGCTCCCAGCGGCACGGAACCTGCCGTGCAGAAGCCGCCGGAACTGGACGCGGACGAGACACTGGCCGGCCGCCGGACGGCGACCACGGGGAACGCCGAGGTCGGGTTCGCGAAGGGGAGGAAGGGCGACGCGCTCATCGTCGCCGTGCGGTGCCAGGGCAAGGGAACCGTCGAAGTCGCCGTGCGGCCCGTACACGTCGCCTTCCCCCTCAAGTGCCTCGCCGGCAAGGTCAGCACCACCTACAACCAAGTGGCCGTTTCGGGAGCGGACCACGACGGCACCGTCTCCGTCGAGGCACCTACGACTGTGCGCTGGTCCCTGACAGTCGGCCGGAGCGCACCCGCGGGGGAAGAATCACCCGGAACGCCCTGAACGCCCGTGGCGGCGGCGAGCGTCGTGGCGCAGGCCGAGCACCTCTGCGACGGCTTCCAGCCAGCGGGCCGCACGCGTCTCGGCCTCCGCGTCGTCACCGGCGGCGTCCGCGGCGGCCTCCAGCCACTCACGCAGCCGCGCGGACGCCTCGGGGGACGGCAGCGGCTCACGCAGGGCGGCGGTGTACCGCAGGCCGCCTGAGCGGACGATCCGGGCGACGTAGGCCACCGAGCGCGGCACGGTCGCGAGCCGGTCGAGGGTGACGGCGGCTGCGATGACCCCGTCGCCGAACAGGGCGGTGCGCAGAGGTTGCCGGACGAGTCCGTGGCGCAGAAGGAGGGCGATGTCTGTGGTGGCGAGGACGTCGTCGTCCGTGCGGGTCTCGGGGGTGGCGGGCATGAGGCTCTCCGCTCGGGTCGGGTCAGCGGACGGTGATCGTGTACGTGAAGTACGCGGGGTCCGGGCCGGGCGTGGAGCGGGCCGTCGGGATCGGCGCAGGGCTCGGACCGGACGCCGCCTCGGACTCGGCCTCCCGCACGCTGTGGCACAGCCCGCGCGGGCAGAACAGCAGCCGCACGGTGGCACTGCCCCGCTTCACCGCGGTGAAGTCGAAGTACTCGTCGCCCTTGCCGTCGCCGGGGATCTCCCGGCGCTTGCCGCCGTACCGCAGCACCGTGTGCCGGGGCGCGGTCCGGCCAGGTACCAGTTGTCGCCCATGTAGGAGGCGACCGGCACCTTCAGGGTGAACGCGTCACCGGCGTCCACGGTGACCGAGCGGTCCGCGGTGCCGTACTCGGCGGTCCCGCCACCACCGCATCCGCTCAGCGCGGCGGCGAGCAGGACGGCGGCCGTCGGGCGGAGGGCCGGCGGGGGGATGCGCACGCTCTGTCCTTCGGTCCTGGCCGGCGCGGAGGTCCGGTCCGGCGGGGTGCCGGTGGCTAACACGCGCGGTGGGCGGGGCGGCTGGGGCGGCGGGTGTGTGGGGATGTGGTGGAACCGGGGGCGCGGTGCTGTGATCGGTGTCTCCCACGGCTGACGCAACAGGCGTGAACAAGGCAAACTGGCACCGTTGTTCGGATGCCTGGGGGGACGTACGCATGGACGGTGGGCCGCGAGTACCTGAGCAGCGGCGCTCCGGCCCCGCTGCCGGCGCGGAACCGGCCGCGGTGCGCTTCGGCGTGCTCGGTCCGGTGCGGGCCTGGCAGGGCGGGGAGCCCCTGCGGACCGGCTCCCCGCAGCAACGCGCGCTGCTGGCGGCCCTGTTGCTGCGCGAGGGGCGTACGGCGACCGCGGCGGAGCTGATCGACGCGCTCTGGGGCGGCGAACCGCCCTCGCAGGCGCTGGCGGCGCTGCGGACGTACGCCTCCCGGCTGCGCAAGGTGCTGGGCCCCGGGGTCCTGGTCAGCGAGTCCGGCGGATACGCGGTGCGCGGGCTGGGCGACGGGGCGCTGGACCTCACGTCGGCCCAGGAGCTGACGGCGCGCGCGGAGAAGGCGCGGGGCGGCGGCGACCTCGGCCGGGCACGCGAGCACCTGAACGGGGCGCTGGCCCTGTGGGACGGCGAGACGCTGGCCGGGATCCCGGGGCCGTACGCCGACACCCAGCGCGTGCGCCTGGAGGAGTGGCGGCTGCAACTCCTGGAGTCCAGGCTCGACATGGACCTGGAGCAGGGCTGCCACGCGGAGTCCGTCTCGGAGCTGACCGCGCTGACCGCGGCCCACCCCCTGCGGGAGCGGCTGCGCGAACTGCTGATGCTGGCGCTGTACCGCAGCGGCCGGCAGGCGGAGGCGCTGGCGGTCTACGCGGACACCCGGCGGCTGCTGGCGGAGGAACTCGGCGTGGACCCGCGCCCGGGGCTCAGGGAGCTCCAGGAGGGCATCCTGCGGGCCGACGCGGGCCTCGCGGAGCCGTCGGCGCCGGCCACGCGGCCGTCCGTGGTGCAGGTGCGACCGGCCCAGCTCCCCGCGTCCGTACCGGACTTCACCGGGCGGTCCTCCTTCGTGTCGGAGCTGAGCGGGGTCCTCTCGGCGGAGGCGGAGGCGGAGGGAGGCCGGGTGATGGCCGTGTCGGCGCTCGCCGGGATCGGCGGCGTCGGCAAGACGACCCTCGCGGTGCACGTCGCCCACCGGGCCCGCCCCGCCTTCCCCGACGGCCAGCTCTACGTCGACCTCCAGGGCGCCGGACCGAGCCCCGCCGAGCCCGAGACGGTCCTCGGTTCCTTCCTGCGCGCGCTCGGCACCCCCGACTCGGCCGTCCCGGACTCCCTGGAGGAGCGCGCCGCGCTCTACCGCTCGGTCCTCGACGGCCGCCGCGTGCTGGTCCTGCTGGACAACGCCAGGGACGCGGCACAGGTACGGCCGCTGCTGCCGGGGGCGGAGGGCTGCGCCGCACTGGTCACCTCCCGCGTCCGCATGACCGGCCTGGCCGGCGCCCACCTCGTGGACCTGGACGTGATGTCCCCGGAGGAGGCCCTCGCCCTGTTCACGCGGATCGTCGGCGGGGAACGGATGGCGGCGGAGCGCGAGGCCTCGCTCGACGTGGTCGCCGCCTGCGGCTTCCTGCCCCTGGCGATCCGTATCGCGGCCTCCCGGCTGGCGGCCCGCCGCACCTGGACGGTCGCGGTGCTCGCCGCGAAGCTCGCGGACGAGCGCCGCCGGCTGGACGAGCTGCAGGCCGGCGACCTCGCCGTGGAGGCCACCTTCGAGCTCGGCTACGGTCAGCTGGAACCCGCCCAGGCCCGCGCGTTCCGCCTGCTGGGCCTGGCCGACGGGCCGGACCTGTCGCTGGCGGCGGCAGCGGCGGTCCTGGACCTCCCGGCGGAGGAGGCGGAGGACCTGCTGGAGTCCCTCGTCGACACGTCCCTGCTGGAGTCCGCGGCGCCCGGCCGCTACCGCTTCCACGACCTCGTACGGCTCTACGCCCGTGCCTGCGCGGAGCGGGACGAGCAGCCGCCGGGCGAGCGGGAGGCGGCCCTGTCGCGGCTGCTGGACTTCTATCTGGCGACGGCGGCACACGTCTACGGGATCGAGCGGCCCGGCGACCGGCTGGTGGACCACCTGGCCCCCACCTCGTACCGGGGGCTCCGCTTCCGCAGCCGGGCCGAGGCCCTCGACTGGCTCTTCGCCGAGGCGCAGCCCCTGCTGGCGTGCGCCCAGCAGCAGCAGCGGGACGGCCGTCTGCGCCGGGCGGTCGACCTGCTCTGGGCCGCCAAGGACCTCGCGGAGTCGGGAGCCAACGGCAAGCAGTACGAATCGGCCGCGCTGGCCCTGCGGGACGCGGCACGGGCGATCGGGGACGTCCGCGCGGAGGGCCGGGCGCGCACGGCGCTGTCCAACGTCCATCTCGCGGCCGGGCGTTACTCGGAGGCGGACGAGGAGGCCCGGCGGGCGATCGAGCTCGCCCACACCGTCGCCGACACCACTCCCCTCAGCTGGGCCTCCACCGACCGGGGGATCATCGCCCTCAACCGGGGCCGCTACGAGGAGGCGGAACGGCTGCTGACCACGGCCAGGGACGGCTACCGCGCCGACGGGAACCTCTCGGGCGAGGCCGGTGCCCTGTGCAACCTGGCCCAGCTGCACCAGCGGATGAACCGCGCCCACAGCGCGATCGCCCTCGCACGTCAGGGCGTCGAGATCTACCAGCGCCTGGAGACCAACCTTCGGCTGTCCAACGCGCGTTATTCGCTCGGGGTGGCGCTGACCCGGGGCGGCCTGCTGCGCGAGGGACTCGCGGAGCTCTCGGAGGCGCTGCTGATGTTCGCCGCCAACCGCCAGCGTCTGTGGGAGGGCACCACCCATTTCCGCATCGCCCAGCTGCACTTGGCGGCGGACCGGCCCGCGCAGGCGGCCCAGCACGCCGAACAGTCCCTGGCCATCGGGTTCATCGGCGGCGACCTCATCCGCGGCAGCGTGCTGAACACCCTGGGCAAGAGCCTGCACGCCCTCGGCCAGACGGACCGCGCGCGGGCCTGCTGGACCGAGGCCCTGCTGCTGCTCGAACAGTCCGAGGTGCCCGAGGCGTCCGAGGTGCGCGGGCTCCTGGCCCCGCTCGATGCGGCGTGACAGGCGCCTCGGACCCGTTCATCGAACGTTTATGACGGACCGCCATGGTTGTCCCACCGAGCCGCCGGAACGGGGGACAGGCGGATCGGGGCATGGGGCCCGGCACGGGCTCCGGACGTGGCCCTCTGTCCGGCGATACTCGGGGGAGTCGCCGGACAGAGGCGCCGATACAGCCCGTACATCTTTCTCAGGGGAGCGAGATCATGACCAACGCCGAGAAGAAGCCGACGGAGATCGTGACGATGGAGAACCATTCGCCCGTGCCGCCGGCCGGCGTGGGGACGCCGGAGCAGAAGGACGTGACGGCCGCCCCGTCCGCCGACGCCGAGATCATCACCCTCGAGAACCACTCGCCGGTCCCGCCGGCGCTGGACCTGGGCAACAAGTAGGCCCCGGCCGGGGAGCACCGGCCGCGGCGGCGGGAGGGGAACCGCCGCGCGGGGGGACCGGACGCTCTCCGAAGGCCGAAGGGGGCCGGGCATGATGCCCGGCCCCCTTCGCCATGTCGTCGGGCCCCTTCGCCGTGCCGTCGGGCCCCTTCGCCGTGCCGTCCGGCCTCTCAGCGCCTGGCCTCGGCCTCCGGTTCCGCCGCGCAGCGGTCGACGGCGTCCCGGAACCGTTCGGCGACGGGCACCCGCGTCCTCTCGCTGCCCCTGGCCGCGACCGTGACGACCGGTGAGGAGGCGGACAGGACCTCGTTGCCGTGGACGTCGTAGAAGGTGACCGAGGCCCGGAAGCCGGCCTTGCCGCCGTTCGGGTTGGTGATCTCGACCGTCGCGTACGGCCGGCTCGCGGTGGCGCAGCTGATCAGTCTCACGGTCCCGTCCTGGAACGCCGTGCCGGACGAGGTGCCCGTGGGCGTGGACGTCGCCCGGTGCGTGGGCCGCCGGGTGCGGTAGGGGGTCCCGCCGCTGTCCTGGCCGCCGTCCGTGTCGCCGTACGACGGTGCTCCGTACGAGGAACCGCCGTACGAGGAGCCCCCGTCCGAGGAAGTTCCGTAGGACGAGCCGCCGGACGACGAACCGCCGCTGTACCCGCCGCCCGACGTCGAGCCGGACGAGGACGAACCGTCGTGGTCCTGGTGCGAACTGCTGCACCCGCCCCCGCTCCCCCCGCCGTGCCGGCTGTGGCCGTGGCGGGAGAAGCCGGTCAGTGCGAGCACGACCACTGCCAGTACCGCGGTGAACCTGAGTCTGCGCCCCCGGAGATTCATACGTTCAGCCTAGCGAGGCAGGGCTCCGCGGGGGTCAGGTCGTACGGGCCGTACCCGTTCCCTTCTCCGCGTCCAGCGCGTACACGCACCGGTCCTTGCTGCACGCGTACACCACACCGTCCTTGACGACCGGGGAGCCGGTGATCTCGCCGCCCGTGGCGAGCTTCCAGCGCAGCCGGCCGTCGTCGGCCTTCAGGGTGTACAGCAGGTGGTCGGTGGAGCCGAAGTGGATGCGGCCCTCGGCCACCGAGGGGGCGCCCACCACATCGCCGCCCGCCTGGAAACGCCACTTGGGCGTTCCGGTGACCGCGTCGAGGGTGTACAGGCCCTTGCCGCTGCCGACGTGGACGTGCCCGGCCGCGACCAGCACCGGTTCGACGGAGGCGCGGGACTCGGTGGCGATGCGCCAGCGGTCGCGGCCGTCGGCGGCGTCGAGGGCGTAGACCGTGCCGAGGTAGTCGGCCAGGTAGACACCGCCGCCGGTGACGGCCGGGCCGGGCGCGAAGGTGGGCGGGCACAGGAAGACCGCGGGCGCCTCGAAGTGCCAGCGGACCCTGCCGGTCGCCACGTCGACGGCGAGGACCCGCGAGCCCGCGCAGACGTAGACGTGCCCGTCGGGCGCGGGGGTGATGCGGACGGGCACGCCGCCGCAGGAGGCCGCGTCGCCGATGGGGTACGACCAGCGCTCGTCGCCGGTGCGGGCCTCCAGGGCGCGCAGCCGGGCGTCCTGCCAGACGTAGACGGTGCCGTCGTGGACGGCGGGGCCGGCCTCGGGGGACTCGAAGTCCGTCTGGCAGCCGGAGATCTCCCACAGCTTCCGGCCGCTCGACGCCTCCCACGCCTGCACGCCGCCCCCGCGGGTGCCGGTGACGACGGTGCCGTGGTCGGCCTTCAGGGAGTACACCCAGGCATCGGTGGACAGCCGCCACAGATCGCCGCCCTCGCGGGCGTCCAGGGCGAACAGGGTGGGGCCGTCGGAGGCGTGGATACGGCCGTCCGCGACCGCCATGGACCAGGCCACGTCACGCGTCTTGAAGCGGCGCCGGCCGGTGGCCACGTCCAGCGCGTGCACCTCGAAGGAGGTGACGTAGACGAGGTCGCCGGCGACGGACGGGGTGCCCCAGACGTCGTTGGACATGCGGAAGCGCCACGGGCGCCAGCCCGCGGACTCCGGGGGCAGCGCGGGGACGGGGGGTACGGCGGGGTCCGCGCCGTTGACGCCGGGGCGCGGGCGCGACCAGCCGGCGACCAGACCGGCCTCCGGCGGGGGCGCCTTGACGGCGGCGGCACGGGCGTCGGCGACGCGCGGCCCGGGGCCGATGGGCACCTGGGCGCCGGCCAGGCGGACCGGACCGGTGTCGGGACCGCCCACCGCGCTCGGCGCGCCGACGGGCGCGGGAGCCGGGACGGCGGGGTCGTACGACGGCGGCGGGGGCACGACGGGCCGGCCGCCGCTGCGCGGACCCGGGGCGGTGGGGGCGGGCTTGGCGGGCGGACGGCCGCCGCGGCGGGCCTCGATGAGCGCGACGGCCTTCTCGGGCAGCCACGCGGAGGCCGTGCCGCTGTCGTCCGAGCCGGAGCCGAACAGATGCGGGGCGAGCTGGGCCTGGAGGTCGGCGGGCGACGGACGCCCGGGGGCCTCCATCTGCATGCACGCCTCGATCAGCGGGCGCAGCTCGTCGGGCAGTCCGGTGACGTCCGGGCCCTCGCGCAGCAGCATGAACACCGTCTCGACCGGGTTGGCGCCGTGGAACGGCGGGTGTCCGGTGGCGGCGAAGACCAGGGTGGAGCCGAGCGAGAAGACGTCGCTGGCGCCGGTGACGCTGCGGGAGTCCTTGGCCTGTTCGGGTGACATGTAGGCCGGGGTGCCGACGGCGACGTTCGTCATCGTCAGACGGGTGTTCGAAACGCCGGACGCGATGCCGAAGTCGATCACCCGCGGCCCGTCCTCGACCACCAGCACGTTGGACGGCTTCAGGTCGCGGTGGACCAGGCCGGCGCCGTGGATGGACTGGAGCGCCTCGGCCACGCCCGCCGCGAGCCAGCGCACCGCCTGGGCCGGGAGCGGCCCGCACTCGTTCACTATCTCCTCGAGCGAGGGCGCCGGCACATAGGCCGTGGCCAGCCACGGCACCGCGGCGCGCGGGTCGGCATCGACCACGGCCGCCGTGTAGAAGCCGGACACCGCACGGGCCGCCTCCACCTCACGGGTGAAGCGGACCCGGAAGAGCTGGTCCTCGGCCAGCTCCGTGCGGACCGTCTTGATCGCCACGCGCCGACCCGACGCGGAACGCGCCAGATAGACCAGCCCCATGCCGCCGGCCCCCAGCCGGCCCAGCACCTCGAACGGCCCGATCCGCCGCGGATCGTGCTGCGTCAGCTGATCCACCACTTGCCTGCCACCTCCCCGTACGAGCCGCGCCACCCACATATGTACGCGACCGAAGTGCAGCGTCTCACCACCGCACCGCCATGGCGGCACGCACCCCGATTCTTCCTGGCCGGGCGGCCGGTTGCGAACCCGGCGACGAATCGGGGTGTCTCATGCCTCATACGGCCATTTCGCCGCCCCGATCCGCGCCCACCGCCGTCGTGGTGGCGCGCGTCACCGTTGCAGCAGCGCGAACGACGCCCCCTGATTGTCCGTGACGACGGCCACCCGTCCGTACGACGCCTCGAAGGGCGGCGCCTGCACCCGGCCGCCGAGCCGCCGGACGGTCGCCAGCGCCTCGGCGAGGTCCGCGACCCGGAAATGCGCGAGGAAGTGCGGGGGCATCTCGGCCGGGAAGACGTCGGTGACCTCGGCACGGCCGAAGTCGGGCTCGGCGCCCGCACCGAACAGGGCGTCGTGGAAGAGCGCGCCGTAGAAGCGGTTCGCGGCGGCGGTGTCGCGGGTGTACAGCTCGGCCCACACGAACGTGTCCGCCGCGTGCCGCAGCCCGAAACCCGGGTGGCTGCCCGGCTGCCACAGCCCGAACACCGCCCCCTCGGGGTCGGCCGCGAGCGCGGTCGTGCCGAGGCCGTCCACCGGGAACGGGGCCGTGACGAGCTGTCCGCCGGACGCCGTGATGCGCCGCCCCAGGGCGTGGGCGTCGGGGGTGGCGAAGTACACCGTCCACACGGTGGGCATCCGCCCGTCGGACTTGGGCGCGAGGGCGGCGACGGGGGCGCCGTCCAGCAGGGCCCACACGGATCCGCCGGCCGCCTCCTCGAAGGTCCACCCGAAAAGCTCACCGTAGAAACGCCTGCCCGCCTCCACGTCGGAGAGCTGCGCGTCCACCCAGCAGGGGACGCCCTCGCCGTACTCGGGTGACCCCGGCGAGGACGGCGTCCCCACCGGCTCCGATGCCCTGTTTTCGGCCATGTCGTCAAAGTAACCGGCTCTCGCGCGGCCCGCAGAGCGGGCCGTTCCACCCCCGCGGACCGGGTCACATCACCCTCAGTACACGCTCGCACCCCATTTGCAGTCGGCCGAATCGCGCTCAGATCACCCGTCGGTAAGCTGACGGCATGACAGGACAAGTGCGTACCGTCGACGGCCGCGTGGCCGGTCGACGTGGGCAGGCGACCCGGCAGAAGCTGCTCGACTGCCTCAGCGAGATGCTCAGCTCCTCCCCTTACCGGGACGTCAAGGTCATCGATGTCGCCCGGAAGGCGGGCACTTCGCCCGCGACCTTCTACCAGTACTTCCCGGACGTCGAAGGCGCCGTCCTGGAGATCGCCGAGGAAATGGCCGCCGAGGGCGCCGGATTGACCGAACTGGTCGCCGGGCGCAGTTGGGCGGGCAAGGCCGGCTGGCAGACCGCCCAGGAACTCGTCGACGGGTTCCTGGAGTTCTGGCGGAAGAACGACGCCCTTCTGCGGGTGGTCGATCTCGGTGCCGCCGAAGGGGATAAACGGTTCTACAAGATCCGTATGAAGATCCTGAACTCGGTGAACACCTCGCTCACCGAGTCCATCAAGGAACTCCAGTCCAAGGGGCGGATCGACAAGGACGTGAACCCGGCGGCCATCGCCGGTTCGCTGGTCGCCATGCTCGCCGCGGTGGCCGCGCACCAGAAGGGCTTCTCCTCCTGGGGCGTCAAGCAGGCCGAACTGAGGCCCAACCTGGCGCTGTTGATGTATCTGGGTGTGACGGGCAAGAAGCCGGCCAAGTAGCACGCGGCGCCGCGCGCCCCGCGCCGGCCTCCCTCCCGCTTCCAAGTCCTGTCTGGCAGGCGGTGGTCCACCCGGGTGGACCACCGCCTGTTCCCGTCTCCGGGGTACGCGCGGCCTCCGAGGGGCGCGGCCCGCCGGGGTGCGTGCGGCCTCCGGGGGGGGGCGCGGCCCGCCGGGGTGCGTGCCCCGCCGGACGCCTCGGCCTCCCGGGCCGCCCGACCCTCCGCCCCCGACGCAGGGGAATACTCGGCCCATGGCACAACAGGACCTGAACGACATGCTGCGCTCGCTGCGGGTGTGGGCACCCGGGGCGACCGAGCTGCGGCCCTTCGACCCGGACCAGGCGCCCCCGGCCCCGCTGCCGCTGTTCACGAGCTGGTTCGCGGAGGCCGTCGCGGCGGGCCAGCCCGAGCCGCACACGATGTCGCTGGCGACGGCGGACGCGGAGGGGCTCCCGGACGTACGCATCGTGATGCTGCACGGCGCCGACGCGGACGGCTGGTCCTTCGCCACCCACGCGACGAGCCGCAAGGGCCGCGACCTCGCCGCCCGCCCGTACGCCGCCCTCGCCTTCTACTGGCCGGCCCTCGGCCGCCAGGTGCGGGTGCGCGGCCCGGTGACCTCCGCACCCGCCCAGGAGAGCCAGGCCGACCTGCACGCCCGCTCCACGGGCGCCCTCGCGGCGGCGCTCACCGGGCGGCAGAGCGCGGAGCTGACCTCGCCGGAGGAACTGCGGCAGGCGTCCGAGGCCGCCTGGGAACGGGCCCGGAACCACCCGGACGAGCCCTCACCGACCTGGACGCTGTACCGGCTCCGCCCGGACACGGTGGAGTTCTTCCAGGGCGACCCCGACCGCCGGCACGTACGGCTGGAGTACCGGCGCTCGGAGTCCGGCTGGAGCAGGGGACTGCTCTGGCCGTGAGGACGGGCCTCCCGCGGCCCCCGTCAGGTCGGCGAACAGCAGCACCTCCGCCCCGGCCGCCCGCGCGGCACGGCTGACCCTCGGCGGTCACCGCACCCGCGTAACCGCGGCCCCGGCGAACTCCACGCGCCCGGGTCCTGATGGACCTGGCGCCGCGTCGCCCGCGCGAACTCCCCCGCCAGCGGCCGAACTCCACACACCCAGGACCCGCGCGTCTCTCAACTCCCCCACAGCCGTGATCGATTCGCAACCGATTCCGGTCTTGACCGAGACCCATCAACGGGGTGTGTGATTACGCTCGCGCTATGGCCGACTCCCGTCCCTCTTCCAAGCCCGCCGCGCAGCTGTCCGCGAGCCCCGCCGACCGACCCGTCTACGTCATAGGCGCCGGCCCCGGCGGACTCGCCGTCGCGTACGCGCTGCGGGCCCGGGGCGTCCGGGCGGTGGTGCTGGAGAAGTCGGACCGCGTCGGCGCGTCCTGGCGGCGCCACTACGACCGCCTCCACCTGCACACCACCCGCCGGCTGTCGGCCCTGCCCGGTCTGAAGATGCCCCGCAGGTTCGGGCGCTGGGTGTCCCGGGACGACGTGGTGCGCTACCTGGAGAAGTACGCCGAGCACCACGAGCTGGAGATCGTCACCGGCGTCGAGGTGTTCCGCGTCGAGCGGGCGGCGGACGAGGAGGCCGGCGGCTGGCTGCTGCACGCGTCCGGCGGACGTGAGCTGGCGGGCAGCGCGGTGGTCGTCGCGACCGGCTTCAACCACACCCCCCGCCTGCCCGAGTGGCCGGGCCGGGACGCCTACACGGGCGAGCTGCTGCACGCCGGGGAGTACCGCAACGCCCGGCCGTACGCGGACCGCGACGTGCTGGTCGTCGGGGTCGGCAACACCGGCGCCGAGATCGCCGTCGACCTGGTGGAGGGCGGGGCCTCCCGGGTACGGCTGGCCGTGCGCACCACCCCGCACATCGTGCGCCGCTCGACCGCGGGCTGGGCCGCCCAGCACACGGGCATCCTGGTCCGGCGGCTGCCCGTCGGCCTCGTCGACCGGCTCGCCCGGCCGATGGCGAAGGCCGCCACGCCCGACCTCTCCGACAAGGGCCTGCCCCGCCCCGACACCGGCCTGTACAGCAGGGTCAGACAGGGCGCCATCCCGGTCCAGGACGTCGGCCTCGTCGACGCGGTGCGAACCGGGAAGGTGGAGATCGTGGCCGCCGTCGAGGAGTTCGCGGACGGACAGGTCGTCCTCGCCGACGGCAGCCGGATCACGCCGGACGCGGTGATCGCGGCGACCGGCTACACCCGGGCCCTGGAGGGCCTGGTCGGGCACCTGGGCGTCCTGGACGAGCGGGGCCGCCCGGTGGCGCACGGGGCACGGACCCCGGCCGACGCCCAGGGCCTCTGGTTCACCGGTTTCACCAACCCCATCAGCGGCATGTTCAGGGAACTGGCGATCGACGCGGAGAAGATCGCGAAGGCGGTCGCGAAACGGTTCTCCTGAGGGGAGACACCCCCTGAGCCGGCCGCGGCCCCGGGTGCCTCCCCCGCGCCCCGCGCTCAGGACAGCGCGGGCAGCCGGGGTGCGGTGGGGAGCCGGCGGATGACCAGGGCCATGAGGGCCGCCGCCGCGCACAGGGCACCGGCGGCGTACCAGATCATGTCGTAGGAGCCGAAGACGTCCCGGCAGACGCCGCCGAGGTAGGCGACCAGGGCCGCGCCGATCTGGTGGGAGGCGAGGACCCAGCCGAAGACGATGGCGCTGTCCTCGCCGTAGTGCTCCCGGCACAGTGCGAGGGTCGGCGGGACGGTGGCCACCCAGTCGAGGCCGTAGAAGACGATGAAGAACAGCATCGGCGGGTGGATCTCGGAGCCGAGCAGCATCGGCAGGAAGAGCAGGGAGACGCCGCGCAGGGCGTAGTAGACGGCGAGCAGCCGGCGCGGGGAGAAGCGGTCGGTGAACCAGCCGGAGGCGATCGTGCCGACGACGTCGAACACCCCGATGACCGCGAGCAGCGAGGCGGCGGCGGTGACGGGCATGCCGTGATCGTGCGCGGCGGGCACGAAGTGGGTCTGGACCAGGCCGTTGGTGGAGGCCCCGCAGATCGCGAAGGTGCCGGCCAGCAGCCAGAACGGCCCCGTGCGCACCGCCGAGCCGAGCACGCCGAGCGTACGGCGGGCGGCACCGGTGACCGGGGGCGGCTTGGGGACGAACTCCCGCGCGCCGTACGGCGTGAGGCCCACGTCGGCCGGGTGGTCGCGCAGCAGGATCCACACGAAGGGGACCACGGCGAGGGCGGCCAGGGCGACCGTGACGGCGGCCGGGCGCCAGCCGTGGCTCTCCACCATCCAGGACAGCAGCGGCAGGAAGATGAGCTGGCCGGAGGCGGAGGCGGCGGTCAGGATGCCGCTGACCAGACCGCGCCGCTCGGTGAACCAGCGGTTGGTGACCGTCGCGGCGAACGCGAGCGCCATGGCCCCGGCGCCCAGGCCGACCACCACGCCCCAGCAGAGCATCAGCTGCCAGGGGGCCGTCATCCACACGGTCAGTCCGGAGCCGAGGGCTATCGCGGTCAGCGCGACGGCGACGACCCGGCGGATGCCGAAGCGGTCCATCAGCGCGGCCGCGAAGGGGGCGGTGAGCCCGTACAGGGCGAGGTTGACGGAGACGGCGGCACCGATCGTGCCGCGCGACCAGTCGAACTCCCGGTGCAGGGGATCGATCAGCAGGCCGGGCAGCGAGCGGAAGGCCGCCGCGCCGATGATGGTGACGAAGGTGACCGCGGCGACGAACCAGGCGCGGTGCACGCGGCGGCGCCGGTCGGCCGGGTCCCCCACGGGGCCGGAGGCGGGGACGGTGGCGTCGGTTGTCTGAGTCACGTCGTCCAGGATCGGGCCGTGGCCCGGCCGCATCGAGTGGCCGGAAGGACATCATTGGCTAGGATCGGGCCACGCCTGTCCGTGCCGGTGAGGAGTGTCGAGCCATGGCCGTCCCCGAGGAGTACCGCCCGCACCGCGTCGCCGTCCTGGCCCTGGACGGTCTGATCCCCTTCGAGCTGGGCATCCCCCACCGGATCTTCAGCCGCCCCAGGGACGCCGCCGGCCGCCCGCTGTACGAGGTGGTGACCTGCTCGGTCCGGCCGCCCGGTCCGGTCGCGACCAGCGCCGACTTCAGCCTGCACGTCGTCCACGGCCCGGAGGCCCTGGCCACGGCCGACACCGTGATCGTCCCGGCGTCGTACGAACTCGGCCCGCTCTACGAGGAGGGCAGGCTCACCGACGACCTGGCCGGCGCGCTCGCCCTCGTCCGTCCCGGCACCCGGCTCGCCTCGATCTGCATCGGCGGGTACGTCCTCGCGGCAGCCGGTCTCCTCGACGGGCGCCCGGCGACCACGCACTGGGCGCACGCCGAGCACTTCCAGCGGATGTTCCCGAAGGTCCGGGTGAACGCGGAGGTGCTGTTCATCGACGACGGGGACGTGCTGACCTCGGCCGGGGTGGCCGCCGGGATCGACCTGTGCCTGCACATGCTGCGGCGCGACCACGGCACGGCGGTCGCCAACGACGTCGCCCGCAGCACGATCGTCCCGCCGCACCGCGACGGCGGCCAGGCCCAGTACATCCGGCGTCCGCTGCCCGAGCCGCAGCTCGCCACGACGACGGGCGCCCGCGCCTGGGCCCTCGACCGGCTGCACGAACCCATCCAGCTGCGGGACATGGCCGAACGCGAGGCCATGTCGGTACGCACCTTCACCCGGCGCTTCCGCGAGGAGGCCGGGGTCAGTCCGGGGCAGTGGCTCACCGGGCAGCGCGTCGAACGCGCCCGGCATCTGCTGGAGTCCACCGACCTGTCCGTCGACCAGGTGGCCCGCGACTGCGGCTTCGGCACCGCCCAGTCGATGCGCCAGCACCTCCAGCAGGCGCTGGGAGTGACCCCGACGGCATACCGGCGCACCTTCCGCGCGGGAGCGGCCGGGGCGGACTCGGTCGGGGCGGATCCGGTCGGGGCGGATGCGGACGCGGGGGTAGTGGGGGCGGCGGACTGAGCGGGTCCCTCGCGGCGACCGTCCGTCCACAGCCTGTGGACGGGAAGAAGCGAACTCCGGCCGCGGGTACGGGATGCGGGCCGCGACGCACGGTCCGGCTCACGGCTCGGGACGCCGGCGCCGGTCCCGTCCGGTGGGTGCCAGTTGGCGGCGCACCCCCCTGCGCCCGCCTGCCACCGCCAACCGGTGCGACTCACACTCGGCGAGGACCACCGTCCCCCGAGCCCTCGCCGTCCCCTCGCGGCGAATCACCGCTCACCAGCGTGTTCAAACGCCGACCGGACGTCAACACCGGTGCGCGGCCGATGACGAACGGCCTCGTCGGAACCGACCGCGCACGGGTGCACGCCCGGCGCACGGGGACGGCGGGGTCTACAC
This sequence comes from Streptomyces sp. NPDC090108, assembly GCF_044747185.1. Lineage (NCBI taxonomy): Bacteria > Bacillati > Actinomycetota > Actinomycetes > Kitasatosporales > Streptomycetaceae > Streptomyces > Streptomyces sp. NPDC090108. Next base: position 299,581 of record NZ_JBIVDQ010000006.1, read on the forward strand.
CGCCTCGAAGGCGAGGCCCTCGAACGCGGCCGTTCCGCTCCCGTACGCCGTCTCCGCGCCCTCCCGGCCGCCCGGACAACGGTCCAGTTCGCACCAGATGCTCTTGCCGGCCCCTTCGGGACTCCAGCCCCAGCGGTCGGCGAGACAGTCGACGAGCGCGAGGCCGCGCCCGCCGGTGGCCTCGCCGCCGGCACAGCGCGGGACAGGGGCGCGGGAACTGGTGTCGGCCACTTCGAGGCGCACGGTGGCGGTGGCGGCCGAGGAGGCTGCGGCTGCTGCAGAGGCGGTGGTGGCGGCGGCCGCCACCGGCTCCGGTGTGCCGCGGTCTCCCGGCGCGGCGGGGATGCCGTTCCGCGTGTCCCGGCCGTCCCGGACGACCGGTGCTCCCGGCGTTCCGGGCGCACCGGACGCTTCCCACGCGGCCCGCGTCCCCTGTATGCCCGGCGCGTCCGGGAGAGGCGTGTCCGGGGCGGCACCGGCCGCAGGCCCGTCCGCCCGCCCGTCCGCGGGATCCGGAGCCGCGGTGTCCGGCCGGACCGCTCCGCCGGGCAGCGAGAGCCGGAGCACGGCCGGGCGCCCGGTGTGCACCACCGCGTTGGTCACCAGCTCGGAGACGAGCAGGATCAGGGTCTCGGCCAGCGGCTCGTCGGCCTCTATACCGAGCCCGGCGAGCCGCGAGCGGGCCCATCGCCTCGCCCGCCCCACCTCCGCGGGGTCGGGCCGGATCTCCAGCTGCACTTGAAGCACCTGCACCGCTCACACCATCCGAACCGGCGGACACATGACCCCACGCCACCTGGACATCGCGGCGCGAACCGCGACGAGCAGCGCGACCAGGGCCACGATCGTAGCCATTTTCTGCATGGCCAGAACAACGGCCAGAGCAAGGGTCACGGAACGTGATTCCCTTACGAGACAGCATGGTTGACGTACAGTCACCCCAACAAGCGCTTCGGGCATATTCCAGCGCGAAGGAGTACGCGTGCGGCATACTGTGCGACGCGTCTGCCGGGGAGTCGAACGGGTGGGGCCGAAGGCCCCTGTCACCCCTGGAACAGCGGCGCGCACCGCGTGACGCGGGGACGCCCCAAGGGCACCACCGGCACGGCTCGTGCTCGCAGCCACTCGCATCTCACACAAGGTACCCGAGGGGGCCGCCGACTCCGTGCCGTGACGAGTCACGCGATGGACACAACCCGATATCAACGCTCCGTAATTCCGGTTGCGCCACGATCCGCGACATCGTGGGCCATGGATCCGGCCCCGGCGCGGTGCGCGGCGGCCCGCGGTCAGGCGGAGAGCGGGTCCGCCTCGTCGGCGACGGCCGCCTCCACGTCGGGGCGCACGTCGAACAGGCGGCGGACGCCGAGCGCACCGAGCACCCGGTTGACGTGCGAGCCGTCGTCCGCACCCCGGTCGGGCAGGATCAGCCGCAGCCGGCCCTGGCAGGAGCGGATCAGCCGGCGGGCGGCGATGAGGACGCCGACCCCGCTGGAGTCGCAGAAGAAGACCTCCGAGAGGTCGAGCACCAACTGGTGGTGGCCTTCGGCGACGACGTCGTGCACGCGCTGGCGCAGGACCGGTGAGGTCACCAGGTCCAGCTCACCCGCCACCCGGAGCACCGCCCATTCGCCCCTTTCGGTGCCGGTCACTTCGAATCCCACGGCCCTGCCCTCCGCTCGCCGGATCTCCCGGAACCGCCCGGAAACGGAAGCAGTTCCTCCGATTGTCGTCTTCTCCGCGCGGCTGCCCAGCGGCGGTTCCCTGAAACCCTGAACGACAAACCGATGGCGATCGGCAAGGGACTTGTTTCGGTCACTGTCAATCCTGTTCGATCAGAGTCGCGCACGCCTTGTGTGAAGGTTGTGTGAAGAGGGCACTATCACCTGCGGCGCGGGGAGGGGCGCACATTGACACAAAGGGGCGTGCGCTGTCTGACGTGCCGACTACATTCGAGAGGACGGCACGGACAGGCTGGACGTGGGCGAGGGGAGGGACCGCATGGCGACGACGGACGTATCGCCCCGCTGGGACCGCAAGATGCAGCAGCGGCTCGCACGCGGTGAGGCCGCCGCCCTCGGCGAGCTCTACGACCGCTTCGCCTCGCTCGTGCACAGCCTCGCCCACCGCGTCCTCGGCGAGGAGCGCGCGGCCGACGGCCTCACCCGTGAGGTCTTCGCCCATCTCTGGGAGCACCCCGAGACCTACGACCCCCGGCAGGGCCCGCTGCGCAACTGGATCGCCTCGGTGACCCGGCGGCTGGCCGTGCAGCGGCTGCGCGACAACGAGACGGCCGCGCTCACCCGGGGCGAGAGCGGCTCCCCGGAGGAACTGGAGAGCAAGGTGCGCCACGCCGCGGTCGCCGCCCGCGCCGACTACATCGTCCACTCCATGCCCGCCCCGCTGCGCGCCGCCCTGGAACTGGCCTACGTCCAGCGCCGCGACTACCGCCAGACCGCCGCCGACCTCGGCGTCACCGAGGACGAGGCACGGCGCCGGCTCCGCCTCGGCCTGCAACTGCTCTCGACCGCGCACGACGCCGGCACCCCGCCGGAGTACGGAGGCGCGGCATGAGCGGCGCGGGACCGTCCGAGGCCCACGGCGGAGGGCCGCTGCCCGGCCCCACCGGGTGGGAGGAGCCCGTACCCGTACCGCTCGGCCTGTCGCACGACGTCCTGAAGTCGCTGCTCGGCGCGTGGGCCCTGGCCGCCTGCTCGGCGGCGGAGACGGCCGCCGTCGAGGACCATCTCGGCGACTGCGGGGCCTGCGCGGACGAGGCACGCCGGCTGCGCGAGGCGGTCGGCCTGCTGCACCAGCCCGAGCCCCTCGACCTCGATCCCGGCCTGCGCACCCGCGTCCTGGAGAGCTGCCTGGACCGCCGTCCGCCGCGCATCCCGGTGCCCGGCTGGGCCGCGCCCTACGACGCCGAGACCGCGCGGCTGGACGCGCTGCTCCAGGACTTCGGCGACTCCGAGTGGCACGCGCCCGTACGGCTGCGGTGGTTCGAGGCCGACACGCCCGCGAGCCGCCGTACGACGGTGGCCGGGGTGATCGCGCACCTGATGTCCGTCGACGGGCTGGTCGCCATGGCGCTGGGGCTCGGGGACCCGCTGGCCGAGGTGGCCTCGGCGCGGGAGCCGGGGCCGACCGGGCGCACCGAGGCGTTCTGGCGGGCCTCGCACTTCCCGCCGACCCGGTCCGTGCGGACGCCCTGGCGGGAGCAGAGCCACCACCTGGTCCGCACGGCGTCCTTCACCGGCGGCAGCGCGGGCGGCTTCGGGGTGTCGTACGGCGACTTCGAACTGCCGTTGCACGACGCGCTGCTGGACCGCGCCTTCGAGTGCTGGGTGCACGCCGAGGACATCGCGGACGCGGTCGACTACCCGTACGACCCGCCCGCGCCCCGGCACCTGAACAAGATGATCGACCTGGCGGCCCGCATGCTCCCCGTGGCTCTGGCCGGGCGCCGGCGGGCCGGTCTGTCCGCCCCCGGGCAGACACCGCACCTGGTCCCGGCCGGAGCGCCCGGCCGCAGCCTGCGCCTGGAGATCGAGGGCGACGCGGGAGGGCAGTGGATGATCCCGTTGGACTCCCCCGCCGCGCAGGGCTCCGCCGACCACGAGGTGGCCCATGTGGCCCTGGACGGCGTCGAGTTCTGCCGCCTCGCCGCGGGACACATCTCCCCCGAGGAGGCGGCCGCCGGCCAGGACGGCGACCGCGAGGTGATCCGGGACGTGCTGTACGCGGCGGCGGGGCTGAGCCGCATGTGATTCCGCCGGGGCCCGCGGGAAGGGGCTCCGGCGGACTCCGCCGTATGTCTCAACCGGGCACCGCCGTGCGGCTCAGGCCGGCACCGGCGTGCGGATCAGGCGAAGACCACCGTGCGGCGGCCGTTCAGCAGGATCCGGCGTTCCGCGTGCCACTTCACCGCACGCGCCAGCGCCTGGCACTCCACGTCGCGGCCGACCGCGACCAGCTGGTCCGGGGTGGCCTCGTGGCCGACGCGCTCGATCTCCTGCTCGATGATCGGGCCCTCGTCGAGGTCCGCGGTGACGTAGTGGGCGGTGGCACCGATCAGCTTCACGCCCCGCGCGTGCGCCTGGTGGTAGGGCTTCGCACCCTTGAAGCTCGGCAGGAACGAGTGGTGGATGTTGATGATCCGGCCGCTGAGCTGCTTGCACAGGTCGTCCGAGAGGACCTGCATGTACCGCGCGAGGACCACCAGTTCGACGTTCTCCTCGCGGACGATCTCCAGCAGCCGCGCCTCCGACTGCGCCTTGGTCTCCTTCGTCACCGGGATGTGGTGGAAGGGGACGTTGTACGACCGCACCAGTTCCTCGAACTCGGTGTGGTTGGAGACCACGGCCGCGATCTCGACCGGCAGCGCGCCGGTCCGCGCCCGGAAGAGCAGGTCGTTCAGGCAGTGCCCGAACTTGCTGACCATGAGCACGATGCGCATCTTCTCGTCGGCCCGGTTGATCTGCCAGTCCATCTGGAAGGAGTCACCGATCGCCGCGAAGCTCGCCCGCAGCTTCTCCGCCGTCACCGGGACCTCGGCCGAGAAGTGGACCCGCATGAAGAACAGGCCCGTGTCGTGGTCACCGAACTGCTGGCTGTCCTCGATGTTGCAGCCGGTCATGAACAGGTAGCTCGAGACGGCGTGCACGATGCCCTTCTTGTCAGGGCAGGAGAGGGTGAGGACGTACTGGTCCGAAGGCGCGACGGCGCCGCTGGGCTGCTCGTTCATACACCACAGAGTCTCACGGGGGCCCGCCGCCGGGGCGAGCCGTCCGCCGGTCGGACCGGGTCGTGTCCGGACTCGCCGCCCGGCGGTGTTCAGGCGGCCCGGGTCACGATCCGCAGGACCTCCAGGCTGCGCGGCGGGCCCTCGGGGTCGTCCCCGTCGCTCGTCGCGAGCCGCAGATGGGCGTCCCGCGCCGCCCGCACGGCCTCCGGCCAGGCGTGGTGTTCGAGGTAGGCGGCGACCGGCGCGTCGGGACCGACCTGGTGCATGATCCGCAGCACCCGCAGCACGGCGGTGTCGACGAGCGCCGCCTCCTGCGAGTCCCGGAAGATCGTGCCGACGTATTTCTCGGCGGACCAGTTGTCCAGCCAGGTGTCCTCCACCAGCCGGTAGACGGCGTCCGTCACGTCGCCGTATCCGTCGACGCCGGCCAGCCAGACGTCCCGCTGGAACGCCGGGTCGGAGAGCATGTGCAGCGCGGAGCGCACATTGCAGCGCCAGCGCCACCACGGCATGTCGTTGAGAGGCATGGCGCCCATGGTGGAGGAGCGACGGCCGCGACGGGAAGAGTTCTCCGAACCTTGCACGGTCATCGATCGTACGTTCCGCGTCCCCCGCGCCTCACAGGCCCCCGCAATTCACCTGTGCGTCACCTCTCGTCGACCGAGGGTCACTCCTGGGTTAGCGATGTGAGGGAATCGTGCGTGTCCATGACCGGCAGGCCACGCAAGCGCAGCACCTTCCTCCCCCCGCTTCCCCGCCCCGTCCGCGCCGCCGCGCTCGCCGCGGGCGCGCTGGCCGTGTGCGCGCTGGCCGTGTGCGCCGCGCTCACCGCAGGGTGCGGCATCGTCCCCGGCACCGCGGGCGGCGCGGACGAGGGCCCGATCAAGGTGATGACCTGGGCCCCCCAGAACACCGACGCCACCAACAAGCCCGGCATGCCCGCCATGGCCGTGGCCTACGCGAAGTGGATCAACGCGAACGGCGGTGTCCACGGCCGCAGACTCGACGTCCTGACCTGCAACGACCACAACAGCAGCGTGGGCGCGGCACGGTGCGCGCGGCGCGCGGTGACCGAGGGCGCGGTCGCGGTGGTCGGCTCCTACAGCCAGTTCGGCGACTCCTTCCTCGCCCCGCTGGAGGGAGCCGGCATCCCCTACATCGGCGGCTACGGCGTCACCAACGACGAGTTCACCGGCGCCATGTCGTACCCCGTCAACGGCGGCCAGCCCGCGCTCCTGGCGGGTCTCGGCAAGGCACTGGCCGGCACCTGCGGCCCCGTGAGCCTGATCCGCCCCGACAGCATCGCGGGCGACGCCCTGCCCCCGATGCTCGACTCGGGCCTGAAGCAGGGCGGCCACGCGGACGCGGGCGACCAGCTCGCCGCGGAGAACTCCACGCAGTACGACGACCAGTCCGAGCGGGCGCTGCGGTTCGCGACCACGGGCACCACGCGCCAGGGGTGCGTGGTGCCCGCGCTCGGAGACCGCACCGACACCTTCATGGACTCCTTCCGCCGGGCCCGCGACGACTTCCCCAAGGTGCGGACCGCGACCGTGCTGGGCAGCGTGGACCAGACCGTCATCAACGCCACGGGCGGCGCGGAGGGGCCGTACGAGGGGGCGTACATCACCGCCTGGTACCCGGTGGCGTCCGATCCGCGCTGGGATCCGATGAAGAAGGTGATCAGCAAGGAGGCGTTCGGCGACAACCGCATCGACCCCGCGGACGCCGGCGTGCAGACCACCTGGATCGCCTACACCGTGCTGATGGCCGCCCTGGACAAGATCGCCGAGGGTGAGGTGGGCCCGGACACCGTCCGGCACACGCTCGACCACGGCCTGAAGGTGTCGACCGGCGGCCTCACCCCGACCCTGCACTGGCCCGACCGGACCGTGCTCGCCGCGGTCGGCTTCCCGCGCCTCGTCAACGCCGACGTCACCCTCCAGGTGGTCCGCGACGGCAGGCTCGTCGCGGCGAAGGGCGGCCAGGGAGGGCCCGACGGGGTCACGGACATGACCAGAACGCTGGAGACCGCGGACGTCGACTGACGTCCGCACGCGCGGGTGGCGCCCTTCCCGGCCGGGGAGGGCGCCACCGGCGTTCCCGGCCGGAGGCGGCCGGGAACGCCGGTCACAGCTGGGTCGGCTGGCGCTGGGTGAGGCCGTACTTGCCGGCGATGGCGTTCCACAGGCCGGCCGCCTTGGCCTTCTGGGCGCTGGCGGTGACGCTCGCCTGGTCGCCCGCCTGCGTCTGGCCGGTGGGGCGGGCGTGGCCGTGGGGGCAGCCCTTCTTGCCGTGGCCCGCCTGGTCGGCCCAGGCCGCGTAGTGGTTGTCGGCGGAGGCCGAGGCCTGCCAGGCCCGGGTGAGGGAGGCGGACAGCTCGGCGTTGCCCGGCAGCTTGTCCACGGACAGCTGGCCGAGCCGGGTGACCAGGTCGGCGCGCTGCTTGGCGGCGGAGCGCAGGTCGGCGGCCGCCTGGTCGAGGTTGTCGCACTGCTTGATGTTGCCCACGGCCCGGATCACGGAGGCACGGCTGCCGCCGCTGTCGGCGAGCAGCCGGTCCAGGTCGACCGCCTGCTGCTTGGCGGGGTCGGCTCCGGCGGGCGGGGCGGAGGAGGGCTGGGTGGCCGGGGAGGACACGGACGCGGCCGGCTTGCTGTCGTCGCTCTTGTCGTCGCCGCCCCCGCTGAACAGCGCGCCGGCGCCGACACCTATGACGATGATGCCGACACCGACGGCGGCTATCAGCGGCAGCCGCGAACCGGTCCGGCCGCCGCCGCGGCGGCCGCCCTCGTCGTCCATCGACATGGGGTACGACGACTGCTGGGGCAGCACCGGTGCCGGGTAGGAGTCCTCGACGCGCGGCATCTGCTGCGTGGCGCCGGCCGGGCCGCCCGCGGGGGCGCCGCGGAAGAGGTTGTCGAACTCGGCGGGGGGCTGCCGCTCCCCGCCCTGGTCGGTGACCGGCGGGATGTACTGCGTGGCCTGCTGGTCCAGGCCCGGCTGCTGTCCGTGCCCGGCGTACGGGTCGTGCGCCCCGGGTCCCTCGGGCGGCAGGGCGCCCGCCGCCACCGGCGGGATGTACTGCGTGGCGCCCTCGTCCGCGCCGCCGGCCGGGACCGGGGGCAGGTACTGGGTCGCGCCCTCGGGCGCGCCGCCCTGGGCGGGCACCGGCGGGATGTACTGCGTCGCGCCGTCGGCCGCGGGCAGCGGGGCGCCAGCCGCCGGATAGGCGGGCGGCAGCGGAGCGCCGTGGGAGGCGTACTGCTGCTGGTACGGGTCGGGGGCGCCGTAGGCGGGCTGTCCGCCGCCCTGGCCGTACCCCTGGTTCTGGGCGTGCGGCTCGTAGCCCTGCGCGCCGTACGGCTGGGCCGGGGCGCCCTCCGGGGGCAGCGGGCCGGCGCCGTCGGCGCCCTGGGCCTGCTGCTGGGGCTGCCACTGCTGTCCCGCGGCCTGCGGCCAGCCCTGGTCCTGCTGGGGCGCGTGGTCCCCGCCGGGACCCCACGAACCGCCCCACGCCTGACCGCCCGCCGGGGCGGCGGGCGCGGGCGCGCCCGTCATGCCGGGCAGCAGCGGTGCGCCTCCGTCGGAGGGCAGCACGATGCCTTCGTGCGCGGGCTGCGCCGAGGGCTCATCGCCCTGTCCACTCTGCGTCACCAGGACTCCTACGATTGGGGGACCTTCGGAATCGTCGGCTCACGCTACCGGGTCCCCCGAGCCGGGTGCCACGCAGCTCAGGGCGCGATCTACTTCCCTGTGACAGCAGTAACAAAACCACCCCGCGATGCGCTGTTCATGGCGACCGCGCTTCCGCGGGCGCCGTTTCCCCTCCGTTCACGCGCTCGCGGGGCTGGTGTTCAGGCGGCCTGCCGGAGGTCGAGGCGGGCTCCGAACTCCCGGACCACCGCCTCGTCCCGGAACGGTTCGAGGCGCTGCTGAAGGTCCTCCAGGTACTCGGCGCCCCGGCCCGAGCGGAGCGTCTCCAGCAGTTCCACCGCCTTCAGACCCGCGTGGCAGGCCTGCTCGATCTCGCGCCGCTGCACATGGGCCGAGGCCAGCAGCACATGGCCGATGGCGCGGCGCCGGGCGCGGGTCTCCGGATGCCCGGCCAGGGACTGCTCGGCGTACCGGGCCGCCGCGTCGGCCTGGCCGAGGTCGCGGTGGCAGTGCGCCAGCTCGTCGGCGAGATAGGCCTCGTCGAAGTGGGAGATCCACACCGGGTCGTCCCCGGAGGCCGCGTCCGCCTGCTCCATCGCCGAGATCGCCCGCCCGGAGGCCGCGTGGGCGGCGTGGGTGTCGCCGAGCAGGGCGTGTCCGCGGGCCTCGGCCGCGTGGAACATCGCCTCCGCCCGCGGCGTCACCCGCCCCCGTGCCCCTTCCTGCGCGGCCCGCGCCAGCTGGGCGATCTCGCGGGGGTTGCCGAGCTGGGCAGCCAGGTGGCTCATGGAGGCGGCCAGCACATAGCCGCCGTAGCCGCGGTCGCCGGCCGCCTGCGCCAGGCGCAGCGACTGGATGTAGTAACGCTGGGCGAGCCCGGGCTGACCGGTGTCGACGGCCATGTACCCGGCCAGTTCGGTCAGCCGGGCGACCGTGGCGAACAGCTCGCGCCCGACCGCCTCCCGGTAGGACCCGGCGAGGAGCCCGGAGACGACGCTGTTGAGGTAGTGCACGACGACCGGGCGCACATGCCCGCTGCCGTACTGGTGGTCGAGGTCCACCAGGGCCTGGGTCATGGACCGCACGGCCGCCACGTCGGACAGGCCCACGCGCGGGCCGGCCTGCCGGGCCACCTGGGCGTCCGGCGCCGAGATCAGCCAGTCCCGGCTGGGCTCGACCAGCGCGGAGGCGGCGACCGAGGAGCCGGACAGGAAGTCCCGCCGGCCCACGTCGCTGCGCCAGAGCTCGCAGACCTGCTCGATGGCCCCGAGCACGGTGGGCGAGAACTGGAGGCCTACCCCCGAGGCGAGGTTCTTGCCGTTGGCCATCCCGATCTCGTCGATGGTGACCGTGCGGCCGAGTTTGCGGCCGAGCGCCTCCGCGATGATCGCGGGGGCCCGGCCGCGCGGCTGCTGGCCGCGCAGCCAGCGGGCCACGGACGTCTTGTCGTAGCGCAGGTCGAGGCCGTGCTCGGCGCCGCACATGTTGACCCGCCGGGCCAGCCCGGCGTTCGAACACCCCGCTTCCTGGATGAGCGCCTGCAGCCGTTCGTTGGGCTGCCTCGCCACGAGAGGCCTTGCGGCCATGAGCTACCCCCTGCGAACCCTGGAACGTGGAGATCCCTCCGGGAAAAATCCGGTCATGAAGATCGATGCCCCGTTGACATACCGTCAATGCGTGACATGTGCGGTTTGCCGGGGTAAAGACGGCGGCGGCCCCCTCTTTGGCTACCCGCCGCACGCCCCCCGTCCCCCCGCGCGCCCCTGGAGGTGCATCCATGCGCCCCGACTGCCGGGCCGATGCCCCTCGCCCGCGCGCGCCAGGGCCGTAACCCCCGGTGGGCACTGAAGTTGAGTGGGGCGTGGAAGAGACGATCGCCGGCACCGAAGCCGCCCAGATTCCGCAGCAGCGCGGGGAATCGCTGCTGGAGACCGCCGTACGCTACGCCGAGGAGCGGCACTGGGACGTGTTCCCGGGCTCCTGGCTGGAGGCCGTCGACGGGGTGCAGCGCTGCTCGTGCGGCGACGCCTCCTGTCCGGCGCCGGGCGCGCATCCCGCACGTCCCGACTGGGCGGCTCAGGCGACCGGGAGCGCGACCGTGGCGCGCCGCATGTGGCACAAGCAGCCGGCCGCGTCGATCCTGCTGCCGACGGGCCGGACGTTCGACGCGCTGTCCGTCCCGGAGAGCGCGGGCTTCCTGGCGCTGGCCCGCATGGAACGGATGGAACTGACGCTCGGTCCGGTCACGTTGGCCCCCGACGGGCGGATGCGGTTCTTCGTGCTGCCGGGCGGCTCGCTGAAGGTCGCCGAACTGGTGCGCAGGCTGGGGTGGGCGCCGGCCTCGCTCGACCTCGTGCCGCTGGGCGAGGGGGGTTACGTGGCCGCTCCGCCGACCCGGTTCGGGTCCCGCGCGGTGCAGTGGGCGTGCCGGCCCACCCCGGCGAACCGATGGCTGCCGGACGCGGAGGAACTGATCTCCCCGCTCGCCTACGCCTGCGGCCGCGACCGCTGACGGTCCGTCACGTACGCGGTCGGGCGGAGCACTTCACCCCTGGTCCCCGATGTCCGGCCCCCGCCCCTGAAGGTGTCGTGACCGTCGTAGTGTGGGCCGCATGACCGAGGCTGCGGTGCGTGTGCGAGGGCTCTGGAAGCGGTTCGGACAACAGGTCGCCGTCGGGGGGATCGATCTCGACCTTCCCGCGGGGAGGTTCATCGGGCTGGTCGGGCCCAACGGGGCGGGGAAGACCACCACGCTGTCCATGGTGACCGGCCTGCTGCGGCCCGACGACGGGACCGTGGAGATCGCCGGACAGGACGTGTGGCGGGACCCGGTGGCCGTCAAGGCCCGGATCGGCGTGCTGCCCGAGGGGCTGCGGCTGTTCGAGCGGCTGTCGGGGCGTGAACTGCTCGGCTACTCGGGACGGCTGCGGGGGCTGCCCGGCGCGGAGGTCGACAAGCGTGCCGCCCAGCTGCTCGACGTGCTCGACCTCGCCGGCGCCCAGCACAAGCTCGTCGTCGACTACTCGACCGGCATGCGCAAGAAGATCGGGCTCGCGGCCGCCCTGCTCCACAACCCCGAAGTCCTCTTCCTCGACGAGCCGTTCGAGGGCGTCGACCCGGTGTCCGCGCAGACCATCCGCGGGGTGCTGGAGCGGTACACCGCCTCCGGCGCGACCGTCGTGTTCTCCTCGCACGTCATGGAACTGGTGGAGTCGCTGTGCGACTGGGTGGCCGTGCTGGCCGCCGGACGCATCCGCGCGGCGGGCCCGCTGGCCGAGGTGCGCGGGAGCCACCCCACCCTCCAGGGGTCCTTCCTCGAACTCGTCGGCGCCGGCGGCCGCGACACCGCCTCCGACCTGGACTGGCTGGGCGGCGGTGCGGCCCGATGACCCTCCCGCCCGCCACCTCGGAACCGGCCCCCACCGGGCCCGCGACAGCGGCGGCGGACTCGGTGCGGCCGCAGGCCGCACCGAGTCCGACCGCCACCCTCGTACGCCTGAAACTCTCGCTGCTGCGCAACGGGCTGCGGCAGTCGGCGGGCCGCAGGGCCGTCTTCGTCGGTTCCGCGGTGGTCGCCGTGCTGTTCGCGCTGCTCCAGCTGGCGGGCCTGCTCGCCCTGCGCGGACACGCGCACGCCGAGGCCGTCGCCGTGCCCGCCGCGGCCCTCCTGGCCCTCGGCTGGGCGGTCATGCCGCTGTTCTTCCCGGGCGGCGACGAGACCCTGGACCCGGGCCGGCTGGCGATGCTGCCGCTGCGGCCCCGCCCGCTCGCCCGCGCCCTGCTCGCCGCCTCCCTGGCCGGGATCGGCCCGCTGTTCACGCTGCTGGTGCTGGCCGGGTGCACGCTGGCGGTGGCACGCGGGGCGGCGGCGTACGTCCTCGCGCCCGTCGCCGTCGCCGTCGCGCTGCTGGTCTGCGTGGCCCTCGCACGGGTCGTCGCCGCCGCCAACACGCGTCTGCTGAGCAGCAGGAAGGGCCGCGATCTGGCCGTGCTGAGCGGGCTGGTCGTCGCCGTCGGCGCGCAGCTGGTCAACTTCGGCATGCAGCGGCTGGGTTCGGCCGGGCTCGGCCCGCTGCGGCCGGTCGCGGAGGTGCTGTCCTGGGTGCCGCCCGCCTCCGCGGTGGGCGCGGTGCACGCGGTGAGCGAGGGCGCGTACGGCACCGCGGCGGCCCGGCTCGCGGTCTCGGCCGCGGCCCTGGCGCTGCTGATCGGCACCTGGGCGCGCAGCCTGACCCGGCTGATGACCTCGCCCGACGCCTCCACGCTCCAGAGCGCGGACGCCACGGCACGGGACCGCTCCCCGGCCGGGCCGGGCCGGCTGCTGCCGGGGGGCCGTACGGGAACGGTCATGGAGCGTTCCCTGCGCTACATCTGGCGCGACCCCAAGACCAAGGCCGCCTGGGCGACCTCGCTGGCCATCGGGCTGATCGTGCCGGTCTTCAACGCCCTGCAGGGCACCGGGTCGGTGTACTTCTCCTGCTTCGCCGCCGGCATGCTCGGCATGCAGATGTACAACCAGTTCGGGCAGGACACCTCCGCCTTCTGGATGGTGGCCCTGACCATCTCCTCACCCCGGGACGCCTACGAGGAACTGCGCGGCCGGGCCCTGGCCCTGCTCGTGATCACCCTGCCGTACGCCACGCTGGTGACGACCGCGACCGCCGCCCTCCTGCACGCCTGGCCGCGGCTGCCGGAGGTCCTCGGCCTCTCCCTCGCCGTCCTGGGCGCCATGCTGGCCACCGGCGCCTTCGCCTCGGCCCGTTTCCCCTACTCCATCCCCCAGGAGGGCCACCGGAACGTGGTCCCGGGGCAGGCGGGGCTGGCCGTCGTCGCCCTGTTCGGGGGGCTGTTCTCGGCGGCCGTGCTGTGCGCGCCGGTCATCGCCCTGACGATCGCCCTGCACCTCGTCTCGGACGACGGCCGGACGTGGCTCGTCCTCCCGGCGGGGGCGGTGTACGGCGCGGCGCTCACCTGGGCCGGGCTGCGCCTGGCGGCCTCCAGGACGGCGGCCCGCCTGCCGGAGATCCTGACGGCGGTGAGCAAGAGCTGACGGCACCGGGCGGCCCCTGGGCTCGCCCGGCGGGCCGCGAGGCCGTGGCGTGGGGCCGCGAGGCCGTGGCGTGGGGCCGCGAGGCCGTGGGGGCCGGTGGGGCCGTGGGGGCCGGTGGGGCCGTGGGGGCCGGTGGGCCGTGGGGGCCGAACTACCCCAGCACGGATTCCAGGAACGGCTCCACGGCCGTCCGCCAGGCACCCGGCAGGTCGTAGTGCAGGAGATGCCCCGCGTCGGCCACCTCCGCGTACGCCCCGCGCGGCAGCACCCGCACCATCTCCTGCGCCTCCGCCCGCCCCAGCTCGCCGTCGAGGCCGCGCACGACGAGGGCGGGGCACCGCACCTGGGCCAGCTCCTCCCAGTGCGCGTCGTACACCCAGCTCTCGCGGGTCCTCAGCATCTGCTCGGGCTCGAAGACCGGACGCCAGCCGTCCGCGCACTCGTGCATGACCTCGGCGTAGAACTCGCCGCGGCCGGGGCTCGGGCGTTCGGCCCGGGGATCGTCCTCGCCGAACCACTTGCGGACGTCGGCGAGGGTGGCGAAGGGGACCGGCCAGGAGCGGAACCAGTCGGCCCACTCCCGCTGCGACGCCGCGCCCAGCGCGGAGGCCCGCATGTCGCACAGGACCAGGCCGCGCACCAGATCGGGGCGTTTCGCGGCGAGCTGCCAGGCCGTCAGGGCCCCCATCGCATGGCCCACGAGGACGGCCGGGGCGAGACCGAGCTGTTCGAGGGCCGCCTCGGCGTCCTCGACATAGGCCTCACGGGTGTAGGCGGCCTGCGGGAGCTTGTCGCTGCGGCCGTGGCCGCGCTGGTCGAGCGCGAGGGCGCGGTGCCGCTCGGCGAGCCAGCGGGCGGTGGCGGCCCAGTGCGAGGCCCGCCCCATCAGACCGTGGAGCAGCAGCACCCCCGGTGCGGCGGACTCCGCCTCCGTCTTGGGAGGGTCCGCGTACTCCCAGGCGGCCAGGCGCACCCCGCCCGCTCCCGTCACGTCGATACGCCGTGCCATCGGCCTGGCACCCCCAGCTCCGCATGCCTCGTACCGGTGTACTACCCGGGCCCGTCGCTGTCGCCGTCCTCGGCGCCGTACGCGCTGCGCTTGCCGTACACGCGGTGCGTGCCGTCGAGGCGGTCGCCCTCGTCGTCGTACTGGTCCTCGTCCGCCGTCGCAGACTATCGAATGCTCATTCGAAAATTCCGCATCGGCGGACAACACCCCTCCTTCGAGTGACACCTCGCGAGGCATGATCGCCGTCTGCGAGGGGATCTTTCAGGCGGGAGGCGGACCGCTCGGGGAAAAACGGTCCGCAAGGGGATGACCCTGAGAGCTCGGGGCTCCGGGTCAGCACCAGGGGAGGACAGGCCCCCGACGCCGCGAGGCGCCGGGGGCCTTACCCCTGCTCAGCGCTTGGCGACGAACACGTGCGAGGCGACGTCCGCCTCCAGCTCGGCCGCCTCACCGCCGCTGCCCACCAGCACCCCGCCGGCCGACTCCGTCACGCTCACGACCGAACCGGGCTGCACCCCCGCCCGCCGCAGCGTGTACATCAGCTGGGCGTCCGTCTGGATCGGCTCGCCGATCCGGCGGACGACGACCGTCTTGCCGTCGGTGCCCGCGTCCAGGTCGGCCAGCGACACCATGCTGTCGTCCAGGAACGGGTCCGCCCCGTCCTTCTCGCCCAGCTCCTCCAGACCCGGGATCGGGTTGCCGTACGGCGACTCGGTCGGGTGGCGCAGCAGCTCCAGCACCCTGCGCTCCACGGCCTCGCTCATCACGTGCTCCCAGCGGCACGCCTCCGCGTGGACCTGCTCCCACTCCAGGCCGATCACATCGACCAGCAGGCACTCGGCCAGGCGGTGCTTGCGCATCACGCGCGTCGCCAGCCGGCGCCCCTCGTCGGTCAGTTCCAGGTGTCGGTCACTGGCGACGGACACCAGGCCGTCACGCTCCATGCGGGCCACCGTCTGGCTCACCGTCGGCCCGCTCTGGTCGAGCCGTTCCGCGATACGGGCCCGCATGGGGACAACGCCTTCCTCTTCGAGTTCGAGGATGGTGCGGAGATACATCTCCGTGGTGTCGATCAGTCCGGACATACGTGCCCCTCGATTACCTCTGCCGGCAGCCCGGCCGCGTGCGCTGGCCCTGGCATCAATTCTGCCGTACCCCACTGACAAGCGGGCGGTACCCGGGAAAGCGGGGCGTCCGCGGCCCCCGCGCCCGTGCCGCACGGGATCCGCGGGGCGGCCGGGGGCGGGCGGGGCGGCCGTATTGACACCGCAGTGGTCCAGACCGCACGGTGATCCGCGACACCGACGCGAAGGGGCACCGCATGAGCGACGCCACGCCTGCCGAGCTGTTCTTCGACGCCGCCATCGGCCTGCTGCGGCGGGCCCGCGAGGAGGAGGCCGACGCGATCGCCGCGGCCGGCGCCCTGCTCGCCGACACCGTCGCGGCCGGCGGGCGGCTGTTCGCCTTCGGCGCCGGGCACTCCTCGCTGCCGGCCCAGGACGTGGTCTACCGCGCGGGCGGCCTCGCCCTGATGAACCTGCTCGCCGTCCCCGGGGTCGTCGGCGTCGACGTCCTCCCGGCCACCCTCGGCTCCGCCCTGGAGCGCGTCGACGGACTGGCGACCGCCGTCCTGCGCACGTCCCCCCTCCGCGCGGGCGACGCCTTGATCGTCATCTCCCTGTCCGGCCGCAACGCGCTGCCCGTGGAGATGGCCCAGGGCGCCCGTGCCCTCGGCGTCAGGGTCATCGGCGTCACCTCGGTCGCCTACGCCACCGGGACCGGCTCCCGGCACGCCTCGGGCACCTTCCTGAAGGACCACTGCGACGTCGTACTGGACTCGAAGATCGCCGTGGGCGACGCCGAGCTGACCCTGGACACCATCCCGGCGCCCTTCGCCCCCGCCTCCACGGTCGTCACCTCCGCCCTGATGCAGGCCGTCCTCGCCACCACGGCCGCGACCCTGGCCGAGCGGGGCGTCGAACCCCCGCTCCTGCGCTCGGGCAACGTCGACGGCGGCCACGACTGGAACAGCCGGGTCATGGAGGAGTACGGCGACCGGATCTTCTACCACCACTGACCGGCCGGGCCCCGTGCCCGCTCCCCGCGCCTACTCCCCCGGCTTCCCGCGCAGCGCGCCCGCCAGGTCCAGCGAGGCCGCGATGCGTCCGGCCACGTCCTCCGCGTAGGCCGCGTCCGCGCGCTCGAACCGGCTGCGGCCGGGCCCCCGCAGGAAGGTGACCACGCCCAGCGTCCGGCCCCTGCTGCGCAGCACCGCGCACAGGGCGTGCACCGCCTCGGGGGGCCACTGGCGGGCCAGCGCCCACTCCCGCGCCCGCTCGGCCGGGACTCCGCCGGCGGCGGCGCGCACGGTGCTCGTCCGCTCGACGCACTGGAGCGCCGGATGGCCCGGCGCGTAGCGCAGCGGCAGCCCGGCGGCACCGGTGAGCACGCTGGGGCCGGGGGCGCCGCCGGGAGTGGCCGCGAGCCGCACCAGCCGCACGGGGGCGGTGTCGTCGCCCTCGGCGCGGGGGCCCGACAGCCGGTCGAGGACGGCGTGGTCGGCGAAGCCCGCGAGGGCGAAGTCGAGATGGACGACGGCCGCTTCCGCGGGGTCCTCGCACTCGGCGGCGGCGCGGGCCGCGCGGTGCAGCTGGTTGCCGCGGAAGCGCAGCAGGGACGCCTCCTGCTCCCCCTGCTTGGCCTCGGTGACGTCCTGGAAGAGCCAGCCGACGCCGAGCGGCACGGGCTCCTCGGCGAGCGGCGAGGCCAGCCGCACGAACCCGCTGCGCCAGCAGCGCCGTTGCTCGCCCTCCGCCGCGCGCACGGTCACCCACATCTCGGCGGGCGCGGGCGGCGCGCCCTCGGCCAGCACATGGGTGAGCGCGCCCTCCAGCTCCTCCACGCCCTGCGTGAGCAGTTCACCGAGCGGACGGCCGAGCACGGCGGTCCGGCCGCTGCCCAACGCGCGCGCGGCGCAGGCGTTGACGACGGCGGGCCGCAGGTCGGCGTCCACCAGGACGACACCCCAGGCCGCTTCTTCGAACAGGGCCTCGCTCAGGGCGATCGACCGCTCCAGGTCGATCTGCGTGTGCACCTCGCTGAAGGCGCAGTACAGCCCGGCCGGTTCGCCGTCGGGCCCCCGCACGGACGCCGACTGGGTCCGTACGAGGACACGGCCGCCGTCCTTGGTGAGCAGCGCGAACTCGTGCACCTGGCGTCCGGAGGCGTGCATGGCCGCCATCAGGCGGGCCTGGACCTCCTCGGCGTCCGCGCTGCGCACCGCCCAGCCGGCGAATCCGTGCCGCCCGACCGCCTCGGCCGCGCTCCAGCCCAGGATGCGTTCCGCCTCGCGGTTCCAGTGCGTCACCACGCCCTCGGCGTCGAACGCGCACAGCGCCGCGTCCATGCCGTCCAGCAGCGCGGCGAGCAGGTCGGACCCGCCCGACTCCCCGGGACCCTCGGGACGCTTCGGGCGGTCCCGCCCCGGCTCGTCCCCCGGTCCCCGCTCATCGGTGATCCCACTCCACCGGGAAGCACTCACCTGGACCCCCTGGAAGCTGCGTCGGCGCACGTCGTGCGCTCGGTCCGCTCACTGGCCTTCATTCAACTCGAACGTGACGCAGCCCACATCAAGTTCCCGCAAGATTGAAGGAATCGTTCTGCGGGTCCCCGGGAATCCGGCCCAGCCGCAGGTCGACCCACTCGGCGCCGCCCTCCTCCAGCGTGTACCGGTCGGTCTCGGCGAACCCCCGCCGCCCGGCGAACCGCAGTCCGTCCGCGTTCGCGGCGAGTACACAGGTCTCGATCACTTCCGCTCCCTCCGAGGTCGCGTGGGCCAGCGCGTTGTCGTAGAGCGCCTTGCCGAACCCGCGCCGCCGAAACCCCGGCAGCACCCGCGCGATCACGGTGGCCACCGCCTCCTCGCCCGCCGGCGGCCGGACGGTGGAGCAGCCGACCAGCTCCTGCCCGAGGTACGCGTTCTCCAGCCGGTAGCGCCCGGCACGCTCCCGCGCGTCCGCGGCGGACATGGCGGCGGGCGGCACGATCACGTTGTGCACGTACCGCCACTGCTCCAGCATCGCCTCGCCGGTCACGGGCAGGATCCGGAAATCGCTCATGCCCGGCACCGTAGGCCGGTGCGGGGCGGGCCGTCCACGTGTCGGGGACGCCGTGAACAGCGGCGGGAGAACGGCGGCGGAAAAACGGTTGAGGTCCTCCCGGCGGCTTCCTAGGGTGGGGAGCACCGAAGAGAGGAGGTGGTTCGGAGCATGTACGCACACCGGACGTCGGAGGTGGCTGCGGGCTAGCGGCCTGCCACCACACCTGTGCGGTGCCGGACCAGCGCGTGCGAGACGCGCGCAGCCGGCCCAATCCAAGCAGTCGCCCGACCCGCGAGTTCGCCGGTACGTCCGGCCGGCTCCCCGCCGCACGGCGGAGAACCCGAACTCGCGGGTCGTCTGCGTTCCCGGCCGCTCCCGGCTCCCGCGCGGCCCCGGCTCTCGTACGGCCACGGCTCCCGCACGGCCCCGGCCCCGGGGTGTTCAGGGGCTGAGGCGTTCCGTCCGCCAGGTGCCGTCCGGGCGGGCGGTGTAGCGCAGCCGGTCGTGGAGGCGGTTCTCGCGGCCCTGCCAGAACTCGACCGTCTCCGGGGCGACGCGGTAGCCGCCCCACTGCTCCGGCACCGGGACCTCCCCGTCCTCCGGGTAGCGGGCGGCGAGTGCGGCGTAGGCCTCCTCCAGCTCCTCCCGGGAGCCGATCACCGAGGACTGGGCGCTGGCCCAGGCGCCGAGCCGGGAGCCGTAGGGACGGCTGCGGAAGTAGGCGGCGGTCTCCTCGCGGCCGGTGCGGCGGGCGACCCCGGAGACGATGACCTGACGGGCGACGGGATGCCAGGGGAAGAGCAGGGAGACGTACGGGTTGACGGTCAGTTCGGCCGCCTTGCGCGAGCCGTAGTTGGTGTAGAAGACGAACCCGCCGGAGTCGAAGCCCTTCATCAGGACCGTGCGCGAGCTGGGCCGGCCGGCCGCGTCGGCGGTGGAGACCACCATCGCGTTCGGCTCGTAGAGCGTGCCGTGCAGCGCGGCCCGTGCCGCGTCCTCGAACCAGCGCGTGAACTGGTCCATGGGGTGCGTGGCGAGGTCCTTCTCGTCGAGCCCGGCCGCCTGGTACTGCTTGCGCATGGCGGCGGGGTCGATGGCCGGGTCGAGCAGGGGTTCGCGATCGGTCACGCGGTCATCCTGCCGTACCGGGCGACCGTGGCACTCGGTGTCGCGGGGACTCCCCAAGGCCGGGGCCCGGGGATATCGTGCTCATCCCCCCGCGGTTTTGGGTGACCACCGGGCGATCGGGGCATCACGGGGTTACCGCCGCCGACACATGAGGAGCCGCCTGATGTCCGACTTCGTACCCGGACTCGAGGGAGTCGTCGCGTTCGAGACGGAGATCGCCGAGCCGGACAAGGAGGGCGGCGCCCTGCGCTACCGGGGCGTCGACATCGAGGACCTGGTCGGTCACGTCTCGTTCGGCAACGTGTGGGGACTCCTCGTCGACGGCGCCTTCAACCCCGGTCTGCCGGCCGCCGAACCGTTCCCGATCCCCGTCCATTCCGGTGACATCCGCGTGGACGTGCAGTCGGCGCTCGCCATGCTGGCCCCGGTGTGGGGGCTGAAGCCGCTGCTGGACATCGACGCCGGCCAGGCCCGCGACGACCTCGCCCGCGCCGCCGTCATGGCGCTGTCGTACGTCGCCCAGTCCGCGCGCGGGCAGGGGCTGCCGATGGTGCCGCAGCGGGAGATCGACAAGGCGCGCTCGGTCGTCGAGCGGTTCATGATCCGCTGGCGGGGCGAGCCGGACCCGAAGCACGTCGCGGCCGTCGACGCGTACTGGACGTCCGCCGCCGAGCACGGCATGAACGCGTCCACCTTCACCGCGCGGGTCATCGCCTCCACCGGCGCGGACGTCGCCGCGGCCCTGTCCGGCGCGGTCGGCGCCATGTCGGGGCCGCTGCACGGCGGCGCGCCCTCCCGGGTGCTCGGGATGATCGAGGAGATCGAGCGGACCGGCGACGCCCAGGCGTACGTGAAGAAGGCGCTCGACCGCGGTGAGCGGCTGATGGGCTTCGGGCACCGGGTGTACCGGGCCGAGGACCCGCGCGCGCGGGTGCTGCGCCGCACCGCCCGCGAACTGGGCGCCCCCCGGTTCGAGATCGCGGAGGCGCTGGAGAAGGCGGCGCTGGAGGAGCTGCACAACCGGCGCCCGGACCGGGTGCTGGCCACCAACGTGGAGTTCTGGGCCGCGATCATGCTGGACTTCGCGGAGGTGCCGGCGCACATGTTCACGTCCATGTTCACGTGCGCCCGGACCGCGGGCTGGTCGGCGCACATCCTGGAGCAGAAGCGGACGGGGCGCCTGGTGCGGCCGTCCGCGACCTATGTGGGGCCCGGCACGCGCGGCCCGCAGGAGATCGAGGGCTTCGCGGACATCGCCCACTGAGCCCGAAAACGGAATGCACCGTTCGACTGATATGCGCCCATGAGTGACCGTTTCGCCGATTAAGATCCACTCCCGTGACAAAGGGGCGGAACATCCGTGCGGCCGAGGACACGGCCGACGTGGTCATCCTGGGTGCGGGGCCGGCCGGGCTGGTGCTCGGCAACCTCCTGCTGAGCGCCGGGATCGACTGCGTGGTGCTGGAGCGCGCCACCCCGGCGCACGTCCGGACCCGGGCGCGCGCCGGCTTCCTCGCCGCGAACACCGTACGGATCCTGGAGCGGCACGGCCTCGCCGACGGCCTGCGCCGGCACGGCCGGACGCACGGCACCTGCGAGTTCCGCACCGGGGACGGCCGGTTCCGCCTGGACTACGGCGCCCTCGGGGGCGGTGAGCTCCACACCGTCTACCCCCAGCAGCACCTGGTCTCCGACCTGTTGGCACGGTTCCAGGACGGCGGCGGCCGCGTCCGCTTCGGCACCGAGGCGGTCGGCGTGCTCGGGGCGCCGTCCGGCCCGCCCTCGGTGACGGTGCGCGAGGCGGACGGCCGCCCGGGGCGGTGGCGGGCGCGGTACGTCGCCGGATGCGACGGCCGGCACGGCGCGGCACGGCGTTCGCTGCCGCCCGGCACCGTCCGCCACCACCGCGACCACGGCGTGTCCTGGCTCGGTCTGCTCGCCGAGGCGCCGCCGAGCCTCGACGCCGTGGGGTACGCGGTGCACGAGCGGGGTTTCGCCGGACACATGGCCCGCACCCCCGAGGTCACCCGCTACTACCTCCAGTGCGCGCGCGGCACTTCACCGGACGCGTGGCCCGAGGACCGGATCTGGGCGGAACTGGACCTGCGGATGCGGGCCGAGGAGTACGGCCCGCTGCACCGGGGGCCGATCGTCGAGCGCGGTGTCGTCGACCACGTCTCCGACGTGGTGGAACCGCTGCGCCACGGCCCGCTGTTCCTCGCCGGCGACGCCGCGAGCGTGATCAGCCCGTCCGCCGCCAAGGGCGCCAACCTCGCTGTCCTGGAGGCCGAACTCCTCGCCCGCGCCCTGACCGACGAACTGGTCCACGGCGACGGCGAGGGACTCGCCCGCTACTCGGCACGCTGCCTGACGCACATCTGGCGGGCGCAGGAGTTCTCCCAGTGGATGCTCCGGCTGCTGCACGGCCCGCCCGCCGCGGACGGCGAAACGATGTTCCACAACGCGCTGCGGCGCACGCGCATGGAGTCGCTGCGCACCTCCCGCACCCGCCAGGACTGGTTCGCCGAGAACTACGTCGGCGTCTGAGCACGGCTTCACCCCCGTACCGAAACGAGGTCCCTCTGCCGATGCCCACGCCCCTGCCCACCGCCATGCCCTCACCCACGACGACGCCCGGTCCGGCGGCCGCCCCGGGCGGCGACGCGGCCCGCCTGCGCGCCGCGGCCGGCTTCGTCAGGGAACAGGACACCGCCGGCCTGCTCCCGCTGCTGCTGCCGGGCCTGGACGGCCCGGAACTGCGGATGCTGGCCGAACGCTGCCGGTTCGCGCACGCCGCCCTGCTCGTCTTCCCGCCCGGACCCGAGGCCCTGCGCACCACGCTCGCCGCGTGCGGACTGCCCGTGGACGGGCCCGGGCGCCCGAGCGTCGTCGTACGGGAGCGGCTGGCCGCGCGGCACGGGCGCGACGCGACAGAACTCGACGTCGGGATCCTGCGTCCCGAGGTGACGGGCCTGGACGGGGAGCGGCGCGTCGTGGAGGTGTTCGCCCTCACCGTGCCACCGGGCTCGGACCTGGCCCGGCTCGCGGAGCACGAACGGGCGCTCCAGCACGAGGCGCACGTCGCCTTCGAGGTGGAGCACCCCGACCCGCTGGCGCTGCACGGCCTGTGCGCGACCCTCGTACGGCACGGGGCGGTCCCCGACGGCGGCGGCTACAACCCGCACGAGGACGGCACGGTGTTCTACTTCACCGCGCCCGCCGGTTCCAAGGCCGGCTACCGGCGGGTGGAGCTGTACGTGCACGGCGACCACCAGGACGTGCTCGCCGTCCACCTGGACCGGCACCACCGCGCGCGCCGCCCCGCCGAATCGCTTTTGCACCTGCTGACCGGAGCCTGGACCACCCAGGCCCTGGCCGCGTTCGCCGAACTGGGCGTGCCCGACGCCATGGACACCCGCGCCCCGGCCGGTGTCCAGGAACTCGCGCGGACGGCCGGCGCCGACCCGGAGAGCCTGGCGAGGCTCCTGCGCTACCTCGCGGCGCTCGACGTGGTGGCCGAGGACGGCGACGGCTACCGGCTCACCGGGACCGGGGAGCTGCTGCGGGCCGACCCGCCGGACTCGCTGCGCCCGCTGGCGCTGCTGTACGGCGGCCCCTTCTACCGGTCGTTCGCCGCGCTCGGGCACACGGTGCGCACCGGACAGCCCGGCTTCGAGCACGTCTTCGGCGACAACCACTTCGACCACTTCGCCGGCGACCCCGAGCTCGCCGGGCTGTTCGACCGGTCCATGGCCGCCAGCACCCGCATGTTCGAGCCGCTGGCCCAGCACCCGGCCGTCGTGGCGGCGGCCACGGCGTCCGCGCCCGGGACGGTCGTCGACATCGCGGGCGGGACCGGCGAACTGCTCGGACACCTGCTCTGCGCCCACCCGCGCCTGCGCGGCGTCCTGCTCGAACGCCCGCACGTGATCGAGGCGGCCCGCCGGGCGCTGGGCGCCGCCGGCACCGCCGGGCGCTGTGCCTTCCGGGCCGGTGACTTCTCGCAGGTGCCGCCGGACGGTGACGTCTACGTCCTGTCCCGGGTGCTGCACGACTGGGACGACGAGCGGTGCCGCGAGATCCTGCGCCACTGCGCCCGGGCGATGCCGGGCCACGCCGACCTGCTCGTCGTCGAGCGGGTGCTGCCCGACGACGGCTCGGCCTCCCTGGCCACCTCCTGGGACCTGCACATGATGTGCAACGTCGGCGGCCGGGAACGCCACGCGGGCCACTACGCCCGGCTGTTCGCCGACGCGGGACTCACCCTGGTGGGCCGCTCGCCCCTGCCCCTGGAGGGCAGCGTGCTGCACGCCCGCAAGGAGGGCTGAGCGGACGACGGCCCGGGGCCGGCCGCAAGCCCGGGGCCGCCTCGATCCTGGGGCCGCCTCGATCCTGGGGCCGCCTCGATCCCGGTCCGTCCTTCTCAGGCCGGGGTCAGCAGGTCCGCGTGGTGCCGGGCGGCGACCAGCGGGTGCGCCCTCAGCTTGCCCTTCAGCTCGTTGTAGCCGTACTCGGCGAAGAGCGGGTTGGCCGGGTCGGTGGTGACACCGGGTGCCGTGGAGGCGTGCGGGAACGGCAGCGGGGCGACCTTGGCGTCCAGGCGCGGGTTGTAGAAGAAGGGGACGGAGAAGCGCTCGGTGGCGCCGGGCGGGCTCACCACACGGTGGCTGGTCGCCATCAGATAGCCGTTGGTCGCGACCTCCAGCAGTTCGCCGAGGTTGACCACGAAGGCGCCCTCCAGCGGCGGCACGTCGTGGAAGAGGCCGTCCTCGCGCAGGACCTGGAGGCCGCCGACGGTGTCCTGGAGGAGCAGGGTGAGGAAGCCGTAGTCCTTGTGGACGCCGACGCCCTGGCTGGTGCCGTCGCCGGCGCTGCCGGGGTAGCGGACGAGCTTGAGGTGCGGGTAGGCGCGGTCGCCGAAGAGCGCGTCGTAGAAGTCCGCGGGCGAGCCGATGGCGGTGAGCAGCTCGCGCAGCAGGCGCTCGGCGACGGCGCTGAGCCTGTCGACCCAGGCGAGGGCCGCCGCGCGCAGCTCGGGGAGGCGGGCGGGCCACTGGTTGGGGCCCTCCAGCCACCAGTACGGCGGCTCGTCGCGCCCGGGCACGCGGGCGGGCCGCTCGGCGCCTATGTCGAGCTGGTCGCGCCAGTCGCGGGCCCCGGCGGTGCGCTCGTCACCGGTGCGCGTGTAGCCGCGGAAATGCGGGGAGTTGACGTTGTCGAGGGCGAGCCGGTCGGCCTCGGGCAGCGCGAAGAAGGCGCGCATCGCCGTGAGCAGGGCGTCCGTCTCCTCCCGGGTCACTCCGTGCCCGACGAGCTGGAAGAACCCCACGTCGTGGGCGGCGCTGTGCAGCTGGGCGTGGAGCAGGGCGCGGGCCTGGGGACCGCGGTCGGCGGCCGACAGGTCGATGATCGGGAGCTGGTCGTACGACGGGTTCGTCAGGGCCGACGGGTTCGACGGGTTCGTCAGGGTGTTCGTCATGAGTGCGTCCGCAGGGTGTACGGGGCACGGGCAGCCGCGCGGGGTGGGGCGGCCTCCGGATGCCGGAAGACAGGGAAGACGAAAGAAAAAGAGAAAAAGGGGCTGAGGTCAGGCGGAACGCCGACAGCCCATGCTCGTGACGCGCACGTAGTCCACGTGGCGGCGGCGGACGAGCATCGGAAGCATGCGGAAAGGGTACTGCGGCGCGCGGGAATCGTGTGTGGTCCGGTTCACACCGGCGCCACCGGTACCTGTGCTCACCGGCTCACCCCCGGGCACGCCCCCGGCCGCGGCGGTTCAGCCGAGCGCCTCGTCCAGCAGGGCCGCCCACTGGGCCACCACGCGGTCGCGGCGGCCGGTGTCGTCGGTGAGGAGGGTGGCGAGACCGAGGCCCCGGCCCATGTCGAGGAAGCCCTGGACGGTCTCGCGGGCGCCGGGGCGGGACTCGTCGGCGCCGAGGAGCTCGACGGCGATGCGGTGCGTCTCACGGCCGACGCGGGACTCCAGCTCGGTGACGCGGCCGCGCAGCTGCTCCTCGTTGGCGGCGGCCACCCACAGCTGGAGGGCGGCGCGGAAGAGGGGGCCGGTGAACAGGCCGACCAGGGCGGTGACGACGGCACGGCGGTCGGCGGCGCCCTCGGGGAAGAGGTCCCTGAGCGCGCTGGAGCGTTCCTCGGCGACGTACTCGACGGCGGCGGTGAAGAGGTCCTCGCGGGTGGGGAAGTGGTGCTGCGCGGCTCCCCGGGAGACACCGGCGCGTTCGGCGACGACCGAGACCGTCGAGCCCGCCCAGCCGTGCTCGGCGAGGCAGGCCACGGCGGCCTCCAGCAGCCGCTGCCGGGTGACGCGGCTGCGGTCCTGCTTGGGCACGCGGTCGCGTTCCGCCGTGCTCACACCACCCATGCCGCGTCCCGCCGTTCCAGGAAGGCCGTCATCCCCTCCCGGGCCGGGGAGGCGGAGAACAGCCGGGCCGAGAGTGCGGCGAGGTCCGCCGCGTCCCGGTCGAATGTCTCCAGCACCCTAGCCGTGAGCAGTCGCTTCGTCTCGGCCAGGGCCTCGGGGGCGGAGCGGCGCAGTCCGTCCAGGACGGGGGCGAGCGCCTCGTCGACGTCCTCGCCGGTGAGGGTGAGCAGGCCGAGCGGCACGGCCTCGGCGGGGCCGAAGCGCTCGCCGGTGAGGTAGTAGCGGGCCAGGGCGCGCGGGTCGGTGCGCGGCAGCAGCGGCAGGGAGATCACCGCGGGGGCGACGCCGATGCGGACCTCGGTGAAGGCGAAGGTGGCCGCGGCGGAGGCGGCGGTGATGTCGCAGGCGGCGAGGAGACCGAGGCCGCCGGCCCGGACGTGCCCGGTCACCCGGGCGACGACCGGCTTGGGCAGCTCGACGATCCGCCGGAGCAGGCCGACCAGGGCGTCCGGGGCCGGGGGGTCGCGCAGGTCGGCGCCGGCGCAGAAGGTGGTGCCGGTGTGGGTGAGGACGACCGCGCGGACGCCGGGGTCCTTCGCGCAGTCGTCCAGCGCCCCGGCGAGGGCCGCGACCAGCGGCGCCGAGAGGGCGTTGCGGGTGCCGGGGCTGTCGAGGCCGAGGGTCTCGACGGCACGGGCGCGGCTGCGTCCGATCAGGGGGCCCGCCGAGGGGGTCTCGGGTGTCACGGGGGTATCGGGTGTCACGGGGGCTCCTGGTGTCACGGGGGCTCCGGGGGAAGAGGGGCGGCTCGGTGCGCTCATGCGCGGTCCCTGAGCTGCCGGCGCAGGATCTTGCCGGAGGCGGCCCGGGGGACGGTGTCGGTGAAGGTGATCCTGCGGACCCGCTTGTACGGGGCGACGCGTCCGGCGACGTAGGCCGTGATCTCGTCCTCGTCCGGGGCGTCCGGGCTGTCGGGGCCGTCCGGGCGGTCCGCGGTGGTCCGGCGGACCACGAAGGCGTGCGGGATCTCGTTGCCGTCGTCGTCGTAGGTGCCGATGACGGCGGCGTCGGCGATGCCGGGGTGGGTGAGCAGCACCGCTTCCAGTTCGGCGGGTGCCACCTGGAAGCCCTTGTACTTGATCAGCTCCTTGACCCGGTCGACGACGTACAGCCAGCCGCCCTCGTCCACCCGGCCGACGTCGCCGGTGTGCAGCCAGCCGTCGGCGTCGATCATCGCGGCGGTGGCGTCGGGGCGGCCGAGGTAGCCCTTCATCACCTGCGGGCCCCGGATCAGGATCTCGCCGTCCTCGCCGGTGCCGAGGTCCTTGCCGGGGTCGTCGAGGGCGACGACGCGCATCTCGGTCCCGGCGATGAGCCGGCCGACGGTGCCCGCGGGCGCCTCGCGCAGGCCGTCGAGCGGGACGACGTGGGTGCCGGGCGAGAGTTCCGTCATGCCGTAGGCCTGGCCGATCGGGGGCAGCCCCAGCCGTTCGGCGCAGGCGGCGGCGAGGGCCGCGTCCAGGGGGGCGGCGGCGCTGATGACGTGCTTCAGGGACGACAGGTCGTAGCGGGCGATCGCGGGGTGCTTGGCGAGGGCCAGCACGATGGGCGGGGCCACGTACAGGTCGGTGATGCGGTGGGTCTCGACGGCCGCGAGGAAGGTCTCCAGGTCGAAGCGGGGCAGCACGACCACGGTGGCGCCGAGACGCAGGGGCGCGTTCATCAGGGCGGTGAGGCCGTAGATGTGGAAGAGGGGAAGAACCGCCAGGATCCGCACGCCGGGCCCGGAGGGGACGCAGGGTTCGAGCTGGGCGAGGTTGGTGGCGATCTGCCGGTGGGTGAGCATCACGCCCTTGGGGGTGCCGGTGGTCCCGGAGGAGTACGGCAGTACGGCGATGTCGCCGGCCGGATCGATGTCCACCCCGGGTTCGGGCGCGGTGGAGGCGAGCAGATCGGCCAGGGAGCGGTGTCCGGGGGCGCCGTCGCAGACGATGATCTCCTCCACCCCGCCGGCGATTCCGGCCGCGGCGCGGGCCGTGTCCAGCAGCGGGGAGACGGTGACGATCCAGCGGGCGCCGCTGTCGCGGAGCTGCCCGGCGAACTCCTCGGGCGTGGCGAGGGGGTGGGCGGTGGTCACGGTGGCGCCCGCGCGGGTGGCCGCGTAGAACACGGCCGGGAACACGATCGAGTTGGGGCTGTGCAGGGCGAGCACATCGCCCTTGCGCAGCCCGGACTCGGCGAGCGCGGCGGCCAGCCGCCGGTGGTACCGGTCGAGTTGTCCGTACGTGAGGGTGGTGCCGTCCGTGCCGTCGACGAGGGCGGGCAGGTCCGCGAACTCGGCGGCCCTGCCCAGCACGGCGTCATGGATGGGGAGTTCGATCGGCGGAACGTCTGCGTACGCGCTGCGGAACACGGTTCCTCCCAAGGACCGCCGCCGGCGGGCGACGGCCCGACGACGGCGTGACGGCGGCCTGAACGCTGCTTGTGCTAGTACGACTTGGGCAGACCCAGGGTCTGGTGGGACACGTAGTTGAGGATCATCTCCCGGCTCACCGGGGCGATACGGGCCACCCGCGAGCCCGTGATCAGCGAGGCGAGCCCGAACTCGCGGGTGAGGCCGTTGCCGCCGAGGGTGTGCACGGCCTGGTCGACCGCCTTCACGCAGGCCTCCCCGGCCGCGTACTTCGCCATGTTGGCGGCCTCGCCCGCGCCGACGTCGTCGCCCGCGTCGTACAGATGGGCGGCCTTCTGCATCATCAGCCGGGCCAGTTCCAGATCGATGTGCGCCTGGGCGAGGGGGTGCGCGATGGCCTGGTGGGCCCCGATGGGGCTCTTCCAGACGGTGCGCTCGCGGGCGTACGCGACCGCCTTGGCCAGCGCGTAGCGTCCCATGCCGATCGCGAACGCGGCCGTCATGATCCGCTCGGGGTTGAGCCCGGCGAACAGCTGCAGCAGCCCCGCGTCCTCGTCGCCCACGAGCGCGTCGGCGGGCAGCCGCACGTCGTCCAGGACGAGTTCCCACTGCTTCTCGGCGGCGGTGATCTCCATGTCGATCCGGTTGCGCGTGAAGCCCTCCGCGTCGCGCTCCACGATGAACAGACAGGGCTTGAGGGTGCCGGTGCGGGCGTCCTCGGTGCGGCCGACGATGAGGGTGGCGTCCGCCTGGTCCACGCCGGAGACGAACACCTTGCGGCCGGTCAGCAGCCAGTCGGTGCCGTCCCTGCGGGCGGTGGTGGTGATGCGGTGCGAGTTGGAGCCGGCGTCGGGCTCGGTGATGCCGAAGGCCATGGTGCGGGTGCCGTCGGAGAGTCCGGGCAGCCAGGCCCGCTTCTGCTCCTCGGTGCCGAAGCGGGAGATGACCGTGCCGCAGATGGCCGGGGACACGATGAGCATGAGCAGGGGCGCCCCCGCGGCCCCCAGTTCCTCCAGCACGATGGAGAGTTCCGTGATGCCGCCGCCTCCGCCGCCGTACTCCTCGGGCAGGTTGACGCCGAGGTAGCCGAGTTTCCCGGCGTCGGACCAGAGTTCGGTGAGGGGCCTGCCCTCGGCGACGGAGCGGGTGACGTACTCGCGGCCGTAGCGCTTTCCCAGGGCGGCCACGGCGGAGCGCAGGGCCTTGTGTTCCTCGGACTCGATGAGCGTGGTCATGCGGTTCCTCCGGGTGCGGGTCGGTTGTGTTCGCTCGCGCTCACGCGGTGGCGGCCGCGCGTCGGCAGGCCCGCGCTACCCGGGCGTGCCGGTCTCGACGACCGCCAGCAGCGTGCCCACCTCGACCTGCTGCCCGGGGGCCACCGGGAGCGCGGTCAGCGTGCCGTCGGCCGGGGCGGCGATCCGGTGCTGCATCTTCATCGCCTCCAGCCAGATCAGGGGCTGCCCCGCGGCCACCCGGGCGCCCTCGGCGAGGCCCTCGGCGACCCGGACGACCGTGCCCGGCATCGGGGCCAGCAGGGAGCCGGGGGCGAGCTGGGCGGCCGGGTCGGGGAAACGGGGCAGCACGGTGAGGACGGTGCCGTCGACGTGCACGCGGTCGCCGTACCGCGCCACCTCGTAGCGCCGCCGCACGCCGTCGGCCTCCAGCACGGCGAAGGACGGTCCCACCTGTACGACCCGTACCCCGTCGGCGGCGAAGCCGTCCCGGGTGTGCCGGTACCGGACCTCGTGCTCCTCCCCCGCCCTCGCGTACCGCTTGACCTGCGGCTGCGACGGCAGATTGCGCCAGCCGCCGAAGCGGGACCGGCCGTGCGCGTCGACGAGCGCGGCGGCCAGGGGCGCGTGGGCGTCGAGGACGGGAGCGGTCAGGGCGTCGAGGTGGCGGTCGTAGAAGCCGGTGTCCATGCGGGCGCCCCCGAACTCCTCGTGCCGCAGGGAGCGGACGAGCAGGTCGCGGTTGGTGAGCGGGCCGTGGACGGCGGCGCGTTCCAGGGCGCCCGCGAGCCTGCGGACGGCCTCCGCGCGGGTCGGGGCGTGGGCGACGACCTTGGCGAGCATGGCGTCGTAGTGCACTCCGACGCGGTCGCCGTCGGTGTAGCCGGTGTCGAGGCGGACACCGCCGGGCACGGCGAGGCGGTGCAGGGTGCCGGTCTGCGGGGCCCAGCCCTGGGCGGGGTCCTCGGCGTACAGGCGGGCCTCCACGGCGTGGCCGTTCGCCCGGGGCGGCCGCGCGTCGAGGGCGTGCCCCTCGGCCACGCGGATCTGCGCGGCGACCAGGTCGATGCCGAACACCGCCTCGGTGACGGGGTGTTCGACCTGGAGGCGGGTGTTCATCTCCAGGAAGTGCGGGACGCCGTCGGCGACCAGGAACTCGACCGTGCCGGCCCCCACGTAGGAGACCGCGCGGGCCGCGCGCACCGCCAGCGCGTACAGGTTCTCGGTGAGCTGGGGCGTCAGTCCGGGCGCCGGGGCCTCCTCGATCACCTTCTGGTGGCGGCGCTGGAGGGAGCAGTCCCGGGTGCCGAGGGTGTGGACGGTGCCGTGGGTGTCGGCGAGGATCTGCACCTCGACGTGCCGGCCGCGCTCGATGTACGGCTCGGTGAAGACCTCGCCGTCGCCGAAGGCGCTCGCGGCCTCGGCGCGCGCGCTCTCCAGCGCGGCCGGCAGCTCCGCCAGCGACCGCACGATCCGCATGCCGCGCCCGCCGCCGCCCGCCGCCGCCTTGACCAGCACCGGCAGGTCGGCCTCGGTGACCTCGGAGCCGTCGGGCGCGGCGAGCCCCATCAGCTCCTTGGCCCGCGTCTTGGACGCCATGGCCTCGATCGCCTCCGGCGGCGGCCCGATCCAGACCAGTCCGGCGTCGAGGACGGCGCGGGCGAAGTCGGCGCTCTCGGAGAGGAATCCGTAGCCGGGGTGCACGGCGTCCGCGCCGGCCGCCAGCGCCGCCTTCACGATCAGGTCGCCGCGCAGGTACGTCTCCGCGGGGCTCGCGCCCGGCAGCCGTACGGCGGCGTCGGCCGTGCGGGTGTGCAGCGCGTCCTCGTCGGCGTCCGAGTGCACGGCGACCGTGCGGATGCCCAGTTCCGCGCAGGTGCGGAAGATCCGGCAGGCGATCTCGCCCCGGTTGGCGACCAGCAGAGTCGAAATCATGAGCCTCACATCCGGAAGACGCCGAAGCCGCCACGGGCGCCCTCGTAGGGGGCGGTGTGGAGCGCGGACAGGCACAGGCCGAGAACGGTGCGGGTGTCGCGGGGGTCGATGACGCCGTCGTCGTACAGCCGCCCGGAGAGGAACACCGGCAGCGACTCGGCCTCGATCTGCTGCTCCACCATGGCGCGCAGGGCCGCGTCCGCGTCCTCGTCGTAAGGCTGCCCCTTCGCCGCCGCCGACTGCCTCGCCACGATCGACAGCACGCCGGCGAGCTGCTGCGGGCCCATCACGGCCGACTTGGCGCTGGGCCAGGCGAACAGGAAGCGGGGGTCGTAGGCGCGGCCGCACATGCCGTAGTGCCCGGCGCCGTAGGAGGCGCCCATGAGGACGGAGAGGTGGGGCACCTTCGAGTTGGAGACGGCGTTGATCATCATCGCGCCGTGCTTGATGATCCCGCCCTGCTCGTACTCCCTGCCGACCATGTAGCCGGTGGTGTTGTGCAGGAAGAGCAGCGGGATGTCGCGCTGGTTGGCCAGCTGGATGAACTGGGCGGCCTTCTGCGACTCGGCGCTGAACAGGACGCCCCGGGCGTTGGCGAGGACGCCGACCGGGTAGCCGTGCAGGGCCGCCCAGCCGGTGACCAGGCTCGTGCCGTACAGCGGCTTGAACTCGTCGAAGTCGGAGCCGTCGACCAGGCGGGCGATGACCTCGCGCGGGTCGAAGGGGGTCTTCAGGTCGCCGGGGACGATGCCGAGCAGGTCCTCCGGGTCGTATTTCGGCGGCTCGGCCGGGCCCGGATCCTGGTACGCCTTGCGGTGGTTCAGGCGGGCGATCACCCGGCGCGCCTGCCGCAGCGCGTCCGGCTCGTCCACGGCGAAGTAGTCGGCGAGGCCCGACACGCGGGCGTGCATCTCGGCGCCGCCGAGCGACTCGTCGTCGCTCTCCTCGCCGGTCGCCATCTTCACCAGCGGCGGGCCGCCGAGGAACACCTTCGCGCGGTCCTTGACCATGATCACGTGGTCGGACATGCCCGGTATGTAGGCGCCGCCCGCCGTGGAGTTGCCGAAGACGACGGCGACGGTCGGGATGCCGGCGGCCGAGAGCCGGGTGAGGTCGCGGAAGATCGCCCCGCCCGGGATGAAGATCTCCTTCTGCGAGGGCAGGTCCGCGCCGCCGGACTCCACCAGGCTGATCACGGGCAGCCGGTTGGCGAGCGCGATGTCGTTGGCGCGCAGCGACTTCTTCAGCGTCCACGGGTTGCTGGCGCCGCCGCGCACGGTCGGGTCGTTGGCGGTGATCAGGCACTCCACGCCCTCGACCACGCCGATCCCGGTGACCACGGAGGCGCCGACCGGGTAGTCGCTGCCCCAGGCGGCCAGCGGGGACAGCTCCAGGAACGGGGTGTCGGGGTCGAGCAGCAGCTCGATCCGTTCACGGGCGAGCAGCTTGCCGCGTCCGCGGTGCCGGGCGACGTACTTCTCGCCGCCGCCCGCGAGCGCCTTGGCGTGCTCGGCCTCCAGGCCGGCGAGCTTGGCGAGCATGGACTCGCGGTCGGCCTGGTGGGCGGCGCTCGTGGTGTCGAGGGAGGACGGCAGGACGGTCACGGCAGGGCCTCCGGGGTGAGCTTGGGGGCGGTCACAGCAAGGCCTCGGGGATGAGCTCGCGGGCGGTCACAGCAGGGACTCCGGGGTGAGCTCGGGGGCGGTCACAGCAGGGACTCCGGGGTGAGCTCGGGGGCGGTCACAGCAGGGCCTCGGGGATGTCCAGGTGACGGGAGCGCAGCCATTCGCCGAGGGCCTTGGCCTGCGGGTCGAAGCGGTGCTGGGCGGCGACCCCGGCGCCGAGGATGCCCTCGACGACGAAGTTGAGGGCGCGCAGGTTCGGCAGCGCGTGGCGGGTGACGGTCAGGCCGCGGGCCTCGGGGATCAGCTCCCGGAACCGGTCCTCGGTCAGCTCGTGGGCGAGCCAGCGCCAGGCCTCGTCGGTCCGGACCCACACGCCCACGTTGGCGTTCCCGCCCTTGTCGCCGCTGCGGGCCCCGGCGAGGAGGCCGAGGGGCGCGCGGCGGGTGGGGCCGCCCGGCGGGAGGGGCTCGGGAAGGGGCGCCGGGGGCGGGCCGTCGGTGGGGGTGCCGTCGGCGTCGGCTCGGTCGGTGGAGACGGGGGTGGCGTCGGCTCGGTCGGCGAGGGTGGCGGAGGTGGCGTCGGCGGAGGCGGGGGCAGAGGTGCGGTCGGCGGAGGGGGTGCCATCGGCGCCGGTGGATACGACGCCGGTGGATTCGGCAGCGGTCGCTTCGGGGGCGGTTTCCTGGGCCGGGGCCACCGTCACCCGGCGGCCGTCATGGAGGACCGCCACATGGTCGACGGCACCATGGGGCACGTACACATCCTCGAAGACCCCATAGGGCGAGCCCTTTCCCGGGGGCGCCAGCACATGGAACCCTGGGTAGCTCCCGAGAGCCAGCTCGATCGCCGCACCGATCAGCGGGCGTCCGACGGCCCGCTGGTCCGGGTCGCGCACGACGAGCCGCAGCAGGGCGCTCGCGGTCTCCTCGGTACCGGCGTCGGCGCGGTCGGTACGGACCAGGTCCCAGCGCACCTCGGCGGGCGGTGACTTGGCGAGCGCGTCCTCCATCTGCGCCCGCACCAGCGCCGCCTTGGCCTCGATGTCGAGCCCGGTGAGGACGAAGGCGACCTCGTTGCGGAAGCCGCCCAGCCGGTTGAGGCCCGCCTTGAGGGTCGGCGGGGGCGCCTCTCCGCGCACCCCCTCGATCCGCACCCGGTCCGGCCCGTCCTGGCTCAGCCGTACGGTGTCCAGCCGGGCGGTGACGTCGGGCCCGAGGTAGCGGGCGCCGCCGGTCTCGTAGAGCAGCTGGGCGGTGACCGTGCCGACGTCGACGAAGCCGCCGGTGCCGGGGTGCTTGGTCAGGACGCTGCTGCCGTCGGCGTGGATCTCGGCGAGCGGGAAGCCGGGGCGGCGCATGTCGCCTTCGCGGAAGAAGGAGTAGTTCCCGCCGGTCGCCTGGGTGCCGCACTCCAGCACGTGTCCGGCGACGACGGCCCCCGCGAGACGGTCGTACTCCCGCGGGCCCCAGCCGAAGTGGGCGGCGGCGGGGCCGGTGACGAGGGCCGCGTCGGTGACCCGGCCGGTGATCACGACGTCCGCGCCGGCCCGCAGGCACTCGGCGATGCCGAAGCCGCCGAGATAGGCGTGGGCGGCGAGGGTGCCCGGGTACGCGGCGGTGAGGTCGTCGCCCTCGACGTGCGCGACCCGCACGGGTATGCCGAGCCGGCCGGCCGACTCGCGCACGGCGTCCGCGAGTCCGGCGGGGTTGAGGCCGCCCGCGTTGGTGACGATCCGCACCCCGCGTTCGTGGGCGAGGCCGAGGCAGTCCTCCAGCTGGCGCGGGAAGGTGCGGGCGTATCCGGCGGCCGGGTCCTTCAGGCGGTCGCGGCCGAGGATGAGCATGGTGAGTTCGGCGAGGTAGTCGCCGGTGAGGACGTCGATCTCGCCGCCGGTGAGCATCTCGCGCAGGGCGTCGGCGCGGTCGCCGTAGAAACCGGAGAAGTTGCCGACGCGCAGCGGCGCGGGCGCCGCGGTCACCGGGCCGCCACCTTCGGCTCGCGGCCCTCGCCGGACGGACCCGCGAAGGCCTGCGCGATGCCGAGCCAGCGGTCGGCGTCCGGTCCCTCGGCGGTCAGGGCGAGGTCGGCGCGGTGGGCGCGCTGGGTGACCAGCAGGCAGAAGTCGAGGGCGGGGCCGGTGACGCGCTGCGGGGCATCGGACGGGCCGTACGCCCACACCTCGCCCGACGGTCCGGTGAGTTCGACACGGAACTCCTCGGCCGGGGGCGTGAGTCCGTGCACCCCGTAGGCGAAGTCGCGGGTGCGCACCCCGAGTCGCGCCACATGTTTGATGCGGTCGGTGAGTGGGCGCACCACACCCAGGGCCTCGGCGATGTCCAGCCCATGGGCCCAGGTCTCCATGAGCCGGGCGGTGGCCATGGAGGCGGCCGACATGGGCGGGCCGTACCAGGGGAACCGGGCGCCGTGCGGTGCCGCGCGCAGGGCCCGTTCGAGGGCGGCGCGTCCCTCGCGCCACGTGGACAGCAGCACGGCGGGTGCCAGCGCCGCGCTCTCCTCGGCCCCCTCGTCCACGAAGGAGCCGGGTGCGGCGATCGCCTTCTCCACCAGCGCCTGGAAGGCCCCGGCATCGGTGACCGCCAGCAGCGCGGAGCGGTCGGTCCACACGAGGTGCGCGATCTGGTGCGCGAGGTTCCAGCCGGGCGCGGGTGTGGGAAGCGCCCACTGCTCCGGCTCCAACTCGGCCATCAGCAGGTCGAGTTCTTGGGTCTCGGCACGCAGGTCGTCGATGACGGGCGTCGGGTCGGCCATGTCGGGGAGCATGGCAGCGAGGGGAGAAACAATCAAGCGTGCTTGCATGAATTCGTCGCGGTGCGGCCCGAAAAGGAGGCGCGCGGGCGGGCGTCCGCGCAGTACCGTCCCCCGATGGTCGATGAGGACGGTTACTTCGGGGAAGCGGTCGCGGCGCGGTACGACCTGACGTCGGCGGAGATGTTCGAGCCGGATGTCGTGGGGCCGGCGGTCGGGACGCTGGCCGGGCTCGCCGGGGGCGGGCGGATGCTGGAGCTGGGGATCGGGACCGGGCGGATCGCGCTGCCCCTGGCGGAGCGCGGGGCCGAGGTGCACGGGATCGACCTGTCCAGGGCGATGGTGGAGCGGCTGCGGGCCAAACCGGGCGGGGACGCCGTCCCCGTGACCATCGGGGACTTCGCGTCGGCGAAGGCGGACGGACTCTTCCGGGTCGTCTACCTGGTCTTCAACACGATCATGAACCTGACCTCGCAGGACGCCCAGGTGGCCTGCTTCCGGAACGCGGCGGAGCATCTGGAGCCCGGCGGCCGCTTCGTCGTCGAGGTCACGGTGCCGGATCTGCGGCGGCTGCCGCCCGGACAGGACGCGGTGCCGTTCCGGGTGGAGGAGGGGCGCCTCGGGTTCGACCTGTACGACGTGGCGACCCAGTCGATGAGCTCGCACCATGTGCGGGTGGCCGAGGACGGCAGCGCCACGCACCTCGCCGTGCCGTTCCGCTACGTGTGGCCCGCCGAGCTGGACCTGATGGCCCGGCTGGCGGGGCTGCGGCTGCGGGACCGGTGGGACGGCTGGGACCGGGAGCCGTTCACCGGCGAGAGCCGGCAGCACGTGTCGGTGTGGGAGAAGCCGGTCGGCTGAGCCGCCGGGATGCCTGCTGGTTGCCCGCGCTTGGGGGGGGCGCCCGGCGCCGGGAGGGCCCGTCCCGGCGGGCACGCCGTCGGCCCGGGAGGGCCCGTCCCCGTCGGGGCCTCGGGGGCCCGTCGGGCCTCGGCATACCCGCCAGAACTCGGCGGGGTGCCCGTCGGGCCTCGGCGTACCTGTCAGAGCTCGGCGGGGTGCCCGTCCGTACCTGCCAGAGCTCGGCGGGGTGCGCGTCAGGCCTCGGGGGCCTGTGGGGGCACCTTGTTCTGGGCCACCTGCGTGCGGACCGCGCCGATGCTCGCCGCGATGACCAGGCTGATGGCGGCCGCCTCCGCCGCCGACAGGGCCTGGCCGAGGATCAGGAAGCCCGCCGTGGCCGCGATGGCCGGCTCCAGGCTCATGAGGATGGCGAAGGTGGAGGCGGGCAGGCGGCGCAGCGCGAGGAGTTCGAGCGTGTAGGGCAGCACCGAGGAGAGCAGTGCCACAGCGGAACCGAGCCCGACGGTGGTCGGGTCCAGCAGCCGGGTGCCCGCCTCGGCGATGCCCAGCGGGAGGAAGAGCAGGGCCGCGACCGCCATGGCGAGGGCCAGGCCGTCCGCCTGGGGGAAGCGACGGCCCGTACGGGCGCTGAAGACGATGTATGCCGCCCACATGGCGCCGGCGCCCAGGGCGAAGGCGACACCTATGGGGTCGAGATCGCCGAAGCCCCCGCCGCCCAGCAGGAAGACGCCTCCGAGGGCGAGGCCGGCCCACACCGCGTTGATCGCCCGGCGGGAGGCGAGGACGGACAGGGCCAGCGGGCCCAGGACCTCCAGGGTGACCGCGGGGCCGAGCGGGATGCGGGCGACGGCCTCGTAGAACAGGCCGTTCATCCCGCCCATCGTGAGGCCGAAGACGATCACGGTGCCCCAGTCGGCGCGCGAGTGCCCGCGCAGGCGCGGGCGGCAGACCACGAGGAGGACCAGGGCCGCCGCCACGAGCCGCAGGGTGACCACGCCCAGCGCCCCGGCCCGCGGCATCAGCGTCACCGCGAGCGCCCCGCCGAACTGCACGGAGATCCCGCCGGCCAGCACCAGCCCGACGGGCCCGAGCGCACTCCGGCGGCCCGCCGCACCGCTGGACGCACCGCCGGGCGCGCCGCTCGGCACGGGCACCTCCGCCGCCGTGCCGGGCGGGGCGGGGGCGGAGGTCGGGGACGCGGGGGCGGTGCCGGGGAGCTTCACGGGGCCTTCCAGGGTTCGACGCAGGCTGCATTCATCACACTGCACCTTCGAGTCCACAGTAATGGACTCTCCCTGGCCTGGGAAGCCGTGCCGGACAGGGTGTCCGCGTTCTGGACACCCTGTCCGGCACCCCCTGCGGTCAGGCGTCCTGGCGCATCGCCGACCGGGTGTACTCGATCAGGGCTTCCGGCGTCAGCATCTCCAGCATCGAGCGGGCGCCGGTGAGCAGTTCCTCGGCCGCCGCGTGCAGGGCGTCGTCGTCGAGGGGACGGCCCGGCAGCTCCGTGCCGTCGGTCAGCAGCGCCTGGGCGAGGGCGTAGAGGTTGGCCGTGGCCACTTCCCGGATGGTGAGCGAGAGGTGGGCCGAGGGCTCGTCGCCGACGGAGCGGGCGCTGTGGGCGAAGCCTCGGGGGATGTACAGGACCTCGCCCGGCCGCAGGACGGTGTCGAGCAGGGGCTCGCCGACGTCGCCGTCCTCACGCTCGGGCACCCAGTTGCCGTCCGCGGGACCGCCGTGCACCCGCCAGCGCTTGGTGCCGCTGATCTGGATGGCGAGCACGTCGGCGTCGTCCCGGTGGACGGGGCGCCCCTGGGTGCCGGGCGGCGTGAGGAAGAAGAACGCCTCGACCTGACGGCCCAGCCTGCCGCCCAGCCCGCGGGCGAGGGCCCGCACACCCTGGTGCCACTGGTCGACGTAGCGCAGCAGGACGGTGGCCTGCTCGTCCCGGATCAGGGCGCGCACGTCCTGGCCGTCGGCGTAGTCCCCCTGCACCTCGCCGAGCACCACGCGCGGCCGGCAGAAACGGCTGCTGGGCAGGTGGGCGTCCTTCTGGACCAGCCCGATGTACGGGACCTTCAGCAGGCCGTGGTCCAGCAGGTGCTCGACGTCGGCGACGGACAGCACCTCCACCGGCGGCTCGTCGGGACGCAGCACGGCGGGCCGGCTGCGCCACAGGTCCTTGAGGAACACGTCTTCGTCCGCCACGCAGCGGCGCAGCCAGTCGTCGGTCATGGTGGGTCGCTCTCCGCCCGGTGCGGGCTGGTTCGGGCCGGGACGGCGAGGGGTCCGGCCGGGAGGATGACGGGGGTCAGACCTCGGGGACGACGGTTCGGGCCGCCGGGAGGATGACGGGGCCGGACCGCGCGGATGACGGCGGTCGGGCCGCGGGGGCGACGGGGTCAGGCCGCG
Source organism: Streptomyces sp. NPDC090108 (assembly GCF_044747185.1). Taxonomy (NCBI): domain Bacteria; kingdom Bacillati; phylum Actinomycetota; class Actinomycetes; order Kitasatosporales; family Streptomycetaceae; genus Streptomyces; species Streptomyces sp. NPDC090108. The sequence goes on from NZ_JBIVDQ010000006.1 coordinate 338,901, forward strand.
GGGCGGCTGCTGAAGGCGTTGCGCCGGGCGGCGGCGACCAGGTCGGCGGGGCTGGTGGCGGCGAGGCGTTCGCCCAGGTGCTCCAGCAGGGCGGCGGCGGTGCGGGTGAGGGCGGCCTCGTCGAGGGGGCGGGCGGGCAGCTCCAGCCCCTGGGCGAGCGCGGCGGCGAGCTGGGTGCGCAGATGGCCGGCACCGGCCTCGCGCAGGGTGACCGTCAGATGCAGGGACGGCCCCTCGTCGGTGGCCCAGGCGGTGTGGGCGTACCCGTTGGGCACGTACAGCAGCTCGCCCGCGCGGACCACGGTGTCCAGCAGGACGGGGCCGGGGTTCTCCTCGCGCACGGGCTGCCAGGAGGCGTCGGTGGGTCCCGCGTACACCTGCCAGTGCTTGGCGCCGGCCAGCTGGAGGACGAGGATGTCGCCGTCGTCGCGGTGGACGGGGCCGCGCCGCTGGGGCTGGGAGTAGAACATGAAGACCTCGGTGAGGCGCCCCAGCCTCGCGCCCAGGCCCTCGGCCAGTTCGCGGACCTTGGGGTGCCAGTGGTTGAGGTAGCGCAGCTGGAGCGTGGCGTTCTCCTCGCGGATCAGCTCCCGCACCCGTTGCGGGTCGAGACAGCCGTGCAGCGCGTGCCCCGCGACGATCCGGGGCGGGCAGTAGCGGTCCTCGGGCACGGCACCGGCGGCGGTGAACAGTCCGGCGTACGGGGTGCGCAGGTGTCCGGCGTCGATCAGCTCGTCCAGGTCCTCCGGGGTCAGGACCTCGGTGGGCGGCTGCTCGGGCCGCAGCAGCACCGGTCCCTGGCGCCACTGGGTGCGCAGGAAGTGGTCGGGGTCCGGGAAGCACCGTTCGAGCCAGTCCATGATCCGTCAACTCGCTTGTCTTGTAGGGGTGGTGTCACGAACGGCCGCGGACTCGGCGCGACCGGGAGGCGTAGCGGTCGGGGGCTCAGCGCGGCGCGGGGGTGCGTCGCGGCCGAGGGCGGGTCCGCCGGCCGGGGTGCCGGCGGACCCGCGGGCCCGGATGGATCGGATGGAGCGGAAGGTCCAGCCGGATCAGATGACGTCGGGGTAGCAGCCGCCGCAGGCGTCCGGGGTGATCGGACCGGACGACGCGGCGGTCGCGGGCTGCGGGGAGGCCTGCGCGGCGGCGGCGGGACCGAAGACCGCACCACCGATCGCCGCGGCGACCGCCACGGACAGACCCGCACGACGAACGACACCCGCGAGCTTGGTGACCTCGATGTCCATGGAACAACCTCTTTCTTGTGATGGTGAGTTGAGGAACAGCAGGGTGGAGCAGCCGGACGCGGACCCCCGGAACCGCCGGACGGCGGGGCGGGCACGCGGTCGGGGGAACCGGATCAGATGACGTCGGGGTAGCAACCGCCGCAGGCGTCCGGGGTGATCGGACCGGACGACGCGGCGGTCGCGGGCTGCGGGGAGGCCTGCGCGGCGGCGGCCGGACCGAAGACCGCACCACCGATCGCCGCGGCGACCGCCACGGACAGACCCGCACGACGAACGACACCCGCGAGCTTGGTGACCTCGATGTCCATGGAACAACCTCTTTCTTGTGATGGTGAGTTGAGGAACAGCAGGGAAAGGCAGGGTGGAGCGGCCGGACACCCGGGATCGCCGGACGGCGGATCGGGCACCGGAGGTTCGGGGAGGGGCGCTCAGCGCGGCCGGCCACACACCGGGGTGTCGGGGTCGCCGGACGAGAGGTGCAGGACCACGGGCCGCACGGCGGTCCGCCGGTCCAGCGTGTAACTCCACTGGCGGGGCAGCAGCAGACACTGCCCGCCGCGCAGACGCACGGCCGTCGACCGGGAGCCGGGACCGGACGGCCGGGCGAGCAGGACATCGCTCGCGGCCCGCCGCTGGAGCAGCAGCACGTCGTGACCGGCCGGCCCGGACGGGCCGCCCTGTCCGCGGTCGTGCCCGGGGGCGGACGACGCGATGCGCACCGTACGGTCGAGCAGCGGGCGCAGCGCGTGGGCCAGGGCCCTCGCCGCGTCCTGGGGTGCCGGGTCACTGCCGACGGGCGGTTCGTACTCCGTCCACAGCAGCGCCGGCCCCCGGCCGAGATGGGCGCGGATGAAGCCGGCCACCTCACGCATCGGGTCGCCGTGTCCGGTCGTCCCGCCGGGTTCCTGTTCCCACTGCATGGCCGTCACCTCCGCTCCTCGTCCCGTCCCGCTCCGGTTCTCCCGTTCGCTGGTATGAATCCTGCTGCGACGACGGCATGACGGAAAGTCACGAACGACCGGTACCGGGGCCCCGGTCACGAACCTCCGTGACACGCGAATCCGTCCGGGGCAGGGGCGGAGGCGGGTCCGGGGGCGGGGCGGAGCGGAGCGGGGCCAGGGGCGCGGGCGGGGGCGGGGGCGGGGGCGGGGTTACGGCTGCGGCTGCGGCTGCGGCTGCGGCTGCGGCTGCGGCTGCGGCTGCGGCTGCGGCTGCGGCTGCGGCTGCGGGACGGAAGCGCCCGGGGGACGGGCGGCCGCGCGGCCCCGGCGGGCTCAGTCGTCGAGCAGGCCGGCGCGCATCGCGGCGGCCCCGGCCTGGAAGCGGCTCTCGGCGCCGAGCTGTTCCATGATGTCGGCGATGTGGCGGCGCGCCGTCCGCAGGGACAGGCCCACCCGGCGCGCGATCGCCTCGTCCTTCAGGCCGGCCGCCAGCAGGCGGAGGATGGTGCGGTCGATCTCCTGCGCGACGAGCTCCAGCCCCTCCTCCGCGGCCGAGACGAACGGCTGCGCCAGCGCCCAGGTCTGCTCGAAGACCTCGCACAGATAGGCCACCAGGGCTTCCTGCCGTACGACCACCGCACCCCAGGAACCGTCGTTGAGCGGGACGAAGGCCGTCTCGCGGTCGAAGACGATGAGGCGGCCGAACAGCTGGTGCGCGGTCCGGTACTCGGCGCCCAGCTCGGACGCCGCCTCCACGTAGGCCTGGCTGGGGCCGTTGAAGCGCGCCGTGTGGTGATACAGGGTGCGCATCCGCACGCCCCGGGAGAGCAGCGCGTGGTCGCGGCGCAGCGCCTCCTGCATGGCCTCGGGAACGCGGGAGCCGCCCGGCTGGCTGGCCAGCACCTCGCTGGTGCACTCCGCGGACGCCCGCTCCAACGCCGCGCGTACGTCGGGCAGATGAGTGATGACCTCGACCCCCTGCCCGGGCGCGTGGTCCCGGGCGGCGTCGAGATAGTGGGGCAGGAAGGCGGCCGTGCGGGCCCGGCTGCGCGCCATCTCCGCCTGGGAACGCGCTATCAGGGCCTCGATGGGGGCGCAGGCGGCGTCGGCCGCGGCCTGCGGCTCCCGCGCGTGGATCCGGGCGGGGTCCTGGGGATCTGGACGGACGAGGTGCCAGTCGGTCAGCCTGGCCAGCGACTCCTTCGCGGCCCGCGGATCGAGCCCGAGCCGTTCGAGGTGCGCGGCGAGGGCGTCGGGGTCCGCACGGCCGTGCTCCACCACCCAGGCGTAGGCCGCGGCGTCGACCGGGTCGGGAGCGGCATCCACCGTCTGACCCGCCATATCGATCGAGATGCCCACTTTGTCCCCCAGTCATCTTGCTGCCAGCGAAGTTGGTGAGGTGGGCACGGCATGGAATTCCGCCTCCCCTGGTCGACATGCTAGGTGCACGCCGCCGGGGCGTTGTGGATCACTCGCTGGTCCGCGTTCCGGTGGCCGCGTACCACCCGTATCCGCACCGGTCTTCGTTCTGGAGGACGTCCCATGAAGCGCCTGCTCGCCCTCTCCGCCCTGCTCGCCGCCCTGCTCGGCGGCACGGCCTCCGTCCTGGCCACGACCGGACAGCACGGCCGGGACGGCCTGACGAGCATCGCGGCCGGGGACGACGGCCAGGTCAGCGCGTACGACACCGCCTGGGGCGGCAGCTGCGACCTCCCGCTCTGCAAGCCCCTGACGTGAGAACCGCCCGCCGACACCACCGCCCCGCCGCCCCGCCACCGGCCCTACGCCAAGGAGACGCCCCGATGTCCCGAGCAATCGCCGACGCCCCCGCCGAAACGGTGTTCAGCCCCCGGGAGCTGCAGATCCTGGAACTCCTCGTCCAGGGGGCCGGCTACGCGGCCATCGCCCGCCGGCTCCAGCTGAGCCGGCACACCGTGGACACCTACCTGCGGCGCATCCGGGCCAAGACCGGCGCGACCAACCAGGTCCAGCTGGCGGTCGTCGCCTGCCGGGTCCACGGAGTGCCCGCCGCGGGACCGTCCCGGTGAGACGGCGGGGCCCACAAGACGCCCGGGACCGGCGTGACGCACCGGACGCGCGCGAGGCGCGGGGGCGGGACGCGCCGGGGCGGGACGCTCAGCGGCGGGCCATGTAGATCTCGAACGCCTTGTGCAGCAGGCGGTTGATCGGGTAGTCCCACTCGCCCACGTACTCCACCGCCTCGCCGCCCGCGCCCACCTTGAAGCGGAGCAGTCCGAGCAGGTGGTTCGACTCCTCCAGGGTGTCGGTGATACCGCGGAAGTCGTAGACGTGGGCGCCCAGTTCGTGGGCGTCGGCCATCATCCGCCACTGCATGGCGTTGTTGGGCTGGACCTCGCGCCTGCGGCTGGTGGAGGCGCCGTAGGAGTACCAGACGTGGCCACCGACGATCAGCATCGTCGCCGCGGCCAGCACCTCGCCGTCGTGCCGGGCCAGGTACAGCCGCATCCGGTCCGGGTCCTCGGCGGCCAGCGCCGTCCACATGCGCTGGAAGTACGGCAGCGGGCGCGGGACGAACCGGTCGCGCTCGGCGGTCTCCTGGTAGAGGCCGTAGAAGACGGGCAGATCGTCGTAGCCCCCGCGCTCGACGGTGACTCCCGCCTTCTCGGCCTTCTTGATGTTGCGCCGCCACTGCTGGTTGAGCCCGCGGTGCACGTCCTCCAGCGTGCGCCCGGCGAACGGGACCTGGCTCACGTACCGGGGCTGTCCGGCCGCGAACCCCTCCTCGCCGCCGGGCCCGGCCTGCCGCCAGCCCAACCGGCTCAGTCGCTTCTCCAGCTCCCCGGCGCGCGGCTCGTGCGACGTCGCCTCGGCGTCCCGCAGCCTGCGCGCCGCCGGGTCGGCGATCGCCGCCTTGACCGCCTCGGGGCTCCACCGCCGCAGGACCACGGGCGGCCCCATCTTCACCGAGAAGGCGCCCCGGCGTTCGAGGTGGGCGAGCAGCGGGTCGAGCCAGCGCCCGAGGTCGGGCGCGTGCCAGTCGATGACCGGGCCCTCCGGCAGATAGGCCAGGTAGCGCTTCACCTTGGGCAGCGGCCGCAGCAGCACGAGCCCCGCCCCGACGAGCCGGCCGTCCGCCTCGAACCACCCGAGGCTCTCCGCCTGCCAGTCGGGCTTCACGTCTCCCCACGACGGCACCTGCATATGGCTGACGGACGGCAGCCCGGCCACGAAGTCCAGGTGCTCGGCGCGGGTGATGGGCCGCAGGGTCAGGGTCATGCGCGCACTCCTCCGGGGTCGCCTCCTGGTCACCCCAGGAGGTGTCTCTTCGATCTTCGTGGATCAGGCCGCGGCGTCCGGGAGAGACACCCCTCTAGACCCTGTCGTCAAACTCCCGCCTGCTCTGCGACGACAGGACCTAGGCTCTTTCCCTCCCGTCCTTCGGGCCCCAGGCCTCCAGCACCTCCGTGTCCGTCGCGCGGGCGTGCAGGAAGTAACCGGTCCATTCGGCGATGTCCGGGTAGGCGCACCCGGCGGTGACACGGGCGATCGCCGCCGGGATGTCGTACGGCGTCACGCGCAGGTCGGTGCCGGGGCCGAGGAGGCACCAGTGGGCGCCGGGGCGGCCGTACGGCATGCCCACGCTGCCCGGGTTGACCACCAGGCGGCCCCGCGCCAGGCGGACGTACGGCATGTGGGTGTGGCCGCAGACGACGGTCCCGATGCCGGGAGGCACGCCGTCGAGGACCTCGGCCCAGCGGGCCGGGCGCGAGTCGACCAGGACCATCTCCTCGTCGTCGCGCGGGGTCGCGTGGCAGAACAGCACCTCCCCCAGGCCCCGGACGCGCAGGGTGCGGGTCCGCGGCAGGGCGGCGAGGAGCTCCACCTGGTCCTCGCGCAGGGCCCTCGCGGCGAACGGGCCGATGGGGTCCGGGATCTCCGTGCGCAGCCCCCGCCGGTACTCCACCAGCTCCCGGTCCGCGTTGCCGCCGATCCACAGCACCCGCTCGCCCAGCCCGCACAGCAGGTCCAGCACCTCGGCGGGCTGCGGTCCGGCCGCGATGTCGCCGGTGAGGACGATCCGGTCGGCGGCGGCCACCTCGGGCTCCGCCAGCACCGTCTCCAGGGCCGGCAGCACCCCGTGGATGTCGGAGAGCACCGCCAGCCTGCCGTACTCCTCACCCGGCCGGTCCTCCGCCGCCCGGTCCCGGGCCATCTGGTCCCCGCCCACTTCGCCCCCGCCCGCCTCACGCCCGCTCATTTCTCCGCCCCCTCCGCTCCGCTCGCTCCGTTCTCCCCGTCCTCCTCGGCCCCTGCCGCCCCCTCCGCTGTGTCCGCCCGGTCCACGCGGTCCGCCCGGTCCGCCCGGTCCAGGCCTTCCGCCAGGACCTCCGCCAGGTGCCGTCCGCGCGCTCCGGCCAGTTGCTCCAGCTGGGTGCGGCAGGAGAAGCCGTCCGCCAGGACGACCGTCTCCGGGGGCGCGTCCCGTACGGAGGGCAGCAGTCGTTCCTCCGCGCAGGCCCGGGACACCTCGAAGTGCCCCTTCTCGAAACCGAAGTTGCCCGCGAGGCCGCAGCAGCCGCCGGCCAGTTCACCGGTGAGGCCCGCCGCCTCACGCAGTCCGCGGTCGGCGCTGTCACCGAGGACCGCGTGCTGGTGGCAGTGGGTCTGACCGGCGACGGGACGGTCCAGGACGGGCGGGGTCCAGTGCGGGGCGTGCCGTTCCAGCGTCTCGGCGAAGGTGCGGACCGCCGCCGCGAGCCGGGCCGCCCGGGGGTCGTCCCCGAGCAGTTCGGGCAGGTCGGAGCGGAGGGCCGCCGCACAGCTCGGTTCCAGCACGACGACCGGCACCCCGGCCGCCAGCACCGGTTCCATCAGGTCGAGGGTGCGCCGCAGGACCGCGCGGGCGCGGTCGAGCCGGCCGGTGGAGAGGTAGGTCAGTCCGCAGCACACCCGGCCGCGGCGGGAGGTGAACAGCGCGGCCGCCGACTTCGATCCGCCGTCCCCGATCCGCCCCCTCCCCGGCAGCAGCGTCGGCGGGAGAGCCACGCGCAGCCCGGCCGCCTCCAGCACCCGGACGGCCGCGCGGCCGACGGACGGCGACAGATGCTCGGTGAAGGTGTCGGGCCACAGCACGACCAGCTCCCCGGCCCGCTCCCCCGTACCGGCCCCGTACCCGTCCCCTCCCGCACCGACCTCCGCCCCCTGCCCGTCACCTCCCGCACCGACCTCCGCCCCGTGCCCGCCTGTTCCCCCACCGGACCCGACCCCGTTCCCGCCCGCGCCCGTCCACCGCTCCGGCTTCCCCGGCCCGCTCCCGTCCCGCGCCCTCTTCGCCCACCACCGGCTGAACGTCTCCGTCGCGATCCGCGGGATCTCCCGCTCGGCCGCGATCCCGCCCAGCCGTCTGCCCAGCGCCGCCGCCGGGGGCACCGACGCGAGCCGATTGACGAGTCGCGCCGTCCGCGTGCGGGCCACGGCGGCCAGCCACACCGGCAGCGAGCCCATGCTGTAGTGGGCGGCCGGGCGTCGCCGGCCGACGTAGTGGTGGTGCAGGAACTCCGCCTTGTAGGTGGCCATGTCGACACCGACCGGGCAGTCCGAGCGGCACCCCTTGCAGGACAGGCACAGGTCCAGCGCGTCACGGACCTCCGGGGAGCGCCAGCCGCCGGTGATCAGTTCGCCCGCGAGCATCTCGTGCAGCAGGCGGGCACGGCCGCGGGTGGAGTGCTCCTCCTCTCCGGTCACCCGGAACGACGGGCACATGACGGCGGGTCCGGTGGCCTCCGTCGTACGGCACTTGGCGACGCCGACGCAGCGGCGGACGGCCGCGCGGAAGTCGCCGCCGTCGGCCGGGTAGCCGAAGGCCACGTCCACCGGGCGGCGCGGCAGCACCGCGAAGCGCAGGTTCGCGTCCAGCGGGGCCGGGCGGACCAGCATGCCGGGGTTGAGCAGGTCCTCGGGGTCCCAGAGGGCCTTGACCCGCTCGAAGAGCCGGACCGTCTCCTCGCCGTACATGCGCGGCAGGAGCTCCGCGCGGGCCTGGCCGTCGCCGTGCTCCCCGGAGAGCGAGCCGCCGTGGGCGACGACCAGGTCGGCCAGTTCGACGGAGAAGCGGCGGAAGCGGCCGACGCCTGCCCCGGTGAGCAGGTCGAAGTCGATGCGGACGTGGATGCAGCCGTCCCCGAAGTGGCCGTAGGGAGTGCCGCGCAGGCCGTGGGCGGCGAGCAGGGCACGGAAGTCCCGCAGATAGGCGCCGAGCCGGGCGGGCGGCACCGCGCAGTCCTCCCAGCCGGGCCACGCCTCCGAGCCGTCCGGCATCCGGGTGGCCGTACCCGCCGCGTCCTCGCGGACGCGCCACAGGGCCCGCATGGCGGCCGGATCCGTCACCACGGCCGCGTCGACCGCGTCGGCGGCGCGCACGATCCGCTCCGCGTCCGCGCGTGCCTGCGCGGGGGAGGGCCCGCCGGTCTCCACGAACAGCCAGGCGCCGCCCCCGGGCAGCCGCGCCGGCGCGCGGACCAGGTCGGCCGCCATGCCCTCCACGGTGAGCGGACCGTAGGGCAGCAGTCCGGCGGCGGCCTCGGCGGCGGCGCTCTCGTCCGCGTACCCCAGCACGGCCAAGGCGCGCGCGGGAGGGTCCGCCACCAGGCGGACGACCGCTTCCGTGAGCAGGCCGAGGGTGCCCTCGGAGCCGCAGAAGGAGCGGGCGACATCGGCACCGCGCTCGGGCAGCAGGGCGTCCAGCGCGTAACCCGAGATGCGGCGGGGCAGGTCGGGGAAGCAGGTGCGCAGCCGGGCCAGTTCGCTCTCCGCCAGGGCGCGCAGGCCGTCGGGGGCGCCCGCCCAGTCGGGGCCCGGCCGCAGCCGCTCACCGCGCGCGGTGAGCACGGACAGCCCGAGCACGTTGTCCGCGGTGGTCCCCCAGGCGACCGAGTGGGCGCCGCACGAGTTGTTGCCGATCATCCCGCCGAGGGTGCAGCGGCCGTGCGTGGACGGGTCGGGACCGAAGCGCAGGCCGTGCGGGGCGGCGGCCTCCTGGAGGCGGTCGAGGACCAGACCGGGCTGGACCACCGCCGTGCGCGCCGCGGGGTCCAGGTCCACCAGACGGTTCATGTGCCGCGTGAAATCCAGTACCACCCCGGTGCCGGTCGCCTGTCCGGCGATCGACGTACCGCCGCCGCGCGCCACCACCGGCACCCCGTGCGCCCGGCACACCTCCAGCACCGCCGCGACGTCGTCGGCGTCCCTCGGGGCCACCACCCCGGCCGGGACCCGCCGGTAGTTGGACGCGTCCATCGTCACGAGCGCCCGGGCGGTGGCGCCGAAGCCGACCTCGCCCCGGACGGCCGCCCGCAGCTCCGCCTCGAGTGCCGGGCGGACCGCTTCGAACCCCGAGTGATCCGTCATGCGTCCAGCATGCATCCGATCACACACCGTCACCCGGACTTGTCCACAAGCCGACCGGAATCGTCGTACAACCCGACAAGTCCAGGACTCGGCGATCTCGTCTCATCCGACGGACACGGCTTCGCCCGGTTTCGCGCAGCCGATACGCTCCGGATCGTGGCCGACATCGAGATCCCCGCTGACATCATGCCCGCCGACGGACGCTTCGGCGCGGGCCCCTCCAAGGTGCGCACGGAGGCACTGGAGGCGCTCGCCGCCACCGGGAGTTCCCTGCTGGGCACCTCCCACCGGCAGGCTCCGGTCAAGAACCTGGTGGGCCGGGTCCGCGAGGGCATCAGCTCCCTGTTCTCCCTCCCCGACGGCTACGAGGTGATCCTCGGCAACGGCGGCTCGACCGCGTTCTGGGACGTCGCCACGGCCGGCCTGATCGAGAACAGGTCCCAGCACCTCACCTTCGGCGAGTTCTCCTCCAAGTTCGCCAAGGCCGCGAAGCTCGCGCCGTGGCTGGACGAACCGACCGTCATCACCTCCGACCCCGGCACCCACCCGCAGGCGCGGGCCGAGGCGGGCGCCGACGTCTACGCCTTCACCCACAACGAGACCTCCACCGGTGTCGCGATGCCGATCGCGCGCGTGGCCGGGGCCGACGAGGGCGCGCTGGTCCTCGTCGACGCGACGAGCGGCGCGGGCGGCCTCCCGGTCGACATCGCCGAGACCGACGTCTACTACTTCGCCCCGCAGAAGTCCTTCGCCTCCGACGGCGGCCTGTGGATCGGCGTCTTCTCCCCGGCCGCGATCGAGCGCGCCGAGCGGATCCACGCCTCCGGCCGGCACATCCCGGAGTTCTTCTCGCTCCCCACGGCGATCGACAACTCCCGCAAGAACCAGACGTACAACACCCCGGCCCTCTCGACCCTCTTCCTGCTGAACGAGCAGCTGGAGTGGCTCAACGGCCAGGGCGGCCTGGACTTCGCCACGGCCCGCACCAAGGACTCCTCGACCCGTCTGTACACCTGGGCGGAGGAGTCCAAGTACGCCAACCCCTTCGTCGCCGACCCGGCCGAGCGCTCGCAGGTCATCGGCACGATCGACTTCGCCGACGAGATCGACGCGGCCGCCGTCGCCAAGGCGCTGCGCGCCAACGGCATCGTCGACACCGAGCCGTACCGCAAGCTCGGCCGCAACCAGCTGCGCGTCGCGATGTTCCCGGCGATCGACCCGGCGGACGTCGAGGCGCTGACGAAGTGCGTCGACTACGTGATCGAGAAGCTCTGACCTCCCGCTGACGGACGAGAGGGCGCCCCGTACCGCACGGGGCGCCCTCTCGCGTGCCGGGCCGCCCTATCCCCGCCCCCGGCGCCGCAGCCGCCGTACCCCGAACAGGACCGCGACCCCGACGGCGACGACGACGGCGCCCGTCGTGACGTTCCCGCCGCCGCCCAGGCCGCCGCTGCCGCCACCCGGAGCGGAACTCCCGCTCGCGGAAGGGGACTCGGAGGCGGTCGCCGCCCCCTCGGGCGCGTCCTGGGCCTGCACCGCACTGTCGGCGCCCTCGCTGCCGAACAGCAGCCGGGTCCCGTCGGGGGAGTACGAGACGGACTCCCCCTGCCCCTGGAGGGGCACGTTCAGCCGCCCCTCGCGCTTGATGCGGCCGCCGTTCCAGTCGTAGTAGATGCCACCGAAGTAGCCGCGCACGGCGAGCTGCCGGCCGTTCGGCGAGAGGGCGGCGTCGGTGGCCCAGAGGTCGACGGGGGCGACGGGCCGGAAGATGTTCGCGCCGGAGGCCGAGAGCCGCTCGGGGCCCTCGTAGAGGTGTCCGCCGTCCTCGTTCTTGTCGATGATGTACACGCGCCCGGTCTTCGGGTCGACGACCATCGACTCGGCGTTGCGCGGCCCGTCGGAGTACTTGACGACGTACTGCGTCGCCGTGACCGTGCGGTCCTCGAGCACCTTCGGCTCGGGCAGCCGGTAGATCCACACGTACGGCCACTTGCCGCCGAGGTTGTCACCGATGTCGCCGACGTAGATCTGGTCGTCCGGCCCGACGGAGATGGCCTCGACGTCGCGCGGGGAGCCGATGCCCCGCAGGGTCACCGTGGCGACGGTCTTCCCGGTCCGGCTGTCGACCGCGTAGATGTACGGTCCGTCGTCGCTGTCGTTGTGCGTCCAGTAGACGCCGGGGTGCAGGCGGGAGGCGGCCAGGCCGCTGGACTCGGTGATCTTCGGGTCCTTGATGGTGAATCCCTGGTCCCCGGGAGAGCCGCCGTCGGCGGCGGAAGCGGGCAGCGCACAGGCCCCCGCGAGCAGGACCCCGGCGAGCAGGGCGAACGGTCGGCGCATGCGCCAAGCCTCCCACTTGGCCGCGGGCTTCGCGGGCGGTGCCGGGACCCGGGCCAGTGGCGGGCCTCACAACTCCGTCCGTCGCGGGCCGCCTCGGAGATCGTCCATCATGAGCGGATGCTCAGGTTCATGCCCGTCGGTGACTCCATGACGATCGGAAGCGCGGGTGAACACACCTGGCGCTACCGGATGTGGCAGCACCTGCGCGCGACCTGCGAGGGCCCGTTCCAGATCGTCGGGCCCCGCGAGACGCTGTACGACAAGGCGGCGGACGCTCCGACGTCGCACGAGTACGCCGACCCCGACTTCCCCCGCGGCCACCTGGCCGGCTGGGGCGAGGGCTGGCAGCACATGGCCCCGCTGATCAGCGAGGCGGTACGGCGGCACCGCGCCGACGTCCTGCTCGTCTCCCTCGGCCTGATCGACCTGGGCTTCTACACCAACGCCGAGCAGACGGCGGAGAACGTACGGGCCTTCATCGACGCCGCCCGCACCGCCAGGCCGCGCGTGCGCATGGTGCTCCTGCCCGTCATCCCGAACACCCGGGCCGAGCTGGACCCCTCCTTCGCCGAGCAGGTCGCCCTGTTCAACACCCTGCTGGCCAAGACGGTCGCCGACCTGGACACCCCCGGCTCCCCCCTGCTGCTGGCGTCCCCGCCCGAGCCGTACGACATCCACAGCGACACCTACGACGGCACGCACCCCAACGCGAGCGGGGAGCACCGGATCGCGGAGGCGTTCGCGGGGGCGATGCACGAGGCGTGGGGAATCGGCGGGCCGTACACGGCGGGAACGGACTGACCACCCGCCGTCCCCCGGGCCGGTCCGCCGTCCTCCGGCCGGTCCGGCATCCCCCGGCCGGTCCGCCGCCTCCCGGCAGGTCCGCCGCCCCCGGGCCATTCCGGCGCCCCCGGCCGGTCCGGCATCCCCCGGGCTACTCCCCGGGCTGCTCCCGTGCCCACACGAGCAGCTCGTCGCCCGCGTCCGACAGCGTCCACCAGCGGCCGTCGCCCAGGGCGGTGGGGCCCCGCGTGCCGACCGGGACCGGGTACTCGACCAGGGCGGGCGCACCCGCGCCGCCCGTGGTGGCGACGATCCAGTGCCGGCCCTCGCCCCACTCCTCGTCGCTCTCGACGGTCGAGCAGATCAGGGTGGTCTCGTCGAGGAAGCCGCCCGCCCAGTCCCAGAACGCCTCCACCTCGTCGTTGCCGGGCTCGGCTCCGGGATGCCGGGGGACGACGCAGGCGTCCCACTCCAGGCCGTCCAGGAGCAGGCAGCGGCCGTCCCGCACGGCCAGTGCGCCCTGGTCGTGGGCCACGGTCATCAGACGCGCGCCCGACGGACTCACGCTCATCAGGGCCAGGTCCTCGTCGATGTGGTCGACGGCCAGCTCCTCGCCGTCGAAGCGGCCCGCGCGCAGCGGCGAGCCGTCCTGGCCCTCCCCGATGGTCAGCCACATCCGCGCCGGATCGGCGGGGTGCGGCAGATGGAAGCTCCCCTCCGCCGCGGACAGGGTGTCGGCCCTGGCCAGCACCCGGCCGTCACCGGCGTCCAGCAGCAGCCACTCCTCGTACCCCTGCGCGCCCGGCCCGTCCGTGGACAGCGGGCCGCTCACATGCGCCCAGACGGTCTTCCCGTCGGCCGAGAACCCGGCCGAGCCGCGCTTGGGGTAGCGGTGGTCGTCGCGTCCGGCGTAGTCGTCGTAGGAGGAGTGCGCCTCCTGGCAGGGGCCGGACCAGCAGCCGTGCCGCACCTCCCACCGCGTCGCGCCCGACGGCTCCACCGCCCGTACCGCGTGGACGCCCGCGAACACCACCAGACCCGCGTCCGGCGACACCGCGTACCCGCCGCGCCGGCGGGGCCAGGGCGCGGGCACGCGCACAGGCCCGCCGACCGGCGCGAAGCCGTCGTCGAGCGCCTGGACCACGAGCGCGTCGTCGCCGCGCCGGACGAGCAGCCGGCGTCCCGGCGGGCCGCACAGCTCGGGGACGTCTCCCTCCTCCGGCGGCAGGGACGCGGGAACGGTGGCACAGAGCCGGGCACGAACGGGCACGGAGGTCTCCCTGGGGTTCACTACTGCCCGCACCCTACGGCGCGCCACCGACAACTCCCCCGACACGCTTGCCTTGAGCGCACTCCAGGACGTTGGCTGAGTGGTCATGGAGTACACGCAGCTAGGACGCACCGGACTCAAGGTCAGCCGACTCGTCCTCGGCACCATGAACTTCGGCCCGCAGACGGACGAGACCGACAGCCACGCGATCATGGACGCGGCGCTGGACGCGGGCATCAACTTCTTCGACACCGCCAACGTGTACGGATGGGGTGAGAACAAGGGCCGCACCGAGGAGATCATCGGGAGCTGGTTCGCCAAGGGCGGCGACCGGCGCGAGAAGACCGTGCTGGCCACCAAGGTGTACGCCAACATGGGGCCCGAGGGCGACAACGTCTGGCCCAACTTCGACAGGCTCTCCGCGCTGAACATCCGGCGGGCCGTGGACGCGAGCCTGAAGCGGCTGAAGACCGACTACATCGACGTCTACCAGTTCCACCACATCGACCGGAACACCCCCTTCGACGAGATCTGGCAGGCCGTCGACGTCCTCGTCGCGCAGGGCAAGATCCTGTACGCCGGTTCCTCCAACTTCCCCGGCTACAAGATCGCCCAGGCGAACGAGACCGCCGCCCGGCGCGGCAACACCATCGGCCTCGTCAGCGAGCAGTGTCTGTACAACCTGGCCGAGCGCCGCGCCGAGATGGAGGTGATCCCGGCCGCGCAGGACTACGGCCTCGGGGTCATCCCCTGGTCCCCGCTGCACGGCGGCGTGCTCGGCGGAGTGATCAGGAAGGAGGTGCAGGGCGGGCGCCGCGCCTCCGGCCGCGCCGCGGACTTCCTGGCCGACGCGGAGAAGCGCGCGCGGATCCAGTCGTACGAGGACCTGCTGGACAAGCACGGCCTGGAGCCCGGCGAGGTGGCCCTGGCGTGGCTGCTGACCCGGCCCGGGGTGACCGGCCCGATCGTCGGCCCGCGCACCGCGGAGCAGCTGGAGTCCGCCCTGCGGGCCTCGGAGCTGGAGCTGAGCCAGGAGCTGCTCGGCTCCCTCGACGAGATCTTCCCGGGGCCGGGGCCGTCCCCGGAGGCCTTCGCCTGGTAGTCACGGGCCCGCGCGCAACGCCCCGAAAGGGGGAACGGGGAGCCGTACGGCCGGTCGCACCGGCCCACGGCCGGACGACCGCGTACGGTTCCCCGCTCCCTGCCGGCCGAGCCCTACCTGACGGCCGCCGCCACCGCGACGACCACCAGCATGAGCACAAGCGCACCGGCCATGATCCGGTTCCGGGTTTTCGGGTCCACGTGAACGAGCCTAACCGGCCGCGCCCAGTGCCCAGCGGCCGACCGCCTCGTACCGGGGCTGCTCGCCGGGCACACCCGAGTGCGGCAGGTTGCTGCGGACCAGGGTCAGAGCGGTGACCGTCCAGCGGCTGCCGGTGAAGTCCGCGAGGGCCTCGACGTAAGGGTGCGGGTCCACCGCGTCCCGGCTGCGGGCCACGGTGAGATGGGCCTTGTAGCGCCGGTGTTCCTCCATCGGCAGGCCCGCCCTGCGGGCCGCGGCCTCGGCGCGTCCGGCCAGCAGCCGCAGGCTCTCCAGATCGCCGGAGGCACCCGCCCACAGGGCCCGGCCGTGCCCGAACTGGCCGCCGCCCGAGACCGCGAGCGCGAAGGGATCCGTCCGGGCCGCCGCGCGGGCCAGGCGCTCCGACAGGCCGGGCACGAGCTCGTCGGCCACCTCGCCGTAGAAGGCGAGCGTGAAGTGCCAGCCGGGACGGCCGGTCCAGCGCAGCCGGTCCGCACCGGGCAGCCGCTTCAACCGGGCCACCTCGGCGGCGAGTTCGTCCGCGACGGCGTCCGGCGGGAGGACTGCGGCGAAGAGTCTCATGTGCCCACCCTCGCAGACGCCGGCCGGGCATGATGGGCCCATGTCGATCATCATCCGGAAGGGCGGCACCGAGGACGTACCCCTGATCCTCGGCATGCTCGACAGCTCCGTGGAGTGGCTGGTCTCACAGGGCCGGACCCGCCAGTGGGGCACCGAGCCCTGGTCGCGGAACCCGCGCGCGGTAGAGACGGTCGAGCGGTACGTGGCGACGGGCACCCCGTACTTCGCCGAGGTGGACGGTGTCCCGGCCGCCACGCTCACCCTCGACGACCGGCCCGGCAGCTATCTGGAGCCCGCGGACGAGCCCGAGCGGTACATCCACCTGCTCGCCTCGGACCGCCGCTTCAAGGGCCGCGGCGCGGGTGCCGCGCTGCTCGCCCACGCGGCCGAGGAGACCCGCCGGGCCGGGATCTCCCTGCTGCGCGTGGACTGCTACGCGGGCGACGACCGCGGACTGGTCGCCTACTACGAGGCCAACGGGTTCATCGCGACCGAGCCGTTCACCTTCGGCGAGGACGCGTGGCCGGGACAGGTGCTGGCCCGGAGGGTGCTGTAGAACACCCCCCGGAGAACACCCTTCCGGCCCGGCCCGTCACGCCACCGCGGCCAGCGCCTCCCGCTCGCGCTCACGCTCCCGCGGGACGAACCGCACCCGCGGGCCGTGGTGCCAGCCCACCCAGAGCCGCAGGTCGCCGACGCGGGCCAGGACCAGGCCGATGACGCCGGCCGCGACGGCCGAGATGATGCCGCCGAAGGCGAAGCCGACCTTGGGGCCGTAGGTGTCGGTGATCCAGCCGACGACCGGTGCGCCGAGGGGCGTGCCGCCCATGAACACCATCAGGAACAGGGACATCACCCGGCCGCGCATGGCCGGGTCGGTGGCCATCTGCACGGCGGTGTTCGCGGTGACGTTGACCGTGAGGCCGAAGACCCCGATGGGCACCATGAGCAGCGCGAACAGCCAGTACGACGGCACCAGCGAGGCCATGGTCTCCAGCGCGCCGAAGGCGAGCGCGGCGCCGATCAGCACCCGGAGCCTGGCCGTGCCGCGCCGGGCGGCGAGCAGCGCGCCGCCGAGGGAGCCGACGGCCATCAGGGTGTTGAAGAGGCTGTACGCCCCGGCACCGGCGTGGAAGACGCCGTCGGCGTAGGCCGACAGCCACACCGGGAAGTTGAAGCCGAAGGTGCCGATGAACCCGACGAGCACGATCGGCCAGACGAGTTCCGGGCGCCCGGCGACGTGCCGCAGGCCCTCGCGGAGCTGGCCCTTGCCGCGCGGCGCGCGCTCGACCACGTGCAGTTCACGGGCGCGCATGAGCAGCAGACCGGCGAGGGGCGCCACGAAGGACACCCCGTTGAACAGGAACGCCCATCCGGTGCCCACGCCGGTGATCATGAGGCCGGCGACGGCGGGCCCGACGAGCCGGGCGGACTGGAAGTTCGCCGAGTTCAGGCTGACCGCGTTCTGCAGCTGGTCGGGGCCGACCATCTCGGAGACGAAGGACTGCCGTGCCGGGTTGTCCAGGACGGTCGCGAGACCGACGGCGAACGCGGCCACGTAGACGTGCCAGACCTGCACGTGTCCGGAGAGGGTCAGGGCGGCGAGCGCGAGGCCGGTGAGGGCCATGGCCGACTGGGTGGCCAGCAGCGTGGGTCGCTTGGGCAGCCGGTCGACGAGGACGCCGCCGTAGAGGCCGAACAGCAGCATCGGCAGGAACTGCAGGGCCGTCGTGATGCCGACGGCCGCGGAGGATCCGGTGAGGCTGAGGACCAGCCAGTCCTGGGCGATGCGCTGCATCCAGGTGCCCGTGTTGGAGACGACCTGGCCGATGAAGAACAACCGGTAGTTGCGGATCTTCAGCGAGCCGAACATCGAGGATCTGGAGGATCTGCGGGAAACAGGGGTCGTAGTGATCGGTGCGGGGGCGGAAGCTGCTCCGGATCCCGTACTCAAAAGGTTCGCCTCCTCGTGGTGCGCCTTACAGATGTGCGAGCTTCTCCAGCACGGGGGCGGCGGCGCGCAGTTTCGCCCACTCGTCCTCATCGAGGCCCTCGACCAGGCCGGCCAGGAACGCGTTGCGCTTGCGGCGGCTCTCCTCGAGCATCGCCTCGGCCTGCTCGGTCCGGGTGACGACCTTCTGCCGCCGGTCCTCGGGGTGCGGCTCCAGCCGGACCAGTCCCTTGGCCTCGAGCAGCGCGACGATGCGGGTCATCGACGGCGGCTGGACGTGCTCCTTGCGGGCGAGCTCGCCCGGCGTGGCCTGTCCGCAGTTGGACAGGGTGCCGAGCACCGACATCTCGGTGGGGCTCAGCGACTCGTCGACGCGCTGGTGCTTCAGCCGACGGGACAGCCGCATCACGGCGGAGCGGAGGGAGTTCACGGCGGCAACATCGTCGCCATGGGTGAGGTCCGACATGTCTTTAGCGTAACTCATTACTCTGACTAAAGACCAACCGGACGCGCCGGGATGCCCGTGACGCGTGCCACTGAATCATTTGGTCACCCGTAAGAGTGAGCCGGTTCCCGAAAGCGACACGCGGGGTGGCTTGATATGGCGACCCTCGTACGCATGGGGACCAGTGTGCTCAGCCTGCGGATAGACGGGGAGCTGCTCGAAAGGCTCCGGCACCACGCGGCGAAAAGAGGAATGAGCGTGCAGGACTATGTGGTCCGCACGCTCATCAGGGACGACTTCGACGAGCGGTTCCAGACCGCCGTCGAGGAGACGGAGAAGTTCTACGGGGTCACGTGACGGTTCACGTGACCCCGCGTCGTCCGGCTCTCCGGACCGGCCGGCCGGGCCGCGCCCAGGGGCGGCCGAGCCGGACCGGTCAGGTCAGGCCGAGGGCCGGCATCAGGTAGTAGAAGCCGAAGACCGCGGCGACGACGTACATCGCCACCGGGATCTCGCGGCCGCGCCCGGCGGCCAGGCGCAGCACCACGAAGGTGATGAAGCCCATGCCGATGCCGTTCGTGATCGAGTAGGTGAACGGCATCATCACCATGGTGATGAAGGCCGGGATGGCGATGGTGAAGTCCGACCAGTCGATCTCCCGGACCGAACCGGCCAGGATCAGGAAGCCGACCGCGAGCAGCGCGGGCGTGGCGGCCTGGGACGGGACCATCGTGGCGACCGGGGTGAGGAACAGCGCGACGGCGAACAGGGCGCCGGTGACGACGTTCGCGAGACCCGTGCGGGCGCCCTCGCCGACACCCGCCGTGGACTCCACGAAGCAGGTGGTGGCCGAGGAGGAGCTGGCACCGCCGGCGGCGACGGCGAGACCGTCGACGAGCAGGACCTTGTTGATGCCGGGCATCTGGCCCTGGGCGTCGGTCAGCTTCGCCTCGTCGCTGACACCCATGATCGTGCCCATGGCGTCGAAGAAGCAGGACAGCAGGACGGTGAAGACGAAGAGGACGCCGGTCAGCACGCCCACCTTGTGGAATCCGCCGAACAGGCTGAACTGGCCGATCAGGCCGAAGTCGGGGGTGGAGACCGGGTTGCCGGGCCACTTCGGGGTGGTCAGGCCCCAGGACGGCACCTTGGCGACGGCGTTGATGATCGCCGCGAGGACGGTCATCGACACGATGGAGATCAGGATCGCGCCGGAGACCTTGCGCACGATCAGCGCCAGGGTCAGCAGGACACCGAGGACGAAGACCAGGACCGGCCAGCCGTTGAGGTGACCGTCGCCGCCGAGCTGGAGCGGGACGGTGGTGTGGGCGATGTCCGGAATACGGCTGACGAAGCCGGAGTCCACCAGGCCGATCAGCATGATGAACAGGCCGATACCGATGGAGATCGCCTTGCGCAGGCCGTAGGGCACCGCGTTCATCACGCGCTCGCGCAGGCCGGTCGCCACCAGCAGCATCACGACGAAGCCGGCGATCACCACCATGCCCATCGCGTCCGGCCAGGACATGCGGGGGGCGAGCTGCAGCGCGACGACGGTGTTGACACCGAGGCCGGCGGCGAGCGCGATCGGGACGTTGCCGATCACACCCATGAGCAGCGTCGTGAAGGCCGCGGTGAGCGCGGTGGCCGTGACGAGCTGCCCGTTGTCGAGGTGGTGCCCGTACATGTCCCTGGCACTGCTCAGGATGATCGGGTTCAGCACGATGATGTAGGCCATCGCGAAGAACGTCGCGAAGCCGCCGCGGATCTCCCGGGCGACAGTGCTGCCGCGTTCGGTGATCCTGAAGTAGCGGTCCAGGGCGCCGAGGGACGGCGTACCGCCCGGCTGTTCGGGGGCGGGGACCTTGGCGGGAGCCGAGGTGGACATGCAAGACCTCATCACCGTCAGGGTTCCCCCGAGCCCCGCCGGCGTCTCTCTTGGAGTTTCATACGAACGGAAGTGGACATACGCAAACGGTTTCAGTATGAACGTATGAACGGCCCTCACGCTATCTCCGCGCGTAGATTTCTCACGACGCGAAAATCCGGCCGCCCTCTCCGGCCACGGTCACGCGGCGCGCACCCGCCGGCCGGCCCCGCCCGAACGGTCGGGGTGGTCCGGGCAGGCGGTCAGAGCGGGTGGTCCGGTCCGATTCTGGCTGCTTTCGTCCACTCTCGCCCACTTTTCATGCCGCCGCGACCGCCTCGTAAGCTGTCCCCCATGACGAAGTGGACCCCCCAGCACGAAGCGCCGGAGCCCCTGGAGGGCCCCGTGGTAGCCACCATCACCGGCGGCACGATCGTGTGGTTCGTCCTCTTCCTCGTCCAGCTGCCCTTCTACGGCTGGTTCCACGACCACGGCCGCGCCTGGTGGGTGTGGACCTGCCTGGCCGGGGCCGGCCTCGGCCTGATCGGCATCTGGTACGTCCGCAAGCGGGACGCCGCGATCAAGCGCGCGAAGGCCGCCGAGCCGGGCGAGCCCGTCCGGGCGGACTGACCCGCCCGGGGCCCGCGCCCACGACCCGGCCCACCCCGAGGGGCCGAACACCCCCTGCCGTACCTCTGGACGGCCGCCGGATTCCGTGTTGTCATGCCCACTGCTGACCCATGACAACGTTTTCCTGACCCCGGAACGATCCCCGGAACCGTCCGACCACAGAGGTCTATATGACATGGACACGGCAATTTGCCCTAGGTCTGGCAGGGACGCTGGCGGCGACCGCGCTGCTCACCGCCCCCGCCACCGCTCAGGACGCACCGTCCGGCGCACAGGCCGGACCGTCCGCCGCCGCGCACCTGACCGATCTCGTCGACCCGTTCATCGGCACCCAGAACGAGGGCAACACCTACCCCGGCGCCGCCGTGCCCTTCGGCATGGTGCAGCTCTCCCCCGACACCGGGCACAACACCGGCTACGACTACGCCCAGGACCACATCCGCGGCTTCTCCCTGGTCCACCTCTCCGGCGTGGGCTGCGGCCTCGGCGGTGACCTGCCGGTACTGCCGGTCACGGGGGACGTCACCACCACCGACTACGCGCGCTACGCGGCGGGCTTCGGCCACGACGACGAGAGCGCGAGCCCCGGCTACTACCGGGTGGGCCTGGACAGCGGCATCGAGGCCGAACTGACCGCGACCGCCCGCACCGGCGTGCAGCGCTACACCTTCCCCGCCACCGCCAAGGCCGACGTCCTGCTGAACGCGGGCCAGTCGCTGCACGCCAAGGTGGCCACGAAGGTCGAGATCCTCGACGACCACACCGTGCGCACCACCCTGACCGGCCGCGGCTTCTGCCAGGACACCAAGGCCTACACCCTCCACACGATCACGCACTTCGACCGGCCCTTCACCGCGTACGGCACCTGGGACGGCTCCACCGTCACCGACGGCGCGCGGAGCGGCTCCGACGGGGCCTACGTGCGGTTCGACACGACGAAGGACCGCACGGTCGAGGCGACCACCGCCCTCAGCTACGTCGACGCGCGCGGCGCGGCCGGCAACCTGCGGGCCGAGGGCGGCCGGTCCTTCGACGCCGTGCGCCGCGCGGCGGGCAGGGCCTGGGAGGACCGCCTCGACGACGTACGGGTGCGCGGGGGCGCCGACGGCCTGCGGCGGACCTTCTACTCCTCGCTGTACCGGTCGTTCCTGGCGCCCAACATCGGCAGCGATGCCGACGGCCGCTACACCGGCTGGGACCAGCGGATCCACCGCGCCCAGGGCTTCACCTACTACCAGAACTGGTCTCTGTGGGACACCTACCGCACCCAGTCCCAGCTGCTGTCGCTGCTCGCCCCGCGCGAGGCGCGCGACATGGCGGTCTCCGTCGTCCACATCGCCGAGGAGAGCGGCTGGCTGCCCAAGTGGGGCTACGGCACGGTCGAGACGAACATCATGACCGGCGACCCGGTCACCCCGTTCCTGACCAACGCCTACCAGCAGGGGCTGCTGGGCGGCTACGAGGAGCGGGCGTACCGGGCGCTGCGGAAGAACGCCGACGGGGTGCCGCCCGCCGACTCGCCGGCCGTGGGCCGCGAGGCGAACCGGGAGTACCTCGCGAACGGCTTCGCCCCCTACGTCAAGGGCCGCCCGCACGCCAAGCCCGGCGACTCCGACTACGACCACGGGGCGTCCGCCACGCTGGAGTACGCCCTCTCCGACGCGATGCTCGCCCGGATGGCCGAGGACCTCGGACACCGCGCCGACGCGGCCCGCTACGCCGCCCGTGCCCAGAACTACCGGAAGGTCTTCGACCCCTCGACCGGCTTCTTCCGCGCCCGTGACGCCTCCGGCGCCTTCACCGGACCGGCGGACCCGGCGCAGAGCGAGGGCTTCCACGAGGGCACGTCCTGGCAGTACCAGTGGCTGGTCCCGCAGGACATCCCCGGAATGGTCGGCCTGATCGGCGGCCAGGCGGCCGCGAACGCCCGCCTCGACTCCTTCTTCGCCTACGACCGGCTGCTCGCCGACCCGGCGAAGACCGCGCGCGAGGTGTGGGTGAACGGGCCGTACGCCTACTACAACGCCGACAAGTACAACCCGCAGAACGAACCCGACCTGATCGCCCCCTACACCTATCTCTCCACCGGCCAGCCCTGGAAGACCACCGACGTCGTGCACGCCGCGCTGACCCTGTTCACCGACGCGCCGACCGGCATGACCGGCAACGACGACCTCGGCACCATGTCCGCCTGGATGGTGCTGTCCTCGATCGGCGTCTTCCCGGTGCAGCCCGGCTACGACACCTGGGGCCTGTCCACGCCGGTCTTCGACCGGGTCGACCTCACCCTGGACCGCCGGTACCACCCGCACGGCCGGCTCACGATCACCGCGCCCGGCACCTCGGGCACCGACCGCTACATCCAGGCGGCCCGCGTGGACGGGGCGCCGTACGGGCGGACGTACCTGACGACCGCCGAACTGCGCGCGCACCGCTCGCTGTCGCTCACCGTGGGCCCGCGGCCCTCGGACTGGGGGACCTCGGCGGACGCGGCACCGCCCGCGCTGCGCTGAGGGACGCTGAGGAACGCTGAGGAACACAGCAGGACACAGCCAGGGGCGCCCCTGAGCACACGCTCGGGGGCGCCCCTCGTCCGACCCGGATTTCCCGCCACTCGGCAGGTGAAGCCGCCCATCCCCACGTACCGTCGAATGCATGACCCACATCGACGCGGGGTCCGAACTGGACCCCGTGCATCCGGTCGCGCTGCCCGGGGGGCCGGCGCCGGGACTGAGCAGTGCCGAGGTCGCCGAGCGCGTCGCCCGGGGACAGGTCAACGACGTACCGGTGCGCAGCAGCCGTTCGCTCGGGGAGATCGTCCGCGCGAACGTGTTCACCCGGTTCAACGCCATCATCGGCGTGCTGTGGCTGGTCATGCTGTTCGTCGCGCCGATCCAGGACAGCCTCTTCGGTTTCGTCATCCTCGCCAACACCGGCATCGGCATCGTGCAGGAGTGGCGGGCCAAGAAGACCCTGGACTCGCTCGCGGTCATCGGGGAGGCGCGGCCCACCGTCCGCCGGGACGGCAGATCCACCGAGGTCGCCACCGGCCGGATCGTCCTGGACGACCTCGTGGAGACCGGCCCCGGCGACAAGATCGTCGTCGACGGGGTGGTCGTCGAGGCGGACGGGCTGGAGATCGACGAGTCCCTGCTCACCGGCGAGGCCGACCCGGTCGTCAAACGCCCCGGCGACCCGGTGATGTCGGGGAGTTTCGTGGTCGCGGGCGGCGGCGCGTTCCGGGCGACCAAGGTGGGCCGCGAGGCCTACGCCGCCCAGCTCGCCGAGGAGGCGTCCCGCTTCACCCTGGTCCACTCCGAGCTGCGCAGCGGCATCTCCACCATCCTCAAGTACGTGACGTGGATGATGGTCCCGGCCGCGATCGGCCTGGTCGTCACGCAGCTGGTGGTGAAGAACAACGACCTGAAGGACGCCCTGGCGCGCACGGTCGGCGGGATCATCCCGATGGTCCCCGAGGGGCTGGTGCTGCTCACCTCGGTCGCCTTCGCCATCGGTGTCATCCGGCTGGGCCGCAAGGAGTGCCTGGTGCAGGAGCTGCCCGCCATCGAGGGCCTGGCCCGCGTCGACACCGTCTGCCTGGACAAGACCGGCACGCTCACCGAGGGCGGCATGGACGTCTCCGGCCTGCGCACGCTGGACGGGGCCGACGAGGCGTACGTGCGCCGGGTGCTCGGCGCCCTCGGCGAGTCCGACCCGCGCCCCAACGCCTCGCTCCAGGCCATCATCGACGCCTATCCCGACAGCGACGACTGGCGCTGCGTGGAGTCGCTGCCGTTCTCCTCCGCCCGCAAGTACAGCGGGGCCACCTTCAGCGAGGGCGACGGCGAGACCAGCACCTGGCTGCTCGGCGCCCCCGACGTGCTGCTCGCCCCCGACGACCCGGCCCTGGCCGAGACCGGGCGGCTCAACGAGCAGGGTCTCAGGGTGCTGCTGCTGGCCCGCGCCACCCGCGACCTGGAGGCGTCCGAGCCTGCCCGGGGCGCCCGCCCCACCGCCCTGGTCGTGCTGGAGCAGCGGCTGCGTCCCGACGCCGCCGACACCCTGCGCTACTTCGCCGACCAGGACGTCCGGGCCAAGGTCATCTCCGGTGACAACGCGGTGTCCGTCGGTGCGGTCGCGGCCAAGCTCGGGCTGAGCGGTGCGGCGGTGGACGCGCGGCGGCTGCCGGAGGACCGGCCGGAGATGGCCCGGGCACTGGCCGAGGCGACCGTGTTCGGGCGCGTCACCCCGCGGCAGAAGCGGGAGATGGTCGGCGCGCTGCAGTCCGAGGGCCACACGGTCGCGATGACCGGCGACGGGGTGAACGACGTCCTCGCGCTGAAGGACGCCGACATCGGTGTCTCGATGGGTTCGGGCTCGGAGGCGACCCGGGCGGTGGCGCAGATCGTGCTGCTCAACAACAGCTTCGCCACGCTGCCCTCCGTCGTCGGGGAGGGGCGCCGGGTCATCGGCAACATCACCCGGGTGGCGACGCTGTTCCTGGTGAAGACCGTCTACTCGGTGCTGCTGGCCGTGCTGGTGGTGTGCTGGCAGGTGGAGTACCCGTTCCTGCCCCGGCATCTGACGCTGCTGTCCACGCTGACCATCGGCATCCCCGCGTTCTTCCTGGCGCTCGCCCCCAACAAGGAGCGCGCCCGGCCCCACTTCGTGCGGCGGGTCATGCGGTACGCGATACCCGGCGGCGTGCTGGCCGGGGCGGCGACGTTCGCGACGTATCTGCTCGCCCGGCACCACTACACGGGTCCGGGAGCGCTGGACGCCGAGACCAGCGCGGCCACCCTGACGCTGTTCCTGATCTCCATGTGGGTCCTGGTGATCATCGCCCGCCCGTACACCTGGTGGCGGGTGGTGCTGGTGGCGTCGATGGCGGCGGCGTTCCTGTTCGTCCTCGCCGTGCCGGCCCTGCAGCGCTTCTTCGCGCTGAAACTGGTGGGTGTCACGATGCCGTGGACGGCGGTGGGGATCGCGGTGGTGGCGGCGGCCGCCCTGGAACTCCTGTGGAGATGGGTCGGCCGCCGCTTCCCGGTGTGAGACGCCGTGCGTGCGGCGTCACCGGGATCTGCTGCTACTGCACGTCGACGTAGTCACCCGCGGCGGAGACCGCCGTGGTGGTCGAGGTGCCCGCGAAGCTGTAGCGGTAGTAGCCGTCGGAGCCGGCCGTGACCGTCGTCTTCAGGCCACCCGTGGAGGAGGTGGTGACGGTCTTGAGCGTCGTGTAGGTGGTGGTGCCGGCCTTGCGGAACTGCAGCTTCACCGACTGGCCGGTGTAGCCGTGGTACTTGCCGTCCTCCCAGTTGGCGCGCGTCAGCGTGCCGGTGACGGTGAGGGTCTTGCCCTTCTTCACCGGCTCGGGGGCGGCGTCCGTGGTGAGCTTGGAGAAGCGGCGGACGGGGAGGGTGCCCAGGCTGCCCTGGTCCTTCTCGGCGTCGCTCTTGGTGTCGTAGGCGAAGGCGCCCACCGTGAAGGTGCCGGCGTCCGAGTTGTACAGCTCGGAGGCCTTGAGGGTGATGGTGTCCGAGCAGTTCAGGGTCGTGGAGTTGACCGTGGTGCAGGTACCGGGGCCGTCGGGGGAGATGCCGGTGTCGGGGTCCGACACGGAGGCCCCGCGGTAGAGCACCGGGCCGGTCTCGACACCGCTCATGGACTGCGTGGAGGGGTGCGTCACGGTGTAGGTCACCTTGAGCGTGGCCGAGGAGGTCGCACCGAGGTTGACGGCGGCACCGCCGTTGACCTTCACGTTGGAGAAGGTGACGTCCGGGGCCGTGGTGGCCGCCTGCGCGGCGGGGACGGCGAATGCGGAGAGGGCCAGGGCGCCGGTGACGGCGGCCACGGTGGCACGGATGCGCATAGGTGTGTTCCCTGATGGGAGAAGTAAGTGGTGAGTCGGTCGACTCGCATGATCAGATCCGCGACGGATGCGGAAAGTTGTACGAGCGGCGTCCCGCGTGGCCGGATTTTGACTGCGCATTGCCCGTTCATGGAACACGCCTGAAGAAACGTTTCCGGCCCCGGAAGCTGGCTGCTTCCGGGGCCGGACACTGCGGGTACTGCGGGTACTGCGGGACCGCTTACTTCACGTCGACGAAGTCACCGGCGGCGACGATCGCCGGGGTGGTCGTGGTGCCCGCGAAGTTGTAGCGGAAGTAGCCGTCGGCCGAGGCCTTGACCGTGGTCTTCAGGTTGCCCTTGGAGTCCGTCTTGATGGTCTTGACGGTGGTGTAGGTGCTGGAGCTCTTCTTGCGGAACTGCAGCTGCACCGACTGGCCGGTGTAACCGTGGTACTTGTTGTCGTCCCAGTTGGCGCGGGTGAGGGCACCGGTGACCGTGATGGTCGCGCCCTTCTTCACCGGCTCCGGGGAGGCGTTGACCGTCAGGCGCGAGACGCGCTGGACGAGGGTGGTCCCGAGGGAACCCTGGACGACCTCCGGCGAGTTCTCCGGGTCGTTCTCGTCGAAGTTCGCCGCGATCCCGGCGGCGTGCCAGGTGCCCGCGTCCGAGCTGATCAGATCGCCGTCGAGCGGGTAGATGTCGATCTTCGCGCTGCAGTTGGCGACAGTGGCCGAGACCACCTTGCAGACGCCAGGCTCGTTCTGCGGAACAAGGACGTTGTCCGGCTCGTCGAAGGAGCCCCGGTAGAGGGCCGGGATGGTGATGAAGTCGTCGGACGTGACGTCCACGTCCGCACCGTGGGTGATCGTGTACGAGGCCGCCGCGGTGACGTGGTTGGTCGTACCGACCTTGATCGCCTTGGCGATCTTGAAGTTGGAGAAGGTCGCGTCCAGCACGGGAGCCTCATCGGCGGCCGCGCCGCTGAAGGAGCTCTTGCCGGAGGCGGTGTGCCCGATGGCCGCCTGAGCCGTCTTGAGGAGGTCCAGCTTGTGGGAAGAGCCGGAATCCGCGGCCAGGGCCGACGGCGCCGCGAGGGCGGACAGGGCCAGGGCGCCGGAGACGGCGGCCACGGTGACACGAATACGCATGCGTTCCCCCGAGTGGAGAAAGATGGACACGAGGTCCAAGTGATCGTTGAGTCCGGTGACTCGAACGATCAGACCCGTGCAGTGGACGAATGGTTGTACGAGTGATCCGGGAGATTTCCCGGACCGTGTCACGCCGGACTAGCGCACGTCGACGAGGTCACCCGCGGCGCTGACCGCCGGGGTGGTCGAGTTGCCCGCGAAGACGAAGCGGTAGTAACCGTCCGCCGTCGCCGTGGTCGTCGTCTTCAGGTTGCCCTTGGAGTCCGTCTTGACGGTCTTCAGCGTGGTGTAGCTGCTGGAGCTCTTCTTGCGGAACTGCAGCTGCACCGACTGGGTGCCGTACCCGGAGTACTTGGCGGCGTCCCAGTTGGCGCGGGTCAGCGCGCCCGTGACGGTGAGGGTCTTGCCCTTCTTCACCGGCTCCGGCGCCGCGTCGGCCGTCAGCTTGGACAGACGCTGGACCTGGAACGACTTGGCGTTGTCACGCTGGACGTAGTTGTTGTCCTTGCCCTGGGCGATCGCCCAGACCTTCCAGGTGCCGGCCACGGAGTTGATGAGGTTCTGCCGCCCCGCGACCGTGTACGTGGCCGTGCAGTCGGACGTGGTGGCGGAGGTCTTGGTGCACTTGGACCGGCCGTCGGAGGTGTTCGCGACGGCACCGCTGTCGGCGTTGTCGATGTCCGTGCCGTGGTACAGGATCGCCTGGCCGAAGCTGACACCGGAGTTGTCCGTGACCGTGAACGAGACGCTGAAGGTCTTGCTCCCGGTCGCGCCGGCGACGACGGACTTGCCGCCGTTCACCACGACGTTCGAGATCTTGGTGTCCCCGTGGATCTCGTCCGCGTGAGCGGCGGTGGCGGCGAAGGTGGTCAGAGCCAGAGCACCGGTGACGGCGGCTCCGACGACTCGCATGTGCATGTGTTCCCCTGCGTGCAAAGTGACCAGGGAGTCCGGTGACTCCAACTGATCAGACAGAGCACGAGGGGAAACAGTTGCAGGGGTTGTGCGAATTCGGTGAAAAAATTTTCGAGGGCCCCGGGCGAGGGTCCGGCGGGCTCGCCCGAGGTCAGTCGAACCAGCGGTCCCGGGCCAGTTCCTCCGTGCGGGACGGGTCCTCCAGCAGGGCGGCCACCTCGAAGCGGCGCGGCCACTGACCGGCCGCCCAGGCCAGACCGGCGGCGACGCCCTCCAGCGTGGCCGCGTGCAGCACCCCGTCGCCGGTGAGCCGCCAGTCGATCCCGGTGCCGTCCACGACCAGTTCCTCGTGCTCGACGTAGGTGGCGGGCGTGCTCGGGCCGAGCAGCACCCGGACCGGCTCCGGCACGTCGTGCTCGGACCCCTCGGAGGAGACGTCGCCGGTGACGGACTCGCTCAGCCGGCGCACCTGGAACAGCTCGGCCAGCTCGGCGGCCCGCGACGGGCGGACGGGCAGCAGCGGGACACCGGAGGTGAACGGCAGCAGGTCGGGCGAGTCGACGACCACCGCGTCGGCGGCGTCCACCACCGCGGCCTCGCCGTCCAGCACGGCCCGCACGTCCTCCGGCAGGGTCACCTGCTCCGGGTCGAGACCGGCCAGCGCGCCGTACAGGCCGTGCAGCTGGGGTGCGGTGACGGTCCGTTCCGGGTCCGCGAGGCGGTCCAGCAGTTCGGCCGCGCCGCCGGGCTCGTCCAGCAGGGCGGCGACCGAGGTGCGCACGCCCAGGGCGCGCAGCACCTGCTCGTCCCCGAACCCGGTGGCGTCGGCCTCGTCGTACAGACCGCGCAGCAGCGGGTCGCCGCCGGCCGCGAGCAGGCCCGCCGGGCGGCGGCCGTCGAGCACGGGGTGCCCGCGCAGCCACCAGGCGGTGTACGGCCGTACGACCTCGTGGGTGCCGTCGGGCAGCAGGATCCGGACCGGCTGGGTGAGGGCGTCGCGCAGCGGCGGACGGGCGAGCAGGGCGAGAGCCTCGGGCCAGTGGTCGTCGTCGACCAGGTCCAGGTCGCGCACGGCGACCAGTTCGGTGGCGACCGGCGGCACGGGGCTGTCGGGGAAGCGGTCGAGGATGTCCTCGCACCACACGTCGACCGCGTCGAGCAGTCCGGCGTCGTCCGGCTCGGCGAAGTCGCCCTCACGGGGCTCCAGTTCGTCCGGGTCGAGGACGACGTCGGTGGCACGGACGAGCGCG
This sequence comes from Streptomyces sp. NPDC090108, assembly GCF_044747185.1. NCBI lineage: Bacteria > Bacillati > Actinomycetota > Actinomycetes > Kitasatosporales > Streptomycetaceae > Streptomyces > Streptomyces sp. NPDC090108. The sequence goes on from NZ_JBIVDQ010000006.1 coordinate 368,812, forward strand.
AAGTCCGCGAGGACGCCGCAGGCGGTCAGCGGCTGCTCGCCCCACCTGGACGCCAGCTCGGCGTCCACGGAGGCGAGTTCACCCTCACGGATCACCCGGGCGAAGGCACTGCCGGGGAAGACCAGTTCGCCGGCCGGGGCGAGCTCGCCGTCCTCGTCGGGCAACGCGAGCGCGCCGAGCCAGGGCTCCTCGCCCGGCTCCAGGCCCGCGTCACGGACGAGCGCGAGGACGGCGTCGGCCAGTTCCTCGGCGTCCGGAGCGTCCTCCTCCCACAGCGCCCCGCCCTCGTCGTCGAGCGAGGCGGCGACGGCGGCCCGCACCTGCGGGGTGGTCAGCACCGCGCGCGGGGTCGCGGGCAGCGCGCCCAGCTTCTCCAGCAGCGGGTGCGCGGCGTCCTCGTGGGCGACCTTGAGCCCGAGCCGGGCCAGGACGTCCAGGTCGAGAGCGGAGCCCGCGGTGGGCAGCAGGACCTGGCGGGGGCCGATGGTGGTGCGCGCTCCCCCGGCGCCGAAGCCCTGACCGGTGCCCCCGGCCAGCGGCACCGGCAGCCCCGAGAGCCGGTCGGGGTCGACCCCGGCGAGGCTGTCGTAGAGCCGCCACCACCACTGCGGGTCCTTCTCCAGGCCGGCGAGCCGGTCGATGGCGTCCGCGAGCGGGATCCGGGCGACCCCGAGGGTGCGCAGCTCGGGCCGGCGTTCGAGCCCCGCGGGGAGCAGGGTGGGCAGCACCTCGGCGAGCACGCGCACGGTCTCCGCACCCGCGCCCTCCACCACCTCGGCGTCGCGCGGACGCAGCGCCCGGGGCAGTCCCCCGTCGTCCTCGGCGTACTCCCCGCCCTCTGCGTTCTCTGTGCCCTCTGCGTTCTCTGCGTTCTCGGCCCCCTCGGCCGGGAGGGCGGGCGGCAGGAAGGCGGTCCGGGGAAGCCGCTCCAGGACGGCCTGGCGGAGCGCACCGTCCAGTTCGCCCTTGCCGAGCGGTCCGGGCACGAGGTCCACGGCGCCGTCGGTCACCGGGCGCCAGGCGGCGAGCAGTTCGGCGTAGGCGTCGGCCGCGCGCTGCACCAGGAAGTCGGTCAGCGGGCCGGGGGCGGCGTGCCGCCGGGTGGTGTCCAGCGGGAAGGAGGCGATGAGCAGGGCGGGCACACCGAGCGGCTCCTCGCTCGGGGTGGGCGCGTGCACGACGGGGCTGGTGCGGGGGCGGACCGGCCGCCCCTGCGCGTCGGCCGGCACGGCCCAGGTCACCGACCAGTGCGGACGCAGGCGCTCCTCGACCGGGCGGTCGGCGAGCAGTTCCGGGGTGAGCGGCCCGTGCGCGGTGACGGTGCGCCAGCGGGTCGTGCCGTCCCTGGAGTCCTCGACGACGGTGACGCCGTCCTCGGTGCGGCGGCGCAGGACGCGGGGGGCCGCGTCGCCGACCTCCACGATCACTTCCTCGAGTCCCGGCAGGGCGAGGAGCAGAGCGTCGTCCACGGCGCGCAGGAGGCGCTCGGCGAGGTCGGCGGCGGCCGTGTCGCGCAGCGGCAGGATGACGGCGGTGTCGTACGGCTCGGGCGCCGAGCCCTCGGCGGCGAACGGCAGCCGCAGCAGCGGCACGTGTCCGTCGCGGCGGCGCACCTCGTCACCGAGGCCGGGGCTGTGCCGGGCGGTGTCGGCGGCCAGGCCGCGCGCCTCGGCGAGGGACCAGCGCACGCCCCCGTGCCGCCCGACGAGCGCGGGCTCGTCCGTGACGGAGAGGACGGACGCGAAGCCGACACCGAACCGGCCGACCGTTGCGTGCTCGTCGTGGCGTTCGCGCTTGGCGGAGGCGCGGAGCGTGGAGAGCGACTCGACGCCGGCCGCGTCGAGCGGGGCGCCGGTGTTCGCGGCCACCAGCACGCCGTCGCGGAGGGTGAGCCGCAGCCGCCCCGGCGTCTTCGCGCGCGCGGCGGCGTCGGCGGCGTTCTGCGCCAGCTCGACCACGAGCCGGTCCCGGTAGCCGCCGAGGACCAGGTCCTCCTCCGCGTTGGCGTCCTCGCGGAAGCGGGCGGGGCTGGTGGCCCAGGCGTCGAGGACGCCACGGCGCAGTCGGGCGGTGCCGAAGGGGTCGGCGCCTTCGGCGGCCGGCCGGACGTACTTGCTCACGTTCACTCTCCTCATCGGCTGAGGACGAAGGTACCGCCCCGTGGGCACGCGGCCGCGCGGCGAGCACGCGAAGCGGTACGCCGCGACGGCGGCGCGGGCCCGCCGGCCTGACGGCGGGTCGGGCCCGCGGCCACGAGGACACGGCCACACCCGGCCGCCGTCCGGACCGACGCCGCGCCCGCGACGACGCGACCGGCACAGGGAGGCGTACGACGCCCCCGGGCACGCCGACCTGACGGACGAAAGCGGACGGCCACGCCCCGGGCGCCGTGCGGGCCGCCACCGTGCGGCGGCGCGGCCGTCGGCAGGGCGGGGCTCGCGGTCGAGGTCGGCCTCATGGCGCGGCTCGGGGAGACGCCCCCTAGGGGCTTCCCCGGTCAGGGCGGGCCCGACCGGGTACCGGGGGCGCCGGTTCCGGTTCCGGTCGGAGCGGCGGCGGCCTTCCGTGGCGTACGGCTGTGCCGCCGGGAGGTCAGCCGGGGGTTCCGGGCGTCAGGAGTGGCCCAGCTCCGCCGTCGCGTCGTCGCCCGCCTCGGGGACCGAGCCCGAGTCGCGGGCGGGGCGCAGCGGGAAGGGGTCGACGAGGGTCTCGTCGACGACCGGCTCGGCCGGCTGCGGGGGCTTCGGCATGACCGCGGCCTCCGAGTGGGCGCCGCAGCCGTAGGCCAGGGAGACCACGCGGCCGTCGGCCGGGGAGAACTCGTTGGCACAGACACCGAAGGCCTGGCCGAGGGAGCCGCCGATGGGGTTGAGGAAACCGCAGCTGGCGCAGGTGGCCGGAGCGGCCTGGGCCATCGGGGTCTTCGGGCCGAACGCCTCTTCCCAGCGGTCCGCCGCCACGTGCAGGCCGTAGCGGGACAGCACACGGGCGCGCCGCATGCCCAGCTCCGCGGCCACCGCCGCGATGGAGCCGCGGGTGGGGGCCGTCTGCTGCGCGGCGGGCGCACCGGGCGTGACGTCGGCGTCCTCCGCCTCCGCGAGGTCGGCCATCTCCTGGGACAGCACCGAGTTCGGCGGCGGCTCCTCCTCGCCCGTGAAGCCGGGCTCCAGGCGCAGGTCCTCCTGGTCGGTGGGGAGCAGATCGCCGGGACCGAGGTCGCCCGGGCGCAGCCGCTCGCTCCACGGGACCCACTCGGGGGCGAGCAGCGCGTCGGGGCCGGGGAGCAGCACGACCTCGTCGAGCGTCACCAGCTTGGCGCGCGAGGCACGGGCCACGGTCGCCGCCCAGCGCCAGCCGCGGTAGCCCATCTCCTTGCACTCGAAGAAGTGCGTGACAACACGGTCGCCGTCCACCAGCACGCCGACGTGCTCGCCGACCACGCCGGGCGCGGCGGCCTCCTCGGCTGCGGCGCGGGCGAGGTCGACAGCCTCGGCGCACAGGCGGTCGGGGGTGCGGCTTCGCGTTGTCGCTGCGCTCACGGGTATCGCTTCTCTCCTACGCCGTCTACGAGTACGGATGCCTCCGGCGGTGAAGCGGTTCTGCGGACGGAGCGGACCTGTGGGCCGCATCGACGTCCGCGTCCGATCGCGCTCGGGCGCACCTCTGCCATCCATTCTGCGTTATGGCTGAGATACGCACGCTACCCCGTCGCCGGTGGTGGGGGACAGTCCGCCGCTTCGCGGCGACGTTTCCCACCCGACCACCGGCCCGCCCGGAGCGTGGACCGGGCCGCTCCGGGCGGGTCAGCGGCCGCCGCCGGAAGGGTGTCTCCGGGCGGCCCGGGGCACTGTCCCGGCGGTGCCCGCCGGGGGAGTGAAAGGGGGTGAGCCGGGGGAAGCGGCGGGGGCATTCGGTCCGGCCGGGGCCGAAATCGCGGTATCGGAGAGGCTCTCGGGGCACTATGAACCACGTGGCAGCCGCGGACAGGGGAAGCGGTGGTGGTTCGGGCCGGGTCGGCGGTGCCGTCCGCACGGTCGGGCGTGCCCTGCACTTCCCGGTGACCGGAACGGCCCGGGGGATCCGCAGGGCGACGCACGCGCACGGGGCGGGCGAGTCGGGCCTGGGCAAGCTGATCGAACTGCACGCGGTGAACGGCGCCGGCGACGTCATGATCACCGTGGCGCTGGCCTCCACCGTCTTCTTCTCGGTGCCCACGGACGAGGCCAGGGGCCGGGTCGCGCTCTACCTGGCCATCACCATGGCACCCTTCACGGTCCTCGCCCCCGTCATCGGCCCCCTGCTCGACCGGCTGCCGCACGGCCGGCGCGCCGCGATGGCCGGCTCGATGCTGGCCCGCGCGCTGCTCGCCCTGGTCATCTCGGGTGCCGTGGCGAGCGGGAGCCTGGAGCTGTATCCGGCCGCGCTCGGTGTGCTGGTGGCCTCCAAGGCCTACGGCGTGGTCAGAAGCGCGGTCGTGCCCCGGCTGCTGCCGCCGGCCTTCTCGCTCGTGAAGGCCAACTCCCGGGTCACCCTCGCCGGGCTGCTGGCCACCGGTGTGGCCGCGCCGGTCGCGGCGGGACTGCACGCCGTGGGCGACCCCTGGCCGCTGTACGGCGCCTTCGTGATCTTCGTGGCGGGGATGTTCCTGTCCTTCTCCCTGCCACCCGTGGTGGACTCCGCCAAGGGCGAGGACCGGGCGCTGCTCGCGGCCGACGACCAGCCGGACGGGGCGGGGCCGAAACCGGGCCGGCGCCCGGGACTGCGCACGGTCGGCCCCGCCGTCACCCACGCCCTCGGCGCCAACGCGGCCCTGCGCTGCCTGTCCGGCTTCCTGATCTTCTTCCTCGCGTTCCTGCTCCGCGAGCACCCGCTGACCGGGGAGAGCGCGGCGGTCTCCCTGGGGATCGTGGGCGTGGCGGCGGGCACGGGCAACGCGCTCGGCACGGCGGTCGGGGCGTGGCTGAGGTCGAAGGCCCCCGAGGTCATCATCGTGACCGTGGTCGCGGTGGTCCTCGGCACCGCGATCGTGGCCGCCGTGTTCTTCGGGGCCCTCCTGGTGACCTGCCTCGCCGCGGTGGCCGGTTTCGCGCAGGCCCTGGCCAAGCTGTCCCTGGACGCGCTGATCCAGCGCGACGTGCCGGAGGCGGTGCGCAGCTCGGCGTTCGCGCGCTCGGAGACGCTGCTGCAGATGGCCTGGGTGTTCGGCGGCGCGGTCGGCATCGTGATGCCCCTCAACGGCACCCTGGGCCTCGCGGTGGGCGCCGCGTTCGTGGCCCTCGGCTGGGCCGCCACGCTGCGCGGCCTGCTGGCCTCCGCACGGCACGGCGGCCGTCCCCGGGCGCGGGTGGCGTAACGAACCGGGCACGCCGCACCCCACGTGGGCGGCGGCTGTGGACCGCCCGATAGCCTTCGGCCATGACCATGCTGCAATCCGCCTCGCGAGGCCGCCGCGCCGTCGCCGTCGCCGGTGCCGTTTCCGCCGGGCTGCTCGCTCTGTCGGCCTGTGACAAGCCGACGCCCGTCGCCACCGTCACCGTCGGCGACAGCTCGGTCAACTCCGAGGCACTCTGCTACAACGACGGCAAGGCGCTCGACGCCGCGTCGCTGAAGGACTGCGCCAAGAAGGCCGGCGACGCCAAGACGATCGAGCTGGGCCAGGACGAGACGGTCCGCATCGGCGTCGACCCGAAGATCGCCGACGACGGCTGGATCATCCTGGTCAACGGCCGTCCCTTCAGCGACGTCAGCAAGCAGACCTACCGGTCGATGCCGAGCGGCGCGTTCTTCAGCGAGCAGTACGGCACCCAGGGCACCACCAACACCATCACCATCGAGACGGGTGACGGCAAGAGCCCGGCCAAGGGCCTGTGGTCGTTCAAGGTCAAGAAGGGCTTCTGACCACGTCCGCCGGCCGCGTGGACGACCGCCCGCGCATCCTCGTCGCCACCGCCGTCCCCGCCGAACGGGACGCGGTGGCACGGGCGTTCCCGGGCCCGGCCGGGGAAGTGCCGCTGCCGGGCGCGTCCGTGCACCGCACCGCCGCCGGGTACGACCTGCTGGCCGCCGGTGTGGGGCCCGCCCTCGCCGCCGCCTCCACCGCCGCCGCGCTCACCTGGGCCGCCCTCGAAGGCGCCCCGTACGCGCTCGTCGTCTCGGCGGGCATCGGCGGCGGCTTCGCGCCGGACGCACCGGTCGGCTCGCTCGTCGTCGCCGACGCGATCACCGCGGCCGACCTGGGCGCCGAGACCGCCGACGGCTTCCTCCCGGTCACCGAACTCGGCTTCGGGACCGTCACCCACCGCCCGCCGGAATCACTCGTACGGGCGGCCCGCGCGGCCACCGGCGCCCCGTGCGGCACCGTCCTCACCGTCTCCACCGTGACCGGCACCGCCGCCCGCGCCGCCGGACTGCGCGCCCGTCACCCGCACGCCCTCGCCGAGGGCATGGAGGGGTTCGGGGTCGCCGAGGCGGCCGCCGCGCACGGCGTGCCCGTGCTGGAGATCCGCGCGGTGTCCAACCCGGTGGGCCCGCGCGACCGCGCCGCCTGGCGCATCGGCGACGCCCTCGCCGCTCTCACCGAGGGCTTCGGGAAGCTCGCGCCCGCACTGGAGAGTTGGAACACCCATGACAGCTGAGTCCCTGCAGATCGCGTACTCGCCCTGCCCCAACGACACCTTCGTCTTCGACGCCGTCGCCCACGGCCGGGTGCCCGGGGCGCCCGCCCTGGACGTCACCTTCGCCGACATCGACATCACCAACGGGATGGCCGAGCGGGGCGAGCACGACGTGCTGAAGGTGTCGTACGCCGTCCTGCCGTACGTCCTCGACGCGTACGCGCTGCTGCCCTGCGGCGGTGCGCTGGGCCGGGGCTGCGGCCCGCTGGTGCTGACCCGGGAGGCCGGCGCGGACCTCGCCGGCGGCACGGTCGCGGTGCCGAGCGAGCGGTCGACCGCCTATCTGCTGTTCCGCCTGTGGGCCGCGGACACGCTGCCGGACGGGGTCGGCGAGATCGTCGTCATGCCGTTCCACGAGATCATGCCGGCCGTCCGTGACGGCAAGGTGGACGCGGGACTCGTCATCCACGAGGCCCGCTTCACGTACCAGAACTACGGTCTGCACAAGCTCGCCGACATGGGCGAGCACTGGGAACGCACCACCGGGCTGCCGATCCCGCTCGGCGCGATCATCGCCAAGCGGTCGCTGGGCGCCGAGACCCTCCAGGGCCTCGCGGACGCCATCCGCACCTCCGTGCGGGCCGCCTGGGCCGACCCCGAGGCCTCCCGGCCGTACGTCATGACGCACGCCCAGGAGATGGACCCGGCCGTCGCCGACCAGCACATCGGGCTGTACGTCAACGAGTTCACCGACGGCCTCGGCGAGGACGGTTACGCGGCGGTGCGCGGGCTGCTCACCCGCGCGGCGGCCGAGGGACTCGTCCCGCCCCTCGGCCCGGACGCCCTCGCCTTCCCCTGACGGGAGAACGGCGCGGGAGACCACCGCGGGAGCACGGCGGCGCGCGCGGATCCGCGGATCAGACGTCGAGCTGGTCGGCGACCGCGCGCAGCAGGCCGGCGATCTTCTTTCCGGCGGTCTTCTCCGGGTAGCGGCCGCGCTCCAGCTGCGGCGTGATGTTCTCGAGGAGCGTCGTCAGGTCCTGCACGATGGAGGCCAGCTCGTCGGGCTTCTTGCGCTGAGCGGCCGCGACCGAGGGGGTCGGGTCGAGGACGACCACGGAAAGGGCCTGGTCACCGCGCTGACCGGCGACGACACCGAACTCCACCCGCTGTCCCGGCTTGAGCGCATCGACTCCGGCGGGCAGAACCGAGGAATGGACGAAGACGTCACCGCCGTCGTCGCGGGAGAGAAAGCCGAAGCCCTTCTCGCTGTTGAACCACTTGACCTTGCCGGTAGGCACGTCTGTCCTCGTCCTCGTACTCGTCGGAAAAACACATCGGGAACTGCTCTTGATAGCAGAGAGCGGGTCGACCGTGACCCGCCGCTACCAAGGCTAATGGTCTTGGCGCGGGTGACAAGACGTCCCCCGGTTGTTCTCTCGGGCAGGGAACTACCCTGGTCCGGTGCGTGACAAAACCCAGACGAATTCCGCCGCGCCCGGTGACCGGCTGATCCGGGCCGGCGTCATCGTGTTCTTCCTCGGGGTGGTGGCCACCCTCATCACGGTGGTTCCGCTGTTCCTCGGCGCGAAACCATTTCCGACGTTCATGTACGGCCTGAGCATGCTCATGGCCGTCGGATTCCTCGTCGCCGGCGCGGGGGTGCTGCGTTCCGTCGCGGCGGGCCGGCGTCAGGCGCGCGCCGCCATGCGGTAGCCGTCGAGCCACGCCGGGAAGGCGGACAGGTCGTCGAGCACGACGTCCGCCCCGGCGGCCCGCAGTTCCCCGCCGTCGCACGGGCCCGTCGCCACGGCGACCGACAGCGCGCCCGCGGCCCGGGCTCCGCGCACGTCCCCCACGTGGTCGCCGACGTACACACCGGCGGCGTGCTCGCGCAGCGCGGCGGCCTTCTGCTCGGCCCACAGGTCGCCCACGACCACGTCCGGCTCGATGCCGAGGTGGGCCAGGTGCAGCTTGGCGTTCGGCTCGTACTTCGCCGTGACCACCATCGTCCGGCCGCCGGCCGCGCGCACCGCGGCGATCGCCTCCGGCGCGCCCGGCATGGCGGGGGTCGCGGCTATCGCGAACGAGGGGTACATCTCGCGGTACAGGTCGGCCATCGCCGGGACCTGGTCCGCCGGGAACCAGTTGACCAGTTCCTCCGTCAGCGGCGGTCCCAGGCGTGTCACCGCCAGGTCGGCGTCGATGTACGTGTCCGTCCGCTCCGACAGCGCGAGGTAGCAGGCCCGGATGCCGGGCCGGGAGTCGATCAGGGTCATGTCGAGGTCGAAGCCGACGGTGAGAGTCATGGGGGCCATTGTGCAGGGTGCCTGCGGCGCTTTGGCGGGGTTGGGGGGTGGGGGATGGGGGGGGTGAGGGGGGTGAGGGGGGGCGGTCTGGGTGGATGGGTGCGGGTGGGGTGTGGCTGAGCGCGCAGTTCCCCGCGCCCCTGGGGGGTGGGGGCGGTGTGTGAGTGGGTGCGGGTGCCATGTGGCTGAGCGCGCAGTTCCCCGCGCCCCTGGGGGGGTGGGGGGCGGTGCGTGGGTGGGTGCGGGTGCCATGTGGCTGAGTGCGCAGTTCCTCGCGCCCCTGGGGGGGGGCGGGGGGCGGTGCGTGGGTGGGTGCGGCTCTGGGTGGGGTCAGCGGGGTTTTTGGGAGCGCCAGAGGAGGAAGAGGGCTGAGGCGACGGCTGCGCCTCGGACGACCCAGGGCCAGGTCTGGGTGAGCGCCTCGTTCATGTGGTCCTGGGCGATGGCCGCGCCCCAGCGGCCGTTGTCGCGGCCCCAGAGCCAGACGAAGCCGGACGTCAGCGCCAGTCCCGGCAGGATCAGGACGGCCCACTTGGTCTCCGCGGGACTCAGGCGCCGGGAGCCGTAGGCGATCAGGTAGCCGAGGATCAGGGCGAACCAGTTGCCGAGCACCGCGCCCGCGACCAGCGCGGCGGCCGCCAGCAGAAGCAGGGGGTTGGTCCAGCCCGCCGCGGGACGCGGCAGCAGGCGGCGGGAGAAGCGGGTGGCCTTCGGATCGGCCCGCGCCGGTTCCTGTTCCGTCGGCACCGCGGACCCGTCCGTCCCGGCCACCGCCTCCTTGCCGGTGTTCCCGGCGGTCCCGTCCTGCCCGGCGCCGCCGTCCTTGTCCGCCGTCTCCGCCGCCGGGCGCCGCAGCATCGCGGGGATCTCGACGCCGCCGACGAAGCCGGGCACCGAATCGGTGGCCGACGGCCCGAGCGGGCTGCCCTCCACACGCCACCAGTCGGGCTCCGCCAGGCTGTTGCCGAGTTCGTGCGCCGGCGCGAGGTGGGGCGGGGAGGGCGCGTCGGCGGGGGGAGCCGGTTCGGCGGGACGCGGGCGCGGTACGGCCTTGCGCAGGCTCCCGCGGAGCCCACCCGTCCTCGGCGCCTCGGGCGTCCCGGGTTCGCGCTCGCCGAAGGCCGGCTGGAGCGGCACGGCGGCCGAGGCCGGACCGCTCCGCGCGCCACCGGCACCACCACCGGCACCGCCACCGGCGGCGTCGACCACCTCGTCCGGGGTACCCAGCCCGTCGAGGATGCGGCGGACGGCGGCGGGACTGTCCACCGTCACCCTGGCCCGGTGCCGGTCGATCTCGTTGCGCAGCTCCGACACGAGCCGCATCCGCGTGGACGACGGCAACTGCCGCTGGTGCGCGATGTCTCCGACGCGGCTCAAGTATGCGTAGACGACCTGATCGCTTTCGATCCCCAACGGAAAAACCTCTCCGGGGCGACGGCGGCACGACCCCGTGAGGAAGGTAGCGCAGACCGGGGCCGAACGGACCGTCCGGCGTGGAGGCGGGGCCGTTCGGCCCGAAGAGGCTTCCGGGGCGCAGCTCTTGTCGGCGGCACCCGCTAACGTGAGTCAGATGAGCACCGAGGAGAAGCCGGCGGCACCCCGGTCCCTCGCGGAGGCACTCCGCGCACGGGACGACGCCTCGCTGGCCGCGCTCCTGCGCAGCCGACCCGATCTCATCACCCCGGTCCCCACCGACCTGACCCAGCTGGCGACCCGGGCCGGCACCCGCGCCTCGGTCCTGCGCGCGCTGGAGCGCCTGGACCGGTTCGCGCTGCAGACGGCGGAGGCGCTGGCCGTGGCCCCGGACCCGGCGTCGTACGAGACGCTGCTCGGTCTGCTCGCCGGGGACGCCGGGGAGGCGACCGTGGCCGCCGCGCTGCCCGGCGCCGTCGCCACCCTGCGCGAACAGGCCCTGGTGTGGGGCGAGGACGACCGGCTGCGCCTGGTGCGCACCGCGCAGGAGGTGCTCGCGCCGTCCCCGCAGCACCCCTCCCCGACCGGTCTCGGACCGAGCGTGCGGGAGGCCACCGCGGGCATGTCGCCGGGGCGGATACAGGACATCGTCGCGACCGCCGGGCTGTCCTCCACGCACGACTCGGTGTCGGCGGTGGCCGCGCTGACCGGCCTGTTCACCGACCGCAAGGCGATGACCGCGCTGCTCGACGGGGCGCCGCAGCCCTCCCTGGAGGTGCTGTCGAGGCTGGTGTGGGGACCGCCGTACGGCCAGGTCACCGCCGAGCCCGCCGCCCATCTGCGCTGGCTGCTCGACCGCGGTCTGCTGCTGCCGACCACGCCGGGCACGGTCGTCCTGCCCCGCGAGGTCGCCCTGCATCTGCGGGAGGGCCGCGCGCACCGGACGCCCGAACCGCTGCCCCCGGCCGTGGAACCGGCCGCCGCGCACGGCTCCCGGGTGGTGGACGCGACGGCCGCCGGACAGGCGTACACCGCGCTGGCCACGGTCGAGGAACTGCTGAAGGACTGGGACGAGGGCGGCCCGGCCGTGCTGCGGGCCGGCGGCCTGAGCGTGCGCGACCTGAAGCGGACCGCCGTCGCCCTCGACGTGTCCGAGCCGGTCGCCGCGTTCTGGGTCGAGCTGGCCTACGCGGCCGGGCTGCTCGCCTCCGACGGCGAGGCCGACGAACGGTACGCGGCCACCCCCGCCTACGACGCGTGGCTGGAGCGGCCCGCCGCCGAGCGCTGGACCGGCCTGGCCGAGGCCTGGCTGACGGCCACCCGCACCTCGGGGCTGATCGGCGGACGCGACGCGAAGGACCGCGCGCTCTCCGCGCTGGGCCAGGGACTCGACCGGTCGGCCGCACCCGAGGTACGGCTGCGGGTGCTGACCCTGCTGGCCGGACTCCCGGAGGGCGCCGCCCCGGCCGCCGACTCGGTGCTCGCCCGGCTGCGCTGGGAACGCCCGCTGCGCGGACCCAGACAGGACGGCGACGACCTGCGCTCCCGGCTCGCCCGCTGGACCCTGTCGGAGGCCGAACTGCTGGGCGTCACCGGCCGCGGCGCGCTGTCCGCGCACGGCCGCGCGCTGCTCGGCACCCCTCCGGCCGAACCGTCGCCCCCGGCCGGCCTGGGCACGGACACAGGCTCGCGCACGGGCAGCGGTGCGGCTGCTGGTGCCGGTTCGGGTGCGGGCACGGGTGCCGGTGCGGGCACGGGTGCCGGTGCCGGTTCGGGTGCGGGCGAGCTCCCGGAGGCCACCGGCGCGCACGGCGCCATCGCCACTTCCGGCACCCCCGCCGCTTCCGGTGCCTCCGGCCCCGCCGCCACGGCCGGTCCCGCGGCCGCCGGGGGTCCCGGTGACAAGCTCCCCTTCCACCACCATCCCGTCCCGCCCGCGGAGCCCCTGTCCCCCGCCGGGACGGCCGGGGACGCCGGCTCCCCCGCGCGTCCGGGTCCCCCCGGACAGGCGGCCGCCCGCATCGCCGCGGCGGCCCGGCTCCTCGCCCCGCTGCTGCCCGAACCGCTGGACCACGTGCTGCTCCAGGCCGACCTGACGGCGGTGGCGCCCGGCCCGCTGGAGCGCCCGCTCGCCGACGTGCTCGGGGTGCTCGCGGACGTCGAGTCCAAGGGCGGCGCGACGGTGTACCGGTTCACCCCGGGATCCGTCCGCCGTGCCCTGGACGCCGGCCGGAGCGCCTCCGACCTGCACGCCTTCCTCACCGCGCACTCCCGTACGCCGGTCCCGCAGCCGCTGGCCTATCTGATCGACGACGTGGCCCGCAAGCACGGCCACCTGCGGGTGGGCGCGGCCTCGGCCTATGTGCGCTGCGACGACGACTCCCTGCTGAACGAGATCCTCGCCGACAAGCGCGCCGGCGCCCTGCGTCTGCGCCGCCTCGCCCCGACCGTCATGGCCGCCCAGTGCGACCCGGCCACCCTCCTGGAGGGCCTGCGCTCGATGGGGTACGCCCCGGCCGGCGAGTCGGCCGAGGGCGATGTCCTGATCACCCGCGCCGACGCCCACCGCTCCCCGCCGCGCACCGCGCCCGAGCCGGTGCCGGACGGCCCGCCGCCGCCCGACACGACCCTCCTCGCGGCGGCGGTCCGCGCGATCCGGGCCGGTGACCTGGCCGCCACCACCCCGCGCAAGAGCACCGGCGCACCGCTGGCCGGCGGCGAGCTGCCCCGCACCAGCGCCGCCGACACCCTGGCCACCATGCAGGCGGCCGTCATGACCGGGGACTCCGTGTGGATCGGCTACGTCAACGCCGAGGGAGCCGCCAGCCAGCGTGTCGTCGCCCCGATCCGGGTCGAGGGCGGCTTCGTGACGGCGTACGACCACACGGCCGACGAGGTGCGCACCTATCCCCTGCACCGGATCACGGGAGTCGCCGAGCTGGCGGACGAGTAGGACGCCCGTCGCCTCCCGTCCCCGTACCCGGCAGACCTGGCGGACCCGACGGACCCGGCAGACCCGGTGGACCCGCCACGATCGACCGCCGGTAGGGCACACTGGACGTTTGGCCGTGCGGAAGGGAAGTGCCAGGTGAACGGACCGCTGATCGTCCAGTCGGACAAGACCCTGCTGCTGGAGGTCGACCACGAGCGGGCCGACGAATGCCGCCGGGCCATCGCCCCCTTCGCCGAGCTGGAAAGGGCGCCCGAGCACATCCACACCTACCGGGTCACCCCGCTCGGCCTGTGGAACGCGCGGGCCGCCGGGCACGACGCCGAGCAGGTCGTCGACGCGCTGGTGGAGTACAGCCGGTACCCGGTGCCGCACGCGCTGCTGGTGGACATCGCCGACACCATGGACCGCTACGGCCGCCTCACCCTCTCCAAGCACCCCGCGCACGGTCTCGTGCTCACCACCACCGACCGGCCGGTGCTGGAGGAGGTGCTGAAGTCCAAGCGGATCGCCCCGCTCGTCGGTGCCCGCATCGACCCCGACTCCGTCGTCGTGCACCCCTCGGAGCGCGGCCAGATCAAGCAGACGCTGCTGAAGCTGGGCTGGCCGGCGGAGGACCTCGCCGGATACGTGGACGGCGAGGCGCACCCCATCGAGCTGCAGGAGGACGGGTGGGCCCTGCGCCCGTACCAGAAGCAGGCGGTGGAGAACTTCTGGCACGGCGGCAGCGGCGTGGTCGTCCTGCCCTGCGGCGCGGGCAAGACGCTGGTCGGCGCCGGGGCGATGGCGCAGGCCAAGTCGACCACGCTGATCCTCGTCACCAACACCGTCTCCGCCCGGCAGTGGAAGCACGAGCTGGTGAAGCGGACCTCGCTGACCGAGGACGAGATCGGCGAGTACAGCGGCACCCGGAAGGAGATCCGTCCGGTCACCATCGCCACCTACCAGGTGCTGACGACCAGGCGGAAGGGTGTCTACCCGCACCTGGAGCTGTTCGATTCGCGTGACTGGGGTCTGATCCTCTACGACGAGGTGCACCTCCTTCCCGCTCCCGTCTTCAAGTTCACCGCCGATCTCCAGGCGCGCCGGCGTCTCGGCCTGACCGCGACGCTCGTGCGCGAGGACGGCCGCGAGTCCGACGTGTTCTCCCTCATCGGGCCCAAGCGGTTCGACGCTCCCTGGAAGGAGATCGAGGCGCAGGGCTACATCGCGCCGGCCGACTGCGTCGAGGTCCGCGTCAACCTCACCGAGTCCGAGCGGCTCGCCTACGCCACCGCCGAGACCGAGGAGAAGTACCGCTTCTGTGCCACCACCGCCACCAAGCGGAAGGTCACGGAGGCGATCGTCCGCCGGTTCGCCGGGCAGCAGATCCTCGTCATCGGCCAGTACATCGACCAGCTCGACGAACTGGGCGAGCATCTGAACGCCCCCGTGATCAAGGGCGAGACCTCCAACGCCCAGCGCGAGAAGCTCTTCGACGCCTTCCGCGAGGGCGAGATCAGCGTGCTGGTCGTGTCCAAGGTCGCCAACTTCTCCATCGACCTGCCCGAGGCCACGGTCGCCATCCAGGTGTCCGGCACCTTCGGCTCACGTCAGGAGGAGGCCCAGCGCCTCGGCCGCGTGCTGCGCCCGAAGGCCGACGGCCACCAGGCGCACTTCTACTCGGTCGTCGCCCGCGACACCATCGACCAGGACTTCGCCGCCCATCGCCAGCGGTTCCTGGCCGAGCAGGGGTACGCCTACCGGATCGTCGACGCGGACGAGCTGCTCGCCGAGGGCTGAGATCCCGGGGAGCACGCCGACGACAGGGAGCCCCGAAGCGGGGCTACCTGCGGCCTATGCCCGCCTCCTCGGCGTACTCACCGAGGATCACCACGCTGAAGGCGGCCTCCAGGTACACCTTGGCCGCGCGCAGGGCGTTGCCGAGGAAGTGGTGGTGGGGGCCGTCCACAGCTGTCGCTCCGGACGGCGGCCGGACAGGGGCCGGGGAGATGAATGCTGCGCTCATGTCTCCATGGTGGTACTTCGGGCGGGAATCCGGCATAGGTCCCCGGGTGGACCTCCCCCCTACACCCGGCACACCCGGCCCCCTAGGGGTGCAGGGGCATATCTGGACGTAACGGTACATAAAGGCCGGGGAAAATCCATTGGCCTCCGACGGCCCGCCCCACCTACAATCTCCGCTCTTGCCCGCCTCCCTCTCGGAGTGCCGTCGTCCGGTCGGAAACCGGACGGCATTCGTCGTAGCCGCGTACCGCACGGATCAGGCCCACCCGGAGGCACCCCCTTGTCCACGCCCGCCCACGAACCGCTCGACGACCCCCTCGGCCGGGAGCGCTCCCACCTCTCCTCGTCCCGCTCCGCCCTGCGCGCCATGCGCGAGGACGCCGAAGCGCTGGACATCAAGGACGTCGCGGCGAACTGGGTCAACGCCCAGGTGCTCGCCCGGCAGATCGACGAGCGCATCAAGGCCCTGGCCGACCTCAGCGACACCCCGCTCTTCTTCGGCCGCCTCGACTATCTGCACGCCCCGGGCGCCGAACAGGCGGAGGGCGCCGGGGGCGAGCGGTTCTACATCGGGCGCCGGCACGTGCACGACGCCGAGGGCGACCCCATGGTCATCGACTGGCGCGCCCCGGTCTCGCAGCCGTTCTACCGCGCCTCCAAGAAGGACCCGATGGACATCGGGCTGCGCCGCCGCTTCGGCTACACCGGCGGCGACCTGACCGCGTACGAGGACGAGCACCTGTCGGACCCGGCCGAGACGGCCGCCACCAGCAAGCTGCTGCAGCAGGAGATCGAGCGGCCCCGCGTCGGCCCCATGCGCGACATCGTGGCGACCATCCAGCCCGAGCAGGACGAGATCGTCCGTTCCGGTCTCTCCGGCACGGTCTGCGTGCAGGGCGGCCCCGGCACCGGGAAGACGGCCGTCGGCCTGCACCGCGTCGCCTACCTGCTCTACGCCCACCGCGAGCGGCTCGCCCGGACCGGCACGCTCGTCATCGGCCCGAACAAGTCCTTCCTCCACTACATCGAGCAGGTCCTCCCGGCGCTCGGCGAGCTGAGCGTGCAGCAGGCGACCGTGGACGACCTGGTCGCGCACGTGGAGGTGCGCGGGACGGACGACGCGGCCGCCGCGGTCGTCAAGGGCGACGCCCGGCTGGCCCAGGTGCTGCGCCGCGCCCTGTACGCGCACGTCACGATGCCCACCGAGCCGGCCGTGATCGTGCGCGGTTCGCGGCGCTGGCGGGTGCCGGCGTACGAGCTCGAGGACATCGTGCGCGAGCTGCTGGAACGGGACATCCGCTACGGCGCCGCCCGCGAGGCCCTGCCGCAGCGGATCGCGCACGCGGTGCTCGTGCAGATGGAACGGTCGGGGGAGGCCCCGGACGACCGGGTGCAGGACGCGGTGGCGCGCAGCGGCGCGGTGAAGGCGGCCGTGAAGGAGATCTGGCCGGCCGTGGACCCGGCGAAGCTCGTGCTGCGCCTGCTGACGGACGCCGGTTTCCTCGCCGAGCACGCCGAGGGGATCCTCGACGAGGACGAGCGCAAGACGATCCTGTGGGACAGGCCGGTGCGCAGCGTGAAGTCGGCCAGGTGGTCGGCGGCGGACGCCGTCCTGATCGACGAGGCCCACGACCTGATCCAGCGCACGCACTCGCTCGGCCATGTCGTCCTCGACGAGGCGCAGGACCTCTCCCCCATGCAGTACCGGGCCGTCGGCCGCCGCTGCACGACCGGCAGCGCGACCGTGCTCGGCGACCTCGCGCAGGGCACCACGCCCTGGGCGACGCGGAGCTGGGACGAGGCGCTGGACCACCTCGGCAAGGGCGAGGGCGTCATCGAGGAGCTGACGGCGGGTTTCCGCGTCCCCACCGATGTGATCACGTACGCCTCCCGGCTGCTGCCCCACATCGCCCCGGGCCTCACCCCCGTCGCGTCCGTCCGGGAGAACCCCGGCTTCTTCGAGGTGCGCACGATCGCGGAGACGGGCGAAGTGGTCGCGGCCTGCGAGGAGTCCCTGCACAACGAGGGCTCGACGGGCCTGATCGCCGCGGACGCCCGGATCCCGCTGCTCGCCGAGGCCCTGACCGCCGCGGGCATCGGCTACCTGGCCCCCGGCGAGGAGACCACCCGGGAGACCCGGCTGACCCTGGTCCCCGCCTCTCTCGCCAAGGGCCTGGAGTACGACTACGTGGTGCTGGACGAGCCCGGGGCCGTGGTCGACGGCGAACCCGACGAACGCACCGGGCTGCGCCGCCTGTACGTCTCCCTGACCAGGGCGGTCTCCGGCCTGATCGTCACGCACACGGCCCCGCTGCCCGAGCAGCTGGGCTGAACCGCGGCCCGCTAGGGGGCGTCCAGCAGCTCCCGCCAGGCGGCCACCGCCCGCGCCGAGACAGGGCCCGACCAGCCGGAGGGTCGCGCGGCGCCGCCGATGTGGAAGGCCTCGATCCCGCAGGCGCGCAGCCGGGGCACGTGGTCGAGGCGGAGGCCGCCGCCGACGAGGATCTGCTGCTCGTACCCGGGGCGGCCGCCGTGCGCGGCCTCGGCTGCGAGCGTCGGCAGCCCGTCGTCCACGCCTCCGGCCGCCCCGGCGGTCAGGAAGGTGTCGAGGCCGGGCAGGCCGGCGAGCCGTCTGCGCAGCGCGTCACGGTCGGCGGCTCGGTCGATCGCCCGGTGGAAGGTCCACCGGCAGCCGCCGAGCGCGCCGACGACCCGCTCGACGGCCGCCAGGTCGACGCAGCCGTCCGCGCCGAGGAACCCGAGCACGAACTGGTCCGCGCCCGCGTCCCGGAGCTCTCCCGCCACCCGGACGAGCCGGTCCACGTCACCGGCCGCGAACCCGTCCGCCAGTCGCAGCATCACGCGCAGGTCGATGCCGACGGCCGCCCGGACACCGGCGACGGTGGCCGCCGCCGGGGTCAGTCCGTCGGCCGCCATCTCGGTGACCAGCTCCAGGCGGTCCGCGCCTCCGGCCTGGGCGGCGACCGCGTCCCGCACGTCGAGCGCGATCACCTCCAGGACTGCACGCTTGCTCATGACACCCCATTCGTCGGCGGCGACAGGTCGTGGCGACCTCGCGGGACACGGACCGGCGGGAGCGCCGGTCCCACCCCGGCTTACCGGCAGGACCCCGTACAGGTCTAGTCCAATTCAGGCTACGCCGTACACCCCCGCCGGGGAGGAACCCCCGCCGCGGGACGCGAGAATGGACCCATGGCCGACCTCGACCCCGCCGCCCTGCGCCTCCGCTTCGCCGACGCCCTGGAGGGCGCCCGCACCCCCGGCGGGGGTCCCGACCCCGCCCGCTACGCCGACGACCTGCTCGCCCGCTGGCAGGAGCCGCAGCGCAAGTACCACACCGTCACCCACCTCGCGGCGGTCCTCGACCGGATCGACCTGCTGGCGGAGCACGCCTGCGACCCGGACGCCGTACGGCTGGCCGCCTGGTTCCACGACGCGGTGTACCTGCCGGAGCGGTCCGAGAACGAGGAGCGGTCCGCGCATCTCGCCGAGCGGGCGCTCACCGAGGCCGGGGTGCCCGGGGAGAAGGTCGCGGAGGTGGCCCGCCTGGTCCGGCTCACCGTGACCCACGATCCCGCCGACGACGACCGCGACGGCCAGGTCCTCTGCGACGCCGACCTCGCGATCCTCGCCGCGCCCCCGGCGGCCTACGCCGCCTACACCGCGGAGGTCCGCGAGGAGTACCACTTCGTGCCCAACACGGCCTTCCGCATCGGCCGTTCGGCGATCCTGCGCCAACTCCTGGACCTCCCGCACCTGTTCCGCACCCCGTACGGCCGGGAGAACTGGGAGCCGACGGCCCGCTACAACCTCGGCGCCGAACTGGAAATGCTGTCGCCGTGAAAAGCCCCGCGATCTAGGGTGCCGCCCATGCGAGCGATGAGCGGGGACCATCTGACCGAGGCCGTGGCCGGGTGCGCGGCGGTGCTGGGCGGGGCACTGGAGCGGGACTGGGGGGCCGTACGGGCCGGGAGCCTGGAGTGGGACTGCCACGCCACCGCCGTGCACCTCGCCGACGATCTCCTCTCCTACGCCGCCAACCTGGCCGGACGCGCGCGGGACGCCTATGTGCCGTTCGAGCTGACCCTCGACGCGGGCACCGGCAACGCGGGTCTGCTGCACGTGATCGAGACGACCGGCGCCCTGCTCGCCGCGGCCGTGCGCACCGCGCCGCCCGGGGTCCGCGCCTTCCACCCGTACCCCTTCGGCAGCGCCGACCGCGAGGGCTTCGCGGCGATGGGCGTCGCCGAGGCGCTGCTGCACACCCACGACATCGCCCAGGGTCTCGGCGTCGCCTACGAGCCGTCCGCGGACCTCGCCGAGTCCGTCCTGGACTGGCTCTTCCCGCACGTCCAGCCCGGCCCCGCGCCCTGGCCGACCCTGCTGTGGGCGACCGGCCGCGGCGAGCTGCCCGGCCGCGCCCCCGTCACCGGGTGGCGCTGGCGCAACAACCTGGTGATCCCCGCCGAGCGCCTCACCCTCACCGGACTGCGCCCCGCCGTCGCCCGCGACCTGGCCCTGGGCGGGGACGGCGGCTTCACGTGGCTGGAGGGCGGCCCGTACGAGGGGACCCGGGAGGCCGCCGGCTTCATGGTCAAGGCCTACGAGGCGGGCGTGCACCGGCCCGAGTTCGGGGTGTTCGCCCTCGTACGGCACGAGGACGGCCGCGCCGTCGGCGGCATCGGCTTCCACGGCGCCCCGGACGAGGAGGGCAGGGTGGAGATCGGCTACGACCTCACCGAGGGCGCCCGCGGCCGGGGTTACGCCACCGAGGCGCTGCGCGCGCTGACCGGGTGGGCGCTGGCCCGGGACGACGTCGGTTCGGTGTTGGCGACCGTCGAGCGGACCAACACGCCCTCCCAGGCGGTCGTCACCCGCGCCGGGTTCGTGCCGGTCGCCCACGAGGACGCGGCGGGCGCGGAACTGGCCTACGAACTGCGGCCCTGAGCGGTCCTCTTGCGCCGGCGCAGCCCGGAGGCCGTCAGCAGCCGCACCACCTCGCGGCTGCGGACCTCCACCGCGCCGGCGGCCACGGCGTCGGCGTAGCGGTGGGCGGGGACGTCGTAGTGGTCACGCTCGAAGGCCCGCCGGGGCAGGCCCAGTCCTTCGGCGAACAGGTGCAGTTCGTCGTACGACACGTCGCTCACCAGGTGCGACCACATGCGTCCGTGCCCGGGCCAGGCCGGCGGGTCGATGTACACCGTCACCGTGGGCTCACGCGTGCTCCGGCCCGCCCGGAGCGCCGCCCGAGGCCTCCCCCAGCGCGCCCACCGCGGCCACCCGCACGCCCGCCTTGTGGCACACCCACTGCGGATCGGGGCCGAGTTCGGGTTCCACGTCGAGCGCGTGCGGGTCGCCCGAGCCGCAGACCGGGCACAGCGGCCAGCGGCCCTTGCGCTCCAGGAGCGCGTCCTGCACGTCCTGGGCGACCAGCCCGGGGAGGTAGTCGACGCCGTCGGGCCACTGCTCGACCCACCAGCGCCGCTGGGAGAGGGACTCCTCCACCAGCGAGACCACGTCCGCTTCCGCGACGTCTCCGGCGACCAGGTCGGCGAGCACCAGCGCACGGGCCGAGTGCAACGCCTGCTCAAGGGGGCTGAGGGGGTCCATGCGTCCATTGTGCGCACTCTTGACCCCGGCACCGAAACGAAAATATCTTTCAGGTGTGCCCCAGGACGTGAAGGAAATTTTCGGCAGCCCGGGCGGCTCGCTCGCCGCCAAGGTGCGCACGCTCGCACCGTCCATGACCCGGTCCATGCAACGCGTCGCCGAGGCCGTCGCGAACGACCCCGCCGGCTGCGCCGCCCTCACCGTCACCGGCCTCGCCGAGCTCACCGGCACCAGCGAGGCGACCGTCGTCCGCACCGCCCGCATTCTGGGCTACCCCGGCTACCGCGATCTGCGGCTGGCCCTCGCCGGACTCGCCGCCCAGCAGCAGTCCGGGCGGGCGCCCGCGATCACCACCGACATCGCGGTGGACGATCCCCTGGCCGACGTCGTCGCCAAGCTCGCCTACGAGGAGCAGCAGACCCTCGCCGACACCGCCGCCGGACTCGACACCGTCCAGCTGGGCGCGGCCGTCGCCGCGCTGGCGGGCGCCCGCCGCACCGACGTGTACGGCATCGGGGCGTCCGGCCTGGTCGCCCAGGACCTCACGCAGAAGCTGCTGCGGATAGGCCTCATAGCCCACGCGCACAGCGATCCGCACCTCGCGGTGACCAACGCGGTGCAGCTGCGCGCCGGTGACGTGGCCATCGCCATCACCCACTCCGGATCCACGGGCGATGTCATCGAACCGCTGCGGGCCGCCTTCGAGCGCGGGGCGACCACCGTCGCGATCACCGGCCGGCCCGACTCCGCGGTGACGCAGTACGCCGATCACGTGCTGACCACGTCGACGTCGCGGGAGACCGAGCTGCGGCCCGCCGCGATGTCCTCCCGGACCAGTCAGCTGCTGGTGGTGGACTGCCTGTTCGTGGGAGTGGCGCAGCGGACGTACGAGAGCGCGGCACCGGCCCTGGCCGCGTCGTACGAGGCCTTGGCGCACCGGCACCGGAGCGCGTCCCCGCGCTAGGTCGTGCCCCCGATCCTCGCGGGCCCGCGGGACCGGTCTCCGCGGGGATCCGCGGGTCCGCCCGGTCGCCCGGGCGGGTCGCGCCCCGCGGCGGAGCCGCGATCGAGCAGAGTTGCGCGCTCACGCCGGGAACTGCAGGACCCCCCACTGGAAAGAGCCGTGGTTCATGACTTCGCATCCTTCTGACCTCCGGACCGAACTCGCCGCCCTGACCACCGAGGCGTTCCGGCCCGAACTCGCCGAGATCGACCGACTGCCCACCCTCGCCCTCGCACGCCTCATGAACGGGGAGGACGCGACCGTCGCGGCGGCCGTCGCCGCGCGGCTGCCGGAGATCGCCGCCGTCATCGACGCCGTGGCCGGGCGCATGGCCCGCGGCGGACGGCTGATGTACGCCGGCGCCGGCACCGCGGGCCGGCTCGGGGTGCTGGACGCCTCCGAGTGCCCGCCCACCTTCAACAGCCCGCCCGGCCAGGTCGTCGGCCTGATCGCGGGCGGTGCGGAGGCCCTGGTGACGTCCGTCGAGGGCGCCGAGGACTCCGCGGAACTGGCCCGCGCCGACCTGGACGCGTGGAAACCCGGCCCCCTGGACACGGTCGTCGGTGTCTCCGCGTCCGGCCGCACCCCGTACGCCGTCGCGGCCGTCGAGCACGCCCGCGCCCTGGGCGCGCTGACCGTCGGGCTGTCCTGCAACGAGCACAGCGCGCTCGCGGCCGCCGCCGAGCACGGCATCGAGGTGGTCGTCGGCCCCGAGCTGCTGACCGGCTCCACCCGGCTGAAGGCGGGCACCGCGCAGAAGCTGGTCCTGAACATGCTGTCGACGATCACGATGATCCGGCTCGGCAAGACGTACGGGAACCTGATGGTCGACGTCCGCGCCTCCAACGACAAGCTCCGGGCCCGCTCACGGCGCATCGTCTCCCTGGCGACCGGGGCGTCCGACCCGGAGATCGAACGGGCGCTCACCGAGTCGGGTGGCGAGGTGAAGACCGCCATCCTGGTCGTCCTCGCCGGGGTCGACGGCCCGACGGCCGCCCGCCTTCTGGAGGAGTCCGACGGCCATCTGCGCGCCGCGCTGGCGGCGGCGGCCGGCTGACCGCACGCTCGACGTGTGCGCCACGACCCCGCCCTCACCGCAGCCGGCCTCCTCGCCCTGACCGGCGGCCCCGCCAACATCACCTCCGTGACCCACTGCATGACCCGCCTGCGGCTGACCGTCGCCGACCCGGCGGCCGTGGACGGGGCGGGGCTGCGCGCGGCCGCCGGGGTGCTGGGGGTGGTGGAGGACGGCGCCGCCTGGCAGATCGTGCTCGGCCCGGGTGTCGTCGGCGAGGTCACGGCACAGTTCGAGGCGGCGGTGGCGCGGGGACGGGTGGAGGCCGGTCCGGCCCCCGCCGCAGCCCCCGCCCTCGCCGCGACTCCGGCACCGGGCACGTACCCGGCCCCGGGACCAGCACCAGCACCAGCACCAGCCGAACCATCCGCCCTGGACCCGGCCGCCGTACACCCGGCCGCCGCTTCCACGGCCGCCCCGGAAACCGGCCTGCCGACGGAGCCGGTGCGGCTCGGCCGGGGGCGGCGCGGGGCGTCCCCGCTCCAGAGGGCCCTGCGCCGCGTCGCCGCCGTCTTCGTCCCGCTGATCCCCGCCCTGATCGGCTGCGGCATCCTCGCCGGGCTCAACGGGCTGCTGCTGAACGCCCACTGGCTGCCGTGGCTGACTCCGGCCCTGACGGCCGTCGCGTCCGGCTTCATGGCGCTGATCGCGGTGTTCGTCGGGTACAACGCGGCGAAGGAGTTCGGGGGCACACCGGTCCTGGGCGGCGCGGTGGCGGCCGTGGTCGTGTATCCGGGCGTGGCGAAGGTGACGGCGTTCGGGACGCAGCTGGCGCCCGGGCAGGGCGGTGTCCTCGGGGCGCTCGCGGCCGCGCTGCTGGCGACCCGGGTGGAGAAGTGGTGCCGGGGCCGGCTGCCGGGCGCCCTCGACGTGCTGTTCACCCCGACCGTGACCGTCCTCGTCTCCGGTCTGGCCACCCTGTACGGCCTGATGTACGCGGCCGGCGCCGTGGCCACGGCCATCGGTGCGGGGGCGGACCGGCTGCTGTCGACCGCCGGCCCGTTCGCCGGGCTGGTCCTCGGCGGTCTGTTCCTCCCGCTCGTCATGCTGGGCCTGCACCAGGCCCTGATCCCCATCCACACCACCCTGATCGAGCAGCAGGGCTACACCGTGCTGCTCCCGCTGCTGGCGATGGCGGGCGCCGGCCAGGTCGGCGGCGCGCTCGCGGTGTACGTCCGCCTGCGCCACGACACCGGCCTGCGCACCACGATCCGCTCGGCGCTCCCGGCGGGGCTGCTCGGCGTGGGCGAGCCCCTGATCTACGGCGTCTCGCTGCCCCTGGGGCGACCGTTCGTGACCGCGTGCGCGGGCGGGGCGGCGGGCGGCGCGTTCGTCGGGTTCTTCGCGACGCTCGGCACCAAGGTGGGGGCGACGGCGATCGGCCCGTCCGGGTGGGCGCTGTTCCCGCTGCTGACGGGGAACAGAGGCCCGGGCGCGGCGGTCGCCGTCTACGCGGGCGGGCTGCTCACCGGCTACGCGGTGGGCTTCGCGGCGACGTACCTCTTCGGTCTCGCGCGCCGCCCCGACGTCGCCGAGGCGGCGTGACGCACGGCCCGGATGCCGCAAGGGCCGCGTGACGCACGGCCCGGATGTCACCGCGACCGCGTGACGCGTGGTCCGGGCCTGTCGTTTCCCGGGCATGATGAAGAAGGTTCTCGCCACCGCCGCCCTCGCGGCCTCCGCTGCCGCCGCCCTGGGCGCCCCCGCGCACGCCGACGACCACTGGACCGCGACCGGCACCACGAAGTGCGCGGCCGGCCTCGCGGTGGTCCCGGCCCTCAAGGCCGTCTCCCCGCTGCCGCTGTCCCCCGGCGCCCCGGAGTGCGGCGAGGGAAGCCTCCTGCACCAGGGCAACGGTCACTGACCCCGGACGCCCACGAGGCGGGCGGACGCGCGGGCGGGCGGACGCGCGCGGTCTGAGCGCGGGCGGGCGGACGCGCGCGGTCTGAGCGCGGGCGGGCGGACGCGCACGCAGGCGTTCGCGCGCGGCGGCCGGAGGCCGGGTGCCCGCCCGGCCCCGCGCACCGCTACCGTCGAAGGCATGAATCACGCCCAGCTCACCGCCCTCGGCCGGGCCCTCCGCGTACTCGGCGAGCACGGGGAGAACCTGACGGCCGACACACCCGACGCGAAGCTGCACGAGGTCAAGGCGGACCTGAAGCGGGCCCTGGACCTGCTCGACGACGCCGTGACGACGGCGGCGCCCACGACCCGCTGCGCCGAGCACCCCGGCGGCCCGGTGGACGCCGACGCACCGGACCTGTGCCTGCTGTGCGAGACCCGCCGGCGCACCGCGCGCCGCGGCGAGATGAACGACGCGTACGCGCGCCCCAGGGACCGCGGCCAGGCCGACGCGCCCGAGCGCGCGATGTCCCGCTACGGCGTGAGCGCGGACCGCCCGCACCCCCAGCAGCGCTGGCTCCCGGAGGTCTGGAACGGCCAGACCTGGCAGCTGTGCGGCACCCCGCGCCGCGACCGCCAGGAGGCGGAGCGCTATCTGTCCGCCGAACGCAGGGCACCCCGCTCGGGCATGGCCTACCGGCTGGTCCACGAGTTCACCGACTACGAGGTGCTCCGCATCTGGGGCACGCCGGTCCGGGTCGACATCGAACCCCTGGGCAACCTGTAGCCGCCCCGCCGGGTACGGGTGAGGGCGGCACCCCCGTGCGCCGCGGGATGCCGCCCTCGTGTTCCCGGGTTCCGGGTCAGCTCAGCGTCGCCAGGGCGGCGGCGTCGTACGGCTTCAGCTCGTCGAAGCGGTCGGCGAGGACCTTGGCGGCCCACTCCGGGTCCTGGAGCAGCGCGCGGCCGACGGCGACCATGTCGTACTGCTCGCTCTCCAGGCCGTCCAGGAGGTCGTCGATGCCCTTGACCGGGGAGCCCTCGCCCGCGAACGCGTTGACGAAGTCGCCGTCGAGGCCGACCGAGCCGACGGTGATGACCGGCTTGCCGGTGATCTTCTTCGTCCAGCCCGCGAGGTTGAGGTCGGAGCCCTCGAACTCGGGCAGCCAGTAGCGGCGCGTGGAGGCGTGGAAGGCGTCGACGCCGGCGGCGGCCAGCGGCGCCAGGATGGCCTCCAGCTCCTCCGGGGTCTCGGCGAGGCGGGCGGTGTAGTCCTGCTGCTTCCACTGCGAGAAGCGGAACAGCACCGGGAAGTCCGGGGAGACGGCCGCGCGGACCGCGGCGACGATCTCCGCCGCGAACTTGGTGCGGGCCACCGGGTCGCCGCCGTAGGCGTCGGTGCGGCGGTTGGTGCCCTCCCACAGGAACTGGTCCACGAGGTAGCCGTGGGCGCCGTGGATCTCCACGCCGTCCATGCCGATGCGCTCGGCGGCGGCCGCGGCCTCGGCGAACGCGGCGACGACGTCGTCCAGGTCCTCCTGCGTCATGGCCTTGCCCTTGGGCTCGGCGCCCTCCTTGTGGATGCCGGACGGGCCCATCGCGGGGGCGTCGGCGAACGGCGGCTCGCCCTGCCTGCGGACCATGCCGATGTGCCACAGCTGCGGCATGATCGTGCCGCCCGCCGCGTGCACGGCCTCGACGACCTCGGCCCAGCCCGCCAGCTGCTCCTCGCCGTGGAAGCGCGGCACGCTGTCGCTCTGGCCGGCCGAGTCGTGGCCGACGTAGGTGCCCTCGGTGATGATCAGGCCCACGCCGGCGGCGGCGCGGCGGGAGTAGTACGACACCACGTCCTCACCGGGGATGCCGCCCGGGGAGAACATGCGGGTCATCGGCGCCATGACGATCCGGTTGGGGACGGTCAGGCCGCCCAGGGCGATCGGGCGGGACAGGATCTGGGCCGCGCGGGAGGTGGCGGTCGTCGTGTCGGTCACGCGGGGGCTCCTCGTGAGTGGAGTGAAACCGATTGGTATGTGCACGCGCATTGGTGCACTTCCTTAAGTAAACGAGAGTACGACCCCCCGCATTCCGCGCCTCGCGCGGGCCCCGGTCCGGCTCGCGCGGGCCCCGGTCCGGCTTCCGGAAACGCCCGAGGGCGGCACCCCCCGTCGTACGGGGAGTGCCGCCCTCGGCAAGGACGTGGACCAGCCGTGAGGCCGATCAGAAGTCCATGTCACCGCCCGGCATGCCGCCACCGGCAGGCGCGGCGGCCTTCTCCGGCTTGTCGGCGATGACGGCCTCGGTGGTGAGGAACAGCGCGGCGATGGAGGCGGCGTTCTGCAGCGCGGAACGGGTCACCTTCGCCGGGTCGATGATGCCCTCGGCGATGAGGTCGACGTACTCGCCGGTCGCGGCGTTCAGGCCGTGGCCCGGGGTCAGGTTGCGCACCTTCTCCACCACGACACCGCCCTCGAGGCCGGCGTTGACGGCGATCTGCTTCAGCGGGGCCTCGAGCGCGAGCTTCACGGCGTTGGCGCCGGTCGCCTCGTCACCCTCGACGTCCAGCTTCTCGAAGGCCGGGAAGGTCTGGAGCAGGGCCACGCCACCACCGGCGACGATGCCCTCCTCGACCGCGGCCTTGGCGTTGCGGACGGCGTCCTCGATGCGGTGCTTGCGCTCCTTGAGCTCCACCTCGGTGGCGGCACCGGCCTTGATGACCGCGACACCGCCGGCGAGCTTCGCCAGGCGCTCCTGCAGCTTCTCGCGGTCGTAGTCCGAGTCGCTGTTCTCGATCTCCGCGCGGATCTGGTTCACGCGGCCCTGCACCTGCTCCGAGGAGCCGGCGCCGTCGACGATCGTGGTCTCGTCCTTGGTGACGACGACCTTGCGGGCGCGGCCCAGGAGGTCCAGGGTCGCGTTCTCCAGCTTGAGGCCGACCTCCTCGGAGATGACCTCGCCGCCCGTGAGGATGGCGATGTCGCCGAGCATGGCCTTGCGGCGGTCGCCGAAGCCCGGGGCCTTGACGGCGACGGACTTGAAGGTGCCGCGGATCTTGTTGACGACCAGGGTCGACAGGGCCTCGCCCTCGACGTCCTCGGCGATGATCAGCAGCGGCTTGCCCGACTGCATGACCTTCTCCAGCAGCGGGAGCAGGTCCTTGACCGAGGAGATCTTGGAGTTGGCGATGAGGATGTAGGGGTCCTCGAGCACCGACTCCATGCGCTCCATGTCGGTCGCGAAGTAGGCGGAGATGTAGCCCTTGTCGAAGCGCATGCCCTCGGTGAGCTCGAGCTCCAGACCGAAGGTGTTGCTCTCCTCGACGGTGATGACGCCTTCCTTGCCGACCTTGTCCATCGCCTCGGCGATGAGCTCGCCGATCTGGGTGTCGGCGGCGGAGATGGACGCGGTGGAGGCGATCTGCTCCTTGGTCTCGACGTCCTTCGCCTGCTCCAGCAGGGCGGCGGAGACGGCCTCGACGGCCTTCTCGATACCGCGCTTCAGGGCCATCGGGTTGGCGCCGGCGGCGACGTTGCGCAGGCCTTCCTTGACCAGGGCCTGGGCGAGAACGGTCGCGGTGGTCGTACCGTCACCGGCGACGTCGTCCGTCTTCTTGGCGACTTCCTTGACCAGCTCGGCGCCGATCTTCTCGTACGGGTCCTCGAGCTCGATCTCCTTGGCGATGGAGACACCATCGTTGGTGATCGTGGGGGCGCCCCACTTCTTCTCGAGGACGACGTTGCGACCCTTGGGGCCGAGCGTCACCTTGACGGCGTCCGCGAGCTGGTTCATGCCGCGCTCGAGGCCGCGCCGCGCCTCCTCGTCGAACGCGATGATCTTGGCCATGTGAAGTGGTCCCTCCAGGACTGGGGGTGATTCCTTCGGACCGCGCCCGCGCCCGCGACGGACGGCTCGCCGGCCTCGTGGTTCCTTGCCCCACCCGGCCTGCGGGCCTCACCGACCCGGTCCTCGTTGTCACTCTCACCTTCAGAGTGCTAACGCAATGATTAGCACTCGGCATGGTCGAGTGCAAGCGCCTTGGGGGTTCGCGGAGGGAGCGTCAGCCACCCGCGAACACCGCGCGCGCCGCGGCCGGGCACGGCGAAGGGCCCGCACCCTGTGCCGGTGCGGGCCCTTCGCTGCGAAAACGTTCAGGCGGTGACGCGAACCATGTCGGCCTGCGGACCCTTCTGGCCCTGCGAGATCTCGAACTCGACCCGCTGGCCCTCTTCCAGGCTGCGGTAGCCGTCCATCTGAATGGCGCTGTAGTGGACGAAGACGTCCGCACCACCGTCGACCGCGATGAAGCCGTAGCCCTTCTCCGCGTTGAACCATTTGACGGTGCCCTGAGCCATGCCTAACTCCCCTATTACTGGCCCTTGCACAGATCCACCCTTCGCGGACCCGGGTCAGACCTCACCCCCCATCGGACGGGGGCGTGCGCCGGAACGCGTCGACCGCGGCTGAATGTATCTGCCCAACTGCCGTCTGCAACAGGTCAATCGGACGAGAATTCTGGACGCGGGCGGTCCGGAATGTGAGGGGAATTCGGCTGAATCCAGGGCAAGTCGGGCCCCATAAAAACAACAAAAGCCGCAAACAACCCGGGCATTTTGGCTACTTCTTGTCGGGCGCGCGGCATGAATCCAAGGGCCCCCGGCCGGTGGCCGAGGAGCGCGTTCCCCAACCTTACCGCGCTCAATCACTCAGAATGGCCCCCTCCGCTTCTCTCACGGAGGGGGCCATCCGATGAACAGCCCGTCACCTCGATTACCGAAGGTAATACCGGGCGCGGTCAGCCGCCGGCGACCGCCGGAATGATGGAGACGCCGGCGCCGTCCGGCGTGACCGTCTCCAGGCCCCGCTCGAAACGCACGTCGTCGTCATTGACGTACACGTTGACGAAACGGCGCAGCTTTCCCTGGTCGTCCAGGACCCGGGCGGCGATTCCCGTGTGGTTCTTCTCCAGGTCGTCGATGACCTCGGCAAGGGTCGCCCCCTCGGCGGCGACCTCCGCCCGGCCGCCGGTGTAGGTGCGCAGGATGGTCGGGATGCGAACGGTCACACTCATGCGAGGCCAGCCTCTCGGAAGGAGTCCAGGGTCGGGCGGATGACGGCGGTCGGACCGGTGCCGGCCACCGCGTCGAGTGTCTTGAGGCCGTCGCCGGTGTTCAGCACGACCGTGGTCAGCGCCGGGTCCAGCACGCCGCTGTCGATGAGCTTCTTCGTGACGCCGACCGTCACACCGCCCGCCGTCTCGGCGAAGACGCCCTCCGTGCGGGCGAGCAGCCGGATGGCGGCCACGATCTCCTCGTCCGTCACGTCCTCCACCGCACCGCCGGTGCGCCGCGCGATGTCGAGGACGTACGGGCCGTCCGCCGGGTTGCCGATGGCGAGGGACTTGGCGATGGTGGCCGGCTTCTGCGGCCGTACGACGTCGTGGCCCGCCTTGTACGCGGACGACACCGGCGAGCAGCCCTCGGCCTGCGCCCCGAAGATCCGGTACGGCCGGTCCTCGACCAGACCGAGCGCGATCAGCTCCTTCAGCCCCTTGTCGATCTTCGTGAGCTGGGAGCCGGAGGCGACCGGGACCACGATCTGGTCGGGCAGCCGCCAGCCGAGCTGCTCGCAGATCTCGTACGCCAGGGTCTTGGAGCCCTCCGCGTAGTAGGGCCGCAGGTTGACGTTGACGAAGCCCCAGCCCTCGCCGGCCGGGTCGCCGATCAGCTCGGAGCAGAAGCGGTTCACGTCGTCGTAGCTGCCCTCGATGCCGACCAGCTCACCGCCGTAGACGGCGGCCATGACGACCTTGGCCTGCTCCAGGTCGTGCGGGACGAACACGCAGGAGCGCAGGCCCGCGCGGGCCGCGGCGGCGCCGACCGCTCCGGCGAGGTTGCCGGTGGAGGAGCAGGACAGGGTGGTGAAGCCGAAGGCGCGGGCGGCCTCCAGGGCCTGGGCGACGACACGGTCCTTGAAGGAGTGCGTCGGGTTCCCGGAGTCGTCCTTCACGTACAGCCCGCCGGTGACGCCCAGCTCCCGGGCGAGATTGCGGGCCTCGACGAGCGGGGTCCAGCCGGGGTTGAGGTTGGGCTTGCCGGCCACGTCGGCGGGGACGGGCAGCAGGGGCGCGTAGCGCCAGATGTTCGCGGGGCCGGACTCGATCCGGGCGCGCAGTTCCTTCGCGTCGTACGCGGAGAAGTCGTAGGCGATCTCGAGCGGGCCGAAACACTCGTCGCAGGCGAACAGCGGGCCGAGCGGGACCTGGTGGCCGCACTCGCGGCAGCTCAGCGCTGTCGCGGGGCCGAGGTCGACGGTGGGACTGCTGGGGGTGGCAACGGTCTGCACAGCCATGGAGGCGAGGCCCTTTCTCCTCATCTTCCTCGCGGCGCATCTCACCGCGAGACGGATTTGGCACCTTCCCTAGCCGGGAGCCTCGCGGGGTGAACGAGTGACCGGCTGGAGGGTTGCCGGGGCTTCATCGGGCCGTGTCCCTCTGCCCCTCTGGATGAGCGGTATGTGGTTGTGTGAACGCTCTTGACCCCCGACATGCGATGGTCATCGGCGTTGCTCAAGACTGTAACCGAAGGCCAGGACAGTGGAGAGAGCCGTCCGAACCGCGAGATGGATCACCCGGATTCCCGTGTGTGATCACAGCCCCCGGGCAGGACACCTGATCACGCCCCCGATCACGACAGATCACGACAGTGAGGAGCCACCGACCGTGCTGGAAGAAGTCGAGCGCTGGCTGGCCACCCGCTCCTGGTCCGTGGCCGACCGCCCCCCGCACCGCGTCCTGGCCGCGAAGCAGCGCACCGGCCAGACCGTCTCCGTCGTCCTGCCCGCGTTGGACGAGGAGGAGACGGTCGGCGAGATCGTCCGGATCATCCGGCACGACCTCGTCGAGCAGATCCCGCTGGTCGACGAGATCGTCGTCGTCGACTCCGGCTCCACCGACCGCACCTCCGAGGTCGCGGCCGCCGCCGGCGCGCGGGTCGTGCACCGCGACGCGATACTCCCGCGCCTGCCCGCCGTCCCCGGCAAGGGCGAGGTGCTGTGGCGCTCCCTGCTGGTCACCGGCGGGGACATCGTCTGCTTCGTCGACGCCGACCTGAAGGAGTTCTCCTCGGACTTCGTCCTCGGCATCGTGGGCCCGCTGCTCACCGACCCGGACGTCGACCTGGTCAAGGCGATGTACGACCGTCCGCTGGCCGGCGCCGCCGGGCAGGGCGGCCGGGTCACCGAGCTGATGGCCCGCCCGCTGCTCAACATGCACTGGCCGCAGCTGGCCGGCTTCGTGCAGCCGCTGGGCGGCGAGTACGCGGCCCGCCGCTCGCTGCTGGAGCAGCTGCCGTTCCCGGTGGGCTACGGCGTGGAGCTGGGCATGCTGGTCGACGCCCTGCACCTGGTGGGCCTGGACGCCCTGGCCCAGGTGGACGTCGGGGTGCGCAAGCACCGGCACCAGGACGGGCAGGCGCTGGGCCGGATGGCCGCGGCGATCTACCGGACCGCGCAGCTCAGGCTCGCCCGCGGCCACCTGGTGCGGCCCGCCCTCACCCAGTTCGAGCGGGGAGCGGACGGGTTCGAGCCGCGCACCTACTCGGTCGACACCGAGGAGCGGCCGCCGATGGCGGAGATCGCCGAGTACGCCGCGCGCCGGGTGGCGTGAGCCGGGGTGCCCGCGGTGGCACGAGGGGTGCGGACGGTGGTGCGGACGACGGCCCGGTCGCGCGAGCCGTCGGGTGAACGCCCGGCCTGGCCGTATACAAGCCCCCCTTCGGCGCGGAGCGTACGTTTGAGCGTTTCCGGGCCGGGCTAGGTTGAGGACCATGGCTTCCACACAGGGCGCAGAGGTGCTGGTCGCGTCCAACCGCGGCCCGGTTTCGTACGAGCTGAGCCCCGAGGGCGACGGCGGGACGCTGCGCGCCAGGCGCGGCGGCGGCGGTCTGGTCTCGGGGCTGTCGGCCATCGGGCCGGACACCGACGCGGTATGGGTGTGCGCCGCGCTGGGCGACGGCGACCGGGAGGCCGTACGGCGTGCGGCGGGCGGGCTGCTGCCGGCCGAGGACACCGGCGGGCAGCGGGTGCGGATGCTCGGCATCGACGCCGGCGTGTACGCCGACGCCTACAACGGCATCGCCAACTCGGCGCTGTGGTTCGTCCACCACATGCTCTACCAGACCCCGCTGGAGCCGGTCTTCGACGCGGAGTTCCGCCGGCGGTGGGAGTCCTACCGCGCCTACAACCGGGCCTTCGCCGAGGCGCTCGCCGAGGAGGCCGCCGAGGGCGCGGCGGTGCTGATCCAGGACTACCACCTGGCCCTGGCCCCCCGGATGCTGCGGCAGCTGCGGCCCGACCTGCGCATCGGGCACTTCTCGCACACCCCGTGGGCGCCGCCGGACTACTTCCGGCTGCTGCCCGACGACATCGCGGCCGAGCTGCTGACCGGCATCCTCGGCGCGGACCGGGCGGCGTTCCTGACCCGCCGGTGGGCGGACGCCTTCACCGCCTGCTGTCACGACGTACTGGGCCCGGGCATCCCCTCGGGGACGCGGATCGGGGTGCACGGACTCGGAGCCGACGCGGACTTCCTGCGCGAGCGCGCGCACCGGGCCGACGTGGCGGAGCGGATGGCCGCGCTCCGGGAGGAGATCGGCGAGGGGCGCCGGACGATCGTGCGGGTGGACCGCACCGAGCTGTCCAAGAACATCGTGCGCGGGCTGCTGGCCTACCGGCAGCTGCTGGCGGACCACCCCGAGTGGCGCGAGCGGGTCGTGCACGTCGCGTTCGCCTACCCCTCGCGGCAGGACCTCGCGGTGTACCGCGCGTACACGGACGAGGTGCGACGGGTGGCGCAGGAGATCAACGGGGAGTACGGCACCCCGGACTGGACCCCGGTCGTCCTCCACGTCAAGGACGACTTCGCCCGCTCCCTGGCCGCCTACCGGCTGGCCGACGTGGCCCTGGTCAATCCCATCCGGGACGGCATGAACCTGGTCGCCAAGGAGGTGCCGGTCGTCTCCGACGAGGGGTGCGCGCTGGTGCTCTCCCGGGAGGCCGGGGCGTACGAGGAGCTGGGCGACGACGCGGTCGTGGTGAACCCGTACGACATCACGGGCACGGCCGAGGCGCTGCACGAGGCGCTGGCCATGCCCGCGGGGGAACGCGCCGAGCGCTCGAAGCGGCTGGCCGCGGCCGGCACCGCGCTGCCCCCGGCCCGGTGGTTCCTGGACCAGCTGGAGGCGCTCGGCCGGTGACGGCCCGGCGCGCCCCGGCGCGGACGCCGCCGGCCCGCGCCCGGCGCCCGCACGCCCGGGCGGGCCGTACGGCGGCTCACTCCATGTGGGCCGCCAGGGCGCGCAGCAGCGCCACGACACCGCCGGGTCCGTCGACCACGAGGTCGGCCCGTTCGGCGAGCTCCGTCACCTCCGCGCTGCCGCTGCACACGAGGAGACCGGGGACGCCCTCGGAGCGGAGCTTTTCCACGGCGGCGTAGGCGGGCAGATCGCCGAGGTCGTCGCCCGCGTAGAGCACGGACTCGGCGCCGACGGCCCGGACGTGGTCGATCAGGGCGACGCCCTTGTCCATGCCGGGCGGGCGGAGTTCGAGGACCAGGCGGCCGGGCTCCACGATCAGGCCGTGCCGGGCGGCGAGACCGGCGAGCGGTTCGCGCAACGCCTCGAAGGCGGCCTGCGGGTCGTGCGCGCGGCGGGTGTGGACGGCGAGGGCGCGGCCCTTCTCCTCGATCCAGGTGCCCTGCCAGGCGCCGACGCTGTCCAGGAAGCCGGGCAGTTCGGCGCGGGCGGCGGCCACCCCGGGGTGCGGGGCGGGGGCGGTGACGGTACCGGTGACGGCGTCCCAGCGTTCGGCGCCGTAGTGGCCGAGGACGACGAGGTGCTCCAGGCCGGGGACGCCCGCGAAGCCGCCGTGCCGGACCGCCACCCCGGGCGGGCGGCCGGTGACCACGGCGACGGAGGCCACCTTCGGGGCGAGCTCGGCGAGCGCGGGCACGGCGCCGGGGTGGGCGCGGGCCTGGTCGGGATCGGCGACGATCGGGGCGAGCGTGCCGTCGAAGTCGAGGCCGACCGCCGCGGTGCGCGGCTCCGCGAGCAGCGCCCGCAGTCCGTCCCGGCCGGCCTGGGTCACGGGGACCGGCAGTGGATCCACCGGGTTGGTCGAGTCCGTCACATGGATGCCCATGGGGCGACACTATCCGCGCGGTGCCGCCCCTACGCCCGGGTTGCCGGCGCTGTCTCAGCGTTCGGAACGGCGTGCGTCACGGACCCGGCGCAGGCGGTTCACCGTCACCGGATCGTGTGCCAGCGCCCGCTCGTCGTCCAGCAGCGCGTTGAGCAGCTGGTAGTAGCGGACCGGGGCGAGGCCCAGCTCCTCGCGGATCGCCCGCTCCTTCGCGCCGGGGCCGGGAAAGCCCCGGCGCTCCAGCGCGAGGATCGCCTTCTCCCGGCTGCCCAGTTCCATGCGGCCCACCGTAACGCCGGACACCGACAGCCGGCTCAGTTGACCGCGCTGCTGTCCGCGGTGGTCGCCTGGGCCTGGAGGCGGGTCAGCAGGCCGGCGGGGCTGGCGCCGGGGCTGAAGGCCTGGCCCATGTCCTGCTTCACGGCCGCGCTGACCTCGGACCAGGAGGTCTTGCCGGTGGGGTAGAGCTGGGCGCCGGGCAGCTGCGCGAGGAAGGGCCGCAGGGCCTTGTCCTTGGGCGCTTCCGAGGCGTTCAGGGCGCTGGACGCCGAGTTGGTGACCGGAAGCTGGCCGAACTCGCGGGAGAAGTCGAGGACGTTCTTCTGGTCGTACACGAAGTCGAGGAAGCTGCCGATCTGCTCGGCGTGCCCGTTCTGCTTGAAGGCGGTCATCCAGTCGGTGACGCCCATCGAGGACTTGGGCGCGCCGGTGCGGCCGGGCAGCGGGACCGTGCCGAACTTCACGCCCTTCGCCTCGGCCTCCTGCATCAGCATGGGGTGACCGTCGAGCATGCCGACCTGGCCGTCGGTGAAGGCGGCGAAGGCGGCGGCGCGGTTGAGTTTGCCGGGGGCGACCGGACCGGTCAGGCCCTTGTCGACGAGCTCGTCCTTGAGCCAGGTGAAGGTCCGCGTGTTCTGCACGGAGTCGAGGGTGTAGGTGCCGATGTCGTCGGTGTAGCCGCTGCTGCCGGCGAGCATCCACTGCATGGTCTCGGCCTGGGCCTCCTCGGGGCCGAGCGGCAGCGCGAACGGGTACTTGACGCCCTGCTGCTTGAGCGCGCGGGCGTCGGACGCCAGCTCGTCCCAGTCGCTGGGCGGGGTGATGCCGGCCTTGTCGAACAGGGACCTGTTGTAGAAGAGCACGCGCGTGGAGGCGGCGAAGGGCATGCCGTACTGCTCGTGGTTCCAGCGGCCCGCGTCGGCGAGCTCGGACAGGAAGTCGCCCTGGGTGGAGATGGAGAGCAGGTCGGAGGCCTGGTAGAGCTTGCCCTCGGACGCGTAGTCGGCGTAGGAGCCCATCTGCGCCATGTCGGGGGCGTGGCCGGCGTCGACCATCTCCTTGACCTTGCGGTCGACGTCGCTCCAGGAGTAGACGCTGACCTGGACCTTGATGCCGGGGTGCTTGGCCTCGTAGGCACCGACCAGCGAGTCCCAGTACTTCTGGGTGCTGTCGGACGTCAGCCTGCTGTAGTCGGCGGCCACCAGTTTCAGGGTCACGTCGGAGGACCCCGTGCTCCCGCAGCCTCCGAGAGTCGCCGCCATGCCCAGTGCGGACACCACCGCGATCGTTCCTGCCGTTCCCCGACGCACCGTCAAATCCCCAGTTCTGCTGTTCTGCTGTACGACTGTCCGCTATCCGGACCCTTAAGGTCTACACCAAGAGAGTGGACTAGACCTCTCGCGGGTAGGGGGTCACACTGGGCGCGTGAGACATGTCATCGCCCTGGACGTCGGCGGCACCGGGATGAAGGCCGCCCTGATCGGCGAGGACGGCACGCCGCTGCACCGTGCCCGCCGGCCCACGGGCCGCGAGCACGGACCCGAGGCGGTGGTCGGGAACATCCTCGGCTTCGCCGCCGAACTGCGCGCGTACGGCGTCGAGCACCACGGCGGGCCCGCCGCCGCGGCCGGCCTCGCGGTCCCCGGCATCGTCGACGAGGAGAACGGCGTCGCCGTCTTCGCGGCCAACCTCGGCTGGAAGGACGTGCCCCTGCGCGACCTGCTCGCGCGGCGGCTCGGCATGCCCGCCGCCCTCGGCCACGACGTGCGCACCGGCGGCCTCGCCGAGGGCCGGCTCGGCGCGGGCCGGGGCGCCGACCGCTTCCTGTTCGTCGCGCTGGGCACCGGGATCGCCGGCGCCATCGGCCTGGACGGCCGGGTGGAGGCGGGCGCGCACGGCTTCGCGGGCGAGATCGGGCACATCGTCGTACGGCCCGGCGGCCTCGCCTGCCCCTGCGGACAGCGCGGCTGCCTGGAGCGGTACGCCTCCGCCGCCGCCGTCGGCGAGGCCTGGGCGGCGGCCCGCGGGGAGCCGGGCGCGGACGCGGCCGGCTGCGCCGAGGCCGTCGCCGCGGGCGACCCCGACGCGTCGCGGGTGTGGCGGCGGGCGGTGGACGCGCTCGCCGACGGCGTGGTCACCGCCCTCACCCTGCTCGACCCGCGCACCCTGATCGTCGGCGGTGGCCTGGCCGAGGCGGGGGACGTGCTGTTCCGTCCGCTGCGGGAGGCCCTGGACAGCAGGGTCACCTTCCAGCGGATGCCCGCCGTCGTCCCGGCCGCCCTCGGTGACGGCGCGGGCTGCCTGGGCGCGGGCCTGCTGGCCCGGGACCTGCTGACGACCACCCCTACGACCTCGGAGGTAAGCACCTGATGGGCAGCGAACGGCACGGCGAAGCCACCGGGGCGTCACCCGGAGCGCGGGGAACCGCGCGACCGGCCCCCACCGGCCCGGGACGCACCGGGCCCGGTCGCACCTGGGCCGGTCACACCGGGCCGCAGGTGCTCACCGGCGGGAAGGTGGTGCTTCCCACCGGCACGGTGACGGGCGGCCAGGTGGCCGTGGACGGCGGCCGCATCGCCGCCACCGCCCCGGCCGGCGCCCGGGTGACCGACGTGTCCGGGTACTGGGTGCTGCCCGGCTTCGTCGACCTGCACTGCCACGGCGGCGGCGGGGCCTCCTTCTCCGGGAGCGCCGAGGACGTGCTGACCGCCGTCCGCACCCACCGCGCGCACGGCACGACCACGCTGGTGGCCTCCACCGTCACCGACGAGATGGACCTGCTGGTGCGGCAGGCGGGCCTGCTGAGCGAGCTGGCCGAGCAGGGGGAGATCGCCGGCATCCACTTCGAGGGGCCGTTCATCTCACCCTGCCGCAAGGGCGCGCACTCCGAGTCGCTGCTGCGCGAACCGGACCCGGCCGAGGTCCGCAAGCTCCTCGACGCGGCGCGCGGCCAGGCCCGGATGGTGACCCTCGCCACCGAACTGCCGGGCGGCATCGACTCCGTACGGCTGCTCGCGGAGTCCGGGGTGATCGCGGCGGTCGGGCACACCGACGCCACCTACGAGCAGACGGCCGAGGCCATCGACGCGGGCGCCACGGTCGCCACCCACCTCTTCAACGCGATGCCCGTCCTCGGGCACCGCTCCCCCGGGCCGGTCACGGCCCTGCTGGAGGACGAGCGGGTCACCGTCGAGCTGATCGACGACGGCACCCATCTGCACCCGGCGGCGCTGAAGCTGGCGTTCCGTCACGCGGGTCCCGGCCGGGTCGCGCTCATCACCGACGCGATGGACGCGGCCGGTTCGGGCGACGGGCGCTATCTGCTCGGACCGCTGGAGGTCGAGGTCAGCGAGGGGGTGGCGCGGCTGGTGGAGAACGGTTCGATCGCGGGCTCGACGCTGACCCTGGACCGGGCGTTCAAACGGGCGGTGACGGTCGACCGGCTGCCGGTGGAGGACGCCGTCACGGCCCTCTCGGCCACCCCGGCCCGCGTGCTCGGCCTGGACGACCGCGTGGGCTCCCTGGAACCGGGCAAGGACGCGGACCTCGTCCTCGTCGACGAGAACTTCGACCTCAAGGGCGTGATGCGCAGGGGCGAATGGGTGATTGCGCCCCGACTGCCCTGATCCGTACGCCACTTCACCGGGCGCCGGCCGGACCGCGCACTGGGCCGGCCGCTCCGTCTTTGGCATGATCGGGCCTTCGGGAACCGAAGCACGTCATGCGAGGGAGGCAGGGCCGGTGATCCTCACGGTCACGCTGAACACCGCTCTCGACATCACCTACCGCGTGCGGTCCCTGCGGCCGCACGCCTCGCACCGCGTCTCCGACGTGGCCGAACGCCCCGGCGGCAAAGGGGTGAACGTGGCCCGGGTGCTGGCCGCGCTCGGGCACGAGGTGACGGTCACCGGGCTGGTGGGCGGCGTCACCGGCGACCAGGTGCGCGAGCGGCTCGCGCACACACCGGGGCTGACGGACGCGCTGATGCCGGTCGCCGGCACGACCCGGCGCACGATCGCCGTCGTGGACGCGCTCTCCGGCGACACCACCCAGCTGAACGAGCCGGGCCCGCAGATCGGTCCGGCCGAATGGGCCGCCTTCCAGGGCTTCTACGGCGAACTGCTGCGCTCCGCCTCGGCGGTGGCCCTCTCCGGCAGCCTCCCGCCGGGCGTCCC
Source organism: Streptomyces sp. NPDC090108 (assembly GCF_044747185.1). Lineage (NCBI taxonomy): Bacteria > Bacillati > Actinomycetota > Actinomycetes > Kitasatosporales > Streptomycetaceae > Streptomyces > Streptomyces sp. NPDC090108. Next base: position 408,301 of record NZ_JBIVDQ010000006.1, read on the forward strand.
GGTGGGCGCGTACGCGGGCCTCATACGCACCGCGCGGGCCGCCGGCGTCCCGGTCCTGCTGGACACCGACGGGGAACCCCTGCGCCGCGGGGTGGCGGCCCGCCCCGACATCATCAAGCCGAACACGGAAGAACTGGCCGAACTCACCGGCGCCCACGACCCGTTGCGCGCCACCCAGGACGCCCGCCGCCGGGGGGCCCACGCGGTGGTGGCCTCGCTGGGCGCGGACGGCCTCCTGGCGGTGACCCCGGAGGGCCACTGGCGCGCGGCCCCGCCCACCCGCCTTCGCGGCAACCCGACGGGAGCGGGGGACGCGGCGGTCGCGGGCCTGCTGTCCGGCCTGGTGGAGAACCTGCCCTGGCCGACCCGCCTGGCCCGGGCCGCCGCACTGTCGGCAGCGGCCGTACCGGCACCGGCGGCCGGAGAGTTCGACCGAGCGGTCTACGAGAAACTCCTGGTGCGCGTGGCGGCGACGGCTGCGTGAAGGCCGTGCGGCCCTCGCCGCACACGCCTGGAACAGCGGTCTGGCCGAGAAACGCCCTACCCCGTCATGACGGCTGGATGATCGAATGAACACTTGTTCGCCGCATTGACCAAGAGCGAACAGAACTCAGAATCGGGGACTCCATGATCACATTCAAGAAGACTCTGACCACGGTGGCCGTGGCCGCCGCGCTGCTGGGCGGCGCCTTCGCCACGCCGGCCGCAGCGGCTGATCCGAACACCTGCCCGAAGGGCAAGTTCTGCGGATGGTCGGGGACGAACAGGACCGGCACCAGGACCGTCTACTCCGAGACGCCGGGCTGTATCCCCCTCGACCACATCGCCAAATCCGTCTCGAACCAGACCTCCTACACCCTGGTCTTCTGGCACGCCACCCTCGGCTGCGCCACGGGCAGCAAGCTGGTCACCCTGAAGCCGGGCACCTACTCGGACAACCCCGGCAGCGCCAACTCGGTCGAGATCTACGGCTGAGGTACGGCAGCAGCGCTCCGCCCGTGGCAGGAACGGCCGTGCGGGGTGCCTGATGCGATACCGGGAACGCTCGACAGCCGCCGGAGGCCAACGCCTCCGGCGGCTGTCGTACTTCTACTTGGTGATGTAGAACTGGTCCAGGACGGCGTTGCACTGGTTGCCATCATTGCAGGCGACCACGATCGTATTGGTGCCCTTCGTCAGATTGACGTTGGCCCACGTGGTCTTCCAGCCCTTCTCCCAGTCACCCGCGGGAGTGCCGCCGAAGTTCTTCATGTTCAGCGGCTGGGTGTTCGCCTCACCGTTGACCAGCAGGGTCGCGTTGGCATCCGCACCCGGAACGCCATAGCGCACGTACAGGCGGTAGGTACCGGCCTTCTCGATGCCGTTGACGGTCCACGTGGCCTTCGCCCCGACCTGGTTGAAGCCCGACACATACGTGCCGCCCACCGCCTTGGAGCCCTTGAACTCCGACGTCTGGATGGCACCGCCGTCCAGCTTCAGGTCCTTGGCGTCTGTCTTCGGCAGCTCACCCGCCGGGGCCGCGCTGCTGCTCGACGCCCTCGGGGCCGCGCTCTGGGACTGGCTCGGGTCAGCACCGGCCTGGTCGCCGGACTTGTCGCCGTCCGAGTCGTCGCCCATCATCGCGAAGCTGATGCCGATGACGACGGCGGCGACCACCGCGATCGCGCCGATCAGCAGACCCTTGGTGTTGGGGCCGCGGCGGCCGCCGCCGGCGGGGGCCATGGCGCGCCGGCCCGACGGGGCACCGCCGCCCGGGTTCTCGGGGGCCTGGTAGGGGGCGCTGTTCGGCCGGCCGTAGGCGCCCTGCTGCTGCGGGGCGGGCGGCTGCTGGCCGTACTGGCGCTCACCGACCGTGCGCACCCGGCTGACCGCGTTCGGATAGCCGTAGCCACCGGAAGGCGGCTGGGCACCCCTGGCCTGTCCGTCGGCGTAGAGGTAGCCGAACGGGTCGTCGTCCTCAGGCGTGTTGGCGCCGTTGTCGCCGGACGTCATCCCTTGTACTCCTCAGCAGTGCGGGCGGATGCGGGTAAGCGTGTGGAATGGCGAGCCTACCCCCATTGAGTGACCCGAACAGGTGACTCAACTCGCTTCAACCCGCTGACCTGCACATCATCCGGCACGCCGATGCTGTTTGGGACGAGATCGTTTCTCTACGTACATCCGCTCGTCAGCGGACTTCAACACTTCGTCCGCAGTCATCCCGCAGTGCGCCCAGCCGATGCCGAAGCTGGCACCCACCCGGACGGCCCGGCCCTCGGCCCGGATGGGCTGGATGATCTCGTTGCGCAGGCGCACCGCGAGGTCCTGGGCGTCGGCCTTGCCGAGGCCGTCGGCGAGGATCACGAACTCGTCGCCGCCGAGCCGGGCGACCGTGTCGCCGTCCCGCACCCCCCGGCTGAGGCGATGGGCGACCTCGATGAGGACCGCGTCGCCGGCGTTGTGGCCGAACCGGTCGTTGATCGACTTGAAGCCGTCCAGGTCGCAGAAGAGCACCGCCAGGCCCTTGGTGCCGTCGTCGCGGCCGTCCTCGGGGGCGACCGTGTGGACGTGGTGGTCGAAGGCGCCGGGAGCCTCCGCGCCGGGCGCGAAGTCGAAGCCGTGGCCGGCGGGCGCGTCGAAGGCGGGGTGGCCGTAGGCCGCGTCCAGGGAGTCCAGGTCACCCGGCCGGGCCGAGCGCCGGCAGAGCCGGGCCGACAGGCGCGAGCGCAGCTCGGCGGAGTTCGGCAGGCCGGTGAGGGAGTCGTGGGAGGCGCGGTGGGCGAGCTGGAGCTCGCGGCGCTTGCGCTCCTCTATGTCCTCGACGTGGGTCAGCAGGAAGCGGGGTCCGTCGGCGGCGTCGGCGACGACGGAGTTGCGCAGCGACACCCAGACATAGCTGCCGTCACGGCGGCCGAGGCGCAGCTCGGCCCGGCCGCCCTCGGCGGAGGTGCGCAGCAGGGTGCCGACGTCCTCGGGGTGGACGAGGTCGGAGAAGGAGTAGCGGCGCATCGCGGAGGCGGGCCGGCCCAGCAGCCGGCACAGGGCGTCGTTGGTGCGCAGGATGCGGCCGTGCTGGTCGCCGCCCATCTCGGCGATGGCCATGCCGGAGGGGGCGTACTCGAAGGCCTGCCGGAAGCTTTCCTCACTGGCGCGCAGGGCCTGCTGGTCCCGCTCCAGGCGGACCAGGGCGCGCTGCATGTTGGACCGCAGCCGCGCGTTGCTGATCGCGATGGCGGCCTGGAAGGCGTACATCTGGAGGGCCTCGCGGCCCCAGGCGCCGGGGCGGCGGCCGCCCCGCGGCCGGTCGACGGATATGACCCCGAGCAGTTCCCCGGAGGAACCGCCGCCGTGCACGCCGGGCGTGAACATCGGCGCGAAAAGACGGTCCGCGGGGTGCCACTCGTCCTCGAAGCGGGGCTCGGGCCCCTCGGTGAACCACTGCGGGACGTCGTCGTCGTCGAGGACCCAGCCCTCGGTGTGCGGAATGAAGACCAGGTCGCCCCACTCCTCGCCCATGGCGAGGCGCCGGTCCCAGGACTCGCGGGAGCCGACACGGCCGGTGATCAGGGCCTCGGCAGCGGAGTTCCCGGAGAACGCGGCGACGACGAGGTCGCCGTCGGGCCGCACCAGGTTGACGCACGCCATCTCGTAGTTGAGGGCGTTGACCACGCCGTCGGCGACCGTCTGCAGCGTGTCCGCCAGGCTGCGCGCCGTGTTCATGTCGGCCATGACCTGGTGCAGCTGCCGGAGGGACGCAAGACGGACATACGGTTCCGACTCGGTCTCCATACTTGCCCTCCCCCCGAGTCCTCGCAGCGAATCAAGGGTCCTCTTCGGCCTCTCCGCCACTGAATCACAGCGCGCTCCCCACTCGGTACACAGGGTCAACAATTCCTGCCCCTTGTGACTCAAGTCACAGCAGAACATGAACAATTGAGTGGAGTTTCCGCGCTTTCCCTGTGCGTTTCCCGAACGCAAGGTTTGTGATCGTGCGCACAATATGCGCGAATCGTCCACACCACTGGTCCGCTGGTCCTAGGACCCGCTTCGGGCGAAGGCCCGATGCGGCGCGTGCGGACGGGAGATTAGCGTTTCCGGCGTGCTGAACACTTCCTCCCCCACCGCCACCCTTGCTTCCGGGCATGCTGAAGGGGTGAGCAACGACGAGTTCCGGGGCGCGCTGTCCCGGCTGGCCGACGGTGTCGTCCTGGTGACGGCGCAGGAGCCGTCGCTGGACCCCGACGACCCGCACGCGCCGGGCATGGAGGACGCCGGCATGACCGCCACCGGCTTCATGTCGGTGTCCCTGGACCCACCGCTGGTGCTGGTCAGCCTGCGCGAGGGCTCCCGCATGGACGACCTGCTCGCCGAACAGCCGCTGTGGGCGGTCTCGGTGCTCGCCGAGAACCAGCGGCAGATCGCGGGCCGCTTCGCGATGAAGGGCCGCATCAGCGACCGTCTGCTCTTCGCCGACCTCCCCCACGTGCGCGGCGAGGTCAGCGGCGCCCCGCTGATCGACGGCGCGCTGGCCACCCTGGAGTGCCGCACCGAGCAGCGCGTGCCGGCCGGCGACCACACCCTGGTCATCGGCCGGGTCCTGACCGCCCGGGTACCGGCCACCGAGGGCGGACCGCTCGTGTACTTCCGGGGGCGGTACCGGCAGCTGGGGTGACCGGACGTCACGCGCGACACGGTCCCGCCGCGCCGTCGCACCGCCGTCCCGCAGAACCGTGCCACCGCCCCGCAGAACCGCCGTGCACGGCTGTGTCACCGTCCCCGCCGTGCACCGCCGTGGCACCGTCCCGCCGCACCGCCGCCCCGCGGCCGCGGGCCGTGAGCCGCGCGGTGGCTACGTCCAGCCGCGCCCGGAGCGGCCCCGCTTGGTGTCCGAGCGCTGCTTCTTCTCACGCAGCCGCCGCTCGTTGATGCCGCGCGGGATGCGGGTGGGGCGGCGGGGCCTGGGCGGGGGCGCGGTGGCCTCGGCGAGCAGGGCCGCCAGGCGTACGGCGGCCGCCTCACGGTTGCGCCACTGCGAGCGGTGCTCGGAGGACCGTACGACCACGACCCCGTCCACCAGACGGGACGCCAGGCGCTCCAGCGCCCGCTCCTTCCACACCGGCGGCAGCGCCTCGGTGGCGGCCAGGTCGAAGCGCAGCTCCACCTGGGAGTCGCTGGTGTTCACGTGCTGTCCTCCTGGACCGGAGGACCTGGAGAAACGCCACGTCAGCTCGGCCTCGGGGAGCGAGACCGAACCACGGATGAGATGAGGGCCGGACATACCTCCCATGTTCCCGGTCCGGACGGTCCCGCGTCACCCCGATTTCCGGGCGGGTAAAAAAGGTAAAGGAGCCCGGAACCACCGGCACCCCCCTCGACGTTCAACCCGGTGACGGTACTTTCGTCGGCACAGACACCCAAAAGGGAAGGGACTCCCATCATGGCTGTAAGCCTGTCCAAGGGCGGCAACGTCTCGCTCACCAAGGAGGCTCCGGGCCTGACCGCCGTCACCGTGGGCCTCGGCTGGGACGTCCGCAGCACCACCGGTACGGACTTCGACCTGGACGCCTCCGCCATCGCGGTGAACACCCAGGGCAAGGTCTACTCCGACGCCCACTTCGTGTTCTTCAACAACAAGCAGACCCCGGACAGCACGATCGTCCACACCGGTGACAACCGCACCGGCGAGGGCGCCGGCGACGACGAGGCCATCAACGTCAACCTGGCCGCCCTCCCGGCCGACGTGGACAAGGTCGTCTTCCCGGTCTCCATCTACGACGCCGAGAACCGCGGCCAGAACTTCGGCCAGGTCCGCAACGCCTACATCCGCATCGTGAACCAGGCCGGCGGCGCCGAGATCGCCCGCTACGACCTCTCCGAGGACGCGGCCACCGAGACGGCCATGATCTTCGGCGAGCTGTACCGCAACGGCGCCGAGTGGAAGTTCCGCGCCGTCGGCCAGGGCTACGCCTCGGGCCTGGTGGGCATCGCCCAGGACTTCGGCGTCAACGTCTGACGGACGTCCGCGCGACCGCAGGGGCTCCCGGACGCCGGCGCGTCCGGGACCCCGCCGCGCGCGACGGCGGGCCACCGGTCCGCCGTCCGGCCCCCGGGCCCACGCCGGTCCGCGCCACGGGCCACTGCCGGGCCACCGCCGGCCCGCGCTACCGTGCCCGCGTGATCCTGCGCCCTCTGCCGCGCGGTGGCGCCCTGCCGGCCCCGCTGCTCGCCGAACTGACCGCCCTGTACGCCTCGCAGGCCGAGTTCCACGCCCTCAGCGGCGACTTCCCCGACCCCTCGGACATCCGCCCGGAGCAGGTCGAGGCGGCCCTCGCCGGTGAACTCGCCCACCCGGACGCGGAGGTGCTGCTGGCGCACGTCCCGGATCCCGGCCCGGACCCGGCGACCGACGCCCCTCCCGGTGAGCGGCTGGTCGCCCTCGCCGTCACGCTGGCCCACCACCCGGACCCGGCCGACCCGGACCCCTGGATCGGGCTGCTGATGGTCGGCGCGGCCGAGCAGCGCAGGGGCTACGGCCGCACGGTGGCCACCCTGGTCGAGGACCGCTTCCGGGCCGCGGGCCGCGACGCCGTACGGCTCGCCGTCCTCGACGGCAACACCAGGGGGACCGCCTTCTGGACCGCCCTCGGCTACCGGGCCGTCGCGCACCGCCCCGACCGTGCCCTCGGCCGCCCCTGCACCGTCCTGCGCAAACCGCTGCGCGCGCCGGGAACGGACCTCTGAGAGCGCGGTCACCGGTGTGCGACCGGGAACACGGCAGTCCCCCCGGACCTCGATTCCCTGAACCCCGATTCGCTGAACCCTGTTTCGCTGAACCCCGATTCCCCGAACCGCGCTTCCCCGGGCGCCGGTCACGGACGGGACGGCTTGCCCTCCCCGTACAGCCAGACCTTCCAGATCTGCGAGAAGTCCACGCCCGGCGCCTTCCCGCCGACGTAGGCGGTGAAGTCGGCGGTGCTCGCGCTGCCGTGCCGGCGGGCGGCGGCCCAGCCCCGCAGGAGCGCGAAGAAGGCGCGGTCACCGGTCTTCTGACGGATCTTCTGCAGCACCATCGCCCCGCGCCCGTAGACGGGGGTGCCGGAGATGAACGCGGCGCCGGGCGGATTCGCGGGCGGGAAGTCCCACAGGGAGTCGTCGTGTCCGCGGTAGAGGTCGTCGAAGGCCTGCTGGGCGCTGCGGCCGCCGTGGTCCTCCATGTACAGCCACTCGGCGTAGGTGGCGAAGCCCTCGTTCAGCCACATGTCCTGCCAGCCGCGCGGGGTCACCGAGTCGCCGTACCACTGGTGGGCGAGTTCGTGCACGAGCGTGGAGGTGTCGGGGGCGCCGGGGAAGACGGGGCGGGTCTGGGTCTCCAGGGCGTACCCGGCGTCACCGGGGCGGTCGACGATCGCCCCGGCGGAGGAGAAGGGGTACGGCCCGAAGCGGCCCTCCGCCCACGCGAGGACGCCGGGGATCTTCGCGAGGGCGGGCCCGGCCGCCGCGGCCTCGGCGGGGTCGACGGCGGTGATGACGGGCAGGCCGTGCGGGCCGGTGGTGCGGGCCATGCCGTAGTGGCCGATGGCGACCGTGGCGAGGTAGCTCGCCATGGGTTCGGGCGCGTGCCAGGCGAAGGTGGTGCGGCCGCCCGCGGTGGAGCGGCCGGCCGGTTCGCCGCCCGAGACAGCCTCCAGTCCGCGGGGGACGGTGACCGTGATGTCGTACGACGCCTTGTCGGAGGGGTGGTGGTTGCCGGGGAACCAGGCCATGGAGCCGACCGGCTCGCCGAGGCCGAGCGCGCCGTCGGCGGTGCGCAGCCAGCCCTCCTTGGAGCCGTCGGGGTCGGTGAGGGTCTGCGGGGTGCCGGAGTAGCGGACGGTGGTGCGGAACGTCTCGCCCGCGCGCAGGTCGTCGTGCGGGCGGACGGTGAGTTCCTGGCCGGTGCGGTTCCAGCGGGCGTCCTTGCCGTCGACGGTGACCTTCTCGACGCGCAGCCCGGTGAGGTCGAGGTCGAACGCGGACAGGCCGCGGGTGGCGCGGGCGGTGACGACCGCCGTGGCGGCGAGACGGCGGTCGGCCGGGGTGTAGTCCAGGGTGAGGGCGTAGTGGCCGACGTCGTACCCGCCGTTGCCCGCCCTCGGGAAGTACGGGTCGCGCAGACCGGAGCCGCCGGGGGTGCCGTGGACACCGCCGTCGCACGCGGTGCCGGTGAGGACGAGCGCGCACAGCACCGCGGCGGCTCGGACCAGGGGGCGTCTCCTCGGGGAGCCCTCCCGTGGGCGCGCGGATCCGGACATGCCGGCGATCTTAGGGGGTGGCATGCCGGTCTCCGTGGATCAGGCCGCGGCGTCGGGGCCCCGGGGTGCGGAAGGTAGGGGGGAGCCGGGCGTGACACCATCTGTTGCGTGCTCGACATCGGCTACGCCCTCGCCAACCGCTTCCCGGACCCGCCGCAGACGGACTACCGCCGCGCCGACGCCCGCGCGCTGCGGCACGACCTGTTCTGCGGGGACGTCTATCTCGCCGACACCAAGACGGACCGGGAACTGTCCACAGCCTGGGGATGGGTGCCGGTGCTGGACTTCGCGTGGGCGCTGTGCGACATCGTGGAGCAGCTGGACAAGGACCCCATGGGCTCGCGCGCCGCGCGCCCGCAGCACGCGGAGCTGGACTTCACCGAGTCCACCGACCGGATGCTCTTCGAGCGCCGCTTCGGCTGGGTGGACATCGCCTCCGACTGGCTCCCGGCCGAGGAGTCGCCGCTCAGCTTCTCCCACGCCGAACTCCGGCGCGAGGCCCGCGACTTCCTCCACGATCTGATCGCGGACCTGACCGATCTGCACGAGGAGCTGGCGGAGAACCCGGTGATCTGGGACCTCCAGGCCCGCTTCCCCCGCCTGCCCTGAGCTCGCGGGCGGGCGCCGCTCAGTCCTCCACCCTGATCCCCAGTTCCGCCGCGAGGGCCGGCGCCAGATCCAGCAGCTGCCCGGTGCCGATCACCGCTCCGGCCAGCCGGCCGAGGCCCCGGGTGATCTCCAGGGGCGCGGCCCCGCGCAGGTCCACGTCCTTCAGGACGGCCCCGCCGAAGTCGGCCTCCCTGAGCGCGCAGTCCACGAACTCCACCCGTTCCAGACGGGCACCGGCGAAGTCCGGTTCGACCAGCACGCAGGACTCGAAGACGACGTCCTTCAGCCGGGCCTCGCGGAAGTTGAGGAAGTCGAGCTTGCCGCCCCGGAAGACCACGCGTTCCAGCACGGCGCCGTGGAGCTGGGCGCCGCCCAGGCGGGCGTCGGCCACCTCGACGTCACGGAACGTGGCCTCGGCCAGATGGGTGCCCACCCCCTTGGGGGCGGTCAGGACCGAGTCCAGGAACCGGGCCCGGCCCAGGGCCGTCTCGTCCAGCGCGCAGCCCGTCAGCGCGCAGTCCATGAACCGGGCGCCCGCCCCGTCCTGCCCCGCCAGGTCCGCCTCCCGCAGCTCCAGTCCGTCGTAGTCGCCGTCGGGCTCCAGCTCCCCGTCCGCCCAGGGCCGCAGCTCCGGAAGCCGCAGCTCGGGACGCCGCGCGCCCTTCACCCCGGTCCGCGCACCCTTCACCCCGGTCCGCGCACCCGCCCGTGTGTCCGTCCGCACCGCCGCACCGCCCGTACCCGTCGCTCGCCTCGCCATGGCCCCATGCTGCACCCCGCCACCGACAACGCGTCCGGCCCGCCCCGCCCGCGCCGCCCGCGCCGCCCCACGGGCAGGAGCGGGGACCGGGACGTCCGGCGGCGCGGACCGGGACGTCCGGTGGCTCGGACAGGGATTTCCGGTGGCTCGGACAGGGATTTCCGGCGGCGCGGACCGGGATTTCCGGCGGCGCGGACCGGGATGTCACAGTCCCGGCCGCCCTGTCGTCCGTCCTGCGAGAACGCGGTCGCTCACGGGGGCACCGCACGTCGTTGGAAAGGCGGCGCCGCACCATGGAGAAGCAGTCCCGCACCCCTCTTCACCCGGATGCAGTACGTCCCGATCCGTGGTCTTCTGGCCAGATGGACGACGGCCGGACGAGTGATCAGCCCCAGCCGCGCACGGAGGCCGGGGCACCCGATCCACACCGCTGGTGGGCCCTCGTCGTCATCGCGCTGGCCCAGCTGATGGTGGTCCTGGACGCGACGATCGTGAACATCGCGCTCCCCTCCGCACAGCATGATCTGCACATGTCGGACGGCAACCGGCAGTGGGTGATCACCGCCTACTCGCTCGCCTTCGGCGGTCTGCTCCTGCTGGGCGGCCGGATAGCCGACCTGGTGGGCCGCAAGCGCACCTTCGTCATCGGCCTGACCGGCTTCGCGCTCGCCTCCGCGCTCGGCGGGGGCGCGACCGGCCCCGCCATGCTCTTCGGCGCCCGCGCCCTCCAGGGCGCCTTCGCCGCCGTCCTCGCGCCCTCCGCGCTGTCCCTGCTGACGACCGCCTTCACCGACCCGCGGGAACGCGGCAAGGCCTTCGGCGTCTACGGCGCCCTGGCCGGCAGCGGCTCGGCCATCGGCTTCATCGTCGGCGGGCTGCTCACCCAGTACCTGAACTGGCGCTGGTGCCTGTACGTCAACGTGCCCATCGCGGTCCTCGCGGTCGCCGGAGCCTTCGCCCTGCTGCGCGACCGGCCGGGCGCCCGCGGTGCCCGGCTCGATGTGCCCGGCGTGCTCCTCGGCTGCGGTGGCCTGGTGGCCGTCGTCTACGGCTTCAGCGAGGCCGAGCCGCGCGGCTGGACCGACCCCCTGGTCCTGGCCCTGTTCGCGGGCGGCGCGCTGCTGCTGGCCGCCTTCGTGTGGTGGCAGACCCGGGCGCCCAGCCCGCTGCTGCCGCTGCACATCGTCAGGGACCGCGACCGGGCGGGCTGCTTCCTGACCATGACGCTCGCGGTGATCGGCATGTTCGGGCTGTTCCTGTTCATGACCTACTACCTCCAGGTCATCCTCGGCTACTCGCCGGTCAGGGCCGGTCTCGCGTTCCTGCCGCTGACCGCCGCGATCATCGCCGGCTCGACCCAGATATCGGCCCGCCTGCTGGGCCGCGTGCCGCCCCGGCTGCTCATGGTGCCCGGCCTGCTCCTGGCCGTCGCCGGACTGCTGCTGCTCACCCGGATGCGGGTCGGCTCCTCCTACACCACCGAGATCCTGCCCTCCCTGCTGCTGCTCGGGCTCGGCATGGGCCTGACCTTCATGCCGATCTTCGCCACCGCCACCGCCGGTGTCGCCCCGCGCGACGCCGGGGTCACCTCGGCGACCGTGAACACCGCCCAGCAGGTCGGCGGCTCCATCGGCACGGCCCTGCTCAACACCATCGCCACCACCAGCAGCGCCGCCTACATCGCCGCGCACGTGCGCCGCCCGGCCGACCGGGCCGTCGTCCTCCCCGAGGGCGTGGTGCACGGCTACACGGTGGCCATCTGGTGGGCGGCCGGCGTCATGCTGACGGCGGCCCTGACGGCGGCCCTCCTGATCACGGCCAAGGCCCCCGGCCACAGCACCCGGGCCAGCACCCCGGTGACGGAATCGGTCGGCTGAGCCCGCGGGTAGACGGACGCCCCGGCAGGAGCGCTCCCGCCGGCGCGTCCCCGCCTCAGTGGCGGCCCGCCAGGCGGTCCGCCGCGCGGGCCAGGCGGGAGGAGGCCGTGGCGGGGCGGCGGCGCTCGCGTTCGTCGGCGGCGCGGTAGGTGGCGTACATGCCCTGCACGCCCAGCCAGCGCAGGGGTTCCGGCTCCCATCGGCGCACCCGGTGGTCCACCCAGGGCAGTGCGGTCAGCTCGGTGCCGCCCGCCTGGCCCGAGTCCCGCTGGACGAGGTCGCGCAGGGTGCGGGCGGCCAGGTTGGCGGTGGCCACGCCGGAGCCGACGTAACCGCCCGCCCAGCCGAGCCCGGTGGCCCGGTCGAGGGAGACCGAGGCGCACCAGTCGCGGGGCACGCCGAGGACGCCGGACCAGGCGTGCGCGATCCGGACCCCGGCCAGGGCGGGGAAGAAGCGGACCAGGATCTCCCCGAGCGCCTCGACCGTCCTGGCCCGCGTGCGGCCGTCGTTGTCGGTGCGCGAGCCGAAGCGGTACGGCACCCCGCGCCCGCCCAGCGCGATCCGGCCGTCGGCGGTGCGCTGGGCGTACATATAGGCGTGCGCCATGTCGCCCAGGGTCTCGCGTCCCTCCCAGCCGATCGCCGCCCACTGCGCCTCGGTCAGCGGCTCGGTGGCGATCATCGAGGAGTTCATCGGCAGCCAGGTGCGCTTCTGGCCCTTCAGGGACGCGGTGAAGCCCTCGGTGCAGCGCAGGACGTAGGAGGCGCGGACCGTGCCGTAGGGGGTCACGGCGTGCCGGGGGCGGATCTCCGTCACCGGGGTCGACTCGTGGACGGTGACCCCGAGCGCCTCGACGGCCGCCGCGAGCCCCTTCACCAGCTTGCCCGGGTGCAGCCGGGCCCCGTGCGGGGTCCAGGACGCGCCGACGGCGTCCGCGACCCGGATCCGCGCGGCGGTCTCCCGGGCGCCGTACAGCTCGCGGTCCTTCTCGCCGTACGACAGCTCGTGCGCGTGGAACGCCTTGAGCCGGGCCAGCTGGGCGGGGGTGGTCGCCACCTCCAGCACCCCGCCCCGGTGCACGTCGGCGTCGATGCCCTCCGCCCCGGCGACCGCGATCACCTCGGTGACGGTGTCGTTCATGGCGCGCTGGAGGCGGACCGCGGCCTCGTGGCCGTGCAGCGCGGCGTACCGGTCGCGGCCGGCGACACCGTTGTACAGCCAGCCGCCGTTGCGGCCGGAGGCGCCGTAACCGCAGAACTTCTGCTCCAGGACGGTGATCCGCAGGAAGGGGGCGGCCTTCTTCAGGTAGTAGGCGGTCCACAGTCCCGTGTAGCCGCCGCCGACGATCACCACGTCGGCCGACGCGTCCCCGGTCAGCGGCTCGCGCACCGCGGGCAGGCCGTCGTGCGCGTACCAGTAGGAGATGCCGCCGTTGACCGTGCCGCTCGCCGCGCTTGTCATGCGCGGGACGTTAACCCCTGAGGGCGGCCGGTGTCTCCTTCGGATTCCATCGTCTTCCGCGGCCCCCGGCCAGCGGCGCGCACGCCAGCCCGATGGCCACGGAGAGCGCGTGGCCGAAGTCGGTGAAGGTGCGGCCGGTGACGAGCGGTATCGCGTACACGGCGGCCAGGACGGCCAGGTACGGGTACCGCCAGGGCACCGCGATGCGGTAGGTGAGCACCCCCATCACCCCCGCCAGCGCGTAGCTGACGCCGATGTCGAGCGTGTCGACGGCCGAGTGCGGGGCGTGTCCGTCGCGGATCGCCTTCAGCAGCGCCAGCTCGCTGATCAGCGTGGCGAACACGTGCGCGGCGGCGCACACCGCGAGCCAGCGCGCGGTGCCGAGCCAGCGTTCGGTCTGGGCGTGGAAGAGGCTGTAGAGCGCGGCGTACGGCAGCCAGTGCCCGCCGTCGATCCACATCGCGCTGGTGAACAGCACCCGGACCGGGTTCCGCGACAGCTCGTGGATGTTGGTGGAGCGCTGCCGCAGGAAGTCGTGCTCGAAGGCCGGTGACATGTGGTGCAGGGCGACCGTGGTGAAGAACAGGACCGTCAGCCACAGGTAGGTGCCCGGCGCGGCCCGGACGTAGTCCGCGACCGCCCGGAGCCCACGCCGAAACCCTGTGATCCGGTCCATGTCCGTCAGTATGGTCGGCAAGGTGATCGCGCTGCCTGGCGAGCCGGCGGCTCCTCAGGAGAGATTCGAGCGGCCCGCGTCGCCGTACCGCCCGCCCGGCCCCCGCACCGCTCCCCTCCGCCCCGGCTGCGCCGACCGGGTGACGGCACGACCGAGGTCCGGGGCACCGGCGGACGGGCCGCGCACGCCGCACGTACAACCGGACGGCGTACGTGCGGGACGGCGGACGGAGGCCGACGGGACCGCGCTCGGCGGACGGCGGGGGAGCGCTCGGCAGACGGCGGACGGCGACCGGCGGACGGCAGACGGCGGCCGGCGGACGGCAGACGGCGGCCGGGGCTCGGCGGACGGCGACCGGGGCGCGGCGGACGGCGGCCGGGGCGCGGGCGGGCACTGACACGCCGCCGGACGGCGTATCCCGGCGTACCCGGATAAACAGGTCATACCGTACGCGGTATGAAGAGATGTCATCTCGCATATCTCGCGTGCACCGCCGCCCTCGTCGGCGCGGGACTGGGCGCGACACCCGCGTCGGCCGCCCACCAGGTCCTGGTGGTCAACCCCGGCCAGTCCATCCAGAAGGCGGTGGACGCCGCACAGCCCGGCGACACCGTCCTCGTCCTCGCCGGCACCTACCACGAGAGCGTCACCATCGGCACGCCCGAGGTGACCCTGCGCGGCGTCGGCGCCCGGACGGTCCTCATGCCGGCCGCCGCCGGCACGAAGGCCGCCGCCCGGGCCCACGCCGGCTGCGCCGAGAGCGGCAACGGCATCTGTGTCATCGGCACCAAGGACGAGAACGTCAAGGACGTCACCGTCGCCGACCTGACCGCCACCGGCTTCAGCCGCACCGGCGTGTTCGGCATGGGCACCGACCACCTGACCGTCCGTCACGTGTACGCCGTGGACAACGGCGTGTGGGGCATCGCCCAGGAGCGGTCCGTGCGCGGCGTCATCAGGGAGAACTACGTCCACGGCAACGGTGACGCCGGCGTGATCCTCGCCAACACCATCACCGAGGAAGCGGGCGCCTACGACGCGGAAGGCACGCTGGTCGCGCACAACAGGCTCGACGGCAACCGCATCGGCGTCACCGTCCGCCGGCTGCGCGGCGTCACCGTCGACCAGAACGGCATCAGCGGCAACTGCGCCGGTGTCTTCGTCGTCGGGGACGAGAACACGCCGAAGGCCGGCGACGTGAGCGTCACCGGCAACCGCGTCGTCAGCAACAACAAGTCGTGCGCCAAGACGGACCGGCTGCCCGCGATCCAGGGCTCCGGCATCGTCCTCACCGGCGCCGAGCACACCCGGGTGAGCGGCAACCTGGTCACCGGCAACACCGGCGACTCCCCGCTGTCGGGCGGCATCGTCCTGTTCAAGAGCTTCGTCGGTGCCACCAACGACATGAACAGCATCGAGGACAACACGCTGGCGGACAACGCCCCGGCGGACCTCGTGAACACCGAGCCGGGCAGGA
The DNA here is from genome assembly GCF_044747185.1 of Streptomyces sp. NPDC090108. Lineage (NCBI taxonomy): Bacteria > Bacillati > Actinomycetota > Actinomycetes > Kitasatosporales > Streptomycetaceae > Streptomyces > Streptomyces sp. NPDC090108. The sequence continues at coordinate 423,432 of NZ_JBIVDQ010000006.1, forward strand.
GCAACACCTTCCAGCGCAACTCCTGCCGGGCCTCGAAGCCCGCGGGCCTGTGCTGACCGCCCGCCCGCTCCCCCTGAAGGACCGACGAAGGCCGAAGAACGAGAAAGGGCGGCAGATGACGACCGCTGAGACAGCCCCACCGCCCCCGATGCGGCTCCGCGAGCTGGTGTTCGGGGCAGCCTGCGCCGCCGCCGTCCGGGCCGCCGCCCGGCTCGGCGTCGCCGACGCGCTGGACGACGAACCGATGGCCGTGGAGGACCTCGCGGCCGCCGTGAAGAGCGAGCCCAAGCCGCTGCGCCGGCTGCTGCGCGCCCTGTCCTGCTACGGCGTCTTCGCCGAGCGGCCCGACGGCACCTTCGCGCACACCGAGATGTCCCGGCTGCTGCGCGAGGACGACCCGGGCAGCCTGCGGGCCATCGCCCTGTGGTGCACCGAGCCGTGGACCTGGGACGCCTGGCCGAAGCTCGACGAGGCCGTCCGCACCGGGAAGAACGTCGTGGAGGACCTCTACGGCAAGGAGTTCTTCACCTACCTCAACGAGGACGCCCCCGAGTCCGCGGACGTCTTCAACCGCGCCATGACCCGCTCCAGCGAGCAGTCGGCGCGCGAGGTCGCGGCCCTCCTCGACCTCACCGGCGCCAAGTCGGTCGCCGACATCGGCGGCGGACAGGGACACGTCGTCGCCTGTCTGCTGGACAAGTACCCGGCGATGCACGGCAGCCTGCTCGACCTGCCCCGCGTCGTGGAGAACGCCCTGCCCCGGCTCCGCGAGGGCGGCGACCTCGCCTCCCGCGCCCGGATCGTGCCCGGCGACGTCCGCGCCGGGATCCCGGTCGAGGCCGACGTCTACGTCATCAAGAACATCCTCGAGTGGGACGACGAGTCCACCGCCCGCACCCTCGCGGGCGTGGTGGCGGCCGGCGGCCCCGGCACCCGGGTCATCGTCATCGAGAACCTCGTCGACGACACCCCCTCCATGCGCTTCAGCACCGCCATGGACCTGCTGCTCCTGCTCAACGTCGGCGGTGCCAAGCACACCACCGAGAGCATGCGCGGCCGGCTGACCGCGGCGGGCCTGGTCATCGACGACATCAGCCCCGTCAACCCCTACCTGCACGCCTTCGACTGCCACGTCCCCGGGTGACGTACACCCGCACAGAGCACCGGCCGCCGGGCCCGCAGAGTCGCGGGCCCGGCGGCCGGTGGCCGTCCGGCGGCAGCCGTACGGCTCAGTCGCGCTCCCACAGGTAGAAGCGCTGCGCCATCGCGTCCTTGGGGGACCTCCACGTCTCGGGGTCGTACGCGCTGACGTACGACGACAGACGGTCGCTGATCCCCCGGAACTCGGGGTGGTCCGTCACCTTGGCGATGGCCGGGCCCGGTTCACGGTCCGACTCGACCAGGTGCATGTACACATCGCCGAACTGGAAGAGACTGCGGCGGCGCACCCCGATGAGGTGCGGCAGCTCGCCCCGGTCCGACTCCGCGAAGATCTTCGCGATGTCCTGGGCCGACCCCGGAGCCATCCGGGCGACGATCAGTGCCTGGTGCATGCGCTGTTCCCTTTCGTCCCTCTCCCGGCGCCGGCTCAACCGGCCGCGGCCGGCGCGGGCCGCTGACCGGCCGCCGCCTTCTCGATCTTGTCCCGGATGAGAGCCATCTGGATCTTGGAGTTCTTGTTGATGTTGTCGGTCATCCAGTCGTCGTCGACCGGAGCCTCCGGCTTCATCGCGAAGTCCTGCGTCCAGACCATCCGCGTCCCCGCGGGCACCTCCTCGTACGCCCAGTGGATGTCCATGTGGGCGAACGGACCCGTCTCCACCCGGCGCGCCTTCACCGTCCGCGTGGCCGGGTCGGGCTCGCGCTCCGACACCCAGCTCCACACGGTCCCGTTCTCGTCGGGGTGCATGGTCAGCCGGAACGTCGTCCTGCGGCCCTCGCGCTCCAGCACCTCCACCGAGGCGTACTCGCTGAACAGCTGCGGCCAGTTCTCCAGATCGTTGGTCATCTCCCAGACCAGCTCCAGCGGAGCACCGATCGTGATCTCGTTCTGCGTGTGTCCTGCCATCTCAGGCTCCTGCCATCAGAGTGCTGTTGACGAGCTGAAGGAACTCCTGGGGCGTCCTGCAGCGCTCCGCGTCGACCGGCATCGGCGTACCGTGCCGGTTCTCCAGCTCGCCCACGATGCCGAGCAGACCGAGCGAGTCCACGCCCAGCGTCTCGAAAGCGGTCTCCGGCAGCTCCAGCACCTCCGGGGAGGCGGTGACGCCGGCGGCCTTCTTCATCAGCGCGGCCAGCTCCACCACGGTGATCTGAGTCATGCGCTTGCTCCTTTCCTGTTCGCCTGCGAAGCGCCGTGCCGCAGCACCAGCGCCGAGTTCGACCCCATCAGCCCCCGGCTGAGCACCAGCGCCGTACGGGGCTCGGCGACCCGGGCACGCCCGGTCACGAGGTCGAAGTCCTGACTGACGTCGAACACGTTCGGCGTCGGCGGGATCAGGCCGTGCTCCATCGCGAGCACCGCCGCGGCGCAGTCCAGCACCGGCGCCGCGCAGTAACCGCGCCCGGTGCCCGTCTTCGGCGCCGTCACCGGCACCCGGGTCCCGTGCACGCCCAGCGCGTCCACCAGCGCCAGCGCCTCCGCCCGGTCGGCCTCCTTCACCCCGAGGGCGTCGGCGAAGACCACGTCGATCTCCTCCGGGGCACAGCCGGCCTCGTCCAGCGCCCCGCGGATCGCCTGCGCGAGCCCCTCCCGGGACTCCGCCCAGCGGGACGCGCCCGTGAAGGTCGCCGCATGGCCCGCGACCACCGCCCGGACCTCGGCACCACGCCTGCGCGCGGCCTCCTCGGACTCGATCACGAGCATCCCGCCGCCCTCGGCCGGCACGAACCCGCACGCCGCGTCCGTGAACGGGCGGTAGGCCCGCGACGGATCGGGCTCCAGGCTCAGCTCGTCGTAACCGAGCTGGCAGACCATCGAGTACGGCGCCAGCGGCGCCTCGGTGGAACCCGCCACGATCGCGTCCGTGCCCCGCCGCACGGCACGCGCCGCGTGCGCCAGCGCGTCCAGACCGCCCGCCTCGTCCGAGGCGACGACCGAGCAGGGGCCCTTGAACCCGCGGCGGATCGAGATCTGACCGGTGCTCGCCGCGTAGAACCAAGCGATCGACTGGTACGGCCCCACGAACCGGCTCCCCTTGCCCCACAACTGCTGGAGCTCGCGCTGGCCGAACTCGCCACCACCGGAACCGGAGGCCGTCACCACCCCGATGGAGAAGGGGTCGGCGGCCAGATCGGCCTGCCCCAGCCGCGCGTCCTCCAGCGCCAGGTCGGCCGCGGCCATCGCGAAGTGCGTGAACCGGTCCGTCTGCACCAGGAACCGCTCCTCGACCGCCGCCGGGTCGAACGCGCGGACCTCGCCGGCCACCTTCAGCGGAAGGTCCTCACAGCCCTCCCGGGTGATCCGGTCGAGCACGCTCACGCCTTCCTGCGTGGCCTTCCAGAAGCTGTCCGTACCGGTCCCGTTGGGCGCGATCACACCGATTCCGGTGACGACCGCGCGCCGTTCGTGCGGTGCGCTCATCGTGTTCCTCACTCCCTCGGCCGCGTCAGGATCACCGCGGACTGGAAACCGCCGAACCCACTGCCCACCGACAGGACGCCGGACAGCTTCCGCTCCCGGGCCGTGCGCGGGACGTAGTCCAGATCGCACTCGGGGTCGGGGACCTCGTAGTTGGCGGTCGGCGGTATCGCCTGCTTGGCCATCGCCAGCACACAGGCCACCACCTCGATCGCCCCGATCGCCCCCAGCGAGTGACCCACCATCGACTTGATGGAGCTCATCGGGGTGTCGTACGCGTGACTGCCCAGCGCCCGCTTCACCGCCGCCGTCTCATGGCGGTCGTTCTGCCGGGTGCCCGAGCCGTGCGCGTTGACGTAGTCGATCGCCGTCGGGTCCAGCCGGGCCTGGTCCAGCGCGGTCTCGATCGCCCGCGCCATCTCCAGACCCTCACTGGTCAGACCCGTCATGTGGTACGCGTTGCCGAACGTCGCGTAACCGCTCAGCTCGCAGTACACGTGCGCACCCCGGGCCCGCGCGTGCTCCAGCTCCTCCAGGACCAGCACCGCCCCGCCCTCGCCCATGACGAACCCGTCACGGTTGTTGTCGAAGGGCCGCGAGGCGTGCGCCGGATCGTCGTTGTTCGGGGACGTCGCCTTGATCGCGTCGAAGCACGCCATCGTGATCGGCGAGATCGGCGAGTCGGAGGCACCGGCCAGGCATATGTCAGCCCGGCCCTCCTGCACGGTGTGGAAGGCGTACCCCACCGCGTCCAGACCCGAGGTGCAGCCCGTCGACACCGTCTGCACCGGACCCCGCGCGCCGAACCGCTCGGCCACCGACGAAGCCACCGTGCTGGGCGAGAACGCCCGGTGCAGCTGCGGCTCCGCCTGCCGGTGATCCACGTCCCAGCGCTTCCCACCATGGCTGACCAGCACATAGTCGTGCTCCAGCCGGGTGGTCCCGCCGACCGCGGTGCCCACCGACACCGCGATCCGCCAGGGGTCCTCCTGGGTCAGGTCCAGACCCGAGTCCAGCACCGCCTCGTCGCCGGCGACCAGGGCGAACTGGATGTACCGGTCCGCCCGCTCCGCCTGCCGCGCGTCCAGCCCGTACGCCGTCGGATCGAAGTCGCACTCGGCCGCGATCTGCGACCGCAGACCCGAGGGGTCGAAGAACGTGATGCCCCGCGTCGCGGTCCGCCCGTTGGCGAGCAGATCCCAGAACGCCGGAACGCCGATGCCGCCCGGGGCGACGATGCCTATGCCGGTGACCGCCACCCGCCGGGTCATGACGGCACCTGGTCCTTGGCGGCCGTCGCGCAGCACGCACCCGCCTGACCCGCCTCGGTCATCACGGCCGCCGCCCCGATGACCTCCGTCTCCTCGGTGTCGACGTGGCCCAGCTGCGGACGCGGGGCCAGCGGGCCCAGGTGGAAGACGATCCGCGCCTCCACGTCACCCACGTTGCGGAACCGGTGCCGCATGTGCGCCGGGATCATCAGACCCTGCTCCGGCTTCAGCGCGACCGGCTCACCGTCCAGGTCGACCTCCAGCCGGCCGGACAGGACGTACACGAACTCCTCGGAGTACGGGTGGTAGTGCTCACCGATGCGGTCACCGGGCTGCACGATGGCGACCCCCATGAAACCGCTGGTGGCGCCCACCGTCGCCGGCGTCAGCATGGCGCGCAGGTCACCGCCGCGCCGCGTGTTCGGCTCGGTGTCGCACAGGTCCACGATCTTCGGACGGGGCTTGACCACAACTTCCTCCGTTGGTTGTGCCACCGCCGGCTCTGCCGTGCCGGCGCTTACGGGAAGGGACGAGCCCACCGGATCAGACCTCCGGCGAGCGACGGTCGGTGACGAGATCCATCCGGGAGGCCTCACCCGCGAGCAGCTTCCTGGCCTCGGCCGCCGCGGCCGCGTCCCGCGGCAGGGCGTCCGCGTCCACACCGCGCACGTCGACCAGCCGCACCACCACGTCGTCCCGCTGGAACACCGTGCTGCGCAGCACCTGGCTCGACGGGTCCTGCGACGCCGCCTGGTCGCTGGCCGCCAGCAGCTCCGCCAGCCGCATCCCCTCACCCGGCAGCGCCGGGTAGAACAGCGCCAGCCGCGTGTCCTCCGGACGCTCCGCCGCGCTCACGTGATGCACCGCGGGCAGCGCCGCACGGGTGAAGAACAGCCGGGCCGACTCCTGGTCGTCCAGGTCCCGGTCCTGCTCCAGGTACGGGTTGATCGCCTCCTCCACGGCCCGCACCTCGGGCTGCTGCGCCACGTGCCGCAGCGCCGCCAGCAGGTCGCCGCGGACCTCGATGGCCCGCACCACGCGGTTGCCGTGCATGTAGAGCGAGGTACGGCACAGCCGCGTCGAGCCGTCCACCTGGGGCTCGGGCGACTCGTAGTCCGAGAGCAGCTTCGCGACCTTCTCCTCGCTGCCCGGCTTCACCGTGAACGTCAGCGCGTGCCGGGTCACACCGTCACCGATGCGCGGGTGGGCCTGGAGGCGGCGGTCGGCGGACTTCTCGGCGGCCGACGCCCCGGACGTCTCACGGACGATGTGGAAGCGCAGCGAACGGGTGTCGCGCACGCAGCTGTGCAGCGGCTCCACCATCCGCACGTGCTCCTCGCTGTTCACCCAGGTGAGGAACGGCGGGGCGCTCTCCCACTCGCTGGTGATGAGCCACTGGGACGGGTTCTCGATCGACTGGCACAGCTGGTCGCTCACGTGACCCGGCACCGACGCGACCTGCGCGCACAGCTGCTCGTACGCCTCCAGGAACTGCTGCTGCGCGCCGTCGAACACATCGACCAGAAGCACGACCCGCAGCGGCGAACCGTCGAACACGGACTGGGAGACACGCTTCGACACCTCGCGGGTGAGCGTTTCCGAAAGTCGTTCAGACGTCGTGGTCATCCTGCACACATCTCCTTCGGGGGGCAGAACCGGCGCCCGCCGCGGGGGAAGCGACGGCAGCGTGCCTTGATCCTGTGACGGACCCCAGACGCTCGCGACTCGTATGAACCACGCGGGTGATTGGGCACGCGGACGAGGCACCACCGGGCATGAGAAGTCACAGACGCCCCGCACGCCCCGCCCCAGCCACTGGAGGCTTCGATGCATCAGAAAGCCGACCACCGGGTGCCCGTCCTCATCGTGGGCGGCTCACTGGTGGGACTGTCCGCGTCCGTGTTCCTGGGCCGTCTCGGCGTGCGGCACCTGCTCGTCGAGAAGCACTCCGGGACCTCCCACCACCCCCGCGGACGCGGCAACAACGTCCGGACGATGGAGCTGTTCCGGGTCGCCGGCGCCGAACCCGGCATCCGGGCCGCGGCCTCACTCCTCGCCGACAACCACGGCATCCTCCAGACACCCACTCTTGCGGGTGACACCGGGGAATGGCTCTTCCGGCACATCGACCCGGGCGGCGGCCTCGCCCGCTTCAGCCCCACCAACTGGTGCCTGTGCAGCCAGAACGACCTCGAACCCGTCCTCGTCGACCACGCCCGCGAACTCGGCGGAGACCTCCGCTACTTCCACCGGATGGAGTCCTTCGCACAGGACGCCGACGGAGTGACGGCCGTCGTCCGCGACCGCGGCACCGACGAGACCTACACCGTCCGGGCCGACTACCTCGTCGCCGCCGACGGCCCCCGCAGCCCGGTCCGCGACGCCCTCGGCATCACCCACGGCGGACCCGGCGAACTCTTCGCCAACGTCAGCGTCACCTTCCGCTCCGCGCGCCTCGCCGACCTCGTCGGCGACCGCCGCTTCATCTGCTGCTACCTCAACCGCCCCGGAGCCGACGGCGCCCTGCTGCCCGTCGACAACAAGGAGAACTGGGTCTTCCACGCCCCCTGGCACCCCGAACGCGGCGAATCCATCGACGAGTTCACCGAGGAACGTCTCCGCCACCACATCCGCGCCGCGGTCGGCAGCGACACCCTCGACGTGAGAATCACCGGCATGGCCTCCTGGCGCGCCGCCGAACGGGTCACCGACCACTACGGCGCCGGACGCGTCTTCCTCGCCGGCGACTCCGCGCACGAGATGTCACCCACCGGCGCCTTCGGCTCCAACACCGGCATCCAGGACGCCCACAACCTCGCCTGGAAGCTCGCCGCCGTCCTCGACGGCTGGGCCGGCCCCGGCCTGCTGGAGACGTACGGCACCGAGCGCCGCCCCGTCGCCCTCGCCACCAGCGCCCGCGCCTCCGCCCGCTCGGTCGAGCACAGCCACCCCGGCTTCGCCCCGGCCCCCGGCGTGGGCGGCGCCCGGCGCGGCGGCCTCCTCGACGTGGTCCTCGGCTACCGCTACCCGGACGGCGCCGTCCTCGGCACCGACCCCGGCGGCCCCGTCCTGCCGGACACCCTGTGCCTGGACGGCAGCCCCGGGTCCCGCGCCCCGCACCTGTGGGTGCGCCGCGCGGGCCGACGCCTGTCCACCCTCGACCTGTACGAGCGCTCCCTCGTCCTGCTCGCCGACTCCCCCGACGACGCCGGCTGGCACGCGGCGGCCCTGCGCGTCGCCGCCGAGGACGGCGTCCCCCTCGACGCCTACCGCGTCGGCCCCGGCGCGGACGCGGACCTCACCTACGACACCGGGAACCCCCCGGAAACCGACTGGGCCGAACTGCACGGCACGACGGCCGACGGCGCGGTCCTGATCCGCCCGGACGGCTTCATCGCCTGGCGCACCACCACCGCGGCACCAGACCCGGAGGGGGCGCTCCGCGAGGTGCTCAAGCAGCTCCTGAGCACCGGCTGACCTGCTGACTGCGAAAACGATCAGGGCCACGCGCAGAGAACTGCGCGTGGCCCTGATCCATGGAGCCGCCTGTCGGAATCGAACCGACGACCTTCGGGTTACAAAGCCGGTGCTCTACCAACTGAGCTAAGGCGGCATCGCGCGACGGTAACGCCGTACGCGAAGGGGGGCACCACTGTACACAGAGCCCGTTTCCCAAAGCCACGACGTGAGCGCCGCTGCGATCCCAGCACTGCGCGTGACCTTCCGCGCATCCGTTCGTTGATCGGTCTGACGTGCTGTTCCGAAGATCGGATCGTCGGGAGGGGTCCATGGGGGAGTCGGCGAGGATGCCGAAGGCGGTGACGGGCGAAGAGGCCGGGCGCATCAAGCGGGAGGCCCTCGGCATCGGCGACCGACGAAAGCACCACACCCGCAGGGCGGATCCGCTGAAGGCGCATGCCAAGGAGCCGGACATGCGTCACCGCCTGTACCGCTTCCGCTTCTATCCCACGGAGGAGCAGGCGGAACAGCTGCACAGGACCTTCGGGGCGTGCCGTTGGGTCTACAACGAGGGACTGACCCTGCGGCGGACGGCTTGGGACCAGCACAGGGTGAGCGTGGGTTTCGCGGAGACCTGCCGGGCGCTGACGGGCTGGAAGCAGGCCGAGGAACGGGCGTGGCTCAGGGAGGTGTCCTCGACCGTTCTTCAGCAGTCGTTGCGCAATCTCGATCAGGCGTACCGGCGGTTCTTCGAGGGGGCGGCGAAACATCCTCAGCGGAAGAAGAGGGGGCGGTCGCGCGATGCGGCGGTCTACGTGCGGACGGGCTTCCGGTGGGCCGAGGATCCGACGCGGCCCGGCACGGGTCTGGTCACGTTGGCCAAACAGTCGCAGCCGCTGGACATCCGTTGGTCGCGCGCGTTGCCTGCCGGGACGGTGCCGGTCCGGCTGTCGGTGACACGGGACCGGGCGGGGCGCTTCTTCGTGTCCACCCTGGTGGCGGAGCGAACAGCTCCGCTGCCCGAGGTCTTCGTACCGGGTTCGCGGACTCCCAGGGCGGTGGGAGTGGACCTGGGGCTGGCCTCGCTCGCGACTCTGGACGACGGGACGAAGGTCGATCATCCGCGCCTGCTGAAGCGGTACGCGGAGAAGCTGGCGGGATTGCAGCGGGAGCTGCACAGAAGGGTGAAGGGTTCGAAGAACCGGGGGAGGACCAGGCAGCGGATCGCCCGCCTCCACGCGCTGATCCATGACGTGCGCAAGGACCTGTTGGACAAGCTCACCACCCGCCTCGTGCGCGAGAACCAAGTGCTCGTGGTGGAGGACCTGTCCGTCATGACCCTGCTGCGTGCGGCACCTGGCAGGGGGAGACGCCGGAAGGCGGGGCTGAACCGGTCGATCCAGGACGCCTCCTGGGGTGAGCTGTTACGACAGCTGCGGTACAAGTGCGAGTGGTACGGGCGGACCCTGGTGATCGTCGACCGTTTCTTCCCATCGACTCGGCGGTGCTCGGCCTGTCACTCCGCAGGACCGAAAATGGACGTCTCCGTGCGGGAGTGGACGTGTCCCGAGTGCGCGGTGGCGCACGACCGGGACGTGAACGCTGCCGTGAACCTGCGGGACGAGGGCATGCGGCTGTACTGGCTGGTGGCTGCCGGACTGCCACCGGGCAGGACGGCACCCACGGAGATCAGAGCGTCCGAGCTGCTGGAGGAGTGTCTGCCGGCCGCGTAGCAGCGGTCGGTGCTGTACGGACCGACGGGCCGTCGGCCGGGTGCCTGTGGAGCCCGTGTCAGACCGTTCGGGCTCACCCCTCAGGGGTGGGCGTGAACGGCGGTGGGTGAAGAAGCAGGAAGCCGTGGAGCAAGGCCAAAAGAGCGTTGCTCGGCCTCCCCCGGGAGCGAGGCCGGCAGAGCGGCTCTCCGTCCCGCCGGGAATTTCCCCGCAACTCGCAGCCTTCCACCTGCTGACAGACCTGGTGGCTCCCGGGTACCGTCCTGACCCGGTCCACCCGTTCGGGCCGCACCAACCACCTTCCTGCAACGGATCGTCCGGCACGTTCCTGCCGGTAGAAGGGGGCCGTTCAGCATGGCCACTGTCACGTTCGACAAGGCGACCCGGGTCTACCCGGGCTCCACCAAGCCCGCCGTCGACGGGCTCGACATCGAGATCGAGGACGGCGAGTTCCTCGTCCTGGTCGGACCGTCGGGCTGCGGCAAGTCCACCTCGCTGCGGATGCTCGCGGGGCTCGAGGACGTCAACGGCGGCGCCATCCGGATCGGTGACCGTGATGTCACCCATCTGCCGCCCAAGGACCGGGACATCGCGATGGTGTTCCAGAACTACGCGCTCTACCCGCACATGACCGTCGCGGACAACATGGGCTTCGCCCTGAAGATCGCCGGCGTCAGCAAGGCGGTGATCCGGCAGAAGGTCGAGGAGGCCGCGAGGATCCTCGACCTCACCGAGTACCTGGACCGCAAGCCGAAGGCGCTCTCCGGCGGTCAGCGCCAGCGTGTCGCCATGGGCCGCGCGATCGTGCGCGAGCCGCAGGTGTTCCTCATGGACGAGCCGCTGTCCAACCTGGACGCCAAGCTGCGCGTGTCGACGCGTACGCAGATCGCCTCGCTCCAGCGCCGGCTCGGCATCACCACCGTGTACGTCACCCACGACCAGGTCGAGGCCATGACCATGGGCGACCGGGTGGCCGTGCTCAAGGACGGTCTGCTCCAGCAGGTCGACTCGCCGCGCAACATGTACGACAAGCCGGCGAACCTCTTCGTGGCGGGCTTCATCGGCTCCCCGGCCATGAACCTGGTCGAGGTCCCGATCACCGACGGCGGCGTGAAGTTCGGCAACAGCGTGGTGCCGGTCGGCCGGGACGCGCTGAGCGCCGCCGCCGACCGCGGCGACACCACGGTGACCGTGGGCGTGCGCCCCGAGCACTTCGACGTGGTCGAGCTGGGCGGCGGTGCCGCCGCCAAGTCGCTGACCAAGGACAGCGCGGACGCCCCGGCCGGTCTGGCCGTCTCCGTGAACGTCGTCGAGGAGCTGGGCGCCGACGGGTACGTGTACGGCAGCGCCGAGGTCGGCGGCGAGCTCAAGGACCTGGTCGTGCGTGTGAACGGCCGTCAGGTGCCGGAGAAGGGCGCCACCCTGCACGTCGTACCGCGGCCGGGTGAGATCCACGTGTTCGCGACCTCCACGGGCGAGCGGCTCTCCGACTGAGCGGAGCACAACCCCGACGGGGCCTCGCGGCCGATCGCCGCGGGGCCCCGTCGGCCGTCCGGTCAACCCCTTACCCAGAAAGAGGCGCCGCTTCATCCCCCATTAGGGTGACTAAATGTCGCCAAATCATTACCGGGCGCTACCCTCACACGCGTGAAGCACTCCCACATCCCTCAGACGCGAAGCGGCCACCGGGGCGGCCCTGCCCGCCGGATCGGCCGCACTCTCGCCCTCGTCCTGCCCGTCGTCCTGGTGCTCTCCGGAACCCTCGCGGTCACCCGGGTCAACTGGACGGGGAGCCCCGCCAGCTCGGTGCTCACCGCCTCGGACGTGTCCTCGGCGGAGGTGCCGTCCAGGACGGCCCCCCACGCCCCGCAGGACGTCCTGCGCGACCGGCTGATGTCCGAGCTCCAGGACAAGAGCCCGGCGGTGGTCCTGACCCACCTCCAGCAGGCCGTGAACGGACGCCCCTCGCTCGCCCGGCACTGCACGTCCATCGCCCGTGCCCTGGGCCGTGCCGCGGTGCGCATCTACGGCGCCTCGCGCGCGCAGGCGTACGCCCGCCCGGTCTGCGACACGTCCTTCGCCACCGGGGTGCTGGCCGCACGCGGCTGAGCCCGGCGGGAAAGCCGGTGCCGGCTCCCGGGCGGAGCCTGTCGCGGCCGGAACGCCGGCCGGGGCGCCACGTACAGTTCGGACCATGACCCATCCGAGCGCCGCGTCGCGCCCCACTCAAGCCGTCATCCTGGCCGGTGGCCAGGGTTCACGGCTGCGCCCGTACACCGACGACCGGCCCAAGCCGATGGTCGAGATCCCCGGCACGGGAACTCCCATCATCGGCCACCAGCTGACCTGGCTGGCCGAGGAGGGCGTGACGGACGTGGTGGTCTCCTGCGGCCACCTCGCCGACGTCCTGCAGAAGTGGCTGGACTCGGCCGACCTGCCCGTGTCCGTCACCACCGTCGTGGAGCCGGAGCCCCTCGGCCGCGGCGGCGGCCTCAAGTACGCCGCCGCGCATCTGCCGCGCCCGGACCGCCCCTGGTACGCCACCAACGGCGACATCTGGACCCGCTTCTCCCTGCGGGACATGGCGGACTTCCACACCGAGCGGGACGCCGTCGCGACCCTCGCCCTGGCCCGGCCCCGGCTGCCCTGGGGTGCGGTGCAGACCGACGGGTTCGGGCACATCACGGACTTCATCGAGGCGCCCCCGTCCCCGTTCGAGATCAACGCGGGCGTGTACGTGTTCTCGCCCGAGTTCACCACGCTGCTGCCGGAGCGGGGCGACCACGAGCGGACGACGTTCCCGCGGCTCGCCCGGGAGCGGAAGCTGGCCGGGTTCCCCATTCCGCAGGGGGCCTACTGGCGGGCCATCGACACGGCCAAGGACCTGACGGAGGCGGCCAGGGAACTGGCCACCCTGGGCCGCTGACCGCGCCGCCGGCCCGCTGGACGGACCGGCCCACCACCCGCGTGCACGCCGACCCGCCGACCGGACCGGCACACCGCCGACCGGGCAGCCCCACCGCAGGCATGACCGGCACACCGCCGACCGGGTCGGCCCAAGGGGCATCACCGACACACCGCCGACCGGGCCTGCGTACCGCCGGCCTGACCGGCCGGGCCGCCGCACCTGGGCCGCCGCCCCGCCCGCGACACGGCACCGACGCCCCCGCCCCGCGCGCCCGAAGGGCCCCGTACCTTTCCCGGTACGGGGCCCTTCGTGTCGTCCCGCGCGGCGAGGCGCCGCGTTCCGTGTGCTCAGCCGCCGCCGAGCAGGCCGCCCACCAGGCCCGGCCGGCCCGTGGAGGAGCCGCCGGTGCCACCGGTGCCACCGGTGCCGGTGCTGCTGCCGCCGGTGGAGCTGGGGGCGCCGCCGGCCGGACCGGCGCCGGTTCCGGTGCCGGTCGGACCCGCGGTGGTGCTGGGGGCACCGCCGGCGGGGGCGGACTGACGGGGCGGCACCTGGCCGGTGGCGCCCTGGGTCTGGCTGGGGGGCGTGGTGGTGGTGCCGCCGGCGCTGTGCGCGGCGCCCGGGGTCGTGGCCGCCCCGGTGGGGCTGGTGCCCGCGGTGGCGCCGCCGGTGGGCGAGCTCGGGGCGGACGGGGTCCGCTGCTGGTGCCTGCGGGCCGGGTCCTGCGGGAGCGGGGAGCCGGGCAGGTTGTTGCGGGGGGCCTCACCGGGTCCGGGGACGACGACGCGGCTGGAGTCGCGCACGGCGCCGCCGAGCAGGGAGCCCACGAGGAGCGTGAGGCCGATGGTGACGGCGGTGATGAGGGCGCCGCGGCGCAGGACGTACCGGCGCAGGTCCCAGATGTGGGCGCGGGGGCCGAGGGTGCGCCAGGCACTGCCCGCGAGGCGGCCGTCGACGGAGTAGACGGGCGCGCCGGCGATGACCAGCGGGGACCACGCGGCGAGGTAGATGATGTCGGGCGCGTCGTAGGCGGGGACGGTCTTCCAGCTGACGGTGACGATCAGGGCCGCGGAGAGCAGGGCCCCGACGGCGGCGGCGACGCGCTGCCAGCAGCCGAGGATGGTCAGGACGCCGACGACGACCTGGAGGAACGCGAGCACCAGCCCGGATCCGATGGGGTGGTGCAGGGCGAACTGGCGCAGGGGCTCGGCGACTTCCCACGGGTGGAGCGTGTTGAGCCACTTGACCATGGAGCCGCGCTCGCCGCCGTCGAAGTAGACGGGGTCGCAGAGTTTGCCCATGCCGGCGTAGATGGAGATGAAGCCGAGGAAGATGCGCAGGGGCAGCAGGACGACGCCGAGGTTCAGGCGGCGGCCGGGGTAGTAGGCGTGCCGGGCCGGGTCGTCGCCCCGTCGGCCGGAACGGTCGCCGCGGACCGGGGAGGTCTCCTCGTAGCTGTCGAACTCTTCGTCGTCGTAAGGCGGTTCGTCGTAGGCGCTGCCGACCGTGCGCATGTGGGGAAGGAGGCGGGTGCCTCCGTCGGGGCCGGTGCGCTGGTGGCCCACGACCGGGGTCTCGACGGTCTGGTCGAGCTGGTCGTAGGTGTCGGCGTACCCGGGGTCGGCGTATCCGGCACCGGCGTGGCCGGGGCCGTCGTAGGCGGTGCCGACCCGCGGGATGACCTGGGTGGCGCCCGCCTCGGCGGTGGGTTCGTCGGCGTGGCGGACACCGGCCCGCACGGCCTGGAGCAGCCGGTGCGCACCGGTGTCGTCCGGGGCGGACCTGCCGCTCCAGACGACGGGCCGGCGGCGGCCGGCGGCGGCTCCGGTCCGGGCCGCTGCGGCGGCGGCCGGCGTGCGGGACGGGTCCTGGGTGGCGCTCAGGTGCCGGGCGATCCTCGGGGATTGACCGCGCTTGGCCGTCGCGCCCAGCTGCACGCGGAAGCTGGCGTGATTGACGATGACCTGCGCCGGATCGCTCGGCACCTTCACCATGCTCAGCGCGGGAGCGTCGTCGAATCCCGACGAGCGGTCCCCCGTGGGTGTGCGGGGTGTTCTGGTGTCCACACTCATCTAACCGAGTGACATGGTGTTTGGACACTGCCTCGCCCGGCCGGATGTGTCCGGACCGCGTCAAAGCGGTCCGGACGGCCGGACGAGCCCCGGAATTACCCCGTACGGGTGAGGTTACGGACGGGTGTTCAGGAGCGGCGGCGTGCCGCCTCGTAGAGCACGATGCCCGCGGCGACACCGGCGTTGAGCGACTCGGTGCCACCCGGCATCGGGATCCGGACCCGGTAGTCGCAGGTCTCGCTGACCAGGCGGGACAGGCCCTTGCCCTCGCTGCCGACCACGATGACGACGGGGCCGCCGAGGGCCTCGAGGTCGCCGATCTCGGCCTCGCCGTCGGCGGCCAGGCCGACGACCGTGATGCCGGCCTTCTTGTAGCCCTCCAGGGCCCGCGTCAGGTTGGTGGCACGGGCGACCGGGATACGGGCGGCCGCGCCCGCGGAGGTCTTCCAGGCACCGGCGGTCATGCCGGCCGCGCGCCGCTCGGGCACGACCACGCCGTGGCCGCCGAAGGCGGAGGCGGAGCGGACGACGGCGCCGAGGTTGCGCGGGTCGGTGACGCCGTCGAGGGCGACGATCAGCGGGTCCTCGTGCTTGTCGTAGGCCTCGCCCGCGAGGTCCTCGGGGTGGGCGTACTCGTACGGCGGGACCTGGAGGACCAGGCCCTGGTGGTTGAGCCCGTTGGTCATGCGGTCCAGCTCGGGGCGCGGCGCCTCCATGAGGTTGATGCCGCCGCGCTCGGCGACGAGCTGAAGGGCCTCGCGGACCCGCTCGTCGTTGTCGATGAACTGCTGGACGTACAGCGTCGAGGCGGGGACGCCCTCGCGCAGCGCCTCGACCACCGGGTTGCGGCCGACGACCAGCTCGGAGGTCGAGCGGCCGCCGCCCTTGCGCTGCGGCGTGCGGCCCTGGGCGCGGCGGACCTTGGCGGCTGCGGCGCGCTGCTTGGCGTGGCCCTTGCGCATCTCGGCGGGCGGGGTCGGACCCTTGCCCTCCAGGCCGCGGCGTCGCTGGCCGCCGCTTCCGACCTGCGCACCCTTCTTACCGGACATGCGGCGGTTGTTCGCGGCCATGAGATACCCGTCCCTCTGAGCGTTCGTACGTATGTATGCAGTGTGCCGCCCGGAGAGCCGGGCGGCACAGTCGATCTTGATTCGGGCTAGCGCTGGCCGAGGCTCCAGCGCGTGCCCTGGGGGCTGTCCTCGATCACGAGTCCGGACTCCTTGAGCTGGTCGCGGATGGCGTCGGCGGTGGCCCAGTCCTTGCGGGAGCGGGCCGACTCGCGCTGGTCGAGGACGAGACGCACGAGGTGGTCGACCACCTCGTGGAGGTCCTCGCCCCGGTCGGCGCCGTCGCCGGACCAGTGGGGGTCGAGCGGGTCGAGACCGAGGACACCGAGCATCGCCCGCACCTCGGCCAGGCGCGCCACGGCGGCGTCCTTGTCGTCGGCGGCGAGCGCGCTGTTGCCCTGGCGGACGGTGGTGTGCACGACGGCGAGGGCCTGCGGGACGCCCAGGTCGTCGTCCATGACCTCGGCGAAGGCGAGCGGGACCTCGGCGGCCGGCTCGACGGTGCGGCCGGCCATCTCCGTCACGCGCTGGACGAAGCCCTCGATCCGCGTGAACGCGGCGTCGGCCTCGCGCAGCGCCTCCTCGCTGTACTCGATCATCGAGCGGTAGTGCGGGGTGCCGAGGTAGTAGCGCAGGACGATCGGGCGCCACTGCTTGACCATCTCGGAGACCAGGACGCTGTTGCCCAGCGACTTGGACATCTTGTCGCCGGCCATGGTGACCCAGGCGTTGTGCACCCAGTACCGCGCGAACGTGTCGCCGAAGGCCTTGGCCTGGGCGATCTCGTTCTCGTGGTGCGGGAAGATCAGGTCCAGGCCGCCGCCGTGGATGTCGAAGACCTGGCCGAGGTACTTGTGCGCCATGGCCGAGCACTCCAGGTGCCAGCCGGGGCGGCCGGGGCCCCAGGGCGTGGGCCAGCTCGGCTCGCCGGGCTTGACGGCCTTCCACATGGCGAAGTCGCGCGGGTCCCGCTTGCCGGTCTCGCCGTCGCCGGACGGCTGGAGCAGGTTGTCCAGCTCCTGCCGGGACAGCTCCAGGTAGCCGGGGAAGGACCGCACGTCGAAGTAGACGTTGCCGTCGGCGGCGTAGGCGTGGCCGCGCTCGATGAGGCCCTGCATCATCTCGATCATCTCGGTGATGTGGCCGGTCGCGCGGGGCTCGTAGGTCGGCGGGAGGCAGCCGAGAGCGGTGTAGCCGTCGTTGAAGGCGCGCTCGTTCTCGTAGCCGATCGACCACCAGGGGCGGTTCTGCTCGTGGGCCTTGGCGATGATCTTGTCGTCGATGTCGGTGACGTTGCGGATGAACGTCACGTCGTAGCCGCGGTAGGCGAACCAGCGGCGCATGATGTCGAAGTTCAGGCCCGAGCGGATGTGCCCGATGTGCGGTGCGCTCTGCACGGTGGCACCACACAGGTAGATCGAGACACAGCCCGGCTCGGCCGGGGTGAAGTCGCGGATCTGCCGGGCGTTGGTGTCGTACAGGCGAATAGTCACGACACCAGGGTAGTGGGCGCATGGCAGTGCCATGCGCCCTACCGTCGAGAGCGGTCCGGCGCTGTCGCGGCGGGCCGTCCCGGCCACCGCCGGGGGCGGCGGCTCAGAGCGCGCCGACCACCTTGCGCGGCGTGATCCGCACGACCACCCGCTCGGCGTCGTCCACCGACGCCGGGTTGAACTCGGCGTACTTCTTGCCGGTGTACTTCAGGGACAGTCCGTCGATCAGCTCCTGGCCGCCTTCGGTGGTCATCGAGGCGGTGCCGCGGATCTCGGCGTACTCGTAGGGCATCGCGGGGTCGAGGACGACGACCGTGACGCGCGGGTCGGCGTCCAGGTTCTTCTTCTTGCGGCGGTCGACCGTCGTGGAGAAGAGGATCTCGTCGCCGTCCCGTTTCACCCACACCGGGGACATCTGCGGGCTGCCGTCGGGCTGCACGGTGCCGACGACGATGAAGACCGGGCTGTCGAGCAGGGCCTTGAGCCGGTCGGACAGGGCGGCGGACATGGGGGTACCTCCTGAGGTCGGCGTCGAACTCTGCGGGTACCCTCGCACGCCCTCAGCCCACCCGCACGACGAGCGCCGTGGCCACGGCCATGAGCCCCTCGTCGCGGCCGGGGAAGCCGAGCCCGTCCGTCGTGGCGCCGGACACCGACACCGGCGCGCCGGCCGCCTCGGAGAGGATCTTCTGCGCCTCGTCACGGCGCTTGCCGATCTTGGGGCGGGGGCCGATCACCTGGACGGCGACGTTGCCGACGGTGAACCCGGCCGCGCGGACGATGCGGGCCGCCTCCGTCAGCAGCGTGATGCCGGAGGCGCCGGACCACTCGGGGCGCCCGGTACCGAAGTGCTGTCCGAGGTCACCGAGGCCGGCCGCGGAGAAGAGCGCGTTGCAGGCGGCGTGGGCGACGACGTCGGCGTCGGAGTGCCCGGCCAGGCCGGGCCCCTCCCCCTCCCACTTCAGGCCCGCGCACCACAGCTCGCGGCCCTCCTCGAAGGCGTGGATGTCGGTGCCGATGCCGACCTGGGGCAGCGGCATCGGTTCAGAAGCCATCGTTGAGCCTCCTGCGGGCCAGGACCGCCTCGGCGAGGACGAGGTCGAGGGGACGGGTGACCTTGAAGGCCTCCTCGTGACCGGGGACGGTGACGACCGTCAGGCCCAGCTGTTCGACCATGCTCGCGTCGTCGGTGACGTTCTCGGTGACGGTGGCGTGGGCGCGCAGGAGGGTCTCCCGGTCGAAGCCCTGGGGCGTCTGCACCGCGCGCAGCCGCGCCCGCTCGGGCGTGGCCAGGACCGGCTCGGGCTCGCCGGGCACGGCCGCGGGCTCGACCTCCTTGACGGTGTCGGCGAGCGGGAGCGCGGGCACCACGGCCGGCGCGCCGGCGCGTACGGCCTCGACGACGGCGTCGACCGTGTCGACCGGGACGAGCGGGCGGGCCGCGTCGTGGACCAGGACGACGTCGTACTCGGGCGGTAGCGCGTCGAGGCCGAGCCGGACCGACTCCTGGCGGCTGTCACCGCCGGGGACGACGAGGAAGTCGGTCCTCTCGGGCAGCGCGTGCGCGTCGAGCAGGGACTTGACGTCGGCGGCGCCGTCCGGCGGGGCGACGACGATCACCAGGGAGACGTGCCGGGAGGCCGCCAGGGCGCGGATCGCGTGGATCAGCATCGGCGTGCCGCTCAGCGTGCGGAGCGCCTTGGGGGCGCCCGGTCCGAGGCGTACGCCCCGGCCGGCGGCCGGGATGACGGCGGCGACACGGCTGTCGGCACGGGCCTCGGCGGGTGAAGGACGCGAATCGTCAGACATCGGTTCCTGTCAGGTTTGTGTGCTCGGCCTGGGTGGGTATGGCCTGGAGGAGTGCCGGGCGCGACGCCTTGACCGGACCCTTTCCGTGACACCGGTCGAGCCTTCCGCCCGGGCCCGGCACACCGAGTATCGGGGGATCGTCTCCGAGATGTACGGCAGGCGTGGCGACGGCCGTCGCGACGCGCCGGGCCCGGCGGGCAAGGGCCGGGGACGACTGCCGGAACACCCCGGAGCACTCGTGCGACCGGGGTGACGGGGGAGGACTGCGGGGGCTTCGCGGAAACGGGGGATCACCGGATACGAACATGCCGCAGCGCCCGGCGACAGGATCAGTGTCATCGGGCACCGCGGCAGTGCGCTGTGCTCAGCGTGCTCCACAGCAAGCAGGGGATGCTGCCTGCAGGGCGTCAGGAGGCGAGAACCTCGTCGAGCAGGGCCTCGGCCTTGTCCTCGTTGGTGTTCTCCGCGAGAGCGAGTTCGCTCACCAGGATCTGGCGTGCCTTGGCGAGCATGCGCTTCTCGCCGGCGGAGAGTCCGCGCTCACGCTCACGACGCCACAGGTCACGGACGACTTCCGCGACCTTGATGACATCGCCGGAGGCGAGCTTCTCCAGGTTTGCCTTGTAGCGACGCGACCAGTTCGTGGGCTCCTCGGCATACGGCGCGCGCAGCACCTCGAAGACCCGGTCCAGCCCGTCCTGACCGACCACATCACGCACGCCGACGAACTCCGCATTGTCCGCTGGCACACGTACCGTCAGGTCGCCCTGGGCGACCTTCAGCACCAAGTAGGTCTTGTCCACGCCTTTGATCTGGCGAGTTTCGATGGCCTCGATCAGCGCGGCCCCGTGATGGGGATAGACCACGGTGTCGCCAACCTTGAACGTCATGTGACAGGTACCCCTTCCGTGGCTATCAAGGGTAACACGGATACGGCGTCTTCTGAATGGCGTTTTCGCAGGTCAGGGCATATCTCGGGGCTTGACAACAGAGACGCGGACGTGCTGCGAGGGGCCCGCGGAAGCGGGTATTCGCAGGTCGGAGCGGCTCTGCGGGCAGGGAGAAACGCGTACGTTACACACTTCGGGGACCGCTTCCAAGTGGATGAACATCCCGTTTTGTCCCCTTCCAAGCGTACGACTTCCGCTACTCCGTTCGGTACCTGGAGCCGGGTGCGGGGCGAATCCGGAATTGATCACAGGGCCCGGATCAGGAGTGGTTCATGGGGCGGATGATGCCTCTGATGATCCTGTGACTGATCAATATCCGAGGTGGCCGTACATTCCTTCGCGGAAAATCTGCGCGGCGTGTTCCGGGGGCGCGGCCGGTGGTGCGGGAAGCGCGTTATGCGAATGGCGGACAAGTGTCCCCCCGGAGCGGCTCACCGGCTCGCTCGTGGAAGGCGCGGTACCCCCGCGCGGAGGGAAGCTCGGCGTCAGGGGAGGGTCGGGTGTGGCGGCGCGGGCGCGGCTCGGTAGCCTAAGCCCGCTGACAGACACTTAGGGCGGCTTTATCAAGGTGAGCCGCCCGTGCGTTCAAGGAGTTGCCGCCGCCGTGAGCAGCAGCCTTCGACGCGGCGCTTTCGCCGCCTCGACCATCGCCTTCTCGATCGCCTCGCTCGCCGCCTGCGGGGCCGGCAACAACGCGCAGACCCTGGAGATCAAGCCGGACAACGCGGCCACCAGCGTCGGCGCCATCAAGGTCCAGAACGCTCTGGTCATCACCCAGCCCGACCTGAAGTCTGCGGGCCCCGCCGCGATCTCCGCGACGCTCTTCAACAGCGGGGCCAAGGCCCAGACCCTGCAGGCGGTCGCCGTCGCGGGTGGCGGCGAGAAGGCCGCGCTGAAGCCCGCCAAGGGGCAGAGCCTGACCGTCCCGGCGCACGGTTCCCTGGTCATCGGCGGCAAGGACAACGCCTCCGCGATGCTCGCCAGCGGCCGCGCCGCGGTCAAGGACGGCAACGTCCAGAAGATCACCTTCACGCTGAGCGAGACCGGCCAGGTGAGCCTGGGCGCCTTCGTGGTCCCGGCCACGAGCTACTTCAGCACGTGGGGCCCGAGCGAGATCCCGTCCGCCCCGGCCACCCCCTCGGCGCCCGCCTCCTCCGCCTCCGCGGCCGCGGGTGCCACCGCCTCCAGCAGCGGCAAGCCCGCCGCGGGCGGCAAGGCCAGCGCCTCGCAGACGGCGCCCGCCGGCGCCACCCCGAGCGACTCGGCCTCGCAGTCGGCCGCCGGCCACTGAGCGGTCGTACGACGCCACGAAGGGCGGCACCCCTGACAAGGGGCGCCGCCCTTCGGCGTACGGGGCCGGAAACGGCCTACGGCTCGAACTTGTAGCCCAGGCCGCGGACCGTGACCAGGTAGCGCGGGGCGCCCGGGTCCGGCTCGATCTTGGCGCGGAGGCGCTTGACGTGGACGTCGAGGGTCTTGGTGTCACCGACGTAGTCGGCGCCCCAGACCCGGTCGATCAGCTGCATGCGGGTCAGGACGCGGCCCGCGTTGCGCAGGAGCATCTCCAGGAGGTCGAACTCCTTCAGCGGCAGGTCGACCTTGGCGCCGGCGACCGTGACCACGTGGCGGTCGACGTCCATGCGGACCGGGCCCGCCTCCAGCGCGGCCGGGGTGACCTCCTCCGGCTCGCCCCGGCGGCGCAGGACGGCCCGGATGCGGGCGACCAGCTCGCGTGAGGAGAAGGGCTTGGTGACGTAGTCGTCGGCTCCTATTTCGAGGCCGACGACCTTGTCGATCTCGCTGTCCTTGGCCGTCACCATGATCACGGGGACGTTGGAGCGGCCGCGGAGCTGACGGCACACCTCCGTACCGGGCAGACCCGGCAGCATCAGGTCGAGGAGGACGAGGTCGGCGCCGTTGCGCTCGAACTCGTCGAGTCCGTCGGGGCCGGTCGCCGCCACGGCGACCTCGAAGCCCTCCTTGCGGAGCATGTACGACAGGGCGTCGGAGAAGGACTCCTCGTCCTCGACGACGAGCACTCGGGTCACGGAAGGACCTCCGGGGCGGGAAGCGGTTCGTACGGGGATGGCTCTGCGCCCGCCTCGTCGTCGAGGTCGGGGTGCTGCTGTGCGCGGTCGCGGGCCGCGCCCGCCTCCGGCAGTCTGAGGGTGAAGGTGGAGCCCTGGCCCTCGGCGCTCCAGACCGTGACCTCCCCGCCGTGCGAGGCGACCACGTGCTTGACGATGGCGAGACCCAGACCGGTACCGCCGGTGGCCCGGGAGCGGGCCGGGTCGACGCGGTAGAAGCGCTCGAAGATGCGCTCCTTGTCCCTGTCGGAGATGCCGATGCCCTGGTCGGTGACGGCGAGCTCGATCAGGTCGCCGCCCGGCGCCGCGATCCTGCGGGCGGCTATGCCCACGCGGGTGCGGGCGGGCGAGTAGTTGACCGCGTTCTCGACCAGGTTGCCGAGGGCGGCCGCGAGCTGGCCGCGGTTGCCCCAGACGTGCAGGTCGGCGGTACCGCCCGCGGCCATCGTGATCTGCTTCGTACCGGCCTGGTGCCGGCAGCGGTCGACGGCCTCGGCGACCAGCTCGTCCACCCGGACGGGCTCGGCGTCCTCCAGCGGATCGTCATTCTGCACCCGGGAGAGGTCGATGAGCTCCTGCACCAGGTTGGTCAGCCGGGTCGCCTCGATCTGCATCCGGCCGGCGAAGCGCTGGACGGCCTCGGGGTCGTCGGAGGCGTCCATCACGGCCTCGGAGAGCAGGGAGAGCGCGCCGACCGGGGTCTTCAGCTCATGGCTCACGTTGGCCACGAAGTCACGCCGTACCGCCTCGATCCGGCGGGCCTCGGTCAGGTCCTCGACCAGCAGCAGGACCAGCCGGGAACCGAGCGGCGCCACCCGCGCGGAGACCGCCAGGGCCTCGCCGCGCCCGGTGCCGCGCCGCGGCAGGTCCAGCTCGACCTGGCGTATCTCGCCGTCCCGCCGGGTGTCCCGGGCCATCTGCAGCATCGGCTCGACGGACAGCTTGCCGCCGCGGACCAGCCCGAGGGCGTAGGCGGCCGAGCTGGCCTTCACCACGGCGTCGGCCTCGTCGAGGACCACCGCCGAGGAGCGGAGCACCGAGAGCACGGTGTCCACGCCGGGCGGCAGCACGGGATCGGTGTGCAGAGAGGTGCGGGTGGGGCGTTTCTGGTCGCGTTCGCTCCAGCGGAACGCCAGCATGGCGATGACGCCGGTCAGCACCCCGGCGATCGCTGCAGCTGCGGCGACCGCCGCGTTCACGTCCATGTCACCAGGTTAGGCATGCCGTACGACATGACCACACCCACGGCGGTCTCAGCTCGAACACTCGTCGCCCAGAGTTCACCTGGAGGCCAGTGACGGTTCATTCCTGATGGCCGAAACGGACGCGTACGAGGCAGAACGTGGCAGCGTGGGGTTCGCACCGCCGGTCACACCAGGGGGCGCGTGCGATCACGGCCCCCGGAACCCCGAAGCACACGTATGAGTAGGGAGCCCTGATGCGGGACGCGTACCACGAGGAACTGGACTCGATCGGCGACGGTCTGGTGGAGATGGCCCGGCTCGTCGGATCGGCGATCGGGCGAGCCACGACGGCCATCCTCGACGCCGACCTGAAGCTGGCCGAGAGCGTGATCGAGTCGGACCAGAAGGTCGACGAACTCCAGCACGACCTGGAGGCGCGCGCGATAGCCCTGCTGGCCCGCCAGCAGCCGGTCGCGACGGACCTGCGCATCGTCGTCACCTCGCTGCGCATGTCGGCCGACCTGGAGCGCTCCGGCGACCTGGCCCAGCACGTCGCGAAGCTGACCCGGCTGCGCTTCCCCGCGCGCGCGGTCCCGCAGGACCTGCACGCCACCATCCTGGAGATGGGCCAGCTCGCGCAGCGCCTGATGGCCAAGGCCGCCGAGGTCATCATCACCAAGGACGTCGACCTCGCGCTCCAGCTGGAGCAGGACGACGACGAGATGGACCTGCTGCACCGCACCCTGTTCCAGCACCTCATCGACGAGCGCTGGAAGCACGGCATCGAGACGGCCGTCGACGTGACGCTGCTCGGCCGCTACTACGAGCGCTACGCCGACCACGCGGTCGCCGTCGCCAAGCGCGTCGTCTACCTGGTCACCGGCGAGCACGCGGACGATCTCCAGCAGGACATCCAGCCGGTGACGGGGGTCGAGGGGGGCTGAGGCCGCCCTGCGGGGGGTGAGGCTCTGCGGGGCTGAGGCCCTGTGGGGGCTGAGGCTCTGCTAGGGCTGAGGCCCTGTGGGGCTGAGCTGGGGGGACGGCGGTCCTACGAGGGGTGAGGCGAGGCTCTGCGGGGGCTGAGCCGGGTGCGGCGGTCCTGAGGCTGCTGCGCCGGAGGGCGGAGGGCCTGGGGCGGGACGAGGGGCTCGAAGGTCTCCGGCGCGGGAGTGCGGGCGCCTCCGTGCGCCGTTGATGCGCCCGGATAAGTGGGCATGAGATGGGCGAGGGCACACGCCCAGTGTCGAGGAGGGACCCATGGCCGAATCCCCCAGCACCACGCCCGACCCCACCCAGGAACGCCAGACCGAGCAGCCCGCGCCGATCAGAAGCCTGCCGCTGGCGGCCGCGTGCGGCTGCGGCTCGGGCTGCGGGTGCGGGTGCCAGTCGGGCGCTCCGTGCCAGTGCGGCTGACGGCGTACGCGTGCCGAGGGGCCCCGGAGCTGTCCGGGGCCCCTCGGCGTGGGTTCCGGCAGGCCGCCGGCACTGAGGCGGGCCGGGCAGGCTCGAACCTGTAGTGACCCGAGCCGAGCCGAGCCGAGCCGGAACGATCTGAGCCGAGCCAGGTTGGTCCAGGCCGATTCAGGTCGCCCCAGGCCGGACACCAGCGGGAGCGGCGGAAGCGGCGGCCACGAGAGGCGAGGCCAGACAGCCGGCGTCGGCGTCGGCGCGTGCTCAGCCGTGGTCGTGGCGGCCGACCGCCTCGGTCACCGCGGTGACCAGCGGCCGGAGCTTCCCGCTCAGCTCGTCGAAGTCCTTGCTGCGCCCGTCCGACCACTGGGCCAGGCCGACGACCAGCACCTTGCCGGTCCCCGCGAAGGACTGCACCAGTCCGCTGTCCGCGGGCAGGGGACGCAGCCCGGATCCGGTGGGCGGGAGCAGTACGCCGACCTCGTAGTCCGTGGGGCGTGCGCTCAGCGCGGTGACCAGGTGAGCGGTGTCGCCCGGGTCCCTCATCGCGAACGCGACCATCGTGTACTGGTTGCCCTCCGCGTCCTTGTACAGGGCGCCGACGACCCCTCGGCACCCCTTGCTCCGCCGGATCAGCGAGGTCAGGGAGGGGCCGACCATGCCCGAGCCGGTGCAGTTCGGTCCGCCGGACTTCTTGACCCTGGTGAAGCCGCCGACGTGGGCGGGGAACGCCTGATCGGCGCTGACCATGGGCAGCGCGGCGGACGCCTCTTCGCCGGACCGGCCCCCGGTCTCACCTGCCGGGCCGCTGGCCGCCTTCGCCGCCCCGTCGGTGGTGGCGGTGGCGGTCGGCCTGGCCGAGGAGCCCGCCTGCGGGGTGCCCGGCGCGCGATGCCACCCGCCCATCCACAGCCCGGCCCCGACCACGGCGGCCACGACGCCGAGCGCGACGGCGACCGCCACGGCCCCTCGGCGCCGCTGGCGCGCCGGGCCGGGCGGCCGAGGACCAGCGGCCGCACGTTCAGCGGCGCTCGGCTCGTGAACCCCGGCGCCTTTCTCCAGCTCCCTGACGAACTCGTCCCACAGTTCGTCACCCGTCCCCTTGTGCGCTTCGCTCACGCGCGCACCCTAACAAGGTGCCCTGGACAACCACATTGCGCGGGGCCCGTGTTCAGACCGTCCCGACGGCACCCACTAGCCGATCCTGGGTTCCCCCAGCGACAGTCCCAAGTCACGCACCCAGGCCTGGCCGGCCGGGGTCCAGGCGACCCGGGAGCCGAGGGAGACCAGGACCCCGAACTCACCCGGCGCGGGCTCGGCGTGCTGATTGACCCAGACGCTGTTCAGGCAGAGCTCGACGCCGCAGCCCTTGGAATCGGACAGCCCCCGCCAGCCGCAGTCCCAAGTGGCGTTCATGTTCAGCGGCCCGAGCGCGGCGACCATCCGGTCCAGCTCCTCCTCGGTGCAGTCGTCCTCGGGCTCGCTGTCCGGCCCGCCGAACGGCGAAGTCCCGTTCAGGGACAGGGACATGCCTTCGGGCAACGGCCACAAGTCGGCCAAGTCCGGGCGCAGCCGCATCTCCGCGAGGAACAGAGAGGACCTCTCCTCCCAGTCGAACACAGCACCACGGCGCCGCAGTTCGTCCCGGACGGCCCAGAACCCGGGGAAGTCCCAGTCCCAGGAAACCAGCGCCGTACCGAAGTTGCGCACAGCATGCAGATACTGCTCGCCCGTAGTCACCATCTCCAGCCGGGGCCAGGGCACACCCTTCCACTCAGCCAGATCCCGCATGATCACCCGCGCCCGCGCCAACGCACTCCCCGCATCGGGAAAGTCCTCACGAACCGGATAAAGAACCGACATGGACAAAGGACGTTCCTCTCCCCCGACCGCTTCGTGCTGAGAGCCTGGGCCGGTGACTGATGACGAGATGGTCGAGGCGTTGCGGACCGCGGCCCGAGCGGGGACATGGCCACCGCCCGCGACACCCGAGGCCGTCGCCGCAGCGGAGAAGACCATCGGATTCCCCGTGCCTCCCCTTCTGCGGCGCCTGTACCTGGAGGTCGCCAACGGCGGATTCGGCCCGGCCGAAGGAATCCTGGGAGTGCGTGGCGGAGCGGCGCAGGGCAACTTCAGGGACATCGCCGAGCTGTACGAGGACGGCCCCGACCCCTCCGGCCACATCCCGGCCGGTGTCGTACTGATCTACGACTGGGGATGCACCATATGGTCGCTGGTCGACTTCCGCGACCCCGCGGGCGCCATGTGGTGCACCCACCAGGGCGAGCGCTGGCCTCAGGGGATCACCCTCGCGGAATGGCTGGCCGGCGCGCTGGCAGGAACCCTGACGGTGCATTCACTGCTGGAGAGCGAGCCCACTGCGTAGACCGGGTGTCCCGGCCGGCCGAGTTCCGGCCGACGCCGACCGTGGCCGTCGGGTCGGCGCCCGCCGATCACCTGCCGATCACTTGGTGTCGACGTAGTCGCCGGCAGCGGTGGCGGAGGCCGTCGTGGTGGTGCCCGCGAAGGCGTAGCGCCAGTAGCCGTCGGCGGAAGCGGTGACGGCGGTCCTCAGGTTGCCGGTGCCGTTCGTCGTGACGGTCCTGACCGTGGTGTAGGTGCTGGTGCCCGCCTTACGGAACTGCAGCTTCACCGACTGGCCGGCGTACCCGTGGTTCGCGTTGTCGTCCCAGTTGGCACGGCTGAGCTTGCCCGTCACGGTCAGGGACGCGCCCTTGCGCACCGGTTCGGGCGACGCGTCGGTCGTGAGCTCGGCGTAGCGCTTGACGTAGAACTTGTCCGGCCAGTTCCGCGTGACGACGTCGTGGTCCTTGGAGCTGATGTCCACGTACGCCTGCCAGGCCCCCGCCTGCGCGTTCTCCAGCCCGTAGTGGCCCGGGTCCATGACGTAACTCATCGAGCAGGTGGCGGTGGTGGCGTTGACGGCCTTACAGCCGAGGTTGTCGTGGTACCCGAAACCGGTGGCGGTCGCCGTGCTCCAGATGTCGGAGTAGGCCGCGTGGATTCCGGAGCTGTCCGTGGCGGTGATCGCCAGGATGAAGGTCTTCTTCGCCGTGGCGCCGACCACGACGGACTTGCCGCCGTTGAACGACACCTTCGTGATCTTCAGATCTCCGTTCCCGGTCACGGCCTGGGCAACCGGAGCGGTCAGAGCCGATAGCGCCACGGCACACGGCAACAGGACGCCGACGGCAAGCTTGCGCATGAAACCCCCACAGGGCAAGCCCACCGCCCGATCACCGACGGCGGGATGTTGAACAGGTGTGCGGAGTGTAGAGGCCCACCCGCAAGCCGACCGCGGGCAGGTCGGCGCGGGGATGCCGGTACCCGAGCAAGTCCCCTACACCGGCCTTCACCGCGGGCACATCCGACATCCCACGCCGTCGCCGCGACACCGGCCCCACCCCGCCCAAGCACCTGGCCACCAAGCACCAGCCCCAGGACATCAACAAGCCCTCCACTGGCGGAGAATCCATAGGCAGGGGGCTTGAAACGTGGGGTTTCCTTCTTCTTGCCCTGGGTCTTGCCGGGGATCTTGGTGAGCTGGGTTCTTGCTGGTCAGAGCCGGTGGGCTCGTGCGCTTGGTGGTCGTCGTTGGTCGTCCTTGGCCACTGTCGAGCGGCCTCGGACGGCCCAGGGACGGCCCAGCCATGGGTCGCGTGGACGGCGTCAGCCGGAGGAGGCGGCTCGCCATTGCGCGGTGATGCACCCTTCTTCCATGTCCCACCACTCCTTGGCCACACCGTGGTTGAGCAGCTTCTGCACCTTGGCGAGATCGGCGGTGGGCGGGACGTCCAGGGCGACCATGCGGAACCGTTCTATGCCCTCGCCGCAGACGCCGAGTTCGTGAAAGGCATTGAGCACGCTCTGCCGTGCGGCCCCCGAGCCGCCGTCACGGAGCACGATGAGGCGAATGGTGCAGTTCTCGGAACGCCGAACCACCTCGCCGACCCATCGCACGCCCTCCTCGTCTGGCTCGGTAGCCACGACGTCCCCGCACGCGATGCCCCGAACGAACCACGGGATGTTGTCGAGCCGCGCGGTGCCATCGCCCTGGTCGACGGCCCACAGGCTCTCCACCGATGCCGGAGGCCAGTCGTCCTCGATCTCAAGCCGGAAGTGCACCTTCACGTACGGGCCCGCGGGATTCGTCATGGTGCCCAGGATGCACAGTCCTGCCGCGCCTGACGTAGGTGGGTGAACGGAGACGTCTGCTCAGAGTGGGGACATGGGTTCGTCTGCGCCTCAGCCGGCGACAGCCAGCCACGACGGCGGGCGCGCCGACGGGTCTGCCGCACGATCGGGTGACATCTGAACTGGCTTGCCCTGTGGGGCGGGTGGGAAGGATGTCGCTGTGCCCAAGCCTTATCCCGAAGAGTTCCGTCAGGACGTCGTGCGGGTCGCGAGGAACCGCGGCCCGGGCGTGACAGTGGAGCAGGTGGCCACCGACTTCGGGGTCCATCCGATGACGTTGTGGAAGTGGATGCGCCCCTTTGGGCTCGACCGCTCCAGCTACGGCTCACCCCTTCTCTGACGTCAGGCGGGTGATTGCTCTGAGCGCGGTCCGGGCGCCGGCCGGGCTGGAGCGGGACGGAGGCAGGAGCGCAGGCCCGGCCGGGGGCCGGGCCGCGCGCGGGGAGCGGAGCGAGCCGCCTTGAACCAGTAGAGAAAGTTGTAACTCAGTCGGCCACACGGGGCCTGTGAGGCTTGAAGTCGTACGCGCACGAGGGAAGTTCCCTGATCCGACGGTGCGCCATCGGCAGGAAGAGCGCTGGTCGAACCGTCCACGTGATGCGCGTGCTGACGTGCGTGATGGACACCCTCCTAGGCTCCCGGCGCAAGAGGGCTCGTCTCGTGTCGATGCGGTCGTCCTGGAGTCGCGTCCACGCTTTCTGCGAAGCAGCCGTGTCGAGTGCGGGTGAGATGGTGCGCAGGATCGTCGCCACCCAGTTGTTCGCCTCGACCGCCGAGTACGCGTCGAAGGATCCGAAGAGCATCGGGGGGCGTCGTCCGTCCAGCCGTTGGGTCCAGCACTCGCACCAGAAGCCGGGCCTGGTCGTCGCCTTCAGCACGGGTGCCCTCCTCGGCGTACGTCGGTGAAGAGCTCCGCGGTGATGGTGTGGCCGGCCTCGCTGTCGTGGACGACGACTCGGTGGGCGATCGCGCCGACTAAGACACGTTCGGGACGCCGTGCCAGAGCAAGGTCGTAGGGGGCGGATTCGAGGTCCAGGAGCTGGTAAGTGAGGCCATCGAGACCTACGCCTTGGTGGACCTCCTAAAGGGTGGCTCCGGGCGTACGACGAACGTCAGGGGGCGCGTGCTACCGCGCACTGCGGTACGACGGCCAGGATCTGCCGCTCACGCTCACAGGCACAGCTGATGGTGCACTCGCCCCCTGGGCCAACGCTCCCCGTCGAGATCGCCGCCCCCGCGGCACTGTTGATCGTCCTCGACACCCGGGTCCGCCGCTGGCGTCGTCGCACCTGACGGCCCAGAGACGGCCCAACCCCACCAAGAAGCCCCCGCCCCGCGAGAAAGTCGCAGGTCGGGGGCTTACCGGTGTCGTGTTACTTCTTCTTGCCCTGGTTCTTGACCGCTTCGATGGCTGCCGCGGCCGCCTCGGGGTCGAGGTACTGGCCGCCCGGGGTGACCGGCTTGAAGTCGGCGTCGAGCTCGTAGTAGAGCGGGATGCCCGTCGGGATGTTGAGGCTCGCGATGTCCTCGTCCGAGATGCCGTCCAGGTGCTTGACCAGCGCGCGCAGGCTGTTGCCGTGGGCGGCGACCAGGACGGTCCTGCCGTCGATGAGGTCCGGGACGATGCTGTCGTACCAGTACGGGAGCATGCGGACGACGACGTCCTTCAGGCACTCCGTCTGCGGGCGCAGCTCCGGCGGGAGGTCCGCGTAGCGGGCGTCGTTGAACTGGGAGTACTCGGCGTCGCGGGGCAGCGCCGGCGGCGGGGTGTCGTACGAGCGGCGCCAGAGCATGAACTGCTCCTCGCCGAACTCGGCCAGCGTCTCCGCCTTGTTCTTGCCCTGCAGGGCGCCGTAGTGGCGCTCGTTCAGGCGCCAGCTGCGGTTGACCGGGATCCAGTGACGGTCCGCGGCCTCCAGGGAGAGCTGGGCCGTGCGGATCGCGCGCTTCTGGAGCGACGTGTGGACCACGTCGGGCAGCAGGCCGGCGTCCTTGAGCAGCTCACCGCCGCGGACCGCCTCCTTCTCGCCCTTCTCGTTGAGGTTGACGTCCACCCAGCCGGTGAACAGGTTCTTCGCGTTCCACTCGCTCTCGCCGTGGCGGAGGAGGATCAGCTTGTACGGTGCGTCGGCCATGACTGAGAGCGTAATCGACGCATTCGGCGCGCTGTCCGGGGCGCCCGAGGGGCGGACGTCCGACGGCGTCCGTTAATCCGGTGGCCCCCCGCGGATCCCTAGAGGTAAGTTGCGCATGCCGCTTGAGCCACTTACTCGGCGCCGTGTGACGACGGTGCCGCGCACCCGTGGGGGGTCTTTCGTCCATGCCCGTCGAATCCGCTGATTCCGCAGATCCGGCAGATTGCTCCGGTTCATCCGGTTCCGTACCACCCGGTGCAGCCCTCCCGACCGGTGGATCTGTCGCGTCCGTCACGGCCGCCTCGCCGGCCGGGCGTCTCCGCAGAGCCGCGCGGGACACCGTCTCGGGGCTGCCCCGGGAGTTCTGGTGGCTGTGGACCACCACCCTCGTCAACCGGCTCGGCGCCTTCGTCGCCACCTTCATGGCGCTGTACCTGACCCTCGACCGGGGCTACAGCGCCTCGTACGCCGGTCTCGTCGCCTCCCTGCACGGGCTCGGCGGCGTGGTCTCCTCGCTGGGCGGCGGGGTGATGGCCGACCGGCTCGGACGGCGCCCGACCATCCTCGTCGCCCAGGTCTGCACCGCCGGTGCCGTCGCGGCGCTCGGCTTCGTGCACGACCCCGTCGCCATCGCCGCCGTCGCCTTCCTCGTCGGCCTGGCCTCCAACGCCTCCCGGCCCGCCGTGCAGGCGATGATGGCCGACATCGTCCGGCCCGAGGACCGGGTGCGGGCCTTCTCGCTGAACTACTGGGCGATCAACCTCGGCTTCGCCGTCTCCTCCATGGCCGCCGGCTTCATCGCGGAGTTCAGCTACCGCGCCGGCTTCCTCATCGAGGCCGGCATGACACTGGTCTGCGCGATCCTCGTCTTCCTCAAGCTGCCCGAGTCGCGGCCGGCCCCGGCGGCCAAGGGCACCGGCGGCGACAACGGCGGGCTCGGGACCGTGCTGCGCGACGGCCGGTACATGGCCGTCGTCGGCCTGTCCTTCCTCGTCGCCCTCGTCTTCCAGCAGGGCTCGGTCGGACTGCCGGTCGCCATGGGCCGCGCCGGGTTCACCCCGGCCGACTACGGCCTGGCCGTCGCCGTCAACGGCGTCCTGATCGTCGCCCTCCAGATCCCGGTCACCCGGTTCATCGAGCACCGCGACCCGCGCAGGCTGCTCGTCGTCTCCTCGGTCCTCGCCGGTTACGGCTTCGGGCTCACCGCCTTCGCCGGGTCGGTCGGCGTCTTCGCGCTGACCGTGTGCGTGTGGACCCTCGCCGAGATCGTCAACGCGCCGACCCAGACCGGGCTCGTCGTACGGCTGTCCCCGGTGCACGGGCGCGGGCGCTACCAGGGCATGTACAGCCTGTCCTGGTCGGCGGCCGCCCTCATCGCCCCGCTCATGTCCGGCACGGTCATCGACCACCTCGGGGCGGACTGGCTGTGGGGTCTGTGCGCGGCCGTCGGCACCGTGGCGGGCGTCGGGTACGCGGTCCTCATGCGGGGGCTGCCGCAGGAGGGTCCGGCGGGGAGCCCCGCGGGTGCCGGAAACGGCTCCGCGTCCGGCACCGGCTCCGGCTCCATGGCCGGCACCGCGTCCGACTCCAACTCCGGCTTCGCATCCGGCTCCGACTCCGGCTCCACGGCCGACCCCGGCTCCGGCTCCACGGCCGACTCCAGCTCCAGCTCCGGCTCGGGTTCCGACTCCGCGGCCGCGGGTGGCGCGGGTGGCATCGGTGACGGGAACACCGCCGAGACCGTCGTCGGCGCGGGCCGAGCGGTCCCCCAGGGCTGAACTCCTGGGGGGGTGACGCCGCTACGGCCCGGGTCACAGGCGCCGACTCCGCCCCGCCCCGCCCCGCCCCGGCCTCACGGATGCATCCGCGCCCCCTTGAGCACCTTGTCCACCCCGCTCCTCGGGCCGTACACCGCGAGGCCCACGACGTCGAGGTCGGCCGTCGGCACGGCCCGCACCGCCGCGCGGTTGGCCTCGTCGTGGCCGGTGGCGAAGAGGTCGGCGGTGAAGACGGCGCGGGGCAGCGCCCGGGACAGGGCCCGGGTGTGGGCCGCCTTCAGGGTCTCCTTCGCCCCCTCGAAGACGAGGACCGGCTGGCGGAACATCGGCAGGTAGGAGATGCCGTCCGCGTCCTCGTACGGCTCCCCCACCACCTCGGGCACCTGGCTGCCGAGGCCGCTGACCAGGAAGGCGGTGACGTTCAGGCGCTGCCAGGGTTCGAGGTCCTCGCGGAGCAGGGCGGCGATCTTGGTGTCGAAGCGCGGGGTGTGTGCGTTCATGCACCGAGACTGCCGACCGCCGCCCGCCGGGGTCTTGTACGTTCTTTGCGTGGCCGCCGAACACCCCGAAGTGTCCGCATGGCGCCCGCGTGTCCCGGGTGTCGTGGAGGTCTTCCACGCCCGCTTCACCGCGTACGCGTACCCGATGCACGTGCACGACGCCTGGACGCTGCTGATCGTCGACGACGGCGCCGTACGGTACGACCTGGACCGGCACGAGCACGGCACCCCGTACGACACCGTCTCGCTGCTGCCGCCGCACGTGCCGCACAACGGCTCCCCCGTCACCGAGCACGGTTTCCGCAAGCGCGTCGTCTACCTCGACGCCACCCGGCTGAGCCACGACCTCATCGGGCGCGCGGTCGACGGCCCCGGTCTGCGCGACCCCGTACTCCGTGCGCGTGTCGGGCAGTTGCACCGGGCGCTCGCGCTGCCGGGCGAGGAGCTGGAGGCCGAGAGCAGGCTCGCGCTCGTCGGGGAGCGGCTGCGGGAGCATCTGCTGGGGCGGGTGGACACGGCGGAGTTCCGGCGCGATCCCCGACTCGCGCGCTCGCTGCGCGAACTCCTCGACGCGCGCGTCGCCGAGGGACTCGCGCTGGACGAGGCCGCACGGCTGCTGAACGCCCATCCCTCGCACCTGGTACGGGCGTTCAGCTCCGCCTACGGCATCCCCCCGCACCAGTACCTGACGTCACGCAGGATCGGGCGGGCGCGCCGGCTGCTGCTGGACGGCATGGCGCCCGGGGAGGTGGCGGCCGTGACCGGGTTCTGCGACCAGGCCCATCTCACGCGGCACTTCAAGAGGCTGGTGGGCGTGCCCCCGGGGCGCTACCGCGCCGGGCCGCGGGTGCAGCGGCGTCACGTCACCTGACGCCGCTGCCCGCCCGCGGTTCATCTCAGCACTCCCCCGCGGCGAGCGCGGTCGCCTCACGTCCGCGCCCCTCCCCCGGCGGCCGGGGTTCGCCTCGCGTCGATCCGGCCCCTCGCGGCGAGCGCGGTCGCCTCACGTCCGCGCCCCTCCCCCGACGGCCGGGGTCACTTCACGTCGACGTAGTCCCCCGCGGCGGTCGCGCCGCCGGTCGTCGACGTCTCGCCGAAGGTCCAGCGCCAGTAGCCGTCCGCGGCGGCGGTGACCGTGGTCCTGAGCGCGCCCGCGGAGTCCGCGCTCACCGTCTTGACGGTGGAGTAGGTGCTCGTACCGGCCTTGCGGAACTGCAGCTTGGCCGCCTTGCCGGCGAAGCCGGTGTAGGTGTGCCGTGCCCAGTCGGCCCGGGTGATCCTGCCGGTGACGGTGAGCTTCCCGCCCTTGGCGACGGGCTCTGGCGAGGCGTCGACCGTGACCTTCGCCGCGCGCTTGACCTGCGCGGTGCCGAAGCCGGTCAGGAACTGCTCGCCCTTCAGCTTGTCGTCGGCGGTCCAGACCCGGATCCAGACGGCGACCTTCCAGGCCGTCGCGTCGTTGGTGGAGTCGAGCCGGTAGCGGGGGTCGACGGTCAGCTCGCCGGTGCAGTCGGCGGCGCGCGGGCCGTCCCCGCACTCGGTGAAGCCTGTGTAGATGCCGCCGGAGTCGATCGCCTTGGCGGGCGTGGTGTCGTGGTATAGGAACGGGAACGGGGTCACGTCGGACACCTTGGTGCCGGACGGAGTGGCGATGTGGAAGCTGAACTTCGGGGTGACCTCGG
This sequence comes from Streptomyces sp. NPDC090108, assembly GCF_044747185.1. Taxonomy (NCBI): domain Bacteria; kingdom Bacillati; phylum Actinomycetota; class Actinomycetes; order Kitasatosporales; family Streptomycetaceae; genus Streptomyces; species Streptomyces sp. NPDC090108. The sequence continues at coordinate 458,765 of NZ_JBIVDQ010000006.1, forward strand.
CGGTGGTGCCCACCACGATCGGCTTGCCGCCGTTCACGACCAGGTTCGACACCTTGACGCCGGTGTCCGCCGCCTCCGCGGACGGTGCGGCGAACGCCCCCAGGGCGAGCGCTCCCGCGAGCACGGCCGCGGAGCCGGTTCTGCCTGTGCGCATGCGCGACCTCTTCACTGGTGAGAGACCGGTAAGGGTCTGGTAAGAGATGTGGATCGCCGCAGGTTAACAGGGCACACCGAAGGGGCGGTTCGGCCCCCTGGACCGCACAGGTCGCCCGCTCGGTCCGCCGAGCGCCGGATCAGTCCGCCGAGCGCCGGATCAGATGGCTGAAGGCGTCGAGGTTGGCGGTGGACTCGCCGCGGGACACCCGCCACGCGTGCTCCTTGCGGATCGCGGAGGCGAAGCCCATCTCCAGCAGGGTGTTGAAGGCGCCGTCCGCGGCCTCCAGGACCTGGCCCAGGAGACGGTCGATCTCCTCGGCGGTGACGGAGGCGAGGGGGAGGCGGGCGGTGACGTAGACGTCGCCGAGCCGGTCGACGGCGTAAGCGACGCCGTACAGCTTGAGGTTGCGCTCCAGCAGCCAGCGGTGGACGCCCGCCTCGTTCTCGTCGGGGTGGCGGACGACGAAGGCGTTGAGGGAGAGGGTGTGGCGGCCCACGAGGAACGAGACGGTCGTGGAGAGCTTCTGGGTGCCGGGGAGCCTGACGACGTAGTTGCCGCTCTCCGGGCTCTCCCACTCCAGTCCGGCGTCGTTCAGCGCGCCCTCGACGACCTGCGCGGTCTTCTCCGCATCACCCATGCTGGGAGCGTACGCGACGGCGGTGGGCCTGGGTCGCGGCCGTGTAGACGTCGGCGGTCGCGGCCGCCGAGGTGTCCCAGCCGAAGGACCGCGCGTGCCGGGCGGCGGCCGCGCCCATGGTCGTCGCGAGGGTGGGATCGTCGGCGAAGCGGCGCAGCACGCGCGCGTAGTCGGCCGGGTCGTGACCGTCGACGAGGTAGCCGGTGACGCCGTCGCGCACGGCCACCGGCAGCCCGCCGACCGAGGCGGCGAGCACCGGGGTGCCGGCCGCCTGGGCCTCTATCGCGACCAGCCCGAAGGACTCGCTGTAGGAGGGCATGACCAGCACCGAGGCGGCCCGGAACCAGTCGGCGAGCTGCTCCTGGCCGACCGGCGGCCGGAACCGTACGACGTCGGCGATGCCGAGCCGCGCGGCGAGCTTCTGGAGCCCCTCCGGCTTGGCGAGGCCGCTGCCGCTCGGGCCTCCGACGACCGGTACGACGATCCGGGAGCGCAGCTCGGGACGCTCCTCCAGCAGGACGGCGATCGCCCGCAGCAGGATGTCCGGGGCCTTCAGGGGCTGTATGCGGCCCGCGAAGAGCGGGATCAGGGCGTCCTTCGGCAGTCCGAGGCGGGCGCGGGCGGCGGCGCGGGCGTCCGTCGAGGCGCCCTCCGTCTCCGGGGCGGGGCCGTGCGGGAAGGGACGGAAGCGGTCGAGGTTCACCCCGGGATGGACCACGGCGACCCGGGCGGGGTCGGCCGTGTAGTGGTGCACCAGTTCGCCGGCCTCCTCGGCGGTGTTGGCGATGAGCCGGTCGGCGGCGGCGACGATCTGGGTCTCGCCGATGACGCGGGCGGCGGGCTCGGGGGTGTCGCCGTCGGCCAGGCTGGCGTTCTTGACCTTGGCCATGGTGTGCATGGCGTGCACCAGGGGCACGCCCCAGCGCTGGGCGGCGAGCCAGCCGACGTGGCCGGAGAGCCAGTAGTGCGAGTGGACGAGGTCGTAGTAGCCGGGGCGGTGACCGGCCCAGGCCTGCATCACGCCGTGCGTGAAGGCGCACAGCTGGGCGGGCAGGTCCTCCTTGGCCAGCCCCTCGTACGGCCCGGCGTCGACGTGCCGGACGAGGACGCCCGGGGCGAGCTGGACCGTGGGCGGCAGGTCGCCGGCCGTGGCCCGGGTGAAGATCTCGACCTCGATGTTGATCGCGGCCAGCCGCTGGGCCAGCTCCACGATGTAGACGTTCATGCCGCCCGCGTCGCCGGTGCCCGGCTGGTGGAGCGGCGAGGTGTGCACGGAGAGCATCGCGACCCGGCGGGGCCTGCGGAGCAGCCGGAGCCGGGCGGGGGCCGCGGGGGAGCGACGCCCGAGCCTGCTGACGTACTGGCTCACGTGGCGTTCCTCCTCGCTGCGGGCATGCCTGCCGGAGGGTCGTCCGGGCCCTCCATGGGAGTGCAACAGCGAACGGGTGCCCTGCCATTTCCCGATCAAGCGGCTTTACCGAATCATGACCTTGCCTCGCTCAACCGTTCGAGCCACCTGCGCGTGGGGCCGGAGTGGCCAGGGGTGGCCGGGGAGCGCGCGCGGGAGGCAGGGCAGCGCAGAGGGGACGTGGGGCCGGGCGGCGCGGGGGCGGGGACCCCCGTGCTCCCGCTTACCCTCGGAGGCATGACAGCCCGCCCGACACCCCTCCCCGGCTCCCGGCCCCGATCGGCCGGCCGGGCCCCCGTGGTGGGAACGGTGACGCGCGGCACCACCAACCCCAACCGGCTCCGCCGCATGGACCGCTGGATCGCCGCCACGCACGGCGCCGAACTGCGGCGCGCCGCCGACCCGGTGGCCGTGGACCTCGGGTACGGCGCCGCGCCCTGGACCGCCGTCGAACTGCTCGTCCGGCTGCGCACGGTGGCTCCCCGCGCGCGCGTGGTCGGCGTGGAGATCGAGCCGGAGCGCGTCGCGGCGGCCCGGCCGTACGAGCGCGAGGGCCTGACCTTCCGGCACGGCGGCTTCGAGGTCCCCGTACCCGGCCGCCCGGCGCTCATCCGGGCGGCGAACGTGCTGCGCCAGTACGACGAGGACCAGGTCGCCGCGGTGTGGGAGCGGCTGTGCGCACGGCTCGCCCCGGCCGGCGACGGCTCGCGCGGCGGACTGCTGGTCGAGGGGACGTGCGACGAGATCGGGCGGCGGCACGTGTGGGTGACGCTCGGCCCCGAGGGGCCGCGCACGGTGACCTTCGCGACCCGGCTGGGCTCGCTGGAGCGCCCCTCCGACCTGGCCGAACGCCTGCCGAAGGCGCTCATCCACCGCAATGTGCCGGGTGAGCCCGTGCACGCCTTCCTGCGCGACTTCGACCGCGCCTGGGCGGCCGCCGCGCCGTACGCCTCCTACGGCGCACGCCAGCGCTGGATCCGTACGGTGCGGGACCTGCGGGCCGACTGGCCGGTGACCGACGGGCCGTCCCGCTGGCGGCAGGGCGAAATCACCCTGGCGTGGGAGGCGTTGGCGCCCGGCGCCCGCTGAGCGCCCGTCCGCACGACCCCCGGACGGTCCGCCTCCGGACGCACTCCGGAACGCCCCCGCACGGCCCCGCCCCTGCCTCCGCCGCCCCTGAACGACCCCCGGGCGAACCCCGGATGGCCCCCGAACGGCCTCCCGCCTGCGGGGAACGATCTCCGTGCGTCGTTCGTCACATCGGCGGGAGATCGTCGTAACCGGCGGGGCGAGGGGGAAGTGCGGTGAGGGAGCGGCAGGTCGCCGAGTACGCCGAGCGGCACGTACATCCGACTTGTCACGACCTCTGTCGTTCTGTGCACGTTCGTGACAGGATCCCCCGGACACCCGCGTGTTACTGACGGTTGATCAATCTGGGGGCAGAGGAATGGGAATGGGCAAGCGCGGCCTGCTCGCCACCGCCGTGACCGTGGTCTGCGCGGTCACCGTTCTCGCGGCACCCGGTACGGCGTTCGCGAACGCGAGCCGCGTCCCGGACCCCACGCCGGCCACGAGCACGGCACCGGGCGCGGCACCCGGCGCCACTCCCGGAGCCCCCGGCTCCCTGCCGACTCCCCTGCCCGACAAGGACCTTGAGCGGGTCCGCGCGCGGCTCGACGGGCTCTACCACGACGCGGCCGTCGCCACCGACGCGTACAACGCGGCCGAGGAGCGGACGAAGGCGCAGTCCGCGCAGCTCGCCGACCTGGCGAAGCGGACCGCCGAGGTCCAGCGGCGGCTGGCGAAGCTGAAGGACCAGGCCGGGGCGTCCGCGCGGGCCCAGTACCGCAACGGCGGCCTGACCCCCACGGCCCAGTTCCTGCTCAGCGGCGACCCCCAGCAGGTCGTCGACGGGGCCGGCACGGTACTGAACGGCCAGCGGGCCACCAAGAAGCTGATCGCCGAAGTGGGCCGCACCGAGCGCCAGTTGGGCCAGTACACCGACGAGGCCGCCGCGCAGATGGAGAAGCTGGAGGCCGACCGCAAGGCGAAGGAGGCGGCCCGGAAGGAGATCCGGCAGCGGATCGACGACGCCGAGAAGCTCGAGTCCCGGCTGGAGAAGAAGCAGAAGGAGCGGCTCGCGTTCCTGGAGCGGCAGGCCGCCCGGCGGGCGCAGACCGCGTGGCTCGGCAGCGGTGTCCTCAGGACCGCCACCGGCAAGGCCTCCACCCAGGGCGGCGAGGCGGTCGCGTTCGCCACCGCCCAGCTCGGCAAGCCCTACGTCTGGGGCGCCGAGGGCCCCGACTCCTTCGACTGCTCCGGCCTGACCTCGCAGGCCTGGGCGAAGGCCGGCCACCCGATCCCGCGCACCTCGCAGGAGCAGTGGAAGCAGCTCACGCACGTCCCCGTCGCGGACATGCGCCCCGGCGACCTCGTCATCTACTTCGCCGACGCCACCCACGTGGCGATGTACATCGGCGACGGCAAGATCATCCATGCCCCGCGCCCCGGACGCACGGTGACGGTCGCGGGCGCGGGCTCGATGCCGATCCTGGGCGTCGTACGCCCGGACGCGTGACCGGACGCACCTGGCTCACCGAGGCCGGGGGCGCGGATCCGTCGTGCCGGGCGGCCGGAGGCGCGGCCCCTTCGCACCGGGCGGCCGGACGCGTGACCGGCGTCATGTGACGGCACCCACTCCGGGCGCCCCCTTCCGGCACGCGTTCCGGCACGCGTTCCGGCGGCCGCACGTGGCCGCGCGGCCCGTGTGACCCACCGCACGGCCAACCCCCGCCCGCCCGCGGCCCGTACGTGAGCTTCGTCATCCCCGCTCCCCCGCCGACCTGTCCAACTGAGGTACGGATCGCGGCATATGACAGTGGCCTGAGCAGGAGCGACGTGGCTCACACCATTCCGTCCGGGCGGCCTGTACCGCTAGGGTCCCGGACGGTGGGTCGAGGTCCCTCGAGCCCGCCGTGCCCTCGGGGGGAGGGAAGGAACCCAGGACGATGCCCGCACCCATACCGCGGCAGAGAGCGATCCCGGCCGTGGAGAGTGGTCAGGCGCAGACTGCCACCGCTGCCGGCGGCCCCCTCAAGGAAGAGGTTCAGCGAGCCGCCACGGTCCACGGCGCCGTCAGCGCCCCGCTCACCCTGCTGCTGATCGAGGACGACCCGGCGGGCGCCTTCGTGCCCGAGCTGCTGGACGCCTCCGGCAAGCCCATCCGCGTGCGCACCGCCCGCAACCTCACCGAGGCCGAGCGGCTGCTCACCGACGACGTGCACTGCATCCTGCTCGACCTCGCGCTCCCGGCCCCCGGCCGCGCCGACGGCGACGACGCCGACGAGCTGGCCGTGCTGCGGCACGTGCTCGCGCTCGCGCCCCGGCACGCCGTGCTCGCGCTGACCGCCTCCGAGGACGCCGAGCGCGGCGCCGAGGCCGTGCGCGTGGGCGCCCAGGACTATCTGTTCCGCGACGAGCTGGACGGCCGTCTGCTCAGCCGCGCCATCCGCTACGCCGTGGAGCGCAAGCGGTCCGACACCGCCGAGCGGCGCCTGGCCGAGGGCCGGCTGCGCGCACAGGAGAACCGGCGCCTGGAGCGCGGCCTGCTGCCCACGCCGCTGCTGGGGGACTCGGCGCTGCGGTTCGCCGCCCGCTACCGGCCGGGCCGCTCGCGCGCCCTGCTCGGCGGCGACTTCTACGACGCCGTCCGCACCCCGGACGGCACCGTGCACGCGATGATCGGCGACGTGTGCGGGCACGGCCCGGACGAGGCCGCGCTCGGCGTGGAGCTGCGCATCGCCTGGCGCGCGCTGACGCTGGCCGGGCTGAGCGGCGACGAGCTGCTGGGCACGCTCCAGGAGGTGCTGGAGCACGAGCGCTCGGACGAGGAGATCTTCGCGACGCTGTGCACGGTGGACATCGCCCCGGACGGCCGCAGCGCCGGACTGTGCCTGGCGGGCCACCCCTCCCCGCTGCTCGCCGCCCCCGGCCGGGTCCCGCACCTGCTGCCGTACGACGACAACGGCCCCGCCCTCGGTCTGCTGCCCGGCGCGCGCTGGCCGCGGACCCAGGTGGAGCTGGGCGCCGAGTGGAGCCTGATGCTCTACACCGACGGCCTGATCGAGGGCCGGGTCGGCACCGACGGGGACCGGCTCGGCCAGGACGGCATGGTGGACATGATCACCCGCCAGCTGGCGGCGGGGCTGCGCGGCGAGGAACTGCTGCGCACCGCCGTGAGCGAGGTCCGCGATCTCAACGGCGGCGAGCTGACGGACGACGTGGCCGTGGTCCTGCTGGACAGCGCCCTCTAGGAGGGTGCGGGGGCCCGGAGGGCAGCGCCTCAGCGGCCGCCGTTGTACGGGCCGTACGGGCCGTCGCTGCTGGAACCGCCGCCCCGGCGGCGCCCGGAGACCCGCTGCAGGGCCGGGCGGACGTCCACGAAGAACACGATCGACGCGATGAGCCCCGCGATCTGCAGGAACAGGATCGGCACCACGAGGTTCACCACCACGGCGATGCCGAGGATGATCAGCCAGAAGATCTTGTTCTGCTTGTCCGCGGCGCGGTAGGCGTCGTCGCGGAAGAAGACGGCCATCACGAACGCCACCACCGCCAGCACCATGATGGCGAGGTAGAGCAGCCCCATGAATGAGTCGAAGCCCTGCATCAGCACAACGTCCACCACCAGATTCGGCTCGCCTGTACAGCCACGCTACCCGTACAACGGGCCGGGCACCCCCAGGGTGCCCGGCCCGTCGTACGTCCTGCCGTCGTGCCTCACTTGGCCGGCGGCGTCTTCTTCGCCGGAGCGGTCCGGCGGGCGGCCGGGGACTTCTTCGCCACGGGCTTCTTCGCCGCGGCGCTCTCCCCCGACTGCGCCTCGACCGGACGGGGATCGGTGACCGGGGCCGGCGCGGGGGCGGGGGCGGGGCTGCCCTCGACGGCGATGGCCAGGTCCTCGATCTCCTCGGCGGCCTCGCCGCGCCAGGTCCGCACGGCCTGCTCGCCGTGCTCGGCGACCTTCTCGTAGGTCTCCCGGGCCTTGACCGCGTACTCGGCGGCGACGCCCACACCGCGCAGGGCGAGGTCCTGGGCGTTCTCGCCGAGCTTCTTCAGGTCGACGTCGAGGGTGCCGATGAACTCGTTGACCTTGGTCTGCAGGTTCTCCTGCGCCTCCTTGGCGCGGGCGGTGGCCCGCTCCTGCACGGCCTTCGGGTCGGTGCCGCGCACCTTCTCGATGCGGGCCGGAGCCTCGGCACGCAGCTGCTCGACCAGCGCGGGAACCTTCCTGGCCTGCTGGAGGGCGAGGTCGGCGGTACCCGCGGCGAAGTAGAACGGAGTCGGGTCGCTGAAGGTCTTGCGCAGGTCGTCGCTGATGGCCATGGTGGTGTTCCTCCCGGATTCGCGTTCGGCTGAGGGTCTTGTGTCCGCGGTGTGCGGCCGTGGGCTGACTTGTGGAGGTCCCGCCTATCCGGCCGCCCGCCGCGGACCGGCATCACTTCCGCCGCCCTCCCGGTCACCGCGTACGGCGGTGCCGCTCGGGCCTGCGGCGTCGTGCGGTACGCCGGCCTCACCGGACCGGTCCCGCGTGTCCTCCTCCGCGTCCCCCGCCTCGCCGGCCGCCTTCTCCGGCTCGCCGGTCCCGAATCCGTTCTCCTTGCGGAAGGACTCGTAGATCTGGAGCAGCGCCTGCTTCTGCCGCTCGTTCAGCGAGGGGTCGGCGAGGATGACGGCGTGCGTCGCGCCTTCCCTGAGGCGCTCCTCCCCGTCCCGTTCGGCGTCGAGGATGCCGGCGCGGACGTAGAGCGTCTCGGCGGAGATGCGCAGCGCCTTGGCGACCTGCTGGAGCACCTCCGCGCTGGGCTTGCGCAGCCCGCGCTCGATCTGGCTCAGGTACGGATTGGACACTCCGGCGGCGTCGGCGAGCTGCCGCAGCGACAGCTGGGCGTTGCGCCGCTGCTCGCGCAGATACTCACCGAGATTGCCGACGTTGAGCGATGCCATGTCTCCACCATGCCCCACCCTTGCTAACAATTGCAAGCACCTGCTTGCAAAAGTGTGCCGCGCGGTGCGGGGCGTTCACCCGGGCGGGCCGCCGCTGTCCGTTCCCAGCAAAGGTGAGCAGTCCCTCTGGATCTGATCGGCATTGTGATCGAGTCCCACCAAAAATGCAGCATTGGCCAGCTAGCGACGGATCCCGTTTAGCCCAGGTCATCCCCCTGTCGGGAGTGCAGGCAGCTGGGCCGGTAACGCTTGACGTGCCCGAGGAAGGTCCCCCGTCACTGTGCGGCACCGTGGGCGATGCTCATGCCGTGTGAGGATCCGAGGAACCACAGCGGATACAGAGCGCGTTCCTTAGGACAGACGAAGATGTGGCGAGATCGCACGGATGGGCGGATCGCCGTCCTGGCAGCACACTGGGAGGACCGGCATGACGCAGGGTCGAAAGATCACAGTCATCGTGCTAGCAGTGCTGGGGATCGTTTCCACGCCGTTGCTTTGGCTGCTGAACAGCCCCGGCGCAGGAGCGCTGGCCGGTGCCTCCATCCAAGCCGCCGTCGGCATTGTGGCCCTGGTTTGGGCCCTGTTCCAGCACCCGTCCCCGGCCGGCCCCGCAGACAGGGTTAGCCGGACTGGGAAGGCCACTGGCGGCGGCGTCACCGGCATCAGACGGCCGGGCGGCCGGGGGCGTGGCGCGGCCACAGCCGAACGTACGGGAGAGGCCAGCGGCAAGAACTCCGTCTCTGGCATCGACTACTCGAACTAGGACCCGCGCGCCCATGGCGAAAGCACCCTCAGACAAAGCGCGGGACGAGGCGCCCGAGCCATCCGTAACCGTGACGGACACCGGCGACGCCCACGCCACGAGCGAAGGCACGGCCGTGACCGGCTACCGCGGCCCGGCTCCGGGATCTGGCCACACCCCTCAAGCCCCGGTACGCCTGTCCCACACCGGGCAAGCGACTGCCGCCGGGGGCGGAATCGCCAACACCGGTTACATGTACATCAACACACTGGTACACGGGATCGCGGAGCCGGATCCCTGGATGAAACCCGACGACTACCTCCGTCAGGTGAATAAGGGCTCCGTCTACACGCACCGTTGGCAACTGGTCGGACGTACGCAGACGATGGTCGGCCTCGTACCGTTCGCCCGGAACGAACAGGGACGCGTAGCGCTTCTCGTCGGCCGGGGCGGAGTCGGGAAAACGAAGATCGTGACGGCTCTGTGCGAAGCGCTGCCCGACGCAGAGCCCGCCGTCGAGGTACGGGTGCTCGGCCCCGACTCCGCCATCGGCCCGGGCGCGTTCAGGGAACTGCCGAGCACAGGCACGCTGCTGGTAATCGTGGACGACGCACACGACGCCACCCTCCCTCTGGAAAAGATCGTCTCCGGGGTCCGCAGCGTCAACGCCTCTGCCAACGTGCTGCTCTCCCTGCGGCCCTACGGCATGACCCACGCCCGCCGCGCGCTGGCTAGGGCCGGCCTACACGTGAGCGAGGCCACTGTGGTCGAGATTGGGGGCCTGGAGTTCGACGACGCCCTGTCCCTGGCCAGCGAGATTCTGGACGAAGCGGTACAGCGCCACGCACCGAGGCTCGCTGCAGCGGCACGGGATTGCCCGCTGCTGATCGTCACCGGCGCGGCGCTGATCAACGCTGGCGCACTGGATCCGCAAAGATTCGAGGGTGGCGAGCAACTGCATCTAGAACTCACGGACCGGCTTGCCGAGGCTCTGACCGCTGATCCGGTATCCGGCCAGGTACCTCAGGAACTGCTTTCCGCGCTCGCGTCGTTCCAGCCTGTGCGTCTCGCGGAACCGGAGGTCCGCGTGTCATTGGAAGCCCTTACCGGCTTGCCGTTCGACCTCTGCACGCAGCATCTGGCGACCCTTGAGGAGGCCGGGGTCGTGCTGAGCCACGGCACCGCGGTGCGCTTGGTTCCGGACCTGTTGGGCGATGCCCTGCTCGTCAAAGCGGCGCGGCACTCAGGCACAGGCCTCCCCACGGGCTACCTCGCCAGAGCCATGGAAGCCGGACAGGGCAGCGCGCTAGCCAACCTGGTGGTGAACACCGGCCGTGTGGACTGGCAACAGCAGCAACAGGGCACCGCCACCGGCGGCCTGATCGAGCCCCTATGGGAGCAGATCGCTGCAGCGTTCCGCGCCGCAGACGCGCGGGCGCGGGTAAGCCTGCTGGAGATCGTGGCGAAGATCGCCTTCTTCCAGCCACGACGCGCCCTCAACCTAGCCACGTGGGCCGTGGACAACCCGTGTGACCCTGTCACGACAGACGTAGGGCTCGGATTTACTCACACGTGGACTGACACAGAAGTACGCCGCGCCTTGGCCCCTGTCCTCCAAGCCATCGCCCATCATTTGGAGTTCACTACACAGGCGGCCACCCTCCTGTGGAACCTAGGGCGCGACGACCAACGCGGCTTGCCTCAACACCCTTCCCATCCCCTGCGAATTCTGACGGAACTGGCCGAGTACACCCGCTGGGGACCAACCAAGTACCAGCAAATACTCATCTGCCAGGTCGAGCGCTGGCTGAGCCGCGCACCTGCCACTCCGTCCGTCCACCAGCCACTGAGCGTGCTCGCCCCGCTGTTGGCCACCGAGGGTCATGACGAGGTGTGGACGCCCACCACTTGGACCCTTAGCTTCCGCCCTTACGCGCTGCCCCCCGCCCCGGAAGTCCTGGACATGCGTGGCGCGGCACTGGACCTGGCGTTCGAGGAGCTGGGACACCCGCAGCTCGAACGAGCCTCGGAGGCTCGTTCTCTGATCGGCAATGCACTCAGCCTGCCACATGGCAATTTTGGCCTGACGGTGACGGACACCATGCGCCAGATGTGGATCCCGCACCTCGCAAGCACCGTCGATCGGCTGCACCGCTACATCGTCGAGCACACCCTGTCACCGGCGATTCTGGTCGCCGTGCGCACCGAGCTGCGCTGGCTTGCGAAGTATGGCCCCGACGGCCTTCGCCGCCCCGCTGAGGATCTGTTGAGCGCGATTCCCACCTCACCGGACAACGAGCTAGCCCGAGCGCTGCACGGCGGCCCGGCCGACCCGGCTTTGCACTCCGGCGTCTCGGATTGGCGTGCGGCACAAGACGCTCTGTTCAGCGACGTGATGGCCGCTTTCGCTGACTGGGCAGACAACGGGATCGCCGCGCACGTCGATGCGTTGCTCAGCGAGAACGAGAGGGTGTTCGGCACGGATAACGGACTTGCTCGGCCATTCATCTGGACGCTGGTCACCCACCGCCCGTCCGTCGGCGAAGCCATCTGCGAGCAGGCCAAGGCTGCGCCCGAGGGTTCGCTGGCGTCGCTGGTGTCGGTCGCCCTCGCTGCGATGGGGCATGCTGCTGGCGTCCAAGCGATCCACTGGGGCCGGACGCTCATGGAATACCAGAACACCGCCCTCACCCGGGAAGTGGCGTACGCCTTTGGCATCCAGCGCGGGCGCGGCGATCTGCTAGATGGCGAGGGGGACCTACTGCGGGAACTCACCGCCCACGGGGACAGCGTCGTGCGCAGGGCCGCTCTCGGCGCCGTGCATGCCATCGCCGCGCAGCACAAGGATCTGGCCGTTGAACTGCTCACCGTATCGCTCGCCGCAGAGACAGCGGACTTCGAGGCGTTCGCCCTGGCCATAGCAGGTCCCCCATTTAGCGAGCTGTCCTGGTCGGATCTCTCCAAGGAACATCAGGGGGCCTTCCTAGCCGCCCTGGCTGCCGCACCGTCCATCGACGGCTACGAGATCGGCCGGTTCCTCGCAGAACTCACCCGCACCGAACCCCTTGCCGTCGTTGAACTGCTCGAAGCCAGACTGGAGTCCGTGCCATACCGAGAGACGAGTGGGCACTCCCCCCTGCCTTTCCGCTGGCATGTGACACCACCGTTCCGCGATCACGACGACTTCCCGGACCTGCTGCGTCAGATCCGCGACTGGATCGCCGCCGATCCAGAATCCGCCCGCAAGCGCTTCCTGGGGGCCTACCTCTTCAAGCTTGTAGCCGGGCCCTACGACGCCCGGGTCACTGACGTGATCGACGAGTATCTGGACGACAGCGACCCCGTGAAGATCAAGGTCGTCGCGGCGATGCTGTCCAAGGCCCAGCGGACGCTCGTCTGGGACGTCGAGTTCGTTCGCCGCTGTCTGCGTGCCGCGGACCGCCACGGAGAGGACAGCCTAAAAAGCGTCAGGGGCGCTCTGTACGGCGCCGGGATCGGCGGAACGCGCTGGGGGACACCCGGCCAGCCCTACCCTGATGATGTCGAGCAACACACAAAGGCCAGTGAGCTGGCTGACGGATGCACCAGCGGTAGCGTCGAGGAACAGTTCTACCGCGACCTCGCGGACTCTGCCCTGCACCGTATACAGGACGTGACAGACGAGCTCCCTCCGGACGGCCGCGACTGGTGAAGGCCAAGGGAGCGTCCGGCCACGGCCCATCGCGATTGCCGGGGATGGCAACGCTCTCATTCTGCCGAGACGACTCCCGATCCCGTGATCCATACCGTGGCTTTGGTCAGCAAGAGAAGCAAGCCCGAGGCGCTTCTCACCATCACCAAGGCCGAGGCTGGCGAGACGATCAAGGACCTCCGCGAACGCAGAGATGGAAACCTGCCAATGGGTCGTCGGGGCTCTACCCGCCGAACTTCGACGGGACCAAATCGCCAACTGACCTTCGCGCTCCCTTACGCCGACGGCCTCAATGCCACACCTCAGTGCTGGCCGTCGTGCTCCTGATGTTCACTCGGAGGAGGGGTTTGGTCCCATTCGGTCCTCTCAGTCCCTGTGGAACTGCACAGTGGCCGTCATGGGGCTTCGTGTGCTGGAAGGGGTAACACCGTCGCGAGTGGACGGTTTCGAGGTCGGGTGGCGGGATGACGAAGGTGAGCATCGGCGGCCGTTGGCTGATGCGGCCTCAGTGGAGTTCGAGGCGGGGCTCCCAGTGCGTGGGTTCCCGTCGTACCGGGGGCAGCGGAACTTCCCCGGCTTGTATTGGGCCGCAACGACCAGTACGCACGTGGGGTTCGAGTCCTGGCTGGAGCGGGATCACGCAATACTGCTCGACTTCACGCCGGATGTGACGGGGTTGCTGTCGCAGCCTCTGTGGCTGTTCTGGAAGGACGAGCGGGGCAAGCGAATCTCGCATGCTCCGGACTACTTCGCTCGGTTCGAGGACGGGCGGGGTCTGATGGTGGACTGTCGGCCGTTGGACCGAATCGACGCACGGTCGGCAGCCAAGTTCACGTCGACGCGCACAGCCTGTGAGGCGGTGGGGTGGGGCTACCGGATGGTCGGCGAGGTGGATCCGGTGCGGATGGTGAACGTTCGCTGGCTGGCGGGATACCGGCATCCGCGGCACGGAGCTGACGAGGGGCTCGTGGCCCGGTTGGTGGCACTGTTCTCGGGGCCGTCGCCGCTGGTGACGCAGGCCGCGTTGCTCGGTGATCCGATCGCGGTGTTGCCGGCGGTGTTCCATCTGCTCTGGCTGGGACGGCTGACCGCGGATCTGTCACGGCCCCTGTCGGATGCCACGCTGGTGTCGTCGGCGGAGACCCGGTGAGCGGGCGCCCTGGGCCACGGACGGCGTTGCGGGTCGGGGATCGGGTGCGTCTGGACGACCGGCTGCACACGGTCGTCGGCCTGTCCGGGACCACGGTGCGGCTCCTCGACGAAGCCGGGTATGCGAGCCTGGAGTTGTTGTCGCATCTGCTGGCCTCGGAAGGCTTTGAGCTCATCGGCCAGGGTGCCGAGCGGGTCCTCATGCCGCCGTTCGCACTGCTGGATACGGTGCCGGAGCGGGAAGCGGAGAAGGCGACGGCCTGGGAACGGCATGTGACCGAGGTGGAATTCGGCAAGCCTCTGGATGCTGACCCCACGACTCCGCCTCGTCCTGAATACGACCCGGCCAGCCACACAGTGGAAGAGCGTGTGGCGACCAAGGCCGCGGAACTGCGGGCTATAGGCTGGCAGGCGAGTGCGGGAACCGTTCAGCGAATGCGCAGGCGCTACCGCGAGCAGGGTCTGTGGGGGCTGGTCGATCACCGCAAAACTCGGGTGTCCTCGCCGACGGGGCGGGCTGATAACCGGGTGGTTTCCGCCATCGCGGAGATCCTCGCTTCGACAACGAACGAGTCCACCGGCACCCGCGGCCGACTGCGCCGACGGGTGGAGGCGCTGCTGGCTGAGCGGCACGGCCCGGGAACGGTGGCGATGCCGTCGAAGTCGGCGTTCTACCGACTCGCCGAGACGATGAGCGAGGGCACCCATGCCTTCGGCGAGGCCACGTCCCGCAGGTCAGCGGCTCGCCGTCCGCAAGGAGCGTTCACCCCTTCCTCGGCCTGCCGTCCCGGCGAGATGGTGCAGATCGACACGACACCGCTGGACGTGCTGGTGGTCCTGGAGGACGGGGTGAGCGGACGCCCCGAACTTACGATCGCCGTCGACGTGGCAACCAGGACGATTTGCGCTGCGGTGCTGCGACCAGCAGGCACCAAGGCCGTGGACGCCGCCCTGCTGCTGGCCAAGATGCTGGTCCCGGAGCCGCTGAGGCCCGGCTGGTCGGAAGCGCTGGCGATGTCGACGACGCTGATCCCCCACCGGAGGCTGTTGGAGATCGACGCACGCCTAGAGCAAGCGGCCGCCAAGCCGGTGATCGTGCCAGAGACCATCGGCATCGATCACGGGAAGGTGTTCGTCTCCAACACCTTCCTGACCGCCTGTCGGACACTGGGCGTCTCCGTCCAGCCATCCCGCCCTGCGACCCCGACCGACAAGGGAATCGTCGAGCGGACGTTTTCCTCGATCAACACACTGTTCTGCCAGCACATCCCCGGCTACACCGGTTCGAACACGACCCGCCGAGGGGCCGAGGTCGAGGCCATCTGGACGCTCGCGGAACTGGACGACCTGTTGCAGGAATGGATCGTGGCCTGCTGGCAGCAGCGGCCACACGAAGGACTGCGGAGCCCGTTCCTGCCGGGCCGGCCGATGTCTCCCAACGACGCATACGCCCTGCTGGTCTCCCGTACCGGCTACCTGCCCATGCCACTGAGCGGCCCCGACTACTTGGAACTGCTGCCGGCGCTCTGGCGTTCGGTCAACGACTACGGAATCCGCGTCGACCACCGCACCTACAACTGCCCCGGGCTGAACCCGCTGCGGCGCCGCTCCTCGGGAGTGACTGCCAAGGGCGGTCTCTGGGAGGTCCACTACGACCCCTACGACCTGTCCCAGATCTGGGTACGCGACGCGCGCACCGGAGAGTGGATCACTGTTCCGTGGACGCACCGGCACCTGGTCTCCGCACCGTTCGCTGACTTCACCTGGCGCCGGGCCCGGGATCTGCTGACGATGCGGGGCAAGGACGACACCAACCAAGCTGCTGTGGCCGCCGCAGTCGACCAGTTGCTGACGCGGGCGGAAAGCGGCCCGGACCGCCGAATTGCGGCCCGCACCCGCGCCGCTCTGGAGCCCGCTCGGCCCGTCCCTGCGCTGCCGCCGACACCGGCTCCGGAAGACGCCGAGGACGAGACCACCGTCCTGGCCCAGCCAGCGAACGTCATTCCCTTCGGCGTCTTCGACGCCTTCACCGACGGGAGCCGCCTGTGAGCGAGGCCCCGCCACAGGACATCGCCAATCCGCAGATGTCACTGACCACGAAGGAAGGCTGGCGGGCGTTCGTCGACGAGAACCCTGATCCCCCGCTGTCGCTCCCGTCCGGCACCGTCCTGGACGAGGACGAGCTGGAGTCCTATAGGGAAGCCCGGATCGACTACCACACACGATCCGTCATCGTGAACACCCCCACGATCCGCGGCGTCGTCACCACGGGCCGCAAACGCATCGTGCTCAACCGGCACCAAGTCTCCGCCCGTCGCGGCCTGATCGTGTCCGGCTCGGCCGGCACTGGCAAGACCACAGCAATCACCCAGCTGGGCAAGAACGTCGAACAGATCACCCGGCGGCGCAACCCCGCCGCCGTCGGCGGACTGCCGGTCGTCTTCGTCACCGTTCCCCCGGCGGCTACCCCGAAGATGCTCGCGGGCGAGTTCGCCCGATTTCTTGGCGTCCCGCTGGAGCACCGCATGAGCCAGGTCCAGATCACCAACGCCGTCTGTGACCTGCTCGGCAAGCTCGGCACCACGCTCGTCCTGGTCGACGAGATCCACAACCTCGACCTGACCACCCGCAACGGTGCCGAGGCATCCGATCAGCTGAAGTACCTCTCGGAACGGATTGCGGCCACGTTCGTGCTTGCTGGTCTTGACGTCGAGATCAGCAGCCTGTTCCAGGGCACTCGCGGACAGCAGATCGCCGGCCGTTACACGGTCATTCCCTCCCGGCCCTTCGGCCACAATAACCGCGCGGACAAGGAGAGCTGGCAGGCCCTGGTGGTGACCATGGAGGACTCCCTACGACTACACGCCCATCGTCCTGGCACCTTGGCCGCCATGACCGATTACCTCCACGAGCGCACCGGCGGGCTGATCGGCAGTCTTTCCCAGCTCATCCGAGAAGCCGCGGTCGACGCCATCGACACCGGAACAGAACAGATCACCAAGCGCATGCTCGACGAGATCGAGCTCGACCACGCCGTCCAGAAGTCCCGGCCCGATCGCCCCCGCGCCAAGTACGCCCGCAGGCCGAAGGCCGCCTGAGTGATGGAACCCTGGGAAGCCCCGGTCCGGCTCCTGCCACTTCCTCTGCCGCCTGTCCACGGGGAGGTCTTCGGCTGGTATTTGCACCGCCTCGCCGCCGCCAACCACGTGACGTCGGGCCAACTGGCAAAAACCCTGACGCCGTTCAAGAACGCGCTGATCGGCAGGCGGACGGACACGTTGTGGCGCTGGACTCCGATGGTTCTGCCGCGGCTGGCACTCCTAACGGGTCTCGCTCCCGAGACCCTTCGGATGCTGCTGCCAGCGATCTCCCGGATTGAGGCGCGTACCCAAGGCGAGGTGATCCGCTACCGGCGGCGTCTCTACGTCGCGTGCTCACACTGCATGCACCGCCGTGGAATCACCGGACCAGTCCTCGCGCATCGCCCCGCCGACCTCCAGCTCTGCCATCGGCACGGCATCTGGCTCGACGGCAACCGCCAATACTGTGTCGGCCACCTGCCAGAACTTGTCACCGCTCAACACCGGCATCGGCGAATCGCCCGCCGCTTCCCCGACACCCTGGAAGCAGCCACAAAGGAAGCGCAGCACATGGTCCGGTCCTGGCTTCTGAACAAGAAGCAGCCCCATCTGCTCTCACGCTGGAACGACCGTCTTGCTCAGCTCCCTCCCAAGGAGGCCGCCTACGAGAACATCATCAGGCAACGCGTCGACGAGCGGGAGTACATCGCCACCTACCCGGAGTTCGTCGCCATGCTCGGCATGGTGGCCGACCCTGCTTGGCGAGCACGACGGGCGCCTCGCCGATGGGTGAACCTCAGCCAGCACCGGCGCACGATCGACGCTGCCTACGCAGAAGCCGAGCACCGGCTCAACGTCCCCTCTCTCCGCGAGAATCGCCACTCACGCACCTTCTTCAACGACGCCCTCTTCCGCTGGACCGACTCATTGGGAAGGTCGCTGATGCTGGTGATGTCCCCGGAGGACCACGAAGCCCTTCGCGATGAGTTCCAGCAGAACTGACGAACTCGCCACAAACGTCGGGCAAGCCTCAATCGGCCTGGCAGACTACCTGCGCAAGCCGAGCCCCCAACGCCTCCCGGCTATCTCGCCGCACGGAGCGCCTTACGCGAACGCCGATATCAGGCTGATCAGGCCCAGGGCACCTCAGCCACGTCGCCCACCCAGCCGCGGATGCGCGTGAGGTCCCTATAACTGCCGTTATATCTCAGCGAGTTCAGAATCAGCAGCACTAGGTAATGGCGAGCGAGAAGCCACGCATCCCTCGTCAAGCCATCCAATCGGTAAACCGGCTCCTGCGATTCTTGCGGATGCACCAGTCGATTCCTGACCCAGGTCACGATGTCAGCCCCGTCGATGTCCTTGTTCTCATCCCTCTTTACATCCGCGGCGTACTGTGCGGCCGCCGGCAGGAGATGAGGGTTGATGTCGACAGGGATTTGGGCACTCAGCAGCACCTTGCGTAGCAACTCATGCGCCGGGCGCTGTTTGTACTGCTGCTTGGCCAGAACGCCGTTGAGGACAAGGCTCTCCCACATGAGGTGTTCCAGGCCAGCTGTACCCATGATGATCCGAGGCTCGACGAAGTCACGGCTCCGCATGGCGGAGATGGCGTACATCATCTGAAAGCGCAGCGGCACCAGTCGGTCAGGGTCAGCAAAGGCGTCAATCACAAGGCTCAAGAAGTCGCCGAGCGACTGGTGATCTTGGTCGTACCACCAACCATCACTGCTCCCGCGCGCCGGGTCACAGTGAGCAGCTCCCCACTGCTCCCACGCCACGCAACCGCCGCTGTCCTCGCCGACTGACAGCATGGGAGCGGCCCATCGGCCGAGCGCGAACGAGACCCCGACGTGCATCGCTGTCAGCACGGGATCCACCTCGTCGGCTGTAAAGTGCGAGCCGTCGGTACGACACACCTCCATTACGTGCGTCATCACGTACACATCAGTCTGGTGCAGATCGCGCCAAACCCTCTGGTGATCAGGACGAACATCAAACGTGATCTTCCAGCCGCTCGTTTGATGCACCCAACGGCCTGACCACTCCTGCTCTCCGCCGGCCGTCTTCGCCACCAGCCCTAGCGGGCCATGCCAATTTGGCAAGTTGAACCAATGAACGACGAGTCGACTCAATGGAGCCCCGGGGTTCCCGAACGAGGCCCCGTTCGACCATCCTCCGCCAGTGTTCCGCGACACTCCAGGCATGATCATGTCGCCCATCGGACGATGGAGAGTCAGGGCAACCTCGTCGCGGTTCGCGAAGGCTGGCGATGCCCCTTCTCCCATCTTCCACTCAAAGCTGAGGCCGTTTGAACAGATCAACTCGACGCGGCCAGGAAGGTCAGTTTCTCCTAGCCCGCTGATCGGGCCGTCGTACAGAAGGACAGCCTGGCTCGGTTCGTTGTATGGATAGACAGGCGCGAGTGGTCGGCCGGCTGCGGGCGTGCTCGTCGTGGCCATACAGCCACGGTAGTGATGCAGTGCCCGACCGCGCCGAGAATTTGAAGCAATCCTCAAAGGACTTGCTTCGACTGCCCGGAGTGTCCCGATGGCGAGGTTGCGCCAGGTGGCCATCGCGCAGGGCCCGTTGCCGGTCCGCAGCTGAGAGGAGTCCCCGACGAAGCCGGTGCCGCGGACGTGGCACAGGGCTTCGATCGTCCAGGCTGGTGACGGCGTAGACCGTCTTGACGGTGGTCTCGCCGGTCGTTCGTTCGGTGCGCCGGTACTTAATCTGAACGGCCTGGTGGGCTGTGAGGAAAGAGGAGGCTGTCCACGGTGGTGACCTTGATCCAGTGAATCGTGGATGCAGCTTCTTCAGGTGGCCCTTGATGATCATAATTTAGTGGGCAGCCTGGCCGAAGAGGGTCGGTGTGCTCGCGCTGGGTCTGCATGGCGTCGCTGGCGACGACGGTCCTCCCAGGTCGGCGATTGTGCCCAACAACGGCTGGAAGCAGGTTGGACAGGTCTCCACCTGCGGGGCGGCGGGCGACGGGGACAGCCAGAACCGATCAGACCTCTGGGGTGATGAAACGCGCTAGGATCTTCGGACGATTGCTGAGACGTCGCATGGTGACCGCACGGCCGAGGTGGTGGTTCCGGCTTCATCACTTTCACCCAGTGCGGCGCAGATGGAACGGCTGCAGCACGTGCATGCTCAGCTCGACGCTCGCCGAGGGGACACGATGGACGATGTTTCAGGGCTACCCGAATTCTGGAAGGAGTTCAGTTCTCTGGGGCAGGAAGTTGACTACTTTGTGACCGCCCGACTGTTCGACGGAACGCCCGCGGTATGGCCTCAAGAAATCAACTACATCAAATGGCGACATCTGGTTGCAACCGAGCTGGGCGTGGACCCGATGGCCGTCCAGCTAGTCGGCAGCGCACGTCTGGGCTACTCCATAAACCCGAGGAAGAACTTTAGGAAGTTCCAGGAAGACTCGGACTTGGACATCGCGGTGATCTCACCAGAGTTGTTCGACAGGGCATGGGCTGAGCTCCGAGAAATCATAGAGGATGAGCTCTTCTCTCAGAAGAAGAACTACCTGCGCAAGCTGGTTTTCGAGGAGTGCATCGCCCTAGACATCGTGCTGCCGCGGCTGTCCTTCGGCGAGCAGTGGTCACGGTCCAGAGATCTCTTCATCCAGGATCTCGGTGGCGCCTTCAGGAACTGCGAGGTCAATTACCGCCTGTACCGGAATCACAGATCGCTCAGAAGCTATCAGGTAAAAAGTGTGAACATCGCGCGCGATCGCGCTATCGAGGAGGGCGTACACCATGGCTGATCACGGACTCAAGTTCGAGATCGAGTCGAAAACGGTGGCGGAGTTCCGGTCGCTGGACAAGTCCGGCGAGCTAATCCTCCAGCCTGAGTACCAGCGCCAGGCCGTTTGGCCCGAACGCGCCAAGGTGTCCTTGATGGAGACCATCCTCCTCGGGTATCCGATCCCGGAGATCTACCTCGCGTACGAGACATCGCCGGAAGGGGAGCAGACCGCTTCCGTTGTCGACGGTCAGCAGCGACTCACCTCCTTGCTTGATTTTCTGAAAAACAAGTTCCCTCTGGACGGTCTGGAGGACGAGAGGCTACGCGAGAATTTCGAGGGGAAGCTCTTCAAAGAGCTACCCGACGACGTGCGTCAAGAGTTCTTCCAATACCGATTCCCGATTCGGCGCCTATCCAACCTTGCCGACGAGTTTGTACGCGCAGTTTTCGCACGCGTCAACAGGGTCAACATGGTACTGACGGAACAAGAGCTCAGAAACGCTTTGCTACCTGGCCCGTTCAACGACTTCCTCAAAGATTGCGCGGCTCATCAGCTAAGCACAGAATCAGGCGTCTTCAGTGGTGAGCGACGTAAACGAGGGGGCGATTTGGAGTTCTACGCCGAGGTCTTCGGCACCTGCATCTTCGGGCTATCCAACAAAAAGACCGAACTTAACGAACGCTACGACAAGATTTCCGCAGATTTCGAAGACTACCAGGGCCGTTCAGGGGAATTTCTAGAACTACTGACGCTCCTCAGCAGTACCGTAAAGTGGGTTGGCCGAACCAGGTGGTCGAACATCGTCGACATGTTCACGCTTCTACATGTCGCCTGGGGACTGCGCAGGGAACTAGGCAACGCCGACCCGGACCAGAAAAAACAGATTAGGGACCTTCTGGATCTGTTCCAGCGCGCAGTCTCAGACAGGAAGCGCAATGCCGGTAGCGATGAAACTGCTGGCCTCTTGGCATCTCTTGCAGCCATGACCAACATGACGACCGAGCAAGTCGAAAATGCCGTCGAAGAGTACACTTCGGGTATTCGGAACTCGTCCGACCTGGGCTCACGCCGAGTCCGCTCCCAGCAGCTGACGTTTGTTCTTACAATGAAGCTGCAGAGCTGACCAACATAGGCTTATTCTTTAGGTCTCGATCTCGAACGATGCCTGAATTGGATCACTCGGACGGGAATTCGTCGGGCATGAAGACCGCCTTCGTCTAATCTTTCACCCCGCCACAGGTGCAATATGGCTTCGGCGTATTCGGCTGATGCCCGGTTCCTGACGTCGCGTCGGGCGGGCCCACTGCAGAGCAGGCACGGACATCCGTGATCACCGAGTTCTCTACGCTCTGTGACCTTGGACTGCCTGTGCCTGCCTGAGGGGACCAGTCGGACACCGTTGTCGTCGATCACATCGGTGACGAGCCGCTGGGGCCAATCCACGTACCCGCCTACGGTTGGCCAACACCTGTCTCCATCGCGCATCGGGGCCAGTTCAGAAACTGCGGTCGGTCAGGTAGAGAGGCAAGAATGGCGCTTGGCATGAAGGTCCCAAAGCTCCCATCCGTTGCCAGCCCGCACGCACGCCCTTCGAGTGGCCTGGCGTCGCGCTGGATCTGACCGAGCACGACGCACCACGTCTGCCCTTCTTCTTTCGGGCGCCGCGCGGGAACGACACTGCCGTCCCAGGAGAACTGAACTGGGCCAAGTCACGGCCGCCGCCAAATACCACAATGCGCGGGGCTCCTGAAAGCGCAACAGGAGATCAGAGTCGTCCCGACAACTTCGCTGGGACGCCCCGGCCTGAAACCGTCCCACCAAAGGTGACAACTCCCTTATCAGAACAGGCCCGTCTGCTCACTTCTTCTGGGAACGGACAGCCGCCTCCCGGCAGGGGCCCGCCACCGGCAGGGGGCCGGGCCGCCCGCGGCGGGAGCGCCGGGCCTCGTCGGAAGGACGCCGGCGCCCCGCACGGGAGTGACCGGCCGTCAGGACAGGGCGATCTCGGTGACCCGGTCGGCCTCGCGGAGCCACTGGGTGGTGCTCACGCCGCCCTGCTTGGCGTACGCCACGCCGGTGTCGGCGAGGTAGGCGACGCGGGTGCCGGAGAGGGCGAACTGGATGGTGTGGTCGGCCTGCCGGTGCCACAGGGCGGAAAGACCGCCCTGCTTGGCGTAAAGGACGCCGTCGTCCTTCAGTACACCGATGCGGCTGCCCGAGAGCTCCAGCTGCAAAACATGGTCGGCCTGCCACTTCCAGGCGGCGTCCAGCGAGCCCTCCTTCACATAGGCGTTGCCGTCGCCCTTCAGGATGCCGACGCGGTTGCCGTTGAGGTCGATGTCGACGGCCTCACCGGCCTGGAGCTGCCACGGGGCGTCGAGACCGCCCTCCTTGACGTAGGCGACGCCGTTGCCCTTGACGATGCCGATCCGGTTCCTGGACAGCTCCAGCGTCTTGACGTCGATCGCCTGGCCCTTCCACGGGGCGTCCAGGCGGCCGACCTTGACGTAGGCGGTCCCGGTGCCCTTGACGATGCCGAACCGCTCACCGTCGAGGGCGATCTGCTTGACGTGGTCGGCCTGCCACCTCCAGGGGGCGTCCAGCGCGCCGTCCTTCACGTAGGCGTTGCCGTCGTCCCTCAGCACGCCGATGCGGCGGCCCGACAGCACGATCTGCTTGATGTGCTCGGCCTCGCTGGTCCACAGCGCGTTGAGGGGGCCCGCCTTGGCGAAGGCGTCACCGGTGCCCTTGACGATCCCGATCCGGTCGCCGCCGTCACCGGAGACCGTGGCGGGAGCCGCGACCGCACCCGTCGCCGCCGCGCCGGCCACCGCGGCACCCGCCGCCACGACCGCGAGGAACGGCATAACCCTTTTCTTCACTTTTCTCTCCCGTGCACAGAGTGTGGGGACTGGCGACGCCAGTCGACCTCGTTCCGCCCCTCTCACGCGTCTCCCGCCGCGCGTCCCGCCCGGTATCACCGCGATGGCCGACGCCGTAGCCGCCATCGGAGGGGCCCGCGGCCCCGCGGGCGGGGCTCGTCGGCGGGGGATGTCACGGAAGAGGGCGCTCTGCCGTCATCAGGGGTGAGAGGCGTCACGGCCAGAGGCGTCACGGCGGCGGGAAGGCGAGGGTCATGCGGGAGCACGGGGCGGACGCGACGGCGTACGGGACGGCCGGGCGGGTCGGGGCGGGGGCTGTCGGCGCGGACGAGGAGGCCGGCACCGGCGGAACCGACGGGGCGGCCGGGGCCGGGGCGGCCGGAAACCTCCGGGAGCCGCGGGAGCCCGGGGAGTTCGAGGAGCTGCGGCCGATGCTGTTCTCGATCGCCTACCGCATCCTCGGCAGCGTCGGCGAGGCCGAGGACGCGGTCCAGGAGACCTGGCTGCGCTGGGCCGGCTCCGCCACACGGCCCAGGTCGGCGAAGGCCTTCCTCTCCGCCGTGGTCACCCGGATATCCATCGACGTCCTGCGCTCCGCCCGCGTCCGCCGGGAGCGGTACACCGGTCCCTGGTTCCCCGAGCCGCTGCTCGCCGACCCCTACGAGGACCCCGAGCGCTCCGCCGAGCTCGCCGACTCCCTGTCGATGGCGGCGCTCCTCCTGCTCGAACGGCTGACCCCGCTGGAGCGCGCGGTCTTCGTGCTGCGCGAGGTCTTCGGCTTCGGCTTCCCCCAGGTCGCGGCGGCCGTCGGCCGTTCGGAGGCGGCCTGCCGCCAGCTCGCGGTGCGGGCGCGGCGGCACATGGACGAGGGCCGGCCCCGCTTCGAGGCCGACCGCAGGGAACGCGCGGAACTCGCCGGGCGCTTCTTCGACGCCTTCAAGGAGGGGGACGTCGACGGACTGCGCGAACTCCTCGCCGCCGACGTCCATCTGCTCGGCGACGGCGGCGGCAAGGCCCCGCAGCTGCCAGGAGGCGTGCGGGGCGCCGAGCGGGTGGCCCGGATGCTCGCCACGATGACCACCGCGCTGACCGGGATCGGCGCGGCGGTGGAGCCGCACGAGGTGAACGGACGGCCGGGCGCGGTCCTGCGCGACCGGGACGGCAAGGTCATCGCGACCTGGTCGCTGGAGTTCCTCGACGGCCGCATCCGGACGATCCGCTCCGTCCTCAACCCCGACAAGCTCGGGCACCTGGGCCCGGTGGCGGACGCCTGGGCCATCACCCGCGAGGCGAGCAGGGCCCGCCCGCCGCGGACCGTATGACGACCCGGCCCGGCTCCGCTCCCCCGCGCCTGCGGGAAGGCGCGCGCGCCGCGGGGCCGGCCCCGGCGGTGGCCCGTCGGCGAACCGATGCCGGCGCATGCCGTCACCGCGGGACCGGTCCCGGCGGTGGCCCGTCGGCGGACCGATGCCGGCGCGTGCCGTCGCTCCGGGCGGCGAGGCCGTCCGGGGCTCCGCCGGGTCTCAACCGGGCTGCGCGGCCAGCCAGGCCCGCAGGGCCGTGAAGTCGGCCTCCGCCAGGCCGTGGCGGTGGTCGACGCGGTGCAGCAGGGCCGGGCCCCGGTGGTGGACGGCGACCCAGGCGCGGTCGGCCTCGGTGATCTCGTCGTCGACCCAGATGAAGGGGCGCCCGGCCGCCCAGGCCACCAGCGGCCGGGTCTTCCAGTGCAGCAGGCCCGGCGGCTCGTCCTCGTCCGGCCACTGCACGACCGGCAGCGGCGGGAGCCCCAGCCACGGGGCCAGGCAGTCGTTGGCGTCCTCCATCCACGTGGTGGCCCACACCAGTTCGCAGCCCAGCGCCGCGAGCCGCCGCCCCAGCGCCGGGTCGACCCGGTTCAGCAGGACGCTCTCGGCACAGTCCCGCACCGCGGCGACACCGTGGCCGTACACCGGATACGCGCGGTCCGCCCCGAAGGGGATGAGCGGGCCGTCGACGTCGAGGAAGAGCAGCATCACCTCACAGGATCCGCCATACCGCCCGTCCCGGCCCACCCCACCCGACCAATACGCCCCGCGCGGGTACCGCCCCGCGCCGTGACGCCATCCCGGACCGCCCTGTGCCGTACCGCCCCACGCTAAGCCGTGCCGCCCGAACGGATCATGCGGGCCAGTGCCCGTTCCAGATGCGGGTTCGCCCGGCGCGGCGCCGCGAGGCCGAGCGAGGCGGTGGCGGCCGCGAGGGTCATGGCGTACGAGTCCAGCGCGCGGCGCACGTTGGGGGCGTCCAGGCTCGCCCCGGTGACCAGCCGGTCGAGGTCGACGTACGCGGACCGGACGATCTCGATCCACCGGTACACGCGCCAGTCCTGGCGCCAGTTCCTCGTGTACCGCTCGGGCAGCCGGCTCTCCCAGCGGCGGAACATGCGGTCCCGGATCTCCGGCCGGGTCGGGGTGAGGTGCATGTGCCGGACCAGGTCGTAGAGGGGGTCGCCGACCAGGGCCATCTCCCAGTCGATCAGGGTGAGCGCGAGCGCGTCGTCGCGGCGCACCAGGTTCCAGGGGTTGAGGTCGCCGTGCAGCAGGGCCTCGGCGCGGGGGGTGACCCGGTGCCGGGCGAGGATCTCGCGCAGCCGGGGGGCGTCGGGCAGGCCGAGGAAACGGGCGAGCTGCTGGGACTCCTTGGGCAGGCCTCCGACCAGGGCGACCAGCTGCTCGCTGAGCCAGCCGTAGAACTCGGGGCGGCCGGCGAGGGGGTCGACCTGGCAGGAGTCGACCTCGGTCAGCGCGGCCAGCTGGGCGGCCAGGGCGTCCGCCTCGTGCGGGCGCAGGCCGTCGACCGGGTGGTCGGGCCCGCGGCCGATGTCGTGCGCGCCCTCGTAGGTGTGGACGGCGAACACGTCGTCCGAGGCGGTCCGGGGGCCGGAACTCCCGTACGGGTGGCTCTCCCCGAGGGCCAGGATCCGGGGCGCGGCCACCGCCACCCGGGACGCCTCGATCGCCGTGAGCACCGCGTGCTCGCTGAGGAAACTGCGCTCGCGCCGGGTGACCCCCGGGCTCCTGCGGCGCACCACCACGGCGAAGGGGACGCCCGGCACCCGCAGCACCGAGTTGAGGTGCGCGGTGCCCCGGAACACCCGGTCGGCCGGGGCCGCGCCCTCCCGGAGCAGGGCCGCGCCGACGGCCGTGTACGGGAAGTCGGGGTGCTCCGGGACGCGCGGGTCCGGAGTCCAGTCGATCGCGCGCTCCGCCGGGGGGTGTCCCGGGCTGACGGGAACGGCGCCGGAGCCCGGCCGGACCGGTCCGCCGGGCCGTGCGGAGGCCCAGCGGACCAGGGCCCGCTCGATCTCCCGCTCCTCCGGTACGCGGGACAGCAGCAGCGGCTCCGCGGCCGCTTCGAGGGCGCCCCGCACCCGTGCCGTCGCGGCCGCCAGGCGCTCCGGGTCGAAGCGTTTCTCCAGCGACCGGGCGGCCCGCATCACGTCGGGGTACACCGACTGCGCCCGCTCGAAGGCCACGTAGTGCCGCAGGTCCCTGGCCGAGCCGCCCACGGCCGCCGGCCGCACGGCACGCATCGCGCGGGCCCAGGCCTGGACGACCGCGTCCCACTGGTGGTCGGGGTAGCGCATGCGCACCAGGTGCGTGGCGAGGTCGTGCAGCGGGTCGCCGTAGGTGGCGAGTTCCCAGTCGACGCGGACCAGCGGCGGGCGGCCCTCCTCCGTGGACATGATCAGGTTGTCGCGGTGCAGGTCGGTGTGGAGCAGGCTGTACGGCCGCCGGGACATCGCGGGAACGCGTCCGGCGAACTGGAGCAGGGCGTCCTCGGGAATGCCGAACGCGGTGAACAGCCCCCCGAAGCAGGCCCAGTTGGGCTGCCGGATCCGCTGGTCGGCGAGCCGGGCCAGCGTCCGCAGGAAGCCCCGGCTGTCGGTGTGGTCGCGGGGCCACGAGGAGGGCAGGGGCGGCAGCGCGGACCCGCGCACCTGGGCGTTCTCCGCGAGCAGATCCCCCAGTGCCCCTATCAGCAGGTCGTCCACGGGCTTGCCGTCGGCGCAGACGCTGGAGAGCGCCACGCCCTCCACATGGCTGAGGACGGCGAAACCGTCGCCCTCGGCCAGGCATGCGGGGACGTTGGCGAGGAAGCCCTGGAGGGCGCGCAGGATGCCGGCCTCGTCCGGCCAGGTGCGGACCACCACGGGCAGCACGTCCCGCCGCGGCACCCGCACGTTCACCGGTGTTCCCGGCTCCCGGCCGGCCAGGCGCGCCACCGGCTCGGTCAGCGCGAGCACGTGGTTGTCGTGGTGGTACCCCCTGCGCCGCTCCCCCTTCCGCACGGCCAGTTCCGCGAACGACCGCCAGACGGCCTGCGGCCGGGCACGGCCGGCGAGCCCCCCGAAGACCGCGCGGGGGACGGGTGGTGCGCCCACTGGCGGCTCCGTGGTTCGACCGCGCGGGGAACGCGCAGAGGGGAAGGGTGGGGTGAACGTTATGCGTGAGCGGTGGGCGGCGCCACGTGAAGTGATCCCAACGGATGGCCGGCCGCACAGATGTACCCGGTCGCCGGTACGGCTCGTTCGCCGTCCCGTGCCTACGCGTCCGAGCGGTGGCTCGGCCGATGCCGCGGATGCTATCGGACGGGCCGCCGTTCACCTGCCGCGCAACACGTGGAGCAGGGGTTCGAGGGATCCGATCACGTCCCCGGCGCCGGCCTCGCGCAGCAGCTTGGCCTTGCGTTCGTTGCGCGCGAAGCCGAGGAAGGGGACACCGGCGCGGTGGGCGGCCGCGCAGTCCGAGGGGGTGTCACCGATCATCAGGGCGGCCGCGGGGGCCGCCCCCGTGGCCTGGAGGGCCCGGTTGAGGCAGTGGGGGTCGGGCTTGAGGTGGCTGAGGTCGGCGGTGCGGCCGTAGATGTGGGGGGCGAAGCAGCCGGTCAGGCCCCGGTGGTCCAGGTAGGCGCGCACCACGCGGGGCGAGTTGTTCGTCGTGACGGCGAGCCGGGCGCCCACCGCCCGCCAGGTGCGGATCAGGGGGTCGGCCCAGACGGTGGGCATCGCGGAGGACGCGGCGCGCAGTTCCTCCTGGGTCAGGCGTTCCTCCAGCTCGGCCACGAGATCGCTGCCCGGGTGGCGCCGGTCGACGGCGCGCAGGACGACGTGCGGGTCGAGGGAGTCCCGCTCGGCCTCGGTGAGCAGGCCGTGCAGGCCCCGTCCCTCCAGCCACTCCACCAGCCGGGCCGCGACCCGCTCCGCGGAGTGGCCGGCGAACAGCCGGCAGATCGGACCGTCGAAGTCCCAGAGGATCACCCGTGCGTCGCCCGTCAGTTCCCGCAGCCGCCGCGTGGTGTCAGTCTTCGTCTCAGAAGTCACTAGGAGAGTGTCAGGTCCGTGGTGATGGTTTCCCAGAGGGCGTCGAACCACTTCTGGGACTGCTCCACGAACGCGGTGTCCCGGCGTCCGGCCCGTCTCTCGAAGGAGAACAGGAGGGACTCGGAACCCAGGGTGTCGTACATCTCCAGCGTGCCGCCGCTGTCCGTGGGTTCCTCCCGGCGCGTGACCATGTAGTACGCGTACAGCGCCTCGACGCCGTTGAGCAGGTACAGCTTCGCCGGCGGGGTGAAGGGCAGCGCGCGGAAGGTGACGTGCACGTCGATGTCGTGGGTGGCGCGCAGGGCCTGGAGGTTGTACTGCAGGACCTGCCCCTGGGCGTTGCGCATCGCCAGCCAGCGCCGGTGCACCGGGTCGTCGTCCTCGCCCCGCGCGTCGACCGAGACCGGGAAGGCGAGGTCGATGTCCCGGGACGGCAGGAGTATGCGGACGTCGATCCGCTCGGGACGGACCCGGCCCTCGTGGATGAGGCGCAGCGGCTCCCCGAGCGCGGGTATCAGGCTCTGCGCGGTCAGGCACACGGCGTCGATGCTGACGCGCGGCGCGGAGAACGCCTCGGTCAGCCGGGGGGCGAGGGCCACCATGGTGGGCTGGGGCTCGTCGAGCGCGGGAGCCGGCTCGGCGACCCGCGGCGGGCTGCCCTTGCTGACGTCGCTGAGCAGCCCGTCGTCCTGGAGCGCGCGCAGGGCCTGGCGTACGGCTCCGCGTTCGACGCCGAAGTGCTCGGCCAGCTCGGCCTGGGTGGGCAGCCGGTCGCCCGCCCTGAGGTCGCCGGTGCGGATCCGCTCCCGCAGGATGTCGGCGATCTCCCGGTGCGTGAGCCTTCTGTCGTTCACTGCCACGTTCTCCTGGGTCACAACCAGACGTTACAACCTGGGTCCATCTCAGGGGAGTTGTTCGAAAGTTGTCCGCAGCTGGCAACCAAGTGAAGCGAAACGCAGCCGAGTTGGTCGCCGGCGTCGTCGAGTTGGCTCACCGGGCGGGGGACTTGCCGCGTCCTCGCCGCACCGCGCCACCGTGGGTCACGGCGTCAGCACCAGCTCCGAGCTGATCGTCCCCCACAGCGCGTCGAACCACAGCCGCGACTGTTCCACGAAGGTGCTGTCCCGCCGCCCCGCGCCCTGCCCGAAGCCGAACAGCATCGAGCGCGTGCCGTCGGAGTCGTACAGGGTCAGGTGCTCGTGCTCGATCTCCCGCTCGCGCCGGGTCAGCGTGTAGTACGCGAACAGCGCCTCGGCCCGGTTGAGCAGGTACAGCTTGACCGGCGGGGTGAAGGGCAACGCGCGGAAGGAGACGTGCACGTCGATGCCGTGCGTGGTGCGCAGGGCCAGCAGGTTGTTGCGCAGCACCTGCCCCTGGGCGTTGCGCTGGGCGAGCCAGCTGCGGTGCAGCAGACCTCCGTCGGGCACGCCGGCCGGGGCCGGGAAGGCCAGCTCGATGTTGCGGCCGGGCAGCAGCAGCCGAACGTCGATCTTGGCCGGTTTCAGCAGGCCCGCGTGGATCTGCCGCAGCGGCTCGCCGACCGCCAGCGTGAGGGAGACGGAGGTCAGACAGAGGGCGTCGATCTCCACATGGGGCGCGGCGAAGGCGTCGGCGACGCGGGGCGCGAGGCCCACCATGGTCGGCCGCGGGGGCGCCGCGGGCCCGCCGCCGTCCCGGTCCGGGCCGGACCCGGGCGCCACGGTGGCGGGCCTGCCTCGGGACACGTCGGCGAGCAGCCGCTCCGACCGCAGGATGCTCAGCGCCTGCCGTACGGCCGCCCGCTCCACACCGAACTCGTCGGCCAGCTCGGCCTGGGTGGGCAGGCGCTGGCCGGGCCGGAGCACGCCTGAGGTGATCCGGGTGCGCAGAACGTCGGCCACTTCACGGTGTGACGTACGTGGCCGCTGTGAGCTCTTCCGCCCATTGGCGGAGGCGTGTTCCGGGTCCACCCTGAAACAGTACAACTTCCCGCCATCTTGGGGCAGTTCGGGGAAAGGTGGTTATGAGCCGCTTCCAGGCGGAGATAAGAGGAGTGAAGTTGGTAGCCAACTTGGTCGACATGGTCGAGCTTCCCAGTGGTTGGCCGACCGGGCTCCCTTCCGGAGGGGAGCCGGGAGCCCGGGCAGGGGACGGCCACCGGCAGCGCACAGCCACAACTGAACATCCCGCACAGCCACAACCGAACACCGGCAGCGCACAGCCACAACTGAAGACACGGCAGAACAACCGAACAGCACGCTACGGAAGAACAGTTCAGCGGGACCCGGCGGACCGGACCACCGGAGGACGCCGGGCACACGGCGAGCAGCAGGGAGGAGCGGTCAGAAGACGTCGGGGCACCACGGCCGCCCGGACGTGCGCAGCAGGGCGTCGGCCTTCCGGGCGGCGCCCTCTCGCTCTTCCTGGACCCGGCCGAGCGCGGCCCCGCGCGCCAGGGACCCGTCTCCGAGCCATACCTCCGCCAACTGGTTCACCGGCAGGGTGAGATCGGGGGCCGCACCGCCCGCCGGGGTGCAGGACGACCCTTGCGGGGACACCTCCAGCCGGTACCGGCCCGCGGCGAACCCGGCCTCGTCCACGACCTCCAGCACCACCGACCCCGACCCCTCGTACGTCCGCGCCTCCAGGGCCCCCGCGACGTCCAGGATCCGCACCCACAGCCAGTCGGCGTGCTCGGTGATCCGGGCCGCGCGCGGGTCGGGCAGCAGGAACGGCAGCAGGTCACCGGGGCCGCGCCGGCCGCTCCTGACCTTCGTGACCCAGTCGATCGAGCACAGGAAGCGCCACAGCGCGTCCTCGGCCGCCGGGGTCGCGGCGAGCAGCCAGTTCACCTCCGCGGTGACACACGGCTGCTTGCCCTGCCAGTCGCCCCCGGTCTCGTACGACACCAGGCCCTCGACCTCGCCGGTGGGCGCGCGGTATACGGCGTAGAACGGTTCGGTCCACTCGCTGGAGAAGCGCACGACGCCGGTCTCGGTCTCCCACCACAGCTCGCCGCGGCTCACCATGCCGGGCCGCTCGCGGCGGACCCGCTCGTGCAGCTCCGGACCGAGCTTTCGGACGTCCGCGCCGTCCACGAGGCCGATCCGGCCGCCGCCGGCGGGGCCGGACCAGCGCGGGTCGAGACCGGAGCGGGTGACCTCGACGGTCCACTCGCGCGTCCAGGTCGCCGGACCGAAGCCGTACCGGCCGTAGATCGGGTACTCGGCGGCGATCAGCGTGGCGACCACGTCACCGCGCTCCCTGGCCGCCGCCAGATCCCGGCCCATCATCTGCGTGAGCAGCCCGCGGCGGCGGTGGGTGGGCGAGACGGTGACGTTCGAGACGGCGTCCGCGGCCACGAACGCGCCGCCCACCGCGGTGACCTCCTGGGCGAAGGAGCGGAAGGTCGCCACGCAGCGGCCGCCGTCGAAGGCACCGAGCAGCCGGCCGGGCACGAACTGCCGTCGTCCGGCCGCCCGTTCCTCGGCGGTCAGCACCGGCTCCCGCAGGAAACCGGTGCGCAGCGCGCGCTGCCAGTCCTCGAAATCGTCCTCGGTGACAGCCCGTACGTCGGTCATGGGGCCACGGTAGAGGCGCGGCGCGGCGGGCGTCCCGCGCTTTTCCCGCTCCGGGGCCGGCCGCGTCAGGTCAGCAGGTCGTCCACCTGCGCCTCGCCCACCCGGTACCGCCGGGCGATCTCCCCGCTGCAGTCGTCGGCGGTGCGCTGCAGGCCCTGCCTGCGCCCGGAGATCTCCTGCTCGTAGCGGACCAGGCGCCCCATGGCGGCGGTGAGTTCGGAGTCGGTGCGCGCCTGCAGGTCCGACAGCTCGACCTCGGCGAGCATCTCCGCGGCCAGCCGCCCGAACTCCTCGTTGTGCGGGGTGCCGAGCGTGACGTGCCGGGCCGAGGAACGGTGCCGGGCCGGGCCGTCGGTCAGGATCTCCGCCAGCCGCGCCACCACGGACGCGTCCGCGGGGGCCGGCGCGGGAGCCGGTACGGTCGCCCGCCCGCGCCGGGCCAGCTCCGCGCGCAGGATGTCGATCCGCCCCTGGAGCAGAC
This sequence comes from Streptomyces sp. NPDC090108, assembly GCF_044747185.1. Taxonomy (NCBI): domain Bacteria; kingdom Bacillati; phylum Actinomycetota; class Actinomycetes; order Kitasatosporales; family Streptomycetaceae; genus Streptomyces; species Streptomyces sp. NPDC090108. The sequence goes on from NZ_JBIVDQ010000006.1 coordinate 491,686, forward strand.
GCCGCACATAGCTGAGGTCGGCCTCGTCGCGCTGGGCGTCGCGGCGCAGAGAGCGCAGCTCGGGCAGGCTCAGCGGGGCCAGGCCGGGTGGCGGGAGGCAGCCCCCGCCCGCCGGGTCCGGGGCGGGCTCCGCGGGCGCCGCCGGGCCGGACAGGCCCTCGGCGCGCTGCGCGGGCGGCCGGCGCGTCCCCAGCCACCCACGGGTACTCGGTGTGCTCATCTGCTCCTGACCGTCCCCTCGCCCGGCATGTGGGAAGCATCGTGCCACCCCAAGTGGCCGCTATGTGACCGAGTGCCCCCGAACGGCCCAGATAGGGGCTTAAGGATCATTAATGGGCCCGCCGTGAGGACGCGCGGTCCGCCCGGCATGATGGGTCCCATGCGAGCGGTGGTGCAGAGAGTGGACGGCGCGAGTGTCGTCGTGGACGGCGAGACGGTCGGCGCGATCGAGGGCGAGGGGCTGTGCGTCCTCGTCGGGGTGACCCATGAGGACACCAAGGAGAAGGCGGCCCAACTGGCCCGCAAACTCTGGTCGGTGCGGATGCTGCAGGACGAGAGGTCGTGCAGCGACCTCGACGCGCCGCTGCTCGTCATCAGCCAGTTCACCCTGTACGGCGACGCGCGCAAGGGGCGCCGGCCCACCTGGAACGCGGCGGCGCCCGGCGATGTCGCCGAGCCCCTGGTCGACGAGGTCGTCGCCCAGCTGCGCGCCCTGGGCGCGACGGTCGCGACGGGCCGCTTCGGCGCCCAGATGCGCGTCTCCCTCACGAACGACGGCCCCTTCACGGTCCTACTGGAGATCTAGCCCCCCGGCGCCACTCGAACACCGGGCACCGCCCCCACCCAGGGGCGCGGGGAACTGCGCGACCGGCCACAACGCACCCGCACCCCACGAACCACCCGAAGCCCCGCACACGAAAGCGCCCGGCGCCACACAAGCACCGGGCGCCAGACCCCACCCAGGGGCGCGGGGAACTGCGCGACCGGCCACAACGCACCCGCACCCCACGAACCACCCGGAGCCCCATACACGAAAGCGCCCGGCGCCACACAAGCACCGGGCGCCAGACCCCACCCAGGGGCGCGGGGAACTGCGCGACCAGCCACGACGCACCCGCACCCCACGAACCACCCGGAGCCCGACCGCCAAGCCCCCGCAGGGACTACGGCTCGACCACGACCTCCTGCGCAGCAGCCGTATCCCCGGCCAGAAGCCTCGCAGAGACAGGCACGTTCCGCTTCACCAGCGCGAGCGCGATCGGCCCCAGCTCGTGATGCCGCACGGACGTCGTCACGAACCCGATCTTCCGCCCGTCGGGACCGTCCTCGGCGACCCTGATCTCGGTGCCCGGCGCCGGCAGATGCACATCGCTGCCGTCCAGGTGCAGGAAGACCAGCCTGCGCGGCGGCTTGCCGAGGTTCTGGACCCGGGCGACCGTCTCCTGCCCCCGGTAGCACCCCTTCTGCAGATGCACGGCGCTGCCGATCCAGCCCAGCTCGTGCGGAATGGTGCGGTGATCGGTCTCGAAGCCGAGACGCGGCCGGTGCTGCTCGACACGCAGCGCCTCATGGGCCAGCAGACCGGCCGCCGGCCCGTGCGCGGCCGCGAAGTCCTCCAGGTCCGCCCGCGGCAGGAACACATCCCGGCCGTACGGCGTCTCGCGCACGACCACGCCCTCGGACACCTCGGCGATCGAGCCGGCCGGCAGGTGCACCACGGCGAAGTCGTCCGTGCGGTCGGCGACCTCGACGCGGTAGAAGAACTTCATCGACTCCAGGTACGCCAGCAGCGCCTCCCGGGTGCCGGGCTCCACGTGGGCCCAGACGGTGGTGCCGTCGTCCACGAGGTACAGCGCGTGCTCGATGTGTCCGTTCGCGGACAGGATCAGCGCCTCGGTCGCCTCACCCGGGGGCAGTTGGCTGACGTGCTGGGTGAGCAGCAGATGCAGCCAGCTCAGCCGGTCCTCACCGGTGACCGCGAGGACACCGCGGTGCGAGAGGTCGACGAAACCGGCTCCCTCGGCGAGGGCGCGCTGCTCGCGGAACAGGTCGCCGTAGTGGGCGGCGACGCCTTCGTCCACACCCTCGGCGGGGACGGCGCCGGGCAGGGACAGCAGGGGGCTCTTCATACGCGCAAGCCTACGACGTGCCGGTCGCACTCTTCCGGGAGCAGTCCTGGCAGCGGCCGAAGATCGCGAAGTGCTTCATGTCGGTGTCGAACCCGAACTGCGCGCGCAGCTTGGCCGTGAAATCGGCGGCCACGGCCACGTCCGCCTCGATGACGTTCTCGCAGTCGCGGCACACCAGGTGCAGATGGTGGTGGCGGTCGGCGAGGTGGTAGGTGGGCGCGCCGTGCCCGAGGTGGGCGTGGCTGACCAGGCCCAGTTCCTCCAGCAGCTCCAGCGTGCGGTAGACGGTGGAGATGTTGACCCCCGACGCGGTCCTGCGCACTTCGCAGAGAATGTCGTCGGGGGTCGCGTGCTCCAGGGTGTCCACGGCTTCGAGCACGAGTTGCCGCTGCGGCGTCAGCCGGTAGCCGCGCTGCCTGAGGTCGCTCTTCCAGTCGGTGCTCACCACACTCGAAGTCTAGAGCCAATGAGCTCCGGACTCCCTGGAAGCGGACCTGCCGGGGACGGGCCCGGACAGGCCTACTTGAAGAAGGCGATGCCGTCGTCGGGCATGTCGTCGGGGAGGGCCTTGGCCCAGCGCTCGACGTCCTCCGGGGTGACGACCTTCTTGAGCTGGGCGGACATGTAGGGGCGCAGCTCGACCTCGGGGGTCTGCTTCTCGCCGACCCACATCAGGTCGCTCTTGACGTAGCCGTACAGACGCTTGCCGCCGCTGTAGGGCGGGGAGTCCGGCGTACGCGCCACCGCGTCCGTGACGAGGTCGATCTGCGGCTTCTTGTCCGCCATCTCGCCGTACCAGATCTCGACCACGCCGTCGTCGCGGGTCATCGTCACCGTGACCTTGCGGTTCGCGTCGATGCGCCAGAAACCGGCTTCCGACTCCAGCGGACGGACCTTGTTGCCGTCGTTGTCGAGGACCCAGGTCTGGGAGGCGTACTGGAGGAAGTCACGGCCGTCGTGGCTGAAGCTGACCTCCTGACCGAAGTTGCACTTCTCCGAGCCGGGGAAGTCGTGGACGCCCGCGCCCGCCCAGTTGCCCAGCAGAAAGGCGAGGGGGACGAGGTCCTTGTGCAGGTCTGACGGGATCTCGATCATGAGCGGCCGTTCCTGGTCGGTTCTTGGGGAGAGCTCAGCGCTGGCCCTGGTACAGCTTCTTCACGGTCAGTCCCGCGAAGGCGAGGACGCCGACGCAGACCAGGACCAGCAGGGTTTCGAAGAAGATCTCCACGGGTGCTCCTTGAGCGGAAGTGGGCGTACGACAGAGCCGGGCCCCAGCTTACGCGGCCCGGGCCCGGCTCTCCTGGCGAGGTGGGTCTCAGTGGATCAGCCGCCCGCCGCCTTACGATTCGGTCATGGCGAAGAAGCTCGTGATCAAGGTGACGGCCGGGGCGGACGCTCCCGAGCGGTGTTCCCAGGCATTCACGGTGGCGGCGGTGGCCGTGGCCAGCGGGGTCGAGGTGTCGCTGTGGCTGACCGGGGAGTCGTCCTGGTTCGCGCTGCCGGGGCGGGCCGCGGAGTTCGAGCTGCCGCACGCGGCGCCGCTGCCGGACCTGATCGACTCGGTCCTCGCGGCGGGCCGGGTCACCCTGTGCACGCAGTGCGCCGCCCGGCGCGAGATCACCGAGAAGGACGTCCTGGAGGGCGTGCGGATCGCGGGCGCGCAGGTGTTCGTCCAGGAGATCATGGCGGACGGGACGCAGGCGCTCGTCTACTGACCCGGGCGGCGGCGCCGGGAGCCGTGCGGGGCTACTTCCGCGGGCGCTTCCTGCCGTCCAGCTCGTCCCACCACTCGTCGGACTGCGGGTCCCCGGAGGGCGCGTCCCACCAGCGGTCGTCGGGGCCGCGCCGGTTGGCGACGACCGCGGCCGCGGGCGGGATGATCATCGCCACCACGCACAGCGCGACCGCCGCCGGGACCGACCACAGGCGCACGACGGCCCAGGCCAGGACGAAGAGCACGATGCAGGTGCCCATCATGGCGAAGTACCAGCGGCGGCGCCGGGCGTACATGCCTCCAGAGTAGGTCCGGACACGGCGAAGGGCCGCACCCCAGGCGTCCAGCCCCGGGGGGTGCGGCCCTTCGCGCCGTACCGGATCCGCTCAGACCGCGATCGCGACCTCCGCGAGACCGCCCTGCTGGGCGACGACCGTGCGGTCGGCGGTGCCGCCGGGCACGAGGGCGCGGACGGTCCAGGTGCCCTCGGCCGCGTAGAAGCGGAACTGGCCCGTGGCGGAGGTGGGGACCTCCGCGGTGAACTCGCCGGTCGAGTCCAGGAGGCGGACGTAGCCCGTCACCGGCTCGCCGTCACGCGTCACCTGCCCCTGGATGGTGGTCTCCCCGGGCTTGATCGTCGAGGCGTCCGGGCCGCCGGCCTTCGCTCCACACATGTCTGTCTCCGTAAGGGGTCTGACCAGAAGGTCGGTCGGATGGGCTACTTGCCGGCGCCGAGCTCGATCGGCACGCCGACGAGGGAGCCGTACTCGGTCCAGGAGCCGTCGTAGTTCTTGACGTTCGCCACGCCCAGCAGCTCGTGCAGCACGAACCAGGTCAGGGCCGAGCGCTCACCGATGCGGCAGTAGGCGATCGTGTCCCGGGCGAGGTCCACGTTCTCCTCGGCGTAGAGCTCCTTGAGCTCGTCGTCCGACTTGAAGGTGCCGTCGTCGTTGGCGTTCTTCGACCACGGGATGTTGCGGGCGCTCGGGACGTGGCCCGGGCGCTGCGACTGCTCCTGCGGCAGGTGGGCCGGGGCGAGCAGCTTGCCGCTGAACTCGTCGGGCGAGCGGACGTCGACCAGGTTGTGCGAGTCGATCGCGGCGACGACCTCGTCGCGGAACGCGCGGATGGACGTGTCCTGCGGCTCGGCCCGGTAGTCGGTGGCCGCGCGCTCGGGCACCTCGGTGCCGTCGACCAGCTCGCGGGCGTCCAGCTCCCACTTCTTGCGGCCGCCGTCGAGGAGCTTGACGTTGTCGTGGCCGTAGAGCTTGAAGTACCAGTAGGCGTACGACGCGAACCAGTTGTTGTTGCCGCCGTAGAGGATCACCAGGGTGTCGTTGGCGATGCCCTTCTTCGACAGGAGCTTCTCGAAGCCCTCCTGGTCGACGAAGTCACGGCGGACCGGGTCCTGGAGGTCCTTGGTCCAGTCGATGCGGATCGCGTTCTTGATGTGGTTCTTCTCGTAGGCGGACGTGTCCTCGTCGACCTCGACGATGGCGATCGACGGGTCGTCCAGGCGGTCCTGCAGCCAGTCGGCGTCGACCAGGACGTCGCTGCGGCTCATGCGCTTTCTCCTCCGGGGCAGATACGGCGGGGCGTGCGAGACAGAGGGGGCGCGCCCGAGGTGCGGGCGGCGCACGGGTGCCCTTCCAGCAGGGCGGCACAGAGATGCGGAAAAGCGTGGAGTTCCGCTCAGAAGGGGCGACAGAGCATGGCGGCGACGCGGCACAGGTCGACTGCCCGCCGCTTCGTGAGATCCGCCTGTCCCCGCGACCGGAGGACACCTGTCGAGCACTGCATGGGGTCGATCGTAGGGACGGCCGGACGGCCGTGTCACCGGTGTGTCGGATGATGAGACGCGATCGTCCGCATCCCGGGACGAAAGAAGCGCCCGGCCCCCCGTCGCGGGGTTCCGGGCGCTCGGATTCGAGCCGATCATCTGCTGTTCGGACCACGGCGTCTCGCCTGGCGGACGCGGGTGGAAACCGGCGGGCACGGGCCGCGGGCGCGGCCTGACACGGAACGGCGGCGGACCCACGGGGCCCGCCCGTGGTCCTACCCGGCCAGACGGACGTCCGAACCCGCCACACCGACCTCCACGCCGGCCTGGGTCGCGTGCACCTGGTCGATCCTGATCCCGCCCGGCAGCCGGTCCAGGGCCTGCTGGAAGTCGGTGATCTCACGGACGCGGTTCTCGGCGATGTCCACGCGGCCGAGGGCGGGGATGCTGTCCGCGTGCACCTGGATCCTGCCGTCCTTGACGGTGACCGAGCTGAGCATCCGCACCGTCTGCTTCACGTCCAGCGCGGGGACCGACACCTCCAGCGCGACCTTGATCTTGTCGCCGCCGCCGTAGGCGAGGCCGACGACGCGGGCCGTGACGCCGGGCCCCATGGCGGTCGGCTCGGGCTTGGCGGCCTTCAGCAGCTGGTCGTAGGCGATCGTCGCGCTGCCGGTGGCCGAGGCGGCGGTGGCGGAGCTGTAGTCGCCGGAGAACCTGACGTCCTTCATGTCGGCCGTCAGATCGTCGATGCGGACCGTCCGGCCCTGGGAGCCGGTGTCCGCCTCGTAGTCCTTGATGCCGACCTCGACGTCGTCCAGGGAGCCGCCGGCGACCTGGGTGAGGAAGGGGAAGCCCTTGATGTCCACGTCGGGGCTCGTGGGGAGCCCCTGCCTCGCCTTCAGCTTGTCCGCGACCTGGCCCTCCGCGAAGTGCACGGCGAGCCGGTCCGCGACCGTGAAGAGGCCGCCCAGGATCACGACGACGATCAGAAGTATTCGCAGGGCGCGCATGTGGGGATCCCCTGGGTCGGCAGTGGTGATGGCTGGAGAGCGCCACGGTAACCCCGCGGGACACGGCCGAGAGGGAATTGTGGATCACTTGTGACAGGACGGGGGCGGCCTCGCGCGGTGCCCGCGGGGACCCGGGACGGTGACGGGAACGGCCCCGCGATCACACCGCGAACGGGAACGGGCCCGGACCTGCGATCACGCCGGGAACGGGAACGGGCCCGGACCCGGGAACACTCCCGGATCCGGGCCCGCGAGGACCTGGAGGACAGCCGCCAGAGGGTGTCCCGCAGAAGCAGCGGCTAGCCCAGCGCCCGTCCCAGCACCCACACCACCGGGGCCGCCGCCGACAGCGGCAGGGCGACACCGGCGGTGAAGTGCACGAAGCGGGAGGGGTAGTCGTAACTGGCGACACGGTGGCCGACGAGCGCGCAGACCGCGGCGGCCGCTCCCAGGGCGGCACCCTTCGCGCCGTAGTCCGTCATCCCGCCCACCGCGATCCCCGCGCCCGCCGCGGCGAGGAGGGAGACCACGACGGAGACCGGGGTCGGCAGGGGGAGCGCGCGGGCCAGGACGGCCGCGGCGACCGCCGCCGCGCCCACGGACACCGCGCCGGATCCGGCGCCGAGGTAGCCCGTCGCGAGGACCGTGAGCGCCGAGGAGGCGACCGTGGCCATCAGGCCGTACATCCGCTCGTCGGGCGAGGCGTGCGAGCGCAGCTGGAGCACCAGGGACAGCAGGACCCAGACCCCGAGCGGGCCGAGGATCGCGGCCGGGGCGTGGTCGCGGCCGGCGATCAGCACGGCCCCGTCCGCGGCGAGGCCGCCCAGGAAGGCCAGCGCGATGCCCTGCCGGGCGGGCCACATGCCGTTCAGCCGGAACCAGCCCGCGGCCGTCACGGCCTGGAGCAGCACCAGCGGGACGAGCAGGGCGTAGGAGCCGAGGGGCGCGGCCGCCGCGAGCAGCAGGCCCAGCACCGCGGTGAGCGCCGCCGGCTGCATGCCGGGCTCGATGATCGGGGACCGGCCCTCGAGACGGGCCCGCTGGGCGTCGGTGATGCGGGCGTTGCCGGCGAGCGTGGACGGGCCGTATCCGGAACCGTCCTCGGCACCGGAGCCGCCCTCCGCGCCGGGGACCGGCGCCGACACCGGCTGCGGCTGAACCGGCGACTGCGACTGCGACTGCGGTGCGGCGTACGGCTGCGCCGAGGCGGCGTACGGCTGCGCGGGGGCGCCGTACGCCGGCAGGGCCTGCGCGGCGGCGGGCATGGCGCCCGGAGCCCCCGGGTGGGGCGGGGAGTGGGGCTGCGGCTGGGGCTGAGCGGCCGGGTCCTGCACCGGGAGGTACGCCGTCTCCCCGGCGTCCGGTACGACCGCATGGGCCTGGGTCTCCCAGGTGTGGCCCTGCCACTGCTGCGCGGGCTGCGCGTCGTACCCGGCCGGGGCGGCGGGCCCCGCGTAGGGGTTCGCGGCCGGCGCGGCGGGCGGGGTGGGAGTGGCGTACGGGTTCGCGCCCGGAGGCACCGGCCCCGCGTACGGGTTCGCGGCGGGTGCCGCCGGTCCCGCGTAGGGGTTGGCGCCCGCCGGGGGCTGCCCGGGCCACGCCTGCGGCTGCCGCGGGTCCTGCTGCTGGTACGGGTCGTACCCCTCGTAGGGGCCACCCTCGTACGGCTGGTCGCTCACTGCCTCATCCTCCTGCGAACGGCGGGAGCACCTCGACCGTGCCGCCCTCGGCAAGCCGTACCGTCTCATGCGCGCGGGTACCGACGGGATCACCGTCGATGAGGAAGGCGCATCGCTGGAGCACGCGGGTGAGCTCACCGGGGTGTCGCTCCCGCACGGCGGACAGCGCCTCGGCGAGCGTGTCCGCGTCGTACGGTTCGTCGGCGACCCCGGCCGCGGCCTTGGCGGCGGCCCAGTAGCGCACCGTGACCTTGGGCATCTGGTTCCTCAATCGACGGCAGGAAATCAAAGGAAGGACGGTGTTCCCAGGCTAGTGCGTCCTGGAGCGGGCCCAGTCCCCGATCCGGGCCAGCAGTTCCTCGCCCGCGGCGTTCTCCGCGTGGCCCATGCCCGTCTCCAGCCAGAGTTCGCCGTGCTCACCGGCCGCCTCGGCGAGCATCCGGGGGTGGTCGAGCGGGAAATAAAGGTCGCTGTCGCCGTGCACGACGAGCAGCGGGACAGGCGCGAGGCGCGCGGCCGCCTCGACCGGGGAGAGCGGCACCGGGTCCCAGTCGCGGTCGTGGATGCGGGTGCGGAAGCCGTACCGGCCGACCAGGCGGCCGGCGGGGCGGGTGACCATCCAGTGCAGGCGGCGCATGGGCGCGGTGCCCCGGTAGTACCAGCGGGCGGGGCCGCTCACCGAGACGACGGCGTCGACCGTGCCGGGGTGCAGGGCCGCGTGCCGCAGCACCACGGAGCCGCCCATGGAGAAGCCGACGGTCACCACGCGCGCGTGCCCGAAGCCGCGCGCCCACCGCACCGCGGCCGCCAGGTCGAGCACCTCCTTGTCGCCGACCGTGGAGCGGCCGCCGGAGGCGCCGTGCCCGCGGAAGGAGAAGGTGACGACGGCGCCGTAACGGGCGAGCACGCCCGCCACCCTTCGTACGTGTGGCCGGTCCACGTCCCCGGTGAAACCGTGGGCGATCACGAACACCAGGCCGGAGGACGGCGCCGGACCAGCGGCATCCCGGTCGTCCGAGGCACCGGACGCCGTTCCGTATACGGCCGCACCCGGGTCGTATACGGAATCGATCGGAATTCCGTCGGCTGTGTGCAGAAACGTCCGGATAGGGGCCCGCTCGCCTGTCTCGGAATTCGGACGAACGGTGGAACCCACCCCATGACCTGCCGGACGATTGCTCATGTGGGCTATTCTGCTGGGCAGAGGACTCGGGCAGCGAAGCCCCCGGGTCCTTTTGTGCTTTCGGAAGCGTTGTATACGACGCGGGAGACCGCAGACGTGTTGTGTACGGGGCCCCCGTGACCGCAGAACAGTGCCGCACCGCACACGTCCTCGCAGGACCGAGGAGGAACCAGACATATGAGTTCTCTGCTGCTCCTGACCAACGCCCTCCAGCCGTCGGCGGAGGTGCTTCCCGCGCTCGGCCTGCTGCTGCACAACGTGCGGGTCGCCCCCGCCGAGGGCCCCGCCCTGATCGACACGCCGGGCGCCGACGTCATCCTGATCGACGGCCGCCGCGACCTGCCGCAGGTCCGCAGCCTGTGCCAGCTGCTGCGCTCCACCGGGCCCGGCTGTCCGCTGCTCCTCGTCGTCACCGAGGGCGGTCTCGCCGCCGTCACCGCGGACTGGGGGATCGACGACGTCCTCCTCGACACGGCGGGACCGGCCGAGGTCGAGGCCCGGCTCCGGCTCGCCATGGGCCGCCGGCAGATCGTCAACGACGACTCCCCCATGGAGATCCGCAACGGCGACCTCTCCGTGGACGAGGCCACCTACTCCGCCAAGCTCAAGGGCCGGGTCCTGGACCTGACCTTCAAGGAGTTCGAGCTCCTCAAGTACCTCGCCCAGCACCCCGGCCGCGTGTTCACCCGCGCCCAGCTGCTGCAGGAGGTGTGGGGGTACGACTACTTCGGCGGCACCCGGACCGTGGACGTGCACGTACGGCGGCTGCGCGCCAAGCTCGGCCCCGAGCACGAGTCGCTGATCGGCACCGTGCGGAACGTCGGTTATCGATTCGTTACCCCCGAGAAGCCCGACCGGGGCATGGAGAGCGCGAAGGCCAAGGCGGACCGGGCAAAGACGGAAGATGCGGACGCATCAGCCGTCCGGGACGGCGCCGAGGTCGCGGCGGACGCCTGACCCTCGCCGGGCGGAGTGTCTCCCCCGCGGAACGGCGCCCGATTCGCCCTGCCCGCAGGGGGTCCATCCGCGTAGACTCCGCGCGTGGCCAAGGTGACTCGGGATGACGTGGCACGGCTGGCTGGAACCTCCACAGCCGTCGTCAGTTATGTCATCAACAACGGACCCCGGCCGGTCGCACCGGCCACGCGCGAGCGTGTCCTCGCCGCGATCAACGAGCTGGGGTACCGCCCGGACCGGGTCGCGCAGGCGATGGCCTCCCGGCGCACCGACCTCATAGGCCTCATCATCCCCGACGCCCGCCAGCCCTTCTTCGGGGAGATGGCGCACGCGGTGGAGCAGGCCGCCTCCGAGCGCGGAAAGATGGTGCTGGTCGGCAACACCGACTACATCGCCGAGCGCGAGGTCCACTACCTGCGCGCGTTCCTCGGCATGCGGGTCTCCGGCCTCATCCTCGTCTCGCACGCCCTGAACGACCAGGCCGCCGCCGAGATCGACGCCTGGGACGCCCGCGTGGTGCTGCTCCACGAGCGCCCCGAGGCCATCGACGACGTCGCCGTGGTCACGGACGACCTGGGCGGCGCCCAGCTCGCCGTGCGCCACCTGCTGGAGCACGGCTACGACTACGTGGCCTGCGTGGGCGGCACGCCCATGACCCCGGCCGTCGGCGACCCGGTCTCCGACCACGTCGAGGGCTGGCGGCGGGCCATGGCCGAGGCGGGCCTGTCCACCGAGGGCCGCCTGTTCGAGGCGCCGTACAACCGCTACGACGCCTACCGCGTGGCCCTGGAGCTGCTGGCCGGGCCCGACCGGCCGCCGGCGGTCTTCTGCTCCACCGACGACCAGGCGCTCGGCGTGCTGCGGGCCGCCCGCGAGCTGCGCATCGAGGTGCCGGGCGAGCTGGCGGTGGCGGGCTTCGACGACATCAAGGAGGCGGCGCTCGCCGACCCGCCGCTGACCACCGTCGCCTCGGACCGCCCGGCGATGGCCCGCGCGGCCGTCGACCTCGTCCTGGACGACGGACTGCGCGTGGTGGGGTCCCGGCGCGAGCGGCTGAAGACCTTCCCGTCCCGGCTCGTGGTCCGCACCAGCTGCGGCTGCGTGGGCTGAGAGCGGCGGTCCCGGGGCGGTACAGGGGAGTCCTGGAGCGGTACCGGGGAGTCCCGGGGCGGGTGCGGGGGAGCGTCCCGGGGCGGGTACAGAGGAGTCCTGGAGCGGTACAGAGGGGTCCCGGGGGCGGTACCGGGGAGTCCCCGAGCGGTGTCCGTCCGCTCCATGAGAGGTTCCTTCACCCGCCTGTGAGCTGGGGTTTTCCCGTCGCCGCGGCGCTGTTCCGGGCGCCGGGCGGGAGCCTTCCTCATATCGGGCGAACGAGGTTCTGCCGGGCTTCTCAGCGTGCACTCAGGAAGCTCTCATGGTCACGGGAAAAGCTTCCTACATGACCGCACCCGTGAACCCCGAGTGGCCGCCCCCGCCGCCGTACGGCCCGGCGGCTGCCCCGCACAAGCGCCCCCGGCGCCCGATCGCCCTGCTCTCGGCGGTCGCCCTCGTCGCGGCGGCGATCGGCGGCGGCACCGCCTACGCCTTCGAGGAACTGGCCGGGAAGAACACGGACGCGGCCGCCACCAGCACCCACATGGTGCTGCCCTCCAGCCGCAAGGGCGACGTGGCGGCGATCGCCGCCGCGGTCAGCCCGAGCGTCGTCGAGATCACCGCCACCCTCGGCAACGGCACCTCCACCGGCTCCGGCGTGATCGTCACCGGCAAGGGCGAGATCGTCACCAACAACCACGTCGTCTCCGGCGCCGACTCGGTCAAGGTCCGCACCAGCGACGGCCGGAGCTACACCGCCGACGTCGTCGGCACCGACAGCTCCAAGGACCTGGCGCTCATCAGGCTCAAGGGCGCCTCCGGCCTGAAGGCCGCCTCGCTCGGCGACTCCTCGGGCGTCCAGGTCGGCGACCCGGTCGTCGCGATCGGCTCCCCCGAGGGCCTGACCGGCACCGTGACCAGCGGCATCGTCTCGGCGCTCGACCGGGACGTGACCGTCTCCACGGACGAGAACCAGCAGCAGGACCCGGGCGGCGACGGCGGCTGGCCGTTCCAGTTCGGCGGCCACCAGTTCAACGGCGACACCGGCTCGTCCACCACCACCTACAAGGCGATCCAGACCGACGCCTCGCTCAACCCCGGCAACTCGGGCGGCGCGCTGATCGACGCTGCGGGCCGGATCATCGGCATCAACTCCGCGATGTACTCGTCGAGTTCACAGGCGTCCTCGTCCGCGGCCGCGGGCAGCATCGGCCTCGGCTTCGCGATCCCCGCCGACACCGTCAAGTCCGACCTGGCCGGGCTCCGGTCCGGCTCCACCGGCTGACGCCCGGCTCCACCGGCCGGCGGACAGGCCCCGGCCGGTCCCGCACCGGCACCCGGCACCCCATGGCACCCCACGGCACCGCAACGCAACGAAGAACGGCACCGCACAGCAGGGAGAACGTCATGATCAAGAAGGTCGCTCACGAGCAGTCCGTCATCCGTCCGGCGGGCATCGTCCTCGCCCTCGAGGTCGCCCACGAGCTGCACGCGCCCGACTCCTCCCCCCGCCTGCCCGAGCTGCCGGCCCCGGCCGCCCCGCACCTGATGGGCCTGCGCACCTCCGCCGACCGCCCGCACCGCCGCAAGGTCCCGCTGAACCGCCTCACCGCGCTGAACCGGCTCGCCGCGGTCGCGGTCTGACCCCGGCATCGCCCCCGGCCGTACCGAAACGTGCGACGCTGAGAGGCGCCCCGTCCACGCCCCACCGCACCCCCGAGGAACGCGAGCGATGAGCCCCGCCGAAGGCGACCGTGACCCCCAGCGCATCCTGATCGTCGACGACGAGCCGGCCGTGCGCGAGGCTCTCCAGCGCAGCCTCGCCTTCGAGGGGTACGACACGCAGGTGGCCGTCGACGGCGCGGACGCACTGCAGAAGGCCACCGCCTACCGGCCCGACCTGCTCGTCCTGGACATCCAGATGCCCCGCATGGACGGCCTCACCGCCGCCCGCCGCATCAGGGGGACGGGCGACACCACTCCGATACTGATGCTCACCGCCCGCGACACGGTCGGCGACCGGGTGACCGGGCTGGACGCGGGCGCCGACGACTACCTCGTCAAGCCCTTCGAGCTGGACGAACTGTTCGCCCGGGTCCGCGCCCTGCTGCGGCGCAGCTCCTACACCGGCAGCGAGGCGGCCGAGGTCCCCGAGGACGAGGCGATGACCTTCGGCGACCTGCGCATGGACCTCGCCACCCGCGAGGTCACCCGGAGCGGCCGGCCGGTGGAACTGACCCGCACGGAGTTCACGCTCCTGGAGATGTTCATGGCCCACCCCCGCCAGGTCCTCACCCGGGAGCAGATCCTGAAGGCCGTGTGGGGCTTCGACTTCGAGCCGTCGTCCAACTCCCTGGACGTCTACGTGATGTACCTGCGCCGCAAGACCGAGGCCGGGGGCGAGCCGCGCCTGGTGCACACGGTCCGCGGAGTCGGGTACGTCCTGCGGCAGGGCGGCGCGGAGTGAGGGGGCTCGCACGCCGCTACCGGGCACTGCCCCTGCGGGCGCGACTGGCGATGCTGGTGGCGGCCGCGGTGGCCTTCGCGGTGGCCGCGGTGTCCGTCACCTGCTGGTTCATCGTCCAGAAGAAGTCCTACGACGAGGTCAACGACCGGCTCGCGAGCATGGGCCGCCCCCTGGACAGCGACGTGGTCACCACGCTGCTGCTCACCTGCCCGCAGACCCCGAACACCGACGACGACCGGCCGAACTATTACTACTACTACCTCCAGGTCGTCACGGCGAACGGCCGCGACTGCGTGGTGCCGTCCGCGCAGGGCGTCGTCAAGGTCACGGACATCGACCGGGCCGCGGCCCGCAACCCCACGCTGCGCAGACGCATCTTCCACACCAGCACCGACACCGAGGGCAACGACGTCCGGGTGATGACCGTGGCGGTGCCCGTGGGCGGCGGCCCCGACGTCCAGCCGTACCCCGAGGTGGCCGTCATGGTGGCCGTCTCCCTGAAGGACACCCAGCGGACGCTGAGCGACCTCGCCCTCATCCTCCTGCTCGTCTCCGGCGTCGGCGTGGTCGGCGCGGGCGCCACGGGTCTCGCCGTGGCCCGCGCGGGACTGCGGCCCGTCGACAAGCTGACCGAGGCGGTGGAGCACATCGCCCGCACCGAGGACCTGGCCGTCCGCATCCCCGTGGAGAACGACAGCGACGACGAGGTGGCCCGCCTGTCCCGCTCCTTCAACTCCATGACCACCGCCCTGGCCGGCTCCCGCGACCTCCAGCAGCAGCTGATCGCCGACGCGGGACACGAGCTGCGCACCCCCCTCACCTCCCTGCGCACCAACATCGAGCTGCTCACCCGCAGCGAGGAGACCGGCCGCCCGCTGCCGCCGGAGGACCGCAAGGCCCTGCTCGCCTCGGTGACGGCGCAGATGACGGAGCTGGCCTCGCTCATCGGCTCCCTCCAGGAACTGTCCCGCTCCGAGGGGCAGCACGGCGAGCGCGTGCAGGTGGTGTCCTTCCAGGACACCGTCGAGGCCGCGCTGCGCCGGGCCCGGCTGCGCGGCCCGGAACTGACGATCACGGCCGACCTGGATCCCTGGTTCGTCCGCGCGGAGCCCACCGCGCTGGAGCGGGCCATCGTCAACATCCTCGACAACGCGGTGAAGTTCAGCCCGGAGGGCGGCACGATCGAGGTGCGGCTGGCCGACGGGGTCCTGACCGTCCGCGACCACGGCCCCGGCGTCCCCGCCGACGAGCTCCCCCACGTCTTCGACCGCTTCTGGCGGTCCCCGAGCGCCCGCGCCCTGCCCGGCTCGGGTCTCGGCCTGTCCATCGTGGCCCGCACGGTCCAGCAGGCGGGCGGCAGGGTCACCCTCTCCCGCGCCACCGGCGGCGGCACGGTCGCCACCGTACGGCTGCCCGGCGCGCCCACGGCTCCGCCGGAGACGATGTAGCGCCGGGCTCCGGGGCCTCGACGCCTCGGGGCGTGCGGCCGTCGCGGACCGGCGAGGCGTCACGGACCGGCGGGGCGTCACGGACCGGCGGGGCGCCACGGCTCGGTGGGGGCGCCGTGGACGAGCGGGGGCGTCGTACCGGTGCCCCTGACCGGCACCCGCCGCGGGCCGGGCGGGAACCCGGTCCTATTCTCTGCCCAGTCGCGCACGTGTTCGTGCGCCAGGGGCGGGGAGCGCGCAGGTGGACAGGCACGTCGCAGCGTCGGACGAGGGCGGCATCGAGCGGGAGTACCGCAAACGCAGAGAGACGCAGGGCCGGAGACTGGGGCTCCTGATCCCCTTGGCCGTCCTCGGGCTGCGGGGGCTGACGCACAGCGGGCTGCCCCTCCGGCTCGCGGGGGGCTGCGCGCTGGGCGCCGCTCTGCTCGCCACCGCCCGGACGGCCCTCCTGCTGTGGCGGGGCCGCACGCTGACCGGGCCCGACGGCATCTCGGTCCGGCGAGCCCTGACCGGACGGACATGGGCCTGGGCCGACGTCTACGACATCCGCGTCGAAACCGTCCCCGACGACCGGGACCACGTCCGCAAGCAGCTCACCTACCTGTACGACACCCGCGGCCGGCGGTTCCTGCTGCCCCAGCTCGACGACTGGCAGCTGGACGACCCGCCGGCCGAGGTCGCCCGCCTGCGGACGGCGGTCGCCCGGTACCGCGGCACGGCGTGGACGCCCCGGCCGGAGACGGAGGCGCTGATCCGGCGCCGGGCCGCGCACCGCAAGGCCTGGACCTGGGCGTTCTTCGGAGCGGCCTTCACGCTCATCGGCGTGTTCCTGCTCTTGGCGGTGCTGACCGCCACCTCGGACCACCCGCCCGGATTCACCACGCTGCTCTGGGTACCGCTGGGCGTCTTCGTCCTGATCGCCGCCCTGTACCACTGGCGCGGGGAGTCCCTGGCGCCACCCGAGCGGCCCTCGGCCCCGGGCGCCGGCCGAGAGGGCCCCAGGCCGGGAGCCTGAGACCGGGAGCCACGGGACCGGGCCGGGTGAGCGACGGTCGGCGGGCGGCGCGGCCGCCACGGGAACGCCGGGCCGCACGCCAACGCGCCCCGGGTCACCGGGGGTTCACCGCCACCTGCCGCTTTCCGCCGGCCGGTCCCCTTCACCGCTGCGGTGACGGCACTTCTCCCCGGCCGCCCCGTACCCTCGTACGCATGAGCAGCGACGACGCCCTGCGGCCCTTCCCTTCCCGTTCCATCGAGACGCACTCCGAACTCACCCCGGACCAGGCCGAGGAGGTGCTCGGACTGCTCGCCGAGGCCGCCCGGGTCGACGGCCAGCAGCCCGTGTCCGAGCAGGGGCGGCTCCAACTGCGCGGGGGAACCCGCGCGGGCGTCTCCCATCTGCTGCTGCACGTCGGCGGTGAACTCGTCGGCTACGCGCAGCTGGAGGACACCGACCCGGTGGAGGCACCGGCCGCCGAGCTCGTCGTCCACCCGGCGCACCGGGGACGCGGGCACGGCCGGGCGCTCGGCTCGGCGCTGCTCGCCGCCTCCGGCAAGCGGCTGCGGGTCTGGGCGCACGGCGGCCACCCGGCCGCCCGGCACCTCGCCCAGGTGCTGGGCCTGACCCTGTTCCGCGAACTGCGCCAGATGCGCCGCTCGTTGGACGACCTGGACCTGCCCGAACCGGTGCTGCCCGCCGGGGTCACCGTGCGCGCCTTCGTGCCCGGCAAGGACGACGCGGCCTGGCTCGCCGTCAACGCCGCGGCCTTCGCCCACCACCCCGAACAGGGCTCCCTGACCCAGCGCGACCTGGACGACCGCAAGGCCGAGCAGTGGTTCGACCCGGCCGGCTTCTTCCTCGCCGAGCTGCGCGGGGAGCTGATCGGCTTCCACTGGACCAAGGAGCACGCCGAGGAGGGGCTCGGCGAGGTCTACGTCCTCGGGGTGCTCCCCGGCCGGCAGGGCGGCGGCCTCGGCAAGGCCCTGACCGCCATCGGCCTGCGCCACCTGGCGGGACAGCGGCTGCCCACCGCGATGCTCTACGTCGACGCGGACAACAAGGCGGCGGTGTCGGTGTACGAGCGGCTGGGCTTCGGCACGCACGAGACCGACCTGATGTACCGCAGCGAGACGTGACCGGACCCGCCGGTCCGGCCATAGGCCCGGCACGGCCGTAGGCCCGGCACGGCCGTAGGCCCGGTACCGCCATAGGTCCGGTACCGCCATAGGTCCGGTACCGCCATAGGTCCGGTACGGCCTCGCAGTCGGCGGGCGGGGCCGTACGGGACCGGCGCCCCCGGATGTCCCCGGGGGCCCGGGCCGGGTGGTTTCCCGGCTCCGCACCCGCTGCCCGGCCGTCCCCTGCGGCCCATGATCCCCGCGGGTCGCCCCCCGCTATCCCGTACGTCATGTCTTCGTAACCATCGATTCAGACGAACTTGCGACGCTCAGCCAATGAAGCCCGCCGTGCCAGAGCCTTCGCCGCCCCCCGAGGGGCCCGCGGGGAACGGGGCCCTGCCGCTCCCGCCCGCACGTTCCGACGCGCCTGTGACGCTCCTGGCGCGGAAGAATGGGTTCATGAGTCAGCGAGAAGCCCAGGCAGAGGTCCAGCACGTCCAGCCCCCCGTGGGCTCCATAGCGGCCCACCGCCCGCACACGGTGGCGGCGGCCGTCTCCGACCTGGAACCCGACATCGACGCGGACCTCGACGCCTACGAGGAGTCCGACAGCGAGGGGGCACCGCTCCCGCAGGGACGTTTCCTGGACCGTGAACGCAGCTGGCTCGCCTTCAACGAGCGCGTCCTGGAACTCGCCGAGGACCCGAACACCCCGCTGCTGGAGCGCGCCAACTTCCTCGCGATCTTCGCCAGCAACCTGGACGAGTTCTTCATGGTCCGGGTGGCCGGCCTGAAGCGCCGCATCGCCACCGGTGTCGCCACCCGCTCCGCCTCCGGTCTCCAGCCCCGCGAGGTACTGGAGATGATCTGGGCCCGCTCCCGCGAACTCATGGCCCGGCACGCCGCCTGCTTCCAGGAGGACGTGGCCCCCTCGCTCGCCGACGAGGGCATCAGCATCCTGCGCTGGAACGAGCTGACGGAGAAGGAGCAGGCACGCCTCTTCACGCTCTTCCGGCACCAGATCTTCCCGGTCCTCACGCCGCTCGCCGTCGACCCCGCGCACCCCTTCCCGTACATCTCCGGCCTCTCGCTGAACCTGGCCGTCGTCGTGCGCAACCCGGTCAGCGGCCACAAGCACTTCGCCCGCGTGAAGGTCCCCCCGCTGCTGACCCGCTTCCTGGAGGCCGCGCCCGGCCGCTACGTCCCGCTGGAGGACGTCATAGGCGCGCACCTGGAGGAGCTGTTCCCGGGCATGGAGGTGCTGGAGCACCACGCCTTCCGGCTCACCCGCAACGAGGACCTCGAGGTCGAGGAGGACGACGCCGAGAACCTGCTCCAGGCCCTGGAGAAGGAGCTCATGCGCCGCCGCTTCGGCCCGCCGGTGCGCCTGGAGGTCGAGGAGGACATCGACCGCGAGGTGCTGGACCTCCTGGTGCGCGAGCTGAAGATCTCCGAGGCCGAGGTGTACCCGCTGCCCGGCCCGCTGGACCTCACCGGCCTCTTCCGCATCCACGGCCTGGACCGGCCGGAGCTGAAGTACCCGAAGTTCGTCGCCGGCACCCACCGCGACCTGGCCGAGGTCGAGTCGGCGTCCGCGCCGGACATCTTCGCCGCCCTGCGCCAGCGCGACGTGCTGCTGCACCACCCGTACGACTCCTTCTCCACCTCCGTCCAGGCCTTCCTGGAGCAGGCGGCGCAGGACCCGGACGTCCTCGCGATCAAGCAGACGCTGTACCGCACCTCCGGCGACTCGCCGATCGTCGACGCCCTCATCGACGCCGCCGAGTCCGGCAAGCAGGTCCTCGTCCTGGTCGAGATCAAGGCCCGCTTCGACGAGCACGCCAACATCAAGTGGGCGCGCAAGCTGGAGGAGGCCGGCTGCCACGTCGTCTACGGCCTGGTCGGCCTGAAGACCCACTGCAAGCTGTCGCTGGTGGTCCGCCAGGAGGGCGAGACCCTGCGCCGCTACAGCCACGTCGGCACCGGCAACTACCACCCGAAGACGGCCCGCCTCTACGAGGACCTCGGCCTGCTCACCGCCGACCCGCAGGTCGGCGCGGACCTCTCCGACCTCTTCAACCGGCTCTCCGGCTACTCCCGCCGCGAGACCTACCGCCGCCTGCTGACGGCCCCCAAGTCCCTGCGCGACGGCCTGGTCTCCCGCATAGACAAGGAGATCCAGCACCACCGCGCCGGCCGCCCCGCCTTCATCCGCATCAAGGTCAACTCGATGGTCGACGAGGCGGTCATCGACGCGCTGTACCGGGCCTCCGAGGCGGGCGTGCCGGTGGACGTCTGGGTGCGCGGCATCTGCGCCGTCCGGCCGGGCGTCGCGGGGCTGTCCGAGAACATCCGGGTCCGCTCGATACTCGGGCGCTTCCTCGAACACTCCCGGGTCTTCGCCTTCGGCAACGGCGGCGAGCCCGAGGTGTGGATCGGGAGCGCCGACATGATGCACCGCAACCTCGACCGCCGTATCGAGGCCCTGGTCCGGGTCACCGACCCCGGCCACCGGGCGGCCCTGAACCGGCTGCTCGACACCGGCATGTCCGACAGCACCGCCTCCTGGCACCTCGGCCCCGACGGCGAATGGACCCGGCACGCGACCGACGCGGACGGCCAGCCGCTGCGCAACGTCCAGGAGATGCTCATAGACGCCCGGAGGCGCCGGCGTGGCACAGCGACACCCTGACCCGACGGGCTCCCCGGACCAGGTTCCCGCCGGCTTCCCGGCCGTTCCCCCGCTCCCGGCACCGCCGGGGCGGGGGGACGCCCGTGAGCGGGCGAGCGCTCCCACCGGGGAGGCCGTCGCGGTCTATCTGCGCGCCCAGGCCACGGAGTTCCTCCGCGCGCTGCGCCTGCACCGGGAGACCGGGGGCGCGGCGGCCGCCGGCGCCGCGGAACCGGCCGACGCGGCGCGCGCCCTGCGCCGCTCGGCCCGCCGGATCAGCGCCGGCCTGCACACCTTCCGCGCGCTCCTTGACACCGAGTGGTCCGACGAGATGCGCCCCGAGCTGGCCTGGGTCTCGGGCACCCTGGGCCTGGAACACGCCTACGAGGCCCGGCTGGAGCGGCTGCTGCTGGCCCTGCACCGGCTCTCGGGCACCTCCGCGCTGCCCGGCCGGGCCGTCACCGCGGCCGGGCCCCTGACGGCGGCGACCGTCCCGGCCCCGGGCACCGGCCTCCCGGCGCCGGAGCGCGGCCCGCTCACCGTGGGCGCGGCCAAGGCCGGCGCCCTGCTGGACCGCCGGCTGACCCTCGCCCGCACCCGGGCCCACTCCACCGCGCTGCAGGCGCTCGGCTCCTCCCGCTTCCACGCGGTCGCCGACCGGGTCGCCGTGCTCGCCAGCGAGGTGCCCCTGGCCCCCGCCGCCCCGGCCGCGGACCCCCGGCCGCCGGCCGCCGCGGCCGAGGAACGCCTCACGCACGCCGTCGCCGCGCTGCCCCTGGTCACGGCGGGCCATCCGTACAACGCGGAGGCGCTGGTCCACGGCCTGTCCCCGGAGCCGTCCCCGCACCCGCAGGACGGCCCCTGGCACCAGGTGCGCCTGCTGCTGCGCCTGCACCGGTACGCCCAGGAGGTGCTGGACGGCGGCGGCCCGCCCGCCGACACCCGGCTGCGGGCGGCCGGCCACGCCCTGAACCGGCACCGCGACGCCTCCGAGGCGGCGTCCGCCGCCGCGCAGGCCGCGCGCACCCCCCGGATCGCACCCGCGACCGCGTACGCCCTCGGCGTGCTCCACGCCGACCAGCGGCACGAGGTGGAGGCGGCCCGGTTCGCCTTCCAGCGGGCCTGGCAGAAGCAGACGGTCGGCGCACCCTGAGCACGGGCCGAGGAGGCGACGTGGACGACACCACCGTACGAGCGGCCGGCTGCGTCCTGTGGCGCCGTTCGCCACGGGACGGCGGCCTGGAGATCTGTCTGGTCCACCGGCCCAGGTACGGCGACTGGTCCCACCCCAAGGGCAAGCTCAAGCGGGGTGAGGACGCGCTCGCGGGCGCCCTGCGCGAGGTCGCGGAGGAGACCGGGCAGCGGGCCGAGCCCGGCGCGGAACTGCCGACGCTGCGGTACCCGGTGGCCGGGCGCCCCAAAGAGGTCCGCTACTGGGCGGCCGAGGCCGCGGGGGGCCGCTTCGTCCCGGGCGACGAGGTGGACCGCGTCCTGTGGCTCTCCCCCGGCGCCGCCCGCGAGCGGCTCACCCAGCCCCGCGACCGGGACCTGGTGGACGCCCTGACCCGGAGCCTGGAACACCCGTAGCCTCCCCCGGCGGAAGGGGCGGGCAGGTCAGGGGTCCGTGAGGTGGGCGTCCGCGTCGGTCCTCGCCTGGCTGCGGGCCCTGCGGGCCGGACCGCGCCAGCCGCAGCTGCACCGGGCCACGCAGAAGCGGCCCTGTTCGGTCGTCGTGGTGAGGTGCTCGTTCCCCTGCCGGGCCCGCTGCGGCCCGTCCTGCTGCGTCACAGGGCCCACGGTACCGAGCCCGGCGCCACCGGTACGCACGTACGTTCCCCTCTCGCCCACACCCGCGCCGCGCCCCGCGCTCTCCGCGATCCTGCGCGACCCTCCGCTCTCTTCTCTCGCCGCCGTCCCGCGTGGCGCGCGTGACGGCGCTCCCTACCCGTCGTTAACCGAAGCGACGGGGGGCCCGTGACGGACGGACCGGCTGGGGGTAAGGCAGGCCATGGATGGGCGGCAGCACACGCGGACGGGCAGGACGGCCGCCGCGGTGGGGATCATGGGTCTCACGGTGGGTCTCGCGGTGGGCACCGCGGGGTGTTCCGGCAGCGGGGCCGCCGCGGAAGGGGTGAACGGCAACGGGTCCGACCCGGTGGTCACCCTCCGCCAGGCCGCCGACGTGCTGCTGGGAGCGGGCAGCTCCAGAGCCGGCACCTCCATGGAGATGGCGACCGGCGGCACCCGGGTCACCATCCGCGGCACGGGCGTCTACGACTACCGCCGCAGGACCGGCCGGCTCACCGTGGTGCTCCCGGAGGACCCGAGGGGCGTCTCCGAGCACCGCCCCATCACCGAACTCCTCGCCCCCGGCGCCCTGTTCATGAAGAACCGCGGGGCCGGGGTGCCCGCCGACAAATGGGTGCGGGTGGAGACCGCGAGCATGTCCGACGGCAATCTGGTCACCGGCGGCGCGACCGATCCGTACGCCGCCGCCGAGATCCTGCGCGGGACGCGCACCGCCGCGTACCTGGGCCGTACCGAGGTGGGCGGTACGCCGGTGCGGCACTACCGGGGCACCGCCGACCTCGCCGACGCGGCACGGAGCGCCTCCGCGGGCAACCGGGCGTCGCTGGCGGCGGCGGCGAAAGGGTTCGCCACGGCCGAGGTCCCGTTCGACGCCTACCTCGACGACGAGGGGCGCGTCCGCAAGCTCCGGCAGCACTTCAGCTTCGTCAACAGCACGCGGTCCGGTCCGGTCGCGGTCGCCTCGACCACCCTGTTGTACGGCTTCGGCACCCCCGTCGACGTGACACTGCCGCGCCCGCGGGACATCTACGCGGGCCGCATCGCCGAGAACGAGGGCACGGGCACCGGTACCGGCACCGAAGAGGGCGGGAGCGGGAACCAGCCGTCGCACTAGTCAGGGACGCCACCCCCGAAGTAGCCCTTCCGTGCCATGCGCGGCGTGCGGAGCGCTCCCTACTCTAGGAAGCCGACGGCACCCGGTGAGGCAGAGAAGAGGTGAGGCGCGTGGCTCCGCTCGGCGGTACCGCGGTTCAGGACAACGTGGCCCTCGCCGAGATCGAGCTGTGCGGAGACCTGATCATCGCCGCCTCGGCCGCCGACGAACGGCTCAGCCTGGAGAGCATCGACGAGGTGCTGCGGGTGACCGAGGAGCGCATCGCCGCCACGGCGTAGCCCGGCACGCGGTGCCGGGGCTCAGGTGCGCAGCAGCCGGCCGATGGCCTTCGTCGCCTCGTCCACCTTGGCGTCGATCTCGTCGCCGCCCTTGAGGGCCGCGTCGGCGACGCAGTGCCGCAGGTGCTCCTCCAGCAGCTGGAGCGCGAAGGACTGCAGGGCCTTCGTGGAGGCCGAGACCTGCGTGAGTATGTCGATGCAGTACGTGTCCTCGCCGACCATGCGCTGGAGGCCGCGGATCTGGCCCTCGATCCGGCGCAGCCGCTTGAGGTGCTCGTCCTTCTGGTCGTGGTAGCCGTGCGTGGCGCCGGCCTCGGTCGTCGTCATCACTGGCCTCCCTCTGGGACGAGCGGCGGATACATACCCCTGGTGGGTATATGGTACCGAACTTCGCCGGGTAAGGGGCCCTTGGTCCTCCCCTGTGCCGACCACTGTGCCTGATGGGCGACACTGGGGGATGGCCCCTTAGCCGTGGCCGAATGATGCGCTTAGCATCAGATGACCGAAACCCATGCACCCCGAGGACCCCTTGTGCGCTTTCGTCTGACCCCCAGGGAGACGAGCTTCTACGACATGTTCGCCGCGTCCGCGGACAACATCGTCACGGGCTCGAAGCTCCTGATGGAACTGCTCGGGGCGGACTCCTCCGCCCGGGCCGAGATCGCGGAGCGGATGCGGGCAGCGGAACACGCCGGTGACGACGCCACCCACGCGATCTTCCACCAGCTGAACTCCTCGTTCATCACGCCGTTCGACCGCGAGGACATCTACAACCTGGCCTCGTCCCTCGACGACATCATGGACTTCATGGAGGAGGCCGTCGACCTGGTCGTCCTCTACAACGTCGAGGAGCTGCCGAAGGGCGTCGAGCAGCAGATCGAGGTGCTGGCGCGGGCCGCCGAGCTCACGGCCGAGGCGATGCCGAACCTGCGGACCATGGCCAACCTCACCGAGTACTGGATCGAGGTCAACCGGCTGGAGAACCAGGCGGACCAGATCCACCGCAAGCTGCTCGCCCACCTCTTCAACGGCAAGTACGACGCGATCGAGGTGCTCAAGCTCAAGCAGATCGTGGACGTCCTGGAAGAGGCGGCGGACGCGTTCGAGCACGTGGCGAACACGGTGGAGACCATCGCCGTCAAGGAGTCCTGAGGCGTCGATGGACACCTTCGCTCTGATCGTGACCGTCGCGGTCGCGCTC
This sequence comes from Streptomyces sp. NPDC090108, assembly GCF_044747185.1. Lineage (NCBI taxonomy): Bacteria > Bacillati > Actinomycetota > Actinomycetes > Kitasatosporales > Streptomycetaceae > Streptomyces > Streptomyces sp. NPDC090108. The sequence goes on from NZ_JBIVDQ010000006.1 coordinate 516,338, forward strand.
TTCTTCACGTACACGAACGGCTTCCACGACTCCGCGAACGCGATCGCGACCTCGGTGTCGACCCGGGCGCTCACGCCGCGTGCCGCGCTGGCGATGGCGGCCGTGATGAACCTCGCGGGTGCCTTCCTCGGCAACGGGGTCGCCAAGACCGTCAGCGAGGGCCTGATCGAGACGCCCGTGGGGTCCAAGGGGATGGCCATCCTCTTCGCGGCTCTCGCCGGCGCCATCGTCTGGAACCTGGTCACCTGGTACTTCGGTCTGCCCTCGTCCTCCTCGCACGCCCTGTTCGGCGGCCTGGTGGGCGCCGCGCTGGCGGGCGGTACGGCGGTCCTCTGGTCCGGCGTCGTCGAGAAGATCATCCTCCCGATGTTCCTGTCGCCGGTCGTCGGCCTGGTCGTCGGCTACCTGGTCATGACGGCCATCCTCTGGATCTTCCGCAAGGCCAATCCGCACAAGGCCAAGCGGGGCTTCCGCATCGCGCAGACGGTGTCGGCGGCGGGCATGGCCCTCGGCCACGGTCTGCAGGACGCCCAGAAGACGATGGGTGTCGTGATGATGGCCCTGGTCATCTCGGGTCACGAGACCTACAAGGACCCCATCCCGGTCTGGGTGAAGATCGTCTGCGCGCTGATGCTGTCGCTCGGCACGTACGCGGGCGGCTGGCGCATCATGCGCACCCTGGGCCGCAAGATCATCGAGCTCGACCCGCCGCAGGGTTTCGCCGCGGAGGCGACCGGCGCGTCGATCATGTTCACCACGGCGTACCTGTTCAAGGCGCCGATCTCCACCACCCACGTCATCACCTCGGCGATCATGGGCGTCGGCGCGACGAAGCGGGTGAACGCCGTGCGGTGGGGCGTGGCCAAGAACATCGTCCTGGGCTGGTTCATCACCATGCCGGCCGCGGCGCTGGTCGCGGCAGGCGCGTTCGCGCTGATCAACGTCACGGTGCTGTAGGTCCTGCCCGGGGCACCGCCCCGGACCCCGGCGGGGGCTTCGCCCCCTGGGCGGGGCAGCCGGCCGGAGCCGAACGCAGTGGGCCCGCCCCCCGATCCGGGGGCGGGCCCTTTGCGTCCTCGCGGCGGCACCGCCATGCAACACCGCGAGGGGTCGGGGGGATCAGCCGAAGCGGCCGGAGATGTAGTCCTCGGTGGCCTGGACCGACGGGTTGGAGAAGATCCGCTCGGTGTCGTCGATCTCGATCAGCCGGCCCGGCTGGCCGACGGCGGCGAGGTTGAAGAACGCCGTGCGGTCCGAGACACGCGCCGCCTGCTGCATGTTGTGCGTCACGATGACGATGGTGAACCGCTCCTTCAGCTCACCGATCAGGTCCTCGATCGCGAGCGTGGAGATCGGGTCGAGCGCGGAGCACGGCTCGTCCATGAGCAGCACCTTCGGCTCGACCGCGATGGCGCGGGCGATGCACAGACGCTGCTGCTGGCCGCCGGACAGGCCCGAGCCCGGCTTGTTCAGCCGGTCCTTGACCTCGTTCCAGAGGTTGGCGCCCTTGAGCGAGCGCTCGACGATGTCGTTCAGCTCGCTCTTCTTGTGGCTGCCGTTCAGGCGCAGGCCCGCCGCCACGTTGTCGAAGATCGACATCGTGGGGAAGGGGTTCGGGCGCTGGAAGACCATGCCGACCTCGCGCCGCACCGACACGGGGTCGATGCCCACGCCGTACAGGTCCTCGTCGTCCAGCAGCACCTTGCCCTCGACGCGGCCGCCGGGGGTGACCTCGTGCATGCGGTTCAGGGTCCGCAGGAAGGTGGACTTGCCGCAGCCCGAGGGGCCGATGAACGCCGTCACCGAGCGCGGCTCGACGGTCATCGAGATGTCTTCGATCGCCTTGTGGGAGCCGTAGTAGGCGGTGAGTCCGCTGACGTCGATTCGCTTGGCCATGTCTGCTTCACTTCCGATAAGTCTTGATCAGTCGCCGATGGCCGCGTCAGCGACCGGTCTTCGGGGCCTTCCAGCGGGCGATGCCGCGGGCCACCAGGTTGAGGATCATCACGAAGGCGATCAGCGTGAGGGCGGCCGCCCACGCGCGGTCGAACGCGGGATCGTTGCCCGAGGCGTACTGCTGGTAGATGTACAGCGGCAGCGACGCCTGCGCGCCCTCGAACGGGTTGTTGTTGATGAACGGGTTGCCGAACACCAGCAGCAGCACCGGCGCGGTCTCGCCCGCGACACGGGCGATGGCCAGCATGACACCGGTGGTGATGCCGCCGATGGACGTCGGCACGACCACCTTCAGGATGGTCCGCCACTTCGGCACGCCGAGCGCCAGGGAGGCCTCGCGCAGCTCGTTCGGGACGAGCTTGAGCATCTCCTCGGTGGAGCGCACGACGACCGGCATCATCAGGATGGCCAGCGCCAGCGACCCAGCGAACCCGAACGGCTGCATGTCGAAGATCAGCATCAGGCTGAGGATGAACAGACCCGCGACGATCGAGGGGATGCCGGTCATCACGTCGACGAAGAACGTGACGGCCTTGGCGAGCCTGCCGCGCCCGTACTCCACCAGGTAGATGGCGGTGAGGATGCCGACCGGAGCGCCGATCACCGTGGCGAGGCCGACCTGCTCCAGGCTGCCGATGACGGCGGCGTAGATGCCGCCGCCCGTCTCGGAGTCCTGGACGATCCCCATGGAGTGGCTGAGGAAGTAGGGGTCGAGGACCTTGACGCCGCGCGCCACCGTCACCCAGACCAGGGAGACCAGGGGTACGAGGGCGAGCAGGAAGGCGACCCAGACCAGCGAGGTGACGACCCGGTCCTTGGCCTGGCGGCGCCCCTCGACGCGGGCCGCGACGCCGTAGGTGCCGAGGACGTGGAGGATCGCGGCGATCAGGGCCCACTGGATGCTGCTGTGCAGGCCGGCGGCGAAGCTGATGCCGACGCCCAGGGCGATCGCGCCGGCCGCGACGGCCCACGAGGACCACTTCGGGAGGCTGGCGGCCCGCAGGTTGCTGGGGGCCTTGGCGTAGGCGGCTGCGGTGCTCATGCGTTGGCCCCCGAGTACTCCTTGCGGCGGGCGATGATCGCGCGGGCCGCACCGTTGACCAGCAGGGTGATGACGAACAGGACGAGACCGGAGGCGATCAGCGCGTCGCGGCCCTGCTCGGTGGCCTCACCGAACTTGCTGGCGATGTTCTGGGCGAAGGTGCCGCCGCCCGGGTTGAGCAGGCTGGCCTGGATGTCGTAGCTCGGGGAGAGCACGGTGGCGACGGCCATCGTCTCGCCGAGGGCGCGGCCGAGGCCGAGCATCGAGGCGGAGATGACGCCGGAGCGGCCGAAGGGCAGCACCGACATGCGCACGACCTCCCAGCGGGTGGCGCCGAGGGCGAGCGCGGCCTCCTCGTGCATCCGCGGGACCTGGCGGAACACCTCGCGGCTCACGTTGGTGATGACCGGAAGGATCATGATCGCCAGCAGGATGCCGACGGTGAGCATGGAGCGCGGGGCGCCCTCGTCCCAGGAGAAGACGCCGGTCCAGCCGAAGAAGTCGTTCAGCCAGCCGAACAGGCCCGTCAGGTGCGGCTGGAGGATCATCGCGCCCCAGAGGCCGTACACGATGGACGGCACGGCGGCGAGCAGGTCGATCACGTAGGCGACCGGGCCGCTCAGCCTGCGCGGGGCGTAGTGGGTGAGGAACAGCGCGATCGCCACCGCGACCGGGACCGCGAGCGCCATGGCGATGACCGAGGAGACGATCGTGCCGAAGGCGAGCACCGCGATGCCGAAGACCGGCGGGGTGGCGTTGGTGTTCCACTCGAAGGTGGTGAGGAAGTTCCCGTGGTCCTTGCTGATCGCGAGGGACGCGCGGTAGGCCAGGAAGACCGCGATCGCGGCCATGAGTGCCAGCAGCAGGATGCCGGAGCCGCGGGACAGGCCGAGGAAGACCCGGTCACCGAGACGTCCGGGGCCGCGGGCGATGCGCTTGTGGCCGGCCGCGTGCTGCTGGGGCGCGGGGGGAGTTGCGTCAGGTTTCTGTGTCGATATGTCCATCGGAGTTCTCCGGTCTGCGGAGCCGCGGTGTGGGCGGCTCGGTGGAGCCGCTCCGCTTCGGGGCGCGGCTCCGGGCGGCGGTGCACCGGACGGTACGGCCCGGTCCTCGGGGAACCCGTGGGACCGGACCGCACACTCGGATCGGTTCAGCTCAGGCCGGCGATGGTGGTGCGGACCTTGGCGATGATGTCGGCGGGGATGGGCGCGTAGTCGTTCTCGGCGAGGACCTTCTGGCCGTCCTCACTGGCGATGTAGTTGAGGAAGGCCTTCGTGGCGGGCAGGGTCTCCGCCTTGTTGCCCTTGTCGCAGACGATCTCGTACGTGACCAGGGTGATCGGGTAGGCGCCCTCGGCCTTGGTGTTGTAGTCGAGCTTGAGCGACAGGTCGCTGCCGGTGCCGACGACCTTGGCGGCCGCGATGTCGGCCGTGGCGGACTCGACCGACGGCTTGACCGGGGCCTTGGCGCCGGTGGCGATCGAGACGGTGGTCATGTCCTTGGCGTAGGACAGCTCGAAGTAACCGATGGCGCCGGCGTTCTGCTTGACGCCCTGGGCCACACCCGCGGAACCGGAGGCCGCCTGGCCGCCCTTGGCCTGCCAGGCCTTGCCGCCGGAGTACTTCCAGTTGTCCGGCGTGGTGGCGATCAGGTACTTGGTGAAGTTGTCCGTGGTGCCGGAGTCCTCGGAGCGGTGGAAGGCCTGGATCTTCAGGTCCGGGAGCTTCGCCGAGGGGTTCAGCTTCTTGATCGCCGGGTCGTTCCACTTGCTGATCTTGCTGTCGAAGATCTTCGCGAGGGTCGGGGCGTCCAGGACCAGGTCGGTGACGCCCGGGACGTTGAAGCCGAGGGCGATCGGGCCGCCGACCATGGGCAGGTCGATGCCCTGGCCGCCGGAGCAGATCTTCTTGGAGGCGGCGACCTCTTCGGGCTTCAGCGCGGAGTCGGAACCGGCGAACGCGATCTGACCCTGGTTGAAGGAGGTGACACCGGCACCGGAACCGGCGCCCTTGTAGTTGATCTGCACGCCGCAGGCCGGGGAGAAGGTCTTCACCCAGGCGTCGATCGCGTTCTTCTGGGCGGAGGAGCCGTCGGCGAGGAGCTGGCCCTTGGCGTTGTCGCACTTGACCGAGGAGGCACTGGTGGAGGACGAGGAACCGTCGCTCGCCTTCTTGCCCGTGTCGTCCGAGCCGCACGCCGTCAGCGCCAGGGCGCCGGAGACGGCGAGAGCACCGAGGGAGAGGGCCCGCAGCCGGTTCTTGCGCTGAAGCATCACTTTCGGGAATTCCTTCCAGGAGCCGCCGCGAGCGGCGGCGTGCGAGGTCGTCGAGGTGCGTGAGTGCATCTATCGCCGCACCCCGCACCGGGTAAGGCCGAAATTAGGCAGAACAGGTGAAGCGGCCGATGGCCGGAAGTGAACGGGGAGTGAACCCCTGCCGTCGGCCCGGTTAGGTCACGGAATGCTCACGGGGAGGGCACGTGGCGCTCACGGGGGGAACGCGCGGAGAAGCCGTGGAGGTACCGGCCGACGCCCCCTCAGGATCCGGCGCGGCGCGCGCGTTCCGGCCCCGCCCCGGCGGCCGCGCGGCACATGCGGGGCGCCCGGAGGGAACCCTTGTGCGCGGGTCGTCGTCTCGTTCCAGGGAGACCGGAGAGAGCCGGTGAGCGGGCCGGGGGAAAGGCGACGGACATGGAACGGCGTACGTTCATCACGGGCGGGGCGGCGGCCCTGGCGACCACCGCGCTGACCGCGTGCGGTCCTGGCGCGACCGCGGGAGGGCCGGCCGGCACGGGCCCCGTCGGCACCACGGCCACCGGCACGGTGTCCTCCCGTACGGCGATGACGACGGCCGGGCAGGCCGCCGCCGCCAACTGGGCCGCCCTGGCCCGCGATCTGGACGGCACCCTGGTGCGTCCGGGCGACGCGTCCTGGACGACGGCCCACCAGCTGTACAACACCCGCTTCGACGGGCTGAAGCCCGCCGCGGTCGCCTACGTGTCCCACGCCGGTGACATCCGCACGACCCTCGCGTACGCCCACGCCCACGGGATCAAGGTGGCGATACGCAACGGCGGCCACTCCTACGCCGGTTACTCCTCAGGAGACGGCCGGCTCGTCCTGGACGTGTCCCGGCTGAACCGGATCCGGGTCTCCGGCGGGCAGGCCGTGGTCGGCGCCGGCTCCAAACTCATCGACGTCTACCGGGGCCTGGCCGCGAAGAGCGTGACCATACCCGCCGGTTCCTGCCCCACCGTCGGCATATCCGGCCTGGTCCTCGGCGGCGGCCACGGTGTCGCCTCCCGGGCCTACGGCCTGACCTGCGACAGCCTCACCCAGGCGACCGTCGTCACGGCGGACGGCACCGAGATCACCGCCGACGCGAGCACCCACTCCGACCTGTTCTGGGCCCTGCGCGGCGCGGGCAACGGCAACTTCGGCGTCGTCACGGAGCTGCACTTCAAGACCCACGCGGCACCTCAGGCGGTGACCGCCTATCTGACCTGGCCCTGGTCGAAGGCGGCCGCGGTGGTCAAGGCATGGCAGGAGTGGGGCCCCTCGCAGCCCGACGAGATCTGGTCCGCGCTGCACCTGTCGAACACCCCGGGCGGCAGCCCCGCCGTCTCCGTCTCCTGCTTCTCCCTCGGCACCTACGGCGGACTCCAGAACGCCGTGGACCGCCTGGCGCACGCGGCCGGCGCGAACGCCAGGAGCGTGACCCTGAAGCGCCGGGGCTACGAGGAGGCGATGGAGATCTACGCCGGCTGCTCCTCCTTCTCCACCGACGCCCAGTGCCATCTGCCCGGCTCCACCCCCGGCCGCTCCACCCACGGCGCCCTGGGCCGCGAGACGTACGCGGCCCGCTCGGACTTCTTCGACCGCTCACTGTCCTCGGCGGGCGTCCAGACCCTGCTGAAGCAGATCGGCTCGGTCCGCGGCGGCGCGGGCAGCGTCGCGCTCACCGCGCTGGGCGGCGCGGTCAACCGCGTCTCCCCCACCGCGACGGCCTTCGTCCACCGCCGCTCACGGATGCTGGCGCAGTACATCGTGTCCTGGGGCGCGGGCGCCTCCGGCACGACGGCACAGGCCTGGCTGACGTCGGCCCACGGGGCGATGGCGCCGTACGCCTCGGGCGCCGCCTACCAGAACTACACGGACCCGACGCTGAGCGGCTGGCGCAAGGCCTACTACGGCGACGCGGCCGGACGGCTCGCCCAGGTCAAGAAGAGCTACGACCCGGCGCGGTTCTTCTCCTACGCGCAGGGGCTGTAGGAGGACCGGGCCGGGCCGCGAGCGGGTTCGGGGCGGGAACGGGCCTGGGGCGGGACCCCGGGGTCACGCGGCCAGGTCGCGCTCCTCGGACTCCAGGGGCGTGCGGGCACCGGGGACCAGCGTGTCCCGCCGCGTCCCGGATCCCGGCGCCCGTACGATCCAGCCGGCCCGGGGCGAGCGCTCCACCGCCTTGAACAGCGGGGTGAGCAGTGCCATGGCCAGGGGCGACAGCAGCAGGGCGACGGCGGTGCCGAGGGCGAACCCGCCCACGACGTCCGTCGGATAGTGCACGCCCATGTACACGCGGCAGAAGCCCTCCAGCAGGGCGACGGCGATACCGGCGATGCCGAAGCGGCGGTTGGCGACGAACAGGGCGACGCCCATGGCCATGGTGAGCGTCGCGTGGTCGCTGACGAACGAGAAGTCGCTCTTGCCGGAGACGAGGACGTCCAGACCCTGGTGGTCGACGAAGGGCCGGGGGCGCTTCACGAAACCGCGTATCGGCACGTTCACCAGGACCGCGACGGCGGCCGCGAGGGGCGCCCAGACCAGCGCGGCCACGGAGGCCGCGGCGTCCTGGCCGCCGCGCCGGCGCACGGTCGCCCAGCACCACAGCACCAGCAGCCCCATGGCGAGCAGCAGTCCGTACTCGCCGACGAACTCCATGATCCGGTCGATCCAGTGCGGCGCGGCCTTGGCCATGCCGTTGATGTCGTAGAGCAGGCCGACGTCGGGGTTCGATCCGGATTCGGCGAGTACAGCCATGGTGCTGCGGCCCCTTCGTCGTTGTTCCGGACGCACCTCGTGTGCGTCGCGCCTGACCACCCCCGTGGTGTGTAGATCCGCTTCCGCTGCACTGCGCACACACGTCCGCTCGGCTACGTCAACAGGAACGCACGTGACCCATCAATACGTTCCACTCTCCACCGAATGATCACGCAGACGTTACCGAAGAGAGATTCATCGTCCCAGCTCAGGAGGCGATTTCGGGCCTCGTTCACACGTTCGTGGGAAGTGCTTTCGCGCCATCTTCGGTGACCCGCGTCGCCCCGAAGTACTCCGAGGTGTCGATCGGGTCGAACCGGATCACGGCCCCGGTGCGCGGAGCGTCGATCATGTAGCCGCCGCCGACGTAGATCCCCACGTGGTGGATGGCCCGCGAGTCGGTGAGGTCGTGGGAGAAGAAGACCAGGTCGCCGGGGAGCAGCTGGTCGCGGGAGGGGTGCGGTCCCGCGTTGTACTGGTCGTTCGCCACGCGGGGCAGGCCGATGCCCACGCTCGCGTAGGACGCCTTGGTCAGTCCCGAGCAGTCGAACCGGCCGTCCTGGTCGGGACCTCCGTTGCCGCCCCACAGGTAGGGGGTGCCCAGCTTCTTCTGGGCGAAGTCGATGGCGCCGGCGGCCTGCCGGGTGGGGTCGATCCGGGTGACCGGGGCGGCGAAGCTCTGTTCCAGGGAGCGGATGCGCTTCACGTAGTTGCGCGTCTCACTGATGGCGGGAACCCCGCCCGCCTTGATGACCCGGTAGGCACCCGCGTTGTAGGCGGCGAGCATGTTGTCGCCCGTATTCCCGGGCACGTCCTTGACGTACTTCGCGAGCTCGCAGTCGTACGACGCCGCCGACGGGATCGCGTCGGCCGGGTCCCAGATGTCGCGCTTGCCGTCCCCGTTGCCGTCGATGCCGTGCGTGGCCCAGGTGCCCGGGATGAACTGGGCGATGCCGCGCGCGTCGGCCGGGCTGACGATCGTCGGGTTCCAGCCGCTCTCCTGGTACAGCTGGGCCGCGAGCAGCGCGGGATTCAGCGCCGGGCACAGGTTGCCCCACCGCTGCACGAGCGACTTGTAGGCGGCCGGCACCGCTCCCTTGGCGAGTCCCCGGGCTCCGGTGGCGACCCCGCCCACGAGGTTCCCGGCGACGAGGTACACCCCGACGACGAGCACCATGACGAAGGCCAGCCCGCCCCCGACGAGGGCCCCACCGACGATCCACGCCTTACGCACCGTCAACCGCCCCTCGCCACCGCGCAGTCCACCGGATCAGCAGTGTATGAGCCCATCGGCCGCGGGACGAGAATCTCGGACACGCCTCGTCCTGAAGTCGACACGGACGGGCCGGGGGGCGAGGTTCGGAGCCCGGGAGAGGGAGACGCCCGACAGGGCCTAGGGGGAAAGGGAGACGCCCGACACGCCCTAGGGGGCGAGGGCGGCGCTGTACAGCTGTGCCGCCCCGCGCCCCAGCACCACGCTGTACGAGACGTCCGCCGTCGAGCCGCCCTGTTCGTGGCCGCCCAGGACCCCGACCACCTGGCCGTCCCCGTTGATCCACGGGCTGCCGCTGGTGCCGCCCGTGAACTCCGGGCAGCCGATGCGCTGTTGGGTCCTGCTGTGCGGGGCCGGCTTGTTGGTGCAGCTGATGGGGGTCTCACGGGAGTCGGGGTAGCCGGTGACCGTGACGGCGGTGGCGCCGGTGGCCGTGCCGGTCGTGAAGCGGTTGCCGCCCACGACGTCCTCGACCTCCTTGCCGTCCAGCGCGCCGACATGCGCGAAGGCGAGGTCGCTGTCCTCGTCCTGGTCCTCGGCCCACCCGTCGGCCAGGAACCGCCGCCCGACCTTCCACACCCCGTAAGGCGCCCTCCCGTCCCGGTAGCCCGGCACGAACACCAGGGGGCCGCCGACACCGGTCACGCAGTGCGCGGCGGTGACGATGAGGTCGTGCGCGGGGCTGTGCACGACCGACGCGGTGCAGAAGTGACCGCCCGTCAGAGTCCCCGCGCGGTCCGCGCCGAACAGCGCCCCCACCCGCACGCTGTGCGTGCTCACGGCGGCCATGGCGGTGACGCCGAGCGGCCCGGGACCCGCGTCGGCGGACGCCACCGACGCCGAGGTCAGGGCCAGCATCACCACCGCGCCCAGCAACGCCGGACGGGAGGTGACCGAGGTGCGGAAGATGCGTGAGGTGCGCTTCATCAGGCTCCACTTTTCCCCATGGAGGTGAGAAACCCGCTGCGACTTCTCTGAGATTTTGCTGTGAAACCTCTTCTGCCCCCATCGGACGAACTGATCCGTGGTCAGACGCACCAGGGGGCGTCTCTTCGATCTTCGTGGATCAGGCCGCGGCGTCCGGTGCGGTGCCTCGGCGTGCGGCCGGACCGCCCTCGTACTGGGCGTACGTGGGCGGTTCGGCCGTGCGGCGAGGTGCCGTGCCGGACGTCGCGGACCCACGAAGATCGGGGAGACGCCCCCTAGGGCCAGGTGCGTGTGGACAGCACCAGGAGGTAGCCGTCCGGGTCCTGGACGGTCACGCCCCAGGTGTCCCAGTACGGGTTGTGGGCGGGCACGCGCCGGCCGCCGTGCTCTTCGAGCCGTTCCAGCAGGGAGTCGGGCACCGGCTCGCCGAGGTAGACCACCAGCAGATCCTCCGCGGTCGGCCGGGGTTCGACGGGGGCGGCGGGATCCTGGACGAGTTCGAGGTGCCAGGCGGCCGCGGGCCAGCCGACCATGAGCAGGGACGCCTCGCCGGGAGTACCGTCCGCGGTGTGCCGGTACAGCACCTCGAGGCCGAGCCCCGAGGTCCAGAAGCGTTCGGCCGTCGCGAGATCCCGCGACGGACGAGCGATACGTACATGAGCCGTGGCGTCAGCCGGCATCCCGTCACCCTCCTGGCAGATGGATGACACCGACCCTAGGGAGCGGATGATCGCGCGCCCATCAGGCGGTGGTCCCGTGTATCCCTCGGACGCTGGTCCTAGGGCCGCGTCCTAGGACCGGCTCGTGAGGTGCCGGGCGGTGAGGGGCGGGGCGATGAGGGGCGGGGCGGGCACGCTCACTCCCCGGCGAGTCCCCAGCCGGTCCCGGTCAGTTCCTCGGACAGCGTCCACAGCCGCCGTGCCGCCTCCGCGTCGCTCGCCGCACGGCTGCGGCCCACCAGGGTCGGGCCGCCGCGCATCTCGCCGAGCCCGTCGGGGCCGACGTACGAGGCGCCCGGGAGGTCCTGGGTGGCGGCGTAGAGGGTGGGCAGGGCGCCGGCCGTGTCCCCCTGGGCGAAGACCCTGTCGCTGACGGCCATGAAGGCCCGCGTGACGGGGTTGGCCACATGGCTCGTGAGGTTGGTGGCCGCGTAGCCGGGGTGCGCGGCGAGGGCGCGGACGGGGGAGCCCGCCTCGGTCAGACGGCGCTGGAGTTCCAGCGTGAACAGGAGGTTGGCCAGCTTGGACTGGGCGTAGGCGCGGGTCGGCGAGTAGCGGCCGCGCAGGTTCACGTCCTCGAAGTGGATCCGGCCGTCGCCACCGCGGTGCATGGCGGAGGCCACGGTCACCACCCGGTCCGTGAGGTGCGGCAGCAGGAGGTTAGTCAGGGCGAAGTGCCCGAGGTGGTTCGTGCCGAACTGCATCTCGAAGCCCTGCGCGGTGCGCAGTTCCGGCAGCATCATCACGCCCGCGTTGTTGATCAGCAGGTCCACCGGGCGGTCCCACCCGGCGGCGAACTCGCGCACCGAGTCCAGGTCCGCCAGGTCCAGCCGGCGCACCTCCGTACTGCCGTCGACCCGCTCGGCCGCGGCGTCGCCCCGCGCCGGGTCCCGTACGGCGAACACCACGTGCGCCCCGGCCCGGGCCAGCGCCTCGGCGGCGATGAAGCCGATGCCGCTGTTGGCACCCGTCACCACGGCCGTGCGGCCGCTCAGGTCGGGAAGGTGGGTCGCGTTCCACTTGCGCGTGCCGCGCGCTGCGGTCGTCTCAGCCATGACCCCAAAGTAGGCATCGCCAACAATGCTGTCAATGACAACAAAGGTGGCGTCGACAACATCGGGTTACGATGGCCCGCATGCCGCGCATGTCCAGCAGTCGCCCGTACCACCACGGAGACCTGCGCGCCGCCCTGCTCGAGAGCGCCGAGCGCACCCTGCGCGAGAAGGGGGCCGGAGCGCTCTCGCTGCGCGAGCTGGCCCGCGACACCGGAGTGAGCCACGCGGCCCCGGGCCGGCACTTCAAGGACAAGCAGGCCCTGCTCGACGCCCTCGCCCTGGACGGCTACGAGCGCCTCGACCGGACCCTGACCGCCGCCGCGACGGCCGCCGCCGGGCTCCCGGAACCGGCCTTCGAAGGCCACATGGCGGCGCTGGCCCGCGCCTACCTCGGCTTCGCCGTCGAGAACCCCGAGCTGCTGGAGCTGATGTTCGCGCGCAAGCACGACCCCGGCAGCTCCGACCGCCTCGCGGCGGCCGTCGACCGGTCGCTCGGCTCCCTCACCCGCACCTTCGCCGAGGCCCAGCGGCGCGGGGAGATCGTCCAGGGCGACCTCGAACGCCTCACCCTCGTCGCGGCCTCCAGCCTGCACGGCCTGGCCGCCCTCATCGCCAGCTGCGCACTGGACGCCGACGAGGCGCTGGCGGGCCTGGACGAACACGTCCACCTGCTCCTGAACGGCCTCAAGCCCCGCTGAACGCGCGCCCGCCCGTGAGAACATCGTCTCGACGCCTCACCCGACCGGCCGTCAGAAACCCTGCCCGGCCGTAGAAGGGGTCAACGACGGAACCACGCACAGGTTCCGCTCCCGCGTCATTGCCCGGCGTGACCTGCCGTGATACACAGAGTGACCGTACGAAGGATTCGTACGGAACCCGCCAGTCAATGACGCCAAGTCGACATACGACAGCGGTGTCGTCAGCGAGAATGAGACCGACCTCTGCACACCGCGGAGGCTTCTCGGAACTACCCACCAGGGGCGGTGACTTACATGCTCTTTGCGGCCGACAAGGGAGACATCAACACCATCATCGGCGGGATCGCTCCGGACTGGGGCCCCTTCGGCAGCCTGGGCAACGAGGCCAAGGTGATGATCGAGGTGGTGATGGCCGTGGCCATCCTGCTCTGCCTCGGCATCGCGGTCTGGGGCGCGGCCAAACAGCGTATCGGCGCGACGGCGCTGCGGGACACCTTCAGCGCGGAGCAGGGCAAGGGCCTCATCATCGCGGGCCTGACCGGGGTGTTCATCATCGGCTCCCTCGGCACCCTGTTCACCATCGTCTACGGCATGGCCGTCTGACGGTCCCTCACCGCTCCACGCCGCTCCCGCTCCCCTCCCGCTTCCGTTCCCGTTCCGTCGTGCCCACCGGCTGAGGTTGCGTCTCCCTGATGTCGAGTCATCACTCCGCGCCCGCGCGGGAACCAGCACGGCTACCGTCGTATGTCTACGAGGTCGAGGGGGCGTACGCGGCATGAGTCTCGGAGACGAACAGGGATACACGGACGCCGGCCACACGCGGACCCGGCTGCCCGAGGGCGACCCCTACGGCGGCGCGCCCCGCCGCGGCGGCCGCTCCTCCTCCCGGAGCCTGATCACCGTGGTCGGCGTGGTCGCCCTCCTCGTCGCGGCCATCGCCTTCGCCAACCGCGGCGACGGCGCGCCCTCGGGCGGATCCGCGGGCGGCAAGGAGAACCGGCCGAAGACGTCGCCGACCGCGGCGAGCGGCTCCCGCCCGGTGCGGACCAGAACCGCGGGCCTCCCCTCCGGCTTCCCCCACACCCGAGAGGGAGCGGAAAGCGCCGCGGCGAACTACGCGGTGGCACTGGGGTCGGCGGAGATGTTCAACAAGACGAAACGTGACACGATCCTCCAGGCCGTCATGGCACCGTCCCGGGTGGCTGATTCGGAGACTGCGATGGACGGCGCATACACCCCCTCCTTCAACCAGACTCTCGGGTTGAGCAAGGACGGATCCGCACCGACGGGCTACACCTTCGTTTCGCGGACGAGCCCCATCGGCACCAAGGTCACCGCCTCGAACTCCGACACCGCCACAGTCGAGGTCTGGTGCAGCGGGCTGCTCGGTCTCGCAGGCGAGAAGTCGACCAATCCAGTCACCAACGGTTGGTTCACCATCACGATGAAACTCGAGTGGTCAACCGATGACTGGAAGATCGTCGCGCACTCACAGAAGGACGGTCCGGCGCCTGTTCCCGGTGACGACAAGGCCTCCAGCTCGGACGAGATGTCGAAGGTCATCCAGGAGTACGGAGGGTTCACTTATGCCCGCTAGTCGCCGTGCACTCAGCCTGGTCAGTGCCGTTACGGCGCTCCAGGCGGCTGCGATCCTCGCCGCCACGCGAGCCATCGCCGCGCCCCGCCCCTCGCCGACGAAGAGCGGCGATCCCTGCGACCTGATCCACGGCGCTGCGCGCGACTTCTGCGAGCAGGACAACGGCGGCTCACACAAAGGCATCTCCGGTGGCACCACCACCGATCCCCTCACCGCCACCCTCGACCCGCTGAGCGCCCTCGCCAAGGGGTGCGCCGACGCCGCCTCCTGGACCGTCGACGTGCTCAGCAAGGCCGTGAAGGGGACGGCGGAGGTCGACTTCACGAACCCGAAGTTCCTCCAGCAGTACGCCATCGTCTTCGCCGCGTCGGCGATCCTGACCCTCGTGCTGTGGCTCCTGGCGGTCGCCAAGCGGGCCGTGCGCGGCGTGCCGTTCACCACCGCCGTCTCCGAGGCCGTCGGGTTCCTCTGGCTGACCGTGCTGGCCTCCGCCTTCACCCCGCTCATCCTGTACACCGTCGTCTCCGCCACGGACGGGGTCACAGCGGTGATCGCGAAGGGCACCGGCGACCAGACCGACACGTTCTTCGGCGCGTTCTCCGAGGCCCTGAAGAAGGGCACGGACATCGGCGGCGGCCCGATCATGCTGATCCTGGTGTCGCTGGTGTCGATCCTCGCCGCGGGCGTCCTCTACCTGGAGATGTTCCTCCGCGCGGTCCTGCTGTACGTCGGAGCGCTCCTCGGCGTCGTCGTCTACGCGGGCCTGGTCGACAAGAACCTGTGGGGGCACGTCCGCCGCTGGGCCGGGATCATGATCGCGGTGATCCTCGTCAAACCGGTGATCGTGATCGTGCTGGGTCTGGCCGGCGCCCTGGCCACCGACAAGGGACCGGACTCGCTCGCCGCGATCGTCTCCGGCCTGGCCATCATCCTCCTCGCCATCTTCGCCAGCGGCATGATCTACCGCTTCGTCCCCGGCTTCGGCGACGAGATCGCCAACAGCCGCAGCAACCGCATCATGCAGGGCGCGGAAGGCAAGGCCGCGGCCGTCATCAGCTCGCCCGCCACCCTCGTCGCCCAGGGCATCAAGACGCACAGCGCCCGCGCCGACAACAACGGCGGCGGAGCCCAGGGCGGCGGCGGCCCGCGCCCCGCCAACCCGGCCTCCGGCGGCGTCGCCGCGCACAGCGGCCGTACCCCCCAGGGAGGCGGAGCAGTCCCCTCCGCCACGCCCGCGCCGCGCGCGCCCAGCCCGGCCAACACCCCGCACGCCAGCAACACACGCAACAGCAACCGCTCTGGAGGTGAAGGGCGTTGACGACCGAGTCCCACCTGTCCCATCCGGTCACGCCCCGCCGTACGTATCTCATCGGCCGTGCGCGGCCGAACGCGATCATCGGCAGGAACCGTGAGTCCGGAGAGATCGCGCTGATCGTCGTCGGCGCCTTCCTCGGCATGATGTGCGGGCTCCTCGTCCCCACCCTCTCCCTCAGGATCGTGCTGCTCACCGGCTTCCCGATGCTCGCGCTGGCCGCGGTGTACGTGCCGTACAAACGCCGCACCTTCTACAAGTGGTTCGAGATCAACCGCTCGTACCGGCGCACGGTCAAGCGCAACGCCGTGTACCGCTCCACCGCCGTGGAGGCCGGCACCCGGCTGGACGGGCGCGAGGTCGAGATCGGGCCGCCGCCGGGCATCGGCCGGATCAGCTGGCTCGCCGCGCCCTTCGGCCCCGACGAGATCGCCGTCCTGCTGCACGCCGACCGCAAGACGGTCACGGCCGCGATCGAGATCGAGGGACCGGGCGTCGGCCTGCGCGACTCCGAGGACCAGGAGGCCCTCGTCGACCGCTTCGGCACGCTGCTCAAGCACGTGGCCAACGGCGACGGCTTCGTCACCCGGCTCCAGATGCTCGCCCGCACCCTCCCGGCCGACCCGGACGCGCACGCCAAGGACGTCGTCCTGCGCGGCGACGGCCGCTCCCCCGAGTGGCTCCAGCGCTCCTACGACCAGCTCCAGTCGATGGTGTCGACCAGCAGCGAGCAGCACCGCGCCTACCTGGTCGCCTGCATGCACTTCAACCGCGACCTGGCCGCCGAGGCCAACGCCATGGCACGCGCCGCGCGGCCGCGGTCCGGGCGCAAGCTGGACCGGGACGCCGGACTCGCCGTCGTCATGGCCCGCGAGCTCACCGACATCTGCTCGCGCCTGCAGGAGGCCGACATCCGGGTCCGCCAGCCCCTCGGGCAGGGCAGGCTCGCCTCCCTCATCCACTCCATGTACGACCCCGACCACCCGATCGACCACATCCAGGCGATGACGAAACGGAACGCCTGGCCGGCCGAGCTGGACGCCATGGAGCCCACCTACCTCCAGGCCAAGACCCGCGAGTCCTCCACCCGCGCCCCCTGGTGCCACGCCACCGCCTGGGTGAAGGAGTGGCCGATGACCCCGGTCGGCGTCAACTTCCTCGCCCCGCTCCTCGTCCACACCCCGGACGTCATCCGCACGGTCTCCGTGGCGATGGACCTCGAACCCACCGAGATCGCCATCGAGCGCATGCTCACCGAGAAGACCAACGACGAGGCCGACGCCTCCCGCGCCGCCAAGATGAACCGCACGGTCGACCCGCGGGACGTGGCCGCCCACTCCCGGCTCGACCAGCGCGGCGAGGACCTCGCCAGCGGCGCGGCCGGCGTCAACCTGGTCGGCTACATCACCGTCTCCTCCCGCTCACCGGAGGCCCTCAACCGCGACAAGCGGACGATAAGGGCCTCGGCAGGAAAGTCGTACCTGAAGCTGGAGTGGTGCGACAGAGAGCACCACCGCGCGTTCGTGAACACCCTCCCGTTCGCCACCGGCATCCGAAGGTAGGGGCTCCACATGCGGGATCCGCTGACCGTCCTCACCGAAGCCTTCACGTCCTTCCTGTTCGGCAAGGTCGAGACGACCCGGCTGCCGGTGCGCACCTCCACGGGCCAGGCCCAGGCGGTCTATCTGCCGACCGCCGCGCCCGGTCTCGGCGACTCCGGCGTCATCATCGGCCGTGAGGTGTACTCCGGGAAGGGCTACATCTACGACCCCTTCCAGCTCTACGGCCAGCAGCTCCCGGCCCCGCACTGGCTGGTCCTCGGCGAGTCCGGCAACGGCAAGTCCGCGCTGGAGAAGACGTACGTGCTGCGTCAGCTGCGCTTCAAGGACCGCCAGGTCGTCGTCCTGGACGCGCAGGGCGAGGACGGCGTCGGCGAATGGAACCTGATCGCGGAGGAGCTGGGGATAACTCCCATCCGGCTCGACCCGACGGCGGCCCTGAACCACGGCATCCGCCTCAACCCGCTCGACCCCGCGATCACCACGACGGGCCAGCTCGCGCTGCTCCGCACGATCATCGAGGTCGCGCTGGGCCACGGCCTGGACGAGCGGTCCGGCTTCGCCCTGAAGGTCGCGCACTCCTACGTCAACGAGACGATCGTCGACCGCCAGCCCGTCCTCACCGACATCGTGGAGCAACTGCGCCACCCGGAACCGGAGTCGGCCGAGGCGATGAACGTCGCCATAGACGACGTACGGGCCTGGGGCCTGGACGTCGCCCTCGTGCTGGACCGGCTGGTCGACGGTGACCTGCGGGGCATGTTCGACGGCCCGACGACGGTCGGCATCGACCTCGACGCCCCGCTGATCGTCTTCGACCTGTCCCACATCGACCGCAACTCCATCGCCATGCCCATCCTCATGGCGATCGTCGGCGTGTGGCTGGAGCACACCTGGATCCGCCCCGACCGCAAGAAGCGCATCTTCCTGGTGGAAGAGGCCTGGCACATCATCAACAGCCCGTTCGTGGCGCAGCTGTTCCAGCGGCTGCTGAAGTTCGGGCGGCGGCTCGGCCTGTCGTTCGTGGCGGTCGTCCACCACCTCTCGGACGTCGTCGACGGGGCGGCGGCCAAGGAGGCCGCGGCGATCCTGAAGATGGCGTCGACACGGACCGTCTACGCCCAGAAGGCCGACGAGGCACGGGCCACGGGCCGGGTTCTGGGCCTGCCGAGGTGGGCCGTGGAGATCATCCCGACCCTCACCCCGGGCATCGCCGTCTGGGACGTCAACGGCAACGTGCAGGTCGTCAAGCACCTGATCACCGAGACGGAACGCCCTCTGGTCTTCACCGACCGCGCGATGACCGAATCCTCCAGCGACCACCTGGCCGCCGACGACGTGCTGCGCGCCGCCGAGCTGGAGGCCGAGCAGCGGGCCGCGGCCTTCATGGAGCAGCACCTCGGCGACTCCGAGTCGACGGTCGCGTAGGGGCGGGGCGCCGGGAGCGGCAGCGGGCACGGGAGAGAGCGAGGCAGCGTGAGACCGGACGATCACGACCGCCGGGACGGCCGGCGGGAGGGGCAGGGCGGCATCCCTGACGGTCTGCTGATCGGCATACTCGCCTTCCTCCTCGGCATGACCCTGCTGGTGTGGACGGCCACCGGGCTGGCCGCGCTCTTCTCCCGGGGCGCCTGGCCCGACGCCGTCACCTTCGTCCGCACCCCGCTGGCCATGCGCCACCTCATCGGCCGGCCGCACGACATCGCCGGCGCCTGGCCGGACACCCCGGCGGGCCGGCTGCCCGGATGGGGGCTGTTCTGGGGGCTGTTCATCGGCCAGCTGATGATCCTCTTCGTGCTCACCGTGTTCGCCATGGGCACGCTGGCGCGCTGGCGGACGGGACGTGCGCGGCAGAAGGCACGAGCGGCACAGGCGGCGCGAGCCGCGGAGAACACCGGGACCACGGGATACGCGGGGGACAGGGAGGACACGGGAGACACGGAGCCGCGGCAGGCGCGTGCGGGGCGCGTGCCCGCGGCGGCGCCCGCCTCCGCACCGGCGCGTCACGAGGTGCCGGTCCCGGACCCCGTACCCGTCCCCGAGCCACGTGTCGGGCCGGCCGAGGGAATCGCCCCGCAGGAGCCCCTGGAGGGCCTCCCAGGCGCCGCCGAGCGCGTGGACGGACGTACGGCGGACCACGCCGCCGGCACCGCCCGTGCGGTGCGCTACGACGCGCCCGCGGCCCGCAAGGCCGTCGCGGCCGGCGCCGTACGGGACGCCCCGGGACCCGTCCTGGTCCTCACCTCGAACCCGGCGCTGTGGGCGGAGACGAAGGACGCCAGGGCCAAGCTGGGCCCCGTCCTCCTCTACGACCCCACCCACCGCTGCGACACTCCCGCCCGGCTGCACTGGTCCCCCACCGCCGGCTGCGAGGACCGGGAGACCGCGCTGAGCCGCGCGACGGCACTCCTCGGCCCCGTCCGGCCCGCCGCCAGGCTGGACCAGGCCGTCGCCGACACCGCCACGACCCTGCTGCGCAGCTACCTGCACGCGGCGGCCCTGGACGCGCGGACCGTCCGCCATGTCCACCGCTGGGCGCAGGGCAGCCAGATCCAGGACGCGGTACGGACCCTGCGCACCCATGCGCAGGCCGCTCCCGGCGCCGCGGGCGAGCTGGAGGCGGCCCTCACCGCGCATCCCGAACGCCGTGACATGGCCCAGGAGTTGACGAGCCGGGCCCTGGCCGCCCTCTCCACGGTCAACATCCGCGAGGCGTGCACCCCGAACCGAACTGATGCACTCGCCTTGGATTCCTTCGTCCATGAAGGGGGCACGCTTTATGTGGTCGGTGAATCCATCGAGGACCCCAGGACCAGCCCGGGCGCGATGCCCCTGCTGACGGCCCTCGTCTCACACGTGGTCGAGCACGGCCGGCGCATGGCCGAACGGTCATCCTCCGGTCGGCTCGACCCACCACTCACCCTGGTCCTCGACGACGTCGCGGCGGTGGCCCCTCTCCCGCAGCTGCCCGAGCTGCTCGCCACCGGAGCCCGTCAGGGCCTCACCGCCGTGGCCCTGCTCCGCTCCCGGGAGCAGGCCAGGGCCCGCTGGCCGCACCAGGAACTTCCCGTCCGACCTCGCCCGTAGGTGGCACGCGGGTCACCGGTCCAGGACGAACTCCAGCTCGTTCTCGGGCTCACCCTCGGAGAACGACACCATGAGCCCGCTGGGCCCGAACCCGGCCTTGCGGTAGGCGCCCTGGGCCCGCGGGTTGTCGACGTGGACGAACAGGCGCACCCGCTCGGCCCCTTGCTCCCACGCCCAGGCCACACCGGAGCGGAACAGGGCCTCGATCAGCCCCTTCCCGCGGTGCTCGGGCCGCACGAACACCCCGACGACATGGGCCTGGTGCCGCTCGACGGACCGCCCGCTCCAGTCCTTCGCGCCGGCTTCCTCCTTGAGCACGGTGAGCGTGCCCGCCCAGGTGCCGTCCGGAGCCTCGGCGATGAACTGCTGGGCGGTGGTGGATCCTTCACCGGAGCCGACGGCGCGTTCCCGGTAGAAGGAGTCGGGCCGCTCCACGGCGGCCTCGTAGGTGTCCAGGAAGGCGATGGACGCGACAGGATCCCGCAGCGCGTCCAGACGGAGCTGCCGTACGGCGGCCCACTCGTCGGGGCGTATGGCGCGGACGACGTAGGAGTCGCCGGTCAGGGTGCTCATGACGGCACCGTAGCCCCGTTCGCCCCGTCTCTCACCCGGATTAGGGCGCGCTCCTCCTTGTCACTGACATGTCCTACGGTGACCGCATGACCACACTCACCGACCGTCCCACCACCGCGCTGCTCGTCATCGACGTCCAGAACGGCGTGGTGGAGGACAACCACGACCGTGACGGCGTGATCGCCAACATCAGCACCCTCGTCGACAAGGCCCGCCGGGAGGGCGTGCCCGTGATCTGGGTGCAGCACCACGACGACGAACTGAAGCGTGACAGCGAACCCTGGGCGTACGTACCGGAACTGACGCGGGAGGATGCCGAGCCGCTCGTCCACAAGACCTACCGGGACTCCTTCGAGGACACCGACCTGGAGGACGTCCTGGCCGAGCACAGGGTGGGCCGGCTGATCGTCGCGGGAGCCCAGAGCGACTTCTGTGTCCGCTCGACCCTGAACGGCGCGCTGGTCCGCGGGTACGACGCGGTGCTGGTGGCCGACGCCCACACCACGGAGGACCTCACGGCGTACGGAGCGCCGGCACCGGAGCAGGTCATCGCCCACACCAACCTGTACTGGAGCGGACAGACCGCTCCCGGCCGGCGGGGCGGCACGGTCACGACGGCCGAGGTCGCTTTCTGATTCCCGAATGAGTCCGTAACGCAGAAAACCCCCGCATCAACGATGCGGGGGTTTTCCCTAAAATTTGTTCGGCGGCGTCCTACTCTCCCACAGGGTCCCCCCTGCA
>NZ_JBIVDQ010000007.1:0-222610 GCF_044747185.1 Streptomyces sp. NPDC090108
CAAGGAACGGACGCTTCCTTTGTACTCACCCTCTCGGGCTTTCCTCCGGGCGCTTCCCTTCGGTCTTGCGTTTCCGACTCTATCAGATCGTTTTTGCGTCTGATTCCCAGTCAGGGGGGTTTGTCTTCCCGGCCCTTCGGCCGTTCCGACGTCCCAAACCTTAGCGGATCCTTCCGGCAGTTCCTAATCGGGGCCGCCGTGCTCCGTCGAGATCACATTCGGGCGCGCCGAATGACATCCCGGTCGGGAGATCGTGCTGGTGGTTGGGGTGCTGCTTTCGCAGCGGAGGTGCCACCACAGAACCGTTCGGCTCCGGGGCAGACAGAGAACACTACGGATCGGCCGGACCCCCGTCAACCCTCGCAGTCAAGATTTTTTGGTCCGGCACGGAGGCCGACGGGTTGCCGATGGAACCGCCACTTCATCCGGCACTGGCATACGCTGCTGATCAGTGCGCCGTCCGGGACAGGCAGTGACGGCTCGTGTGCAGCTCCACACCTTGGGAGGCTTTCCCATGACCACCGTGACGTCCCCTCTTGCCGGACGTGCCGTAGGGCTGGCCGCCGTGCCGGATCCCGTCTTCTCCGGAGCCATGGTCGGCCCGGGCACCGCGATCGACCCCGTGCGCGAGATCTGCGAGGCGGTGGCGCCGGTGGACGGAGTCATCGTCTCCCTCCACCCGCACGCCTTCGTGGTGGTGGACGAGAACGGCCGCGGCGTCCTCATCCACCTCGGTATCGACACGGTCCAGCTCAACGGCGAGGGCTTCGAGCTGCTCGTCAGCAAGGGCGACAGGGTCGCGCGCGGACAGGGCATCGTGCGCTGGAACCCCGCCGCCGTCGAGGCGGCCGGCAAGTCCGCCGTCTGCCCCGTGGTGGCGCTGGAGGCCACGGCGTCCTCTCTCTCCGCGCTCCGCGACAGCGGCGACGTGAAGGCGGGCGACAGCCTCTTCTCGTGGGACTGACCCGTGGGACGGAGGGGGCGGCCGTCGTAGGCGGACCGTGCGGGTGCCGTAGGTGACGGGAGCCGTCGAGGTGTGCGGCGCGGGTAAGTACCGGAGCAGGAGACAACCATCGCGGCGGCCGGCCCGCCGCACTATCGGGGACGGGTGAGATGGAGACAACGCTGCGAGGCGTCGGGGTGAGCCACGGTGTCGCGATCGGCGAGGTCAGGCGCATGGGGACGGCGGTGCTCGAACCGCCGACCGGGCGGATACCGGCGCAGGACGCGGAGCGGGAGCGGGGGCGGGCACGCCAGGCCGTGGACGCCGTGGCCGCCGACCTCACCACGCGCGGCGGGCTGGCCGGGGGCGACGCCCAGGCCGTGCTGGAGGCGCAGGCCATGATGGCCCAGGACCCCGAGCTGATGGCCGACGTGGAGCGGCGCGTCGCCGGCGGTGTCGCGGCGGCGCGGGCCGTGTACGACGCTTTCGCCTCCTACCGCGAACTGCTGGCGGGAGCGGGGGAATACCTCGCCGGCCGGGTGGCGGACCTCGACGACGTGCGCGACCGGATCGTCGCGCGGCTGATGGGTGTCCCGATGCCGGGTCTTCCGGACAGCGACAAGCCGTATGTGCTCGTGGCCCGGGATCTGGCGCCCGCCGACACGGCGCTGCTCGATCCCTCCCTGGTGCTGGGGTTCGTGACCGAGGAAGGCGGGCCGACCAGCCACAGCGCGATCCTGGCGCGGGCGCTGGGCGTGCCGGCGGTCGTGGCACTGCCGGACGCGGCCACGCTGGCCGAGGGTGCGGTGATCGCCGTCGACGGCGGCACCGGTGATGTCTTCGTCGACCCCGCCGAGGAGACGAAGGAGCGACTGGCGGCCGCCGACGCCGAGCGCAGGGCAGCGGTGGCCGGGTCCGCCGGGCCGGGGAGCACGGCCGACGGCTATCTGGTGCCGCTGCTGGCGAACGTCGGTGGTCCGACGGACGTAGCGGCCGCCGTGGAGGCCGGGGCCGAGGGTGTCGGTCTGTTCCGCACCGAGTTCCTGTTCCTGGACGACAGTGAGCACGCGCCGTCCGAGGAGAAGCAGGCGGAGGCCTACCGGCAGGTGCTGGAGGCGTTCCCCGAGGGCCGTGTCGTGGTGAGGGTGCTGGACGCGGGTGCGGACAAGCCGCTGGCGTTCCTCACCCCCGGCGATGAGCCGAACCCGGCGCTGGGCGTGCGGGGTCTGCGGTCCCTGATCGGCCACCCCGAGATCCTGCGGACGCAGTTGGCGGCGCTGGCGCGGGCGGCCGAGGGGCTGTCCGTCCGTCTCGAGGTCATGGCGCCCATGGTCGCGGACCGGGCGGACGCCAGGGCGTTCGCGCAGGCGTGCCGTGCGGCGGGGCTGCGGGCGAAGGTCGGGGCGATGGTGGAGATCCCGTCCGCCGCGCTGCGGGCACGGTCGGTGCTGCGGGAGGTCGAGTTCCTGTCGCTGGGGACGAACGACCTCGCTCAGTACACGTTCGCCGCGGACCGGCAGGTGGGTGCGGTGTCGCGGTTCCAGGATCCGTGGCAGCCCGCGCTGCTCGACCTGGTCGCGCTGTCCGCCGAGGCGGCGCGGGACGGCGGCGGGAGTTGCGGGGTGTGCGGTGAGGCGGCGGCCGATCCGCTGCTGGCCTGTGTGCTGACGGGTCTGGGGGTCACCTCCTTGTCCATGGGCTCGGCGTCGATCCCGTATGTGCGGGCGGCGCTGGCGCGGTACACGCTGGCGCAGTGCGAGCGGGCCGCCGCGGCCGCGCGTGCGGCGGACAGCGCCGAGGAGGCGCGTGCCGCGGCACGGGCGGTGCTCTCCGGGAAGTAGCGGGGGTGTGCTGCCGAGCCGGACCGGTACCGGAAGGACGGCTCGCGCAGGGATCGAGGGGCGTCCCGCTCACGGGTGGGACGCCCCTGGTGCTTTCAGTGGCGGTGTCCGTGGCCGGCTGTCTCCTCGCCCAGGTCGGGGGGTACGCAGTAGTCGACTCCTGACTCGGGCGGGATGGGCTCGCCCGAGTCGACGTCGGTGCAGTAGGCGTCGAAGACCTCGGCGGCGGTGAGGGGTTCGAGTCCGCCGGCGCGCAGCCGCCAGCCGTGGACACGGTCGCGGGCGCCGGGGGTGCTGGTGCGCATGACGAGGCCGCCGGGGCTGCGGGTGGCGAGGCCGAGGGCGAGGACGCTGGTGAATTCGAGTGCTTCGGCCTCGTCCAGTTCGATCCCGTCGGCGGTGTCCTGGTCGGCGTGCAGGACGGTGACGAGTGATTCGGGTGGTCCGGCGACGCTGCACACGAGGTGCCGGTCGCCGGGCGGGGCGGTGTCGAGGATGCGGACCAGGAGGTCGGCGGCGCGGACGAAGGCGGCGCGCCCGATGTCCTCGCCGCAGGTGGGGCAGGGGCCGAGGCGGGTCAGGAGGGTGGTGGCGTACTCCCAGGTGGCCTGTCGTACGGCTTCGTCGACGAGGGCGGGCAGGAGTGCGGTGAGGGGCCGGCCGTCGTAGGGGACGGTGGGGCCGTCGGCGGCGAGTTCCGCGGTGAAGCGGCTGCGGCTGGCCGGGGCCTCGGGATCGAGTCCGGTGTGCGCGCAGTAGGCGGCGTAACTCTGGGGGTCGAAGAGGGCGAGCGTGGTGTGGCTGCCCTGTGCGGCGCGGGACTTGAGCAGGGTCTCGATCTGCTGGAGGTAGGTGAGGTGGTCGTCGAAGGTGAAGCTGCGGTACTGCCGCATGGCGTGGAAGTCGTGTTCGTCGGTGAGCAGGCCGATGGTGCCGGCGATTTCGCGACGCAGGACGCGTCGCATGGCCCGCTGGTCGGTGTGCGCCATGTTTCCCCCTATGCGCGGTCGATCAGTGCTCACTCACCGTAACCGGCGGCACTGACAACGGGGTCCGCTGGAGGCGTTCACGGACGAGGCGGTGCTGGATTCCGCAGGTCAGGGCGATGGTGGTGCCGAAGAGGGCTGCTGCAGGAGACGGTGCTCGCCCTGCTGACGGACGAGGGCACGCGTGCGCTGGTGGCACGTGTGCGTGAGGAGTGCGCGGACCGTCGTACGGCGCTGCGGCGGGAGCCGGCCGTGCGGAACATCGCCTCGCACGGGGCGTGCGGGATGAACCTGTGGGTGCCGGTGCGCGACGCGTCCGCGGTGGTGAACGGGCTGCGGTCGTACGGCTGGTGGGTGGCCGCCGGGGCGCGGTTCCGGCCGGCCTCGGGACCGGGGGTCCGGATCTCGTCCGCGGGTCTGGCGAAGTCCGGGGCCGAGCGGCCGGCCCCGGACTTCGCCGCCGTGCTCGGTGAGTCCGAGGCCGCCTACGGGGGCTAGGGGGTGTCCCTTCGTGTGGTGTCCCTTCGTGTCAGGCGCGCTTGCGGGCCAGTTCCTCGTAGAAGCCCAGCAGGCCGAGGTCGTCGATCGACCCGGGGTTGACGGCCTTCTCCAGGGCGGTTCCCTGGAGGAGGCGCTTGACCGGGACCTCGATGCGCTTGCCGGTGAGGGTGTGCGGGACGCCGGGGACCTCGATGATCTCGTCGGGCACATGGCGGGGCGAGAGCTGTTGCCGGATGGCCGCCTTGATCCGGTCCTGGAGTTCCGCGTCGAGGACGGCACCGGGCGCCAGGTGGACGAAGAGGGGCATCCAGTAGCCGCCGTCCGGCTGCTCGATACCGATGACGAGGGACTCCTTGATCTCGGGCAGCCGCTCGACGACCTCGTAGATGTCGGCGGATCCCATGCGGACGCCCTGCCGGTTGAGAGTGGAGTCCGAACGGCCGTGGATGATCACGGAACCCCGTGAGGTGACCGTGATCCAGTCGCCGTGCCGCCACACCCCGGGGTAGGTGTCGAAGTAGCTGTCGCGGTAACGGCTGCCGTCGGGGTCGTTCCAGAAGCGGATCGGCATCGAGGGCATGGGGTTGGTGACGACCAGCTCGCCCACCTCGTCGACCAAGGGGGCGCCGGCCGGGTCCCAGGACTGCAGGTCGGTGCCGAGGCCGGCCGCCTGGAGCTCACCGGTGTACACCGGGAGGGTCGGCACGGCTCCCGCGAAGCAGGAGCAGACGTCGGTGCCCCCGCTGACGGAGGCGATCCACAGGTCCTCGCGGACCTCGTCGTGCAGCCAGCGGAACCCGTCGGGCGGCAGGGGGGAGCCGGTGGTGGCGACGCACCCGATCCGGGACAGGTCGAAGTCGCGCGAGGGGTGGACGCCGGCCTTGCGGCAGGCCATCACATAGGCGGCCGAGGTGCCGTACAGGGTGGCGCCGGTGCGTTCGGCGACCCGCCACTGGGCGCCGGTGTCGGGGTAGCCGGGGCTGCCGTCGTACAGGACGACCGTCGTTCCGGTGAGCAGGCCGGAGACGAGGAAGTTCCACATCATCCAGCCGGTCGAGGTGTACCAGAAGAAACGGTCCTCGGGCCCGAGGTCGCAGTGCAGGCCGAGCTGCTTGAGGTGCTCGACGAGGATGCCGCCCTGGGACTGCACGAGGGCCTTGGGCAGCCCGGTCGTACCGGACGAGTACAGCACCCACAACGGGTGTTCGAACGGGACCTGCTCGAAGACGGGCTCGGTGTCGGCCGCCGTGAGCGCCCGCCATTCGAGTGCGCCGTCGGGCGCCTCGGTGCCGAGGAGCGGGATGTGGACGACGGCGCGCAGGCTGGGCAGTTCGCGGCGCAGTTCGGCGACGGTCTCGCGGCGGTCGTGCTCCTTGCCGCCGTAGCGGTAGCCGTCGACGGTGAACAGGACGACGGGTTCGACCTGCTGGAAGCGGTCGAGGACGCTGCGGGCGCCGAAGTCGGGGGCGCAGGAGGTCCACACGGCGCCCACGGCGGCCGTGGCCAGCAGGGCGACGACGGCCTCCGGGATGTTCGGGAGGTAGCCGCTGACGCGGTCGCCGGGGCGCACGCCGAGGGCGCGCAGTTCCGCGGCCAGCGAGCCGACCTGGCGGCGCAGTTCGGCCCAGCTCACCGGGCGTGGTTCGTGGGTCTCGTCGACGTACAGCAGGGCGGGTTCGTCCGCGCGGTCGGCGGCGGCCCGCAGGGCGTGCTCGGCGTAGTTGAGGGTGGCACCGGGGAACCACTGGGCGCCGGGCATCGAGCGGTCGCCGAGCACACGCGTGCAGGGCGCCGAGAAGCGCACGCCGAAGAACTCCGTGACGGCCTTCCAGAACGTCTCCATCTCGTCGACGGACCACCGGTGCAGGGCGGGATAGCCCCCTTCGGCCGGCGCGCCGTGGCACTCGGCGGCCCACGCCTGGAACTCGGTGATGCGGGCCTGGGCGATCCGCTCGGGGTCGGGCTGCCAGAGCGGCTGGGGGTTCGCGTGCGACATGGGGCGGCTCCCGGGCTGTGCGCGTCGTGTGCGTCGGTCCGCGCACGGGCTGGGGTGTGCGCGTGACGCGGCTGACAGGGACGATGCCATGTGATCGACTTCTGCACCAGGGTTCGCCCCACACACTGAGCGGCGCGCCGATGTGGTCGCGGCACGGTGAACGGCAGTTGAACGACACACGCGCGTGGGGCGTCGAGTGGCAGGGTGAACAGCATGGACGGTCGTGACCTGGTGCGTTCGGTGAGTGGGGTCGGTTCGGGGCGGGCGGCCCAGGGGTTGCGCACCGTGCGGTCCGCGTGGCGCAGAAGGCGCATCGACGCCGCCGGGCTGCCGCCGCGGGGCACGGAACGGGCACGGATCCCGGGGCAGGTGGTGGGCGCGGAGCCGGGGCCCGGGGGCGGGGTGATCCGGTTCGCGCGCTCCGAGCTGCGGATCACCGTCGCGGTCAACGGGGCCGTGTTCCGGGGCTGGGACGGGGCGGCGCCGCAGCCGTCGTACGCGCTGGCCGGAAAGTCTCCCGAGCCGGACCTGCGGGCGGTGCTGGAGCCGGACAAGGACGGCGGCTGGCGGGTCGTGTCGGAGCGGGCGACCGTCGTCGTCTCCCGGCACGGGGAGGTGCAGGTGTGCACCCCCGGCGGGGTGATGCTGCGGCGGGATCTGCCGCCGCGCTGGTGGGAGGCGGACGGCGGGGGTCCGGCGCGGTGGATGCAGCGGTCCGAGGTGGCGGCGGACGCCCGCTTCTTCGGGCTGGGCGCCCGCGCGTCCGGGCCGCGGCTGCGGGACGGCACGTACCGGCTGTGGAACACCGACCCGGGCCGCGCGTTCGGTCCGGGCGACGATCCGCTGTACCTGACGATGCCGGTCCAGCTGGTGGTGGCCGACGCCGCGGCGCATCTGGTGTTCCACGACAGCACGTGGGACGGCACGGTCGTCCTGCGGGAGGGTGAGGAGGGCGCCGGCTCGGGGCACGACCGGCCGGGCCGCTCCGAACTGCGGATGGACGGCGGTCCGCTGCGCGGCTGGGTGATGGTCGGTACCCCCGCGCGCGTGCTGCACACGTGGGCGTCGCTGACGGGGGCGCCGGCGCTGCCGCCGGCCTGGGCTCTGGGCCATCAGCACGCGCGGTGGGATCTCGGCGACGAGCAGGAGGTGCGGCGTCTCGTCGAGGGGTACAAGGAGCGCGGTGTGCCGCTGGACGCCGTCCACCTGGACGTCGGCCATCACCAGGACGGCCAGGCGTTCACGGTCGACCAGGACCGCTTCCCGAAACTGCCGGGGCTCGCCGAGGAGCTGCGCCAGGACGGCATCCGGCTGGTGTCGGCCGTCGGTCCGGCGGTGCGGGCGGTGCCGGGTGACGCGGTGTACGACGGCGGTTCGGCCGTGGACGCCTTCGTGCGGGACGCCTCGGGCAGGACCGTGCGCGGGGAGGCGTGGGCCGGCGAGTCGGTCTTCCCGGACTTCACGCACGCGCGGGTGCGTGCGTGGTGGGGCGGTCTCTACCGGGAGCGGCTGGAGCAGGGCTTCGCGGGCTTCCGGCACGAGATGGACGAGCCGACGTCGTTCACGGCGTTCGGTGAGACGACGCTGCCGCGTTCGGCCCGGCACGATCTGGAGGGCCGCGGCGGCGACCACCGTGAGGCGCACAACGTGTACGCCCTCTGCATGGCGCGGGCCGCCGGCGAGGGGCTGCGCGAGCTGTCGCCGGAGGAGCGGCCGTTCGTGCTCTCGCGGTCCGGCTGGGCGGGCATGCAGCGTTACGGGGGTACCTGGTCGGGGGACGTGGCGTCCGGCTGGCCGGGGCTGCGGGCGTCGCTGTCGCTGGTGCTGGGGCTCTCGCTGTGCGGGGTGCCGTACTCGGGCCCGGACATAGGAGGCCGCGACGGGAGTCCGTCCCCGGAGCTCTATCTGCGGTGGTTCCAGCTCGGCGCCTATCTGCCGCTGTTCCGCACGCACGCGGGCGTGCGGTCCGGGCACCGGGAGCCCTGGGAGTTCGGTCCGCGGGTGCTGGAGCACGCGCGCGCGGCGGTGCTCGAACGCAGGCGGCTGCTGCCGTACTTCGTCTCGCTGGCGCATCTGGCCCGGCGCACCGGCGCGCCCTATGTACGGCCGCTGTGGTGGGGGGCGCCGGAGGACCGCGCGCTGCGCGACTGCGGGGACGCGTTCCTGCTCGGCGACAGCCTGCTGGTGGCGCCGGTGCTGGACCCGGGGGCCGACCGGCGGGCGGTGCGGCTGCCCCGGGGCCGCTGGTACGACACGGCGACCGGGCGGGCGTACGAGGGGCCGGCGCAGATTCTGGCCGACGCGCCGCTGTCGCGGATCCCGGTGCTCGCGCGCGCGGGTTCCGTGCTGCCGGTGCGCGGTGCGGACGGCGGGACCGAACTGGAGGTGTGGGCCCCGGCCCGGGGACGGACCGGGGGCGGGCTGGTGGTCCTGGAACCGGCCGACGGCCGTGGCGAACCGGAGATCGAGCGCTACACCGTCCGCCGGCAGGGCGCGGAGGTGGTGGTCACCCGGGAGCGGGAGGGCGGGGGCACGGGTGAGCCGTCCCGGCCGGTGCGGATACGGGGCCTCGGCTGAGCGAGCGGCTCAGACGTAGCGTCCCTCGAAGAAGGCGCGCGCTGCCACGGTGTGCAGCGGGAAGGCGAGTTCCTCGGGCCGGCGGAGCAGGTGCCAGCCCTCGGTCTCGTCCGTCGCGGCGGACGGCGGCAGGCTCTCGGCCGGGCGTTCCGGCAGGAGTCCGAAGAGCAGCAGATGCCCGTCGGGGGAGCTCAGCGCGTCGGCGAGGCGGACGTCGCGGGCGGCCGCCTCGATGCGCGTCTCCTCCCACAGTTCGCGCACGGCCGCGTGCCGCCAGTCCTCGCGGTCGTCGACGTAGCCGCCGGGCAGCGCGACGCCGCCGCGCGCGGGGGCGACGGTCCGGGTGATGACGACCAGGGCGGTGCCCCGGCTGTCGTACACCGGCTGCAGCGCGACCGCGACGGGCAGCGGATTGCGGTAGGCGGCGGCCCCGCAGGACGGGCAGGTGCGCGGCCAGCCGGAGACGTCCGGCCCGTAGGGCGTGCCGCAGCTCGAACAGTGGCTGCCAGGGCCGGAGTTGGGAGTTGTCTGCTGAATGTCGGACACGCGCGGACTGTATCCGATGGAGGGACGGGGCGGTCGGTCAGGTCGTCACGGCCTGGCGGCGCTCGGCCGCGTACTCCATCGCGTGCCGGACGACGCCGATGAGGACCTCCTTGACCGACTCCCGGTCCCGGGCGTCGCACAGCAGCAGTGGCACGTCCTCGTCCAGGTCGAGGGCCTTGCGGACCGTGTCGACCGGGTAGCGCGCGGCGCCCTCGAAGCAGTTGACGCCGACGACGAAGGGTATGGAGCGCCGCTCGAAGTAGTCGATGGCGGCGAAGCAGTCCTCCAGGCGGCGGGTGTCGGCGAGGACGACGGCGCCGAGCGCGCCCTCGGACAGCTCGTCCCACATGAACCAGAAGCGTTCCTGGCCGGGCGTGCCGAACAGGTACAGGACGAGACCCTCGCGCAGGGTGATCCGGCCGAAGTCCATGGCCACGGTGGTGGTGTTCTTGCCCTCCACACCGCTGACGTCGTCGACCGGGCGTCCTGCCTCGGTCAGCAGCTCCTCGGTGCGCAGCGGCCTGATCTCGCTGACCGCGCCGACGAGGGTCGTCTTGCCCACGCCGAAGCCGCCGGCCACCAGGATCTTGAGCGTGACGGGCTCGACCGGGGGCTTGCCGCGCTCAGATCGCTCGAAGACCATCGCTCTGTTCTCCTGCTCGGTGTGGGCCGGGGGACGGCGGGCCGTAGCCGCCGCCACCGGGGGTTTCGATGACGAGTACATCTCCGGGAGCGACGTCGGCCGTGCCGCTCCCGCCGAGTTCGGTGACCGTTCCGTCGGCCCGCTCCACCCGGTTGGCACCGAGTGCGCCGGGTTCGCCGCCCGCCATGCCGTAGGGCGGCACGCGGCGGTGCTGGGAGAGCGTGGAGACGGTCATGGGTTCCAGGAAGCGGAGACGGCGTACGGCGCCGTCGCCGCCCCGTGTGCGTCCGGCGCCGCCGCTGCCCCGCCGGATCGCGAACTCCTCGACCCTGACGGGCAGCCGCCACTCCAGGATCTCGGGATCGGTGAGCCGCGAGTTGGTCATGTGGGTCTGCACGGCGTCGGCGCCGTCGAAGCCGTCGCCCGCTCCGGATCCGGAGGCGACGGTCTCGTAGTACTGGTGGCGTTCGTTGCCGAAGGTGACGTTGTTCATGGTCCCGGAACCCTCGGCCTGGACGCCCAGCGCGGCGTACAGGGCTCCGGTGACGGCCTGGGAGGTCTCGACGTTGCCGGCGACGACGGCGGCGGGCGGCTCGGGGGCGAGCATCGAGCCGGACGGTACGACGATGTCCAGGGGGCGCAGGCAGCCGTCGTTGAGCGGGATGTCGTCGTCGACGAGGGTCCGGAAGACGTACAGGACGGCCGCGTTCACCACCGAGAAGGGTGCGTTGAAGTTGGTGCCGAGCTGGGCGGAGGTTCCGGTGAAGTCGACGCGCGCGCGGCGTGCCGCCCGGTCGACGCGCACGGCGACCCGGATGACCGCGCCCGCGTCGGTCTCGTAGGCGTACTCCCCGTCGTCCAGGGAGTCGATGACGCGGCGCACCGCCTCCTCCGCGTTGTCCTGCACGTGCCGCATGTACGCCTGGACGACGTCGAGGCCGAACTCCTCGATCATGCGGCCCACTTCGTCGGCGCCCTTGCGGTTGGCGGCGATCTGGGCGCGCAGGTCGGCGAGGTTGGTGCGGACGTTGCGGGAGGGGTACGGGGCCTCGGTGAGCAGACGGCGGGTCTCCTCCTCGCGGAACCGACCGTTCTCGGTGAGCAGCCAGTTGTCGAAGAGGACGCCCTCCTCGTCGATGGTGCGGCTGTGGGCGGGCATGGAGCCGGGGGCGATGCCGCCGATCTCGGCGTGGTGGCCGCGTGAGGCGACGTGGAAGAGGATCCGGGGCTCACTCTCCGTGCCGGCGGCGGGGCCGGTGCCGAACACGGGGGTGATCACGGTGACGTCGGGCAGGTGGGTGCCGCCGTGGTACGGGTCGTTCACGGCGTAGGTGTCGCCGGGGCGCATCGAGGTGCCGCGGCGGCGGATGACCTCCTTGACGCTGGTGCCCATGGAGCCCAGGTGGACGGGGATGTGGGGGGCGTTGGCCACCAGGTTCCCGTCCGGGTCGAACAGGGCGCAGGAGAAGTCCAGGCGCTCCTTGATGTTGACGGACTGGGCGGTGGACTCCAGCCGGGCGCCCATCTGCTCGGCGATCGACATGAAGAGGTTGTTGAAGACCTCGAGCAGGACGGGGTCGACTTCCGTACCGGCTTCGGAACTCTCCGTGACCGTGGTGCGTTCCATGAGCAGATGCCCCTCGTCGGTCGCCGCGGCCCGCCAGCCGTCGTCGACGACGGTGGTGGCGCCGGCCTCGGCGATGACCGCCGGGCCGGTGACGGTGTCGCCGGGGGGCAGGGCCTCGCGGCGGTGGAGGGGTGCGTCGCGCCAGGCACCGCCGCTGTACAGGCGGACGGTGCCGGGAGCGGCGGGGCGGCCCTGGTAGGGGGCGAGGGCGGAGAGGTCGGGGGGTGCGGTGATGCCGGTGGCTTCCACGGAGAGGGCTTCGACGACGACCGGGCGGTCCAGGGTGAAGGAGAAGGTGGCGCGGTGACGTTCCTCGAAGGCGCGCTTCATCGCGTCGGGTTCCGTCAGCTCGACGGTGAGCGCGGTGTCGGTTCCGTCGTAACGCAGTTGGGCGCGGCGGACGGCCTCGACGCGGTCCGGGGGGACGCCCTCGGCGAGGAGTTCGGCGCGGGCGGCCTCCTCCAGGCCGTCGGCCGTCTCGCGCAGACCGCGCATGGCGGAGGGCTCCAGGGGGACCTCGGCGGACTGTTCGCGCATCGCGGTGGTGTCGGCGAGGCCGATGCCCAGCGCGGAGAGGACTCCGGCCATGGGGGGTACGAGGACGGTGCGGATGCCGAGCGAGTCGGCGACCCGGCACGCGTGCTGGCCGCCCGCGCCGCCGAAGGTGGTGAGGGCGTAGCGGGTGACGTCGTGACCCTGCTGGACGGAGATCCGTTTCACGGCGTTGGCGATGTCGGCGACGGCGATCCGCAGGTATCCCTCGGCCACCTGTTCCGGGGTGCGGTCGTCACCGGTCCGGTCGCGGATCTCGCGGGCGAGGGCGGTGAACCGGTCGCGGACGAGCGCGCCGTCCAGGGGCTGGTCGCCGCCGGGTCCGAACACCGCGGGGAAGTGGCCGGGCTGGATCCGGCCGAGCATGACGTTGGCGTCGGTGACGGTGAGCGGGCCGCCCGCGCGGTAGCAGGCCGGACCGGGGTCGGCTCCGGCGGAGTCGGGTCCGACGCGGTAGCGGGAGCCGTCGAAGTGCAGGACCGAGCCGCCGCCCGCCGCGACGGTGTGGATGTCCAGCATGGGCGCGCGCAGGCGGACACCGGCGATCCGGGTGGTGAAGACCCGCTCGTAGGCGCCGGCGAAGTGGGAGACGTCGGTGGAGGTGCCGCCCATGTCGAAGCCGATGACACGGTCGAGACCGGCGCGCTGCGACATGCGGGCCATGCCGACGATGCCGCCGGCCGGTCCGGAGAGGACGGCGTCCTTGCCGCGGAACCGCCCGGCCTCGGTCAGGCCGCCGTTGGACTGCATGAACATCAGCCGCACGTCGTGCAGTTCGTCGGCGACCTGGCGCACGTACCGGCGCAGCACGGGCGACAGATAGGCGTCGACGACGGCGGTGTCGCCACGCGGGACGAGTTTCATCAGGGGGCTGACCTCGCTGGACAGCGAGATCTGCGGGAAGCCGACACGCTCGGCGAGGTCACCGACGGCGCGTTCGTGCGCGGGATGGAGGTGGCTGTGCAGGCAGACGACGGCGACCGCGCGGATCCCGTCGTCGTAGGCCTGCCGCAGGGGACCTTCGAGCGCGGCCAGGTCGGGAGCGCGCAGCACGGTGCCGTCGGCGGCGATGCGCTCGTCGACCTCGGCCACGCGCTCGTACAGCGGCTCGGGCAGTTCGATGTGGCGGGCGAAGATGCGGGGGCGGTTCTGGTAGGCGATCCGCAGGGCGTCACGGAAGCCGCGGGTGACCACCAGGAGGGTGCGCGCCCCGTCCCGTTCCAGCAGCGCGTTGGTGGCGACCGTGGTGCCCATGCGGACGGCGTCGACGGGCTCCCGGGAGTCCGCGAGGAGTCCGGTGACGCCGGCGACGGCCGCGTCGGCGTACGCGGGGCTGTCCGAGAGCAGCTTGTGCGTGAGCAGGCTGCCGTCCGGGCGGCGCGCGACGATGTCGGTGAACGTCCCGCCCCGGTCGACCCAGAACTGCCAGCCAGTCACGTCATTGCTCCGCTTCCGCGCCGGTCACAGCGCCCGAAGGCCGTTGATCACGTCGCGCAGAATACTCTCGTCCGGCAGCTCCGCCGGGGGTACGGGACGCGTCACATGGACGAGTTCCGCGTGCTCGAGGTCGCCGACGAGGACGCGGACCACCCCGACGGGCAGGTCGAGTTCCGCGGCGATCTCCGCGACGGACTGCGGTTCCGCGCGGCAGAGCCCGACGATGTGCACGTGTTCCGGGCCCAGCGTCGGGTCCGCCTCCGGGTCGCCGGCGTCGGGCTCCGTGGCGACGACCGCGATCAGGTCAAGCCGGTGCTGGCCGGGACCCGTGGTGCGGCCACGGGTCATGGCGTACGGCCGGACGACCGGTCCTGCCTCGTCGTCGAACCAGTGGCTGTCTGCCTGACCGTCGCCGCTCATGCCGTCGCACTACCCGCCCGCGGAGAGATCGGTGCGCGGCGCGGCGCCCAGGTGCACACCGACCCGCTTCACCAGGAGCGTCATCTCGTAGGCGACCTGCCCGACGTCGGAGTCGGCGTCCGAGAGGACCGCGAGGCAGCTGCCGTCACCCGCCGCGGTGACGAACAGGAAGGCGTCGTCGAGCTCCACGACGGTCTGCCGGACGCTGCCCGCCTCGAAGTGGCGGCCGACGCCCTTGGCGAGGCTGTGGAAGCCGGACGCGACCGCGGCCAGGTGCTCGCTGTCCTCCCGGGTCAGGTCCTTGGACAGGCCGGTGGC
The DNA here is from genome assembly GCF_044747185.1 of Streptomyces sp. NPDC090108. Taxonomy (NCBI): domain Bacteria; kingdom Bacillati; phylum Actinomycetota; class Actinomycetes; order Kitasatosporales; family Streptomycetaceae; genus Streptomyces; species Streptomyces sp. NPDC090108. The sequence goes on from NZ_JBIVDQ010000007.1 coordinate 14,388, forward strand.
AAGGCCGTCGCCGGAGAGCACGACGGCCTTGCGGATGCTGGCCACCCGCTCGACGAGTTCGTCGAGGAGCCAGTTCAGTTCCAGCTTCTTGGTGTCCGTGTGGTCGGTCGCCTTTGGTGCGGTCATCGACCGTCCCCCTTATTGGTTCCTTGTGCTGTGCCATTGCGGGCTCGGTCGCCCGTGGCGTTCTCCTCGCGGCCGCGCTGCCAGCCGCGCTGGAGCGAGGCCATACGGCTGCGGACCTCGTCGGCGTCGCGATCGGCGGTCCGGTCCGCGGGTTCGGGGCGTCGCGCCGGCTGCTGCTTGAGCTGCGGGGCGAGGCTGGCCTGTCGTACCCGCCGGGGCAGCGGCCCGAGGCCCGGTCCGGGCTCCGGGGACGCTTCGCCTGCGGGCGGGGTTCCGCCGCCGGTGGGCGGGGTTCCGTCGCTGCCGTCGGCTTCGGCGGTCGTGGTGGTGGTGCGGGTGCGCCGGGGCAGGGCCGGGCTCCCCGTGGGCTCCGCGGTCTCCGCGGTCTCGGTGGCCCGGGCGCTGCCGGAGTCCGCGGCGGTCCGGTGCGCGCGGGCGGCAGGGGTCTTCGGGGTCTCGTCCGTGCGGTGGGCGGGTCCGATGCTTGCCCGGCCGGTGTCACCGCGTCGGCGGGCGGGCAGCGGAGCCAGTCCTTCGGTGTCGGCCGGGAGCGGGCTCTCGGCGGTCTTCCCGTCAGGGGTTCCGCGCCGGGTGCGCTGGTCGGTGACGGGCCTGCCGTGTGAGCTGACCAGCTTGGGCGCCTGCCGGCGGGGCAGGGGGACGAGTCCGCCCGCGGGGCGGCCGGAGTCCTCGTCGTCGTGGCGCCGGCCGGCCGGGCGGCGGGCCTGTTCGGGGCTCCGGGGCGTGTCGTGGTCGTCGGCGGGGGCGAGGGAGCGCCGGGGGAGGAACAGTCCGCGTTCGCTCTCCTCGTCCGGCAGGGCGCCGGGGAACTCCTCGATGCCGCCGAGGCCGAGGGGGGACTCCAGTTCGACGGGTCCGTCGAGCAGGGAGGTGGTCAGGCCGGGTGCCTGCGGCAGGGCCGGTGAACGGCCGGCGGCGCGGCCCGCCCGCGGGTCGGACTCCTTCGGGGCGCGGACCCGGTCGAGGCGGAAGCCGACACCGTTGGTGTCCGGGACGTCGTCGGTCAGCAGCGCGTCGGGGATGAAGACGATGGCGGTCGTGCCGCCGTAGGGCGACGGCTGGAGGGAGACGCGGACGTTCTGCCGCCGGGCGAGGCGGCTGACGACGAACAGGCCGAGCCTGTCGGTGTCGGAGAGCTCGAACTCGGGGGTCTCGGCGAGCCGGAGGTTGGCGTCGAGCAGGGCCTCGGCCGTCATGCCGAGCCCGCGGTCGTGGATCTCCAGGGTGAAGCCGTTGGCGACGTTCTCACCGATGACCTGGACGGCGGTGTGCGGGGGTGAGAACACGGTGGCGTTCTCCAGGAGTTCGGCCACCAGGTGGGTGAGGTCGGCGACGGCCGGTCCGATGACGGCGGTGCGGGGCAGGCGCCGCACCTCGACCCGCTCGTAGTCCTCGACCTCGGCGACGGAGGCGCGGACGACGTCCATCAGCTGCACGGGGCGGCGCCACTGCCGCGACGGCGCGGCGCCGGAGAGGATCACCAGGCCCTCGGCGTGCCGGCGCATCCGGGTGGTGAGGTGGTCGAGGCGGAAGAGGTCGGCGAGCTCGTCGGTGTCCTCGGTCCTGCGCTCCATGGTGTCCAGCAGGGTGAGCTGCTTGTGCAGCAGCACCTGGCTGCGGCGGGCGAGGTTGACGAAGACCTCGGAGACGCCGGACCGCAGTTCGGCCTGCTTGACGGCGGCCTCGACTGCGGCCCGCTGGAGGGTGTTGAGGGCCCGGCCGACCTCACCGATCTCGTTCTTGTCGTACTCCAGCCGGGGTGCCTCGGTCTCGATGTCCACCTGCTCGCCGGCGGACAGGCGGCGCATCACCCCGGGCAGCCGCACCCCGGACGCCTCGTGGGCGTCCAGGCGCAACTGCCGCAGGTCGCGGACGAGAGCGCGGCCGACGCGTACGGAGACCACGAGGGAGAACAGGAGGGCGACGAGGCCGAGGACGCCGGCGACCGCGGCCTGCGCGATGACGCCGACGGCCACGGGCCGCACCCGGTCCTGGAACCGGTCGCCGGCCTGGTCGTCGAGCTTGCCGAGTTCACGCAGGACGCCCGCCGCGTCGGAGTCCCAGCCCTCGGCGGTGACGCGGCGCGGGGTTCCCGGTCCGGAGTCGACGACGGACTGTTCGGCGGCGCGGAGCGGGGTGGTGGCGGCGTCGGCCCAGAAGCGCTCGTAGCGGTCCCGCTCGGCCGAGGGCAGCAGCGGCAGATTGATGTCGTACAGCAGGGTGCGCTGGGCGACGAGGTCGGAGACGGTCCGGATCTCGTCGGTGGTGAACCGGCCCACCACGAGCGAGGAGCCGAGCAGGGCGTCCTCGCGGGCGAGGAGTTCACGGGCGCGGATCACGTTCACCAGGGCGGCCGCCTGGGTGTTCATCTGGACGTCGTCGATGTTGTCGAGGGCCGCGAGCAGGGAGAAGCACGGGTCGACGAGCCGGTTGTAGAGGTCATAGGCCTGTTCACGGCTGACGGTGCGCTTCTCGACGCTGCCGCGCAGGGACTCGACGCCCTCGAAGGCGTCGAGGACGGTGGTCAGGCGCTCCCTGTCGTCCGGTCCCATGCTGTCGACGACGCTGTGGTCCCGGGCGTTCTGCCGGATCCTCGTGACGGCGCGGTCGGTGGCGGTGCGGGTGCGGCGCAGCGCGGAGAGCGCGTCGGCGGCCCGTGGGTCGGCGAGGTACACGAGGGCCTGGCGGCGCTCCTGCTGCAGATCGCGGACCGTGTCCTCGGTGGGATAGCCGATGTTCTGGACGACATCGGAGACGTGGAGGAGCCTGGCGGCGTCGCGCCCCGTGAGCACCGTGGCGAAGCCCCAGATGGCGGCCAGCGACAACAGCGGCACGAGAAGCAGCGCCACGATCTTCCGGCGGATCGACTTCCCGCGAAAGCGCATGGCCTCCCCCAGCTCGACCCCCGCCGGCCGGGGGTGCGCGTGTCCGTCAACAAACGGCGCGAGCCTACTACCGCCTCGGACGTAACTCGAAGACCTGTCCGGAAGGTGAACTTCCGTATCGGCCATGGGAGATGACCAGTTGTCCGGGCATTGCGGGAGATTGCCGCCGCCAGTTGTGCGGCTGCGGGGAGAACCTACGAAGAAGTATGGACAACTCGTTGGCCGGAATTTTTCGGAGTTCGGGAATCTTGGCGGCACTCCGTGCGTCCTACTCGATGGGAGATGGGGGCGGAATCGGCCACAGGTGCCGTATCCCGCACCTCAGCGGCGTAATTGAGCGCAAGCCGGGCAGCCACTGGGGAGCCGGAGTCTTCGGACACCGGAAGTGAGCGGTCTGCCGGCGGTGGGGAGTGACACGGTGATGGGCACGGAACGCCGAGAGGCGCCCGAGAACAGCGTGACGGAGCACTCGGCGGCACGAGGGGAGCACGAGGGACGGTCCGATCGCGGCACCGCGGTGCGCGCGGACGCCGGGGAGTTCCACGGCGTCCCGCAGCAGCAGTCGTACCGGCAGCTGTGGGTGGAGGAGCCCGCGCGGCGGTACCGGCTGCCGGATCCTGTGCGTACGGCCGCGGTGCGGGCGGTTCTGATCGGCTCGGTGACGCTGATCGCGGCCATGGTGGCCTTCCTGTGCGCCATGGCCGGGTCGTGGCTGGCGTTCCCGATGATGATCGGCAGCGTGGCGGCGACGGTGGTGGCCACCTGGTCGGCGGTCGACGTGTGGGTCACCCGCCAGGTGTGGCGCCAGCGGTACGGCGTGGTCTCCGAGCCGAGCAGCACGGCACGTTCACTGCGCCGCGAGCGTCGTACGGCCCGGCGGCGGGAGCGGGCCGCGCAGCGCGACGAGAAGCGGATACGCGGGCGGGGCGGCGCCGGGCAGCTGTCGCACTCGTGAGACCGGGACGGCCGGGTGACGGCCCCGCACGCGGCCTCGGGACAACGCCGGATGGCTGTCGCGTGACCTAGAGGCGGAGCCGGGCAGAGGTCGTATGACGTCGGGACGGCCGGGCACACCGCCCGGCACGTCCGCGGCAGCGGCCGCAAGGCAGAGTCGGCACGGCCGGCCCCGCGAGGCGGTGCTCGCGCTCAGGGGACGACCGGGGCCACCGCGTTCCGCTCCCGGGCGAGTTCACGCCGGGCGCGTGTGAAGAGGCGGGGGCGGTCCACCGCGAGAACGGCGACCGTCCGTCCGTCCCGCTCGTAGCGGGCGAGGAAGCCGCTGGTCCCGGGGCCGTCGTCGCCGGTGCCGCCGTCCACGACGCGGACGGTGTCGCCGGCACGGCGCCGCCCCGCGAACTGGATGCGGGAGCCGTACTGGTCGGACCAGAAGTAGGGCACGGCGCGGACGGTCTCCACCGTGCGGCCCGCGAGCAGATTGGCCACGGCGACCCGGGGCTGCTCCGTGGCGGAGGTCCAGTGCTCGGCACGGGTGCCGCCGACACGCGCGACGTCACCGACGGCGACCACCTGGGGCAGCGCGGTCGCACAGCCGTCGTCGCAGAGCACCCCGTCGTGCAGGTCGAGCGGCGAACCCGCCAGCCAGGCGGTGTTCGGGACGGTGCCGATGCCGACGATCACGATGTCGGCCGGCAGGGTGCGGCCGTCGGCGAGGCCGACCCCGGTGACGGCGGTCGCGCCCCGCAGGCCGGTCACGCCGGTGCCGGTGACCAGGTCCACACCGCCACGGCGGTGCAGCGCGGCGCACACGGCGGCCATCTCCGCCCCGAGTTGCGGCAGCATCGGCAGCGGTGCGGCTTCCACGACCGTGACCGCATGGCCGAGCGCCGCGCACGAGGAAGCGGTCTCGGCGCCGATGAAGCCTCCCCCGATGACGACGACCCGGCGCGGTCCGGCGACGAGACCGGCACGCAGGGCGCGCGCGTCGTCCAGGGTGCGCAGGGTGTGCACCCCCGCGGGGCGGGCGCCGGGGAGCCTCCGGGCCGCGGCGCCGGTGGCGATCACCACGCCGTCGGTGGACAGCGCGCGGCCGTCGTCCAGGAGCACCGCGCGGCCGCGGGCGTCGAGTCCGCGGGCACGTACGCCGAGCAGCCACTCGGCGTCGAGTCCGGCGCTCTCTTCCGGGCCGGTGAGGGCGAGGCGGTCCTCGTCGGCGTCCTCGGTGAGGAAGTCCTTGGAGAGAGGAGGGCGGTCGTAGGGACGGTGGGGTTCCTCGCCGACGACGACCAGCCGCCCGTCGAACCCCTGGGCGCGCAGTGCGCGGGCGGCGTACACACCGGACAGGGAGGCACCGACGACGGTCACGGTCCTCATACGGCACGGCTCCTCGTGTGAGGCGGGGCGGGGTCGATGCGGCCTGTGGGGCGGACGGGGTCCGCAGGGCGGAGTCGGGTGGCCGGGCCGATCAGGTGGGCCGGGCCGATCAGGTGGGCCGGGCCTGTCCGAGGGGGCGAGGCGCTGAGCGGGGGCGTCGGGCGAGAGGCCGCCGGCGGTGCGGCCTGTACCGGTGACACCGGCGCGGGAGAGACCGGGTGCCGGGCGGCGGAGGTGTTCACGCGGCCGTGTCCTCCTCCGCGGTGAGGTGGACGTGGACGACACCCTCGTCGACGGTGACGCGGTGGGTGCGGACGGCACGCCGGGCGGGGAGACAGACCGCTTCGCCCGTGCGCAGGTCGAAGGAGGCCGCGTGCAGCGGGCACTCGACCTGACAGCCCTCGACCCAGCCCTCGGAGAGGGACGCGTCCTGGTGGGTGCAGGTGTCGTCGATGGCGTACAACTCGCCGTCCTCCGTGCGGAACACGGCGACCGGCGGTGTGGTCCCGACACGGACGGACTCCCCCGCGGGGAGGTCTTCGAGGCGGCAGACGGGAATCACGGGCCCCCCTCTCGGTCCGGAACGCTCGGTCCCGGACCTGCTCGATGCAGGCGGTAGGGATGCAGGCGGCAGACGCGGGCGCGCGGACCTCTTCGGGTCCGGGTGACGCCGAGCGGTGACGGGAAGTCGCGGAACGGTGGTGCGGGACGTGCGGAGGGCGCGGAGGCCGGAGAGACCCCCTGGGGGATCCACGTGCCGTCTGCACCCTTCCGGGATCCGGACGCTTCGATAACATGATGTTTCGCATGGCGCACGATCCAGCGCTGTGCGCAACAGAATCCGCGCGGGACGGCTGTCGCGTCAAGGGCTTCCCGCGGATGCGGCCCGAACAGGGCCGCCAGTGGTGGGAGTCGAGCCATGACCCGCACGCAGAGGCGGTCCGACCGCGGCGAGCAGACCGGGGCGGAACCGGGGACCCAGGACAGGCGCAACGGCCGGGGAGCGGCGGGCGCGGTGCAGTCGGTGGACCGCGCGGTGAGCGTGCTGGAGATCCTCGCGCGGCACGGCGAGGTGGGCGTCACCGAGATCGCCGAGGAACTGGACGTGCACAAGTCCACGGCGTTCAGGCTGCTCGGTGTCCTGGAGAACCGCGGCCTGGTGGCCCAGGCCAAGGACCGCGGCAAGTACTACCTGGGAGCCGGCGTGCTGCGCCTGGCGGGGGCCGCGGCCGTGCGGCTGGACATCTCCCAGGAGGGCGTCCCGGTCTGCCGCGAGGTGGCGGACGAACTGGGCGAGACGGTCAACATCGCCGTGCTCGACGACGACGCGGCGGTCAACATCATGCAGGCCCGCGGCACCGCCTCGGTGACCGCGCAGAACTGGCTGGGCAGGCGCACCCCCCTGCACGCCACCTCCAGCGGCAAGGTGCTGCTCGCGCACATGCCCCCGACGCTGCGCGAGGGGCTGCTCGCACGGCCGCTGCCGCGTTTCACGGACCGCACGATCACGGGTCCCTCGATGCTGCGGGCCGAGCTGGAGGCGGTGATCGAGCAGGGGTACGGCGTGACGATCGAGGAGCTGGAGCTCGGTCTCGCGGCCGTGGCCGCGCCGGTGCGGTCGCACGACGGCAAGGTCATCGCCTCGATCAGCGTCTCCGGGCCGGTGTACCGGCTCAACGCGGACCGGCTGCCGGAGATGGCGAAGCGGACGGTGGCGGCGGGGGCCGAACTGTCCCGCCGTATGGGGTACGGCTTCTGACCCGACGGCGGATCACGGCACCCGCAGCGGCCACCGGCCACGGCACCCACGCACCCACGCACCCGGCACCCGGCACCCGGCACCCGCAACGGCGGGGAATCACGCTCCCGGAGCGGCGGCACGGAGCGGCAGGGAGCGGCGCTGCGAGCACGGCGCGGTACCGGGATCCCGGTACCGCGCCGCCGTGTGTCCGGCGGGTTTCGTGCCGCGGGTTCCCTTTGCCAAGGGTTAACGCGCGCCTCTTGACGGCTCCCTGAGGGCCTTCTCAGTATGTTCCCCATCACGCAACCCATCGTGCAATGCGCAACAGCAGAGGAGCCACCACCCCTCCTCCCCGCAGACACGCCTGGCCTCACGCCCTCACGCCCTCACGCCCTCCCGTGCGACCGTCCCGCCGCAGGCCGCGCCCCATGACCCCGTGATCCGCCGCTTCCCCCGACCCGTTGCCATCCCCGCCCGCACAAGGAGGGGCATGTCCAGCACACCGGAAAGCCACCCCGGCACACCCGAAAACCGCTCGGGCACCCCCGAAGCCCGCCCCCGTCCCCCCGGGAACGGTCACCGCGCCTCCGCAGACACCCCCCGTGTCGTCGTCATCGGCGCCGGCATCGTCGGCTGTTCCCTCGCCGACGAGCTGACCGCCCGCGGATGGACCGACGTCACCGTCCTCGAACAGGGACCGCTGCCCGCGCCCGGCGGCTCCACCTCCCACGCGCCCGGGCTCGTCTTCCGGACCAGCCCCTCGAAGACCCTCGCGGAGTTCGCCACCTACACCGTCGAGAAGTTCTCCTCCCTCGATGCCGACGGGGTCCCCTGCTTCCAGCAGGTCGGCGGCCTGGAACTGGCCACCACCCCCGAACGCCTCGCCGACCTGCACCGGCGGGCCGGCTACGCCGCCTCCTGGGGCATCCGCGGAGAGGTCGTCGGCCCGGCCCGCTGCAAGGAACTCTGGCCCCTGCTGGACGAGTCGGTCGTCCTCGGCGGCTTCCACACCCCCGAGGACGGGCTGGCCCGCGCCCTCCTCGCCGCCCGTGCCCAGGCGGACCGCGCCACCGCCCGCGGCGCCCGCTTCCTGGAACGGCACACCGTCACCGGGATCGAACAGCGGGGCGGACACGTCACCGGCGTCGTCACCGACCGGGGCACCTTCCCGGCCGACCACGTGGTCTCCGCGGCGGGATTCTGGGGCCCGGTGATCGGCCGCATGGCGGGGATCGACGTACCGCTGCAGCCTCTCGCGCACCAGTACGCGAGGACGCGGCCGCTTCCCGAACTGGCCGGTGCCGAGGCGGAGGCGACGCGGCCCATCCTCCGCTTCCAGGACCGGGACCTGTACTTCCGCGAGCACCACGACCGCATCGGCATCGGCTCCTACGCGCACCGGCCGCTGCCGGTGGACCCGTTCGAGGTCCCGGCGTACGACGAGGCGCGCGCCCGGGACCTGGAGATGCCGTCCTCGCGCCCCTTCACTCCCGGGGACTGGGCGCCGAGCTGGCGGGACTGCCTGCGGCTGCTGCCCGCCCTGGGCGGCACGGAGATCGAGACGGGCTTCAACGGGGTCTTCTCCTTCACCCCCGACGGGATGCCCCTGCTCGGGGAGGCCCGGCGGCTGCGCGGATTCTGGCTGGCCGAGGCGGTCTGGGTCACCCACTCCGCGGGCGTGGCCAGGGCGGTCGCCGAGTGGATGACCGACGGACGGCCGTCGGCGGACGTGCACGAGTGCGACCTGACACGGTTCGAGGAGGCACAGCGCTCCCCGTCGTACGTGCGTGAGCGCGGGGCCCAGCAGTTCGCCGAGGTGTACGACGTGCTGCACCCCCTGCAGCCGATGGAGCGGCCGCGGCCGCTGCGCGTCAGCCCGTTCCACGCCCGGCAGTCGGAGCTCGGCGCGTTCTTCCTGGAGGGCGGCGGCTGGGAGCGGCCGCACTGGTACGAGGCGAACGCGCCGCTCGCCGAGACCCTCGCTCTCCCCCGGCGGGACGCCTGGTCGGCGCGTTACTGGTCCCCGGTCGCCGCCGCCGAGGCGAAGGCGACACGCGAGAGGGTCGCGCTGTACGACATGACCCCGCTGCGCCGTCTGGAGGTGACCGGCCCCGGCGCCCTCGCCTTCCTCGACCGCATGACCACCAACAACCTGCGCAGGAAGCCCGGCGCGGTCACCTACACCCTGCTCCTGGACGAATCCGGAGGCGTCTGCTCCGACCTCACGGTGGCGCGCCTCGGCCCCGACGACTTCCAGGTGGGCGCCAACTCCCCCGCCGACCTCGACCGGCTGCTCCGCCACGCGCCCGCCGACGTCCACATCCGGGACATCACCTCCGGGACCTGCTGCGTCGGCGTCTGGGGACCTCTCGCCCGTGCCCTCGTCCAGCCGCTGACGGGGGACGACTTCTCCCACGAGGGCTTCGGCTACTTCCGGGCGAAGCGGACCCACGTCGGGCACGTGCCGGTGACGGCGATGCGTCTGAGCTACGTGGGCGAGCTCGGCTGGGAGCTGTACACCACCGCCGACCTGGGGCTCCGCCTCTGGGACACGCTGTGGGAGGCGGGACGGGACCTCGGCGCGGTCGCCGCCGGCCGGTCCGCCTTCAACTCCCTGCGGCTGGAGAAGGGGTACCGCGCCTGGGGCACCGACATGACCGCCGAGCACACGCCGTTCGAGGCCGGCCTCGGCTTCGCGGTCCGCATGGACAAGCCGGAGTTCACCGGCCGGGAGGCGCTGCTCGGCCTGCCCGCGCCGGTCCGCCGGCTCACCCCGCTCCTCCTGGACGACCCGGTGTCCGTGGTGCTCGGCAAGGAGCCGGTCCTCGTCGACGGCGCCCCGGCCGGACACGTGACCAGCGCGTCGTACGGCTACACGCTGGGCCGGTGCGTCGCCTACGCCTGGCTGCCGGCCGGTCTCGCCCCGGGCACCGGCGTGCACATCGAGTACTTCGGCGAGAAGGTCCCCGCGACGGTGGCCGAGGAGCCGCTGTTCGACCCGGAGATGACCCGCATCCGCCGGTGATCCACCCCAGGAGGTCCGTATCGTGTCCCCCACCTACGACGTGATCGTCATCGGGCTCGGCGGCATGGGCAGCGCCGCCGCCCACCATCTGTCCGCGCGCGGCGTCCGGGTCCTCGGCCTGGAGAAGTTCGGACCGGTGCACCACCACGGCTCCAGCCACGGCGGTTCGCGCATCACCCGGCAGTCGTACTTCGAGGACCCCGCGTACGTGCCGCTGCTGCTGCGCGCCTACGAGCTGTACGAGGACCTGGAGCGGGCCACCGGGCGGGACGTCGCCGTCCTGTCCGGCGGGGTCATGGTCGGGCCGCCCGGCTCCCGGACCGTCGCCGGGTCCCTGCGCTCGGCGACCGAGTGGGACCTGCCGCACGAGATGCTGGACGCGAAGGAGATCCGGCGCCGCTTCCCGACCCTCGCTCCCCGCGACGACGAGGTCGCCCTGTACGAGGAGAAGGCGGGCCTGGTCCGCCCGGAGAACATGGTCGCCGCCCACCTCCAGCTGGCCACGCGACAGGGCGCCGAACTGCGCTTCGAGGAGCCGATGGTGCGCTGGGAGCCGTACCGGGACGGGGTGCGGGTGCACACCGCCGAGGACACGTACACGGCCGGGCAGCTGGTGATCTGCCCCGGCGCGTGGGCCCCGCGGCTGCTCACCGGCCTCGGGGTGCCGTTCACGATCGAGCGGCAGATCATGTACTGGTTCCAGCCGCGGGGCGGGACGGAGCGGTTCGAGCCGCGCCGTCACCCGGTCTACATCTGGGAGGACGCCGGGGGCGTCCAGGTGTACGGCTTCCCGGCCATCGACGGACCGGCGGGGGGCGCCAAGGCCGCCTTCTTCCGCAAGGGCCAGGTCACCACCCCGGAGACCATCGACCGGACCGTCCACCCGCACGAGATCCGGGCCATGGCGGACCGGTTGTCGCGCTGCATCCCGGATCTGCCCGGCACCTTCCTCAAGGCCGCCACGTGCATGTACTCGAACACCGCCGACGAGCACTTCGTGATCGCACGGCACCCCGCGCACCCCGAGTCGGTGACCGTGGCCTGCGGGTTCTCCGGGCACGGCTTCAAGTTCGTGCCCGTCGTCGGCGAGATCCTGGCCGATCTCGCTCTCACGGGTGCCACCGCGCACCCCATCGGCCTGTTCGACCCCGCCCGCCTGACCTCCGCGCCCGCCCGCTGAAGCGCCCCGCGAGGCGCACACCACCGAACCAGGAGCACGCCCGTGACGACGTTCCCGGTCTCCCCCGACACCCCTTCCACGGCCGCCCCCTCAGCGCCTCCCGCGCCGCCGGAGGCCCCCGCGAACCCCCTCTCCCCCAGCCTGATCGCCACGCTGCCCGGCCGGTACTACACGGACCCGGACGTCTTCCGGCAGGAGCAGGAGAAGATCTTCGAGTCGATGTGGTTCTGCGCCGTGCGCGCCGCCGACCTGGGCCGCCCCGGGGCGTTCCGCACGGTCCAGGTGGGCCGTGAGAGCGTCGTCGTCGTACGCGGCCGCGACGGCGGACTGCGCGCGTTCCTCAACGTGTGCCGGCACCGCGGGGCCCGGCTGTGCACCGAGGGTCCGGGCGAGGTGCGCCGCAGTCTGCAGTGCCCGTACCACGCGTGGACGTACGACCTCGACGGCAGGTTGATCGCGGCACCCAACTTGATCAAGATGCCCGACGTCGACCGGGACGCGTACGGGTTGATCAAGGTGGCCCTGCGCGAATGGCTCGGCTACGCCTGGGTGTGCCTCGCCGCCGAACCGCCCTCGTTCGAGGACACGGTGATGCGCGCGGCCGTCGAACGGCTCGGCGACGCGGCCGCCGTCGAGCACTACGGCACGGCGGAGCTGGCCCTGGGAAGGCGCGTCACCTACGACGTGAAGGCCAACTGGAAGCTCCTCGTCGAGAACTTCATGGAGTGCTACCACTGCGCGACCATCCACCCCGAACTCACCGAGGTGCTGCCCGAGTTCGCGGACGGGTACGCGGCCCAGTACTACGTCGGGCACGGCGCGGAGTTCGGTGAGGGGATCGAGGGCTTCACGGTCGACGGCAGCGCGGGCTTCGCGAAGCTCCCCGAGGTGAGCGCCGAGCAGGACCGCCGCTACTACGCCATCACCGTCAAGCCGGCCGTGTTCGTCAACCTCGTACCGGACCACGTCATCCTGCACCGCATGTTCCCGCTGGCCGAGGACCGCACGGTGGTGGAGTGCGACTGGCTGTACGCGCCCGGGGTGGTGGCCTCGGGGGCGGACGTCTCGAAGTCCGTGGAGCTGTTCCACCGCGTCAACGTCCAGGACTTCGACGCCTGCGAGCGCGTCCAGCCGGCGATGTCCTCGCGCGCGTACCGCGACGGCGGTGTGCTGGTCCCGAACGAGCACCACATCGGGATCTTCCACGAGTGGCTCCGGGAGAGGCTGGGGGACGGCGATGCCTGACCTGTTCATCGACGGACGGTGGCGCGGCGCTCTGGACGGACGCACCCGTGAGATCCGCTGCCCGGCCGACGGCTCGCTGGTCGGCGTGGTGGACGAGGGCGGCGGCAAGGACACAGCGGAGGCGGTGGCCGCCGCCCGCCGCGCCTTCGACGCCGGCCCGTGGCCGCACACCGACCCGCGGGAACGGGGCGACCTGCTGCTGCGGGTGGCGGACCTGCTGGCCCGTGACAAGGACGCCCTGGCCCGCGCCGAGTCCCTGGACACGGGCAAGCGGCTGGTGGAGAGCGCCTACGACGTCGACGACGTGGTGAACTGCTTCCGCTACTTCGGGCGGCTGGCCGCCGACGACACCGGACGGGTGATCGACACCGGCCGGGCGGACGTGGACAGCAGGGTGATGCACGAACCGGCCGGTGTCTGTGCCCTGATCACGCCCTGGAACTACCCGCTGCTGCAGGCCGCGTGGAAGGTCGCGCCGGCCCTCGCGGCGGGCGACACCTTCGTCCTGAAGCCGAGCGAGCTGACCCCGCACACCGCGGTACGGCTGGTCCGGCTGCTGGAGGAGGCGGGGCTGCCGCCGGGCGTGGCCAATCTCGTGCTGGGCGCCGGCCCGGAGGCGGGAGCACCGCTCGGCGAGCATCCGGACGTCGACCTGGTCTCCTTCACCGGCGGCCTGGAGACGGGGCGCCGGCTGATGGCGGCCGCGGCCGGCACGGTGAAGAAGGTCGCCCTGGAACTCGGCGGCAAGAACCCGAACATCGTCTTCGCGGACGCCGGTCTCGACGCGGCTCTCGACATGGCCCTGACCGCCGTGTTCCTGCACTCGGGGCAGGTGTGCTCGGCCGGGGCCCGGCTGCTGGTCGAGGACAGCCTGCACGACCGGTTCGTGGACGAGCTCGTGGCGCGGGCGGGGCGGATCCGGCTCGGCGGCCCGTTCGACGAGCGGGCGCAGGCCGGGCCGCTGATCTCGGCGGCGCACCGGGCGAAGGTCGAGGCGTACGTCGCGCGGGGGCTGGCGGAGGGCGCGGTGCTGCGCTGCGGCGGCGCCCGGCCCGAAGGACCGGACCACGACGGGGGTTTCTACTATCCGCCGACGGTCCTGGACGAGTGCGTGAGCGGCATGTCGGTGGTCCGGGAGGAGTCCTTCGGGCCGGTGCTGACCGTCGAGCGGTTCACCTCCGAGGAGGAGGCGGTCCGGCTGGCGAACGACACCGTGTACGGGCTCGCCGGCGCCGTGTGGACGCGGGACGAGGGCAGGGCGGCCCGTGTCGCGGCCCGGCTGCGGCTCGGCACCGTGTGGATCAACGACTACCACCCCTATGTGCCGCAGGCCGAGTGGGGCGGTTGCAAGCAGTCCGGTACGGGCCGCGAACTCGGGCCCTCGGGTCTCGCCGAGTACCGCGAGACGAAGCACATCTGGCGCAACACCGCGCCGGCGCCCCAGGGCTGGTTCGACTGACCCGGTTCCGGCCCCCGCTCCCCGACCGCACCCGCACCCGCACCCGCACCCGCACCCGCACGAGCCTCCCTCTTCCCTTTTCAGGCCCACCCTTCCCCGGCCCACGAGGAGTCAGCTCATGACAGCCACCGAGCACACACCAGGCCCCCGGCGGCCGGACCGGCCGAGCGGTCCGCACGACGACGCCGAGCTCGCCGAGTTCGGCTACCGGCCCGAACTCAAGCGCACCCTCGGCAATTTCCACACCTTCGCCGCCGGGATCAGCTACATCTCGATCCTCACCGGCACCTTCCAGCTGTTCTACTTCGGTTACGGCAGCGGCGGCCCCGCCTACTGGTGGTCCTGGCCGCTGGTGTTCGCCGGCCAGTTCGCGGTGGCCCTGTGTTTCGCCGAGCTGGCGGCCCGCTATCCGGTGGCGGGTTCGGTCTACAACTGGTCGAAGAAGATCGGCAATCCACATCTGGGCTGGCTGGCCGGGTGGATGATGCTGATCGCGTCCATCGTGTCCATCGCGGCGGTCGCGCTGGCCTACCAGCTGACGCTGCCGCAGATCTCCTCCTTCTTCCAGTTCGTCGGGGACGGCACCGGCAAGTACGACGTGGCGACCAACGCGGTCGTCCTGGCGACCGTACTGATCCTGTTCACCACGCTGGTCAACGCTTTCGGCGTCAAGCTCATGGCGACGATCAACACGGCCGGCGTGTTCATCGAGCTGATCGCCACTGTGGTGTTGATCGTCCTGTTCGCCGTCCACATCACCCGTGGTCCTCAGGTCGTCCTGCAGACGAACAACACCGGATCGGGTCACGGCGCGGGGTATCTGGGTGCCTTCCTGGTGGCGTCGCTGGCGTCGGCGTACGTCATGTACGGCTTCGACACGGCGGCCTCCCTCGGTGAGGAGTCCCTGGACCCCTCCCGCAACGCCCCGCGCGCCATCGTGCGCGCGATCGTCGCCTCGTTCGTGCTGGGCGGACTGGTGCTGCTGCTGGGGCTGATGAGCGTCTCCACCCTCAAGGGCGACAAGCTCTCCACGGACGGCCTCCAGTTCATCGTGCTCGACGTCCTCGGCCCGACGGCCGGCAAGGCGATGCTGTGGTGCGTGCTGATCGCGGTGACGGTGTGCGCGCTGGCCGTGCACACGGCGGCGATCCGGCTGGCGTTCGCGATGGCCCGGGACAACAACCTGCCCGCCTCCTCGCTGGTGGCCCGGGTCAGCCCGCGCTTCCGGACCCCCGTGCTGCCGGCCGTGGTCATCGGTGTGCTGGCGCTCGCGATCCTCGTGGTCAACATCCGCCAGCCGCAGATCTTCACGGTCGTCACCAGCATCGGCATCGTCATGATCTACCTCGCCTACCTGGGCGTCACGGCCCCCATGCTGGTGGCTCGGCTGCGCGGCGCCTGGCGGCCGGCGGGCGACGGCAGGTTCTCGCTGGGCCGCTGGGGACTGCCCGTCAACCTCGTCGCGGTGGTGTGGGGCGCGGTCATGACGGTCAACCTGATCTGGCCCCGCTCCTCCGTGTACAACGCGAGCGCGCCGTACCACTGGTATCTGCGCTGGGGCGCGGTGCTGTTCGTGGCCGTCATCGCGGGCGGCGGGTTCGCCTACTACTGGTTCGTCCAGCGTCACCGGACCGGGGTGCTCGCCGAGCACCGCCTGGAGACCGGGGCGGCCGGCCCGGCCGCTCCCCTCGCCGCCCCGGCCGCCGACTGATCCCGGCTCTCCCCGCTCCCAGGAGGGAACTGCTCATGCTCAACGACGAAACCGCGGCGGACACCGAGACCGCGTCCGCGGTGTCCGCCGTATCCCAGGCGTCCGCCGCGTCCGCCCTCTGCGGCGAGTTCGACTACGTCGTCGTCGGCGGCGGCACCGCGGGCAACGTCGTGGCGGCGCGGCTGTCCGAGGACCCGTCCGTGACGGTGTGCGTCCTGGAGGCGGGCCCGAGCGACGTCGGCGACGAGGACGTGCTCAGGCTGGAGCGCTGGATGGGCCTGCTGGAGTCCGGCTACGACTGGGACTACCCGGTCGAGCCGCAGGCCGGCGGGAACAGCTTCCTGCGGCACGCGCGCGCGAGGGTGCTGGGCGGCTGTTCCTCGCACAACTCCTGCATCGCCTTCTGGGCGCCGGCGGAGGACCTGGACGACTGGGCGGCCCGGGGCTGCACCGGCTGGGGCGCCGCCGACCTGTTCCCGCTGTACCGCCGGGTGGAGAACAACGACGCGCCGGGCGACCACCACGGCCGCTCGGGCCCGGTGCGGCTGCGCACGCTCAAGGACGAGGACCCGTGCGGCACGGCCCTGCTGGAGGCCTGCGCGCAGGCCGGGATACCGAGGGCGGCGTTCAACACCGGGCGCACGGTGGTGCGCGGGGCGGGCTGGTTCCAGATCAACTCCGACGAGGACAACATCCGCCAGTCCTCGTCGGTGGCCTATCTGCACCCGGTGCTGGGCAGGCGGCCGAACCTGGACGTGCGCACCGGGGTGCGGGCGAAGCGGCTGGTGCTGGAGGGGCGCCGGTGCGTGGGCGCCGAGTACCTGGATCCGGACCTGGTGCACACCCGTACCGTACGGGCCCGGCGGGAGGTGATCGTGTCCTGCGGGTCGATCGACTCCCCGAAGCTGCTGATGCTGTCGGGGATCGGCCCGGCCGGGCATCTGCGCGAGGTCGGCGTCGAGGTCGCCGTGGACACGCCGGGCGTCGGCGAGAACCTCCAGGACCACCCCGAGGGCGTGATCATGTGGGAGGCGCGGCAGCCGATGACCACCACGTCCAGCCAGTGGTGGGAGGCGGGCGTCTTCTACGACACCGAGCCCGGCCTGGACCGGCCGGACCTGATGTTCCACTACGGCAGCGTGCCGTTCGACATGAACACCGTGCGGTGGGGCTATCCGACCTCGGAGAACGCGTTCTGTCTGACGCCCAACGTGACGAAGGCGAAGTCGCGCGGCACGGTACGGCTGCGGACGCGGGACCACCGGGACAAGCCGAGGGTGGATCCCCGGTACTTCACCCACGAGCACGACGTGCGGGTGATGACGTACGGGCTGCGGCTCGCGCGCCGCATCGCCGCGCAGCCCGCGCTGAGCGGCTGGGCGGGGGCGGAGCTGGCCCCGGGGCCGGACGTGCGCACCGACGACGAGCTCCTGGAGTACATCCGCAGGACGCACAACACCGTCTACCACCCGTCCTGCACGGTGCGGATGGGCGCCGACGGCGACCCCTCGGCCCCGCTCGACGCGCGGCTGCGGGTCAAGGGGGTCGAGGGGCTGCGGGTGGCCGACGGGTCGGTCATGCCCGACCTGATCGCCGTCAACCCGTGCATCACGACCATGGTGATCGGCGAGAAGTGCGCCGACATGATCAAGGAGGACGCCTGACCGCCCGGACCGGTGGACCGCCGGGCGGTGAGCCGAAGGCCGGTGGGCCGACGGCCGGGCCGCCGGTCAGGCGTCGGCCGGAGCCGGCTTCCTGAACATCCGTGTCGCCGTGATCTCGCTGTGCACCGCCTCGCCGGACCGGGGCGGCTGCGGCAGTCCGGGCCGCAGGTGTTCCTCCACGCTGATGTACTTGAGGCCGGCCCGGAGGTCGGCGTCGTTGCGCAGCCGGATGACCAGCGGGAACTCGGCGAGCGCGGTCGTGTCGAACAGGCCGGTGGTGTACAGCAGCTGTACGCCGAGGGCGTCGGACACGGCCCGCTGGAGTTCCAGGAGGTAGGTCGCGTTGGCGCGGCCGATGGGGTTGTCCAGGAACAGCGTGCCGGCGTGCCGGTGCTTGTCGCGTCCGCGGTCGTTGGAGCGCAGGGCGGCCATCGTGCAGTACAGGGCGATGGCGGCGGTGAGCAGCTGCCCGCCGGAGAAGACGTCGCCCATCTGCCCGACGGGGACGCGTTCGGCCCGCAGCACGGCGTCGGGCTTGAGGATCTCCACGGCGATGCCCTTGGGCTGCAACGCGGCCGCGACGCCGCGCAGGAGCAGGGACATGCCGTCGCGCCGCAGGTCGGAGTTCTTCTTCACGGCGGCCCGGGTCGCCTCGTCGATGACCTCGCCGAGGCGTTCGGTCAGGGTCGCCTGGTCGGGCTCCTCGAAGCGGATGCGCAGGAACTCCTGCCCGGACCACTCGCCGAGCCCCTCGGGCAGCCGGGACAGCCGCTGCGCGGAGCGCAGGGTGGCCAGCGCCGACTCGACGAGCCCGCGCAGCCGGTCGACGATCGACTCGCGGTTGCGCTCCAGCTGCGCCAGTTCGTCGGTGAGGACCCGCAGGCGCGGCGCGAAGGCGTCGGCCCACTTCTGGGCGTGCTCGGGGAGCGCGGAGGCGGGCAGTTCGCGGATCTGCTGCCGGGCGGGGGTGCGCACCTGCTCGTAGCGGGTGGAGTTGGCGTGCCGGACGAGGACGTCGCTCGCCTCGCGCACGGCGCCCTCGGCGGCGGACAGGTCGGCGGCGCAGCCGCGCAGCGAGCGGCGGGCCTCGGCGGCGGCCTGCCGGGCCTCCTCCGGGCTGCCCTCGTACGGCTCCGCCTCCTCCTGCTCCTCCTCGGCGGCGGGCTCGCGCAGCAGGTCGCGGAGCATCGCGGCGATCTCGTCGAAGCCGCCGGCCGCCTCCTCGGCGGCCCGGTGGGCGGCCAGCAGATCGGCGTGCGCGTCGCGGGCCTCGCCGAGGGCCGCGGTGCGGGTGCCGAGTTCGGCGGTGGCGGTGCGCAGCAGGGCCTGGGCGTGGTCGGCGTCGCGGGGCTGGAGTTCCGCGGGCAGCCCGGTGTGCTCCTCGCCGTCCTCGGGTGCGTGCCGTTCGGCCTCGCCGCGCAGCCGGCCCAGCTGCTCGCTCGCGGTGGACATGCGGGTCTCCAGGAGCTGCACCAGCTCCTCGGCGCGGGCCGCGGCCGCCTGCCGGGAGGGTCCGTCGGAGCCGTCGGGTGACTCCAGCAGCTGCTCGGCGCGCGTGCGGACCTTGTTGCTCAGCCGGTCCAGCTCGGCGCGGGCCGCGCTCTCGTCGCTCTCCGCCCGGGCCTGTTCGGCGCGCAGGTCGGCGCCGACGCCGACCTTCTCGTACACCTGGGAGGCGGCCCGGTAGGCCTCGCGGAGCGCGGGCAGGGACACCCTGGGGGCGTCCGCGTCCGCGCCGTGCTCCGGTACGTCGTCGGGGGCGCCGGCGATCTCGGAGCGCTCGGCGCGCAGGGCGCGGGCGGTGCGGCGGGCGTCGTCGGCGGCGCGCTGGGTGGCGCGGCGGTCCTCGTCGGCGGCGCGGGCGCGGTCCAGGCAGGTCTGGGCGCGGGCCTCCGACTCGGTGGCCTCGTCGGCGAGTTCGCGCAGGCGGGCCTGCCAGCCGGCGCGCTCGCGCAGCCGGTAGGCCAGTCCGGCGAGGGCGTCGGCGGCGCGGCGCGCCTTCTGCGCGGCCTCCTGGCGCTCGTCGCGGACCTGGGTGGCCTCGGCGGCGGCCTCCTCGGCCTCGGCGCGCACGGCGCGGGTCTCGGCGAGTTCGGCCTCGGTCTCCTCCGCGAACGCGCGGGCCTCCTCGGCGGCGGCGGCGAGTTCGGCGAGCCGGCCGGCCGGGCAGGCGGTGCGCCAGGAGCCGAGGCGGGCGGCCAGTTCGCGGTCCTTGCCGAGCCGGGCGGCGAGCGCGCGGATCTCCTCGTCGCGGGCGGTGGCCCGCGCGCGCAGGGCCTGCCGCTCCTCGTCGGCCGCGTGTTCGTCGTGCATGGCCGGGTTCGGCGGTACGAGGAAGACGTCGGTGGCGACCGAGCCGGACGCCGGGGCGGGGGCGAGGAGCGCGGCGGCCGTGCCGACGGCCACGGTGGAGCGCGGCAGCAGGGCGGCGGCGCCGAGGGCCTCGCGGGCACGGGTGTGCGTGTCGGGGTCGGTGATGATGACGCCGTCGACCAGTTCGGGGCGCGCGGAGAGCACGCGCGCGTGGTCGGCGGGGTCGACGGACTGGGCGAGGTAGCGCCAGCCGGGCTGGGCGGGGATGCCGTGCTCGCCGAGGAACTCCACGGTGGCCAGCACGTCCGGTCCGGGCGGCAGCAGTCCGCCGTCGCCGAGGGCGCCGAGGATGCGGGCGTCGTCGGCGGCGGCGGTGCGCAGGTCGAAGAGGCTGCGTTCGGCGGCCGACACGGCGTCGTCCAGCAGGGAGCGCAGCTCGTCGGCGAAGCGGTCGAGCTCCGCGGAGGTGAGCGGGCCGTCTCCGGGGGCGGGGGTGCCGTCGGCGGAGGCGCCGTCCGCGGAGATGTCGTCGGCGGAGGTGCCGTCGGCGGGGTCGTCCTCGCGCGCGGCCGCGGCGGAGGCCTCCGCGGACCTGGGGGCGGGCACACCGGCGCGGGCGGCCGCGGGCGCGCCGGGCAGGCTGAGGAGTTCGGCGAGCCGCTCCTCGGCGGCCAGGGCCTCGGCGAGGCGCTCCTCGGCGTCGTGGGCGCGTACGGCCGCGGTGGCGGCGTCCGCCGCGCGGGCCGCGGTCAGCTCGGCGCGGGACTCGGCGGCGGCCGCCTCGCGGGCGTGCTCGGTGGCCCGGCGAGCGGCCTCGCGGGCGGTGTCCCAGGCGGCCACGGTGGTCTTCTCGGCGTCGCTGGCGGCGAGCGCGGCGCGTGCCGGGTCGGCGTCGGGGCCGCCGTCGTCGATCCAGCCGGCGCGCACGGCCTCGGCCGTCTCCTGCTCGACCTCGGTGAGGCGCTGGCGCAGATGCCCGGCCTCGCTGCGGGCGCGCTGCGCCTCGGTGGCGGCGCCGGTGGCGTCGCGGTGGGCGGCGTCGCCGGCCTCCTGGAGGGCCGCGGAGCGCTCCTCCTCCTCGTTGGCGAGGGCCTCGGCGCCCGAGGCGGCGGCGTGCAGGGCCCGTACGAGGTCCACGGCGGCCTTGGCGCGGGCGGCGAGGGCCGGGGCGGCGTCCCGTTCGGCCTCCTGGATCGCGGCGGACACGCGGGAGACGCGGTCGGCGGCGGCGCGGTGGCGCAGGGCGGCCTCGGCGGCCTGCCAGGCGGAGTGCAGGGTGCGTGCGTCGGCCAGCTCGCGCTTCTGCGCGGCGGCGGACTTCTCGGCGGCGGTCAGCGCCAGGGAGGCGTGCCGGTAGGCGAGTTCGGCGGCGATCAGGGAGCTGCGTTCCCGGGCGCCCTCGGAGTGGGTGACGGCGTAGGCGGCGGCCGTGACCCGCTGGGCGAGGTCGGTGGCCCGGACCCGCTCGCGCACCGCCCGGGCGGACAGCCGACGGGCCAGCGTGCGGGTACGGCGTTCGGCGCCCGCGTGGACCTCACGTGCGCGGGAGCGCGATTCGGCGGCCTCGACGATCCGGCCGAGCAGGTCGACGGAGTTGGCGGTGAAGTCCCGTTCGGCGATCAGCTCGGCGCGCCGGCCCAGCTTGTTGCCGAACCCGCTGACGAGGTCGGCGAGGCCGTCGGTGTCGCGGGTGTCGGTGACCGCGCGCAGCAGCAGGTCGGTGAAGTCGGAGTCCTTCTTGACGGCGAAGAGGCCGGCCGCCTCGCCCTCGTCGGCGTTCATCTCGCGCTGGTAGCGGAAGAGTTCGGGGTCGAGGCCGAGTTCGCCGAGGTGGTCGGTCCAGCGCTCGTGGGTCTCCTCCCAGTGCGCCTCCAGGTGCGGGTAGGCCTTGCCCGCCTCGGTGAGGGCGTCGCGGAAGCCCTTCATGGTGCGGCGGCGGCCCTGTGCGCCGGAGGCGCCCTCGGCGACGGGCCGTACGGCGGTGGACTCGGCGACGGGGAGGTTGTCCAGGCTCAGACCGGGTCCGGGGCGGAAGGAGTACCAGGCCTCGGCGAACTTGCGCGGGTCGTTGGAGACCTGGCGCCCGCGCCACTCGCTGACCTTGCCGACGACCACGCACTCGCCGGTCAGCACGTGCTGCCATTCCAGCGCGACGTGTCCGCAGTCGTCGGCGAGCAGGAACTTGCGCAGCACGCCGGAGCTGGCGCCGCCGAGGGTGTTGCGGTGGCCGGGCAGCATGACCGAGAAGATCAGCTTGAGGAGGACGGACTTGCCGCCTCCGTTCTCCAGGAACAGCACGCCCGCGGGGGCGGGGCGGCGCGGCGGGCCGACCGGCTCCTCCGCGAAGAACTCCGCCTGCATGGGTGCCGGATCGGGCACGGGTGCGCCCACGCCCCGCAGGTCAAGCACGGTGTCGGCATAGCGCGCACCGGCGGGCCCGATGGAGTAGAGGCGGACCCGGGACAGCTCGTACATGGCGGACTCTCGCGTTAAGTCTTCGGAAAGGTGCGGTGGTTCGGGTGGTTGCGGGGCTGGTGGGAGGCGTCAGGAGTGGAACGGCAGTCCCGCGTCGGCGACCAGTTCCAGGTCGTCGGTGTCCTCGGAGGGCAGCAGGCTGGCCGTGCCGTCGGTGACGGGTACGACGCCCAGCTCCAGCAGCTCGGCCATCGCGGCGGTGCCGGCGGTGTCGCGCACCTGGAGCTGGTAGCGGGCGGTGGTGCGGTAGGTGCCGCCGCTGTCGTCGCCGGTGCGCTGCAGGAAGCCCGAGTCGGTGAGGAACGCGAGCGCCTTGGCCACGATGCCCGTGGTGGAGGCGGCGGGCCGGCGGGCGTCCTTGGTGGCGCCGGTGGCGCTGCGCCTGGCCCAGATCCGCCAGGCGGCCTCCAGGCCGGGCGCGTCGGTGGCCGGGTCGGTGTTCTCGCCCAGTTCCTCCGCGCGCTCCTCCAGCCGGCGGCAGGCCTGGCGCACGAAGGCGTCGACGCCGTTGACGCTGACCCGCCCGATGTAGGAGTCGTCGGCCAGGTCCTCGGGGCGCGGGAACGCCAGCGCGGCGACGGCGAGGTGGGCGAGGCCGTGCAGGAAGCGGTCGCCGGAGTCGGCGGCGGTGCGCCGCGCGTAGTCGCCCATGCGGACGGCGAACACCGAGTCCTCGGCGGCCGTGACGGCCATGCCCGCGCGCGGGGAGACCTCCAGCACGACGAGTCCGAGGCCGGTGGCGACGGCGTCGGCGAGGCGTGCGAACGCCGGGTCGTCGCGGTAGCGGCGCAGCAGCTCGGTGTACTCCTGGTCGCGGGCGGGCTGCAGCTTGGGCTGGAGGCCGAAGGCGACGAGCCGCGCCGCGTCGGCGGCGTCGGCGGGGGTGACGGCGGTGGCCGCCGGCGGGGCGGGGGTCTCCGCCTCGCTCCACTCGACGTGCTCGCTCACGGACACAACTCCTTGTAGTGGGAACCGGGGAAAGATGCGGCCCGCCCGGGGACGCGGGGATTCGCGCGCGCGGCCGCGGCGGATCCGCGCGCGTCTGCCTGCACAGCCGTCACGCGGCCTCCGTCCGGTCCGCGGCCATGCCCGCCGCGTCCAGCAGGGCGGTGCCCACGATCAGGTCGGCGCCGCCGAACTCGGGGTCGCGCAGCTCCGTCCCGTCGTCCACGGCGAAGAGCAGCTTCTCCTCGCCCTGGCGGTAGGCGGTGCCGACGGCGGGGCTGGCCGCGTGCACCGCGAGCAGGGCGACGAGGTACGGCAGCTCGGGGTCCTGGCCGCGTGCCTCGGCGAGCAGCCCGGACAGCCGGCGCGGCGCGTCGGCGGGCAGGTCCAGCAGCTCCATGGCCGCGGCCAGCTGCTCCTCGCTGAACCTGCTGTCGTCGGGGGTGGCGATGAGGTCGGGCTCGGGCATCTCCGCGCCCAGGTGCTCGCGTTCCACCGGCGGGGTCAGCAGGATGTCCACGAGGTCGGCCACGCGGACGGACACCGGGGTGCGCAGGCCGGTGCCGTGCGCGAAGAACGCGTCCGTGACCCGGGTGGCGTGCTCCAGGGGCAACGGCAGCACCGGTGCGACGAGATGGCCGTAGAGGTCCATCCCGGAGGTGGTGACCGGCGTGGCGAAGGCCTGGCGGTCCTGTTCGGCGCGGAAGAGCGGGCCCGCCTCCAGCAGCCGTGACTGGAGCTGGGTGTGGCGCCGGATGCAGTCCTTGACGATGTCGACGAGTTCGGCGGCGCGCCGCTTGTGCTCGGGCTCCTCGGTCTCGTCGCGGGCCTTGCGGATGTTGGTGAG
This sequence comes from Streptomyces sp. NPDC090108, assembly GCF_044747185.1. NCBI lineage: Bacteria > Bacillati > Actinomycetota > Actinomycetes > Kitasatosporales > Streptomycetaceae > Streptomyces > Streptomyces sp. NPDC090108. The sequence continues at coordinate 38,356 of NZ_JBIVDQ010000007.1, forward strand.
GATCGCGTTCTCGTGGCGGTAGCGCTCGGCCACGTGGTCCAGGGCCTCGGCGATCATGTCGGGCACCGCGTTGAGCCAGTCGACCGCGCGGACGTTGCGGCGGGTGGCGTCCAGGGCCCGGCGCAGGGTCTCGGCGTACTGCACGGTCCGGTAGCGGGCCTGTTCGGCGGCGAGCTGGGCGTCGGCGAGCCGGCCCCTGTTGATCAGGACCTCGAGCTTGACCTCGGCCGCGATCTGGGCGCTGGTGACGTCGGTGTCCAGGGCGCCGACCAGGACGTTGACCGCCTCGTCGGTGGTGCGCAGGTAGACGGTGCCGCCGGGGCCGGGGACCTCTTCGATCAGCTTGAAGTCGTAGTCGCGGCGGACGTAGGTGCCATCCGGCGCGAAGGTGCCGTAGACCGCGCGGAAGCCGCGGTCCACGCTGCCGACGTTGATCAGGTTCTCCACGACCCAGCGGGCCACGCGCTCGTGCTCGGACGCGGGCCGGTGCGGGGCCTGGGCCGCGATGCGCGGGACCAGCCGGGCGACGATCTGCTCGTGGTCGGCGCCCGTGTCGAAGTCCATGTTGAGGGTGACCAGGTCGATGGCGGCGAGCGCCACCTCGGCCATGCCGTACACGGAGTACTCGCCGGTCAGGTTGGCCTTGCGCGCGTCCAGGTCGTGCAGCGGCGCGGTGCAGGCGAGCGCGCGCAGCCGCCGCGCCAGTCCCTCGTCGGCGGCCGGGCCCGGTGCGGGGCGCGGCGCCGCGCTGAGCTGGGGCGGAACACGGTCCGTCGATGCAGGCGAAGTCACGGTGCACAGATTAGGTCCTCGATCAGACATCGGCCCAAACGGCCCAGAAGCGACGACCGTCACGACGGCACGAGAATCGCCCGTGAACGCCGGGAGAACCGGCTGAACCGGCTGAACCGGGCCCGCGGCCCGGAGGCCGGTTCGCCGTGCGCCGGTGCGCCGGTGCGCCGTGCGCCGTGCGCCGTGCGCCGTGCGCCGTGCGCCGGTGAACCGTCCGCCGTGCGCCGTGCGCCGTTCGCCGTTGTCAGTCCGTTCCGGGGCCGTCCTCGCCCACCCGCCGCCGGTAGACCTCCACGACCCGCTCCAGGGAGTCCGTGAGGTAGGTCTCCAGCAGCCGCTCCGCCTCGCGCCGGTCCCCGGCCTGGAGGGCCTGGAGGATCTGGCGGTTGCGCAGGAGGTAGGGCTCGTGCAGCCGGCGCGGCTCGTCGACGACGTGGAAGGCGAGGCGCAGTTCGGCGAAGACGCTGCGCATCAGTTCGTCGGTGCGCTCGCTGCCGGCCAGGGCGACGAGTTCCCGGTGGAAGTGGATGTTCGCCGTGCCCAGCGATTTCCAGTCGTTCTCGTGCGCGGCCAGCTGCCCTTCGGCGACGGCCGCGGCGAGGCCGTCGAGCGCGTACGGGGGCTCGCCGAGGCCCCGTACGACGGCGCACTCGACCAGGGTCCGGGTGCGGTAGATGTCCTCGACGTCCTCGACGGTGAGCACCCGGACGAAGACGCCCCGGTTGAGTTCGTGGACCAGCAGCCGCTCATGGGTGAGCAGCCGGAACGCCTCGCGCAGTGTGTTCCGCGACACCCCGAGGGCGCCGCCGATGCTGTCCTCCGACAGGCGGGTGCCTGGCGGGAAGTAGCCCTCGGCGATGCGGCTTCTGAGGATGTCGGAGACGCGTTCGGCGGTGCTGGTACGCCCCAGGAGGACCCGGTCGTCGGCCAGTCCGGACAGCTGTTCTGCCATGCCCGGAATTGAATCGCACGCCGGGGAACGAAACAACAGGGGTATTGAAGGATCGTTGAACGATCCTCTACGGTGCTCCGCACGGCACGACGTCCGCACTGCTCAGACTCTCCGTCCCCTCTCTGCGAGGTGCCCATGAGCACGACTCCCCCGTCCCAGCCGGTGACGCCCGACCTGCGGGCGGCACGCGGCGAACAGAGCGCCGAGGACGGCGCGTTCGGCTGGTTCCGCGCCCTCGGCCCGCAGGGCAGGCGCGCGTTCGGCGGCGCCTTCGGCGGGTACGCCCTGGATTCCTACGACTACTTCACCCTGCCGCTGAGCATGGTGGCGCTCGCGGCGTACTTCGGCCTGGACAGCGGCCAGACCGGGCTGTTCACGACCGTCACGCTGGTGGTCTCCGCGATCGGCGGCGCGGTGGCGGGCGTGATCGCGGACCGCGTGGGACGGGTGCGGGCGCTGATGCTCACCGTGGTCGTCTACGCGGTCTTCACCGTGGCCTGCGGGTTCGCGCCGAACTACGAGACGCTGCTGGTCTTCCGGGCGCTGCAGGGGCTGGGCTTCGGCGGAGAGTGGGCGGTCGGGGCGGTCCTGGTCGCCGAGTACGCGAGCGCGCGGCACCGCGGCCGTACCCTCGGGGCGGTCCAGAGTTCGTGGGCGGCCGGCTGGGCGCTGGCGGCGGTCGTCTACACGCTGGTCTTCTCCTTCGCGGGCGAGGACCTGGCCTGGCGGATCATGTTCTGGACCGGGGCGCTGCCCGCGCTCCTGGTGGTGTGGGTGCGGCGCCGGGTGCACGACGCCCCGGCGGCGACGGCGGCGCGGGAACAGAGCCCCCGGCGCGGCTCGTTCGCGGCGATCTTCCGGCCGGGCAAGGAGGGCGCTCCCGGGCTGCTGCGCACGACGCTCTTCGCGTGCCTGCTCTCGACCGGCGTGCAGGGCGGCTACTACACGCTGGCGACCTGGGTCCCGACCTATCTGAAGACCGAGCGCGGCCTGTCGGTGGTCGGCACCGGCGGCTATCTGACCTTCCTGATCTCGGGGGCCTTCCTCGGCTATCTGACCGGCGGCCATCTCACCGACGTGCTCGGCCGGCGGCGCAACATCTGGCTGTTCGCGCTGCTTTCGGCGGTCTGCGTCCTGGCGTACGCGAACATCCCGCACGGCGCCGGCACCCTGCTGCTGGTACTGGGGTTCCCGCTCGGTTTCTGCATGTCGGCCATCTTCAGCGGCTTCGGCTCGTACCTGAGCGAGCTGTACCCGGCCGAGGTGCGCGGCACCGGGCAGGGCTTCGCCTACAACACGGGCCGCGCGGTCGGCGCGGTCTTCCCGACCCTGGTGGGCTTCCTGGCCGACAGCTGGGGCGTGGGCGGCGCGCTGGTCTTCGGCGCGGCCGGCTACGGCATCGCGGCGCTCGCCCTGCTCGGGCTGCCCGAGACGCGCGGGAAGGAACTGGCATGACACCGCACGGCCGTACCGGGGACCGTCCCGTGACCCTCGTCGACGAGCACGCGCGCGCGTGGCACCCGGGAGCCGCCCGGGCCCGCTTCCGGGACGGCCTGGCCGGCCCCACGGCGGGCGTGGCCGCGGGCCACACCCAGGCCAACCTGATCTCGGTGCCGGCCGACTGGGCGTACGACATGCTGCTGTTCTGCCAGCGCAATCCCAAGCCCTGCCCGGTGCTGGACGTCACGGACGCGGGATCGGCCACGACCGTGCTCGCGGACGGCGCCGACCTGCGCACCGATCTGCCGCGCTACCGGGTGTGGCGGGACGGCGAACTCGTCGAGGAGCCGACGGACGTACGGGCGTACTGGCGGGACGACCTGGTGTCGTTCCTGCTCGGCTGCAGCTTCACCTTCGAGTGGGCGCTGGCCGCGGCGGGCGTCCCCATCCGGCACGTCGAGCAGGGCCGCAACGTACCGATGTACGTGACGGACCGGCAGTGCCGTCCGGCGGGCCGGCTGAGCGGGCCGATGGTGGTCTCCATGCGGCCGGTGCCGCCGGAGCACCTGAGCACCGCGATCCGGGAGAGCAGTCTGCTGCCGGCCGTGCACGGCGGGCCGGTGTACTGCGGCGATCCCGCGGGCCTCGGCATAGCGGACCTCGGCCGCCCCGACTTCGGGGACCCGGTGACGGCGGCGCCCGACGACATCCCGGTGTTCTGGGCCTGCGGGGTGACCCCGCAGGCGGCGGTGACGGCCTCCCGGCCGCCGTTCGCGATCACCCACGCACCGGGCCACATGTTCCTGACCGACGCCCGCGACGAGCAGTACCGCGTCACGGACGCCGCCTGACCCCGGCCGGCCGGTCCGCGCCCCCGCGCCCGGACCGGCCGGCCGACGGACTCGGCGCACGGCGCTCAGCACTCGGCACACGGCACACGGCACACGGCACACGGCACACGGCACACGGCGCACCGGACACGGCATTCGCACGCGCCGTACGACGACCGGAGAGACGGAAGAGACCATGACAGCGATCGATCTGAACGCCGACCTCGGCGAGGGCTTCGGACGCTGGCGGCTGACCGACGACGAACAGCTGCTGTCCGTCGTCACCAGCGCCAACGTGGCCTGCGGCTTCCACGCCGGGGACGCGGCCACCATGCGCCGCGTGTGCGAAATGGCCGCCGCGCGCGGGGTGACGATCGGCGCGCAGGTCTCCTACCGCGACCTCGCCGGGTTCGGGCGGCGCGCGATGGACGTGCCGCCGTCCGAGCTGGCGGCCGAGACCGCCTACCAAATCGGCGCGCTGGAGGTGTTCGCGCGGGCGGCGGGCGCGCGCGTGGCGTACGTCAAGCCGCACGGCGCGCTGTACAACCGGGTCGTGCGGGACGAGGAGCAGGCTCGCGCGGTGATCGAGGGCGTGCGCCTCGCCGACGCCACACTGCCGGTGCTGGGCCTGCCCGGATCGCGCCTGCTGGAGCTGGCGGGGCAGGCCGGGCTGCCGGCCGTCACGGAGGCCTTCGCCGACCGTGCCTACACCGACGAGGGCACGCTGGTGCCGCGCGGCGGCGACGGTGCCGTGGTGACCGACCCGGACGCCGTCGTGGAGCGCTCGGAGAGCCTCGCGCGCTCCGGCGAGGTCACCGCGCACTCCGGAAGGCGTATCCGGGTGCGGGCGCGCTCGCTCTGCCTGCACGGCGACACGCCCGGCGCGGTGGACCTGGCGCGCCGGGTGCGTGAGCGGCTGGTGGCGGCGGGGGTGCGTGTGGAGGCCTTCGCGTGAGGGCGCTGCCGGTCGGCGAGGACGCGCTGCTCGTGGAGGTCGCCTCGGGCGAGGAGGCGCAGGCCCTGCACGCCGAGCTGCTGCGCCGCCGCGCGGAGGGTTCGCTGACCGTACGCGAGATCGTCCCGGCGGCGCGCACGGTCCTGCTCGACGGTCTGGACGACCCGGTCCGCCGGGCGGCCGAACTGACCGCCTCCGGGGTGCCGTCCGCTCCCCCGCGCGCGCGTGCGTCCGTCGAACTGCCCGTGCGCTACGACGGTCCGGACCTCGCCGAGGTCGCCGCGCACTGGGGGGTGGCCGAGCGCGAGGTGGCCCGGATCCACGCCGGCACCGCGTTCACGGTGGCCTTCTGCGGGTTCGCGCCCGGCTTCGGCTACCTCACCGGGCTGCCCGCCCGCTACGGCCTCCCCCGCCGGGCCACTCCGCGCACGGCGGTCCCGGCGGGCGCGGTGGCGCTGGCCGGGCCGTACACCGGGGTGTACCCGCGGTCCTCGCCCGGCGGCTGGCAGCTCATCGGCACGACGGACGCCGTGCTGTGGGACCACGCCCGCGAGCCCGCCGCGCTGCTGTCACCCGGCACGCGCGTGCGGTTCGTACCGGTGGAGGACGCATGACGGCGGTTCGTACCGGTGGAGGACGCATGACAGCGGCCCGGACCGGTGGTGGACGCATGACGGCGGCCCGGACCCGTGAGGGGCTCCTGGAGACCGGCCGGCCCGGACCTCGCCCGGCACCACCGCGCGTACCCGGCATGTCCGCGGAGGCCGTATGAACGACCGTGCGCTCGTCGTGGTGCGGGCCGGGGCGCTGACCACCGTGCAGGACCGGGGACGGCCCGGGTACGCGCATCTGGGCGTGCCCCGCTCCGGGGCGCTCGACCCGCCCGCGGCGGCGCTCGTCAACCGGCTGGCCGGCAACGGGCCGGACGCGGCCGTCCTGGAGACCACGCTCGACGGCTGTGCGCTGCGCCCGCGTTCGGCCGTCACCGTGGCGGTGGGCGGCGCGCCGTGCGCCGTCACGGTGGACGGCCGCCCGGCGCCCTGGGGCGCCCCGGTCCGGGTGGCCGCCGGTGAACTGCTGGACGTGGGACGGGCGGTGGCCGGAGTACGCGCCTATGTGGCCGTCTCCGGCGGTGTCGCCGTGGAACCGGTGCTCGGCAGCCGCGCCACGGACCTGCTGTCCGGGCTCGGTCCGGCCCCGCTCACCGACGGCACGGTCCTGCCGCTCGGTGTCCCGGCCGGTCCCCCCGCGCGCGTGGACGCCGCCCCGCAGCCGCGCCCGCCGGCCGAACTCGTGCTGCGGGTCACGCCGGGTCCGCGCGCCGACTGGTTCACGGCACGGGCGCTCGACGACCTCACCACGCGCGCGTACCGGGTGTCCCCGGCGAGCAACCGCATCGGCCTGCGCACCGAGGGACCCGCGCTGGAGCGTGCGGTGACCGGCGAACTCCCCAGTGAGGGCATGGTCCTCGGCGCGGTGCAGGTGCCCCCGGACGGGCGTCCGGTGGTCTTCCTCGCCGACCACCCGACCACCGGGGGCTACCCGGTGATCGCCGTGGTCCGGGCGGCCGACCTCCCCGCCGCGGCGCAGGCGGTCCCGGGCACCTGCGTCCGGTTCGTCGCCGTACGGCGCCGCTGAGCCTCGGCTCCCGTCGCGGGAGGGCCCGGCCGTACGAGGGGTCGGCCGGGCCGCTCCTCCTCCGGCGGCGCGAGGGCGGCCGGCGCCTCGGCGACCGCGGCCGAGGCGCTCAGGTCGAGGCGGCCGGTGGTGCCCCGCGCCTCGTGGCGCAGTTCACCGGCGGCGAGCCGCAGCAGCTGGGGCAGCAGGTCGGTGCACCGCCGGGCCACCCAGGCGGTGGCCGACCGTGGCCGGCCACAGCAGTCCGGCCGCCCGGCCCGGCGCGGGGCCCCTCCGGGCAGCACGGCGGCGTGTCCGCCGGCTGCCCGGTGCCGGGGTCACAGGGCTTGGGCGTCCGGCCCGAAGCGGCTGCGGACCGCCGTCTGCACCTCGTCCTCCTCGGCCGGGTCCGCCGCGAGGCGGCGGAGCCGCTCGACGACGCGGGCGTCACCGGTCTCGGCGTGCCGCGCGGCGAGTTCGCGCGTGGTCTCCTCGCAGTCCCACAGGCACTCGACGGCGAAGCCGGCGGCGAAGGACGGATCGGTGGCGGCGAGGGCGCGGGCGGCGCGGCCGCGGAGGTGGGAGGAGGCCGTCTCGCGGTAGATGTGGCGCAGTACGGGGGCGGCGCAGACGATGCCGAGGCGGCCGGCGCCGTCGACGAGGGTCCACAGGGTCGCCGCGTCGGGGCCGTCACCGCGTACGGCCTCGCGCAGGGCGCCGAGGACGAGGTCGCTGTCCTTGGCTCCGCCGCGGCAGGCCAGCATGCGCGCGGCGGCGGCACCGAGCGCGTCGGGGCGCTGGGCCCAGGCGCGGGCGCGGTCCACGGCGCCGACGGACCGCATCCGCTCGAAGGCGTCGACGGCGGCCTCGACCACGGGGGCGGACCCGTCGCCGACCGCGCTCTCGATCAGCCCGAGAGCGTCGGGATCCCCCGCGTCGGCGAGGTAGCGCAGGGCGGTGCAGCGGGCGCCCTCGGTGCCGCCGCGCGCGGCGCGCAGGATCTCCGGGCGGTCCTCGGGACCGGCCACGGCGGCCAGGCACCGGGCGGCCGGGACGTGCAGGGCGGCACCGCGGTCGATGCCCTGCTGGGCCCATTCGAAGACGGCGCCGACGCTCCAGCCGGGGCGCGGTCCGGAGGGCCGCATCTGCCGCTGCCAGCGGTCGAAGGAACCGGTCTCCTGGGCGGCACGCACGCGCGTGGCGACCGATTCGCGGGCGTCCTCGGCCCACAGGCGCCAGGGCCGCGGCTCGAAGGCGTCGCGCACGGCGGCGGCCAGCTCGGCCTCGCCCTGCGGATCGGCGGAGAACCGGGCGAGGACGGGGGCCGCGAGGGCGCGCAGGCCCGCGTCGTCGTCCCGCAGCGCCAGCTCGTCCAGGGCCCACGCCCAGTTGGAGCCGTGGGCGGCGTACCGGCGCAGCAGCGCGAGCGCGTCGAGCCTGCCGTAGGAGGCGAGGTGCCCGAGGACGGCCAGGGCGAGGCCGGTGCGGGACTCCTCGGCGTCGAGGATGTCCGCGGCGTCGAAGAGGTGTGCCTCGATGGCGTCCAGCTCGCCGTTGAGGTCGAGGTAGAGCCGGGCGTAGTAGAGGGAGCGGTTCTCGACCTGCCAGTCGTGGCGGGGGTCGTGGAGCACGCAGTGGTCCAGTGCCGCGAGCGCTTCGGCGCGCGGCGCGGTGAGCGCGTGCAGCGTGCCGTCGCCGCGACCGCGCTGGAGCAGCCCGAGCAGCGTACCGCTGGGCGCTATGACCGGATCGAACATAGGAAACAGCCTCACATCAAGCGTCGACGCAACCGGAGAACACGCACTACCTGGCCGCGTGACACAACGTCGGGGCGCCCGCCGTCTCTTGCTTGCTGTAGACCATCTCTCTCTGCCTCTCGTCGGTGGCCCATGCGGACCGCGTCACGGCCCGCGCGGTGCGGCAACACCTGCCCAGCCATCGCGTCCGTGAATCACGTCGTCATGATGACCCGCGGTTTGTGCTGCCGCGACCGTATTTCCGGCGGCTCTTTACCGCCTCCCCCGTTTTGCCTGGGGCACCTGGCCGGTGCCCGGTCGGTTCCCGTTCCGGAACGCCGGATCAGCGTGCGCCGAACAGTTCCAGGAGTTCCGTCCTGCCGAACATGCGCGCCGTGTCCACGGCCGACGGGGTGCCCGCGGCGGGATCGGCGCCGCCCTCCAGGAGGGCCTTGATCACCTCGGTCTCGCCCTTGAACACGGCGCCGGCGAGCGGGGTCTGGCCACGGTCGTTGATCTGGTCGGGCCCGGCGCCGCGGGCGAGCAGCTCGCGGACGGTCCCGGCGTGGCCGTGGTAGGCGGCGAGCATCACCAGGCAGTCACCGCGGTCGTTGGTGAGGCCGGCCGGCACACCCGCGTCGACGTACGCCACGAGCGCCTCGGTCCGCCCCTGCCGGGCCAGATCGAAGATCTTGGTCGCCAGCTCCACGACCTCGGGGTCGGGGGCTTCACTCATCGGCCGGACCGCCTCTCGCTACAACCGTTCAGGTGAATCGCAAGGGTACTGGCTCGTGCCTCGCATGACCGGATGTGCCCGAGGTGAAGATCACTGCACGCCGGGCCGGGCACGGGAAGCCGCTCCCCCCTCCGCTCCACCGGCCCGCCGGCGACCTCGCACCGGGGAGGAAAACGCCGAAATTCACCTACTTGCACCTTTTATCGTATGGATACATCCTGTGATCCTGGAAGTACTCACGGTGACTGTCCCCCCTCGACACCAGGAGGCCTCAAATGATCCTCTCCATGTCCGGCGTCGTCCTGCTCGGAATCATCGTCTTTCTTTTCTTCCGCAAGGACGGACTCAAGGGCTCCCACGCCTGCATCTCGGCTCTCTTCGGCTTCTACCTCGCCAGCACGGCCATCGCCCCCAGCATCAAGGCAGGCGGCGAGAGTCTGGCGAGCCTCCTCGGCGGCATCAAGTTCTGACCCCCGTCCCGCCCGCACGCACCAACAGGAGACAGCAGTGGCCCGGCCTCTCCCCCGCATTCTGAGCAAGGACAGCGCGCAGATCGCCCGGACGCAGATCGCCCGGAGCCGGGAGTTGGCCCGGACGGCGGCGGACAGCGCCACCGACGTCCTCCACCCGCTGATCACCATCTCGCGCGGACTGCGCCGGCTGGCCACGGCCGGGCGGCGCAAGTGGGCCGAGACACCCAAGGACAAGCGTGGGCCGCTGATGTTCCTGGCGGCCTCCGTGGTCCTGGTGGTGGTGCTCATGCCGTACGGACCCCTGCTGGCCGCCATCTCCGTGATGGCGGCGGCGGCCTGGCAGGGCCGTGACCGCACCCCGCCGGCACCGCAGGGCCCCGACGAGTCGCAGACCAAGCGGCTCCAGTCCCTGTACGAGGCCCTGGTGCCCTGCTTCGCCATCGCCGACGACCCCGCGCCGCTGTACGCGCACGGCGGCGAGTGGGAGAAGGTCTTCGCCTCCCACGAGTTCGACGACACGGGGCACGTCGGTCACGCCGTGATCCGCTACCCCGCCTATTTCCCCGACGGCGACCCCGAGGCCCGCACGCGCGTGGAGCAGTTGCTCACCGCCAAGGCCGGGCGCGGCCGCGAGTACCACTTCGCGTGGGAGGAGGAGGGCAACCAGCTCACGGTGACCGCCCTCGCCCCGCTTCCCACCGACATCGCGGCCCAGCGCTTCGTCACCGCGCCGGGCGAGACCGTCCTCGGCTTCACCGATCCCAGTGAGGTCCAGCGCACGCTCCCCCTCTCCTACGGGACGGAGCGGCGCGACGTCCCGCCGGTCGTCTGGCGTACCGGCGCCCGCTCCACCGAACCGCACCTGCTGGTCCTCGGCCAGCCGGGCAGCGGCACCTCCACGCTGCTGCGGTCGATCGCCCTCCAGGCGCTCCAGCACGGCGATGTCCTGATCGTCGACGGCGGCGGCACCGGCGAGTACGCGTGCCTGACCGGCCGCGACGGCGTACTGGGCGTGGAGTGCGCCCCGGCCGGGGCGGTGACGAGCCTGGAGTGGGCCGCGCACGAGACCGAGCGGCGGCTCGTCTCCGTCAACCGGGCCCGGCAGGCGGGCGACGCCCCTCCGGAGGACACCAGGCGACCGCTGTGGATCCTCCTGGACCGTCCCACGGTCTTCACCCACCTCGCCGAGGCCGACCACCGCACCGACCCGCAGGCCCTGCTGCAGGTCCCCCTCCGGCACGGCCGCGCGGCGAACGTCACCGTGGTGGTGGCGGAGCAGTTCGACGGCGCCGAGACGCTGAGCGAGGCGGTGCGGCAGCACACCCGGGCGCGTGTGGTGCTCGGACCCGCGGTGCCTCAGCAGGTCGAGGCCGTGCTGGGCATGGCTCCGCACTCCAGTCCGCCGGCCCAGGTCCCCGTGGGCCGCGGCTACGCCCGGCTGGGCTCCGGACCGGTGCACCGGCTGCAGGTGCCGTCCACACCCGACCCGTACGACGACGCCACCGGCGACGCCGACCGGCAGGCGGTGCTGGCGCTGCTGCCGGCGAGGACGACCCCCGCGGACGAGGCAGCGGCCCTGACGGGGCACGCGGCCAGGACCGCCGGGCCCGTCGACATGGTGAAGGCCCCGGAGGCCCGGGAGCCCGCGGAGACCACGGCGACCACGGCGACCACGGAGTCCGACGAGGTCACGGTGGCCTTGGAGCTCACGGAGACTGTGGAGGTCACGGAGACCGTGGGAGTCATGGAGGCCGTGGCCGCCGGGTCCGCCGGGTCGGCCGAGGCCGTCGAGACGGTCACGGTGGTGGCTCCGGTGACAGCGAAGGCCGTGGCCGCCGAGACCGCCTGAAGGACCACGGACGAAGGGGCCCGCGCCTGTGTGAAGGCGGGCCCCTTCGCCATGACCGCCCCTCACCGGCCGGGCACCGCGGACGCGGGCCCGGCGAGTGCGGGCGCCGGGGGCCTACGCGACGAACGTGCGCGGCGCCTCCGCGGCGCCCGTCGCCCCCGTCTCCACCAGGCGGGCCGCCGCCGCCAGCCGGGCCGCGGCCTCCTGCGCGACCGCTCCCCCGACGGTGAACGGGAGGCGCAGGTACCCCTCGAAGGCGCCGTCGACGCCGAAGCGCGGACCCGACGGGACCCGGACGCCCACCCGTTCGCCCGCCTCCGCGATCCGGGACCCGGAGAGGCCGCCCGCGCGGACCCACAGGGTCAGCCCGCCGCCGGGAACCTCGAACTCCCAGTCGGGCAGCTCACGCCGCACCGCGGCCACCAGCGCGTCGCGGTTCTCCCGGGCCTGGGCGCGGCGCAGCTCCACGGCCTGCTCCCAGCCGCCGGTGGCGAACAGCCAGTTCACGGCCAGCTGCTCGACGACGGGGGTGCCGAGGTCGGCGTAGGCCCGCGCGGAGACCAGGCTGCGGATGACGTCCGGAGCGGCGCGCACCCAGCCGATGCGCATACCCGCCCAGAACGCCTTGCTCGCCGAGCCGACGGTGATGACGGTCGAGCCGGCCGGGTCGAAGCCGCACACCGGGCGGGGCATGCCGCCCCGCGCGAAGCCGTCGTCGAGCCACAGCTCGCTCATCGTCTCGTCGGCGACGAGGACGGTCCCGGCGGAGCGGGCCGCGTCCACCAGTCGGCGCCGCTGGTCCTCGTCGGCCAGCGCGCCGGTCGGGTTGTGGAAGTCGGCGACGACGTAGGCGAGCCGGGGCGCGGCCTCGCGCAGGACCTGGCGCCAGCGGTCCAGGTCCCAGCCCGAGAGGCCCTCGGCCATCGCGACGGGGACGAGCCGCGCGCCGGCCTCCCGCATCAGCTGGAGGATGTTGGCGTAGGACGGGGACTCGACGGCGATGCGTTCGCCGCGGCCCGCGAAGAGATGGCAGATCGCGTCGATGGCGCCCATGGCCCCGGTCGTCACCATGATCTGTTCCGGCATGGTGGGGATCCCGCGGGCGGTGTAGCGCTCGGCGATCATCGCGCGCAGGGTGGGCAGTCCGGCCGGGTAGTCGCCGTGGGTGTGGGCGTACGGCGGCAGTTCCTCCAGCGCGCCCTGCACGGCCCGGGTGAGCCACGGCTCGGGGGCGGTGAGGGAGGCGCAACCGAGGTCGATCACCGAGCCGAGCGACTCGGGCGGAAGGGGTTCGAGGCCGCGCGCGGGCAGCGGGTTGCCGGCCGGGACGGCCGTCCAGCTCCCCGCTCCGCGCCGTGACTCCAGGAAGCCCTCGGAACGCAGCGCCTCGTAGGCGGCGGCGACGGTGGTGCGGCTGACGGAGAGGGCGAGTGCCAGCTCGCGCTCGGCGGGCAGCCGGGCGGCCACGGGGACGCGTCCTTCGAGGACGAGGAGCCGGATGCCGTCGGCGAGGGCACGGTAGGCGGGCGGACGGCGGGTACCGGGGCCCGCGGGCCGCTCCTGCTGGGAGTTGAGGAGCCGGGCGAGCTGCGCGGGGCCCACCGCCGAGGTCCAATGTGCCACGAAGATCAGTCCACCTTCCTCGAATTGGCCATGGATGCCGTTTCGTACCGAGCCACAGAGTGTCACGAGTCAGTCCACTGTCACCACCCAGGGGGTACACCGTGTCCACTCCCAGCCGTCTCGGACGACGGTTGTTCCAGCTGTACGCCGGTCTCACGCTCTACGGCGTGAGTTCCGCGCTGCTCGTCGAGGCGGACCTGGGCCTGGAGCCCTGGAACGTGCTGCACCAGGGACTCGCGAAGCTCACCGGCCTGAGCATCGGCACGGTCCTGATCATCGTCGGCGCCGCGGTGCTGCTGCTGTGGATCCCGCTGCGGCAGCGGCCGGGGCTCGGGACGGTCTCCAACGTCTTCGTCATCGGCCTCGCCCTGGACGGCATGCTCGCCGTGCTCCCCCAGGTGCACAGCCTCGCCGTGCGGATCCCGCTGCTGGTGGCCGGCATCGTGCTGAACGGCGCGGCGACCGGCCTCTACATCGCGGCCGACTTCGGTCCGGGCCCCCGCGACGGGCTGATGACGGGGCTGCACCGGCGCACCGGCCGCTCGATCCGGCTGATCCGCACGACCCTCGAACTCCTCGTCGTGGCAAGCGGATTCGCCCTGGGCGGCAGCATCGGCGCCGGCACCCTGCTCTACGCGCTGTGCATCGGACCGCTGGCGCAGCTGTTCCTCCGGGTGTTCGCCGTCCGGACGACGTCCAAGGGCAGCACGGTCGTTGCCGGGGGTGCACCCGAAAGGGTGATACTTCGACAGTGACCACCGTGACGCCTCCCCTCCGCCACCCGTATCTCGACCACCCCGGCCCGATCCCGTTCGCCCACCGGGGCGGCGCAGCCGACGGGCTGGAGAACACCGTGGCGCAGTTCCGGCGCGCGGTGGAGGCGGGCTACCGGTACATGGAGACCGACGTGCACGCGACGGCGGACGGCAGGCTGGTCGCCTTCCACGACGCGACGCTGGACCGGGTCACCGACGGGGCCGGCCGGATCGCCGAGCTGCCGTGGGAGGAGGTCCGCCGGGCGCGCGTGGGCGGCCTGGAACCCGTGCCGCTCTTCGAGGAGCTCCTGGACACCTTCCCCGGCGCGCGCTGGAACGTCGACATCAAGGCGGAGCCCGCCCTGCGGCCCCTGCTGGAGCTGATCGAGGACAGGGACGCCTGGGACCGGGTCTGCGTGGGCTCGTTCTCGGAGGCACGGGTGCTGCGGGCACAGCGGCTGGGCGGCCCGCGCCTGGCCACGTCCTTCGGTACGCGCGGGGTGGTCGGGCTGCGGCTGCGCTCGTGGGGGCTGCCGGCCGCCGTGCGCCGGTCCGCCGTCGCCGCGCAGGTGCCCGAGGCGCAGTCGGGCGTCCACGTGGTCGACCGCCGCTTCGTCCGCGCGGCCCACGCGCGCGGGCTCCAGGTGCACGTGTGGACGGTCAACGAGGCGGATCGGATGCACCGCCTCCTGGACCTGGGCGTCGATGGCATCATGACCGATCACATCGACACGTTGCGCGAGGTCATGGAGGACCGCGGCGTCTGGGCCTGAAGGCCCGCGGACCGCGTGCCCCGGCCCGGCGCGGCACTGCGGCGGAAAAGCGAGGGCGCGGGGTGGAGACGGGGACCGTCCGGGCGGAGGTGGCCGACGAGGCCGCGGTGCGGCGGCGCGAACAGCGCGGCTGGTACTTCTACGACTGGGCGTGCTCGGTCTACTCGACGACCGTGCTGACCGTGTTCCTCGGTCCGTATCTGACCGCGGTCGCCCGGCACGCCGCCGACGCCGGCGGCTACGTCCATCCGCTCGGCGTCCCGGTCCGCGCGGGTTCCTTCTTCGCGTACACGGTGTCCCTGTCGGTGATCGTCGCGGTCGTGGTGATGCCCCTGGCGGGCGGCGCGGCCGACCGTACGGGCCGCAAGAAGCCGCTGCTCGCCGCAGCCGCCTACACCGGCGCCGCGGCGACGACGGGCATGTTCTTCCTGGACGGCGACCGGTACCTGCTCGGCGGGGCGCTGCTCGTCGTGGCCAACGCCGCGCAGTCCGTGGGGATGATGCTGTACAACTCCTACCTGCCGCAGATCGCCGGGCCGGAGGAGCGCGACGCGGTCTCCTCGCGCGGCTGGGCCTTCGGCTACGCGGCCGGCTCCCTCGTGCTCGTCGCGAACCTGGTGCTGTACTCGGCGCACGACTCCTTCGGGCTCTCGCAGACGGCGGCCGTCCGGATCTGCCTGGCGTCGGCCGGACTGTGGTGGGGCGCCTTCACGCTGGTGCCGCTGCGGCGGCTGCGCGACCGCCCCGCCTCCGGGGAGGGCACCGTGGCGCCGGGCCTCAGGCAGCTGGCGGCGACCGTCCGGGACATGCGCCGCTATCCGCTGACCCTCGCCTTCCTGCTCGCGTACCTGATCTACAACGACGGCATCCAGACGGTGATCTCCCAGGCCTCGGTCTACGGCTCCGAGGAGCTCGGACTCGGCCAGTCGACGCTGATCGGCGCGGTGCTGCTGGTGCAGGTGCTGGCCGTCGCCGGGGCGCTGGCGATGGGGCGGCTGGCGCGGACGTACGGCGCCCGGCGCACGATCCTCGGCTCGCTGGTGGCGTGGACGGTCACCCTGGGGGCCGGGTACTTCCTGCCCGCCGGGGTCCCGGTGTGGTTCTTCGTGCTGGCCGCCGGGATCGGCCTGGTCCTCGGCGGCAGCCAGGCCCTGTCCAGGTCGCTGTTCTCGCACCTGGTGCCGCCGGGCAAGGAGGCCGAGTACTTCTCGGCGTACGAGATGAGCGACCGCGGGATGAGCTGGCTCGGACCGCTGCTGTTCGGGGTCACCTACCAGCTGACCGGAAGCTACCGCTCCGCGATCATCTCGCTGGTGGTCTTCTTCGTGGTCGGCTTCGTCCTGCTCGCCCGGGTCCCGGTCCGGCGTGCGATAGCCGAGGCGGGGAATCCGGTTCCGGAGAGGATTTAGCGTTCAACACGAAAGGGCGGTAGTGTACGCGTTTGGCCTGCCAGGCGTACCGTTACTGCGCGTCAAAGATGGCGAAACGCCGGGTGACATCTGCTAGCAGATGTGACAAACCGGGCGCCTGTGGGTAGAACAAGGGGCGGCTACGACGGCGACGCATGACCCACAACGGGAATCTTTACCGCCGACCGGACGTTGACCGGATGACGACGACAGCGACACCTGTCCTGTGGGCGACAAGCCCGGGAGGCACGATTCATGAGTGAGCGAGCTCTTCGCGGTACGCGCCTCGTAGTGACCAGCTACGAGACGGACCGCGGCATCGACCTGGCTCCGCGCCAGGCCGTGGAGTACGCATGCGAGAAGGGGCATCGTTTCGAGATGCCCTTCTCGGTCGAGGCGGAAATTCCGCCGGAGTGGGAGTGCAAGGTCTGCGGGGCCCCGGCACTCCTCGTGGACGGCGACGGCCCGGAAGAGAAGAAGGCCAAGCCCGCGCGTACCCACTGGGACATGCTGATGGAGCGGCGCACCCGCGAGGAACTCGAAGAGGTCCTCGAGGAGCGCCTGGCGGTTCTGCGTTCGGGAGCGATGAACATCGCGGTACACCCCCGGGACAGCCGCAAGTCCGCTTAGGTCCCCAGGGACCCTGCGGAGCGCAGCGCGTAAGACAGGACCGCGGGCGCCCCCCCACCACCGGGTGTCGGGCGCCCGCCGGCCCGTTTGGTGCCCGGGCCCGGCCCGCCAGCCGGCCCCCGGGGCCGCCCCGCGGGAAACCCCGCCCCGCGGGCCCCCCACACCCCCGGGTGGGGGGGCGCCCGCGGTCCTGTTGCGTCCGGGGCCCGGCCGCGCATGCCCACGAGCGGGCCCGCCCGGCCTGGGCGGGCGCTTGGGCGGGCCGACGTGGGCGAGTGGTTCAGCCGGTCAGCGGAGGGCGCTGCTCCCGAGAGGCGCCGCCCTGTCCGCTCCGGTCGTCCCTGATGACCTCGCCCTGCACCACCTTGCCGTCCGGGCGGTGCATACGGGCCTGCTGGAAGGCGTCCCCGAGGCTTCCCGGCGCGGAGCGGCCGAGCCTCCTGTCCAGGGCGCGCTGGGTGAGACGGCCCACGGCCTTCTGCACCGGGGCAAGCAGCAGGAGCAGACCTGCGGCGTCGGAGACCAGGCCGGGGATCATCAGCAGCAGGCCGGCGAGCATCGTCAGGCCGTTCCCGCCCGCGCCGCTGCCGCCCGGGGACGGGACGCCGCCGCTGCGCAGCGTCTCGTTCAAGCTCTGGAAGGCCCGCCGGCCGGCGCGCTTGATGACCACCGAACCGGCGACGAGGCCCGCCACCAGCAGCAGGAACACGGCGAGGCCGCCCGCCGCGTCGGCGACCAGGACGAGCAGCCATATCTCCAGCGCCACCCAGGCGGCGACACCCAGCGGCAGATACCTGCGCAGCCGGGATCGCCGGGGCCGGTCGGTCTGCGCGGAGGTGGGAACGCCAGTCGTCATGCTCCCAGTGTGCCTGGGCGTGGCTCAGCGCGGGATAAGGGGTCGATCAGCGCATTCCGCGCGGGTCAGGGGCGGGCGGCCTTGGCCCGGCCGCCGGTCCTGCCCTTGATCCTGCCGACACGTTCGCCGACGCCCCAGGCGGTGACCCGCCACAGCGCCTCCACGAGGATGTCCTTGCTCATCTTGGAGTCGCCGAGCTCGCGCTCGACGAAGGTGATGGGGACCTCGACGACGTGGTGGCCGGACTTGACCGCGCGCCGGGCCAGGTCGACCTGGAAGCAGTAGCCCTGCGAGGCGACCTCTTCCAGGCCCAGCCCCTCCAGGGTCTCGCGGCGGAAGGCGCGGTAGCCACCGGTGATGTCGCGCAGCGGCAGGTCCAGGGCGAGGCGGGAGTAGAGGCTGCCGCCGCGGGAGATGAACTCGCGGGACTTGGGCCAGTTCACCACCCGGCCGCCGGGCACCCAGCGGGATCCGAGCACGAGGTCGGCACCCTTGAGGGCGGTCAGCAGGCGGGGCAGCTCCTCGGGCTGGTGGGAGCCGTCCGCGTCCATCTCGACCAGGACGCCGTAGCCGTGCTCCATGCCCCAGCGGAAGCCCGCGAGGTAGGCGGCGCCGAGGCCCTCCTTGCCCTTGCGGTGCAGCACCTGGACGTGGTCGTCCGCGGCGGCGAGTTCGTCGGCGAGCTTGCCGGTGCCGTCGGGGCTGTTGTCGTCCGCGACCAGCACGTGCGCGTCGGGGACCGCGCGGCGCACCCGGCCGACGATGCTCTTGATGTTCTCGGCCTCGTTGTAGGTCGGGATGATCACCAAGGTCGTGCCGAGCGGGCCGAACTGTCTGCCCTGGGCCTTGGCCGCGAGGGTCCCGTCGCCGTCGTTCACTGCTGCCCCTTCATGTCGTGCGCAGGCGTCCACCATAGTGGCCATGTCCTCGGGGGACGTGACGGCACGTGCGCGAGGTGGTGTCGATTCCCCAAGAGCGGGGTAAGAATGCCCGTTCAGGCCTGTCCGGGCACGGTGTCCGCGCGGCGGATGGGGGCCCGGCGCCCTTCGGGCCGACCTGGGACCCGCCGGCTGCGGGTCGACCTGAAGCCGTTGTCTACTGAGCGTCCGGGCCCCACCCGGGTCACACCCAGCCGACCGGCCGGAACGTTCCCTCGTCGGCGCGGGCGCTGAGCCTGGCTCCCAGTGACGGTGCGCCTGTGCGGCGGCACACCGTCCCTGACCCAGCGGCGGCTGCGACGAGTGCGCGAACGTTCCCCGGTCGGGCGTCCGGTGGTGGACTCGAACGAACCTACCGGCCCCCTGCCGTCGGCTGTCAACAGCCCTCTGACCTGGCCGAACACCGGACCTGTAGCGGCGGGTGCGGAGGATGCGCAGGTCGGGCGACACTGCGGCGCCCGACGGGCCGCTCCCGGCCGGCTCCGGAGATCACTCGCCCGGCCGTACGAACACCGTCCGTCCGCCGACCACCGTGCGCAGACAGACCGGCAGCTCGCGGCCCGGGGTCAGATCCGGCAGACCGGGCGTGCCCGAGCGGGGGTCGGTGGACCACCGGGCGACCCGGTCGTCGGGGGCCTGGACGACGAGCTCCTCGGTGCGCCAGACGGCGTAGTCGGCGGGCGCACCGGGCACCAGGACGCCCGCGTCGTCACGGCCGATGGCGCGCCAGCCGCCGCGCGTGTGCGCGGTGAACGCGGCGCGCACCGACACCCGGTGCTCCGGCGTGCGGTGGAAGGCGGCGGCGCGCACGGTGCCCCAGGGGTCGAGCGGGGTGACCGGGCTGTCCGAGCCGAAGGCCAGGGGCACGCCGGCGCGCAGCAGGGCGGCGAAGGGGTTGAGGGTGCGGGCCCGTTCGGCGCCGAGCCGGTCGGCGTACATGCCGTCCTCGCCGCCCCACAGCGCGTCGAAGGCGGGCTGCACGGAGGCGATCAGGCCCAGCTCGGCGAAGGCGGCGACGGTCGCGGGGGTGAGCATCTCGGCGTGCTCGACGCGGTGCCGGGCAGCACGGACCCGCGCGAGGCCGGTCTTCTCGGCGGCGGCGCGCACGCCGTCCACGACGGCTGTCACGGCGGCGTCGCCGATGGCGTGGAACCCCGCCTGGATGCCCGCCTCGGTGCAGGCGACGACATGGGCTGCGATCGCGTCGGCGTCCAGGTACGCGGTGCCGGTGTGCGCGGCGTCGGTGTACGGCCGGTGCAGGCAGGCGGTGTGCGAGCCGAGGGCCCCGTCGGCGAAGAGGTCACCGGCGGCGCCGGCCGCGCCGAGCGCCAGGGCCCTCTCCACGCCCGCGTCGCCCTGCTCCGCCCAGTAGCCCACGACGCGCGGTCCGGGGTGCCCGGCGGCGATCCGGAGCAGGCCGGTGAAGTCGTCCTCGGAGGAGATCTGCGGTCCGCCGCACTCGTGCACGGATCCGATGCCGAGGGAGGCGGCGCGGGTGAGGGCGGCGCGCTGGGCCTCGGCGCGCTGGGCCGGGGTGACGGCGGCGAGCGCGGTCCGGCGCACGGCGTGGTGGGCGTCGCCGGTGAGCGGCGCGTCGCCCCGGGGCAGGTCCTCGCGGACCAGGTCCAGCAGGGCGGTGGTGACGACCGCGGAATGGACGTCGACGCGGGACAGGTACAGGGGGCGGCCGCCGGTGGCCGCGTCGAGTTCCGCGCGGGCCGGCGGGCGGCCTCCGGGCCAGCGTGCGGCGTCCCAGCCGTGCCCCAGCAGGACCCGGTCGTCAGGGCGGGCCGCGGCGAAGTCGCGGACGAGGGCGAGGGCCGCCTCCAGGGAGGGCGCGCCGGACAGGTCGAGTCCGGTCAGCGCGAGGCCCGTCGCGGTGGTGTGCACATGGGCGTCGGTGAAGGCCGGGGTGACCAGGGCGCCGTCGAGGTCGACCACCTCGTCCACGCCGTCGGCGAAGGCGTCCGCGGCTCCCTCGGAGCCGACCCAGGCGACCTGGCCGCGCTCCACCACCATCGCGGTGGCGAAGGGATCGGCGGGGCTGTGGACCTCTCCTCGGCGCAGGAGGACGGTCTTGGGGTCGGCGGACTGCTCACTCATGCCCCACAGTCTCTCGCGCTCCAGGGGAGCACCGGGCACCGGGGCGTGCGCCCCGGCCCGCGCGCGGGTGACGGCGGGCGGGCCGGGGCGGCCCGGTTCAGATCATCGGCGGGCGGCCCGGTTCAGATCCTCGGCGGGCGGGCCTCGTACGGCGTGGACAGCACGACCGTGGTCCTGGTGGACACCCCGGCCAGGGTCCGCAGCCGGGCGAGCAGTTCCTCCAGTTCGTGCGGCGTGGCGACCCGCACCTTGAGGATGTAGTTCTCGTCACCGGCGACGCTGTGGCAGGCCTCGATCTCGGGGACGTCGGCGAGCCGCTCCGCGATGTCGTCGGGGGCGCTGGGGTCGAAGGGTTTCACCGAGATGAAGGCGGTGAGCGGCAGCCCGACGGCCTCCGGGTCCACGACCGCGGCGTAGCCGCGGATGACACCCCGCTGTTCGAGCCGGCGCACCCGCTGGTGCACGGCCGAGGTGGACAGGCCGGTGGCCTTGCCCAGGTCTGTGTAGCTCATCCGCCCGTCGGTGACGAGCAGCTGCACGATTTGTCGGTCCAGCTCCTCCATGCCGCCAAAACCTACAGGGCCCCCGATCCCCTCGGGTACCCGAGCGACGCAGGTCATCGGCCCCGCGGGCACCTCCGTCCGGCTCTCCGGCCTCCCCCGCGCGGCGTGCCCGCCGCTCCCGCCCGCCTCCGGCCTCTCCGCGGCCTCTGGATTCCATCGCACAGGAGGGTGGACAAAATCCGGCGCACCGGGCACCTGCGCAGGGCATGTGACGAACGCCACATCATCCGGACGCGCTCCGTGATGCTCTCGTGGTTACCGCGGAGACCGGACGGGAAGTGCTTGCTGTGGTCGAGGCCGCAGTGCCTTCACGGCCCAGCCTTAGGGGGAGAATCCCATGCAGAGTGTCAAGCGCCCTGGTCGTTCCGTGTCCAAGCGGCCCCAGTCGGTCGTCGAACCCGAGCCGGAGGGCGTCGAACCCGACGCCTACGAGGCGGACGGGCTCGACGGCGACGACGCCTACGACACCTTCGAGATGTACCGGGTGATCTGCCCGGACTGCGCGCAGCCCATCGCGCTGCTGACGGACGAGGAGGCCCTGCCTGAGCACGCGCTGTGCGCGTCGCCGTGGAACCCGTTCGGGCTCACGGTCTGCCCGGGCACCGGCCGCACGGCCGCCGAGGCCCGTCCCGCGGACGAGTCCTTCACCCCGCAGGAGCAGGACACCGCGCTGCTGCTGACGCTCCCCCAGGGCCTGGACTGGCGTACGCAGCCCTTCTCGCACGTCGGCGGCCCGGGCTCGCGCCCGATGCGCGTACCGGTGATGCGCGGCCAGGCCGCCGCCTGACCCTCCCCGGACGACCGCCCGGCTCCGCCCGGGCGCACCGCCGGCACACGGCACATCCGGGAGCGGCCGGGCCGCTCCCGCTCCGGCCCGTCCCGCCGACTCTCAGGCGGCGTCGCCGACGGCGGACCTGCCGTCCCCGCGGGCGGTGGGACACGGAAGCGGACGCACGTGGACTCACGCTCGATTCCACCGGGCGGTGACCTGCGCGGCCGGACAGGCGTTGCGCAGGCATGACCCCCACGTACACGGCCCCCGGGCGTCAGCGCCGCATCTTCGTACCCCGGCCCGCAGAATCGGTTCCGCCGCCGCAGGACCCGCCCATCTACCGCGAACTGATGCGTGCCTGGGCCGACCGGGGCCGCACCCTGCCGGGCCGCCACGACCCGGAGTGGATCAGGCTGGCGGCCCCGACGGTCCTCAGGGGACAGTTCAGCGACCCTCCGGTCCCGCCACGTGACGGGCGATGACCATCCGCTGGATCTGGTTCGTGCCCTCGACGATCTGGAGCACCTTCGCCTCGCGCATGTAGCGCTCGGCGGGGAAGTCGGCGGTGTAGCCGTAGCCGCCGAGGATCTGCACGGCGTCCGTGGTGACCCGCATGGCCGTGTCGGTGCAGTGCAGCTTGGCCATGGCGGCCTGCTTGGAGAACGGCAGGCCCGCGTCACGGAGCCGGGCGGCGGCGAGGTAGAGCGCCCGGCCCGCCTCGATCTGGGTGGCCATGTCGGCGATCATGAAGCGCAGGCCCTGGAAGTCGGCGATCGGGTGGCCGAACTGGCGGCGCTCGGTGGCGTAGCGGACCGCCTCGTCCAGCGCCGCCTGGGCCACGCCGATCGCGCACGCGGCGATGCCGAGCCGGCCGGAGTCGAGGGCGGACAGCGCGATGGAGAATCCCTGCCCCTCCTCGCCGATGCGCCGCTCGTCGGCGACGCGCACCTCGTCGAAGTGGACCTGGGCGGTCGGGCTGCCCTTCATCCCCATCTTCTTCTCGGGGGCCGCGCTGCTCAGGCCCTCGGCGTCGCCGGGGACCAGGAAGGCGGTGATCCCGCGCGGGCCGTCCTCGCCGGTGCGGGCCATCACGGTGTAGAAGTCGGCGATGCCGCCGTGCGTGATCCAGGCCTTCGTGCCGCTGAGCACCCAGTGGCCGCCGTCCCGGACGGCCTTGGTGCGCAGGGAGGCCGCGTCCGAGCCGGAGGAGGGTTCGGAGAGGCAGTAGGCGCCGAGCAGACCGCCGCCGAGCATGGCGGGCAGGTGCTCGACCTGCTGCTGCTTGGTGCCGTGCGTGGCGAGCGCGTAGGAGGCGAGCGTGTGCACGCTGACCCCGAGGCCGACGGTGAGGCGGGCCGCGGCGAGTTCCTCCAGCACCTGGAGATAGACCTCGTAGGGCTGCTCGCCGCCGCCGTACTCGGCGTCGTACGGCAGGCCCAGCAGGCCCGACTCCGAGAGCAGGGTGAAGACCTCGCGCGGGAAGCGTCCGGCGTCCTCCTCCTCGGCCGCCTTCGGCGCTATCTCGCGCTGTGCGATCTCACGGACGAGTGCGAGCAGATCCCTCGCCTCTTCCGTGGGCAGTTGACGCTCCACCGGCTGCGGGTCGCGGTCGGACATGGCGTCGCTCTCCTCCCTGTTCGGGCGTCGGCGGGCACACGCCTTGGTCGGGCGGCTCCGCCTGATCGTTCCGGTTCCGCCTAAGGGTCCGGCTTCCGGATCGCGGAAGCTGCTGACCAGCGGCTCTGTGCGGTGAGTATGCCCGATGGGGGACCTCACGTCACCAGTTAACGACCGCTCACTCGAAGATTCCAGCCGACGCCGTCCGGGCGCCCGGGAACAGGGCCCGCGGCGGAGCGGGGGCGGCCGCCGTCGCGGACGCGGCGAGCAGGCCCGGAGGGGTGGCCGGGGCCGCGGTGGAGCGTACGGCGGGCCGGCCGGGCTGGGCTGCGATGGAGCGTTCGGCGGGCTGGGCGGGCGGGGCGCCGTCAGTCGCGGCGGGCGGGCGGCGGAGCCGGGTGGCCGGGGTCCAGCTCCTCGATGGCGCGCAGGGCCCCTCCGAGGGTCTTCACCAGCAACTCGCGCATGGTCTCCCGGGAGAGCCCAGGGCGGGCGATCCAGTCGAGGGTGGCCCCCTCGACGCTGCACACCCAGGCGATCAGGCCCATCCGGGCCAGCGGGGCGATGTCCGTGCGGCCGTACGCCCCTTCGGCAATGGTCGCGACGATCGCCTCGCGCACCCCGTCCCGGATGGCCTGCACCTCGGTGTCGAAGCCGACGCCGCCGCCGATGATGGTGCGGTAGGCGGCCTGGTGGTGCTCGGCGAAGCGGAGGTAGCCGTCGATCGTGCGGTGGACCCGGTCCACGGAGGGCAGGTCGAGGCCGCTCGCCGCGGAGGTGACGAGATCGGCGACGGAGTCCTGGATGATCGCCAGGTAGTAGCCGCGCTTGGACTGGAAGTAGTAGTAGATCAGCCCCTTGGCGACATGCGCCTGCCGTGCGATGTCGTCCATGGAGAGAGCGTCGTAGGACGTGTCCGCGAACAACCTCCGCCCGATGGCGATGAGTTCGGCGCGGCGGGCCGCGGAACGCTCGGTGCCGCGCACCCGCGGGGTGACGGTGGCACTCTGCTGACGCATAGTCAATTTCGACCCTGGTCTGGGAGTCGGCGGACAGCGGCAGTATGCCAGAGCACGCGGACCGGGCAATGGGGCGGCCGGAAGCGGCGGCAGGGTCCGCGGCGACGTTGCGCCCCGGGCCGACGACACGGTCCGGGCCGACGCCGCGCCGCCGCGCTGCGATCCGGGCGCCGTATCCGATCGACGGGGGGGACCGGTCCGGGACGCGCACCCGTCCCGGACCGGTCATGCCCGGGGCCGGCCTATCCGGCTCCGGCCGTGTCCCGGCCCTCCCCGACGGGGCGCGGTGCCACCAGGGCCGCGTGGGCCCGAGCGGGTTCCGTGGCGAGCGGCCGGGCCGCGCGGGCGAGGGAGCGGCGGTCGGGGTGGGCGCCGACCGGTATCACCGGCAGGACGTCGACCTCGGCCACCAGGCCACGCGTGCGAGCCACCCGCCACAGGGAGGCGGCGAGGGTGTCCTCGCCGACGAACGCCGCCGCGGTGCTCGGTCCCGCCCCGTGCTGCCGGTAGCGGAGCCGGACCGGCAGCACGGGCACGCCGGCGTCCAGCGCGGCCTGGAACACGGCGCGGTGGAACGGCCCGTGGGCGCGCCCGCACCAGGTGCTGCCCTCGGGGAAGGCGGCGACGGCCGCGCCGGAGCGCAGGGCGCGGGCGACGGCCGCCACCGCCGCGGGCAGCGCGCGCGGCCGGTCGCGCTCGATGAACAGCGTGCCGCCCCGCGCGGCCAGCGCCCCGGCCACCGGCCAGCGCCCGATCTCGGCCTTGGCGAGCATCCGGGCCGGGCGTACGGCGGCGAGCAGCGCGATGTCGAGCCACGAGACGTGGTTGGCGACGATCAGCAGTCCGCCGTCCGGTGCGGGCGCGCCGGTGATCCGTGTCCCGACCCCGGCGGCCCGCACCACGCGCCGGCTCCAGCGCGCGACCCACTGGGCCGGTATCCGCCCGCCCCGGCGCGCGCTCCCCCGGGCGAGCGGGCAGAGCGTGATACCCACCAGCAGCAGGGCCGTCACCGCGGCGACGCGCAGGACGGCGCGGGGCAGGGCCACCGGCGCCCCGGCCGGTTCCACACACGCGCCGGGGGTGCAGGGCGCGGTGGGCAGCCAGCCGCTCATCAGCCGGGTACGAGGGCGAGGAAGTGCCGCAGATAGCGCGGGTCGACCCGGCGCATCGACAGCAGCACGCAGAGGTCGACGACGCCGAAGTCCGGGTCGTGGGCGGGTTCTCCGCACACCCGGGCACCGAGCCGGAGGTAGCCGCGCAGCAGGGGTGGGAGCGCGGTGTGCCCGACGGGGACCCGTTCGCCGGGGATCCAGGGCAGCAGGGGCCGTACCCGGAACTCCTTGGGCGCGAGGTGCTTGTCGCGGACCCGGTGCCAGGTGGCGGTGGCCAGGGTGCCGCCGTCGGCGAGCGGCACGGAACAGCAGCCGGTCAGCCACTCGTGGCCGCGGTCGGTCATGTAACGGGCTATGCCGGCCCAGATCAGGCTGATGACGGCGCCGTCGCGGTGGTCGGGGTGGACGCACGAGCGGCCGACCTCGACGAGCCGGGACCGGATCGGGTCGAACGCGCCGAGGTCGAACTCGCCCTCCGAGTAGAGGCGTCCGGCGGCCTCGGCCCGCTCCGGGGGCAACAGCCGATAGGTGCCGACGACCTGGCCGGTGACCGTCTCGCGGACGAGGAGGTGGTCGCAGTGGGCGTCGAACGGGTCGATGTCGAGGCCGGGATGCGGGGTGGCGAGGAGGGCGCCCATCTCCCCCGCGAAGACCTCGTGCCGCAGTCGCTGTGCGGCGCGGACATCGTCCTCGTCGCGGGCGAGGGTGACGGTGTAGCGGACGGGTGCCGGGGTCCGCGGTGGACGGTCGAGGGTGGTGACGCCGTTCATGGATCTCCCCATGGTCACGGGCCGGATCGGCGGCCGGGCGGACCGGGGTTCCGGGCCGCCGGTCCTGTTCTTCCGATGCCGGTTGGCGTGCGCGTGACAGGTGTGGGGTGAACGGGTGTGCGGTCGTTGAACGACGCGCGGGTCGTCCCCCCGCCGGGGTACGGAGACGGGGCGGGGGGACGCGACGACGCCATGGCCGAGCCGGACGGCGCGAGCGGCGGACCTGATCAATGACGCAGGAGCCCGGGGGTGAGCGAGGTCGACGTCAGGCCCGGGAGCCCTTCTGCGTACGTCAGCTCTGCGGAGTGTCGTATCCGGGGGTCGCCGTGGGCGGCGTCTGCTCGCCGAGGTTGGCGCAGGTGTTGCCGAAGGCCGGGTTGAGCAGGCCGATCACGTCGACGCTGTTCCCGCACAGGTTGACCGGGATGTTGACCGGAACCTGGATCACGTTGCCGGACAGCACGCCGGGCGAACCGGCCGCGGCGCCCTGGGCACCCGCGTCGGCCAGCGCCAGGCCGGCCCCGCCCACCACCACGGCGCCGGCACCCAGGGCGACCACGACCGCCTTCGCAATGTGAGACATCAACTTTCCCCTTGTGCGTCGGTGTACATACCGGCCAGAACCGGCCATCTCCCCCGGTCAACGGATGTACAAGACAATTGGATGCAGAGAGCAGGGCTTTTCATTCTTTCGGGGTACTTCTGGAGAAGGCTCGCGCCGACCTGCCTTGCCCGACAGCTCTTACCGCCCTGGGCCGGCCCTCCCCCGGCCCGCGTGGCGAGGGCTGGTTCGCCTCACCGAACGCGAGGGCCACTGCCTCGGCGTCTGAGTCAGCTGGGCTGCGCTGTCGGCATGATGGTGACTTGCTGGAGATTGACGCGTGGGGGAAGAGCGGCAAGGAATCCGACGACATCAGCGATGTCCTGCGGGGTGAGCCACTCCATGCCGCCCTCCTTGGAGTCAGCGAGCCACTGCAGCGTGCCTTCATCGGTTACGTGGCTTTGCAGCTCGGTGCCGACGATCCCGGGCTCCAGAGCCGCCACGCGCACGTTCTTGGGCCCGAGCTCGACGCGCAGATGTCTGGACAGGTGGGTGACGAAGGCTTTCGTTCCGGAGTACACGGCGAAGTTCGGGAAGATGTTCTGAGCGGCGATCGATGACATGTTGATGAGATCGGCGACACCGCGCTCCTGCGCAGCCTTGACGAGCTGCGAGGTGAAGGCGCCGATGACGTTCATCAGTCCAGTGATGTTGAGGTCCACCTGCTGCTGCCACTGATCGACCGCACGCTCCTCGATCGGAGCGGGGAGCATCACGCCCGCGTTGTTGACGAGAACGTCGACGTCACCGAAATGGTTCGCCACACGGTCCGCCGCGTCTTGGACAGCCGCGGCGTCGGTCACGTCCAGAGCGATGGCCATGGCCTGCCCGCCGGCCTCCTCGACCCGGCCGACGAGACTGTCGAGCCGCTGGGAGCGGCGAGCGAGGACCGCGACGCGAGCGCCCATCTCCGCGAGGCGTTCAGCAGTGGCCTCGCCGATCCCGCTGGAAGCTCCGGTGACGACCGCGACACGGCCGCTCAGCGAGCCGGCCGAGTTGACGCCTTGAGCAGTCATGGTTCACCTTCTCAAGTAGAGCGCCGGTGGATTCCGCATCGGATTCCGCACCCGCGGAAATGTGCCGGTGATCAGTCACCGGTGCTGGACGCGTCCCTGTCTCCTGATCACTCGCCGATCCAGACCGTCTTGACGTTCATGAATTCGCGCATGCCGAGATCGGACAGTTCCCGGCCGTACCCGCTGCGCTTGGTCCCACCGAAGGGGATCTCCGGGTAGCTGGTGGTGTGGCCGTTGATGAAGGCCATGCCGGACTGGACATCCCGTACGAACGTCGCGCGTTCCGACTCGTCCTCGCTCCACAGGTTCGAACCGAGCCCGTAGGGATGGCCGTTGGCCTCCCGCAGGGCCTCCTCCAGGGACGCCACGACGAACACCTGCGCCACGGGGCCGAACACCTCCTCGTGGTACATCCTCATCTCCGGTGTGATGTCCGTCAGGACCGTGGGCGGGTAGTACCAACCCGGCCGGTCCGGCCGTTCGCCACCGACCAGCACGGTCGCCCCCTTGCCGACGGCGTCCGCGACGTAGTCCTCGACGTCCTGCCGCCCGGACTCCGTCGCCAGCGGCCCGATGTCCGTGTCCTGGTCCATGGGATCGCCCAGCACCAGCGCCCCCATTTTGGCCACGAACTTCTCGACGAACGCGTCCGCGATGTCCTCGTGCACGAAGAACCGTTTGCCGTTGATGCACGACTGTCCGTTGTTCAGCGTGCGTGCCGTGACCGCGACATCCGTGGATCGTTCGAGGTCCGCGGACGGCATGACGATGAAGGGGTCCGATCCGCCGAGCTCCAGGACGACCTTCTTGATCTCGTCGCCGGCGATGGCGGCGACCGACCGCCCGGCGGGCTCACTGCCCGTCAGTGTCGCCGCGGCCACCCGCTCGTCCCGCAGCACCTGCTCCACCGTGCCCGAGGAGATCAGCAGGGTCTGGAAGACGTCGTCGGGGAAGCCCGCCTCACGGAAGAGCCGTTCCATGTACAGGGCGCATTGCGGCACGTTGGAGGCGTGCTTGAGCAGACCCACGTTGCCGGCCATCAGCGCGGGGGCGGCGAACCGCATGGCCTGCCACAGCGGCAGATTCCAGGGCATCACCGCGAGCACCACACCGATCGGCTGGTACGTCACGTACGTACTCCGCGCCCCGACGCTCGCACCGTCACCCTCGGCGTCCTGCAGGAACCCGGGACCGTGCTCGGCGTAGAACCGCAACCCGGCCACACACTTGGCCACCTCGGCCTGCGCCGCCCGGAAGGTTTTGCCCATCTCCGACACGATCAGCGCGGCCACCGTGTCCGCCTCGCCCTCCAGGCGATCGGCGGCCGCCCTCAGCCAGCCGGCCCTGTCCTCGACGCTCGTCGACCGGTACGACTCGGCGGCGGCCGCCGCGCGCGCGAGTTTTTCCTCCAGTTGCCCGGCCGTCAGTTCGTCGAATCTCTCGAAGACCTCACCCGTAGCCGGATTCGTCGACTCAATAGCCATGCCGATCAGGTTACGATCGGCCACCGTGAGCGGCAAGTCGCGATCATGCCTACGGTTATGGAATTGAACACCAAAGAGATTTCAGCGAGATTCCAGAAACCTTGTCCATCTCTATGGAGCGGCAATTCACCTCTCGTAGGTGGTGAACATGCTGGCCCGCGCGATCGCGTGCGTGAAGAGAAGGAAGTCCATGAGTGCCGGAGTCGTCCTCTCCGACACCTCCAACTCTTCGACATCCACCGCGTGCACGATGAGGAAGTAGCGGTCCGGGCCGTTTCCCGGAGGTGTGGCCGGTCCCAGATACCTTCTGTATCCGGCGTCGTTCGGCAGCGTCACCGCGCGGCCTGGCAGTTCGCGACCGTCTCCCGCACCGGCAGGGAGATCGGTCACCGAGACGGGGATGTTCGCCACAGCCCAATGCCAGAAGCCTGAGGCAGTGGGCACGTCAGGGTCGAACATGGCGACCGTGAAACTGCGCGTGCCCTCGGGGAATTCCGACCAACTCAGCTGCGGGGAGACATCCTCTCCACCTGCCCCCAGGATGCCGCTCACATGCTCGCGCGCGAGTGGCGCCCCGTCGGTCACGGACTGCGAGGTCACGGTGAAGCCTGGAAGGGGCGGCATGTGGTCGTACGGGCCATAGGGCTTGATCATGGCGGCCTCTGCAATTCGTGGGGCTCGACGTCATCGATGCACATGTCTCTGGTCGAGAGTGCGAGAGAACGCGAGTCCGCCCGATGCGGATTCAGCGAGCCCGGCGGAGGTGTTCTTGATCAACTACCGACATGTCGGTGTGCGTTCCAGAATACGATCAGCACTTCCGGTCGGCAATGCCGGCCTTGCCGGATCGCGCCACATTCATTTCCGAGAAGCCATTGCGCCCGGTAAACCGGCCGGTCGAGTGCACGACACTCGTCGCCGAGCCGCGTGTGAGCGTCAGCCACTGTTCGTGAAAGCCGCGGAGAAGGGTCGGATCGCCGGGCTCGCCGCAACGGCAGGCCCAGCCCCGCGCAGTCGGCGGCACCGCTCCGGGATCAGCTCGCGTCCGGGCGAGGGTGAGCCTCGTCGGGCGGCGTGCGGACGGCGGCAGGAGCGGCAGGGGGTGCAGTCCAGCTGGCCAGCAGGCGAAGCGCATCGGTGGACGCACCGGGTTCTGGTGTGTACACACACAGAGTCTGGTCGGGATCTCCTGCGAAGGTGAACACCTCGTAACCGACCGTGATCTCGCCTACCAGCGGGTGACGGTACCGCTTGGCGCCATGCGTCTTCTCCCGTACCTGATGGGTGGCCCACCAGGTACGGAACTCCGGACTCCTGATGCTGAGCCGGCCGATGAGATCCGTCAGGAGCGGATCGTCCGGATGCCGCCCCGCGTACAGGCGGAGCATGGCCACGCTGTCGGTCGCCACGGCTTCCCAGTCGGCGTAGAGATCACGGGCGGCGGGATCGAGGAACTGGAACACGGCCATGTTCCGCTCCCGGTGAGGCAGAGCGTCGAAGTCGGTGATGAGAATGCGGGCGAGTCGGTTGGTGGCCAGCACGTCCATCCGGTGCCCCATGACCACTGCGGGCGCGGACTCGCCCAGCAGATCCAGCATCTGGTAGACCTCTGGCCTCACCCGCTGGGGGCGCTCCGGCCCGCGACGGCCGGCCGGAGCGGTCTGCCTTCGCGCCAGATCGAGCAAGTGCCGATGTTCCACCTCGTCCAGGTTCAGGGCGCGGGCCACCGCGTCCAGCACGGCGTCGGAGACGTTCTGCTGCCTGCCCTGTTCCATACGGGCGTAGTAGTCGACACTCACCCCCGCCAGGTAGGCGACCTCCTCGCGGCGCAGCCCCGGCACCCGGCGGGCGGTACCGGTCGGCACGACACCCGCGTCCTGGGGACGCACCCGGGCGCGGCGGGACCGGAGAAACGCCCCGAGCTCGACATTCGGATCCATTTCCCCAGTGTCGCCGACCACCCGGGGAGCCTGCCGACCGGAAGGTGGACCTGTCAGATCCAGGTTGAGCAGTGCGTGCTCGGAGGCCGAATCCTGGCCGGCGGTGGACCGAGAGTGGATGCAGGGCGCCGATCAGGCCCCGACCCCGCATCGACTCACCTGGAGAAGACCCTCATGTCTGCGCTCACCCGGAACAACCCGCTCGCCGGCCGTGTGGCCGTCATCGCCGGCGCGTCCAGCGGCATCGGCGAGGCCAGCGCGCTGCGCCTGGCCGGCCTGGGCGCCGAGGTCGCCCTCCTCGCCCGCCGTGAGGACCGCCTCACGGAACTGGCCGCCAAGATCGAGAAGGCCGGGGGCACCGCCGTGGCGATCGCCCTCGATGTGACGGACAAGGCCGCGGTCCACTCGGTCGCCGACCGCATCGCCGCCGAGCTCGGAACGGCCGATCTGGTGCTCAACAACGCCGGCGTCATGCTGCCTGCCCCGATCGAGGAGCTGCGCGAGGATCAGTGGCAGAACCAGATCGACCTCAACATCTCGGGTCTGATGAACGTCATCGGCGCCTTCACCCCGCAGCTGCTCGCCGCCGCGGCCGAGGGACGCCCGGCGGACCTGATCAACACCTCGTCCATCGCGGCGAAGAACATCTTCCCGAAGTTCGCGGTGTATTCCGGCACCAAGGCGTTCGTCACGCACATGTCCGTGACGCTCCGCGCCGAACTCGGCCAGAAGGGCGTGCGCGTGTCCGCGATCGAGCCCGGCATGGTCATCACCGAGCTGGAGACCCACATCACCGACGCGGGTGCCAGGGAGTGGTTCGCGGGCGCCCACGACGTGATGCTGCACGCCGAGGACATCGCGGAGACGATCGCCTTCACCGCGCTGCTGCCCCGCCGCGCCAACCTCCAGCAGGTCACGATCATGCCCACCGGCCAGCCCGCCTGAGAAAGCACGGACCGGGGCCCGGACCAGCATCCAGATGCCGATCCGGGCCCCGGTCGCACGAGTCCGCCGCGGCGCCTTCGGCGAACCCACGCTCAGCGCACGCCCGCTCAGCGCACGCCCACTCAGTGCAGGCCCGCTCAGTGCACCCCCACCGCGGCGAGCGCCTTGCGCTGCCGCGCGGTCGGATGCGCCGGGAAGTACAGGTAGCAGACCCCGCCCGTGCCCGAGGAGACCCCGCCGGAGGCGTTGTACCGCTTGGTGCGCAGCCAGATGTTCTCGAACTGATTCGGCTGGCTCTAGCAGCTCCATCACAAAAGATCAAATGAGCAGGTCAGACCCCGTGGGATCGATTCAAGTTGTCGGTCCCGCGGGGCCTCGTGCTGACTTCGTGCTGACTTCCGGTGCCGTCCCTTCCGGACCGTTCGTGCCCCGCGTGCTGGATCGGTGCTGACCTCGTTGTGGGCAGGCAGGCATGAGTGCGACCCAATGGGACCAGCGCTCCGAGCGAGTCATCCTCACGGTGGCAATCACGCACCGTGAGTACTTCATCCGTTTGGTGCGGCCGAATGCTGCAGCTACCGTCCTGCTCCAACGTGATCGACGAGGAATGGATCGACGTACTGTGTGGGATGTCAAAGAACTTGCCCGCTACCTCTGCAAGCCCCTCTCCTGGATATACGACAACCATGCCAAGGAGGGCATCCCGAGCTTCCGGGTCGGTCAACAGCTCCGATTCGCCCCTCATGAAATTGAGGCATGGCTACTCGAGCGACGCTCTGCGTCCAGCGGTTAATCCTCAGGCCTCGTTCGCATTCGCACCGCACATCTCTGCATATCTGACTGGCTGGTGAAGGCGCGGGGACGACCTCCCCATGGCCGGCCGCCGGCCATCCGGAGCCGAGCAACCCCCGCGGGCGCGGGGACGACCGCAGCGCTCCGTCCAGGACGACACGCTCCCCCGAGCAACCCCCGCGGGCGCGGGGACGACGTAAGAGACCGTCTTGAGAGACAGATCCATGGAGAGCAACCCCCGCGGGCGCGGGGACGACCAGGTCCGCGGCCACGTCCACATCACGCAGCGCGAGCAACCCCCGCGGGCGCGGGGACGACCCAGGGCCGAACCATCGAGCCTGTACGAAATCCAGAGCAACCCCCGCGGGCGCGGGGACGACTCGGCGTAGACCTCGCTGGCGTCGTCGGCGTGCGAGCAACCCCCGCGGGCGCGGGGACGACGAGCCGAGGCCGTTCGGGGCCGGGGACGCGCCGGAGCAACCCCCGCGGGCGCGGGGACGACTCGCCTGCCAGGATCTCCAGGGCGCCGTCGTTGGAGCAACCCCCGCGGGCGCGGGGACGACGTGGCGGGCTCGCTCGCCGCCGCGCTGAGCCTCGAGCAACCCCCGCGGGCGCGGGGACGACCAGCGTCAAAAGCCGATTCCGGGTAGAGACCGAGAGCAACCCCCGCGGGCGCGGGGACGACAGGGCGCGCAGGCCGGACGAGGAGATCGACGTCGAGCAACCCCCGCGGGCGCGGGGACGACACCGTCGGCGTCATCAACGCCATCCAGCGGCTCGAGCAACCCCCGCGGGCGCGGGGACGACACTCCGGAGAGGGCGCTACTGATGGCGCAGGCAGAGCAACCCCCGCGGGCGCGGGGACGACGTCCGGATACGTCGGCTACACCGGGCCTAGCGACGAGCAACCCCCGCGGGCGCGGGGACGACCGGGACAGGACGAGGACGTCGCCGGTGGTGGTGGAGCAACCCCCGCGGGCGCGGGGACGACTGCCTGGCTACGGCCACGGGAAAAGAGGCCCATGAGCAACCCCCGCGGGCGCGGGGACGACAAAGGGCGTCGTGCTTGGGGAGGGATGCGACGAGAGCAACCCCCGCGGGCGCGGGGACGACACTTGTTGACCTGCGGTGATGCTACCAAGATCGCCCGTTTTCCTTTACCTGCATCCTGGGTGTGCGGTCCCTTCCGGCTGGATTGTCAGACCCGCCGTCTATGGTGCCGGCCAGCTTGTATAGGTCGGTTCGAGGGGGTGTTGGGCATGGTGGACGAGCGGTCAGTTGTGGAGTTGATGCGCTCGATGGGGTTGTCCGAGGAGACCGTAGCGCGGGTGTCCCGGTTGTGGGGGAAGTCGGCAGCGCGCAATCGCGGGCGGACTCATTTGCTACTCGGACATCTATTGGATACCGCGGCCGTGGCGGGTCTGATGTGGGATCAGTACCTGTCGCCGTCGTTCCGCCGCCGTCTGGACAGGGTCGCTGGAGGGCGAGGCCGGGCCTGGTTCATGTGGGTGTGCGGGATCCATGACTGCGGCAAGGCGTGCCCGGCGTTCCAGGGGCTGGACGCGGTGGAGGCCGTTCCTGTCCGTGAGGCCGGGCTGACGTGGGGACGGTTGCAGACCGGGCGGGGTAAGAAGTGGCGGCACGACGTGGCGGGTGGGGAACTGCTCCTGCCGCGGCTGCGTGACGAGTGGGACGACGCCGAGGCCGCGGCGTGGGTGTGGCCGTTGGTGGCCGGCCATCACGGTGCTTTCCCTTCCGTGGGCAGGCTGCCAGCGCCGTATCCGGACGCGGTGGGGCGTGGGCCGGCCTGGGCCGAGGTTCAGCGTGCTGTGGTGGATGTGTTCACCCGTGCGGTCGGCTTCGACGATCTGGCAGCTGTGAGGCCGGTTTCGTCGTTGCGGAAGGCGGAACAGTTGGCGCTGTCGGGTCTGATCGTGATGGCTGACTGGATCGCCAGTGACAGCAAGTGTTTCGAGGGACTGGCCGATGCCAAGGGCGTTTCGCCGGCCGAAGCGTTCCGGCGGGCGGAGTCGGCGTGGCAGAAGCTCGGGTTTCAGGGAGGGTGGGGGGATCTGCCTCTGCCTGGTTCTGCGATCGCTCCCCTGGTGGGACGTCTGGGGGTGTCACCGCGTGCTTCGCAGCGGGAGTTGGTGGCACGAGCGTGGTCGATGCCGGTGCCGGGGCTGCTCGTGGCTGAAGCTCCCATGGGTGAGGGCAAGACGAAGGCCGCTCTGGCTGCGGCCGAGGTACTGGCAGCTCGTTTCGGCCTGAACGGTGTGTTCGTGGCGATGCCGACACAGGCGACGAGCGATCCCATGTATCAGCAGGTCTTGGACTGGGTGCGCTCGTTCGACCCGGAACTCGAGTCGCAGGTTGCGCTGTTGCACGGAAAGCGGCGCTTCAACCAGCAGTGGAAGAAGATCTGGGAGGACGAACAGTCTTGCGGGACCGGTGAGTCCGAGAGCACGGTGTGGGAGGACTTCGGAGCGATCGACGAGGATGACGACTTCGGCTGGCCGGGGGGAAGCGCGACAGGGGCGGAGGCCGAGCGTAGCGGGCCGCCAGTTTGGTTCCTGGGCAGCAAGCGTGGGCTGTTGTCGCCTTTCGCTGTGGGCACCGTCGATCACCTGCTCTATGCGGCCACGCGTACGCGGCATGTGATGCTGCGGTTCGCCGGACTGACAGGCAAGGTCGTGATCGTGGACGAGGTCCACGCGGCCGATGTCTACATGCGCCAGTTTCTGCTGGAGGCGTTGCGGTGGCTCGGTCAGGCGGGGGTGCCGGTGGTGCTGTTGTCGGCCACGTTGCCGCCCGTACAGCGGCAGGCGTTCGTCGACGCGTACCTGTCGGGGGCGTTGGGGGTGGCGGATGTTGACCAGCCGGTGCCGGTTCCGGTCGGCTATCCCTGCGTGACGACCGCGTTCGCGGTCGCTGGTGAGCCGGTGGTGGAGAGTTCCCGTACGCCGGTCCCGTCGTGGCGGAAATCGCTGCCGACCCGGATCGAGTGGCTTGCGGACACGGAGAAGGAGGGGGCAAAGGTCGCCTCGGCCGCGCGGGAGGCGGTACGGGACGGCGGCGTCGTTCTGGTGGTCCTGAATCAGGTGGAACGAGCTCAGGCGGTCCATGCGGCGTTGCACGACGGCGGGTTCGACGGGCAACTGCACCTGCTGCATGGGCGTCTGTGTACGGCTCACCGGGCAGAGCGGACACAGAAATGCATTCGCCTGATGGGTCCGGAGGCCGGGGACGAGCGGCCGGAGCGCATGGTGGTGGTCGCCACGCAGCTCGCCGAGCAGTCGTTCGACGTGGATGCGGACGTGCTGATCACGGATCTCGCCCCGATGGACCTGCTGCTGCAGCGGATCGGCCGACTCCACCGGCATGCCGGGACGCACAGGCCTGCGGTGCATGCGGCGCCGCGCGTCATGGTGACCGGAGTGGCCGCCGACGGCCAGGGGCGTCCTCGGTTCCTGTTCGCATCGAAGAAGATCTACGGGGAGTGGCCGCTGCTGCGCGCGGCGGCCCTGGTGACGGAAGCCGCGGGCCCCTTGCTCCCCGGCGACGCCCAAGCGAGCATCGGGACGTGGAGTGTTCCGGCGGATGTGCCGGACCTGGTGGCGCGTGCATACGGGGAGGCGGAGGCCTGCCCGGCGGAGTGGGACGAGCCAGCTGCTTTCGACAGGTGGCGGGCGGAGGAGGAGAAGCGTCGTTCGGGGGCCGAGGGATTCCTTCTGACGCGGCCCCGCGAGTGGGGGGCGCCGACGTTGGAAGGCCTGCATTACGCGGCCAGCAGTGCTGGGTCCGAGGAGGACCTCGATGCCGTGGTGCGGGACGGGGATCGTGGCGTCGAGGTCGTCGTGGTGCACCGTGTTGCAGGCGGTTTCACCGCTCTGGACGGGACGCGGCTCGGTGTGCACGGCGAGGTCCTGGACGACCCCGTGGTCGATCGGCTGCTGGGCGGTTCCGTCCGGCTGCCGGTCGGGCTGTCAGAAGCCGGCCGGTTGCTGAAGCCTCTGCCGGGCTGGGCGGCACACCCCTGGCTGCGGTACGCCCACGCGTTGGTCCTGGAGGACGGGTACGCCGAGCTGGGCGATTCCCGGCTCTCGTACGACGACACCCTGGGGCTGGTGGTAGCCCGTCAGTGAGCAGGAAGGGCGGCGTCCCCTGTCTGTTCTCGCACCCCGCTGTCGCGGGGACGACGTGAAGTGGCGAACCGGAACACCCCCGCCTGAACGGTGCGGGGAGCGGGGGACGCCGCCACGCCAGCGCAGGGTACCTGCCGAACGCCCGCGAGACGGGCTGGTCGGCGAAATCTCCACGAACTCTTCAGAAGTGCTTGCGAAGTGTCGAACCTTGCCTCCAGGCTTGAGGTCACTGGCAGCCACTTGCACAACGTGCTTTACCTGAAACCGAGTTACGCACTGCCATTCGTGATCTCCGTAAGGAGATCCAATGGCGCGCAGAGGGGGAAGGTCATGGAATGGGACGGTGACCTGGTCCGGCAACGCTGGCTGGCCGGCATCGGATTGGGCGGCGAGGGCCGGGAGTCGGGCCTGCTGGAGACGCTGAACAACGCGCACGAGATCCGGCAACTGGATCTGCCGGTGCCGACGATGTTGCCGGCCGTGTTGCGTCAGGTGCTGTTGCCCGTCGTGTGCGACGCGCTGGGAGTGCCGCGGTCGCGCAAGGAGTGGGCGCAGCGGTTCGGGCAGGGCGGCTTTTCCTGCGAGGAGAAGGAGAAGCTCGCCGACTATCTCGGTCCGCGCTACGGAGACCGGTTCCGGCTCTTCTCCGAGCGGCCGTTCGCGCAGGTCGCGGGTCTGTCGGCCCTCAGCGGTGAGACCAAGACGTCGGCTCTGCTGGTTCCGTCGGCGGCGTCGGGGAACAACGTTCCGTTGTTCAGTGCGCTGAGCGAGGCCGATCATTTGGATCTGACGCCCGCCCAGGCCGTGTTGTGGCTGTTGCACGCCCACTGCTGGGACACGGCCGCGATCAAGACCGGGGCCGTGGGCGACGGACAGGCGAAGAACGGTAAGACGACCGGCAACCCGACAGGCCCGCTGGGACAGCTCGGCGTGGTCATTCCGACCGGCCGCACCCTGTACGAGACGCTGCTGTTGAACACACCGATCCTGTACGACGGGTTGGGCCCGGTCGACCGGCCGCAGTGGGCCTGGGACGAACGGCCGACGTCGTCCGGCGCGAAGTCGCCCGCAGGACCGGAGTGGTCGACGCGGCCCGCCTCAGGTCTGCTGGACCTGCTCACCTTCCAATCCCGCCGGATCAGGCTGATCCCGACCGAGACCGAACAGGGCCCCCGGGTACGACAGGTCGTCGTCTGCGGTGGCGACAGGCTCACGGCCACCCCCGATCAAGAACTCCACACCGCGTGGAACCACACCGCCAAGCCGAAGGCGGGCCAGCCGGCCCGCCGGCCCCGGCGCCACACCTCGGGCCGCACGGCATGGCAGGGCCTCAACGCACTGCTGGCGCTGTCGGTCCCGGTGGAGGGTGACGGCCCGTACACCTCCCTGCTGCTGCGCCAGATCAGCGACCTCCACGCGGAGAAGTACCTGTCCGCGGGTTTCGCCCTGGGGGTGGAGACCTGTGGTCTGGAGTACGGCAATCAGTCCGCGGTGGTGGAGAACGCGATCGCCGACACTCTCCCGCTGCCCGTCGCCGCCCTCCTCGCCGACAACGACTGGCTGCGCACACCTGTCCTGGAGTGCGTGGAGCAGGCCGACCGGGTGGCCAGAGCCCTGGACGGTCTCCAGAGCGATCTGCGGCGCGCCTGTGGCGGGGACCCGCTCCCGCGGGACAAGGGCGAGAGGCCCTCGCTGCTCCTCCTCCACGCGGTCGACGACAAGATGCGGCGTCTGCTGGCCGGGCTGCGGACCATCGGCGACGACGACGAGCTGCTGGAGCGCGCTCAGGAGGCATGGGAGATCACGCTGCACCGAGCAGCGCGACGGCAGGCGGACATGTTGCTGGCCGCCGTACCGCCCCGGGCCGTGATCGGCCGCACGGAGAAGGTCAACGGCAAGGAGATCGTGTTCCGCAGCGGCAAGGCCACCGGCGCCTTCCACGCCAGGCTCGGCGAGATCCTCACCCGCGTCAGCGAAGTCGCGGCAGTGCGGGGAGGGACGGCATGAGCACCGTAACAGCTGTGTCCGGAGGGAACCGCCGCCTCTACTACTGGGAGGAGGTCACCGAGAACTGGTCCACACCTCGTAGCCCGTCGAACGCCGCTGGTCTGCCCACGTGGGCCGAACATGGCCTGCGCGCGCTGCGCGAGGGTCTGGGACGAGAACCGGGCACCGTGGCCGGCATGCGATACCTGCACCGGGTGGAACTCACCGACACCGCCCGGAACGCGGAGCACATGCCCCGCTCCTACCAGGCCGAGCACGCCGCACTCACCCTTTTCGGTCTGCACCAGCACGGGGCGGCGAAACCCGTCCACCGCCCCGGCACCGGCCTGGGCTCGGCCTGCCAGGCGCTGTGGCTGCATCAGGCCGCCGATTCCCAGAAGACCGGAGGCCGGCGCCTTACCACCGAGCAGGAACGACGGACAGCCACTCCCGTGCAACGGCGGCTTGCTGCCGCCGCGACAGCACTGGACCTCGACGAACTCGTTCACCATCTTCGCGGTCTGGTGCCGATGCTGCGGCAGGCGGAGATCGGCCTGGACTACACGCGCCTCCACCGTGACCTGTGTGACTGGCTGACACCTCACCACGGCCGGGTGCTGCGCGCCTGGGGCCTGCAGTCCACTGGCTCCCCCGCCGACGCCGCAGAGAGCCGGCACGGTGAGAAGGATGTGGCGCCTGCCTACTGGGCCGGTTTCGACCCTGCCCGTCCGGACGCCGGAGCCGAACTGGCTGCCCTGCGCTCCGGTCTGGGCGAGGAGGCCGGAACGGTCCCGGCCATGTGGGGCTACTACCGCACGACGATGGGCAGCGAGCTGCGCGCCAAGGGCGCGCTGACCCGGGACCTGATCGCCGAGCACGCCGCGCTGGCTCTCTTCGGGTTGCACCAACAGGGCCGGAAGCAGTCGATGCATACGCCCGATGCCAGCCCCGGCACCGCGTGCCGGCTCCTGCTCGCGCGGAACAAGAACACGGACCGGGCTGCGCTGGAACGCAGACTCGGTGTCCTGCTCACCTCCCTGGACACCGGCGAGCTGACTCACCACCTGCGCAGTCTCGTTCCTCTGCTGCGGCAGGCGGACATCGGCCTCGACTACGACCTCCTGCGCAAGGCCCTGCGGCACTGGGACGACCCCAAACGGCCGGACGCGCAGTCCCGGCTCCGCAGCACGTGGGACCGCGACTTCCGCCGCACGGACCCGCAGACCTGACCAGCAGCAAATCGGAGCCGCGCCTCCCCACACGCACGACACCACGCCTCACACCCGCCACCGCCCCGGCACGCCGCAGGCCTCACGTCGCCCATGCGGATCTTCCGTGCCCCCTGTCATCCCGTACTCACCTTCGAAGGAGCCACGCCATGGCCAAGCCCACCCTGTTCATCGAGGTCCACATTCTGCAGAGCCTTCCGCCGTCCAACATCAACCGGGACGACTCGGGCACCCCCAAGCAGGCCCTCTACGGCGGTGCGCGCCGCGCCCGCGTCTCCTCGCAGGCGTGGAAGCGTGCCACCCGCATCGAGTTCGCCAAGGGCGAGGAGCCCGCGGACCGCGCCACCCGGACGAAGCGGATCGCCGCCCTGCTCTCCCAGAGGCTCGCGGCTCCTGCCGGCGACGGCGGTGCGGGACTCGACACCGCCCAGGCCGACCGGCTGGCCACTGCCCTGCTGGAGCCGCTGGGCATCAAGAAGTCAACCAAGAAGGAAGAGCAGTCCGCCTACCTCCTCTTTTTCGGCAAGCGTCAGCTCGACGCTCTCATCGCCCTCCTCGACGGACGCGCGGCGGACCTCGCCGCGCTCACCGACAAGGAGCTCGGAGAGGAGATCAAGCAGCTTCCCGTGGTTTCGGCGCTGTCCACCGGCCACCCGGCCGAGGTGGCGCTCTTCGGACGGATGGTCGCCGACCTGAAGGAGCTGAACGTCGACGCCGCCGTCCAGGTCGCCCACGCGCTGTCCACCCATGCCGTGCGGACCGAGTTCGACTACTTCACCGCTGTCGACGACGAGAACACCGACGACAGCGGTGCGGGCATGATCGGCACAGTGGAGTTCAACTCCTCCACCCTGTACCGCTACGCCGTCCTGGGCGCGCACCAGCTCCGCGAGAACCTCACCTCCGCCGAGGCCACCCGTGAGGCCGCCGTCCGGTTCGTGGACGCGTTCACCCGTTCGATGCCCACCGGTCACCAGAACTCCTTCGCCCACCGCACGCTGCCGCACCTGGTCCTGGTGACCGTCCGCACGGATCAGCCCGTCAACCTCGTCTCCGCCTTCGAGAAGCCCGTCACCGGCAACCAGGGGCTGGCCAACGAATCCGCACTGGCTCTCGCCGAGGAACTGCACTCCGTCGGCACCACATGGGGCAGCACACCCGCGCGGACCCTGGCGACCTATGCCCTGGAGAGCTCCAAGCTCCCGGACACCTTCGGCCCGTCCCTTCCGTTCCGCACCCTGCTCGACGAAGTCGGCGACCTGGTCGGAGCCTGGCTGACCGATGCGACGATCCCCGCCCAGAAGGCGGAGGCCGCGGAGGCCGGGAAGCGATGAGCGACCGCTCCGTACTCGTCCTGCGGCTGGCCGCCCCCCTGCAGTCCTGGGGCGGTCCCTCCCGCTACAACCGGCGTGACACCCGCCCCCAGCCCACGAAGTCCGGCATTCTCGGCATGCTCGCCGCAGCCGAGGGCCGCCCCCGTGAGACCGACTTGACCGACCTGCTCGGCCTACGACTCGGCGTCCGCGTCGACCAGCCCGGCACGCTGCTGCGCGATTACCACACGGTCAGTGACCACCGAGGTCTCCCCCTTCCGGCCGCCAAAGTCGACGCTAATGGCGTGCAGAAGAAGACCGGCCCGGCCAAGTACACCGGTGTCACGCAGCGCTACTACCTGCAGGATGCCGTCTTCACCGCCGCCCTGCACGGCCCCACCCCCCTGCTCGAAGACCTCGACCGCGCCCTACGTCGACCAGTCTTCCCGCTCTCGCTCGGCCGCCGGTCCTGCCCGCCGACCGGCCCGGTCAGCCTCGGCCTGCGCCCCAGCACCCACCTGCAGACCACGCTGTCGAACGAGCCCTGGCAGGCATCGGCACACCACCGCGACCACCACCGCGGCCCGACCGTGACGCTGGAAGCCACCGTCGAGGACCCGGCCGGCGACCTCCGCATCGCCGACGTGCCTGACACCTACGACCTGAAAGCCGGCACCGCCTTCCGCGAACGCGCCGTCCGTCACCTGTGGGTCACGCTGCCCACCGGCCGCGGACAGGACAGTGCAGCAGACGGCACTGCAGCCCCGACCGATCCCAACCATGACCCGTTCGCTCTCCTGGGCTGGTGACACCTTGCCGTACCTGTCGAAAATCGCCCTCAACCCGCGCCGCCGCAAGGCCGTCTCCCTGCTCGCCAACCCCCACCGGCTGCACGCCGCCGTACTGAGCGGGCTGGCCGTCCAGCCCGTCACCGAACGAGTCCTCTGGCGCCTCGAAACCAACACCGCACACCGCGCCGAAGTCCTCGTCCTCACCGAGAGCCGCCCCTCCTGGCACCACCTCGTGGAAGACGCCGGCTGGCCTGACGCCGACGGCGGTGAACCGCTCATCGCCGACTACACCCCTCTGCTGGAACGCCTCGCTCTCGGCAAAGAGTTCGCCTTCCGGCTCACGGCCAACCCGGTCCAGAACACACAGAACCCCAGCAAGCCCAGCAACGAGCAGACCCACCGTATGAAGACCGCGAGTGACGCCGGAGACAAGCGCCGCGGAGTGCGTGTGGCACACCGCACCGCCGCCCATCAACTCGCGTGGCTTCTCCAACGAGCCGAACGCCACGGCTTCACCATCCCCACCATCGCTACGACACCTGGCATCGACACCGGCACCACCACCGACACCGACATCGCACTCCCCGCCCCCGCCGTGTCCATCACCACCCGAGACACACTCCGCTTCCGCAAGGGCACCAACGGCCCGCACGTCACCCTCTCCACCGCCACCTTCCAGGGAAAGCTGCGCGTCACCAACCCCGAAGCACTGCGCGCCACCCTGCTGGAAGGAATCGGCCCCGCCAAGGGATACGGTCAGGGGCTGCTCACCCTCGCCCCGCTCCCCCGGCAGGCACACCATGGCTGACCCCTGGTGGCGAACCGGCCCGCAAGACGTCCACCGCATCCAAGACCGCGTCTCCAGCCTGTATGTCGAACGGTGCCACATCGACCGGGACGACAACGCGATCGTCCTGATCAACAAGGCCCGCATCGTCCACGTCCCGGCCGCCTACCTCGCCGTACTCCTGATCGGACCCGGCAGCCGCATCACCCACGCAGCCGTCGCCCTGCTCGCCGACTCCGCCACCTCGGTGTGCTGGGTCGGCGAGCAGGGCGTCCGCCTGTACGCCTCCGGTCTCAGCACCGCCCGCGGCTCCCAGCTCCAGCTTCGCCAGGCATGGCTCGTCACTCGCCCCAAGGAACGCGTCGCAGTGGCCCGCCGCATGTACGACCTTCGCTTCCCCGGAGAAGCCACCGCCATGCTGACTCTCCAACAACTCCGCGGTCGGGAGGGCACCCGCGTCCGCAAGCTCTACGCACATCACTCCGAACGCACCGGCGTACCGTGGACCAAACGTGACTACAAACCCGGGGACGCCTTCGCGAAGGGGGACGACGTCAACCGCCTCCTGTCCGCGGCCAACTCAGCCCTCTACGGCATCTGCCACGCCGTCATCGCCGGCCTCGGCGTCAGCCCGGCCCTCGGCTTCGTCCACACCGGCTCCGCACTCTCGTTCGTCCTGGACATCGCCGACCTCTACAAGGCCGAGTTCACCATTCCGCTCGCCTTCGACCTCACCGCCAAGGGCCTCACCACCGAGCGGGACGCCCGCACAGCGCTCCGCGACATTGTCGTCCAACACAAACTCCTCCCCCGCATCGTCACCGACATCAAGAACCTCCTCGTCCCCGACGGAGCCAGTCTCCCCGACGAGGACCTCAACGGTCTCTGGGACGGGGGCAACACCATCGTCAGTGGCGGCCGCAACTGGGCCAACCCCTTCGCCCCGGAAGCCCACCTTGACGTCATACCAACGGAACCGGACGAACCGCGCGATACAGGGCCAGAGGTAAGCGGATGAGCACGGGAACAACCGTCGTCATCCTGATCTCCGCACCACCTGGCTTGCGCGGCCACCTCACCCGATGGTTCGTCGAAGCAGCCCCCGGCATCTACGTCGGAACCCCCAACACCCGTATCCGCGACGGCCTCTGGCCCCTCGTCGCCGAGCGCATCCGCGACGGGCAGGCCATCATGATCGAACCAGCCCCGACCGAGCAGGGCTGGACCGTCCGAACCGCCGGCCAAGACCGCTGGACCCCAGTCGACTTCGACGGCCTCACCCTCATGGCCCGACCACGCCTCACCGGCAACGAACCATGGCGCCCAGAATCCAAGTGAATGAAAACCGCCCACCGCCCTGACAAAACCCCAGCTCACGAAGTGTCGTCCCCGCGCCCGCGGGGGTTGCTCACCATGTGGAGTTGTAGTGGTGCTGTATACGACGTCGTCCCCGCGCCCGCGGGGGTTGCTCCGGCACCCGGCAGGCCATGCGCAAGGCCATGGGGTCGTCCCCGCGCCCGCGGGGGTTGCTCCCCGTCGGGCGTCTTCCCGCCCCAGAGGTACGGGGTCGTCC
The DNA here is from genome assembly GCF_044747185.1 of Streptomyces sp. NPDC090108. NCBI lineage: Bacteria > Bacillati > Actinomycetota > Actinomycetes > Kitasatosporales > Streptomycetaceae > Streptomyces > Streptomyces sp. NPDC090108. The sequence continues at coordinate 83,278 of NZ_JBIVDQ010000007.1, forward strand.
CCGCGCCCGCGGGGGTTGCTCGGTGAGGAACAGCCACTGTGACGCGCTGGTGGCGTCGTCCCCGCGCCCGCGGGGGTTGCTCGGGTTGGCTGCCCGCCAGATCCGTGCGGCTTCCGTCGTCCCCGCGCCCGCGGGGGTTGCTCGTTGATCGTGGCGGTCTTCCCGCTGCCGCCGCTGTCGTCCCCGCGCCCGCGGGGGTTGCTCGGCCTTCACGTTCTCCAGCGACACCTGCGGGTCGTCGTCCCCGCGCCCGCGGGGGTTGCTCCGGCGTGGACATCATCGGCGGCGACATGCACGTGTCGTCCCCGCGCCCGCGGGGGTTGCTCGCCGCCGACGACGACCCTTCCGGGCAAGCTGCCGTCGTCCCCGCGCCCGCGGGGGTTGCTCGCCTGACGACGTCCTACCTCGAACAGCTCTACCGTCGTCCCCGCGCCCGCGGGGGTTGCTCTGACTCTGCGAGGTCTCGAACTCGCCACGCAGGGTCGTCCCCGCGCCCGCGGGGGTTGCTCCTCCTGCGCACGCAGGTTGCCACGGAGAAGAAGGTCGTCCCCGCGCCCGCGGGGGTTGCTCCCGCGTAGCGCAGATGCACGCCGCGTGCGAGCAGTCGTCCCCGCGCCCGCGGGGGTTGCTCGGTGTGCGGGTGGAACAGCTGGCCCTCGGTCTCGTCGTCCCCGCGCCCGCGGGGGTTGCTCCTGCTCGGGGACGACCAGATTCCCCTTCTGTCCGTCGTCCCCGCGCCCGCGGGGGTTGCTCGGCGCAGTACACCGGGCTCTGGTACCGCCGGTTGTCGTCCCCGCGCCCGCGGGGGTTGCTCGGCGAGCATCGCCGCAGCGATTTTCGGTACTCAGTCGTCCCCGCGCCCGCGGGGGTTGCTCGGACGGTGCGCAACTAGGACACTCGCCAGCCGCGTCGTCCCCGCGCCCGCGGGGGTTGCTCGGGCCTCGAGATCGGCGGCATCCTCCGCGTCCGGTCGTCCCCGCGCCCGCGGGGGTTGCTCGCCGCACCAGTGTGGGTGGGTCTCGCGTGGGTCGTCGTCCCCGCGCCCGCGGGGGTTGCTCCGGCAGTGGGATTTCACCCGCCCGACCCCTCATGTCGTCCCCGCGCCCGCGGGGGTTGCTCCATCCGCCAGACGCCCTGAGGGGGAAGCGTGAAGTCGTCCCCGCGCCCGCGGGGGTTGCTCCATTCACCACGCGCACCGCTTCGAATGGGTGTTGTCGTCCCCGCGGCCGCGGGGGTTGCTCCGACATCCAGGTGACCTGCGAGGGCGCCGCCGAGTCGTCCCCGCGCCCGCGGGGGTTGCTCTGTTCGTGCTGCCGCGCATCGTCGCCTTCGTGAGTCGTCCCCGCGCCCGCGGGGGTTGCTCCTCGTACAGCTTCGATTGGGGCGCTGCCGCGGCGATGCCGTTCCTGCCGAGACTGCGCTACGGCCGCACCGTGCTCGCACCGGCGCGCTGGCGGCTGGATGCGGCCGATCTGCCGCGCCGGGATCGTCCCGGTGCCGAGTGGGAGGTCGCGCTGTCCGGGTGGCGAGATCGTCGGCGACTGCCCCGGCGCGTGCAGCTCGTTCAGGACGACCGGCCGCTCCCGCTCGACCTAGACGAGGCGGCGCACCGTAGTCTGCTGCGCCAGCACCTCGACCGCACTCCTTCCGTGGTACTGACCGAGGCGGTCGGCCCGGAGGCGTACGGCTGGAACGGCGGTCGCGCCCACGACATCGCGATTCCCCTCAGGGCAACTCGGGTCCCTGCGTGGCCCGCGCTGCCCCAGCCGACTACAGCCCGCAACCTCTCGCGGGCACAGCTGCAGACACCGGCTGCCTCCTCGGTGCTGCTGGCCGCCCTATACGGGGACCGGCGCCGCCAGGACGTCGTGCTCTCCCGGCACGTGCCCGACTTGATCCGTCGGCTCGGCTCACCGCTATGGTGGTTCATCCGCTTCCGCGACCCCGGCCAGCATCTCCGCCTTCGCATCGCTCTGCCGGACCCGGACCACTTCGCCGCCACCGCCCGCGTGGTGAGCACGTGGGCTGACGAGCTGCGTGCCGTCGGCCTCCTGTCGGACCTGCGCTACCTCACCTCCTACCGCGAGATGGGCCGCTGGGGCTGCGGACCTGCATGGGACGCCGCCGAGGAGGTGTTCCGGGCGGACTCCCGCGCCGTCGTCGCTCAGCTCTCCCAGCCGCGACGCCCGCAGCAACGCACCCTGGTGGCAGTGCACTTCTTCGTGATCGCCTCCGCGTTCCTCGGGGGCTACGAGGCTGGCGCGCGCTGGCTGATCGACCACATTCCCCACCGTGCTCCCGCCCCGGTGCCTCGGCCGCAGTTCGCAGAAGCCGTGCGGCTGTCCGACCCACGTGAGGGCTGGGCAGCACTTCGTGCGGCTGCCGGGGGCGAAGCGACCGTGGCGGCGTGGGCCGACCGCTCTGCCGCGTTAGCCGCGTACCGGAAGCACCTGCCGGGACCGCACACCAAGGGCATCGACGTGGACGATGTGCTGACCTCTCTCCTGCACGTTCACTTCGTGCGGCACGTCGCCGTGAACTTTCCCGAGGAGGACGTCTGCCTCCACCTCGCCCGCGCCGCCGCCCTGGCCTTCAACGCCCGCTCTGCGAGGCCGCGGTGAGCGACCACCCCGCGCTTGCCCTGTCCGCGAGCATCGCGGATCGCCTCGCCCACCCCGACCTTGCGCCCGCCATGGTGTCCTCGGGAGAAGCCCGGCAGCATCTGGCCCTCGGGCCGATCGGTATCGCGCTGCTCCACATCGAGCGTGCGGCAGCGGGACTCGGACCCTGGCAGCGCGCGCACGACTGGCTGACCGGCGCCACCCGCTTGCCGTTCACCAGCGGAGTCGACAGCCATCCCTTCTACGGCGCCCCCGCGCTCGCTCACGTCCTGGCCTGCGCTTCCGAATGTCTGCCCGGCGCGTACGAGCGCGATCTCGACCTCTTGGACCGGCAGACGTCCGACGACGTACGGCGCCGCCTGGACGCCGCGCACCACCGGATCGACGCCGGGCAGCTCCCGGCGGTCGCCGAGTTCGACGCCATCCGGGGCCTGGCCGGCTTCGGCGGCTACTTCCTCCGCCGAGACCCGACCGGCCCAGCTCTGCAGGCGATCCTCGACTACTGTGTCCGCCTTACCGAACCCGTGACCCACGACGGCGAAGTCCTCCCCGGCTGGTGGGCGCTCACCGGTCCTTCCGGTCGGCCGGACGACCGGTATCCCGGCGGTCACGGCAACAACGGCATGGCCCACGGAATCGGCTCGATCCTCGCGCTGCTCAGCCTCTCCGCCTGCTCCGGTGCCGTCGTGCCCGGACAGCACCAGGCCATGCGCACCGTCCTGGCCTGGCTCGACCGGTGGAAGACGAGCACCACACTCGGACCGGCGTGGCCGTACTGGCTCACCCGGGACGACCTCCACACCGGGCAGCCCGCCGCCACAGCACCCCGACGTCCCTCATGGTGTTACGGCACCGCCGGCCTGGCGCGTGCCCAGCAGCTCGCGGCGCTCGCGCTCGGCGACGTCGAGCGCCGCGCACAGGCCGAGGCTGCACTCGTGGGCGCACTCACCGAACCCGCGCAGCTCCGCGCCACGGTCGACACCGGGCTCTGCCACGGCGTCACGGGACTCGCCCACCTCGCCGCCCGGACCGCCTCCGATGCCTCCCCCGATACCGCCGCCGAGCTTCGCGCGGTCATCCCGTCCCTGCTCGTCAGGCTCCTCCCATCCGGGGGGTCGCCCGAGGATGCGGCCATGACGCTCGTGCACGACAGCGCCGGGTCCGGTCTCCTCGACGGCGCCGCAGGAACCGCCCTCGGCGTACTCGCCGCCGCAAGCACCGGTAGGCCCAGCACCTCCTGGGACGCCTGCCTGCTCATCGCCTGAACCTGAAAGGACCCCGATGCCGCCCGACCACTGGCAGCAGCACACGATCACCTTCATCGGACGGGACACCGCGCGCGCCGCCATCGCCGACCGCCTCGGCCCCGCGCTGCTCGCCACGGAACCCGACTTAGCCACCTGCTGGTGGTTCATGAACAAGCAGCCCTGGCCGCTTCGCTACCTGGCCGACCACCCCGACCCGGCCCTGGAAGCTCTTCTGAACGACCTCGTCACGGATGGCATCGCGCGCTCCTGGACGACTGGCATCTACGAACCGGAGACAGACACCTTCGGCGGCGCGGACGCCATGACGGCCGCGCACACCCTGTTCCACGAGGACAGCCGGCACCTGCTCACCTACCAGCCCGCACCAGGCAGGTTGGGCCGCCGTGAGACCGCCGTCCTGCTGATGAGCAGCATGATGCGGGCCGCGAAACTCGACTGGTTCGAGCAGGGGGACGTCTGGGCCAAGATCGCTGCGCTACGCCCCGGCACCGGCGAGACCGCCCTCGACCGATCCGAGATCCTCCTGCCGTCGATGCGGGTGTTGATGTCCGTCGAGGCGCGCAGTCTCTGCCGCCCCGGCGGGCCGCTCGCCGGCCATGAGGAGTGGGTCGCCGCGTTCGAGCAGCTCGGCTCAGCCCTGTCCTACCTATCTGACCAGGGCGAACTGACCCGCGGTCTGCGGGCGGTCATCGCGCACCACTTCGTCTTCCACGCCAACCGTGCCGGTCTGCCCAGGTCGGACCAGCACACCCTGTCCCACATCGCACGAGAGGTAGTCATGGGATCGAGTGACAACACCGCGTCATCGGCGGCGCGTATCCCCGCGGCCGATAGCGTCAGCGCGGTGAAGACCGACACGCTCACCACGCACGAGGCCGAAGCCGAACAGCTCCGCAACGCTCTGGTGGACCGAATCCGGGCAGACGGCCACGCCCGCACCCCCGCCGTCGAGGCCGCTCTGCGCGCCGTGCCGCGCCACCTGTTCGTTCCTGAAACACCGCTCGCCGATGCCTACGCCGACGCACCGGTGAACATCAAGTACGACACGGACGGCACCTCGATCTCCTGCGCATCCCAGCCCACCGTCGTCGCCCTCATGCTGGACCAGCTCCAGGTCCAGGCCGGTGAGCGCATCCTCGAACTCGGCGCCGGCACCGGCTACAACGCCGCCCTCCTCGCCCACCTGGTCGGTGAGGACGGGCACGTCACCACCCTCGACGTCGACGACGACCTCGTCGAGGGGGCCCGCGCCCACCTCGCCACCGCCGGCGTCACCAACGTTGAGGCGGTGACCCGCGACGGAGCCCTCGGTCATGCCGAAGGTGCGCCGTACGACCGGATCATCGCCACCGTCGGCGCGCACGGCATCCCGCACGCCTGGCTCGCCCAACTCGCCCCCGGTGGGCGGCTCGTCACTCCCCAGCGACTCAAGGGCAGCGTCTCGCGCTCCATCGTCTACGAGAACCGCGCAGGCCGGTGGGTGTCGTCCGGCTCGCAGATGAACACCTTCATGCCGCTACGGCGCGGCATCGCCGACGACGACCGGCGCGTCGTCCCTCTCACCACGGACGGCACCGTACGGCTCCAGGCCCCGGCCGGACAGCAGATCGACGCCGACGCTCTGGCCGGCGTCCTGGAGCAGCCGCGGACCGAGGAGTGGACCGGCATGAAGGTCCGGGCCATGGAAAGCCCGGAGTGGATGGAACTGTTCGTCTCCTGCTCCCTTCCCTCCGGCCTGCTCCGGATGCTGTTCCCGAAGACCGCCAAGGGCACGGTGCTCACCGACGACCCGTACCCCTCATCCACGGCCACCGTGGACAAGGGCGCTCTCACCTACCTCGCCCGGCGCCCGCTGGAGGAGAAGACCCCCGACGGCGAGAAGCTCTGGGAGTTCGGCGTCATCGGCCACGGCCCCGGCAGCGAGCAACTGGCAGCAACAGTCGCTGCCGCCATCCGGACCTGGGACCACACCTACCGCGCCAGCGAGGCAACGTTCGAGATCCTCCCCCTCGACGCCTCCGCGATCGAGGAGCGACCCGGCATCTTCCTCCTCGACACCCCGCTGAACCGCGTTCTCGTCACCTGGCCGTAGCCCGCCGAGCGTGGGGTGCCCGCCGCCTACCGGCGCGCACCCCACGCTGCAGCCCCGTGCATATTCGCCTCTGGGGAGACCACATGGACCCGCACGGCGCCATAGCCCAGCGCTTCCCCCTCGTATCCCGCTTCCGCCCCACCTGCCTGCCCCTGTCACGACGCGTCCACGCCCTGACCGAACTCGCCGACACTGCCGTCGCGGAAGCGGACCAGGGCCTGGCATCCGCGGTCTACAACCAGGCTGCACTCATCGCCTCCGACGTCGCCCTCCCCGACCTCGCACGAGAGTGGTGCCACCAGCACGCCGCCGCCTACCTCCACGCCGCGCCTCTTGCCGGGATGACCGCAATCCGGGCGCTCGAACCTGTGGTCAACCTTGCCCGCCTCCAGATCCGCGCGGGCAAGAAAGATGACGGGCGGCACCGCTTGCTCGCCCTCTACAAGGCCATCAGCGACGCCACCGGGACGCAATTCGAAGGCATTCGCATACCTGCGGACCTTACGGTCAGCGACGTCGACCGTCAGGAAGTACGCGCATGGCTATGGCGGGTAGTCCTGGCCGACGGCACCCGCACCCTGACCACCGCGGGCCGCTGGAACGATGCCCTGGCCCACATCGAAGACCACAACGGCATCGGGCGGCGAATGCTCGACGGCCGCCAGGTCGCCGTCATCGCCGCACTAAGCAACGACCCTGCCCACGCTGCCGACCTCGTGGCTCAGACAGCAGCCGGCGAACCATGGGAGAACGCCGTCACCTCCGGCCTCGAAGTGCTATGCCGCCGACTGACACACCGTCCCGTCGACCACCAGCTCTCCGAACTGGTGGAAAGCTACATCCAGCACAAACCCGATCACGGAACGACCGTCTTCGACACCCGACTCGGCCTGACCATCCTGGATCTCCTCGACCAGCCGAACGGTCCCGCAGCCCGCCGCATCGCGCTGCAGCTGCATCACCGAGCAACCGCAGCAAGCGACGGATACGCCGCCCGCGAATGCCTGACTGATCCACGCTTCACCGAACTCATGAACCCCGGGCAGGCTCAGGCTGCCCGCAGCCTCATCCTCGCCTGCGCCCTGGAAAGCGGTGACCTGCCCGCGCCTGAAGCCGCCCAGATACTCCGCGCCCTCCAGCTCAGCGACAAGGTGATCCGTACGAGCGTGGCCTCCGCCCGGCCTGCACGCATCTCCAGCCGCCCTCGTAGCGCCCGACCTCCCCTGCCGCACGCTGCTGTCGGGGTCGGCGCGATCCTCCTCGGGCCCCAAGGCGTGCTCCTGGGCCGCCATCGGCACGGCACCATCGAATTACCCGGCGGATCCGTCGAGAGCGGGGAGTCTTTCGAAGAGGCCGTGGTCCGCGAACTCAACGAGGAGACTGGTCTGATCGCCCACTCGAACGACGTCAGCCTCCTGGGAACGCTCATCGACCGGGTCGAAGGTGTTCTGCGGGTCACGGTGGGCGCCCTGGTGCATGACTGGCGGGGACAGCCAGCCACGCAGCCGAACGAGAGCGTCGGCGACTGGGCCTGGTATCCCCTCGACCAGATGCCCGACGGTTTGTTCGTATGCAGCGCGCAGATCCTCACCGCCTGGCGACCCAAGCTGCCCATCGACCACACCCCAGCGCACTTCACGCCCTTCGCCTACCGCACACCTCACTCCACGCCCCCGGCGGACGGCCTCACGTGACAGCCACAGCGAAATCGAGCCTGTGGCGGCACCACGACTTCCGCCTCTACTGGACAGGTCAGGCCAGCGACGTCTTGGGCTCCTCGCTCAGCTCAGTGGCCATCCCTCTGGTCGCGGTCGTAAGCCTGCACGCCACGACGTGGCAGGCCGCCGTCCTCGCTGCGGTGCAGAAGACGCCTCCTCTACTGTTCTCGCTGCCTGCGGAAGCGTGGTGTGACCGCGTCCGCAAACGGCCCCTGATGATGGCGACGAGCCTGATCTGTGCGGCAGCGATGGGATCAATTCCCTTGGCTGCCGCATACGGCAGGCTGTCCCTGATCCAGTTGTGGGTGGCGGCCTTCGTGGTCGGCTCCTGCCACGTCGTGGGCATGGCAGCCAGCCTCTCGTATATCCCCCACCTTCTGCCACCGCACCGGCTCCTGGAGGCGAACGCCAAACTGGCGAGCGCCAACACGCTCGCCGACATCGGCGGTCCAGCCCTCGCCGGCGCGCTGATCGGCGTGATCGGAGCTGCCCGCGCGGTCGCCGCTGACGCGGTCTCCTACTTGGTCACCGCCTGGTGCACCCTGCACATCCGCAGCCCCGAGGGCGCCCCGAGCCCGCCCACCGCAAAACCGAACCTACGCAGCGAGATCCGGGCTGGCCTCGCCTATACCTGGGGCCATCCCGTCATCGGCCCGCTCGTGACCACGAATGCGATCACTTCCACGGTCCTCGCCGGTACCAACGCGATCTGGGTCGTGTACCTGATCCGCGAACTGCACTGGTCACCTGAGGCGTTTGCCGTGGTCACGAGCACCGGGGCAAGCGGAGGGTTCCTCGCCTCCCTCGTTACGCCCCGCCTCACCGCTCGCTACGGAGCAGGCCCCGTCATGATCAGCGCGCTGACCTTGACACCCGTCAGCCAGCTGCCGCTCCTCCTCGCCAGCCCGGGGCCCGCCGGACAACTCTGGGTCGGCTGCGGCCTGTTCGTGCAACTCTTCGGCGCGGTGACGCATGGCCTGACCCAGCGCACCGTGCGCCAGCATGCCTGCACGCCCGGCATGCAAGGCCGCATGCAAGCAACCGGCCAGTGGACCGCGTTCGGGCTCCGTCCCTTCGCTGCCCTCCTCGCGGGCTACGCCAGCACCGCACTGGGCCTGCACACCACCCTGGCTCTCGCCACCTGTCTACTCATCCTGCCGCCGATCCGGCTGGCCCTCACCCCGATCCCGGCGCTGCGACTGGCCACCCCTTGACCGAAGCCACCACCGCTAAGACTCCATCCTCCCCGGGGCTGGAGATCAGGCCACTGCTTCCTCAGCGACGCAACCCACAGTGGCGGACACCAGCAGACGTGGAATTGGTGCCCTGCCTCTCGCCGAGCGGTAGGGCACCAATTCCGTGTTCAGTCCCTAGGGGGCGTCTTTCCGATCATCCGATCGTTGGTCTGGTCGTGAGGGATGGGGAGATATCTGACGCCGCGTGGACGGTGATCGAGCCGTTGTTACCGCCCGTGGGCCGGGCTCGTGGCCGGTGGCGGGATCACCGCCAGGTGCTCGAGGGCATCGTGTTCAAGTTCCGCACCGGCCTGCCCTGGAGGGACCTCCCCGAGAGGTTCGGCCCCTGGCAGACCGTTCACGGGCGGTTCGCCCGCTGGGCCGCGGACGGCACCTTCGACCGCCTGCTGGCAGCAGCCCAGTCCTTGGCGGAGGTGGACTGGCTGGTCGCCATCGACTCCACGACCGTTCGGGCCCACCAGCACGCCGCCGCCAAAGGGGGCTCGAAGAACGCGGACTCGGACGCTCCCGCGGCGGGCTGACCTCCAAGATCCACCTCGCATGCAACGGCCTCGGCAGACCGCTCGCCTTCCTGCTCACCGGCGGCAACCGCAACGACTGCACCCAGGCCGAAGCCGTCATCGACGCGATTCGCGTCGCCCGGTCCGGGCCCGGACGGCCACGGGTCCGACCGGACCGGGTCGTGGCCGACAAGGGCTACTCGGCCCGCTCGTTCCGCGCCTAGCTGCGCAGACGCGGAATCAAGGCGACCATCCCCGAACGGATCGACCGACTAGCCGGCCGGGCACGACGCGGCGAACGCCGGTGCGGCTTCGACAAGACCGCCTACCGCCGCCGCAACGTCGTCGAACGCTGCTTCCACCGCCTCAAACAATGGCGGGGCATCGCCACCCGCTACGACAAACACCCCGACCGCTACCAGGCCGCGATCACCCTCGCCAACACACTCATCTGGCTCGACACGTGATCGACAAGACGCTCCCTAGGCGCGACCCTGTTGGACAGGGTCCGCACGTCCTCGGGGTGCAGCAGGTTGTGCCTCCGTGGACCTGATCCCGGCTGGCTACTGGTTCACCGACGTCCGCGTTCGGTGCCGCCCCCTCCCGCACGGGACGTCCTCAGGAGCCGAGCGGAATTCGCACCCGAGGCAGAAACTCAGAGCGAATCAGGAAACGTAATGGAGTGCGCGCCGCGAACTCGCCACCGCACGTCGCACCCACGATCGCACCGGGCACCCCACGTCCACCTTCCAGTGACGCCATATCTCATGCCGCACCTGCATGGGTTTTGATCCGTTCGATGCCGCAGATGCGGCTACTTCTTACCCCACTCCCTCGCATATGCATCTCACGAACCCCTTTGGGCCGTGTGACTTGACTCACCCTGCGGACGCGTCCACCCCGAGGTGCGACTTCCCCACACCAAAGCCGTCAGGGGGTGCGCACGAACGGAGGTAGCCGGCGACAGGTTCCCCAACTAAAGCTCCTCGCAATTTACTTGACGAACAAAGGCCAGTAGCGGGTCACGCCTCGGCCGCGCAACGACACTCGATCCAGGATGTTGAATTTTGAACATATAGGCACCGCCTATTAACTGGCCGAGACTGCTTCTTTGACGCAGCCAGGGGTGCGGGTGGAGTGTGGATTTCAGCGCGGAAACCGGAAAAACATTCCGGAGCCGATTCCGTGTTTTCCGACTGGAGGAATATCGTGGCGAAGATTGTCTGTGTTCTGTACCCGGACCCCGAGACGGGCTTCCCGCCGAAGTACGCACGGAACGACCTGCCGAAGATCGAGGGCTACCCGGGTGGCCAGACCCTGCCGTCGCCGAAGGCGATCGACTTCACGCCGGGTGAGCTGCTGGGCAGCGTCTCCGGTGAGCTGGGTCTGCGTGCGTTCCTCGAGTCCCGCGGTCACGAGCTGGTCGTCACCTCCGACAAGGAGGGTCCGGACTCGGAGCTGGACCGTCACCTCGCGGACGCCGACGTGGTGATCTCGCAGCCGTTCTGGCCCGCCTACCTCACCCCGGAGCGGATCGCGAAGGCCCCGAAGCTGAAGCTGGCGCTGACCGCCGGCATCGGCTCCGACCACGTCGACCTGGACTCCGCGATCGCCCGCGGCATCACGGTCGCCGAGGTCACCTACTCCAACAGCATCAGCGTCGCCGAGCACGCGGTGATGATGGTCCTGTCCCTGGTCCGCAACTACCTGCCCTCGCACAAGATCGCCTCCGAGGGCGGCTGGAACATCGCCGACTGCGTCTCCCACTCCTACGACCTCGAGGGCATGGACGTCGGCGTCATCGCCGCCGGCCGCATCGGTGTCGCGGTCCTGCGCCGCCTGAAGCCCTTCGACGTCAAGCTCCACTACACCGACAAGCGCCGCCTGCCCCGCGAGATCGAGGAAGAGCTGAACCTCACCTTCCACGCCACCGCGCAGGACCTCGCGAAGAACGTGGACGTGGTCTCCATCCACGCCCCGCTGCACCCCGAGACGATCAACCTGTTCGACGAGAAGCTCCTGAACAGCATGCGCAAGGGCTCCTACATCGTGAACACCGCCCGCGCCCAGATCGTGGACCGTGACGCGGTCGTGCGCGCCCTGGAGTCGGGTCAGCTCGGCGGTTACGCCGGTGACGTGTGGTACCCGCAGCCGGCCCCGGCCGACCACCCGTGGCGCACCATGCCGTTCAACGGCATGACCCCCCACATCTCCGGCACCTCCCTGACCGCGCAGGCCCGTTACGCGGCCGGCACCCGGGAGATCCTGGAGTCCTTCCTGGACGGCACCCCGATCCGCGACGAGTACCTCATCGTCGACGGCGGCAAGCTCGCCGGCACCGGCGCCGCCTCCTACACCGCGGGCGACAAGAAGTAGGACTGAGAAACGCTGAATCGAGAGGCCGTTTTTCCAGGGGGTGAACCTTCAGGAAGGACGGCCTCTCGGTGTTTCACTGTGCAGCACTCTGCCTGAGCAGACTACGCGTGCTGGCAGCGAATAACGAGCTCTGCTGGAAAATTCGGACGAGCTGCCGACAGAGCTGATTAAATGCGCTCTCATAAATATCTCCTATCTTGCTTTCGGCCTTTTCGTGAAGCCGGTCCCGCACACAATGCTTGACGGTTCCCGTCATGGCCGTCGGCTCCTTGGGGGTCCCCAGGAGCGAGGGCACACGGATCGCCGAGAGCGGACACATTCAGGACGCCCGATCCCGGCGGTCCCCAGTACCGAGAGAGTCAACGTGCCCATTCCCCTTCATGTCGCACTGGAGCAGCAGGCAGTCGCGGCGCAGAGCAAGGCGTCCCGACTCCGGAGCCCTGGGCGCTTTCTGGTGCTCGCATCCCTGGCGGGGGCGTTCATCGGTGTGGCCGTGGTGTTGCTGATCACGGTCACCGGTCCGCTCAGCGCGGCGCACTCCCCGTGGACCAGACTGATCCAGGGCGTGGTCTTCGGCGTGGCGCTGATCCTTGTGGTGTTCGCCGGATCCGAGCTGTGCACCGGCAACGTGCTGACGATGACCCAGGGCCTCGCCCGACGGCGGGTGCCGGTCCTTGCCGCGATCGGCGTCATCGTCCTTTCCTTCGTCGGCAACCTGATCGGCTCGGTCGTCTTCGCGTGGCTCGTACACCGCGCCGGTGTACTGGGCGTCGTCGCCGTTCCCGGCAAGGCCGCTCCTGGAACCACGCTGTTGACGGGCATGCTCAGGTCGAAGATGCACGAGAGCGCCGGGGCCCTGTTCTTCCGGGGTGTGCTGTGCAACTTCCTGGTCTGTCTGGCTCTTTGGACGGCCAGCCGGACCCGCTCCGACGGCGCGAAGATCGCCCTGATCTTCTGGTGTCTGCTGGCCTTCATCGGCTCCGGCTTCGAGCACGTCGTCGCCAACATGACGACCTTCTCGCTCGGCCTGTTCGAACACGTTCCCGGCGTGACGGTCGCCGCCTTCGCACACGACCTGCTCTTCGTGGGTCTGGGCAACCTGGTCGGCGGCGCACTCCTGGTCGGCGTCGCCTACGCCCTCGTCACCCGCTCCACCGCCGCCGGCACCACCGGTACCGCCAAGCCCTAGCCGTCTCGCGACCGCACCGGTCGAACCTTCCAGAGAAAGAAATCACCATGTCCCACGCCAGGACATCCAAGCCCTCTCGGATTCTCATCGTCGGCGGCGGATACGTCGGCCTGTACACCGCGCTGCGCCTGCTCAAGAAGCTGAGCAGGGAGGAGGCCGAGGTCACGGTCATCGATGCTCGCTCGTACATGACCTACTTGCCCTTTCTGCCCGAAGCGGCCGGAGGCAACGTGGCCGCCCGCAACCTCGTCGCCCCGCTGCGCCCGGCCCTGAAGGGGGCGGAGGTCGTCACCGGACACGTGGTCGCCGTCGACCACGCTCTCAAGACGGCGACGGTCGTGCCAGCGGCCGGCGACGAATACGAGCTGGCCTTCGACCACCTTGTCATCGCCACCGGTTCGGTCTCGCGCACGTTCCCCATCCCGGGTCTCGCGGAGCACGCGATCGGGCTGAAGACCGTCGAGGAAGCCATCGGTCTGCGCAACCACGTCCTGTGGCAGCTGGACCGAGCCTCCTCCACCACGGACGCGGAAGAGCGCCGCAAGGCACTCACGTTCGTCTTCGTCGGCGGCGGATTCGCCGGCGTCGAGGCCATCGGCGAAGTCGAGGACATGCTCCGCGACGCGGCGGAGAACTACCGCGACGTGAGCCGCGACGAGATGCGCTTCGTCCTGGTCGAGGCCGCCAACCGCATCCTGCCCGAGATGGGACCCGACCTCGGTGTCTGGACGAAGGAGAAACTGGAACAGCGTGGCATCGAGGTGCACCTGAACACTTCGGTGGACTCCTGCGTCGACCAGTACGTGATGCTGAAGAACGGCATCGAGACGCCTGCCGCCACGATCGTCTGGACCGCGGGGGTCAAGCCGAGCCCGCTCCTCGCCGACTTCGGCCTCCCGCTCGGCCCCCGTGGTCACATCGACACCACCCCCACCCTCCAGGTCCGGGGCTTCGAACACGTCTGGGCGGCAGGCGACAACGCGCAGGTCCCCGACCTCGCGGCGGGCGAGGGCGCTTGGTGTCCGCCCAACGCCCAGCACGCCGTACGCCAGGCCCTCGTCCTCGCCGACAACATCCTGGCTCGGCTGCGCGGCGGTTCGCAGAAGGAGTACCGCCACAAGAACCTCGGCGCTGTGGCCAGCATCGGCCTGCACAAGGGCGTGGCCATCCTCTTCGGCAAGTACCGGCTCAAGGGGCGGCCCGCCTGGTGGTTCCACCGCCTCTACCACGGCAGCCGGGTGCCGACCGCGAACCGCAAGATCCGCGTCTTCCTCGACTGGACCCTCGCTGTCTTCCTCAGGCGTGAGACCGTCGGCCTGCCCCAGCTGGCGCACCCGCGGGAGGCGTTCGTCGACGCGACGCTGCCGGTACCGATGCTGCGCCGTGCCGACCGGACGAACAGTCTGTCCTGATTCGGGGACACCGGAGTGATGGATGGTTCTCCCCAGGCGACGCACGGTACGTCCGGGACTTCGGCGGAGTCGTTCCCGGAGGGTCCACCGGACGGTCAGGCGCGCACGGCCCGGGCGTGGGGCCGCTGGATGTCCTCCGGGTGGGCCGTGTGCAGCACGGCTTCCTCGTAGGCGATGGTGCCTGCCGCGACGAGGGCGTTGATGCTGGTCTCCAGGGTCCGCATGCCGTCACGGTGGCCGGTCGAGACCATGTTGCGGATCTGACGGGTCTTGCCCTCGCGGATCAGGTTGCGGATCGCCGACGTGCCCGCCAGCACCTCGAAGGCGGCCACCCGGCCCCCGCCGGTCCGGGGGATGAGCGTCTGGTTGAGGATGCCTACCAGAGTGTGCGCCAACTGCAGCCGGATCTGCGGCTGTTGCTCGGCGGGAAACACGTCGACGATGCGGTCCAGCGTCTGCGAGGTGTCGTTGGTGTGCAGGGTCGCGAACACCAGATGCCCGGTCTCGGCGATGGTCAGGGCCGCGGAGATGCTCTCCGGGTCGCGCATCTCGCCGAGGAGTACCACGTCGGGATCCTCGCGCAGGGCCGAGCGCAGAGCGGCGGGGAACGAGTCGGTGTCGGTACCGACCTCGCGCTGGTTGACCGCCGAGCGCTTGTGCCGGTGCAGGTACTCGATCGGGTCCTCGATGGTGAGGATGTGCACCGACCGGTGCGTGTTGACGTGGTCGAGGAGCGCCGCCAGGCTTGTCGACTTCCCCGACCCGGTCGGCCCGGTGACCAGCACGAACCCGCGCGGCAGGCCCGCCCACCCGATGACGGCCGCAGGGAGCCCGAGCTGCTCGGCCGACGGCACGTCGAACGGGATGATCCGCAGCGCCAGCGCCGACGCGCCGCGCTGCACGAAGGCGTTGCCGCGCAACCGGGCCTTCTCCCCCCAGCTGAACGCGAAATCGACCTGCTTCTCCCGGCGGAACCGCTCGGTGAGTTCTCCGCCCAGCACCCCGGTCACCAGGCGATCGACCTCCGGCTCGGTCAGCGCAGCCCCCTCGACCGGGCGCAAGGCGCCGTCGACGCGGAGGAACGGCGCCGATCCGGCGGTGAGCAACAGGTCGCTGCCGCCCCGCTCCCACAGCTCGCCGAGCAGGTGGTCGATGATCGCGGAACTCGGCCCGGACATGGTGGCCTCCGAGGTAGTGTGCTCGCTCATGGCAGGACCGTCCACTGCTTGACGGTGGCGGCGTGGCCGTCGAAGGACACGGCGGCCTGGACCAGCGGGCCGGACAGCAGGTCGATCCGGGTGCCGCCGAGGTGCTCGGTCGCGCCGCCGCTCCCAGCGGTGACGGTGCAGGTCACGGTCAGCCCGGCCAACTGGGAGGCTTTGGTCAGGCCACACGGTGCCAGGTCGACCTGGTCGGTCACCGGGCCGCTCGCACCGAGACGGATCGGTACCTCCAGTGAGTTGACGCCGGTGCAGGTGCTGCCGGTGAAATCCACCGACACCTTCACCGACTCCACGTCGCCGTCGTCGTGGTGGGCGACCCGCAGGACGACGTGGTCGAGCGGTCCGGTCGTGGCCGGTGGCGGCCGGTCGTAGCCGCCGAGCGTGAGGGAGGCATGGCCACCGCCGTGGAGGGTGGCATCCGTGACGTCGACGGGCGCGCCAGGAGCCGGGGGCGTGAACCCGGTGATCGCGGTGACCGACGATGGTTTCGCGATCACGGCCGGATAGGCCGTGAACAGCACCGGCTCCGGTGGGATGCCGATCACCGGGCGGAGGTATCCGGCGGCCGGGCTGATGCCGAGATCGATGGCCCGGGCGATGATGCCCCGGGTGACGACCTGTGAGCCGACCTGACTCATCGACAGGTCGACGGCGGCGGTCGGCGCGTAGACGGTGCCGTTGATCACCAGGCGGCTGTGCTGGGTGGCAGTGTCGGCGTCGTCGGTGGATTTCAGCACCGCGCAACCGGCGTCCGTGGTGAGGCAGCCGGACAGGGGCCTGAGGGACGGGGCCCGGAAGACGATGTCGAACTCTACGCCGTCGAGATGGTCGGCGGCGCCGGTGCTGCTGCCCGTGGCCAGCCTCGCCGCGTAGTCGACGGCGAGCTCGGACAGCTGGTCGGCCGTCTTGACCCCGCAGGCGCCGAGGTCGACCACGTCGACACCGAGTGCCCCTGCATGGGCGGTCAGGGCGTGGTTCGCGTCGCAGGCGGTATCGGTGCCGGAGACGGTCAGCGCGGTCGTGGGCGGCTCCGCCGGCGAGGGGGGTGCCGGGGTGGTGTCGTCGTCCTGGTGCGACACGCGCAGCACGACCTTGTCGATCACCGCCCCCGCCGGGAGGGGCGGCATCGTGAACGAGCCGAGCCGGATCGACGCCGACGGGGTGGCCGTGGTGAGCGTCGCGGTCGAGGTCGTGGTGTCGATCGCCTGCGCGTCCTTCGGGTCGAGGAACGCCGCGGCGGTGGGCGTCGCGGTGCTGATCGCCTCGGTGGGCCGGACCGGGACCGGGGGGCGGTAGGACAGTTCGAGGGTGACGCCGTCGAGTTGATCGGTGGCGGTGGTGCTGCCGGCGCCGAGGGTGGCGGTGTAGGTCACGACCAGGCCGGTCAGCTGGGCGGGGTCGGTCAGCCCGCAGGCGGCGACCAGGTCCACGGTGTCGGTGGCCAGGGAGTCCTGGTGCTCGGCGAGATTCTGCGCGGTGGTGCAGGAGCGGGGCAGGCCGGGCCCGGTCAGGGTGACCGCGGCCTTCGGCGGCGGTCCTCCGGCCGTCCCGGGGTCGTCGCGGTGCGCGACGTGCAGCAGGGCCCCGTCCAGGACCGAGCCGGGCGCCGGCGCGGGGGTGTCGTAACCGCCGAGGTCGATGGTGGCGGTCGGCGTGGTGACCGGGTCGAGTGTGGCGTGGGCCGTCTTGGTGCCGTCGATCGCCTCGGCGTCGGCTGCGGGGACGAACGTCGTCGACTCCGCGCTCGTCGCCGGCCGGGGCGGCGGCGGGTCGTAGACGATCTCGAGCCACATGCCGTCCAGGGAATCGGCGCCCGTGGTGCCGCCCGCGTCCAGTCGGGCCCGGTAGGTCGCGGTCAGGCCGGTCAGCTGGGCGGGGGTCGTGATGCCGCAGGCCTTCAGGTCGACGCGGTCGTCGCCCAGGCCGGCCCGCGCGGTGAGCGGCAGGCCGGTACAGCTGCCGCCGCCGTCCGTGGGGGTGACGTCGATTCTGGGCGCCGCCGCGTCGCCGGTCTCCTGGTGGGCCACCCGCAGCACAGCGGAGTCGATCGTCGACCCCGGTGGCAAGGGCGGCCGGCCGAACCCGGCCAGGGTGACCGACGCGGACGGGGCCGCCGTGGTGAGGTCGGCGCCGGCCACCAGCGCTGTCGGCTGTTCGCCGATCTCCAGAGCGTCGCCGGGAGTGGTGCCGGTGGCGGTGAATCCGGTCGAGGCGGTCACGGCGGTCGGCTTGAACGTGGTCGGTGTGCGGTAGGCGACCTCCAGCCAGATGCCGTCCAGGTGTTCCGTGGCGGTGGTGCCGCCGGTGTCCAGGGTGGCGGCGTAGGTCACGGTCAGGCCGGTGATCCGGGCCGGGTCGCTGAGCCCGCACGCGCCCAGCAGGTCGACCGGGGGATCCGTGGCGAGCGCCGTGTGCCGGGGCAGGTCGCCGGTGCGGCAGGTGTCCTCGCCGACGGCGGCGGTGACGGTCACCGCGCCCGGGGCGGTCAGATCGCCGTCGTCCTCGTGCCTGACGCGCAGCGTCGCGCCGGTGACGACCGAGCCGGGGGGCACCTGCGGGGTGAAGCCGGCGAACCGTATCGAGGCCGCGCGACGTCCCGTCGGGTCGAGGACGGCGTCGGACGTGCAGCCGGCGGTGCCCGTCGGCCGCGCACACCCGGGCAGGGTCGGCCGTTCGCCGCTGGTCAGGGCATGCCCCGGATCGGTGAAGCCGGTGTTCGTGACCACCACTGTCGGTTTCAGCGCGTGTGACGGCTTCGGTGGCTGGACCCCGTACACCGCCACCTGCTGCGCGTCCGGGGCCACCGGGGCGCACAGTTCGACGTGTCCACGGTCCACCTGGAGCCGGCTGCCGCCGCCCATCATGACCTCGACGCCTTCGGGCCGCGTTCTGTCGCAACCGCCAGGGTCCGGGACGGCAGGGCGGGCGGGAGCCCCGGGATCCCAGCCTGCCCGCGTACCGCCGACCACGCTGACCGTGGGGTCGTCGACCGTCCAGAGCGCGGTGCCGCCGGTGAAGGTGAAGTCGAAGTAGTAGAAGCCCGGTTGCAGCCACACGACGGCGTCGTGGCAGTCGCCACCGGTGAGGCGGGTGAGGGCGCGGGCGTCGTCGTAGTAGCCGGGCTTCAACCGCACCAGCCAGGAGCCGGTTTCAGGACAGGGGGGCACCGTCTGACGGACCGGGACGGCCGTGGCGGGCGGGGTGTAGTCCGGGTCGGCGCCCACGACCTCGTCGGCGGGGGCGGGCGGGGTGTCGTCGGCGCAGTCGTGCGCGTACGGCGGCTGGGTCGGGGGCAGCCGGCTCTGGGTCACGGCACCGGAGCAGTCGCCGACGGCGGACACGTCGCCCGACACCACCATCGATGCGCCGGCGCCGGTGGTGATGTCCGAGTGGGAGAACACGCTGCCCTGCACGCGCAGGCCGTGCGTGCTCACGTCGATGCCGTCCTTCGCCGCCTTGCCCAGGCTGCGCAGCGCGTCCTGCGGCTGGGTCGCGCGCGTGGTGACGGAAGACGCGTTGAGCGGGTCACAGTGGACGATCATCTGGCGGCCGTTGATCGGCGGGGCAGTGTAGTCGGCGCACGGGTTGCCCTGCGAGAAGTTCGAAATCGCGAGCTGCGTGGCACCGTCCGCGCTGTAGGCACGCTTGCCCTGGTCGACGTACACGCTCGCGGCTTTCAGGCCCGTGCCGGCGAAGGCCAGGACCGACACGGTGACCAGGCTGAAGACGACGACGAAGACCAGCGCGAGGATCAGTGTCGCGCCCTGTTCGTCGTCGCGCGGGCGGCGCGGGGCCGGGTGGCGAGGATCGAGGCGACGCGGAATCAGGCGGCGCGGATCCGGGCGGCCGGTCATGACGCGCTCGATCGCCGGACGGCGGTGAGGGTCGTCGGGGGCGCGGCGAGGTCGCTCCGCACGGTCAGCGTCACCTCCGTGGGCGGGGTGCACGAGATCTCGGCACCGCAGCTCAGCGTCACCGCAGGGGTGGACGCGGCGTTGTCGAACCGGCCCAGCGGCGTGGTGACGACGCCCGCGTCCGTGCACTTGACCCGGTCGAGGGCGCCGGTCGCCCGGTCGTAGGTGTAGACGACGTCGGTGCCGGGCCGGCTCAGGTGGACGATCACGTCGGCAACGCCGCACGCGGGGCCGGTCGTGACGTCGTCCGCGCTCTGCACGTCGCCGTAGAAGTAGCGGTCGAGGGTGCCCACCGCGCTGGTGGCGGCCACCCGCTTCTCGGTGCCCGCGGTGAACCGCAGTCCGAGGATGATCGCCTTGCCCAGCAGTGTCCCGATGAGGCCCACGACGACGATCGTGACCAGCAACTCGATCAGGGTGAACCCCGACTCCGCGCGCCCGGACGGCCGTTGCGTCGTCACGACGGCATCGACTCCCGCTTGACCACTTCGAGCGTCGCGTCTCTGACGGGGCGGGGGCCGGTCGCGTGCACGGTGAGCGTCACCTTCTGCACTCCGGTGTCGGCCGCCGGGCAGGGCCGGCCGAACGCACCCACCCCGTCCCAGTACTCGATCTCGACGGTCACGGTGTACCCGTCCGGCGGCGTCGGAGTCGCGTAACCACTGGCACAGGACACGTACGGGTCGCTGACGACCCTCTCGGCGGCGCTGCGGATGAACGAGTCGGCGCTGGTCACCTTCGCCTGCGTGAGCGAGCTGATGATCGCGGTGCCGATGCCCCCGAGGATGGCCACGAAGGCGACACCCATGAGCACCACCGCGACGAGCACTTCGACCAGGGTCTCGCCCTCTTCGCCGCGTCGGCGCCGCGGATGGCGTGCCGGGCCGGCCATGGGACGTCGGTCCGGGCCGGTCACTGGACGTTGACCTGGTTGTAGACGCCATAGATCGCCGAGACGAGGGCGATGGCCACGAACCCCACGACGACCCCGACCATAATCACCACGATCGGCTCGAACAGGCTGGTCATCCGCTTGAGTTTGTGCTGCAGTTCCTTCTCGTAGAACTCCGACACGTTCTCGAGCTGGTCGTCGAGGGTCCCGGTCTCCTCCCCCACGCGCATCATCTGGGTGACCGCCCCGGGGAACAGCTTGGTGCGGGCGATCGGCCGGGAGATGCCGCCGCCTTCGAGCATCTCCTTCTGGGCCGTCTCGATGGACCGCTCGTACACCAGGTTGTTGGCGCCCGCGCCGGCCAGGCCGAGCGCCTCCGGGATGGGCACGCCGGCCTTGATCATCGAGGTGAGGATGCGGCAGAACCGTTCGATGACCATGAAGCGGACCACGTCGCCGACCACCGGCATCGCCAGCAGGAAGCGGTCGCGCAGCACCCGTCCCCGCTCGGTCCGCAGAACGGCGATCAGTGTCGCGGCGAGCACGAGGAGCACACCGGCGATGACCGGGTACCAGACCGTGACGAAGTCGGTGAAGCCGAGCAGGATCCGCGTCGGCAGCGGCAGTTGCGCGTGGAAGGACTCGAAGAACAGCTTGAAACGGGGCAGCACGAAGATAACGAGGACGAGGACGACGGCGACAGCCAGCCCCATCACCAGGCTCGGATAGGTCAAGGCGGAGCGGATGCTGCGCCGGCCCTCGACGTCGCGCTCGATGTAGCGGGCCAACTGGGCCATCACCACGTCGAGTTCACCGGTCGCCTCCGCCGAGCGGAGGACGGAGATGTAGAACGGCGGGAGCGCCTTGGTGTGGGCGGACATCGCGACGGCGAAGCTCTCGCCGAAGCGCAGCGAGTCCATGACGTCGGCGAGCACCTTGCCCAGCTTCTTGTCCCTGGTCTCGGCGCGGATGATCTCCAGGGCGTCCAGGATGGGCACTCCGGCCTTGATGAAGGCGGCCATCTGGCGGGAGAAGTTGCTCAGTTCGACCAGGTTGACCTTTTCCGCGGTGAGTTCGAGCTGCAGCAGGTTGCGGCCCGCGGCCTTGACCGACCGCACGTCGTAGCCCTGCCGGGCCAGGCTGTCGGTCACGCCGTCGACACTGGAGCCCGTGAGCACGCCGGTAGCCCGCTTGCCGTCCGGGCCGACCGCGACGTACTTGAAGGTGGCCATGCCGATGCTCTCCTGGTTTCCGGTGTCAGGGGTTCGCGTCGTCAGAGTCCGGGTGCGGCATCCAGGCCGGGCACTAGACCACGTACACGCTGGACATGATCTCGGCGATGGTCGTGGTCCCTTCCTCCACCAGACGGACGCCTCCGTCCAGAAGGCTGTCCATGTGCTGCTCGCGGGCGGCCTTGCGCAGGCTCTCGATCGGCGCCTTCTCGACGAGCTGCTGCTTGACCGCGTCGCTCATCACGAGGAGTTCGAAGACGCCGATCCGCTCCTGATAGCCGGTCCGGGAGCAGAAGTTGCAGCCCCGGCCCTGCCAGAAACCGGCGTCGGTCGATCCGCCGGCCTCGGCGAAGAAGGCCAGTTCGTCCACGCCCGGCTGGTAAGGCTCGCGGCACTGGTCGCAGATCCGCCGCACCAGTCGCTGACTGACCACCCCGGCGACCGTGGAGGTGACCAGGAACGGCTCGATGCCCATGTCGGTGAACCGGTGCAGCGCGGAGCAGGCGTCGCCGGCGTGGATGGACGACAGCACGAAGTGGCCGGTGAGGGCGGACTCGACCGCGATCCGCGCCGTCTCGGCGTCCCGGATCTCGCCGATCAGGATCACGTCGGGGTCCTGCCGGAGGATCGCGCGCAGCCCGGTGGCGAACGTGATGCCCGCCTGGTCGTTGATCTGGATCTGGTTGACCGACGGGAAGACGTACTCCACCGGGTCCTCGATGGTGGTGATGTTGCGCTCGCTCTGGTTCAGTTCGCCGAGCGTGGCGTACAGGGTGGTCGTCTTGCCGCTGCCGGTCGGTCCGCCGCAGGCAACCATGCCGTAGGGGGAGCGCAGCAGGGAGGAGAACCGTTCGTAGGTCGCGGCGGGCATGCCGAGTTCGGCCAGCCGCAGCAGTGTGCGGTTGCTGTCGAGCAGCCGCAGCACCGCCTTCTCACCCCAGATGGTGGGGCTGGTGGCGACCCGGATGTCGACCGGCCTGCCGTCGATCGCTGTGGTGAGCTGCCCGTCCTGCGGGCGCCGCCGGTCGACGATGTTCATGTTGGCCATGATCTTGATCCGGCTGACCACAGACGGGCCCATGCGCTCCGGCAGGCTCAGCACGTCGTGCAGCGCGCCGTCGATGCGGTACCGGACCCGCACCCGGTCGGCGTGCGGTTCGATGTGGATGTCCGAGGCCCGGTCGCGCAGTCCCTGGGTCAGCATGAGGTTGACCAGGTGCACGACCGGGGCGTCCTCGCTCACCACCCTGGCCCCGGAGTCGGCGTTGCGGCCGGTCTCGGTCGCCTCGAAGGCTTCGACCAGGCTGCCGACACCGGCCAGCGCCCGGTAGGTGCTGTCGATGGAGCGCCGGATGTCCGAGGGGGCCGCGATCGCCAACCGTACCCGGTCCGGCGCGACGGCCCGGCCGACCTCGTCGAGCACGCGCGGGTCCCCCGGGTCGCCCGCCGCGATCAGCAGCGTGCCCTCGGTCCGCCGCACCGCGACGACGCCCAGCGAGCGGGCCAACGCCTCCGGCACCCGGGCGGCCGCCTCGGGATCGGGTTCGCTCTGGCGTAAGTCGGCGACCGGGACGTCCAGTTGAACCGACAGGGCCTCGATCAGTGCCCGCTCGTCGACCATGCCGAGTTCGACCAGCAGCGCGCCGAGCTGCTTGCCCGACGCCGACTGCTGCAGGAGCGCTTCGTCCACCTGTGCCGGGGTCAACAGGCCGCGCCCCACAAGCAGTTCCCCGATACGCGGCCGCTTCTGCCCTGGTGCCGACGACCGGTCCGCGCCGGACGTCGCGGCCCGTGCCGGTGCCGGTGCCTCCGCGGGGACCGGATCACCCGCCGGAACCGGTTCGCCCGCCGGGACCGGAGACCGCGCCGGGTCCCGCGTTCCGTCGGGCAGGGTACCGTCTTCGCCCGCAGGGCCTGTTGTCGCCGCGCGGCGCCGGAGAAGCCGGCGATTCGCCAAGGAACCCACCCCTTTCGCGCATCCAGAACAACGGCCGGTCATTCGCCGCGAGCGCATCCGCAGCACTGTCAGCTGCTGATTAGTCAGCCGCATACTACATCACGCCACCACGCTGTCATCCGCGTCTTCGACGTGGCGAACACCGGAGCCAACTCTTGTGAGCGCAGCACCCGCTGAGTAGTCTACTGCTGATTAATCAATCTGTTACTATCGCTCGATTTCGCCTGCACCGGTCGCCCTGGATGGAGACGGATGTTCACACACCCGCAAGGCAAGTCGCGCCAGCGAAGACGTGCACCGACCGAGACGACGGAGGGCGGCTTCACACTCATCGAGCTTCTCGTGGTCATCGTGATCCTCGGCATCCTGTCCGCCATCGTCGTCTTCTCCGTCCGCGGCATCAACGACAAGGGCCAGGGCTCGGCGTGCAAGACCGACAAGTCCACGGTCCAGACCGCCGAAGAGGCGTACTTCGCGAGCGACAACCGCAGCACGTACGGCACCATGACCCAACTGGTGGACGGTGGCTTCCTGTCCAGTGCTTCCGTCTGGTACGACGTCGCTCCGAGCGGCAACACGTACACGATCACGGCGAAGGCCACACTCCCGAGCGGCCAGGCGAACCCCTGCACCTGATACGGGAGTCCCCGCAGGGCGTCGCGGGCCGCCGGTCGCCAGACGGTCGAGTTCGCCGGGTGGCCTCCCGAGCGCCACCTGGCGAGCCGCGTTCGGTGGCCTGCGGCAACCCCCAACTACCGCACGTGCAAGTCATCTTGCGGCTGGCGAGGCCGATCGCGGCGAGGGGAACGGAGGCCTGAAGCGCTGGTCCGTACCGCTCGCGACGCACCCGTAGCGACCGGCGCGCACGGTACGGCACCATGGCACCCATGCCACCCGCACTTGTCGTGATCATCGGACTGCTGGGGCTCGCGGTGGGGTCGTTCCTCAACGTCGCCGTCTCCCGGGTGCCCGACGGCCGCTCGGTCGTACGGCCCCGGTCCGCATGCCCGCGATGCGCCACGCCGATCGCGGCCCGGGACAACATCCCCATTGTTTCCTGGCTCCTGCTGGGCCGGCGCTGCCGCGCCTGCCGGGCCCCCATCCCCGCGCGCTACCCGCTGATCGAAGCGCTCACCGCGATCCTGTTCCTCGCCGAGGCACTGCGCTTCGGCCGCTCGGAGACACTCCCGGCCGAACTGGTCTTCACCTCGGGGCTGCTGGCCCTGGCCGCCTGCGACGCCGAACAGTTCCTGCTCCCCCGGCGGCTGGTCTACCCGACCCTCGGGCTCACCGCTGCTTGTCTGCTCGTGGCCGCGGTGGTCACCGGCCAGTGGCACCGGCTCGGCGTGACCGCGGCATGCGGAGCGGGCGCGTTCGCCGCTTTCTTCGCCCTGCACCGGGTGCGGCCGCCGTGGCTCGGATTCGGCGACGTGCGCCTGGCCGGCCTGCTCGGCACCGGGCTGGGCTGGCTCGGTCCGTGGTACCTCGTTCTCGCGCTGCTGGCCGGCAGCGCCGCCGGGTTGCTCGTGGGCATCACGCTCATCGCGGCGGGGCGAGCGACGCGCCGTACCCGCCTCCCGTTCGGTCTGTTCCTCGCCGTCGGCGCCATCGCCGCCCTCCTCGTCGGTGCTCCCGTCGTGCACTGGTACGAGAGCCTGGGCGACCCGTACGCGATGGGTCCGCCGCTCGCCGCGATCAGCCACCGACTGTGATCCCTGGGCCGGACGTCAACCACTGGCTACCAACGGGCCCGCGACGCCGTCAGCGGGCCTCCAGCGCCGCGAACCCCGGGGACACCGCCGTATCGCGCGGTCTTCGGCCGGACCGATCGGTCCGCGCTCTCGGGACCCGGTCCCATTTGAGCCCTTTTCGAACTCCATGCTCGGCCGACATCGCGCCCACCAGCGATGCCCCCTACCCTAGTTACCATGGAACAACCTGATCTGCCGCTGGCCGAGTGGATTGTGCTCGCGCTCGTGGCCGAACGACCCAGCCACGGATTCGCCGTCGCAGCCCTTACCGCAAAGGGCACAGAAATCGGTGAGTTCTGGTACATCTCGCGCCCCATGGTCTACCGGTCGATCACGCGGCTGGCCGAGCGCGGGCTGATCACGGCGGTCGGAGTCGAGGAAAGCGATCGCGGACCGCAGCGCATGATCTACGCCGCCACCCGCTCGGCGAAGACCGAGGTCAGCCGGTGGCTCGGCGAACCCGTGGCCCACCTGCGCGACATCCGCGCCGACCTCACGAGCAAGCTACTGCTGCTCCAGCGCCGCGGCGCCAGCCCGGCTCGCCTGGTGGAGCGTCAACGGGTCGTCATGGACGAGATCGAGGAGTCGCTGCGCACCAAGGAGCATGCCGGTAACCACGTTGTCAGCGCGATCTACGCCTGGCGGCTGGAACACGTCCGCGCCGCGCGCCGCCTTCTCGACGCCGTCGACGTCGACTCGGCGCGGAGAACCGTCAAGGCCGGCTGACGTCGCGCTCGTGGCCGCCCTCCCTCCCCCCGGTAGTCCACATCATCGCCGCGCGCGTGTCACGCGCACTGCTCGACGATGCGCGTGTGCCCGCGAGACGGGCTCGGACATCGCGTCATCGCGATCGCCGAGCCCTCGACGCGCGTCAGCATCTCCCGGACCGCCGCCGGAAACGGCTCGTTGGCTACGGCACCTCGACGACAGTCTCGCAGGAGCCGCCGGACGCGATCGAATCCGTCCCCGGGAGCGTCGGGCCGCCGTTCGCATCGCCGGCGCAGACGTCCGTGCCGCTACCGCCGGCGAGGGTGTCGCTGTCGGCGTCGCCGACCACGGTGTCGTCGCCGGAGCCACCGGAGAGCGCATCGTTCCCGGCCCCGCCATGGACGACGTCGCTGCCGTCACCGCCGCTGACGGCGTCGGGACCGTCACCGCCGTCGATGTAGTCGTCGCCGTTGCCGGCTGACACGGCATCATTGCCGGCGAACGTGCAGATCGTGTCGTTGCCGCCATTGCCGCTGACACTGTCGTTCCCGTTGCCGGTCACGATCACGTCGGCGCCGCTCGTGCCGGTCACGACCCCGTTGCCGGTGATCGTGGCGGCGAGACCGTGACAGCCGGGCGAGACGCTGATCGTCACGGTCGCGACGTTCGAGTCGTCCGTGCCGTCGGTCGCCTTGTACGTGAAGCTGTCGCTTCCGGCGTAGGCGCCGGCGGGCTGGTAGCTGAACGAGCCGTTCGGGTCGAGCGTGAGGGTGCCGTGCGCCGGCCCGGTGACGACCGACGCCGTCAGCGTGTCGCCGTCGGCGTCCGTGTCGTTGCCGAGGACACCGGAGGCGCCAACGACGAGCGGGGTGTCCGCCCCGACGTGGCTGTACGACTCGTTCGCGGCCGTCGGCGGCCGGTTCGTCGTGTTGAGCAGCACCGACGCGTCTTTGACGAACATCGCCGAGCTGTTGATGTTGGCCGTGGCGGCATCGGGACGACCGTCGCCGTCGAGGTCGGCTGTCACTATGGCCTGCGGGTTGTCACCGCCGCCCAGCCCGAAAGCGAGCGGGCTGCCAAACGTACCGGTGCCGTCGCCCTCGAGCACCACGACCTCGTCCGAACCGGCACTGGCGACGGCCAGGTCGGCGTGACCGTCGCCATTCAGGTCGGCCACCGACACGGAGCTGAGGTTCGTGCCCGCCGACAGGACGCTCGCGGTGCCGAACCCGCCCGCCCCGTCGCCGAGCAGGACAGCGACGCGCCCCAGCGAACCGGGCGCCACGACGACGGCATCCAGCTTGCCGTCCTCGTCGACGTCGGTGAGCTTGAACTTGGACGGCAGTGCCACCCCGGCCGAGACGCTCGACGCCGTGCCGAAGCCTCCGTGCCCGTCGCCCGGCAGCACGGAGAGCGTGCCGGTCGACGAGTTCGAGGTGACGAGATCCAGATGGCCGTCACCGTTGAGATCGGCGGCCTCGACGCCCTGGGGGCTGCTACCACCGCCCAGTCCGAACCGCGTCGCCGCGCCGAATGTGCCGTCGCCGCCTCCGGGCAGTACCGAGACGTTGTTCGTGTTCGCGTTGGATGTCGCGAGATCCGGCTTGCCGTCCTCGTCGAAGTCGCCCACGGCGACGTCGGTCGGAAAGCGCGCGACACACGGGTTGTCGCCCGTGCTGTCGCATCCGGGCGTCGGGTTGAGCTGCACCGCCGTTCCGGCGCCGAGAGCGCCGGAGCCGTCGCCGAGCCAGACCAGAGCGACGTTGCCGCGCGAGTCCTGGCTGATGACGTCCATGTGGCCGTCGCCGTTGACGTCGCGGATCACTGCCGAGCCGAGAATGACGCTCGACGAGGTGGTCGGCGCCGCGTACTTCGTCACAGCGCCGAAGCTGCCGCCGCCCAAGCCGAGGAACACGCCGAGGCCCTCGGCGCGGATCGCCGTCACGAGGTCCGGTATCCCGTCGTCGTTGAGATCGCCGATCGCAACGGCGGAGCTGCCGCGGCCGTTGTTGTCGAGGTTCACCGCGGTACCGAAGCCGGTCGTGTCGGCGACGGCCGCAGAGGCCGGGCTGCCGGCTATGACGACGGTCACCACCGCGAAGACGATCGCCGGGACTCGGTGTGACCGGCCACGTGTGACCGCAACTGAGCGGCCGTCCGTGTGGAGGTGCCGACGTAGAGATCTGTTCATGGGTGAGGCCCCTCCTCAGGGCCTGATGAACAAGAGTGGGTGACGCACTTCGGCAGTACGGCCGCCGATCGGCGAAGTGCCCGTGCCAGTGGTCACAGATCCCGCCGGCGTCCATGGCCCGACGGCGTGGCTTGAACCGACGCCCAGTTGGCAACTTCCGCAGCGTACGCAGTGCGGGTTGTCCGGCCTGCCGCCGGCCTGCGGCACGATGGACAGTGTTGTGCTGAGGCGCTGTTGAACAGGCCGTCGCGCTCAGGTGCGCGAGGCGCGGGCAAGTGGATCTTCCGTACAGAAGACGAGCGGGAGTCGGCTTCGCCGCGGGAAGCCTGATTCAGCCCTCCTGTCGCCGAGCGACTGCGGGACCGCCGACGAGGACCGGCGAACCGGGACCGTCGGCGGTCGGTGTTCGTGCCTGGCCGACGGTCCGTCGCCTAGTGCTCCAGATCGCCTAGTAACCGTAGGCGGCGAGGGTCGACTGGATGGTGGTGTCGGTGTCCCACCAGCTATTGAACAGGTCGTCCCAGGCGGCCGCTGCGCCGGTGTTGCCGCCACTCAGGGCGACGCCCCACTGCTGGATGTCCCCGTAGCCGGAGTAGGCGCTCGGATTGACTTCGGTCCATGTGTTGGGATCATTGCCCGTGGTGCCGTTCAGCGAACTCGATGTCCAGCTCACGTGCATGACGTTCGACTTCGCGACAAGGCCCAGCTGGGTGTTCCCGCCGGCATTCGCCGTCACCGCGCCACGCACCTGGCTGATCCCTGATTCCAGGCGCACCTTGCACGCCGTCCCCGCGCTGTCGCACGCGCTTCCGGTGAACACGTTCTGCCCCGCCCCGCTGGTAACCCAGGAGAATCCGTTCTGTGTCAACGCCTGCTTGGACGCCGCACCGAACGGCGCGGAAGCCGGGTCGGCGACCGCGATCCGGTGCCCACTCGTTGCGAGCCAGCTCACCACCCCCGATATCGTCGTGGGCGCGCCACCGGAGACCGGCGAGGCGTCACACCGAGGCGACTGTGGCTTGCCGTTGCCGCTGCCATTGGCGTCCGCGCCGAACGCCAGCGGCGGACTCCCGGCGTTGGAGGGGTCGTCACCGTGAGTCGAGCCCGCCCAGCTGCCGCTACAGCTGTAGATCGCCAGGTGCCCGATCGCCACGGGATACTTGCTCGAGAGCACGCCGTTGCACTCGATGCTCCCGCTCGCCGTGCACGTCCCACCATCCGTGGTCGGGATGACAGCGTTCACGTTGGCTTCGTCCGCCGACAGGAACGCGTCGATGCGCAACGGCCCGTTGACGCAGTTGTTCGACGAAGACGGATCGCACGTGGTGTAGGGGCCAGCGCTCTTCAGCTGCTGACGCAGGCTTCCCGAGGTGATCCCCCGCATCGTCGACGTATCGATCGCCGGCTTGTTCCAGAACCCGCCGATCTGCGATGCGGCATTCGCTGTGAACGCCGTGAACGACTCACGCGACTCGATCGCGGCCTTCATGTCCTTCGCCGCGGGATACATGTTGTTCGCGACACCGACCTGCGAATTGGTCGTGGCGAACACTGTCGGTACCGAGGCGGCGATCAGCGCCGTCGCGAGGGCGCCCACCGCGAACGCGTTCCGTATCCGGCGTCTCGCGGTGCGGCCGGAGCTCGGAGCGCTCCGAGTGCGTCTGGGCCTTCGTTGCATCTGCTGCTCCTCATCGATCCGGTTGGCGGCTGCTGCCGCACAGGCACCCTGCTGGCAGGAGCAGGCAAACGCCAGAGAAATCCTGGCATTTGCATGGTTTCCCGGCATGACGGCGCCTCACATGCCTAGATGGTGCTCACCCAACAACCCAGTAGTCAACGGTTGACAACCATGCTCGCCGCGCATGTAATGCCCGTATCCAGCCTGCAGTGGGTCAACGGCGACACGCCATCGGCCCGCTGCGGGACACGAGGGAGGGGCCGTCGGCACGATGGGCAGAGACGGGTTATGGCACTGTTGAGCAGACTGCCGCGCTCGCGCGCGATCAGGTGGGGTGTGCTGGTTCTCGCGGTGGTCGCGGTGGCGCTGGTCGTCGTGGCCCTTGTGCGAGGCGGTTCGGATGAGGCCGCTCCGGCCCAGAAGTCCGACCCCGAGTGGTGCACGCCGGGCACCCCGCGCACCGCGCTCTGCCCGCACAGCAAGGTGTTCGACGCGAAGGAGTACGCCGTCCACGGCGACTCCTTCGAGTGCATCAACTTCGCCAGTCAGGCGGATGCCCAGGCGGTGCTGCGGGCCAACCCCGGCGATCCGAATCACCTTGATGACGGGGGCGGCGTCGCGTGTCGCGGATTGCCGGGACCACGCGACACCAAACCGGTCGCAGGCCGCGCACAGCACTTCAAGTGCGGCGCCGGCGACACTCGCAGCGCGCTGTGCCCGCAGCCGGAGCGGTCCTTCGACGCTCGCTACTTCCTGCGTTACGGCAGTGACGCCTACGACTGCCGGGACTTCGCCAGCCAGGCGGACGCGCAGGCCGTCCTGCGTTTCGCGCCGGCCGACCCGAATCACCTCGACGACGACGGGAACGGCATCGCGTGTCCGGATCTGCCGAAACCCAAAGACGTCAAGCCCGTGCGGCGGGGCACGTCGTGACGCGACAAGGGCTCGCGCGCGTGCTCGGACCGAAGGTGCCCCATCGATCGAAGGAAGCCGCGACTGTCATGACATCGGATCACCGGCTGTTCTCGTTGCGTGCCAGACGTCAGGACGGTTTCACGCTGATCGAGTTGCTCGTGGTAATCGTGATCCTCGGCGTGCTTGCCGCCATCGTGGTGTTCTCCGTCAGGGGGATCGGTGACAAGGGCCGCAAGAGCGCGGTCGCCGCGGACGCGGCCACGCTACGGACAGCGGAAGAGTCCTACTGCGCGCGGCACGGACATTACGGGACAGCCGATGATCTGAAAGCCGACGGGCTGTTGTCGAGCGATCCGGTCTACAACGTGGTGTCGGTCGGCGAGGAGAACAAGTGCGGCCGGGGTGAGAAGTCGTCGTTCACGCTCTATGACACCTCCGCGCCGACGGAGTCCGGAGCGGACGCGATCCCGGTGGGCGCGAATGCGACCGACGTCGCGGTCGACGAGAAGGCCAATCGTGTGTATGTCGTGGCCAGCGACAACAACAGCGTGACCGTGATCGACGGCAGGACCGACACCCCGATCGGTAATCCGGTCGATGTCTCCAGCGCTGTGTCGAGCCCGACCCGTATCGCGGTCGATCAGGGCACGGGGCGGGTCTATGTCGGAGGTACGGGCGGCGTCGCGATCATCGACACAGCCAGTGCCAATCAAGTGACCCGCGTCAGCGGCTATACGACGACCGTCGATGGCCTGGCCGTCTCTCCCGAGAACGGCGACGTCTACGTCGGCGGCGGCGGCTCGAGCGCCCCGGCGGTCGCCTACATTCCGGCTGGGGGTTCGTCGGCGACGCCGATCCCACTGCCCGCCAGGGGAATCGTGAGCACAAGCACGGGAATGGATTTTTCCTTTGACGCTGTGCACCACACGGTGTATTTCGCAAAGTCGAATTTCGGCAACGGAGCGAGCGCCGATGCCGGCATCGGTGTCTTCGCCATCTCGTCGCAGACCCACGACGCCAGGATCATAGCGCAGTTTCCGACAACGAAAGCCTGCGGCACCAACGCCGGGAACTTCCTCGCTGGGGGCAGCGCTCGTGGCACCGTCGCTGTCGATCCCGGCCGCAACCTGGTCTACCTCTTTACCAGGAAGTGTGTTCCGGACCCGGCGGATCCGTCGGGTCAGTGGAAAACCGTCGCGACAACGATCGTGATCAACCCCAGCGGCGGAACTTCGACAGACATCACCGACCCAGTGGGAACGACTTACGCGGCCCAAGTCGCGGTCTACAGCTCCGCGGCAGGGGCGGTGTACGTCCACTTGAACGGTGGATCGAACTGCAGCGGTAATGGGGGCCGCATCGACCGAATCGTCGGGACGACGGTCACGGGGCAAGCACCAGCCTGCGCAGGTGCATCTGCCCGGGGGAACATTGCGCACCAGTTGACCGTGCTGAGAAACTTCAACAGGATCTTCTTCGCACAAAGTGCGCCGGGCGGTCTCGGGCCGGTCGACGGCGGCACGCTGCTGCCGCAGGACCCGGTCGGCGCGCCCCGCCAGTTCTCCGCGGTGGCAGCGAACAACACTACGGGGAAGGTGTATGCGGTCGATCTGGCGAACGGAACGGTCGCGGTGTATCGGACAGGAACGGCCTAGAGGCATGTCGGACCAGCCGCGCAACCCCCCCAAGGGCCTGGATCACCGGCCGCTGCCGGGTCGTCGTATCTCCGTCACGGCGGTCGGCGCGCTCGCGGCGATCACACTGACCGCGTGCGGCGGCAACAGCCCGCCGAAGCACACGTTCGACGTCGCTCCATATGTCCACAAGGGACACGTCGTCGACTGCGACACGTTCAAGTCCCAGGCCGACGCGCAGGCGGTGCTGCGAGCTGACTCACTCGACCCGAACGGACTCGACCGGGACGGCGACGGCATCGCGTGCCCGGGCCTTCCCGCGCCGACGGACAAGAAGCCGGTCCACCGCGACTTCATGACCGACAAAGACGGCGCGCCGATCATCAAGCCGATCAAGCCGTCGCCGACGTAGCAAGGGTCTGCTGTGGCGCGTGCGCGCGGTGCCGGCGCGGGGGAATCCACCTGTCCGGACGATCACGAACGGCCCCCTCCGACGTCCGCCGGATCACGGCGTGTGAGACGCCCGTGAGACGGCGAAGACCCGGCTCAGTGGATTTCACCAGCTGGGGCTTCGCCGCGCCCTGGGGCGGTCAGTTCCGCTCGTCGTCCTCGGGCTCTCCGCCGACGGCGCGCAGGCCGGGTTCAGCAGGGGTCCTGCTGAACCGCAGGCGCCCGTCCGTGCCGAACAGTTCAACCAGCTGGAACAGACGAGCGCGGGCCCGCACTGCGGCTGGGGGCTCTCCGACGTCACCCGCGCCCCTCCGAGCCGGCCCACACGATCTTGCCCCAGCGCGGAGGCCACGGTCTGCATCGCGAAGGCCGACCTGGTCCCCACGAATGCGCTTGCTGCCTGCCTGCGACTCCTTCGCGGAGCTCGCGGGTGCCTGCCGGGTCTGGTGCGACACGGTGAACACGCGCCGCCACCGGGCGACCGGACAGATACCGGCGGACCGCCTCGACATCGAACGCACCACGCTGCACATCCTGCTCGTCGAGCCGCTCGCGCTGGACGAGGAGAGGGTGGTCGGCTCGGACCGCACGATCAGCTTCAACTCGGTCCGCTGCTCGACCCCCGCCCGGCTACACCGGCGCCAGGGTCTGGTGCCGCGTCGTCGGGCCCGCGCCGCCAGGAGTCCGGCAAGTCACCGGGTGGATCATGCGTCACCCCGACCGGCTCTCGGATAGTGAGGACCAACAGCTGACTGGAGTCCTCACGCGTTGCCCGGAACTCACGACAGCCCACCGTCTCGTCCGCAGCTTCGCCGAGATCCTCTCCACCCGCACCGGCCAGCATCTGAAGAACTGGGTCGTCAGCGCGCGAGCCGAGGAACTACCGACCTCCACTCTTTCGCCACCGGCCTGGAGAAGGACTGGGACGCCGTCGTCCAAGGCCTGACCAGCCAGTGGAACTCCGGCCCAGTCGAAGGCCGGGTCAACCACATCAAGATGATCAAACGCCAGATGTTCGGCCGCGCCAAGCTCCCGCTCCTCCGGAAACGGGTACTTCTCACCGCCGCCCGATGACCGTCCTGCTCAGGCAGGACGAAGCCGTCGGAGTGCGTAATCCGACGGCCAGCAGAGGGCTCGAACAACCGTGTTGGTGACGACCAAGTACCCCAGGCTCACCCAACCGTCCTCTTTGCTCACGAGCCCCGGACCGTCCTCGCGGTAGTAGCGGCGCAGCATGCGGCGCCGCAACGGAGTCCCGGCGACCAACAGAACGGGAGCAACGACGATTGCACCGACCGTCACGGCGAGCCGGACTGCCTGGATCTCGACGACGCTCTCTATCCGCATCGCTCCAGTCTGCCGATCAGAAGAGACGCGTCCAGCACTCTCACGGAATGTGTTCCAGAACCCGGTTCTCGGGTTCTGGCTCAACGTCCGTGGTGAACCATTGCTGCTCGGCGGATCAGTCCGGTGACGTCGGAGAACGGGCACGTCAGGGGGTGGGCCAGCCTCGCGGCCGAGCCCGCGCGGCGTCGCTTCACAAAAGTTGCGCCAGAACCGAAACTGGTGAACAGAGCCACTTAGAACGCCTAACACAATGAGGTGGATCAGGTCTGGTGCCCGTGTCCGCTCGGCGGGTTCGGAGTTGTCCGGGCCATGGGGGCTTCGCCGTGGATCGTGTCGGATGACCTGTGGGAGCGGATCGAGCCGCTCCTGCCGAAGCGGGAGAGGCGGTTCAGGTACCCGGGCCGCAAGCCGGTTCCGGACCGGCAGGTACTGTGCGGGATCCTGTTCGTACTGCATACCGGTATTCAGTGGGAACACCTGCCGCAGGAGCTCGGCTTCGGGTCCGGTATGACGTGCTGGCGTCGGCTACGCGGGACTGGAACGAGGCCGGGGTCTGGCAGCGGCTGCATGAGGTGCTGCTGGCTGAGCTGCACGCCGCGGCCCGCCTCGACTGGTCGAGAGCGGTCGTCGACTCCAGCCACGTCAGAGCGTTAAAAGGGGGCTCCAGACAGGCCCGTCACCAGTCGACCGGGGACGGGCGGGCTCCAAGCACCACCTGATCACCGACGGACACGGTACCCCGCTCGCGGTCATCCTCACCGGTGGCAACCGCAACGACGTCACCCAGCTCATGCCTCTGCTCGACGCCGTCCCACCAGTCCGAGGCAGGTCCGGGCGGCCCCGTCGCAAGCCCGAATCGGTCTTCGCGGACCGCGGCTACGACCACGATGTCTACCGCGATCAGGTCCGGGCCCGCCGCATCCTCCCTGTCATCGCCCGACGCGGCACGCTCCACGGCAGCGGTCTGGGCGCCTACCGGTGGGTGGTCGAGCGCGCCTTCGCCTGGCTTCAGGGCTTCAAACGCCTCCGCGTTCGCTGGGAGCGACGGGCCGACATCCACGAAGCCTTCCTCAGGCTCGCCTGCTGCCTGATCACGCATCGACAGGTGCCTGACCGGCACTCACACCACGTCCCCGGGACACCGACCAAACGCGCCGCTCATGTCTCGCGTCGCCATCAGATCGGCTGGTTGCTCAAGCACGCTGAACGGGCGGGATTCGCCGTGGTACCGGGGCCGGTCAAGGACGCCGCAGACACGGGCGCGGAGAGATACGAGGTGCTCGTACACGACCGGGCGCCTCTACAGTTCGGCAAGCGCTCAGGCGTAGGCGCTACCCCGGCCAGCCTGGGACGGTCAAAGGATGGACGCGGCCAAACCTCCCCAGACGTACGCTTCACACGTGTCACGTTCGACGGCAGGCTTCAGATCACCGACCTCACAGCCTTCCGCCGCACACTGACCCACGGACTGGGCAAGACCAAAGCCTACGGCTGCGGCCTGATGACGCTGGCCCCTGTGCGGTGAGGCCATGAGCTCAGTCAGCAAACGCAGCCTCTCCTCGCCGAGCCAACTCACCCGCGTAGGCGATCGGATCTCGTTCCTCTATCTCGAACGTTGCACGGTCCACCGCGAGGACAACGCCATTACGGCGACAGACGCCGACGGCGTCACGCACATCCCATCTGCCACGATCGGCGCCCTACTGCTCGGACCCGGCACCCGAGTGACCCATCAGGCCATGGCACTCCTCGGAGAGAGCGGCGCCGCAGTGGTGTGGGTGGGTGAACACGGTGTGCGCTACTACGCCGGCGGCCGTGCATTGACCCGTTCCTCGGGACTGCTTGAGGCACAGGCCACCGCGTGGGCGAATCGCCGCACGCGTGTCGAGGTGGCCCGGGCCATGTACCACCTGCGCTTCCCCGACGAGGACCCTTCGGGCCGCACCCGCGACGAACTGCTGCGGATGGAGGGCCGTCGCGTGAAGGAGTGCTACCGCCAGGAGTCAGCCCGTACCGGCGTCACCTGGCGCCGCCGCGACTACCATCAGGACGACTTCTCAGCGGCCGACGCCCCCAACCAGGCCGTCACTGCGGCAGCCCAGTGCTTGTACGGTGTCGCCCACGCCGTCGTCGCGGCACTGGGATGCTCCCCCGGACTCGGCTTCGTCCACTCCGGACATGAGCGCTCCTTCGTCCTGGACATCGCCGACCTGTACAAGACCGAGATCGCCATCCCTGCTGCCTTCGACGCCGTAGCGTCCGGTGAGGACGACGTGCCCACTCGCACTCGAAGAGCCCTGCGCGACCACATCAACAAGACTCACCTCCTCAATCGCTGCGCCAACGACATCACGCGGCTACTCCAGTACAAGGACTCCGCAGCAACCACCGAAGCAGACCGTGTGGGCCTCCAGTCTGACAGTGGCCACCTGCTGGAAGGTGGACGCAACTACGGGGACGAGCCGATCTGGTGACCGTGATCGTCCTCACCAACTGCCCCGCCGGACTGCGCGGATTCCTCACCCGATGGCTTCTGGAAATCTCCCCCGGCGTCTTCCTGGGAGCACCCACCGCCCGCGTCCGCGACATCCTCTGGGACGAAGTCCGTACATACTCCAGTCAGGGACGCGCCCTGCTCGCTTACCACACCAACAACGAACAGGGCTTCACCTTCCGCACCCACGACCATTCCTGGCACCCCACCGACCACGAAGGCCTCACACTCCTCCACCGACCCGCAAACCCGACAGCTCCCCGCCCCACGACCGAACCGCCGCATCAGGGCTGGAGCAAAGCGGCAAAGCGACGGAGGTTCGGACGATGACCGCCACAACCAGCCGACGCCCTGTACGTCCCATTAGCCGGACTTTCGGTAAGCGAGTAAAAACGGGGCGCTTCTAGGAAGAAGACGCAGGTCGTTGCCTGTGGTCCCCGCGCCTGCGGGGGTGGCCCCGGACATCTTCGACACCGCCGTCGGCGGGTAATGTGGTCCCCGCGCCTGCGGGGGTGGCCCCAGCCCGGTCAAATCGGTGTCGGGCTCGGGGTGGTGGTCCCCGCGCCTGCGGGGGTGGCCCCATGCCGTGATCCTCCCGCTTGCGCAGGTGCATGTGGTCCCCGCGCCTGCGGGGGTGGCCCCACCCGCACTCGGTGCTTGCGCCGGAGCTGTCCGTGGTCCCCGCGCCTGCGGGGGTGGCCCCCGAGCCATGTGCGTTCTCGCTTTCTCGGCTCAGTGGTCCCCGCGCCTGCGGGGGTGGCCCCGCGGACCCCATCGACGGTCTGACCGAGGTCGAGTGGTCCCCGCGCCTGCGGGGGTGGCCCCTGTGGTGTCGAGGTCGACGTACGCTTCGTGCCGTGGTCCCCGCGCCTGCGGGGGTGGCCCCACCGGGGCGATGCTCTTGAGCGCCTCACCGAGGTGCTCCCCGCGCCTGCGGGGGTGGCCCCCCGCGCGCCAGGTTCCGCTGGAACTCCAGGATGTGGTCCCCGCGCCTGCGGGGGTGGCCCCTCGCCCCAGCCGTGCCCGGACCGGTAGACCCGGTGGTCCCCGCGCCTGCGGGGGTGGCCCCATCGTCGTGAGCGCGACGTGCTTGAACGGCGCGTGGTCCCCGCGCCTGCGGGGGTGGCCCTCTGGATCTTGTATTCGGCGCACCACTTGATGAGTGGTGCGCCGCGCCTGCGGGGGTGGCCCCAACTTGGCCAGGGTCGTCGGCGGAACCGCGTAGTGGTCCCCGCGCCTGCGGGGGTGGTCCCCGAGCCCCAGCCGACCGCGTCCGCGCCGGACGGTGGTCCCCGCGCCTGCGGGGGTGGTCCCCGGGATCGGATCGCCGAACTGGAGGCGTTGACGTGGTCCCCGCGCCTGCGGGGGTGGTCCCTGGGCGAGTGCGGGGGACGGCTGGACGCAGAAGGTGGTCCCCGCGCCTGCGGGGGTGGTCCCTGCCCGGCCTCCAGCCGCGCGTAGGTGTTGCCGTGGTCCCCGCGCCTGCGGGGGTGGTCCCACGTAGGGCCTGCCGTCCCAGGTGGCCTTCTCGTGGTTCCCGCGCCTGCGGGGGTGGTCCCGCGGTCCCGATCGGCCCCTCGGCGGGGTTCATGTGGTCCCCGCGCCTGCGGGGGTGGTCCCGTCATCATCGGACACCGCCCTCGATCGCCGTGGTGGTCCCCGCGCCTGCGGGAATGGTCCCCCGAAGGCGCGCGCAGGATGTCGTCGTAGCCGCGGTCGGCGAACAGAGAGTACGGGGCACGGCAAGATCTGCCGGTCCGGCCACGGAAAGGCGGAATTGCATCAGTATCGGCAAAAACTGGGTGACGTCATTGCGGTTGCCGCAGGACAGCGTGATGAGCGGGGCACCATGCCCGTCGGTGATCAAGCACTGTCTGAGCCTGCCCGACCCCGGTCGACCGACTAACGAGCTGGTGCACGGTAGGCGGTGAGGCGTAGCGGACTTCGACGGGGCTCGGTGTTCATCTCTGCCGTGCCGAGGTCAGGTCGACGGTCTGCTGGAGGGACAGCAGGGCGGCGATGGCTTGGACGGTGTCGCTCATGTGCTCGCGGCGGCCGAGGTGACGGGCCAGTGCTCGCCAGTTTTTCAGGTGGGCGATGCCGTGTTCGACGCGGATGCGTCGCGAGGAGTGCGCCTTGCGTTGCCTCGCGTACATCTCCTCGTACCAGTCCGGAGCGTTCTTCTTGAACTTACGGTGCGGTGGTGTCACTACCCGTCCACCGGTCTGCGCGCCCAGGCCCTGGTAGCCGGCATCGGCAAGGATCTCCACCGCGGGCCCATCGGCCAAGAGCCTGACCAGCCCCAACTGACGGGCCTGGGTGATGTCCGCACAGCTACCGGGCTTGGTCGGGCTACAGAACAGCACGCGTCCGTCCCCGTCGGTGACCACCATGGCTTTGACGGCGTTCTGCTTGCTCTTGCCAGAGATGAACTTGTCCCGGTCCTTGCGCCCGACAGCCGGGCGCCGGACCCGGATCTCGGTGCCATCGATGATCCCGGTCGTCCCGCTGGCACCGAGATGGTCAACAACCTCGGCCAGGGTCCGCAGCCGCACGTCCGGGCCGACAGTGCACCCCCGTTCGGCTAGCAGTGGCCGCACCTCGCCGATGGCCCGGGTGATGGTGGAGCGGTCCACGCCGAACCAGCAGGCCAACACGTCGTGCGTGGCCGCATGGCGGAGATGCACGAGCGTGGCCAGGAGCCGGTCGGCGAACACCAACTGGTGCTTCGCACCGGCGCCTACGGCCCGCTTACGCGGTCTGGACACGAGCTTGGCGTGGTGCCGCTCGTGCCACAACGGGCCTATCTCAGCGACAAGTTCAGCGATCACATCGACCGACAGGCCCGTGATCCTCCGGTCGCCGATGATCGCTGCACGACTCACGCTCCCCACCACTCGACCATGATCGACGATCACGTGCTCGATGCCTCACCGCCTACCGTGCACGAGCTCGTTAGGGGCCCGTATGGAGTCCACCGCTGGATCCCGGTGTGCAGCACATACAAGATCCCGCACAGCACTTCCCGGTCCGGCACTTGGTTGCGACGGGGATATCGGAACGTGTACTCCCACTGTGGCAGCAGCGACTCAGAATCGATTTGGCACGGCCGTCAAAATCCATAACATCACCACCGACGCGCAAAGAGGCTCGTCACAGGCGAGGCTGGCGAAAGGTGATGTCACATGGCGCAGATCATCGACAACGGCTCAGGAAGCGGTAGGCGATGGACCGTTCGATACCGCGAACCCGGGGGACGTTCGGCCCGGCAGCGTGAGAAGTCCTTCGAACGCAAGCGAGATGCCACCGACTTCGCAACGAAGGTCGAGAATGACAAGCGGGAGGGCGTGTACATCGATCCGGCGGCCGGCCGCATCTCCGTGCGCAAGTATGCAGAGGAGTGGCTCGATGCGAAGGAGGTGGCTCCTTCGACGGCAGAGGCGTACGAGCGGATCATGCGTCTCCACGTCATCCCGCACCTGGGCGGTCGGACAATCGCGGCCGTCACCACCGAGGACATAGAGAAGCTCTACGCTGCCTGGCGGCGTGCCGGCGCCTCCCCCAACACCATGGAGACACGCCGCATCCCACTGTCCGGACTGTTCGCCCACGCAACGCGTCACCGCCGCATCCGCGAGAGTCCAGTAATCAATTCGGAACTGCCTTCTGCCCCATCGAAGAGCGTCGACGAGAGGGCTCTGCCGTCCAGGGCCGAGATTACCCTCCTCGCTGACGCGATAGGCCCGAGGCTCTCACCCGCGGTGTGGCTGATGGCTCTGTCCGGACTCCGCATCGGTGAAGCTCTGGGCGTGTTCTCCGAAGATATTCAAGACGGGATTCTTCGTGTACGTCGACAGGTCATTCGCACGAAAGGTTCTTGTGGCAAGTACGAGGCGTTCTACGCCCCACTGAAGCACCGAAAAGAAGGGGAGTGGCGAGATGTTCCGATTCCGGAATCATTCCACGCCCTCGTTCCTCGCCTTCCGATCGTGAACAACGTGGAGGGGATGGTGAACCCGGACCTCGTCCGAAAATCCTGGAACCGCGCGATTCATCGGCTTGGGCTGCCTGCATACACACCGCACGACCTGCGGCACAAGTGGGCCACTGTCACGCTGAGCAACGGTGTCCCCATCCATGAAGTCTCCCGCTGGATGGGGCACCGGACGATCAGCGTGACCGTGGACCTCTACGGACACGTCACTCAGGATGGCGCCGACCGGTGCCGGGAGGTGGTCCGGCAGGCCTTCGACGAACCCACGGTCAGCGAACGCCGACCTTAGCGAGCGCGCGGTGCTGACTTGGTGCTGGGTTGGCGGGGAAGTAGAGGTAACAGACGCCACCCGTACCGCTTCTGACCTGGCCGTTTGCGTCGTATCGCTTGGTCCTGAGCCAGATGTTCTCGAACTCGCGCCGGACGTACACCCGGCGCACCTCCGGATCGCTGGGCGACGCGGGGTCGTTGGCGATCACGTCGCCGTCCGGGGTGAAGCCGATCACCGTCATCAGGTGGCCGGAGGTGCCGTAACCGGCGCCCGTCAGCTCGGTCTTGAGGAACGACTGGGACGTTATGGCCGGGATGCCCGCCGCGACCAGGCTCTCCAGTTCGGTGAGCGAGGCCAGCCGGGTCACGACGCCCTGGAGGCCCGGGTAGGTGGCGGCGTAGGCGGCGTTGAAGGGCCAGTTGCCGCAGCCCGTGTACTGGTAGTCGTAGGTGGACCGGGCCGCGTGATCGACCTGCGGGTCGGCGTAGGAGGGGTCCACCCAGGACAGCTGCTCGGGGGTGGGCCGGCCGCCCCAGTACTCGATGATCATCTGGGAGGAGGTGGGGCTGCACCAGGCCTCGCCGCCGTTGTCGTACTGCGGGTACTGGCCCTTGTGGATCTCCTGCGAGTAGCGCGGGACGGCCAGTTCCCGGGCGAGGCCGGGGGCGGAGGCGGGCACGGTGAAGCGGTCCGGGATGTCGGAACCCATCGCGCCGATCCGCCAGACCGTCGGGGTGAGGTGGGTGCCCGGCCTGCGGTACAGCGTCAGCCGCAGCCGGTACGACACCAGGCGCAGGCCGGTGCTCGCGTCGTCGATGGAGAAGGTGTCGGTCCAGATCGAGCTCTTGCCGTCGCTCTGGTCGTCCACCGAGGTCCGCTTGATGTCCTGGTCGCCGGCGGCCCAGCGGCCCATCACGTACCAGGGGGTGGCGGTGCCGTCGGTGTAGGTGCCCTGGAGCTCGACCTGGAGCCAGGTGCCGTCGGGGGTGTGCGCGTTCCAGGAGGCGATGACCTCGGTGGCGGGCACCCCCAGCGTGTGGACCGGGGAGGTCCAGGTGGCGTAGTCCCAGGCGGCGGTGGTGCCGGTGTGCGGGTCGGTGTAGTCGGTGCGGCCCGCGGCGGCGCCGATCACCAGGCCGGGGCGGGGGCCGGAGACGGCCCGCGTGCCTTCTCGGGAACCACGACGCCAGTCCTGGTACGTGGTCCAGGAGTGGTGGTCGATGGGCCGGGCCGGGGCCGGGCCGGGGTGTCCGCCGGCGGGCGCCTTCGCGGTGGCGGCGGCCGCGGGGACCGTACCTCCCACCACCGCGGCCGCGACCGCGGCGGCGAGGACGGCTCTGCGGGAAGGCTGTTGGGCTTGGCTCATGGGTGCGACTCCCCCAGGTGTCCGGGTCGGGACCGATCCGCTGCGCGGTTGTGGGCCAACTATGGAACAGCTGCCATGCCCCTGCCAGCACTTCAGCACATGCCACGCCATGAATATTGGTCTTGTCCGCTGAAAGAACGCGCGCTCACACGCGGGGCGGGCGGCCGTGGGCCCCCCGGCACAGAACGGTGGGCAGCCGCACACGGGACGGCCCCGGCACAGAACGGTGGGCAGCCGCGCACGGGACGGCCCCGGTGCGGGCGGGTCGCCGCGCACCGGGGCCGTGGGCCGGACGGGACGGGCCGGGGAACCGGCCCGGAGCCGTCAGACGAGGTCCATCGCCGCGACCTCGTCGGGGCGTCCGTAGCTGACCGGGCCCTGGAAACGGCGGCGGGCGGTGGCGAACCACCACACCGTGGCCACGAGGACGACGGCGGCCAGCGCGATCGGCGCGTAGTTGAAGGAGTCGACGGTGATCGGCGACGCCTGCGGCAGCATGAACAGGACGCTGCTGAGCACCGTCCAGATCACCGCGACCCAGCCGATGGGCCTGCCCCAGCGGCCCAGGTGCCACGGGCCGGGCTGGAAGTCGTTCCCGAGCCGCAGCCGCAGGAAGATCGGCACGGCGTAGGCGAGGAACAGACCGACCACGTTGACACTGACGATGGCGGTGAACGCCGTGTGCGACCACCAGCCCGGCACCACCAGGGCGAGCGAGCAGGCGACCGCGAGCCACACCGCCTTGACCGGGGTGCGGGTGCGCGAGGAGACCGAGTGCCACCAGCGGGAGCCCGGCATGGCGCCGTCCCGGGAGAAGGCGAAGATCTGCCGGGTGTTGCTGGTGAGGTTGGCGAGGCCGCAGAAGAGCATCGAGCCGATGACGATGAGCAGCATCACCTTGGCCATGCCCAGTCCGAGACCGTCGATCAGAATCTGGACGGGCGGAGCGGAGGAGCCGGCCACCTTGTCGTAGTCACTGATGCTGTAGACCAGTGCCAGCATCAGGATGAGGCCCGTGATCGCCGAATAGCCGATGGAACGGGTGATCCCCTTCGGCGCGTTGACCGTGGCCTGGACCGTTTCCTCGGACATGTGGAAGCTGCCGTCGAAGCCCGTGAAGGTCCAACTGGTGACGAGCAGGCCGAGCATGCCGCCGTAAAGGCCGCTCGTGAAGCCGGTGTTGTTCTCGAAATGCGTCACGAAGGACGCCGACTGATGGTGATCGGGCATCACGATGAGTGCGGCCACGATCACCACGAGTCCGATCAGCAGCCACCACACGGAAATGCGGTTCAGCAGGGCGACGAGCTGCACGGTGTAGGTGTTGGCGAGTCCCTGCAGCACGATGATCAGGGCGGTGATCAGGATCGTCTGGTGCACGG
Source organism: Streptomyces sp. NPDC090108 (assembly GCF_044747185.1). Taxonomy (NCBI): domain Bacteria; kingdom Bacillati; phylum Actinomycetota; class Actinomycetes; order Kitasatosporales; family Streptomycetaceae; genus Streptomyces; species Streptomyces sp. NPDC090108. The sequence continues at coordinate 127,109 of NZ_JBIVDQ010000007.1, forward strand.
TCGGCTCGTACGAGGTCCACTGCAGGGCGACGAACGCCTGGATGAAGGTGGCGGCCGCGTAACCGGTGGCGGCCGTGCCGCCGATCTGACCGACGAAGTTCAGCCAGCCGGTGAACCACGACCAGGCACCCTTGTGGCGCTTGGCGAGTTTGCCCGCGGAGAAATACAGCGCGCCGCTCGTGGGATAGGCGGACGCGACTTCCGCCATGGCGGCGCCGATGAACAGCACCATGATGGAGACGCCTATCCAGCCGAACACGAGAATGCGGGGTCCACCCGCGTTCATTCCGTATCCGAAGGACGAGAAGATTCCTGAGAGAATGTTGATGATGGTGAAGGAGATCGCGAAATTGTCGAACGCCTTGAATCGGCGTGTGAGTTTTCTCGGATAACCCATCTCGTGCAGAGTCGCGTCATCGTCCAGCACTACGGCGTCCTCATCCCCACGGGACTTCGCCCATGGCGCCGATATCCGTTCCGACACTGTTCTACCTTTCTCCGGGAGGGACAGAGCACGTGCGGGGTCAGGCGGGTCCGGGAACGGCCAGTCCGCAGGCGCGCCGGGCCCGGGAGAGCTGCTCGGCGGGCTCGCCGAAGGCACTCCAGGGCATGCGCGAGGCGTACGGACCCATCTCCGCGAAGACCGCCCGGGCCTCGAACTCGCGCTGGCCCATGACCAGTGCGTGCGCGAGGTAGGCAAGGTCGAGCACCGGGGTGAAGCGGTAGCCGGCCACCTGGGGCAGCCAGTTGTGGTAGATCGCCAGCGCCGCCGCGCGCCACTGGGGCTGTTCCCAGACGCGGTCGGCGAGCAGCTGGGTGGGGTTGTAGCTCTCCACCAGGGCCACCAGTGGCAGCAGACGCAGGTCGGAGTCGGCCGGCGCCCGCTGGCTGAGGAACGCGGCCACGTCCCAGGCCGCGTTGACCGAGCCGCCGTGACGGGTGAAGAAGAAGGACAGGAAGCGGTGGTGCCCCTCCCGGTTCCAGGGGTCGAGGGAGAGGATGTGCGCGAACAGGCGCCAGGGCCCGGGCGGCGCGGTGAGCAGCCCCTTCGGCGCGGGCTCGCGCAGCCGGTGCAGCCGGGCCATGGTCAGCTTGGCGACCCAGGGCGTCGGGTCCTCGGGAGCCAGCTCGGCGGCCCGCTCACAGGCGGTCAGCGCGATCCGCTCCAGCGCCTCGGCGCGTTCGTCGCGCGAGTCGGCGGCCCGCATCGCGCGCTGGACGGCGACCCGGGCCCACATCAGCGCGGCCTCGGGCGACGGCTCCTCGGACAGCCAGCGCTCGACCAGATCGCTGCCGGCCGCCTCGGACGCCAGGACCAGTGAGCGGTGGGAGCGCAGGCCGAAGTCGGCGCGCGTCTCGGCGAGGGCTTCACAGGCGTATCGATAACGGCCCGCTCGCACATCGACGCATACGTTCGCCAGGACACGGTCGTCGGCCGCCGGATGCCACACGTAGTGCCCTTCGAATAACCCCGCGGCCATGTTCTCCTGTCCGTCCCTTACGGCGCATCGCAGTTGCGCAGGAGGCACCTTACTCAGGGGTCGGCACAGCGGGAACGCCGAGATTCACAAATCGGTCAGCCGATTCCGAATGTTTATCGGTTCCATTGACCGGCGGTCAGCCAGTGGTTCGGGGAGCGGCGTTCCCGTGCCCGCGGAGCCGTCCAGTATGGGCCGCTACTACACTGTTTCCGGAGAACTCCCCCACACCGCACCACACCTCAGGAATCGCCATTCACGACCTCGCCGCCCGCCTGCGCGGACTCCCCCCGTCCCTGGGGCCGGTCCGGCTGGTCGGCGTGGACGGGCACGCGGGCTCCGGGAAGTCCACGTTCGCCGCCAGGCTGGCCGCGGCGCTCGGGGGCGCGCCGGTGCTGCACCTCGACGACATCTCCGGGCACGAACAGCTCTTCTCCTGGACCGGCCGGCTGCTGGCCGAGGTGATCGGGCCCCTCGGCCGGGGCGAGACCGCGCGGTACGCCCCGTACGACTGGACGGCCCGCGCCTTCGGTCCCCCGCGCCCGCTGCCGCCCGCCCCCGTGGTCGTGATCGAGGGGGTCGGCGCGGGCCGCCGGGCCCTGCGGCCCCATCTGGCGCGGCTGCTGTGGATGGAGCTGCCCAGGGAGGAGTCCTGGGCGCGCGGGCGGTCGCGGGACGGCGCGGAACAGAGCGCGTTCTGGGCGGAGTGGGTCCGGGCCGAGTGCGCGCACTTCGCCGGCGACCCCTCACGCCCCCGTGCCGATCTCCTGGTACGGCAGACACCAGAGGGGTACGAGGTGCTGCCGGGACCCGCCGCGAGCCCGTTTCCCTCCCTCTTCCTCACTCACCGTGACGGCTCGTCCGCGGTGTGGTGAACTTGTGAAGACCTTCCCGGCCGAAGTTCTCCGAGTGCCCCAACTCTGCTTGACCCGGCGGCCGTACAGGACTTACGTTCTGAATGTGCGGCCTATCGGAGCCGCCCCGCAGACGCGAAGCCCCCGGTTGTTCCCCCGTGATCGGGGGCTTCGTTCTGCCCTCACCCCCTCTTCATGGCGCCCTCGCGCACTCGTACGCTTACCCTCGGTCACCGGGGGCTGGTACGCCCCGTCTGCTCCCACCTCGTGGAACGACCGGTACGGCACCCTTCGGCGCGGGGTGGTACCGCGGGTACGATGCCCTCGGTGCGACCTACGAGCTGCTGCCTCGCGCACCTGCAACTCCGGTCCGCGGCACAGCGGTTCGACCGCGGCAGCCGTCGGGCGCTCGCTCGGTGGTGAACCAACGGGGGCACGCTCTGTGGGGGACGTGATGGACTTCGGCACGCAGGGCCCCGAGGCCCCTGCCGACCTCGCCTGGCTGCGAGGGGTGGACGCCTACACGATGGGCGCCTATCCGCAGGCGGAGGAGGAGTTCCGCGCCGCGGCGCGGATCGACCCGGGGATGGCGGACGCCTGGCTCGGGCTGCACGCGCTGCGCGTGGACACGACGACGGCGCTGCTCAGGATGTTCCGGCACCGGGACCGGTTCGGGGAGCAGCGCGCCCGGCACGGCCGGACCCTGAACTCCTGGTACTGGCTGGGCTGGTGGGTGCAGCCGGTGCTGGAGAGCCCCCGGGACCTGCTGCTGGCGCACGCCTCGCACTGGCTGGACGGCAGGCACGTCCCGGAACTGGACCGGGCCCTCGCCGGGCTGCCGCCCGTCGACACCGACCCGCAGGTCCGCTTCCTGCACGCCTGCCGGTCCTACCTCGTCAAGGACTGGGACCAGCTGGTCCGGCACACCGACCCACTGGTCGACGACACCCTGCTCGGCATCGAGGCCGGTCTCTTCGGCGGCATGGCCCGGGTGCGGCTGGAGATGTTCGGGCAGGCCGAGCCGCTGCTGTCGGCGGCGCTGATGAGATGCCGCAGCGAGCAGCCGCAGCGCAAGGAGCTGCGGTACTGGCTGGCGCGGGCGCACGAGGGCACCGGACGCAGCGCCGCGGCGCTCCCCCTGTACCGGGCGGTGCACCGGGCGGACCCCGCCTTCATGGACACCTCGGCACGGCTCGCCGCGATCGCCGAGGGGGACGGCTACGACGATCCGGCCGACTTCGCCGCGATCACGCTGGCCGGCGCCGGCCAGGACTCCGTGGACGGACCCGACTGTCTCGATCCCTTCTTCGGCACCGAGGGCCGCGACCTGCGGATGCCGGAACCGGATCTGCCGACGGGGCCGCTGCCCTCCGCCGCCGGTCCGCCGGTGCGCACCAAGAGCGGGATGCCGTCGGCCTCCTCGGCGCTGCCGGCGGGACCCACCGACCCGGGGCTGCTGGAGGAGGCGCTCGCGGAACTGGAGCGGATGGTCGGGCTCGAACCGGTCAAGCGCCAGGTCAAGGCGCTGTCGGCGCAGCTGAACATGGCGCGGCTGCGGGCCGGTCAGGGGCTGCCGGTGCAGCCGCCGAAACGCCACTTCGTCTTCTCCGGACCGTCGGGCACCGGGAAGACCACGGTCGCCCGCATCCTCGGCCGGGTCTTCTACGCCCTCGGGCTGCTCGGCGGCGACCATCTGGTGGAGGCCCAGCGGGCCGACCTGGTCGGCGAGTACCTGGGGCAGACGGCCGTGAAGGCCAACGAGCTGATCGACTCCGCGATCGGCGGGGTGCTGTTCGTGGACGAGGCGTACTCGCTGTCCAACTCCGGGTACGGCAAGGGCGACGCGTACGGTGACGAGGCGCTGCAGGTCCTGCTCAAGCGCGCCGAGGACAACCGCGACCACCTCGTGGTGATCCTGGCCGGCTATCCCGAGGGCATGGACCGGCTGCTGGCCGCCAACCCCGGTCTCTCCTCCCGCTTCACCACCCGCGTGGACTTCCCGTCCTACCGGCCGCAGGAGCTCACCGAGATCGGCAGGGTGCTCGCCGCCGAGAACGGGGATCTGTGGGACGACGAGGCTCTGGAGGAGCTGCGGTCCATCGCCGGGCACGTCGTCGACCAGGGGTGGATCGACGAGCTGGGCAACGGCCGCTTCCTGCGGACGCTGTACGAGAAGAGCTGCGCGTACCGGGATCTGCGGCTGTCGGTGTATCCGGGCGCGCTGTCCCGGGACGACCTCGCCACGCTGCGCCTGCCCGATCTGATGCAGGCCTACGGCGAGGTGCTGTCGGGGCGCGGCCCGCAGGACCCGTCGGCCATGTAGCGGCCGCGGGCCCCGGGCCGCCCCGGCCGTGACCGGCGCCTTCGCGCCGGCCACGGCGGCACGCGGCCGCTACCCGGCCATCGCGCCCTCGGGCTCTCCGCTCGTCCTGGCTCCGGTGACCGTCTGCTCGGGGATGTCCCGGTGGGCGGGGTCGCGGACCTCGCCCACGAGCAGCTCCAGGACGTCCTCCAGGGCGACGAGCCCCAGCACCTTGCCGAAGGGGTCGGCGACCTGGGCCAGATGGGTGGCGGCCCGCCGCATGACGGTCAGCGCGTCGTCCAGCGGCAGCTCCGCGCGGAGCGTGGCCATCGGGCGCCAGAAACGCTGGGGGACGGCACGGTCGGAGTCCTCGAGGTCCAGGACGTCCTTGACGTGGACGAACCCCATGAACGGTCCCGTCTCCGCGGCGACCGGGAAGCGGGAGTAACCCGTGCGGGCCGTCAGCTCGACGATCTCCCCCGGCGTCACCGACGGAGGCACCGTCACCAGCGACTCACGCTTGAGCAGGACGTCGGTGACCGGGCGGGATCCCAGCTCCAGGGCGTCCTCCAGCCGCTCCTGCTCCTCGGGGGCGAGCAGACCGGCCTGGCCGGAGTCCTCCAGCAGACGGTTGAGCTGCTCGCTGGTGACGACGGCCTCGACCTCGTCCTTGGGCTCCACCCGGAAGAGCCGCAGGATGCCCTGGGCGCAGGCGCCGAGGACCACGGTGACCGGTCCGCAGACCCGGGCGAAGTACACCAGGCCGGGGCTGAGCCACAGCGCGGCCTTCTCGGGCGCGGCCATGGCGAGGTTCTTCGGCACCATCTCGCCGATGACGAGGTGGAAGAAGACCACCGCGGCCAGGGCGATCGCATAGCCCAGCGGGTGGATCACCCCCTCGGGAAGGCCGGCCGTCTCGAACAGCGGCTCCAGCAGGCGGGCCACCGTCGGTTCGGCGACCGCGCCCAGCGTGAGGGAGCACACGGTGACGCCGAACTGCGCGGCGGCCATCATCTGCGGCAGCCGCTGCAGGCCGTACAGCACCTGGCGGGCCTGCGCCGTGCCGAGCGGTTCGATCTGGCTGCGGCGGACCGAGACCAGCGCGAACTCGGCGGCGACGAAGAATCCGTTGGCGAGCACGAGCAGCGCCGCGAGGAACAACTGCAGGACGCTCATCGCACGGCCTCCACGGCACTCGCGGCCGGGGCCGTACGGACCAGGCGGACCCGTTCGGCGCGGTAGTGGCCGACCTGGCGCACGGAGAGCCGCCAGCCGGGCAGCTCGGCCCGGTCGCCGGGGGCCGGGATCCGGCCGAGCAGGTCGGCGACCAGCCCGGCGACGGTCTCGTACGGCCCCTCGGGCGCGTCGAGGCCGATGCGCCGCAGGACGTCCACGCGGCAGCCGCCGGACACGTCCCAGGCGGGCCTGCCGTCCTCGGGCGGGGCGGAGGCCAGTTCGGGCATGTCCTGGCGGTCGTGCTCGTCGCGGACCTCGCCGACGAGCTCCTCGACGATGTCCTCCAGGGTGACCACGCCCGCCGTGCCGCCGTACTCGTCGACGACGACCGCGATGGGCTGCTCGCTGCGCAGCCGGGTGAGCAGGGGCTGGACCGGCAGCGTCTCGGGCACGAGCAGCGCCTTGCGGGCGATGCGGCCCACGGGGGTGCGCAGGCGCTCGTGCGCCGGGATCGCGAGCGCGTCCTTGAGGTGGGCCATGCCGACGATCTCGTCGATCTTCTCCCGGTAGACGGGGAAGCGGGACAGACCGGTGGCGCGGGTGAGGTTGACCACGTCCTCGGCGGTGGCCGAGGCCTGAAGGGCGCTGACCTTCACGCGAGGGGTCATCACGTGCTGCGCGGTGAGGTCGCCGAGGGACAGGGTGCGGACGAACAGGTCGGCCGTGTCCTGCTCCAGGGCGCCGGCCTGTGCGGAGTGGCGGGCCAGGGAGACGAGTTCGCCCGGGGTGCGGGCGGAGGCCAGCTCGTCGGCGGGTTCGACGCCGAGGGCGCGCACCAGCCGGTTGGCGACCGTGTTCAGCGCGGCGATCACCGGCCGGAACAGGCGGGAGAAGTGGTGCTGCGGTCCGGCCACGACGCGTGCGACCTGGAGCGGCTTGGAGACCGCCCAGTTCTTGGGCACGAGTTCGCCGATCACCATCTGGATCGCCGAGGCGAGCAGCATGCCGGTGACCACGGCGACACCGGAGACGGCGCCCCCGGGGACGCCGAGCGCGGCGAAGGGGCCGCTCAGCAGATCGGCCAGGGCCGGTTCGGCGAGCATGCCGACGACCAGGGAGGTGATGGTGATGCCGAGCTGGGTGCCGGAGAGCTGGAAGGAGAGTTCCTTCAGCGACTCCACGACCGTGCGGGCGCGCTTGTCGCCCTCGGCCGCCGCCTTCTCGGCGTCCGGGCGCTCGACCGTCACCAGGCCGAACTCGGCCGCCACGAAGAATCCGTTGGCGAGGATCAGCAGGAGAGCCGCTCCGAGGAGCAGCAGGGGGTCGGTCATGATGCCGCCGCCTCCGCACAGCCGCGGAACGGGTCCGCGGTATGTCGGCAGGGGGCGGCGCAGGTACTACAGGACGATCCGTCCATCGCCGGAGAGGGTCACTCCTCGGGTAGCAGGAACCCCTGTGCGCCGGGCGTGGCGCTCCAGGGGTGGGGGCGTGACGAAAAAAGCCTCCGCCACCAGATTAATCAAGACCGGGGTCGGTGCGGCAGGGTGGACAACCCTGAACCGGCCCCGAACCGGACCCCGAGAGGGCCCGGAGGCTGTCCCGGCTCAGCCCTGACGGGGCTCCGGATCCCTGTGGGACCGCTGCTCCACGAGAGTGCGCAGGGCCCGTGCGTCGGCGATGGCGCGCTGCCGTGCGATGCCCGGCTGGATGCCGAGGGCCGGCAGGCTGGTGCCGTCGCTGAGGTCGAGGAACACCCAGGGGTCGCCGGTACGGAGATTGACCCGGACGATCTCGGCCCACTCCAGCCGCCGCCTGCTGACGATGTTCACGACGGTGACACCGGTCTCGTCGGCGACGACCCGGACCCGGGCGAGCTGGGCCAGCACCCAGAAGATCAGTGCCCCGGTGAGGACGAAGGTGAACCGGTCCCCCGGGCCGAAGTCCTCCAGCAGCGTCGAGATCGCGGTGAGCACCAGGAAGATCACGACACCGGCGGTGAGCAGGACGGCCCGGGTGTGACCCGGCCGGAAGGTGACGGGGAGGGCGGGAACGCCGGCAGGAGCGTCGGACACGGTGTTCTCGGTCCCTCAGAGGCGGCAGGCGTGGATGGCCGTGGTGAGGATGGCGCGGGCGCCGATCTCGTACAGGTCGTCCATGATCCGCTGGGCCTCCTTGGTGGGGACCATGGCGCGGACGGCGACCCAGCCCTCGTTGTGCAGCGGGGAGACGGTCGGGGACTCCAGGCCGGGGGTGAGGGCGACGGCCTTCTCCAGCTGCTCGACCCGGCAGTCGTAGTCCATCATCACGTACGTCCGCGCGACCAGGACGCCCTGGAGGCGGCGCAGGAACTGCTGCACCTTGGGCTCGGTGGCCTCGTCGGTGTGCGGGCCGGTGCGGCGGATGACGACGGCCTCGGAGGTCATGATCGGCTCGCCGAAGACCTCCAGGCCCGCGTTGCGCAGCGAGGTGCCGGTCTCGACGACGTCGGCGATGACCTCGGCGACGCCCAGCTCGATGGCGGTCTCGACCGCGCCGTCGAGGTGGACGACGGCGGCGTCCACGCCGCGCTCGGCGAGGTGGCCCGCGACGATGCCCTCGTAGGAGGTGGCGACCGTCCTGCCCTTGAGGTCCTCGACGCTGTCCGCGGTGCCGGGCTTGGCGGCGAAGCGGAAGGTGGAGCGGGCGAAGCCGAGCGGGAGGATCTCCTCGGTCTCGGCGCCGGAGTCGACCAGCAGGTCGCGGCCGGTGATGCCGATGTCGAGGCGGCCGGAGGAGACGTAGATCGCGATGTCGCGGGGGCGGAGGTAGAAGAACTCGACCTCGTTCACCGGGTCCACGACCCGCAGTTCCTTGGACTCACGGCGCTGCCGGTAGCCGGCCTCATGCAGCATCTCCCCCGCAGGTCCGGACAGGGAACCCTTGTTGGGGATGGCGATGCGCAGCATGAGGTCGGCTTCCTTCGTCGTGACGGGTCGGTGCGGTTGTGGTTCGGCCGGGGTGCGGCTCAGAGGTGGGCGTAGACGTCGTCCAGGGAGATTCCCCGGGCAACCATCATCACCTGGACGTGGTAGAGCAGCTGCGAGATCTCCTCGGCGGCTGCTTCCTTGCCCTCGTACTCGGCGGCCATCCAGACCTCGGCGGCCTCTTCGACGACCTTCTTGCCGATGGCATGGACACCCTTGCCGACCAGTTCCGCGGTGCGAGAGGTGGTGGGATCGCCGGTGGCTGCCTTGTGCTGGAGCTCGGTGAAGAGCTCCTCGAACGTCTTCTTGGACATGGTGGTCCTAACCCTACGCGCTCCGGCGGTGCCTCAGTGCCAGGGTTCGGAGACCGAGCGCAGCGTGGCCGCGGTCGCGACGGCCGCGGTCACCGCCTCGTGGCCCTTGTCCTCGGTGGAGCCCTCGATGCCGGCGCGGTCCAGGGCCTGCTCCTCGTTGTCGCAGGTGAGCACCCCGAAGCCGACGGGCACACCGGTCTCGACGGCGACCTGGGTGAGGCCGTTGGTGACGCCCTGGCAGACGTAGTCGAAGTGGGGGGTGCCACCGCGGATGACGACGCCGAGGGCGACGACCGCGTCGTACCGTGCGGCGAGGACCTTCGCGGCGACCGGCAGCTCGAAGGTGCCGGGGACCCGGATGAGGGTCGGCTCGTCGATGCCCAGTTCGTGCAGGGCGCGCAGGGCGCCGTTCACCAGTCCGTCCATCACCTTCTCGTGCCACTGCGCCGCGATGACGGCGACCCTGAGGTCGCTCGCGTTGCGTACGGACAGTTCCGGTGCACCCTTGCCGCTCACGTCTCTCCTAAGTGTTCTTTCGTGTACTTCTCGCCGCTGGTGGGCGCGGCTACCGCGGGCCGCCTGCGGCCGCGGGGGCCGGCGCGTCCAGCCAGGGCAGGTCGTGCCCCATCCGGTCCCGCTTGGTGCGCAGGTACCGGAGATTGTGCTCGCCGGCCTGGACGGGCATCGGTTCGCGGCCGGTGACGCCGAGGCCGTGCCGGAGCAGCGCCTCGGTCTTCTCGGGGTTGTTGGTCATCAGGCGCAGGCTGCGGACGCCGAGGTCGGCGAGGATCCGCGCGCCGGCGGCGTAGTCCCGGGCGTCGGCGGGCAGGCCGAGCTCCAGGTTGGCGTCGAGCGTGTCGTGGCCCTGCTCCTGGAGTTCGTAGGCGCGCAGCTTGGACAGCAGTCCGATGCCGCGGCCCTCGTGTCCGCGCAGGTAGACGACGACACCGCGGCCCTCGTCCTGGATGCGGGCGAGCGAGGCGTCGAGCTGGGGGCCGCAGTCGCAGCGCAGCGAGCCGAAGACGTCACCGGTGAGGCATTCGGAGTGGACCCGGACCAGGACGTCCTCGCCGTCGCCGATCTCGCCGTGGACGAGGGCGACATGCTCGACGCCGTCGGCGGCGGACCGGTAGCCGTAGGCGGTGAAGGTGCCGTGGCGGGTGGGCAGACGGGTCTCGGCCTCGCGGCGGACGACGGGCTCGCCGGCGTGACGGACCGCGGGCTCACCGCCCTGGCGGACGGTGGGCTCGCCGCCCTGGCCAACGGTGCGCTCGCTGCCGCGGCGGTAGGCGATCAGGTCCTCGATGGAGATGATCGTCAGGCCGTGCTTGCGGGCGAACGGGATCAGCTCGGGCAGGCGCAGCATGCGCCCGTCCTCGCCGGCGATCTCCACGATGGCGCCGGCCGGCCGCAGGCCGGCGAGCCGGGCGAGGTCGACGGCGGCCTCGGTGTGGCCGTTGCGGACCAGGACGCCGCCGGGCCTGGCGCGCAGCGGGAAGATGTGGCCGGGGCGGACGAAGTCGGCGGGTCCGGCGGTGCCGGTGGCCAGCAGCCGGAGCGTGGTGGCGCGGTCGGAGGCCGAGATGCCGGTGGTGACGCCGTGGGCCGCGGAGGCGTCCACGGTCACGGTGAACGCGGTCTTCATCGACTCGGTGTTGTCCGCGACCATCTGCGGCAGCTGGAGCCGGTCGAGTTCGTCGCCCTCCATGGGGGCGCAGATCAGGCCGCGGCACTCGGTCATCATGAACGCGACGATCTCGGGGGTCGCCTTCTCGGCGGCGATGACGAGGTCGCCCTCGTTCTCCCGGTCCTCGTCGTCCACGACGACGATCGGGCGGCCGGCCGCGATGTCGGCGACGGCCTGCTCGACCGGGTCGAGCCGGAAGGTGACGAGGTCGTCGGTGGCGTCGGGCGCGACGGTGGCGTCGGTGCCGTACAGCGGGGGTGCCGAGGTCATGCCGGGGCTCCTTCCAGGACGGGCTGCGAGCCCCTGCGGGAGCGCAGCCACCAGTCGCGCATGCCCCACAGGACGAGTGCGCCGTAGATGACGTAGACGAAGCCGGAGAAGGCGTAGCCGTTGGCGAAGTTGAGGGGCACGCCGACGACGTCGACGAGCAGCCAGGCGAACCAGAACTCGACCATGCCCTTGGCCTGCGCGTACATCGCGACGATGGTGCCGACGAAGATGTAGGCGTCGGGCCAGGGGTCCCAGGACAGCGCCGGGTAGGCCTGGAAGAGCAGGGCCACGGCGACCGTGCCGGCGCCGGCGGCGGCGAGCATCGCGGCCCGCTCGCGCCAGGAGGCGAACCGGGGCGCGATATGGCCGTCGGCGCCCTGGCCCCTGCCGCGGTTCCACTGCCAGAAGCCGTAGACGGCGACGGCCATGACGACCGCCTGCTTGCCGGCGCTGCCGGTCAGGTGGCCGTAGAAGGCGGCGAAGAGGACGAGGCCGGAGACGAACTGGACCGGCCAGGTCCACAGGGAGCGCCGCCAGCCGAGGGCGAGGGCGGCCAGGCCGAAGATGTTGCCGGTCATGTCCGACCAGAGGATGTGCTGGCCGAACAGGGTGAACGCCTCGGAGTTGAGCGTGTTCACCGTCGGTCCCCCTGTCCGGCCGCGAGCAGGCGCTCCACGTACTTGGCGATGACGTCGACCTCGAGGTTGACCGGGTCGCCGGGCTGCTTGTGGCCGAGCGTGGTCAGGGCGAGGGTCGTCGGGATGAGGCTGACCGTGAAGTGGTCGGGGCCCGCCTCGACGACCGTGAGGCTGATGCCGTCGACGGTGATGGAGCCCTTGTCCACGACATACCGGGAGAGGTCCGCGGGCAGCGAGATCTTGACGATCTCCCAGTTCTCGGAGGGCGTGCGCTCCAGCACCAGTCCGGTGCCGTCGACGTGGCCCTGCACGATGTGGCCGCCGAGGCGCGCGCCCACGGCGGTGGGGCGCTCCAGGTTGACGCGGGAGCCGACGGTGAGGGCGCCCAGGCTGGAGCGCTTCAGCGTCTCGGCCATGACGTCGGCGGTGAATTCGTCGCCCTCGTGCTCCACGACGGTGAGACAGACGCCGTTCACGGCGATGGAGTCGCCATGCTGTGCGCCCGCGGTCACCACGGGGCCGCGGAGCCGGAAACGGGAGGCGTCGTCGAGGGTCTCGACGGCGGTGATCTCACCAAGCTCTTCGACGATTCCGGTGAACACTTCCCGGGTCCTCCTGCCTCATTCGGGCACGGACTCCGGGGCCTGTCGATGACGACAGATCGAACGGCCGGCGCATACCGGGGACGACGCCGCAGGGACCCGTCCGCGTGCGGACAGGACCGGAATACGGCGGCGTGCACACAAGGCATGCCCGCCCGCCGCGCACTGCCTCCCATCCGGACTTTAACCGTCGGTCCAGGAATTTCACCTGGTCAACCGGCCGCTGGAAGCGACCGGGTCGCGGACTGTAACCGCCGGTTCGGACTTTCACCGACCCCGGAGTGCGCTGCTTCTGGTACATGGTCAGTGTGCCACGCCCGCCGTCCGGCCATACAGGCGGCGGGTGTGGAGTGGCTCACAGTCCGCACCCCCGGGCTTGCGCTGCGCGACCGCTTGCGCCAACTCCCGCACAGGGGAAGGAGATTGATTGTGGTCCGGACTAATTGACCTTAGTGGTCTAGTCCTTTAGGGTGCGGACGGGCCCGGTGGCGGTGACGACGGCCCTTGCCCGCCGCCGGGCCGCCGATCTCCGGCGGCCGCCCGACGGCATGTCACGTTCCCGGGTGTCACGTCTCCCGATTTCACGTCTCCGGATGTCACGTCTCCGGATGTCACGTTTCCGGATGTCACGTTTCCGGGGGTCCGCACGGTCTCGAAGGTGAGGGGCGCTTCCGGCCGGGAGCGTCCGGATCCGGAGGGACGGAAGACAACATGACCACGATCGTGGTGACCGGCGGGACCGGCACACTCGGACGGCTCGTCACCCAGCGGCTGGAGGCGGACGGCCACGAGGTCCGGGTGCTCAGCCGCAGCGCCCGGCCGCACGCCGTCGACCTGCGGGAGGGCGGACCCGCCCTGGACGCGGCCCTCGCCGGCGCCGGGACGGTGGTGCACTGCGCGAGCAGTCCGCGGGGCGGCGACGAGCGGGCCGCGGAACATCTGATCGCCGCCGCGCGGCGGGCCGGGGTGGAACACCTCGTGTACATCTCGATCGTCGGCGTCGACCGGGTGCCGTTCGGCTACTACCGGTCCAAGCTGGCGGTCGAGCGACTGGTCGAGAACTCCGGGATCGGCTGGACCGTGCTCCGTGCGACCCAGTTCCACGATCTGCTCCTCACCCTGTTCCAGGGCCTGGCCAAGGCGCCGCTGATCCCGGTCCCCGCCGGGGTGTCCGACCAGCCGGTGGAGGCGGCCGAGGTCGCCGACCGCCTGGCCGGCGCCGCCCTCGGGGCTCCGGCGGGCCGGCTGCCGGACATGGGTGGACCCGAGGTGCGGTCCATGGCCGACCTGGCCGGGGCGTACGTCCGGGCCACGGGCCGGCGCCGGCCCGTGGTGAACGTCCCCCTGGCCGGCCGGGCCTACCGCGCCTTCCGCGCGGGCGGCCACCTGACGCCCGGACGGGCGGTGGGGAAGGCGACCTTCGAGGACTACCTGGGGCGGCGGTTCGGGAGCTGAGCGCCGGGGCGTTCGGCGGGGGCTCTCCGGTGAGGCCGGGGGCCGGGGTGCCTCGCCGGGCGTCGCGGGGCCGCGAGGACCGTAGAGACCGGTCGTAACGGGGCTGCGAACACCGGGAAGACCGGTCGCCGCGGGGCCGCGAACACCGGGAAGACCAGGGCGACCGAGGTGACCGGGAAGACAGGGCCCGCGGAGATCGGGCAGAGCAGATCGGCCCCGGGGCGTTCAGCGCGGGGGCGGAGCGAACAGCTCGTCCTGGGCCCGGTCGCGGGCCGTCAGGAGGGCGCCGCGCAGGACGGCGGTGCCGCCCAGCGTGCTCGCCCGCACCTCGGTGACCAGCGGTGACATCCGGCGCAGCCGCTCCTCGACGAGACCGGCGAGGAGCGCTCCCCCGGCCTGTCCGACCTCTCCGCCGAGCACCACGCACCCGGGGTCGAGGATCGCGGTGACGGAGGCGGCCCCGACGGCGATCCGGTCGGCGAGGGCACCGAGGAAGCGTGCGGCGCCCTCCCCGGCCCCCGCCGCGGTCGCCGCCGTCGCCGCACCGGATCCCGTCGCCGTCACCGCGCGGGTGTCCGCACCCTTCGTCGCACCGGAGTCCGCACGCATCGCCACACCGGGTTCCGCTCCGGTCGCCGCGGCGGCGGCCCCCACCGCTGTCACCGCCCCGGCGACCACTTCCGCCGCGCCGGGGCCGTCCGTCGTCCCCGGCGCGGGCAGGCCGCAGCTCCGCGCGAGGGATCCGATCGCGGCCGCGCCGGCCAGCGAGTGGAATCCGCCCTCGCAGTCCGTGGCGGAGGGCAGGGACACCGTCCCCGGTACCGGCAGGAAGCCGATCTCGCCGGTGCCCCCGGAGGCCCCGCGGCGCAGCCGGCCGTCGAGGACGACGGCGGCGCCGACGCCATGACCGAGCCAGAGCAGGACGAAGGTGTCGCGGTCCCGGGCCGCGCCCTCGCGCTGCTCGGCCACGGCGGCGAGGTTGGTCTCGTTCTCGACGGTGACCCGGGCCCGTGGCAGCCGTTCCTGGAGGGCCGCGGCCAGGCGCCGGTGCCACAGGGGCAGGCCGCCGGAGTCACGGAGGTCGCCGGTGGCCGGGTCGACGAGGCCGGGGGCTCCGATGCCGACGGTGTGCAGACTCCCCCACCCCTGTCCCCCCTCGGGCGGCGCCGGCGCGGTGCCCGCCTCTCCCATCGCCCGCTCCACCGCCGCCACCGCCCGCTCGACGGCCGGTCCGGTGCCGAGGTCGTCGCCGACCGGCACGGAGACCTCGGCGAGCACCCGTCCGACCAGGTCGGACACGAGCACGAGCACCCCCTCGGTGCGTACGTCGAGCGCGGCGAGCCGGGCCCGGTCGGCCACGATGCCGTACAGCCGGGCGTTCGGGCCCCGGCGCTGTTCGCCGGACTCCCCGACCACCGTGATCAGGCCGGAGGCGGTGAGCCGTTCGACGAGGTCGGCGACCGTCGGCCGGGACAGCCCGGTCAGCTGCTTCAGCCGCCCCGCCGTCAGCGGGCCTTCCTGTTGCAGCAGTCCCAGGGCGAGCCGGTCGTTGATGGCCCGGGCGGTGCTCGGTGATGCGGGCATGGCGGGATTCTTCCAGCAGGGGACGGCCGTCAGGTCCTCTTTCTATCAGGCAGGGTCCCTGATAATTTACGCCCGGTACGGCACGGGCAGCACGGCAACTCCCGGGAGGGGACCGGAACATGGGTGACATGGGCCGCACGCGGGACGAGGTGAGGCGCGCACGGTGGGCCGTGGCGGCCGTGTTCGCCGTGCACGGGGCCGTGACCGGCTCCTTCGCGACCCGCGTGCCCTGGGTCCGGGAGCACGCCTCGCTCGGCACCGGCCGGCTGGGGTTCGCACTGGCCTTCACGGCGTTCGGCGCCTCCTGCGCGATGCCGCTGGCGGGCCGGATCAGCCACCGTTTCGGCAGCCGCACGGCGCTGCGCGGACTGCTCGCCCTGTGGACGCTGTCCCTGGTCCTGCCCTCGCTGGCGCCGAACCTGTACACGCTCTGCCTGGCGATGTTCGTCTACGGCGCGACCGCCGGCATGGCGGACGTCGCGATGAACGCGCTCGGTGTCGAGATCGAGCAGCGGCTCGGCAGGTCGATCATGTCCGGGCTGCACGGCATGTGGAGCGCGGGCGCGCTGATCGGTTCGGCCGGCGGCACGCTCGCGGCCCACCTCGGCGCCGACGCGCGCACGCACTTCGCGTTCGCCGCCGCCGTGCTCACCCTGCTCGGCACGGTGGCCTGTGCCTGGGTGCTCGACGTGCAGCCGGCCGAGGACGAGGAGCCGCCGCCGCGGTTCGCGCCGCCGCCCCGTTCGGCGCTGCTGATCGGCGCGGTCGGCTTCTGCGCGGTGTTCGCGGAAGGAGCGAGCCTGGACTGGTCGGCGGTGTTCCTGCGGGACCGGCTGGATACCTCGGCCGGGCTCGCGGCGGCCTCGACGACCGGGTTCATGCTGACCATGGCCGTGGCCAGGATCGCCGGGGACGCGGTGGTGAACCGCTTCGGCGCGGTGCGCACCGTGCGGGCCGGCGGGGTGCTGGCCGGGCTGGGCGGCGTGCTGGTCGTCGTCGCGGGGCATCCGGCGGTGGCCATGACCGGCTTCGCGCTGATGGGGCTGGGCATCGCCGTGGTCGTCCCGCTGTGCTTCGCGGCGGCCGGACACGCCGGGCCGAACCCCAGTCTCGCGATCGCGGGTGTGGCGACCATCACGTACACCTCGGGTCTGATCGCGCCCGGCCTGATCGGCGGGGTGGCGCAGGCGACCAGTCTGACGGTCTCGTTCTGCGTGGTGACCGTGCTGGCCGGCGGGCTCGCCGTGTTCGCGGGCGTGCTGCGTACCGCGGGGGGTGGCGCGCGGGCCGATTCCGGTGCGCGGGCCGCGGCCGTACCGGACCCGCGGGCCTGACTCCGCGTCCCGGCTGCGGCCGGGACGGTGCCGGGCGCACCCGGACGCACCGGCGTCGCAGGCCCCGCCGCCGGACGCACCCGCCTCGGGCGCACCCGGCACCGGAAGGGGCTCCGCCGCGCGGCCGCGGCGGGGGAAACCGGCCGTGAAAGCGGCTCACCAGGGGGACCGTGCGGACAAAGTGACGTCGGATACCCCTGACAATGGTGCGGACCGTCTTCATGTACAGAGAAAGCGAAACCCCACCATGGACCTCGGCGTGCGCTGGAAGCTGCACGGTGACGGGAAGACTCCCGCACCCGGAGCGGTGGTACGCCCCGACGAGAGGCTCACCTGGCCACGCACGGTGGGCCTGGGCGCCCAGCACGTCGTGGCGATGTTCGGAGCCTCCTTCGTCGCCCCCGTGCTCATGGGCCTGGACCCCAACCTGGCCATCATGATGTCGGGCGTGGCGACCGTCATCTTCCTGCTCGCCACGCGCGGCCGGGTGCCCAGCTACCTCGGCTGCTCGCTGTCCTTCGTGGGCGTGGCCGCCGTGATCCGCGCGCAGGGCGGCACCAGCGCGACCGTGACCGGCGCCATCCTGGTGGTCGGTGTCGTGCTGTTCCTGGTCGGGCTCGCGGTGCAGCGCTTCGGCGCGCGGATCATCCATGCCGCGATGCCGCCGATCGTCACCGGCGCGGTCGTCATGCTGATCGGTTTCAACCTGGCTCCGGTGACCGCCTCGACCTACTGGCCGCAGGACCAGTGGACGGCGCTGCTGGTCATGCTCTTCACCGGTCTGGCCGTCGTCTGCCTGCGCGGTTTCTGGTCGCGCATCGCGATCTTCCTCGGCCTGGTGTTCGGGTACGGCATCTCCTGGCTCTTCGACCGGGTCTTCGGCAAGATCCACTCGAACGACGGCAGCGGCAAGGTCACCGACCACTGGCGGCTGAACCTCTCCGGCGTGGGCAAGGCCGACTGGATCGGTCTGCCCCACTTCCACGGTCCGGCCTTCCACTGGTCGGCGATCCTCGTCGCGCTGCCGGTCGTGATCGCCCTGGTCGCGGAGAACGCGGGCCACGTCAAGGCGGTCGGCGAGATGACCGGCGACCCGCTGGACGACAAGCTGGGCACGGCGATCTCGGCGGACGGCATCGCCTCCGTGCTGTCGACCGCGGTCGGCGGTCCGCCGAACACCACCTACTCCGAGAACATCGGCGTGATGGCCGCGACCCGGGTCTACTCCACGGCCGCGTACTGGGCCGCCGCCTTCTTCGCCCTGCTCTTCGGCGTCTGCCCGAAGTTCGGCGCGGTCGTCGCCGCGATCCCGGGCGGTGTCCTCGGCGGCATCACCGTCATCCTGTACGGCATGATCGGCCTGCTGGGCGCCCAGATCTGGCTGCACGGCAAGGTCGACCTGCGCAACCCCCTGAACCTGGTGCCGGCCGCCGCGGGCATCATCATCGGCGTCGGCAACGTCACCATGAAGTTCTCCGACAACTTCTCCCTGAGCGGCATCGCGCTGGGCACCCTGGTCGTCATCACCGGCTACCACGCCCTGCGCGCCTTCGCCCCGGCCCACCTCAAGCAGCAGGAACCGCTGCTGGACGAGGGCACGTCGTCGTACGACGACTCCGAGGAGGGCGGCACGTCGTCGCCCGAGCGGCAGTAGCGGGACAGTCATCCGGCCACGGGGCCGGGCGGCCGGGAGCGTCCTTGTACGGATGCCCCGGCGGCCCGGCCCCGTGCCGTTTGCCCAGCCCCCTGGCCCCCGCTCCCCTGGCCCCGCTGCCCCTTGCCTCCAGGCTCCCCTGGCCCCGCTCCCCCCTGCCTCCTGGCGCCCCTGGCCCCGTTCTCCTCGCCCTGTTCCCCGCGCCTCCGCGCCCCCGCGCCGCTCGCCCCGGTTCCCCCGTTCCGGGGAAGCGGCGGGCCGGTCGGCGCGCGGGCGGGTCCGGGGCTGCGAACCTTCCCCCATGGCGCAGCCGGAGCACCTCACCACACCTCTCGACGCCGTCCTGTCCCGCATGCGCGCGCTCGATGCCGAGCTGCCGGAACGGGACGGGGTCGCCGTGTTCAACCGCGTCTATCTGACCGTCACCGAGGAGGTCGGACGGCGGCTGGACGCCGGGGCGTTCACGGATCCGGGAGCGGCGGTCACGCTGGACGTCCGGTTCGCCGCGCGCTATCTGTCGGCGGTCGACACCGCCGCCCGGGACCGCCGGCCGCCCGCCTGCTGGCGGCCCCTGTTCCAGCTGCGCCGCCATCCCGGGGTGGCGCCGCTGCAGTTCGCCCTGGCCGGCATCAACGCCCACATCGGGCACGACCTGGCACTCGCCGTGGTGGACAGCTGCCGTTCCCTGGGCTGTGAACCGGCCGACCTGGAGGACGAGTTCGACCGTGTGGGCGATCTGCTCGTCGCGCTGGAGGAACACGTCCGCGAGGAGCTGATGCCCGGCCCCGATCTGCTCCAGCTCGCCGACCCGCTCACCCACCTGCTGGGTTCGTGGAGCCTGGAGCGGGCCAGGGACGCGACCTGGTCGGCGGCCCGCGCCCTGTGGGCCCTGCGCCGCTGCGGGAACCTGGCCGAGGAGTTCACCGAGCGCCTGGACGCGGCGGTCGGCTTCGCGGGCCGGATGCTGCTCACCCCGCTCCGCGACTGACGCGGCCGGATTCCGCCCCCGTCCGGCGTAGAGGGGGAACCACCCTGCGAGCGTGAGTCGTTGACGTTTCGACTTCCGATCGCAGAGGAGCAGCGGTATGGCGACCCGGCTCGGTCTCGGCCTCCCCCAGATGCGGCAGTACGCGCCCGGCAAGGACGTGCCCGACGTGGCGCGCACCGCCGAACGGATCGGCTACGACAGCCTGTGGGTGTTCGAGCGGGACCTGTTCCCCGAACCCGCCACCCAGGGCCTGTACAACATCGAGGGCCTGCCCTGGCCCGACGAGTACCGGGCGGTGGCCGACCCGCTGGTCACCCTCGCCCTGGCCGCCGCGGTCACCGAGCGGGCCGAGCTCGGCTCCAGCGTGCTGGTGGCGCCGCTGCACGTGCCGTTCCAGCTCGCCAAGTCCCTGGCCACGCTGGACGCGGCGAGCGGCGGCCGGGTGATCGCGGGCTTCGGCACGGGCTGGTCCCTCGACGAGTACGCGGCCTCGGGCGTCCGCCCGTTCGCGGAACGCGGCGCGGCCCTGGACGAGGTCATCGGGGTGTGCCGCGCGGTGTGGGGGCCGGATCCGGTCAGCTACGACGGTGTCGTCACCCGGATCGCGTCCGCCGCCGTCGGGCCGAAGCCCGCACGGCCGATCCCGATCATGCTGGCCGCGTCCAACGCGCGGTCCCGGCGCCGCCTGGTGGACCACGCCGACGGCTGGCTGCCGGGAAGCATGGGGATCGAGCAGATCACCGCCCAGTGGCGGCAGTTGCGGGAGCTGGCCGAGGAGCGGGGCCGCACGGAGCCGATCCGGACGGTCCTGCGGGTGGTGGTCCGGCGCCAGGACAAGCCTTACGACGGCACGGACCGCAAGCCCTTCCAGGGCAGCGCGGAGCAGATCGTCGAGGACCTGGCGGAGCACGCGCGCACCGGCATCGGCGAGTTCCTCCTCGATGCCCAGACCGCCTCGCGGGACGCGCAGGAACTCAAGGACGTCGCCGCCGAGGTGTTCGAGAAGGCGCGGGCGGCCGGGATCTGACCCCGGCCACCCGACGGCCCGCCGCCGCCTGGCCGCCCCGCCCCGGCCGCCCGCCTGGGCGGGGCGGCCGGGGCGGGTGGCCGGTGCGGGTCAGTCCTCCGGCAGCTCGACGGGGGCGATCTCGTCGAAGACGTCGCCCGGACCCGGGTTCGTCCGGTCGGTCTCGCCGCCGAACTGGTGCATGACGCCCCAGACCGCGTTCAGCGCGGTCTGGACCGCGCCCTCGGCCCAGCCCGCCGTCCAGGAGATGTCGTCGCCGGCGAGGAAGACGCCCCGCTTGTCCTCGGGCAGCCGGTCCTGCATGAAGTGCGTGAACAGGCGGCGCTGGTAGCGGTAGTGGCCGGGCAGGTTGGCCTTGAACGCGCCCATGAACCAGGGCTCGTTCTCCCAGGAGACGGTCACCGGGTTGCCGATGATGTGCTTCCTGATGTCGACCTTCGGGTAGATCTCGCCGAGCGACTTCAGCATGACCTCCATCCGCTCGTTCCCGGAGAGCGGCAGCCACTTCAGGCTGTCGTCGCACCAGGTGTACGACAGGCAGATGACGGCCGGCTTGTCGGGCCCGTCGTCCAGCAGATAGGTGCCGCGGGTCATGCGGTCGGTGAGCGTCATCGACATGACGTCCCGGCCGGTCGGGTTGCCCTCGTCGTCGACGGCCTTGTCCAGCCAGAACGGCCGGTCGACGGGCACGAACAGCTTGGAGGACTCCATGTAGTGGGTCCGCTCCATCGCCGTCCAGTGGTCGATCGGGAAGAGCGAGTCGTCGCAGGCGATCTTGGAGAGCAGCAGCCAGGACTGGGCGGTGAAGATCGCCGCCCGGTAGGTGCGGATGTCGCCGTTCGCGTCCGTCACGGTGATCTGGTTGCCCGCGGTGCGGTGCAGCCGGGTCACGGCCGGGCGGGGCTCGCCGTTCACGTGCAGGCTGCTCAGCGAGGTGCCGTAGGGCCAGTGGACGATCTTCTCCGGCTCGCGCTCCCACAGGCGCAGCGGCAGCTGCTGGGAGCCGCCGACGATGCCGCGGTGGTGGTCGTCGGCCTCGGTGTAGACGACGCGCAGGATCTCCAGGATGGAGTTGGGGAAGTCGGTGTCCCAGCCGCCGGTGCCGAAGCCGACCTGGCCGAAGATCTCCCGGTGCCGGAAGGACTTGAAGGACTCCGACTCGCAGAGGAAGCCGTAGAACGTCTGGTTGTCGAGCTTCTCGACCAGCTTCGCCCAGATCTCGCGGATGCGCGGCACGTCGCGCGTCCGCATCGCGCGGTTCATGTCGGAGAAGTCGGCACCCTCTTCGAGGCACTTGTTCCAGGCCTCGGCGACGTCACGGTAGACCTGGGGCAGGTCCTCGACCGTCTCGGCGTAGTGCGACTCGCCCTTGAGGTCGACGACCGTCGAAGGGGTCGCCTCGGCGAGCGGGTTGGGGAACGGCGTGGTCTCGAGACCGACCAGGTCGATGTAGTGCTGGAGGGCCGTGGAGGACGGCGGGAAGCGCATCGCGCCCATCTCCGCCGTCAGGGACGGGTCGCAGCCCTCGAAGCCGACCGTGCGCAGGCGGCCGCCGATCCGGTCGGCCTCGTAGACGACGGGCTTCAGGCCCATCTTCATGAGCTCGTACGCGGCCACGATGCCGGACAGGCCGCCGCCGATGACCGCGACCTCGGTGCCGTGCTCGGTCGCCGGTATCTGGCCGAGGCCCGCCGGGTGGGCGAGGAAGTCGTCGTAGGCGTAGGGGAAGTCCGGGCCGAACATGGTGATCGGCGGCTGCTGCGCGTCGGCGTGCTCGACGGCGTTGGGCACCGTGGACGTCATGGGGTACGGACTCCTTGCGGGGGAAGTGCTCGGGGTGGGGCTCAGGGGGTGCGGACCGGGGACCCGTACAGGTCCTGGCGGCGGTCCTTCAGATAGGGGTTGGCCTCGCGGGACGCGGCCAGGAAGGCCGGATCGGCGTCGGCGAACACCAGTTGTTCGGTGCGGCCGGCGCGGGCGCGGGCGACCCCGTCGGGTCCGGCGAGGGCGGACAGTCCGAAGAACTCGAACTCGCCCTCCTGGCCGACCCGGTTGGCGTAGGCCACGTACATCTGGTTCTCGACCGCGCGCACCGGGACCATCGACTCGGCGACGAACTCGAACGGGTGCATGTTCGCGGTCGGTACGACGAGGAGGTCCGTGCCGGCCAGGGCGTGGGCGCGGACGATCTCCGGGAACTCGACGTCGTAGCAGATCACCAGGCCCACGGTCAGGCCGCCCAGTTCGGCCTGGACGACCTGCTGCCCGCCCGGGGTGAAGTGGTCGCGCTCGAAGCCGCCGAAGAGGTGGGTCTTGCGGTAGTTGGCGAGACGGGTGCCGTCGGCGGAGACGAGCTGGGCGGAGTTGTGGACGGCGTCGCCGTCGCGCTCCGGGTAGCCGTAGGCGATCGCGAGCCCGTGCCGCGTGGCGATCTCCGCGACCGCGTCGGCCGAGTCGCCGTCGGCGGGCTCGGCGAGGCGGGCGACGTCGTCACCGATCGCGTAGCCGGTGAGGAACATCTCCGGCGCGGCCAGCAGCAGCGCTCCCCCGTCGGCGGCCCGGCCCGCGGCCTCGTCGAGCACCTTCAGGTTCCGGGCGACGGAGCCTGGACGGCCGGAGCTCTGGAGCAGGGCTGTGCGCATGCGGGATCCTCACCGGGGAACGGGGGTTCGGGGTCGGTAAGACGGTACGGGCGCCGTGCGGGGGCGGACAAGGAGCAGCCGTTGCGCGCCGGTGTGCGGTTCGTTGCGTGGGCCGGGGCCCGGACGGCGATTCGTTGCGCGCGCCCGATCTTGGCTCCCGGGGACGCCCGGGGCGCGGGCGGGCGGCCCCGTCTCCGGGCCGTCATGGACCGCCTGCCGGGGGAAACCGCAGGCCACCGCCGTGCGGGCGGGGACTACAGCTGCTTGAGGCGGTGCACGATCTCCCGCAGCAGCTCGGGGTCGGCCGTCGGACCGGTGGCCGTGAGGCCGCGGGGCGCGTCGATGCGGACGAGGCCGGCCTCGGCGAGGTCGCCGAGGAGGACGCGTACGACGGTCAGCGGCAGGTCGGCGCCCGCGGCCAGCTCGACCACCGGGCGCGGGGCGCGGCGGATCCGGTCGAGCAGGGCCGCCTGCGCGTGGTCGACGCCGGTGCCGGCCGGATCCGCCTCCAGTGCGGTGACCCAGGACATCAGGTCGACGGTGTGCCGTCCCGAGGGCCGGGTGCGGCCCCGGGTCACGGTGTACGGGCGCACCATCGCCCCGGTCTCGTCCTCGTACCAGTGGTCTTCGCTCACCGGAGGGGTCCGGGATCAGGGGGCCGAGCGGGCGGCCGCGTCCAGGTGGCGGCCGAGGCGGCGGACCAGCAGGGCCATCTCGTGGGCGAGCTGCCCGACATCGGTTCTCGCCTCGCTCAGCACGGCGAGGCGGCTGCCCTGCCCGGCCGGGGTGATGAAGAGGTAGGCGTCCTCCAGCATGACCATCGTCTGCCGCACCTCGCCCGCCTCGAAGCGCTCGCCGGCCGAACGGGCCAGGCCGTGGAATCCCGAGCAGACGGCGGCCAGGTGCTCGATGTCCCGGCGCCGCATGCCGTCCGAGCAGCTCAGCGGGAGGCCGTCGGCGGTGAGCAGCACGGCCTGCCGCACGTGGTCGGTGCGCGCCACGAGATCGTCGAGCAGCCAGCCGAGATCCGTACCGGGCGCCCCGGCGGGCACGGAGGGGTTCTCGGGGTTGTGGTCGTCACCGTACATCGTCGGTGTGCGTCCCTTCGTGGGCGGTCTGGCGGTCGGCGTCGGCGGACGCGCGACCGGTGGGCGCGTTCCGGGCGGCCGCCGGAGCGTGGCCGGCGGGCTCGTGGACAGCGGTGCCGCTCAGCTCCCGCACGGGCCCGTCGTGCGCGGGAGCGGCCCGCACGGGCTCGTCGTGCGCGGAAGCAGCCTGCGCGGAAGCGGCCTGCGCGGAAGCGGCCTGCGCGGGAGCGGCCTGCGCGGGCAGGCCCTTGCGGCCGCGGTCCAGGCCGCGCTGGAAGGCGCCGAAGATCGCCCGCATCTCCTCTGCCCCGACCTCGCGCTCAGGAACCGCGTCCCGGGGCGGCGGGTCGTCCCGCAACTGGCGGGCGAGCGAGGCCTGCCGGGTCCTGGTGGGCAGCGCGGGGGCCTGCGGCCCGGGGCTGTCGTGCCGGGGCTCCTCCGGCCCGTCGCCCCGCACGGGCGCCGGCTCGGGATCGGGCGCCGGCAGCGGCACCGGCACCGGCACGGGATCGGGCGTCGGCACCGGCTCGGGTGTCGGCAGCGGCCCGGGCGGCGGCGACGGCTCCCGCAGGTCCCGCTGCCCCCGCCGCTCCCGCCGTCCGCGCGAAGCGTCCCGGGCGGACGGCGGACCGCCCGGTTCCACCTCCGCGAGCACCCCGTCGGGCAGCAGGACGACCGCGGTCGTACCGCCGTACGGCGAGTCCGTGAGGCGTACGTCGATGCCGTGCCGGGCGGCGAGGCGGCCGACGACGTAGAGGCCGAGCCGGTCGTGGCGGGTGGGGTCGAAGGCGTCGGGGTCGGTGAGGGTGCGCTGCGCCTCGGCGCGCTGCCCGGCGTCGAGACCGAGTCCCCGGTCGTCGATCTCCAGGACGAACCCGCCGCCCGCCCGGCCGGTGCGGAAGGTGACCTGGGTGTGCGGCGGCGAGAACACCGTGGCGTTCTCCAGGAGTTCGGCGAGGAGGTGGACGACGTCGGCGACGGCGTCCGCCGCCACGCCGGTGTCCGGCATCGGCGGCACCTCGACGCGCGCGTAGTCCTCGATCTCGCTCACCGCCGAGGCGACGACGTCCGCGACGGGCACCGGTCCCCGCCAGCGCCGTCCGGGCGCCGATCCGGAGAGGATGATGAGGCTCTCCGCGTGCCGGCGCATCCGGGTGGTGAGATGGTCCACGCGGAAGAGCTGCTGGAGCACGTCCGGGTCCTCGGTACGCCGTTCCAGGGTGTCGACGAGCTTCAGCTGCCGGTGCACGAGCGCCTGGTTGCGGCGCGCGATGTTGAGCAGTACCGCGAACAAGCCCCGGCGCAGGCCTGCCTGCCGGACGGCGGCCTCGACGGCGGCGAGCCGCGCGGTGTTGAAGGAGCGGGCGACCTGACCGATCTCGTCGTCGTGGACGTCGTCGGCGGTCAGCGGCGGTGCCTCCGCGAGCGCGTCGACCTCCTCGCCGTCGCTCAGCCGGCGCATCACGTCCGGCAGCTGACGGGAGCTGAGCAGGTCGGCCGCGTCGCGCAGGGTCTCCAGGCGGCGCGAGACGCGCCGGGCGCCGCGCACCGAGAACCACAGCGACAGGGTCACGGCGGCGAGCCCCGCGGCCCCCACGACGGCGGCCCTGGTCAGCTCGCCGTAGGCGAAGGCGCGGCCGCGCACGGCGGAGTTCTCGGCGGCGCGGGTGCACAGCAGCATGTACTTCTTGACGGCGCGGTCGGTCACCGAACGCCAGGTGTCCGCGGAGACGGCCTCGCCCGCCCCGGCGGGACCGGCCCGCAGCAGCGCGTCCTCGCCCCGTTCGAGGGAACGGTGCAGAGCCCCGTGCTGGAAGGTCTCGAACAGGTGCCGGGAATCGGCGGGCAGGTCCGGCACGTACGTCCGCTCGAAGACGCGCCGGTCCTCGACGGCAGCGGTCAGCGCGTCGTACTGCCGGTCGGTCAGGGTGCCCGCGGCGCGCGCCCCGGCGACCAGGGCGTCCTCCCGGGACACGAACTCCCGTACCCGGACCAGTTCGACGACGACCTGGGCCTCGCGGGCGAGCTGTCCGGCCTGGAGCGCGGTGAGCGCGGACTGCACGTCGGAGCCGGGCTCGATCAGCGTGCTGTACCCGGCGACGGCCCGGTCCCAGGTGATGCGCCGGGACAGCACCTGCTGGCGCAGCCCCTCCAGTTTTCCGGCGGCGGCGACGGCGGTGTCCAGGACATGGCGCTGACGGGCGGTGAGCCGGTCACGGCCGCCGTCCCGGACCGCCCGCCGCATCGCCTCGACGGCACGGTCGGTACGGCGCTGCTGCCGGAGCAGGTCGCTCGCCCGGGTGGTGTCGAGGCGGGCGCCGAGGTAGGCGGCGGAGAGCCGGCGCTCGATCTGGATCTGCCCGATCGCGGTGTCCACGGGCGTGCCGAAGTCCTCGTACACCCCCTGGAGCCGGATCAGCGCGCGCAGGTCCGAGGTGACCGACACCATGGCGAAACTCCACAGAGCCATCAGCGCGACCGCGGGGGCGAGGGCGAGGGCCACGATCCGCGCGCGGACGGTGGTGGGACGGCCGACGGGCCAGCGCATCTGTCACCTGCCCGGGTTACCAGTCAGTAGAGTGCGGCACAACCTACGGGATCGTCATCCGGTATGCAATTGGTGACCGCCGGTAACCCCTTGCCCCGTCAGGAGCCGTCGTTCAGCCGGGGGTTCCCGCCGAGAAGCGGCGCAGCAGCGGGGACAGCACCAGCACCGACTTGGTGCGCTCCACGAACGGCTCGCCGGCGATGCGCTCCAGCACCCGCTCGAAGTGGCGCATGTCGGAGGTGAAGACCTGGGCGATGGCGTCCGCGTCGCCGGTGACGGTGGACGCGGCCACGACCTCCTGGTAGCGCTCCAGGCCCCGCTGGATGGTCTCGGGGGAGGTGTTGCTGCGGCAGAAGATCTCGATGTAGCCCTCGGTCTCCCAGCCGAGCGCCGCCGGGTCCACCCGGACGGTGAATCCGGTGATGGCTCCGGTCGCGCGCAGCCGGTCCACGCGCCGCTTCACGGCCGGGGCGGACAGTCCGACGAGCTGCCCGATGTCCGCGTAGGAGCGGCGGGCGTCCTCGGCGAGGGCGTGCACGATGCGTTCGTCGAGATCGTTCAGCACAGGGGGTGGTTCACTTCTTCGGGTCGGTCGCTTGCTGCCCGGCCGCCCCCGCTCCCCCGGTGGTCACGGGAGGGGACGGCATCGGCCGTGTACGAGTAGAACACGAGCCCGGCCGGCATCCGGACATCACTCGTCCGCCCGGAACGCCGCGCCGGACGCCGTACGGCCCCCGCGGCTCCGGGCGCGGAGCTGCGGGGGCCGTACGGAAGGGGACCGGGGTCAGCTCCAGCTGGCGTGCAGCGGCTTGCCCTCGGCGTAGCCGGCCGCGCTCTGGATGCCGACGATGGCCTTCTCGGCGAACTCCTCCAGGGAGGCGGCACCGGCGTAGGTGCAGGAGGAGCGCACGCCCGCGATGATCGAGTCGATCAGGTCCTCGACGCCCGGGCGGGCCGGGTCGAGGAACATGCGGGACGTGGAGATGCCCTCTTCGAACAGCGCCTTGCGGGCACGGTCGTAGGAGGACTCCTCGGAGGTGCGGTTGCGCACCGCGCGCGCGGACGCCATGCCGAACGACTCCTTGTACAGGCGGCCGTTCGCGTCCTGCTGGAGGTCGCCGGGGGACTCGTAGGTACCCGCGAACCAGGAGCCGACCATCACGTTCGACGCGCCGGCCGCGAGGGCCATCGCCACGTCGCGCGGGTGCCGGACACCACCGTCGGCCCACACGTGCTTGCCGTGCTTCTTCGCCTCGGCGGCGCACTCCAGGACGGCGGAGAACTGCGGCCGGCCCACGCCGGTCATCATGCGGGTGGTGCACATCGCGCCGGGGCCGACACCGACCTTGATGATGTCCGCGCCCGCGTCGATCAGGTCCTTGACGCCCTCGGCGGAGACGATGTTGCCGGCCACGATCGGCACCCGCGGGTCGAGGGCGCGGACCACCCGGACCGCGTTGATCATCGACTCCTGGTGGCCGTGCGCGGTGTCGATGACGAGCGTGTCCACGCCCGCGTCGAGCAGCAGCTTGGCCTTGCCCGCCACGTCGCCGTTGATGCCGACGGCCGCGGCGACGCGCATCCGACCCCGCTCGTCGACGGCCGGGCTGTACAGCGTGGCGCGCAGGGCGCCGGTGCGGGTGAGGATGCCGGCGAGCCGGCCGTCCTTGTCGATGGCCGGGGCGTAGCGGCGGTTGTGCGCGTCGAGGGTGTGGAAGGCCTCGCGCGGGTCGATGTCCGCGTCGAGCAGCAGCAGGTCCTTGGACATGACCACTTCGAGCTGGGTGAAGCGGTCGACGCCGGTCAGGTCCTGGTCGGTGACGACACCGATCGGCCGCTGCTTGTCGTCGACGACGACACCGGCGTTGTGCGCCCGCTTGGACAGCAGGGCCAGGGCGTCGGCGACGGTCTGGTGCGGGGCCAGCACGATCGGGGTGTCCAGCACGAGGTGGCGGCTCTTGACCCAGGAGATGACGTCGGTGACCACGTCGATCGGGATGTCCTGCGGTATGACCACCAGGCCGCCGCGCCGGGCGACCGTCTCGGCCATGCGGCGGCCGGCGATCGCGGTCATGTTGGCGACGACGAGCGGGATGGTGGTACCCGTGCCGTCCGGCGAGCCGAGGTCCACGCCCTGACGGGAGCCCACCGCGGAGCGGCTCGGCACCATGAAGACGTCGTCGTACGTCAGGTCGTACGCGGGCTGGATGTCATTGAGGAAACGCACGTGCCGCACATCCCAGTCGATCAGAGGTGACCCCCCGACGGGTGCGCCAGGGGGAAAAGAGCACGTACTTCATTCTCCCATGGAGGACGCCGGGTCATGCAGCCACAGAACGTCCAGCGTGGCCGGAGGGGGGCTGGGACGATCCTCCAAGGGCGAGGACGATCGCGAGCGCGGGGGTGCGGTCCACCGCCTCGGCGAACACGTCCTGGGCCGTGCTCCACTGGCCGGGGTCCGCCTCGGCCAGCGCCCGCCAGTCCCGTACGACGATCAGCAGCCCCCGCTCGACCGCTCCCTCGGGCCACAGGGTGTGGTCGGAGAGGGAGTCGGCCAGCGCGTCCCAGTTGCGGCCGAACCAGTCGGGCAGCGCCAGTGCGGCGGCCGTGCGGTCCATCAGCCCGGCCTTGTCCGTGACGCCGTCGAGGTCGAGGGTGACGGTGAGACGGCCCGTCAGGTCTTCGCTCATCTCAGCACCGCCCGGAACGAGTTGTAGTGGTCATCGGTGTAGTAGATCTCGCCGTGCTGTCCGGTGACGATCCGCCGCGCCCCGCGGTCCCGGGATCCGGGGGTCGGGACCGTGTACTCGTGGTAGTAGCCGCGCGCCTGCCGTGGCAGCAGCCGCTCGAAGTTGCCGAAGACGATGCCGTCCCTGGTGTACGGGAAAGGGCCGCCCCGGTCGATCAGGGCCAGTGTCCGCCGGGCCTCCGCCGGAAGGCGGGCGGCGGGGACGGTGGCCATGCCCCGGGACCACGACGGGACGGATGCGGCCGGAGGAGCCGGGGAGACGGACGTGGCCGACGTGGACAGCGCCGGGCCGGAGACGGTGCGGGAGGCGGCGGGCGTACCGGTGCCGGTGCCCGTGCCGTCCCCGGAGCAGCCGGCCAGCAGCACGGCGAGGACGAGGACCAGCCCCGCGAACACGCGGGGAAGGCGTGGCAGCGGGGCACGGGGGCCACGCCTCGGGTGTGCCTGGGGGACGGACCGCAGCAGCATGCCGAAGATGCTGCCACGGCCGTCCCGTCAGGACGAGGTCACGACCCGCCGGTCGGGCGCCGGGCGGGCCGGCGCGGCGGCGGGGTCAGACGCCATCCGGGTCCGAGCGGCCGAGCGCCGGCTTCGGGGCGGGGCCCCCCGCCAGCAGGGCGTCCGCGGCCGAGGTGTCCGTGACCAGGCTGGTGACCAGGCCCGAACGCAGCACCGCGTCGATGGCGGGCGCCTTGCGCTGGCCTCCCGCGATGGCGACGACCTCGGGGATACGGCGCAACTGGTCGGCCCTGACCGTGATGCACCGCTCCTGCAGGTCCCGCCCGACCCGGCGCCCCTCGGCGTCGAAGAGGTGCGCGGACATCTCCGCGGCGACACCGAGCGACGCGTAGTGCGCGCGCTCCTCGTCGCTGAGCATGTCGTGCACCGTCGAGATCCCCGGCTCCCAGGAGCCGATGGAGACGCAGGCGACCGTGACCTTGTCGAAGTACTCGAAGGCCCGGGCGATCCCGGTCTGGTTGCGCAGGGCCGCCGCCGTGGCCGCGTCCGGCAGCAGCATCGGCGCGTAGATGGGGTGCGCGTCGCCGCCCGACACCTGGGCGGCACGGCGTACCGCCTCGACCGAGCCGCGCTCGGCGGTCCCGGCGTCGTACACACCCGTCAGCTGCACCACCGTGCACGGTGGCAGCCGGTCGAGCGCCGCGGCCATGTGGATGGTGGACCGGCCCCAGGCCAGTCCGAGCACGTCGCCCTCGTTGACGAGTTCGCCGAGCAGGTCGGCGGCGACCTCCCCGAGGTTCTCGGGGTCCGGGGTCTCCTCGGCCTCGGCCGGGGATTCGACCACGACGGCGTGCCGCAGGCCGTAGCGGGCGCGGAGCGCGTCGGAGCGCTCGGCGTCCAGCTCGGCCGGGACGCGGATCTCGATACGCACGAGATCCCGTTCGAGGGCCGTCTCCAGGACCCGGGCCACCTTGAAGCGGCTTACGCCGAACTCCTCCGCGATCTGGATCTTGGACTTGCCCTCGAGGTAGAAGCGGCGGGCCATGGCCGCCGCCTGGACCAGCTCAGCGGGTCCCATCCGCATGGCTGACCGGCCCGCCGACATACCCGACACGGCGATCTCCTCACTGCTGTTCACACTCTGGATTCGCCGTTCATCCTTGCAGATCCGGCGCGACTGCTCCGCCCCGATGGGCGGCCTTCTCTCAACCGTTCACGCAGCCTTGGCTCAGTGGCCGCATGCCCAGGACGCCTGGGCGGTCGCGGCCTCCGCCTGGGCACGCAGTGCCCGTACCGCCTCGGCGGGGTCCTGGGCCCCGTAGACCGCGGATCCGGCGACGAAGACGTCCGCGCCGGCTTCCGCGCACCGCTCGATGGTGGACGCCGAGACACCGCCGTCGACCTGGAGCCACATCTGCAGGCCGTGCTTGGCGATCAGCTCACGGGTGCGGCGGATCTTCGGCAGCATGGTGTCCAGGAACGACTGCCCGCCGAAGCCCGGCTCGACCGTCATGATCAACAGCATGTCGAGCTCCGGCAGGATGTCCTCGTACGCCTCGATCGGCGTGGCGGGCTTCAGCGCCATGGAGGCGCGGGCGCCCTTGGCGCGGATCTCCCGGGCCAGCCGGATGGGTGCGGCCGCCGCCTCCACGTGGAAGGTGACGGACTGCGCGCCCGCCTCCACGTACTGCGGCGCCCAGCGGTCGGGGTCCTCGATCATCAGGTGGCAGTCCAGCGGGATGTCCGTGGCGCGGGCCAGGGACTCCACGACGGGCGTGCCGAGCGTGAGGTTCGGGACGAAATGGTTGTCCATGACGTCGACGTGGAGCCAGTCGGCGCCCTCGACCGCCTTCGCCTCGTCCGCGAGGCGAGCGAAGTCTGCGGACAGAATGCTGGGGTTGATCTGCACGGCCATGCCCCAAGACTGCCATGTCCGGGGCACGGATGTTCGCGCCGGTCCACAGGCCGGACCGTTCGTCATACTTATACGCCGGTATGCCGAACGCTGTGGACGACGAGTTCCCGGAGATCCGGCGCCTGCCCCGGACGGACGCGCCGCGCCCGGGCGGCCCCGGCGCGTCCATCCCCGCGTCAGCCGGTGCGCCGGATCAGCGCCAGGTACATGGCGTCGGTGCCGTGCACATGCGGCCACAACTGCACGTCCGGCCCCTCGCCGAGCGCGGGGACACCGGGCAGCAGCGGCCGGGCGTCGACGAGTTCGGCCTCCGGGTACTGCTTGAGGACGTCGGAGACGACCGCGCGGGTCTCGGCGAGGTGCGGGGAGCAGGTGGCGTAGCCGACGATGCCGCCGACCCGCACCGAGTCCAGCGCGGTGCGCAGCAGGGCCCGCTGGAGCGGGGCGAAGTTGTCCAGGTCCTCCGGGCGCCGCCGCCAGCGCGCCTCGGGGCGCCGGCGCAGCGCGCCGAGCCCGGTGCAGGGCACGTCCATCAGCACCCGGTCGAAGGTGCCGGGCCGCCACGGCGGCCTCGTGCCGTCGGCCGCGATGACCTGGTACGGCCCCGGGTTGCCCGCCAGCGCCTTCGCCACCAGGCCGGCCCGGTGCGGCTGCTTCTCGGAGGCCAGCAGCGTCGCCCCGCGCTCGGCGGCGAGGGCGGCGAGCAGCGCGGCCTTGCCGCCGGGGCCGGCGCACCCGTCGAGCCACTTCTCGTCGGGGCCGTCGAGCGGCGCGTTCGCGAGCGCGAGGGCGACCAGCTGGCTGCCCTCGTCCTGCACGCCGGCCCGCCCCTCGCGCACCGCCTCGACGGCGCCCGGCTCACCGCCCTCGGAGAGCCGCACGGCGTACGGCGACCAGCGCCCGGCGACGGCGGCCTCCTCGCGCAGCAGCTCGTCCGTGGTGGCCCGGCCCGGCCGCGCGACCAGCGTGACCTCGGGACGCTCGTTGTCGGCCTCCAGCAGCTCCTCGATGCCGGCACGGCCGCCGCCCAGGGAGTCCCACAGCGCGGAGACGACCCACCGGGGGTGCGAGTGCACGACGGCGAGATGGTCCTCGGGATCCTGGTCGTAGGGCGGCGCGACCTTCTCCAGCCAGCCGTCGAGGTCGTGCTGGGCGACCTTGCGCAGCACGGCGTTGACGAACTTGGCCCGCCCGTCGCCGAGCACGACCCGCGCCAGCTCGACGGAGGCCGACACGGCGGCGTGCGTCGGGATGCGGGTGCCGAGCAGCTGGTGCGCGCCGAGGCTCAGCACGTCGAGCACCGGCGGGTCGACCTCGCGCAGCGGCCGGTCGATGCAGGCCGCGATGACGGCGTCGTACGTCCCCTGCCGGCGCAGCGTGCCGTACACCAGCTCGGTGGCGAGGGCGGCGTCCCGCGTGTCGAAGTCGCCGTTCTCCCGCGCCTTGCGCAGCAACGGGGGCAGGACGAGGTTGGCGTACGCGTCCCGCTCGTCCACCGCCCGCAGCGCGTCGAAGGCGAGGATGCGGACGGGGTCCCGCTGGGGACGTCGGTAGGGCTTGGCGGGCTTGTGCTGCCGCCGGGACTGCTCGCTCACGAAAAAGGTGCTCCGGAAGTCAAGAAAGGTGTGCGTCTCCCAGACTACGTCGGCGCGCCCCGGCCGCCACCTGCCGGGGTTCAGCCCCCGAGCGTCTCCCCCTCGGCGATCCGCACGCCGCGCGCCCAGTCGGGGGCCCGCATCGGCTTCTTGCCCTGCGCCTGCACCCACAGCAGTTCGACGGCGGAGGAGCCGGTGCCCACGTGCACGCTGTTCTTGCCGACGGCCATCCGGCCCGGCGCGAGGTCGGTGCGCTCGGGCGCGGGCGCGACCTGGACGAGCTTGAGCCGCTCGCCCCGGAAGGTGGTCCAGGCGCCGGGGGCCGGGGTGCAGCCGCGCACGACCCGGTCGACCCGCAGCGCGGGCGTCGCCCAGTCCACCCGGGCGTCCTCGACGGTGATCTTCGGCGCGAGGGTGATGCCGTCGGCGGGCTGCGGAACGGCCTTCAGGGTGCCGTCCTCGATGCCGTCCATGGTCGCGGCGAGCAGCCCGGAACCGGCGAACGCCAGCCGGGTGAGGAGGTCGCCGCTGGTGTCGGTGGAGCGGATCTCCTCGGTGACGGTGCCGTAGACGGGGCCGGAGTCGAGGCCCTCCTCGATGAGGAAGGTGGAGGCACCGGTGATCTCGTCGCCGCCCATGATGGAGTGCTGCACGGGCGCCGCGCCGCGCCAGGCGGGCAGCAGCGAGAAGTGCAGGTTGACCCAGCCGTGGGCGGGGATGTCGAGGGCGGCCTTCGGCAGGAGGGCGCCGTAGGCGACGACGGGGCAGCAGTCCGGCGCGATCTCCCTCAGCCGCTCCAGGAACTCGGGGTCGCGCGGCCTGGCCGGCTTCAGCACCTCGATCCCGGCCTCCTCCGCCCGCTCCGCGACGGGCGACGCGACCAGCCGGCGTCCCCGTCCGGCCGGCGCGTCCGGCCGCGTGACGACGGCCGCCACCTCGTGCCGCCCCGAGGCGATCAGGGCGTCCAGGGCGGGAACGGCGACTTCGGGGGTACCGGCGAAGACGAGCTTCATGAGCGGGTCGGAGCCTCTCGGACGGCGTGGGCAGGAGCGACGCACCAGTCTATGGCCCCGGTCACGCGGCCGGACACGGCCGGACGGCCGTCCACGGGCGCACGGGCGGGCCCCGCCCGGAGGGGAGTTCCGGACGCCCCCTGACGACCGTCCGGAGGCGGTCACCGTGGAACACCGGAGCCGGTCACCGGGGAACGGCGGGGGCGGTCACCGCGGAACGGCGGGACCGGTCCGGGAGGACGGGTGGTGCGCGGCGGGGCGACGGCGTACGCATATGCCCGCACGCCCCCAGCCCGTGACCAGCGGCGCTCAGACGCGTTGGTCAAGAAAGAGTTGACCACACCGGGCTGTTCACGCGGCCCGATTCCTTTCAACGCCGGTCCGAGAGGCTTGTTCATGGCCGACCACGCAACCCACGACGCCCAGGCCCGGGCCAGCCTGCACTTGCTGGTGCGGGACATCGAGCGGGTCCGCCGGCAGGTGGACGCACTGCGCACGCTCACCGCCCAGCTGGGCAACGTCTACCGCCCGCGCCGCTCCGGTCCGTCGACGGGCTTCGTCGTCTACGGTCGGGCCCCCGCGCCCACGGTCCGCCTCGCGCAGGAACTGCGGGACAGCGTCGAGACCCTGGTCACCGCGGCCGTGGACTTCGACCGCTCGCTCGGTTTCTCGTGGGACGCGGTCGGCTCGGCGCTCGGGGTCACCAAGCAGGCCGTGCACCGCCGTTACGGCGCCCGTCGCGCCGCGGCCCAGGCCGCCGCTGCCGCCGAGCGGACGACGGAGCCCTCGGGCACCCGCACGCTCGACGCGAACGCGGGCCTCTCCCCCGTGCCGACCGTCCCGGCCGCCCGCTCCATGCCCACCCAGCCGACCGCGGGCAGCCCGACGCTGCGCGAGGAGATCCGCCCGACGGTCTTCCCCGGCCCGCGGAACGGCTGACCCCACCCGGCCCTGGCTCCGCGCTCCCGGAGTCACTCGACGGCCGGTTGCGTACACGCCGTACGGCCGTCCCTGGCTCCGGCGAACGGCGCGTACGGGGCCCCGGCCGTCTCCACCCCACGCGTCGTGATCGCCATCTCTTGCGTACGGCTGTCACGGCCCGTGCGGGCAGGCGAGCCGGAGCCCGAGGCGGAGGCCGATGTGCGGGTGGAGCCGGTGCACCGGTGGGCTTCACCCCCGGCCGACGAAGGATGTGCCGTCACCAGCCCGTCCGCCCGCGCCGGTGCCGCCGCCGGACGGGCGTCAGCCGGACGCCGGGCAGACGGGCTTCCGGGACGGACGGGCCGCCGCGCGGACCCCGGCCGGACGCCGGGCTGTCCGACAGCCGCCGGGAGCCGGACGGCCGTCCGTCATCCGATGTCCGGTGGATCGATCCGCACCCGCACCGGTTCTCCGCTCCCCCGGGCCATCCGCGCGGCCTGTGCCGTCTTCAGCGTGCGGGCCAGCGTGGCACCGCTGCCCGGCGGGACCCGCACCAGCGCCCGTTCCCA
Organism: Streptomyces sp. NPDC090108; assembly: GCF_044747185.1. Lineage (NCBI taxonomy): Bacteria > Bacillati > Actinomycetota > Actinomycetes > Kitasatosporales > Streptomycetaceae > Streptomyces > Streptomyces sp. NPDC090108. The sequence goes on from NZ_JBIVDQ010000007.1 coordinate 162,934, forward strand.
CTGCTCCCCCGGCGGGGGCGCCCCGGGCCTGCGCGGCCGTCCGGGCAGAGTGGGCGGCAGCGGCACCGGCCCCAGCACCTCGGCGTCCGGCGGCAGTTCGACCGCCGCCAGGAACTCCGCGACGGCCCCGGGCGTCCCCGACACCGCCGCCATCCGCGACACGGGCGGGAACCCCAGCTCGGCGCGCTCGGCCAGTTCCCGCACGGCGAACCCGACGGGGTCCCAGCGCACGAGTGCCTGCACGGGCCGCAGCGTCGGCTCGGCGACGACGGCCACCGTCCCGCCCTCCCCCTGCGGCCGCACCAGCGCGGCAGCGGCGATCCACCGGCGCAGCGCGTCCTCCCCGGCCCGCAGATCCGGGCGCCCGAGCATGGCCCAGCCGTCCAGCAGCAGCGCCGCCGCGTAGCCGCCCTCGGCGACCGGCTCGGCGCCCGGTGTGCTCACGATCAGCGCGGGCGCGCCCGGCACGGTGTCCAGCACATGCTCGCGCCCGGAGGTGCGCACGGGGACCGCGGGAAAGGCCCGGCCCAGTTCCTCCGCGGTCCGGCGTGCCCCCACGACCTGGGCGCGGAGCCGGAAGCCGCCGCAGTCCGGGCAGTGCCAGGAATGCTCCTCGACCCCGCACCACTCGCACCGCAGCAGTCCGGCGTCCTGCGCGAGCAGCGGGCCCGCGCAGTGCCGGCACCGGGCGGGCGCCCGGCACTGGGCGCACGCCAGACGCGGCACGTACCCACGCCGGGGCACCTGCACCAGCACCGGCCCGTTCCTCAGCCCCTCCCGGACCACCTGCCAGGCGAGGGTGGGCAGCCGGGCGGCACGGGCGGCCTCGTCGCGCGCGAGATCCTGGTCGCCCACGGTCCGCACCAGGGGCGCGGCACGCCGCACCTGCTCCCGCGGGGCGGGCAGCGGCCTGGCCCAGCCGCTCTCCACGAGCTGTGCGGCCTCCACCGTGCAGCTCCAGCCGCCGACCAGGAAGGCGCACTTGTCCAGCGCCGCGCGCAGCAGCAGCACATCGCGGGCGTGCGGCTGGGGGGCGTGCGGTTCGCTGTGGCTGTCGTCGCCGTCGTCCCAGATGGCCACGAGGCCGAGGTCGCGCACGGGCGCGAACATGGCGGCCCGCGTCCCCACGACGGCCCGGACGGAGCCCCGGCTCACCGCGAGCCACTGCGCGTAACGCTTCTCGGGCCCCGCGTCGGCCGTGAGCAGCGCGTGCCGCCCCTCGCCCAGCAGGGCGGTCAGCGCGGCGTCCACCCGCGCGGCGGTCCGGCCGTCCGGTACGACGACGAGGGCGCCGCGGCCCGAGGCGAGCGTGGCGGCGACGGCACGGGCCAGTTCCTCGCTCCACAGCGGCCCGGGCAGCGCGTTCCACGCGGCTCTCGGCGTGCCTCCGGAGGCCAGTGACTCCAGGAAGGCGGGGCCGTGCTCGTACCGCGACCAGGAGCCGGCGTCCGGCGCCGGGGGCGGGGGCAGGGGCGGAGGCGAGGGGCGCTTCTCGGCGCGTGCGCTGCGCGGCGGGACGGCCAGCTGGAGCACATCGGCGAGGCTGCCCGCGTACCGGTCGGCGACGGCCCGTGCGAGCCCGAGAAGCTCCTCGCCGAGGACCGGCTCGGGGGACACGACCTGCGCGAGCGCGGCCAGCGGCCCGGTGTAGTCGGACTCGGCCCGGCGCTCGACGAGAAACCCGTCGATCAGCCCGCCGCCCTCACGGCGGCCGTCCCGCACCCGGTGCCGCCCGGCCCCGAAGCGGACCCGTACCCGCACCCCCGGCTGCGCCTCGGCGTCCATCTCCTCGGGCACGGCGTAGTCGAAGTAGCGGTCGAGATGCAGCACGCCCTTGTCGACGAGCACGCGGGCCACGGGCAGTTCCTTGGCGAGCGCCGACCCGCGCCACGTCCGGGGTTTGGCGCGCGGCACGTCGGCCGCCCGCACGGTCTCCCGGATGAAGGCGAGCTGCTCCGGTGGCGCTCCCTCGGCGCCGCCGCCCCCCGACACGTTCTCGCTGCTCACGCTTGCATTCTTACCAAACGCCACTGACATACGGCCTGTCGCCCGACGCCGTCCCCCGGTCCGCCCCGGCCGCGCGGTGCCCGGACGAGGCCGGGAAGGGGCGGGAAGGGAGCAGTCGGGGCCGGAAGGGAACCTTGTCCGTGTCCGGGGAAACGCGCCGGGGCCCGGCCTCCGGAAAGGAAGCCGGGCCCCGGTGTGCGGAACCGTGCGGGACCTACAGGCCCGCGGCCTTGCGCAGGGCGTCCACGCGGTCGGTGCGCTCCCAGGTGAAGTCGGGGAGCTCGCGGCCGAAGTGGCCGTAGGCGGCCGTCTGGGCGTAGATCGGGCGGAGCAGGTCGAGGTCGCGGATGATCGCGGCCGGACGGAGGTCGAAGACCTCGTCGATGGCCTTCTCGATCTTCTCGGTCTCGACCTTGTTGGTGCCGAAGGTCTCGACGAACAGACCGACCGGCTCGGCCTTGCCGATGGCGTAGGCGACCTGGACCTCGCAGCGGGAGGCCAGGCCCGCCGCCACGACGTTCTTGGCGACCCAGCGCATGGCGTAGGCGGCCGAGCGGTCGACCTTGGACGGGTCCTTGCCGGAGAAGGCGCCGCCGCCGTGGCGAGCCATGCCGCCGTAGGTGTCGATGATGATCTTGCGGCCGGTGAGGCCGGCGTCGCCCATCGGGCCGCCGATCTCGAAGCGGCCGGTCGGGTTGACCAGCAGGCGGTAGCCCTCGGTGTCCAGCTTGATGCCGTCCTCGAGGAGCGCCTTCAGCTCGGGCTCGACGACGAACTCGCGGATGTCGGGAGCCAGCAGGGACTCCAGGTCGATGTCCGAGGCGTGCTGCGAGGAGACGACGACCGTGTCGAGGCGGACGGCCTTGTCGCCGTCGTACTCGATGGTGACCTGGGTCTTGCCGTCGGGGCGCAGGTAGGGGATGGTGCCGTTCTTGCGGACCTCGGAGAGGCGCTTGGCCAGGCGGTGCGCCAGGAAGACCGGGAGCGGCATCAGCGTCGGCGTCTCGTCGGACGCGTAGCCGAACATCAGGCCCTGGTCGCCGGCACCCTGCTTGTCCAGCTCGTCCTCGTCACCCTCGACACGGGACTCGTAGGCCGTGTCGACGCCCTGCGCGATGTCCGGGGACTGCGCGCCGATGGACACCGACACGCCGCAGGAGGCGCCGTCGAAGCCCTTCTTCGAGGAGTCGTAACCGATCTCGAGGATCTTCTCGCGCACGAGCTGCGCGATAGGCGCGTAGGCCTTGGTGGTGACCTCGCCGGCCACGTGGACCAGGCCGGTGGTGATCAGCGTCTCCACGGCGACCCGGGACGTCGGGTCCTCGCGCAGGAGCGCGTCGAGAATGGTGTCGCTGATCTGGTCAGCGATCTTGTCGGGGTGACCCTCGGTCACGGACTCCGAGGTGAACAGGCGACGGGACACAACGCTCCCTGGGTTTGCAGCGGCTGCTGGCTGATCATTTGGCGGACGTCGCGGGAGCTGCGCCCGACGGCGTCCGGGAACAGTTTATCGGTCGCACGTGCCGTTCGACCCCCATGTCTCACCTATCGGGGGTGCTGTGACCTGCGGCACGGCCCCCGCAATCAAGGCGCGGGGGCCCCGCCGGGACCTTCCGGGGCTCCTCATGAGCCGTGAAAAACCGTCGAATGGCGGCAGAAATCACAGCACGGACGGCCGAATCAGGTCATCCCAGACGTGCGACCACGAGGTCCCAGACCGTCTCGGCGAGGGCCTCCTTCGGCCCATGCGGCACAGGGGTCTCACTGCCATCGGCTCCCAGGACGAGAGCCTCGTTCTCCTCCGAACCGAAGGTCTTGCGCTCTCCGACCTCGTTGACCACGAGCAGGTCGCACCTCTTGCGGGCGAGCTTGGCGCGGCCGTTGGCCAGCACGTCGTCGGTCTCGGCGGCGAAGCCCACGACGACCTGCCCGGGGCGGGCGCGGTCGGCGGAGAGCTCCGCGAGGACGTCGGGGTTGCGGACCAGGACGATCGGCTCGGGGTCCTGGCCGTCCTGCTTCTTGATCTTCCCGGCGGCGTACGCGGCGGGGCGGAAGTCGGCGACGGCGGCGGCCATGACCACGGCGTCGGCGTCGGCCGCGGCCTTGAGGACCGCCTCGCGCAGCTGGAGGGCGGTGCCGACGGGGACGACGTCGACGCCGGCCGGGTCGGGCAGGCTCGCGTTGGCGGCGATCAGGGTGACCCGGGCTCCGCGTGCCGCCGCCGTGCGCGCGAGGGCGTAGCCCTGCTTGCCGGAGGAGCGGTTGCCGAGGAAGCGCACCGGGTCGAGCGGTTCACGGGTGCCGCCGGCCGAGACGACGACATGGCGCCCCCTGAGGTCGGGCTCGGTGACACCGCGGGCCAGCACACGGCGGCAGACCTCGAAGATCTCGCCGGGGTCGGGCAGCCGCCCCTTGCCCGTGTCGACGCCGGTGAGACGGCCGACCGCGGGTTCGACCACGACGGCACCGCGCCGGCGCAGGGTGGCCACGTTCTCCTGGGTGGCGGGGTGCTCCCACATCTCGGTGTGCATCGCGGGGGCGAACACGACCGGGCAGCGGGCCGTCAGGAGCGTGTTGGTCAGCAGGTCGTCGGCGAGGCCGTGGGCGGCCTTGGCCAGCATGTCGGCGGTGGCGGGAGCCACGACGACGAGGTCGGCGTGCTGCCCGATCCGGACGTGCGGGACCTCGTGGACGGCGTCCCACACCTCGGTGGAGACCGGGTTGCCGGACAGGGCGGACCAGGTGGCGGCGCCGACGAAGTGCAGCGCGGAGGCGGTCGGCACCACGCGCACGTCATGGCCCGACTCCGTGAACCGTCTCAGCAGCTCACAGGCCTTGTAGGCGGCGATCCCGCCGCTGACCCCCAGAACGACCCTCGGCTTCTCCGCCGTCTCTTTGTCCACCGTCTCTCCCCGGCTCGGCAACGTACGGGACCATCACACACCACAGGCCCGGCAGGATGACTGCCGGGCCTGTGGATAAGTCAATCGCGATCTGACCGTACTACTTACGCGGGGCCCTCGATGGCCTCGGACGTGAGCAGACCCGCGTTGATCTCACGCAGGGAGATCGAGAGCGGCTTCTCGTGGACGTGGGTGTCGACGAGCGGACCGACGTACTCGAGGAGACCCTCACCGAGCTGCGAGTAGTACGCGTTGATCTGGCGGGCACGCTTGGCCGCGTAGATCACGAGGCTGTACTTCGAGTCGGTGGCCTCGAGGAGCTCGTCGATCGGAGGGTTGATGATGCCCTCGGGCGCGGTGATGGAAGAGGACACGCTCTGCCTTCCGATGGGTGGGAAAGATTCAGTCGATGTGACCGGTCGGCACCGTTTGGTGGACGGCGGTCACGATCACACAACGTCCATCAAGGCTAGCAGCTCACGGGCCACGTCCTCGACGGAGGTGTTGACCAGGGTCACGTCGAACTCCGGCTCGGCCGCCAGTTCGGTCCTGGCCGCTTCCAGCCGGCGCTCGATGACCTCGGGCGACTCGGTCCCGCGGCCGGTCAGCCTGCGCACCAGCTCCTCCCAGGAGGGAGGGGCCAGGAACACGAGCCGGGCCTCGGACATGGACGAGCGGACCTGGCGGGCGCCCTGGAGGTCGATCTCCAGCAGGACGGGCTCGCCGTTGTCCAGCCGCTCCATGACGGCGGCGCGGGGCGTGCCGTAACGGTTGCCGGCGAACTCGGCCCACTCCAGCAGCTCGCCGTTGGCGATCAGCTTGTCCATCTCCTCGTCGGTGACGAAGAAGTAGTGGACACCGTGCTGCTCACCGGGGCGCGGCTTGCGGGTGGTAGCCGAAACCGAGAGCCAGTGGTCGGGGTGTTCCTTGCGCATATGAGCGACGACCGTGCTCTTGCCGACCCCGGAGGGGCCGGAGAGCACGGTCAGCCGCGGACGTACGTCCGGGGGTACGGGGGTCGTCCCCCGGGGTGTTGCAGCCATGCAGCGATTATTCCAGCAATCCCGGTATGCCCGGGACTCCTGGCCCGGAGAGACCCGGACTCAGGAGCCGGTGCTGCCGAACTCACGCTCCAGGGAAGCGATCTGGTTGGTGCCGAGACCACGCACACGGCGGCTCTCGGAGATGCCGAGCCGCTCCATGATCTGCTTGGCGCGGACCTTGCCCACGCCCGGCAGGGACTCGAGCAGTGCGGAGACCTTCATCTTGCCGATGACGTCGTTCTCCTGGCCCTGCTTGATGACCTCGTGCAGGGAGGCGCCGGAGTGCTTGAGTCGATTCTTGACCTCGGCCCGCTCCCGGCGAGCCGCGGCGGCCTTTTCGAGCGCGGCTGCGCGCTGTTCAGGGGTAAGGGGCGGAAGAGCCACGCCTACGTCACCTCGGATGTCGAACTGTCGGATACGGACCGGTGAGGAACCTAGTCGCCCCACACCTGGGGAGCTGCGAACAACACGGTTGCCCGCTCTCCCCCACAGCCTGGAAGGCGTGGGAGGGAGCCCCACTGCTCGGAGACTAGCGGCCAAGTCCGCCGGAGTCAGCGAGAACAGCGGAAAAGTCCTGGTCAGCCTCAGCCAGGCGGTACATTTCTCGCATACTGCCCTGGAATTGAGGTGGTATTCACACTCGGGCCGCCCCGACGGGGGTGTCCGATCCCGCCCCGGCGGGGTCAGACAGCCGCGAGAACGGTCCTGATCTCCTCCGCGAAGCGCTCCGTGGCGGTGCGCAGCGCGCCGGTGTCCGGACCGTGGCGCAGCACACCACGGCTGACGTTCGGGACCACGTTGCGCACCGCCGGCCCGAAGACCTCGGGCAGGTCGGCCGGGGTCGCCCCCTGCGCGCCGACGCCGGGCGCGAGGAGCGGGCCGTTGATGGCGAGGTCGTACGACGAGAGGTCGCCGACCGTGGCGCCGACGACCGCGCCGAAGGAGCCGAGCGGCTCCTCGCCGGCGTTCTCGGCGGCCAGGTGGGCCAGCATGGTCGCACCCACGGTGCGGCCGTCGGCCCGCACCGCGTGCTGGACCTCCGGACCCTCCGGGTTCGAGGTCAGGGCCAGCACGAACAGTCCGGCGCCGCTCTCCCGGGCCAGCGCCACGGCGGGGCTCAGCGAGCCGTAGCCGAGGTAGGGCGAGACGGTGAGGGCGTCGGAGAACAGCGGGGCGTCCTTGTGCAGGAAGGCCTCGGCGTAGCCGGCCATGGTCGAGCCGATGTCGCCGCGCTTGGCGTCCATCACGACGAGGGTGCCGGCCGCGCGCGCCTCCTGGACCACCCGCTCCAGGACGGCGACGCCGCGCGAGCCGAACCGCTCGAAGAAGGCGCTCTGCGGCTTCATCACGGCGACCCGGTCGGCCACCGCCTCGACCACGGTGCGGCTGAAGCGCTCCAGGCCGGCCACGTCGTCGTTCAGGCCCCACTCGGTGAGCAGGGAGGCGTGCGGGTCGATGCCGACACAGAGCGGGCCGCGCTCGTCCATGGCGCGGCGCAGCCGGGCGCCGAAGGGGTCGAGAACAGTCATGCGGTCTTCCTCACATCGGCGCCGACCGCGTCGGCGAGGGTGGCGTACGGGCTGGTGCGCAGCCGCGCGGCGAGGCCCTTGTGGATCGCGCGGGACCAGAAGGGGCCCTCGTAGACGAACGCGCTGTACCCCTGTACCAGCGTGGCACCGGCCAGGATGCGCTGCCAGGCGTCCTCGGCGGTCTCGATGCCGCCGACGCCCACCAGGGTGATGCGGTCGCCCACGCGCGCGTAGAGGCGGCGCAGCACCTCCAGGGAGCGCGCCTTGAGGGGGGCGCCGGACAGTCCGCCGGTCTCCTTCACCAGGGCGGCGTCGGAGCGCAGGCCGAGGCCCTCGCGGGCGATGGTGGTGTTCGTGGCGATGATGCCGTCCAGGCCCAGTTCCACGGCCAGGTCGGCGACGGCGTCGACGTCCTCGTCGGCGAGGTCGGGCGCGATCTTCACCAGGAGGGGCACGTGCCGGTTCGCGACCGTGCGGTCGGCGGCCTCGCGCACGGCGGTCAGCAGCGGGCGCAGCGCCTCGGTGGCCTGGAGGCTGCGCAGACCGGGCGTGTTGGGCGAGGAGACGTTGACGACCAGGTAGTCGGCGTACGCCGCCAGGCGCTCGGCGGACTTCACGTAGTCGCCGACCGCATCGGCCTCGGGTACGGCCTTGGTCTTGCCGATGTTGACGCCCACGACGGTCCTGAAGACGGGCTCGCGGGTGGCGAGGCGGGCCGCGACGGCGAGGGAGCCCTCGTTGTTGAAGCCCATGCGGTTGATCAGCGCCCGGTCGGCGACGAGCCGGAACAGCCGCTTCTTCGGGTTGCCGGGCTGGGCCTCGCCGGTGACCGTGCCGATCTCCACGTGGTCGAAGCCGAGCATCGCCATGCCGTCGATCGCGACGGCGTTCTTGTCGAAGCCGGCGGCGAGGCCGAACGGTCCGTGCATGCGCAGTCCAAGGGCCTCGGTGCGCAGTTCCTTGTGGCGGGGGGCGAGCACGGCCGCGGCGAAGGTGCGCAGGACGGGGACGCGGGCGGCGAGGCGGATCCAGCGGAAGGCCAGGTGGTGTGCCTGCTCGGGGTCCATCCGCCGGAAGACCAGGCGGAAGAAATACTTGTACATCTCGGAAGTCCTCAGTCGCTCATGGAGGCGGGGCTCATGAAGAGGGGCTGATGAAGGCGGTGCTCATGGCCCCGGGGGCTCATGAAGAGGGGGCTCATGAAGAGGGGGCTCATGAAGAGGGGGACACCGTTTCCGGTGTCCCCCTGTTCAGGGCCGCTAGTCGCGCGATGCCGTCAGGTGTTCGGCGTGCTCCTGGAGCGACCGGACGCCCACGTCACCGTGGCCGAGGGCCTCGATGCCCTGCACGGCCGCGGCGAGCGCCTGGACGGTCGTGAGGCAGGGGACCGAGCGGGCCACGGCCGCCGTACGGATGTCGTAGCCGTCGAGGCGGCCGCCGGTGCCGTACGGGGTGTTGACGATGAGGTCGACCTCGCCGTCGTGGATGAGCTGGACGATGGTCCGCTCGCCGTCGGGGCCCGGGCCCTCGGACTGCTTGCGGACGACCGTGGCGTTGATGCCGTTGCGCTTGAGGACCTCGGCGGTGCCGGAGGTGGCCATCAGCTCGAAGCCGTGGGCGACCAGCTCGCGCGCCGGGAAGATCATCGAGCGCTTGTCGCGGTTGGCGACCGAGATGAACGCGCGGCCCTTGGTGGGCAGCGGGCCGTAGGCGCCCGCCTGCGACTTGGCGTAGGCGGTGCCGAAGACGGAGTCGATGCCCATGACCTCGCCGGTGGAGCGCATCTCCGGGCCGAGGACCGTGTCCACGCCGCGGCCCTGGATGTCGCGGAAGCGCGACCAGGGCATGACGGCCTCCTTGACCGAGATCGGCGCGTCGAGCGGCATCTCGCCGCCGTCGCCGTTCCTCGGCAGCAGGCCCTCCTCGCGCAGCTCGGCGATGGTCGCGCCGAGCGAGATGCGGGCGGCGGCCTTGGCGAGCGGGACGGCGGTCGCCTTGGAGGTGAAGGGGACCGTGCGGGAGGCGCGCGGGTTGGCCTCCAGGACGTAGAGGATGTCGCCGGCCATCGCGAACTGGATGTTGATCAGTCCGCGCACGCCGACGCCCTTGGCGATGGCCTCGGTGGAGGCGCGCAGGCGCTTGATGTCGTGGCCGCCGAGGGTGATCGGGGGCAGGGCGCACGCCGAGTCGCCGGAGTGGATGCCGGCCTCCTCGATGTGCTCCATGACGCCGCCGAGGTAGAGCTCCTCGCCGTCGTAGAGGGCGTCGACGTCGATCTCGATGGCGTCGTCCAGGAAGCGGTCGACGAGGACCGGCCGGGAGGGGCTGATCTCGGTCGACTCGGCGATGTAGGAGGCGAGGCGGGTCTCGTCGTAGACGATCTCCATGCCGCGGCCGCCGAGGACGTAGGACGGGCGGACGAGGACCGGGTAGCCGATCTCGTCGGCGATGGCCTTGGCCTCCGCGAAGGTCGTGGCCGTGCCGTGCTTGGGGGCCGGCAGCCCCGCCTCGGCGAGGACGCGGCCGAAGGCGCCGCGGTCCTCGGCGGCGTGGATGGCCTCGGGCGAGGTGCCGACGACCGGCACGCCGTTGTCCTTGAGGGCCTGCGCGAGGCCGAGCGGGGTCTGGCCGCCCAGCTGCACGATGACGCCCGCGATCGGACCGGCCTGCGACTCCGCGTGGACGATCTCCAGCACGTCCTCCAGCGTGAGCGGCTCGAAGTAGAGCCGGTCGGAGGTGTCGTAGTCGGTGGAGACGGTCTCGGGGTTGCAGTTGACCATCACGGTCTCGTACCCGGCGTCGGACAGCGCGAAGGAGGCGTGGACGCAGGAGTAGTCGAACTCGATGCCCTGGCCGATGCGGTTCGGGCCGGAGCCCAGGATGATCACCGCGGGCTTCTCGCGCGGCGCGACCTCGGTCTCCTCGTCGTAGGAGGAGTAGAAGTACGGCGTCTTCGCGGCGAACTCGGCGGCGCAGGTGTCGACCGTCTTGTAGACCGGGCGGATGCCGAGCGCGTGCCGGACCTCGCGGACGACGTCCTCGCGCAGGCCCCGGATCTCACCGATCTGGACGTCGGAGAAGCCGTGCCGCTTGGCCTCGGCGATCAGCTCGGCGGTGAGCTCGGGGGCCTCGGCCAGTTCGTCCGCGACCTCCTTGATCAGGAAGAGCTGGTCGACGAACCACGGGTCGATCTTCGTGTACGCGAAGATCTCCTCGGGCGTGGCGCCCGCGCGGATGGCCCGCATGACGGTGTTGATGCGGCCGTCGGTGGGGCGTACGGCCTCTTCGAGGAGGGCGGTCTTGTCGCCGGGGTCGCCGACGAAGGTGAACTGGCTGCCCTTCTTCTCCAGCGAGCGCAGCGCCTTCTGGAAGGCCTCGGTGAAGTTGCGGCCGATGGCCATGGCCTCGCCGACCGACTTCATGGTGGTGGTCAGCGTGGAGTCGGCCTGCGGGAACTTCTCGAAGGCGAAGCGCGGGGCCTTGACGACCACGTAGTCGAGCGTGGGCTCGAAGGAGGCCGGGGTCTCCCGCGTGATGTCGTTCGGGATCTCGTCGAGGGTGTAGCCGACGGCGAGCTTCGCGGCGATCTTGGCGATGGGGAAGCCGGTCGCCTTGGAGGCCAGGGCGGAGGAGCGGGAGACGCGCGGGTTCATCTCGATGACGATGACCCGGCCGTCCTCGGGGTTGACGGCGAACTGGATGTTGCAGCCGCCGGTGTCGACGCCGACCTCGCGGATGATCGCGATGCCGATGTCGCGCAGGAGCTGGTACTCGCGGTCGGTCAGGGTCATCGAGGGGGCGACGGTGATGGAGTCGCCGGTGTGGACGCCCATCGGGTCGAAGTTCTCGATGGAGCAGACGACCACGACGTTGTCGTTCCTGTCGCGCATCAGCTCCAGCTCGTACTCCTTCCAGCCGAGGATGGACTCCTCCAGGAGCACCTCGGTGGTCGGGGAGAGCGTGAGGCCCTGTCCGGCGATGCGGCGCAGCTCGTCCTCGTCGTGGGCGAAGCCGGAGCCGGCGCCGCCCATGGTGAAGGACGGGCGGACGACGACCGGGTAGCCGCCGAGCGTCTCGACGCCCGCGATGACGTCGTCCATGGTGTGGCAGATGACCGAGCGGGCGGACTCGCCGTGGCCGGTCTTGGCGTTCACGGCCTCCACGACGCCCTTGAACAGGTCGCGGTCCTCGCCCTTGTGGATCGCCTCGGGCTTGGCGCCGATCAGCTCGACGCCGTACTTCTCCAGCACGCCGTTGTCGTGCAGCGCGATGGCGGTGTTCAGGGCGGTCTGGCCGCCCAGGGTGGGCAGGAGGGCGTCGGGGCGCTCCTTGGCGATGATCTTCTCGACGAACTCGGGAGTGATCGGCTCGACGTAGGTGGCGTCGGCGATCTCCGGGTCGGTCATGATCGTCGCCGGGTTGGAGTTCACCAGGACGACGCGCAGGCCCTCGGCCTTGAGGACGCGGCACGCCTGGGTACCGGAGTAGTCGAACTCGGCGGCCTGGCCGATGACGATCGGGCCGGAGCCGATGACCAGGACGGACTGGATATCGGTGCGCTTAGGCACGCTGGCCCTCCATCAGGGATGCGAAGCGGTCGAACAGGTAGGCGGCGTCGTGCGGGCCGGCTGCCGCTTCGGGGTGGTACTGGACGGAGAAGGCCGGCTGGTCGAGCAGCTGCAGCCCCTCCACGACGTCGTCGTTGAGGCAGACGTGGGAGACCTCGGCGCGGCCGAACCTCGTGTCGCTGACCTTGTCGAGCGGCGCGTCGACGGCGAAGCCGTGGTTGTGCGCGGTGACCTCGACCTTGCCGGTGGTGCGGTCCTGGACCGGCTGGTTGATGCCGCGGTGGCCGTACTTCAGCTTGTAGGTGCCGAAGCCGAGTGCGCGGCCGAGGATCTGGTTGCCGAAGCAGATGCCGAACAGCGGGGTCTTCCGCTCCAGGACCGCGGTCATCAGCGCGACCGGGCCGTCGGCCGTGGCGGGGTCGCCGGGGCCGTTGGAGAAGAACACGCCGTCGGGGTCCACGGCGTAGACGTCCTCGGCCGTGGCGGTGGCCGGGAGCACGTGGACCTCCATGCCGCGCTCGGCCATGCGGTGCGGGGTCATGCCCTTGATGCCGAGGTCGATCGCGGCGACGGTGAACTTCCTCTCACCGATCGCGGGGACGACGTAGGCCTCCTTGGTGGCGACCTCCTCGTAGAGGCTCGCGCCCTTCATCTGCGGCTGGGCCTGCACGCGCTCCAGCAGCTCCGGCTCGGGGGCGATGCCCTCGCCGGAGAAGATGCCGGCGCGCATGGAGCCGCGCTCGCGCAGGTGGCGGGTGAGGGCGCGGGTGTCGATCCCGCTGATGCCGACCACGTTCTGGGCGGTGAGCTCGTCGTCCAGGGAGCGCCTGGAGCGCCAGTTGGACGGCACGCGCGCGGGGTCGCGCACGACGTAGCCGGAGACCCAGATGCGGCTCGACTCGTCGTCCTCGTCGTTCCAGCCGGTGTTGCCGATCTGCGGGGCGGTCGCGACGACGATCTGCCGGTCGTACGACGGGTCGGTGAGGGTCTCCTGGTAGCCGGTCATGCCGGTGGAGAACACGGCCTCGCCGAAGGTCTCCCCCACGGCCCCGTAGGCGCGGCCACGGAAGATGCGGCCGTCCTCCAGGACGAGTACGGCGGGAGTCCTGGCGGCTCCCCTGGTGGAGGTCGTCATCGTGCGCCTTCCGTGTCGTTGATCATGTGGTTCAGGGTGTCGACCCACTCGGCGTGCTCGGCCGCGTGGTCGGAGCGGAATCCGGAGTCGAGCTCCTTGCCGCCGTGCGCCCAGGTCACCACCAGCAGTCCGCCCTCGGTGAGGACCTTGCCGGCGATGCCCTTGTCCAGCCGGGCGCCGCGCAGCGCCGCGGCGGGGACGAAGAAGTCGGCCGCTCCGGGGCGTACGACCTCCAGGCCCGCGTCCGTCAGGGTGAGCTCGGCCCGGCTGCGGGTGCCGAGGCCGTGGGCCACGACGCGGTCCAGCCACTGCCCGGCGGTGGTGGAGCCGTGGTAGCGGCCGCTCAGCCTCAGTTTCGCCGGGCCGGTCTCCTCCGGCGCGCTGGGCAGCTCGGGCAGGTCGCCCTGGAGGGTGCCCCGCCACTTCCAGCCCTCGCGCATCAGCCAGTAGACGAGGGCGACGAAGAGGACGAGGCCGACGAGCCAGCCGACGCGGGCGCCCCAGTCGGTCACCGCGGCGGACTTCTTCTCGTCCGCCAGGGTGGCGGTGAGAGCGGTGGCCAGCAGAGTTGCAGATGTCACGTGAGCTTCCCGTCGATGAGCGTCGCCTTGCCCCGCAGCCAGGTGTGGGTGACACGGCCCGGCAGCGCGCGTCCCTCGTAGGGGGTGTTGCGGCTGCGCGAGGCGAAGCCGGCGGGGTCCACCTGACCACGGTATGCGGTGTCGACGAGGGTGAGGTTGGCGGGCTCACCCGGCGAGACGGGCCGTCCCTGGCCGGTGGCCCGGCCGATCCGTGCGGGCGCGAAGGACATGCGGTCGGCGACGCCGGCCCAGTCCAGCAGGCCGGTCTCGACCATGGTCTCCTGGACGACCGACAGGGCGGTCTCCAGGCCGACCATGCCCATGGCGGCCGCGGCCCACTCGCAGTCCTTGTCCTCGTGGGGATGCGGGGCGTGGTCGGTGGCGACGATGTCGATCGTGCCGTCGGCGAGGCCCTGGCGCAGCGCCGCCACGTCGCGCTCGGTGCGCAGCGGCGGGTTGACCTTGTAGGCCGGGTTGTAGGTGCGCACCATCTCCTCGGTGAGGAGCAGGTGGTGCGGGCACACCTCGGCGGTGACCTGGATGCCGCGGGACTTGGCCCAGCGGATGATCTCGACCGAGCCGGCCGTGGAGACGTGGCAGATGTGCAGGCGGGAGCCGACGTGCTCGGCGAGCAGCACGTCCCGCGCGATGACCGACTCCTCGGCGACGGCGGGCCAGCCGCCGAGACCGAGCTCGGCGGAGACGACGCCCTCGTTCATCTGGGCGCCCTCGGTGAGCCGGGGCTCCTGGGCGTGCTGGGCGACGACGCCGTCGAAGGCCTTCACGTACTCCAGGGCGCGGCGCATGATCACGGCGTCGTCGACGCACTTGCCGTCGTCGGAGAAGACGGTGACACCGGCGGCCGAGTCGTGCATGGCGCCGAGCTCGGCGAGGTTCTTGCCCTGGAGGCCGACGGTGACGGCGCCGATGGGCTGCACGTCGCAGTAGCCGTACTCGCGGCCGAGCCGCCAGACCTGCTCGACCACGCCCGCGGTGTCCGCGACCGGGAAGGTGTTGGCCATGGCGAACACGGTGGTGAAGCCGCCGGAGGCGGCCGCGCGGGTGCCGGTGAGGACGGTCTCGGAGTCCTCGCGGCCGGGCTCGCGCAGGTGGGTGTGCAGGTCGACCAGGCCGGGCAGCAGCACCTTGCCGTCGGCCTCGACGATCTCCGCGCCCTCGGCGGACAGGCCGGTGCCGACCGCTTCGACGGTCTCGCCGTCGATCAGGACGTCCTGGGGCTCGCCGCCGAGGATCTTCGCACCGCGGATCAGGATCTTGCTCATGGGGGTTACTTCTCCTCGTCGGTGCGGGCGTGGGTGAGGGCGGGCTCGTTGCCGCCCAGCAGCAGGTACAGGACGGCCATCCGGATGGAGACGCCGTTGGCGACCTGCTCGACGACCGTGCAGCGGTCGGAGTCGGCGACCTCGGCGGTGATCTCCATGCCGCGGACCATCGGGCCGGGGTGCATGACGATCGCGTGCTCCGGCATCTTCGCCATGCGGTCGCCGTCGAGGCCGTAGCGCCGCGAGTACTCGCGCTCGGTCGGGAAGAACGCGGCGTTCATGCGCTCGCGCTGGACGCGGAGCATCATCACCGCGTCGGACTTCGGCAGGGTGCTGTCGAGGTCGTAGGAGATCTGGCACGGCCAGTTCTCCACGCCGACCGGCACCAGGGTGGGCGGGGCGACGAGGGTGACCTCGGCGCCGAGGGTGTGCAGCAGGTCGACGTTCGAGCGGGCCACCCGGCTGTGCAGGACGTCGCCGACGATCGTGATGCGCCTGCCGTCGAGGTCCCGGCCGAGCCCGGCGTCCCGGCCGAGCAGCCGGCGGCGCATGGTGAAGGCGTCCAGCAGGGCCTGGGTGGGGTGCTGGTGGGTGCCGTCGCCGGCGTTGATGACGGGGGCGTCGATCCAGCCGGAGTTGGCGAGCCGGTAGGGGGCGCCGGAGGCGCCGTGCCGGATGACGACGGCGTCCACGCCCATCGCCTCCAGGGTCTGGGCGGTGTCCTTGAGGGACTCGCCCTTGGAGACGCTCGACCCCTTGGCCGCGAAGTTGATCACGTCGGCGGAGAGGCGCTTCTCGGCGGCCTCGAAGGAGATCCGGGTGCGGGTCGAGTCCTCGAAGAAGAGGTTGCAGATCGTGCGGCCGCGCAGGGTCGGCAGTTTCTTGATCGGCCGGTCGGCGACCCGGGCCATCTCCTCGGCGGTGTCGAGGATCAGGACGGCGTCGTCGCGGGTGAGGTCGGCGGCCGAGATGAGATGACGCTGCATCTGTCAGGCTCCGTAAGGCGGTTTAGAGAGGGAGAATCCGGGCGAATCCGGGCGCGTGCGGGCACGCCGAAGCGGCCGTGCGCCTGGATCTGCTACTGGCCGGCCTGCGCCACACCGAGCAGCACGGTGTCGCGACCGTCCTCCTCGGAGAGCTGGACCTTGACCGTCTCCCGCAACGACGTGGGGAGGTTCTTGCCGACGTAGTCGGCGCGGATGGGCAGTTCGCGGTGGCCGCGGTCGACGAGGACCGCGAGCTGGACCGCGCGGGGGCGCCCGATGTCGTTCAGGGCGTCGAGGGCCGCACGGATGGTGCGGCCGGAGAAGAGCACGTCGTCGACGAGGACGACCAGGCGGCCGTCGATGCCGTCACCGGGGATATCGGTGCGGGCCAGCGCACGCGGCGGGTGCATGCGCAGGTCGTCGCGGTACATGGTGATGTCGAGCGAGCCGACGGGGACCTTGCGGTCGGTGATCTGCTCCAGCTTGGCCGCGAGCCGCTGGGCGAGGAAGACGCCGCGGGTCGGAATGCCGAGGAGCACCACGTCGTCGGCGCCCTTGGCGCGTTCGACGATCTCGTGGGCGATGCGGGTGATGACGCGTGCGATGTCGGGACCCTCGAGTACGGGCCGGGCATCGGACGCGGACGGGTCAGCGTGCGTGTCCATACGAAACGGACCTCCTTCTCCGCCTCACGGGACGGACTTTAAAGGACGTCGGATTTGCGCCATACACGTTACCAGGTCCGCGGAGGCCTTCTGTCCACCCCCTTGCACCCCTCTGCCACTCCCGTATCACCCGATCGGAGCAACGGCTCGCCGCTACCACGGAAGAGTCGGTGTGGACCATTCGGCTTGACGCATGAGAGTCACGCTGCGTAACCTCACAGTGAGTTACCAGCCGCGCGGCGGGAAACAAAGCCGGCCGCGTCGACACAGTGTCCGGGGAGCTATATGTCCAGCGAATACGCCAAACAGCTCGGGGCCAAGCTCCGGGCCATCCGCACCCAGCAGGGCCTTTCCCTCCACGGTGTCGAGGAGAAGTCCCAGGGGCGCTGGAAGGCCGTGGTGGTCGGTTCGTACGAGCGCGGCGACCGCGCCGTGACCGTGCAGCGCCTTGCCGAGCTGGCCGATTTCTATGGCGTCCCCGTGCAGGAGCTGCTGCCGGGCACCACGCCGGGCGGGGCCGCCGAGCCGCCGCCGAAGCTCGTCCTCGACCTGGAGCGGCTCGCCACCGTGCCGGCCGAGAAGGCGGGCCCGCTGCAGCGCTACGCGGCGACGATCCAGTCCCAGCGCGGCGACTACAACGGCAAGGTGCTCTCGATCCGCCAGGACGACCTGCGCACCCTCGCCGTCATCTACGACCAGTCCCCCTCGGTCCTCACCGAGCAGCTGATCGGCTGGGGCGTCCTGGACGCGGACGCGCGTCGCGCGGTCGCCACCCACGAGGAGAGCTGAGCGCTCCTCCGCTTCAGCAGAAACGTGCCGTCGGGGTGGCCGGAACTTTGCGGTTCCGGCCACCCCGACGGCCTTTTCGTGCCCGTACGCGCCCGCTGGACGGCCTCACGCCGCCCGGGCGTACCGAAGGGGCCCCCACGGGCGGCCGGGTCCCACCAGAGGCTCTCGCGGGCCGGCAGGGGCCGGAGCGGCGGCCATCGCCGCACACCGATGCGCCGGAGGGCCCACAGCGTGCTCGCTGTGGGCCCTCCGGCGTACCTCTCGTGCCTTTACGCCTGGTCGCGGCGCAGAGACGGCTTCAGTTCCTTCAGACGGCCCAGGAGGCCGTTGACGAAGGCCGGCGAGTCGTCCGTGGAGAACTCCTTCGCCAGCTGCACCATCTCGTCCAGCACGACGGCGTCCGGGGTCTCGTCGACCCAGATCAGCTCGTACGCGCCGAGGCGCAGGATGTTGCGGTCGACGACCGGCATCCGGTCGAGGGTCCAGCCGACCGCGTACTGCGAGATCAGGTCGTCGATCCGGGCAGCCTTCTCGGCGTAGCCCTCGACCAGCTGCATCGTGTACTCGCTCACCGGCGGCTGCCGGGTGTCGCTGCGGGACAGCCGTACCCAGTCCGCGAGGACCGTCAGGACGTCGGCACCACGCTGGTCGCCCTCGAAGAGGATCTGGAAGGCGCGCTTGCGGGCCGTGTTGCGGGCGGCCACGGTTAGCTGTTCACCCGGCCGAGGTAGTCGCTCGTGCGGGTGTCGACCTTGATCTTCTCACCGGTGGTGATGAAGAGCGGGACCTGGATCTGGTGGCCGGTCTCCAGGGTGGCGGGCTTGGTGCCACCGGTGGAGCGGTCGCCCTGGACACCCGGCTCGGTCTCGGCGATGACCAGCTCGACGGCGGCCGGCAGCTCGACGAAGAGCACCTCGCCCTCGTGCTGGGCGACGACGGCCGTGAAGCCCTCGATCAGGAAGTTCGCGGCGTCGCCGACGGTCTTCCGGTCGATGTGCAGCTGGTCGTAGGTGTCCATGTCCATGAACACGAAGTACTCGCCGTCCATGTACGAGAACTGCATGTCGCGCTTGTCGACAGTGGCCGTCTCGACCTTGACGCCGGCGTTGAAGGTCTTGTCGACGACCTTGCCGGACAGCACGTTCTTCAGCTTGGTGCGCACGAAGGCAGGGCCCTTGCCGGGCTTGACGTGCTGGAACTCGACGACGGACCACAGCTGGCCGCCATCGAGCTTGAGCACCATGCCGTTCTTGAGGTCGTTCGTGGAAGCCACGGTTGCGGAATCTCCTGGACTGACGTACGACCCCGGAGCGCGCACCTCGCTAGAGGGCGAGCAGCTCCTTGGTCGTGATGGTGAGTAGCTCGGGTCCGCCGTCCGCCTCGGGGCGCACGACGAGCGTGTCATCGATCCTGACACCGCCCCGTCCCGGGAGGTGAACCCCCGGTTCGACGGTGACCGGCACGCAAGCGTCCAGTTTACCCATGGCCGAGGGGGCGAGCTGCGGGTCCTCGTCGATTTCGAGTCCGACACCGTGTCCGGTGAGCGGCGAGAGGGCTTCGGCGTAGCCCGCGGAGTCCAGCACATGCCGGGCCGCGTGGTCCACGTCGCGGTAGGCGGCGCCGGGCACCAGGGCCTCGCGCCCGGCGCGTTGGGCGGCGAAGACGAGGTCGTACAGCTCGATCTGCCACTCGGCCGGAGAGGTGCCGATGACGAAGGTACGGCCGATCTCGCAGCGGTAGCCGCGGTAGGTGGCGCCCAGGCAGACGCTGAGGAAGTCGCCCTCCTCCACCCGCCGGTCGGTGGGGCGGTGGCCGTGCCGGCCGGAGTTCGGCCCGGTGGCGACCGAGGTCGGGAAGGCGGGGCCGTCGGCGCCGTGGTCGACCAGGCGACGCTCCAGCTCCAGCGCGAGATGGCGTTCGGTGCGGCCGACCAGGATGGACTCCAGCAGCTCGCCGAGCGCCTGGTCGGCGATCTCGGCGCCGATGCGCAGGGCGGAGATCTCCTCCTCGTCCTTCACCACCCGGAGCTGCTCGACGCCGCCCGCGAGGTCGGCGAGGCGGAGGGTGGGGGCCGCCGCGGCGGCGGCCCGGTGGCGGGCGACCGTGAGGTGGTGTTCCTCCACCGCGAGCGAGTCGGCGCCCTGTCCCGCGGCGAGGCCGGCCGCGGCGACCGCGGCGTCGGCGCCCGGCGAGGGCAGCACATGGAGCCTCAGCGCTTCGTCGGGGCGGCCCTCGGTGGCGGGCCGGTCGTCCAGCGGGCCTGGGCACACCAGCAGGTCCTCGCTCCCGCCGAGCAGCAGTACGGCCCCCTGCGGGGCCGCCGCCGCGAGATAGCGCACGTTGGCGGGACGGGAGATCAGCGCTGCCGCGGTTCCGGCCGCGTTGCAGCGTTCCCTGAGCTGGGCTCGGCGGATCGCGTACACCTCTGACATGAGATGAGCGTAGGAGTTTTGCCCGAGTTGTGCTTTTTGGGTAGGGCCGAGTGGGGTGGCGGCGGTGAGCCGACGGCCGCTCCCGGGACTCGCGGCTCTCGTCCGGCCGAGCGGCTCGGTGGGCTCGGTGCCGTCCACGCGAAGGGCGACCGGCAGGCTCGGTGCCGTCCGCGCGAGGAGCGACCGGTGGGCTCGGTGCCGTCCGCGCGAGGAGCGACCGGTGGGGCGGGACGGCCGGTGGGGCGGGATGGCCGGTGGGGCAGGGCGCCACGGCAGTGCGGGCCTCCGCCCTGCCCCAGCGCCCTGCCCCAGCACGTGGCGCCGGGGCCCCTCGCAGGGTCCGGGTCCCCTGGACACCCCTAGGGGCGCCCAGGGGGTCCGTTCACCAGCTCGGGGGGCTCGCTATCGCTCGGGCCAGGACCTCGTCCAGGACTCGGGCCGTGCCGGGCACGTCCAGCTGGGAGTTGTCGATGATCGGGAGGCCGGAGCCGTACCAGCCGGCCATGCGGCCGTGGATGCGGGCGACCTCCTCGTCGGTGAGGCGGCGGTTGCCGCTGCGCTCGGCGTTGCGCTCCAAGACGACGTCCAGGCCCGGCAGGAGCACCACCGGGAGCAGGCCGGGGCCCACATGCCGCTTCCAGCCGCCGAGCCCGACGACCGGGCGGTCCGGGAAGACGGCGTCGTCGAGGATGCACGAGATGCCGTTGGCCAGGAAGTTCCGGGCGGCGAAGCCGCAGGTGCGGCGGGCCAGGCGGTACTGGGCCTCGGAGTGGTCGTTCCAGCCGGACTGGGGGTCGGCGAAGCCCGCGCGGACCCACTCGCGCACGTCGTCCAGGCTGATGTGCGCGGTGGGCACCCGGCGATGGTCGGCCCAGTACTTGGCCACGCTGGTCTTGCCCGCGCCCGCCGGGCCGATCAGGAGCACCGCGAGGGTGGTGGCCGCCGGATCCGGCGCGGAGGACGCGGCCGGGTGCACGGCGGGCATGCCGACGGGCCCTCCCGGGGGCAGCGGCACATGGCCGGTGACGTCCTGCGCGGTCTGGCCGGCCGCGGCGGTGTGCGGGTGCGGGGCCTGCGGGTGCTGGTGCCGCGCGGGCGGGGCGGCAGGGTGCGGCGCCTGCTGTTGCGCGGGAGGGGCCGCAGGGTGCTGCGGAGCCGGCTGTTGCGCGGGCGGCGCCGCGGGATGCTGCGGAGCGGCGGGCCGCTGCGCTGATGGCGCCGCGGGATGCTGCGGAGCGGCGGGGTGCCGCGCGGGCGGGGCGGCGGGGTGCTGTTGCGGGGCCGGATGCTGCGCGGGCGGCGACGCGGGGTGGACCGGAGGCGCGCCGTGCTGCCGGGGCGGAGCGGCGGGGGGCTGGGGCATCGCGGGCGGGGCACCGGGATGCCGGGGTGCCGTGGAAGCCGCGGGGGGCACAGGGGCGGCCGGTGTGCCGGGACCCGTCACCGGTCCGGGGAAGCCCGGTGCCGGAGCAGAACCCTGAGCGGCCGCCGGACCCGATACGTGCCCCTGACTCGATGCGTGCGCCGGTCCTGCTGCGTACCCCTGACTCGGTGCGTGCGCCGGTCCTGGTGCGTGTGCCGATCCTGGTGCCGGAGGTGCGGGCGCGGGGGCCTCGGGACCTCTCGGGTGCGGGCCCGGGTGGTGCGCGGCCGGCGCCCAACCGGCCTGCGGTTCCTGCCCCGGCTGGTGGGGCGGCGGCAGCGGAGACCCCACTGCGTGCTGCATCCGTTGCCACTCCATCTCGTACACACTCGGCGCCGGAAAGCGGGGCGGAGCCCGCTCCTTACCGAACGGTACCGCCCCCGGCCGTCGTTTGGTGAAACGACCGGGGGCGGTCCGAAGTGCCCGGCCCCGCAAGGGAATCGGGCACAAAGGGAGCAGTACGGGACCTACTGGCCCACTTCACCGTAGGCGGCGAGCAGGACGGCCGGGTCCGGGCCCTCCAGGACGGTCGGCTTGCCGAGACCGTCGAGGACGATGAAGCGCAGCAGGTCGCCGCGGGACTTCTTGTCGACCTTCATGTTCTCCACCAGCTTGGGCCACTGGTCGTAGCGGTAGTGCAGCGGCAGCCCGACCGCTTCCAGGATCGTGCGGTGGCGGTCGGCCGTCGCGTCGTCCAGCCGGCCCGCGAGGCGCCCGAGTTCGGCCGCGAAGTGCATGCCGACGGCGACCGCGGCACCGTGCCGCCACTTGTAGCGCTCGTTCTTCTCGATGGCGTGGGCGAGCGTGTGACCGTAGTTCAGGATCTCCCGGCGGCCCGACTCCTTGAGGTCCGAGGAGACGACGTCGGCCTTGACCCGGATCGAACGCTCGATCAGCTCGGCGGCGTGCGGACCCTCGGGGGAACGCGCGGCCTCGGGGTCGGCCTCGATCAGGTCGAGGATCACCGGGTCGGCGATGAAGCCGGCCTTGATGATCTCGGCGAGACCGGAGACGTAGTCGTTGACCGGGAGGGAGTCCAGCGCGGCCAGGTCGCACAGGACGCCGGCCGGCGGGTGGAAGGCGCCGACCAGGTTCTTGCCCTCGGCGGTGTTGATGCCGGTCTTGCCGCCGACCGCCGCGTCCACCATGGCCAGCACGGTGGTGGGGACGGCGATCCAGCGCACTCCGCGCAGCCAGGTCGCGGCCACGAAGCCGGCCAGGTCCGTGGTCGCGCCGCCGCCGACACCGACGACGACGTCGGTGCGGGTGAAGCCGGACTGCCCGAGGGCCTTCCAGCAGTAGGCGGCGACCTCGACGGTCTTGGCCTCCTCGGCGTTGGGCACCTGGATGGCGATGGCCTCGTAGCCCTGTCCGGCCAGGTCGGCGCGGAGCGCGTCGCCGGTCTCGGCCAGCGCCTCGGGGTGGATCACCGCGACCCGCTTGGCCCGGCCGCCGATCAGCCCGGCCAGTTCGCCCAGGAGCTGCCGGCCCACCAGCACCTCGTAGGGGTCGGTACCGGCCGTGCCGGCCACCTGGATCCGGGTGACTGCGTCGCTCATGCTTCCTTCAACTCCACTGCGTCCAGCGCTGCTCGGGTGACCTCTTGGGGGGTGAGCCCGTCGGTCGGTACGACGGCGGTGGCGACCTCCTCGTACAGGTGCCGCCGCGCCTCCATCAGCTCGCGCCACTGCTTGCGCGGGTTGATCGCGAGCAGCGGCCGGGCCACGTTGAGGCCGGTGCGCCGGACGGCCTCCTCGACGTCCATCGAGAGGTAGACCACCCGCTGCCCGGCGAGCAGTGCGCGGGTGTCCGCGTCGAGGACCGCCCCGCCGCCGAGCGCGAGGACTCCCGCGTGCTCGGCGAGGGCGGTGCGCACCGCTTCCTTCTCCATCGCCCGGAAGGCGTCCTCGCCGTCGTCCACGAAGATCTCGGCGATGGTGCGTCCCGCGGTGGCGACGATGTCGTCGTCGGTGTCGCGG
Source organism: Streptomyces sp. NPDC090108 (assembly GCF_044747185.1). Lineage (NCBI taxonomy): Bacteria > Bacillati > Actinomycetota > Actinomycetes > Kitasatosporales > Streptomycetaceae > Streptomyces > Streptomyces sp. NPDC090108. The sequence continues at coordinate 186,257 of NZ_JBIVDQ010000007.1, forward strand.
TAGCCGGTCCCGAGGCGCTCGGCGAGCAGCCGTCCGACCGTGGACTTGCCCACGCCCATCGGGCCGACCAGGACGACGGCGGGCATCGTGCTCATCCGATCGTGAGGTTGTCGAGGTACGACCGGACGTTGCGGCGGGTCTCCTCCACGGAGTCGCCGCCGAACTTCTCCGCGACGGCGTCCGCGAGGACGAGCGCGACCATGGCCTCGGCGACGATGCCGGCGGCCGGCACGGCGCAGACGTCGGAGCGCTGGTGGTGGGCCTGGGCGGCCTCGCCGGTGGCGACGTCGATGGTCTGCAGGGCGCGCGGAACGGTCGCGATCGGCTTCATCGCGGCGCGGACGCGCAGCAGTTCGCCGGTGGTCAGGCCGCCTTCGGTGCCGCCGGAGCGGCCCGTCGCGCGCTTGATGCCCTCGGGGGTGGTGAGGATCTCGTCGTGCGCCTTGGAGCCGGGCACCCGGGCCAGCTCGAAGCCGTCGCCGACCTCGACGCCCTTGATCGCCTGGATGCCCATGAGGGCGGCGGCCAGGCGGGCGTCCAGCCTGCGGTCCCAGTGCACGTGCGAGCCGAGGCCGACGGGCACGCCGTAGGCGAGGACCTCGACGACGCCGCCGAGGGTGTCGCCGTCCTTGTGGGCCTGGTCGATCTCCGCGACCATCGCCTTGGACGCGTCGGCGTCCAGGCAGCGCACCGGGTCGGCGTCGAGCTTCTCGACGTCGGCCGGGGTCGGGAGGACGCCGTAGGGGGCCTTGGCGGAGGCGAGCTCGACCACGTGGGAGACGATCTCGATGCCGGCCGTCTCCTTGAGGTACGACCGGGCGACCGCGCCGAGCGCCACGCGCGCGGCGGTCTCGCGGGCGGAGGCGCGCTCCAGGATCGGCCGGGCCTCGTCGAAGCCGTACTTCTGCATGCCGGCGAGGTCGGCGTGGCCGGGGCGGGGCCGGGTGAGCGGCGCGTTGCGGGCGAGGCCGTCGAGGATCTCGGGGTCGACCGGGTCGGCCGACATGACCTGCTCCCACTTGGGCCACTCGGTGTTGCCGACCATGACGGCGACCGGGGAGCCGAGGGTGAGGCCGTGGCGGACGCCGCCGAGGAAGGTGATCTCGTCGCGCTCGAACTTCATGCGCGCACCGCGGCCGTAACCGAGCCGTCGCCGTGCGAGATGGTCCGCCACCATGTCCGTGGTGATCGGCACGCCGGCGGGCAGCCCCTCCAGGGTCGCGACGAGTGCGGGACCGTGGGACTCCCCCGCGGTCAGCCAACGCAGCCTGCTCAACGGTGCTCCTCCGTGTTCGCGCCCCGTACTGCCCGCCGTACGCATCTGCTCGCGTACGGCGACGGTCCGACCGGGTGCGCGTTTCCGGCCCGCCACCACCGATCCTCCCATGCCGGACACCACCTCCGGTCCCCGGTCCGCAGGGCGAGATCACTCAGCGGGCCCCGCACCCCGGCGCTCAGCCCGCCGCGAGAGCCCTCTCCCCCGCGTGCCGCATGGCCTCCAGGGGGGCCGGAGAGCGTCCGGTCATCTGCTCGACCTGGAGCACCGCCTGGTGGACCAGGAGGTCGAGGCCGCTGACGACGGCGCCGCCGAACATGGACCAGCGGGCGGCCAGTTCGGTGGGCCAGGGGTCGTAGAGCACGTCGAAGAGCGTGGTCGGGCGCTCGGGCACGGCGGCGGCGAGGGCGTCGGTGGTGCCCGCGGGTGTGGTGGCGATCACCAGGGGCGCGTGCAGGGCCTCGGCCGCGTCCGCCCAGTCCGCGATCCGTACCTCGACGTCGAGCCGCTCGCCCCACTGCCGCATCTCGGCGGCGCGGGCCTCGCTGCGGACGTAGGCGACGACCTCGCCGGTGCAGATCCGGGCCAGGGCCGCCAGCGCCGAGGAGGCCGTGGCGCCGGCGCCGAGGATCGCGGCGGAGCCGATCTCCTCGATGCCGTGCTCGCGCAGCGCGGCGACCATCCCGGGGATGTCCGTGTTGTCTCCGACGCGGCGGCCGTCCTCGGTGAACACCACCGTGTTGACGGCGTCCACGGAGGCCGCCGTCTCGCTGATCCCGTCCAGCAGCGGGATCACGGCGCGCTTCAGCGGCATGGTCAGCGACAGCCCCGCCCACTCAGGACCGAGGTCCGCGAAGAAGCCCGGCAGGGCCGCCTCGTCGACCTCGAACCGGTCGTACGACCACCCGGTGAGCCCGAGCGCCTCGTAGGCGGCCCGGTGCAGCACCGGCGAGAGAGAATGGGCGATGGGCGAACCGAGCACGGCGGCCCGGCGGGGTTCGGCGGCCCCTTGTGTCATTGAACTCGTCCCTTGTGCATCGCGGCCCCCGTGCGGGTCGCCGCGCTCTCGGTCCCGCCCCGTCGGGCGTCTGCCGGGTGGCGGCCCGTCACTGGCCCGCCGCCTGCTTCCGCGCCTTCTCGTACCTCGCGACGTTGCGGTTGTGCTCGTCGAGCGTGACAGCGAACGCCGTCTCGTTCGCGCTGATCGAGACGAAGTAGTACCAGGGACCCGGGGTCGGGTTCAGCGCGGACTCGATGGCTTCGGCACCCGGGTTGCTGATGGGCCCGGGCGGGAGTCCCTTGATCCAGTACGTGTTGTACGGGTTGTGGATCTTGCGGAGGTCGGCGACCGTGCCGACGTCCAGAGTGCTCTGGCCCCGCAGGTAGTTGATCGTGGAGTCGAACTCCAGGCGGCCCGCCGTCTCCTCGTTGTCCGGCTTGAGACGGTTGTAGATGACGCGGGCGACCTTGTCGAAGTCACGCTTGTACTTGCCCTCGACCTGCACCAGGCTCGCCAGCGTGAGCAGCTGCTGCGGGCTGTCGAGACCCAGCGCCTGGGCCTTGTTCTCGAGGCCGTACTGCTTGTACCGCTCGTCGGCCTGGGCGACCATCATCTTCAGGACGTCCTCGGGCTTCATGCCCTTGGCCACCGGGTAGCTGGACGGGAAGAGGAAGCCTTCGAGGGGGTCCGACACGTCCTTGTTGGCCGCCCAGCCCGGCAGGCCGAGCTTCTTCCAGTCCTTCTTGGCCACGGCCGCGGTGGTGCCCTTGGAGAGCTTCAGACGCTGGTCGATCTTCTCGTAGATCTTGACGTCACGCAGGCCCTCGGCGATGACCAAATTGTCGTGGCTCTTCGGGCTGAGCATCAGCTCGACCGCGCTGGCGGCCGACATGTGCTTCTGGAGGGTGTAGACGCCGTCCTGGAGGGTCTTGCCGTTGGGGTTGGCCTGCTGGGCGGAGACGAAGGCGTCGACGCTCTCGACGACACCGAGTTCCTTCAGCTTGCGGCCGATGTCGTAGCCGCCGTAGCCCTTGGGGATCTCGACCTGGACCATCTCGCCGTTGCCGCTGCCCGCGTAGTCCGGCGCCGGGGCGAAACGATTTTTGTAGAACTGGTAGCCGAAGTAGCTGACGCCCGCGAGGCCGCCGCCGAAGACCAGGACGACGACCATGCAGGCGCAGCCGGTGCGCTGTTTCCTGCCCTTGGCCGGCTTGCGGCCCTTGGTGCGGCGCTCGCCCCGGGGGGTACGGCTCCCGGACTCGCCGTCACCGCCGGCGTCGGTCCCGTCGGCGTCCTCGTCGTCACCGCCGGTGAAGAAGGCCTTCTCGCCCTCGTCCTCACCCGGGTCCCAGCCGGTCTCGGGGTCGGGTCCGGGGGACGGCTCGGGGGTCCTGCGGCCGGGCGGGACGGGCGGCGGGTAGGCGTCCTCGGTCCCGTAGAGGTCGGGCTGCTCCGCGCCGTAGGCCACGGGCTGCTGCCCGTAGGGGTCGCCGGGGTCGGCCGCGTAGGGCACATGGCCGTGCGTGCCGGTCGCGTCCCAGCCGCCCTGGTGCTGCGGCTGGGCCTGCGGGTCGAACTGCTGCGGGGCGTGCCCGGCGTACTGCGGGTCGAACTGCTGCTGCCCCTGGGGGCCGGGGTACTGCTCCCCCTGCGGGTACTGACCGCCCTGAGGGCCGGCGTACTGCTGTCCGTGCTGGTCGAACTGGGGCTGACCCTGCTGGTCGGCGTACGGGTACGGCTGCTGGCCGTACCCGGACTGCTGCTGCTCCTGGGTCCACTCGCCGTACTGCGGCTGCTGCGGGTACTGCTGCTGCGGCTGGCCGTCGTAGGGGGACTGCGGGCCCTGGTGGGCCTGCTGTCCTCCCCATCCGCCGTCCCCGAACAACGGGTCCTCCGGATGCCACGGTTCGGAGCCAGGGCCCCGGCCATACTCAGTCATCGATCCCCTAGAGCCGCGAGACCGGCGGTCGCCCGGCCGGTGCACCGGCTTCCGTTCCGCCTCTTTGCTGTGCCCCGGCTGTTCGAACACCGACGCATCGCGCGGAACGTTACCGTATCGCGATCAGATGACCACTTCGACGCCCTCGCCAGGTGCTGCGCCTGACACCCGTTCGGATTCCAGTGCCTGCTGAAGGATGATCACAGCGGCCGCCTGGTCGATGACGGCACGCCCCTTCTTGGACTTCACGCCCGAGGCGCGCAGTCCCTGACTGGCCGTCACGGTCGTCATCCGCTCGTCCACCAGGCGTACCGGCACGGGGTGGATGCCCTTGGCCAGTTCCTGGACGAACGCGCGGACCTTCACCGCGGCCGGGCCCTCGCCCCCCTTGAGGGAGCGAGGGAGGCCGACGACGACCTCGATCGGTTCGTACTCCTCGACGAGCTGCCGCAGTCTGCGGTGCGCCGCCGGGATGTCACGTCCGGGGACCGTCTCCACCGGAGTGGCGAGGATCCCGTCGGGGTCGCACGAGGCGACCCCGATACGGGCGTCCCCGACGTCGATCGCGAGTCGACGTCCTCTACGCATTTCCTGACCGTTCTCTGCTCGTCCTGCTCGACCTGCTCGTCCTACTTGGCGGTCTCGGCGACCAGGCGCTCGACGGCCTCGACGGCCTCGCCCACGGCGGCCGGGTTCTGGCCGCCGCCCTGGGCGACGTCCGGCTTGCCGCCACCGCCGCCGCCGAGGGTCTTGGCGGCCGTGCGGACCAGGTCGCCGGCCTTGAGGCCGCGCTCGCGGGCCGCCTCATTGGTGGCGATGACCGTGAGCGGCTTGCCGCCGTTCACCGTGAACAGCGCGACCACGGCGGCCCGGCCGCCCTGGATGCGGCCGCGCACGTCGAGGACCAGCTTGCGCAGGTCGTCGGCGGTCGTGCCGTCCGGGACCTGACCGGTGACGAGGGCCACACCGCGGACGTCCTTGGCGGACCCGGCGAGACCGGCGGCGGCCTGGAGCACCTTCTCCGCGCGGAACTTCTCGATCTCCTTCTCGGCGTCCTTCAGCTTGCCGAGCATCGTGGAGACCTTCTCCGGAAGCTCCTCCGAGCGGCCCTTGAGCAGCTCGGTCAGCTGGTTGACGACCGTGTGCTCGCGGGCGAGGAAGTTGTACGCGTCGACACCGACGAGGGCCTCGATACGGCGCACACCGGAGCCGATGGAGGACTCGCCGAGCAGCTTCACCAGACCCAGCTGGGCGGTGTTGTGCACGTGGGTGCCGCCGCACAGCTCCTTGGAGAAGTCGCCGATGGTCACGACGCGGACCTGCTCGCCGTACTTCTCGCCGAACTCGGCGATGGCGCCCTGCTTCTTGGCCTCGGCGATCGGCATGACCTCGGCGTGCACGTCGAGGTCGCGCGCGAGCACCTCGTTGATCTTCTGCTCGACGTCGGTCATCACGGCCGTCGGGACGGCGGACGGGGAACCGAAGTCGAAGCGGAAGCGGCCGGGCTGGTTCTCGGAACCGGCCTGGGCGGCCGTCGGGCCGAGGGCGTCGCGCAGGGCCTGGTGGGTCAGGTGGGTGGCCGAGTGAGCGCGGGCGATGGCCTTGCGGCGCAGGCCGTCGACCGCGGCGTGGGCCTTGGCGCCGACCGTCACCTCGCCGACCTGGACGACGCCCTTGTGGACGTAGACGCCCGGGACCGGCTTCTGGGTGTCGCGGATCTCGATGACGGCACCGGTGTCCACCTTGATGCGGCCGGTGTCGCCGATCTGACCGCCGCCCTCGGCGTAGAACGGGGTGCGGTCGAGGACGATCTCGACCTCGTCGCCCTCGGTGGCGGCCGGCGAGGAGACGCCGTCGACGAGGATGCCGACGACCGTGGTCTCGCCCTCGGTGTCCGCGTAGCCGATGAAGTCGGTGGCACCGGCGCGGTCGGCGATCTCCCGGTAGGCGCCCATGTCGGCGTGACCGGTCTTCTTGGCCTGGGCGTCGGCCTTGGCGCGCTCCCGCTGCTCCTTCATCAGGCGGCGGAAGCCGTCCTCGTCCACGGCGAGGCCCTGCTCGGCGGCCATCTCCAGGGTGAGGTCGATCGGGAAGCCCCAGGTGTCGTGGAGCAGGAACGCCTTGTCGCCGGCGAGGACCGTGCCGCCGGCGGCCTTGGTCTCGGTGACGGCGGTGTCGAGGATGTTGGTGCCGGCCTTCAGCGTCTTGAGGAAGGCGGCCTCCTCGGCCAGGGCGACCTTCTCGATCCGCTCGCGGTCGGTGAGGAGCTCGGGATACTGCTGGCCCATCATCGCGATCACGGTGTCGACCAGGTCCTTGACGACCGGACCGGTGGCACCGAGCAGGCGCATGTTGCGGATGGCGCGGCGCATGATGCGGCGCAGCACGTAACCGCGGCCCTCGTTGCCCGGGGTGACACCGTCACCGATGAGCATCACCGAGGTGCGCATGTGGTCGGTGACCACGCGCAGCGAGACGTCGGACTCGTGGGCGGCGCCGTACTCGACGCCGGTCAGCTCGGTGGCCTTCCTGATGACGGCCATCGAGGTGTCGATCTCGTACATGTTCTGCACGCCCTGCAGAATCATGGCGAGGCGCTCCAGGCCGAGGCCCGTGTCGATGTTCTGGCTCGGCAGGTCCCCGAGGATCTCGAAGTTGTCCTTGCCGATGCCCTCGCCTCGCTCGTACTGCATGAAGACGAGGTTCCAGATCTCGACGTACCGCTCGTCGTTGACGGCGGGGCCGCCCTCGACGCCGAACTCGGGGCCGCGGTCGTAGTTGATCTCGGAGCAGGGGCCGCACGGGCCGGGGACGCCCATGGACCAGTAGTTGTCCTTCATGCCCAGGCGCTGGATGCGCTCCTTGGGCACGCCGACGACCTCGTGCCAGATGCGCTCGGCCTCGTCGTCGTCCTTGTAGACGGTGATCCACAGGCGCTCGGGGTCGAGGCCGTAACCGCCCTTGTCCTGGGGGCTGGTGAGCAGCTCCCAGGCGAACTTGACGGCGCCTTCCTTGAAGTAGTCGCCGAAGGAGAAGTTGCCGCACATCTGGAAGAACGTGCCGTGGCGGGTGGTCTTGCCGACCTCTTCGATGTCGGGCGTGCGCACGCACTTCTGCACGCTGGTGGCGCGGCCGAAGGGCGGCTTGACCTCACCCAGGAAGTAGGGCTTGAAGGGCACCATGCCGGCGGGGACGAGGAGCAGAGTCGGGTCGTCCGCGATGAGCGACGCCGAAGGGACGACGGTGTGCCCGCGCTCCTCGAAGAAGCTCAGCCAGCGGCGGCGAATCTCGGCCGACTCCATCAGTGGTCCTCATTCCGGTTGTACGAGTACGTCGTGTTCTCGATGTACTTCGGTGTGCTGCGGTTGTTCTCGATGGCGGCGTACCGCCGGGACGCCGGGAGCTCGGGGCTCTCCTGGATGCCCAGGGCCTCCTCCAGCTCGGCCTCGCGCCGGTCCATGTTGTCGCGGACGTCGAGCGCGAAGCCGACGGCCCGGTCCTTCAGCCGCTGACCGGTCTCCAGAGCCTTGTTGGCCGCGGTCGCGGCGAGGCTCTCGGGAGTCAGCTGCCTCAGCTTGCGGTTGACCTTGGTGGTGGCCCACACACCGGCTGCGACGCCCGTGGTGAACCAGAACGTACGGCGGAACATCCTTGACCTAGTCCCTCTTTCCGCGGTTGTTCCGCTTGGCACGGCGTGCGGACGGCAGCGTCCGGCCCACGATCACCGTACGCCTCGGCCCCTTCGCGGGGGCGTCCTCCTTGCGGCCGCCGAGGGCCTGGCGCACCCCGTAGCCGAAGGCCGCGACCTTGACCAGCGGGCCGCCGAAGGTGGAGGCGACGGTGGACGAGAGCGCGGACGCGTTCGACGTGACCTCCTGGACGTCGGTGGCGATCGCGTCGACGCGGTCGATCTGGGTCTGCGCGGACCGTACGGCCGTGGAGGCGTCGGCGAGCAGGGGGACGGCCTGGTCGGTCACCTCCGCCACGAGCCTGGTCGTCGCCTTGAGCGTCTGGGCCAGCCTCGCCAGAGCGACGGCGAGGAACGAGACCAGGATCGCCCAGAAGACGGCCACCAGGATCCCGGCCACCTCTCCACCGGACACTGTGCGCACCCGCTCCCTGAAACGTGCCTGAGCATCTGAAAGTCGTGCACCGAGCCTATCGCGCCGGTGCCGGCGCTCCGTACCGGATTACCGCCGGCCCGGCCGGAGTCGCGGGAAGAGATTGTACGAAACGCAAGCCCGCCGCCTCGCCCGCCCTGGAGGGCGGGGAGACGGCGGGCAGGGGTGCTGCGCCGGGGCTGGGATCAGCGGGCGTAGTACTCGACGACGAGCTGCTCGTCGCAGATCACCGGGATCTCCTTGCGGTTCGGCTCACGGTCCAGGCGGAACGCCAGGGCCTTGAGGTTCACCTGGAGGTAACGCGGGGTCTCACCGTCGGCGGCGAAGCCACCCTCACGCGCGACCTGGAAGAGCGTCTTGTCCTTGGAGCGGTCGCGGACCTGCACGACGTCGTCCGGACGGACACGGAAGGACGGCTTGTCGACCTTCTGGCCGTTGACCTGGATGTGGCCGTGGACGACCATCTGGCGGGCCTGGTAGATCGTGCGGGCGATGCCCGAACGCAGGACCAGCGCGTCGAGACGGCGCTCGAGCTCGACGACCAGGGCCTCACCGGTCTTGCCCTGCGTCTTGGCGGCACGCTCGTAGGCGCGGACGAGCTGGCGCTCGGACACGTCGTACTGCGCGCGCAGACGCTGCTTCTCGAGCAGACGGACCTTGTAGTCCGAGTTCTGCTTGCGGCCGCGGCCGTGCTCGCCCGGCGGGTAGGGGCGGGCCTCGAAGTACTTGACGGCCTTCGGGGTCAGCGCGATGCCGAGGGCACGCGACTTCTTGACCTTGGGGCGGGACTGGTTCGCCATGAACCAAACACCTCGTTTTATCTGTGCGAATACGGCTTCACCAGGGTTAGAGGAGGTCGCATCCGCAGCCGGGGAAATAACCCTCCGGGTCCGTTGCCGGGCCTGGTGGGCAGCCGCTCCCTGGTCTGGGCACATACGTGCAGCACGCGAGTGGCCCACCGGCCGGTCCCGGGATCCCGGGTGGTGGTGGGCTGCCCGCGACACCGATCGACGGTGCGCGACGCTCCTGGAGATTCCGGTCCTCACGGGCCGGAGCTCCGGCTGGATGTCCCGCTCTGGTGAGCCGGTTCCTTCTGCAAGGCACCGGACACGGGACTCAGCACTTCGGAGCAGTCTACAGGGCGCTCAGGACCGCTTTCGACCGAGGTGCTTCCTGGTCCACTCGACGGCGTCCGCGTAGCGGGCCTCGGCGCCGTTGCGGGTCGGGGTGTAGTACTCGCGGTCCTTGAGGGTGTCCGGGGCGTACTGCTGGGCGGCGATCGCGTTGGGCTGGTCGTGCGGGTAGACGTAGCCCTTGGCGTGGCCCAGTTTCTCGGCGCCCTTGTAGTGCCCGTCGCGCAGGTGCGCCGGGACCGGTCCGGCGTGGCCCTTGCGCACGTCGGCCATGGCTCCCTGGATCGCCCGGGTCGCGGAGTTGGACTTGGGGGCGAGCGCGAGGGCGATGGTGGCGTGGCTGAGGGTGAGAGCCGCCTCCGGGAAGCCGATCATCGCGACGGCCTGGGCGGCCGCGACGGCTATGGGCAGCGCGCCGGGGTCGGCGACACCGATGTCCTCGCTCGCGGAGATCATCAGGCGGCGGGCGATGAACCGGGGGTCCTCGCCGGCCTCGATCATCCGGGCGAGGTAGTGCAGGGCCGCGTCGACGTCGGAGCCGCGGATGGACTTGATCAGCGCGCTGGCCACGTCGTAGTGCTGGTCGCCGTCGCGGTCGTACTTCACGGCGGCCCGGTCGACCGTCTCCTCCAGGGTCTGGAGGGTGATCTCCTTCTCGCTCTTGTCGAGCGCCGCGCCGGCCGCGGCCTCCAGGGCGGTCAGGGCACGGCGGGCGTCGCCGCCGGCGATCCTGAGCAGGTGCTCCTCGGCGTCCTCGGGAAGGGTGAGGGTGCCGCGCAGGCCGCGCTCGTCGTCGAGGGTGCGGCGCAGCAGACCGCGCAGGTCGTCCTCGCCGAGCGGCTCCAGGGTGAGGAGCAGGGAACGGGAGAGCAGGGGGGAGATCACCGAGAAGTACGGGTTCTCGGTGGTCGCCGCGATCAGCGTGACCCAGCGGTTCTCGACCGCCGGGAGGAGGGAGTCCTGCTGGGCCTTGCTGAAGCGGTGGATCTCGTCGAGGAAGAGGACGGTCTCCTTGCCGAAGCCGCCGGCGGCGCGGCGCGCGCCGTCGATGACCGCGCGGACCTCCTTGACGCCCGCGCTGATCGCGGACAGTTCCACGAAGCGCCGGTCGGTGGCCTTGGACACCACGTGCGCGAGGGTGGTCTTGCCGGTGCCGGGCGGGCCCCAGAGGATCACCGAGGAGGGTCCGGCCGGGCCGCCGCTGCCTTCGTCCACGAGTCTGCGCAGGGGGGAGCCCGGCTTCAGCAGGTGCTGCTGGCCCACGACCTCGTCGAGGGTGCGCGGGCGCATCCGGGCGGCCAGGGGACTGCTGGTCGGGTCCTTCTCCTGGCGCTCTTCGGCAGCGGCGGTGAACAGGTCGGCTTCCACGCTGAAAACCCTAAGTCACGCCACTGACAATCGGGGCCGGGCGGCACCGGCGGGTGCGGGGAGGCCGCCGCCGGTCCGTGCGGGACGGCGGTCAGCTGGTCCAGAAGTCCCACCAGCGGGTGAGGATCAGCATGCCGATGATGCCGACGTGCAGGACCGGCAGGACCCAGGTGAACTCGCCGAAGAAGGACTTCAGCGGGCGCGGGGCGGGCAGGAAGCCGTTGCGGACGTTGAACGACGTCACGTACCAGAACATGACGATCGTGGCGACCCAGGCCAGGGAGCACCACAGGCACAGCGCGTTGATCCGGTACAGCGACTGGAACTGCAGCCAGGTGCAGAAGCCCACACCGAACAGGGTGCCGAAGTTGAAGGTCAGCCAGTACCAGCGCGGGAAGCGGGCCCGGGCCAGCAGACTCATGCCGACGCAGATGACGATGCCGTAGCAGACCAGGCCCAGCATCGGGTTCGGGAAGCCGAACGCGGCGGCCTGCTTGCTCTCCATGACGCTGCCGCAGGACACGACCGGGTTGAGGCTGCAGCCGGGGGTGAAGGTCTTGCCCGCGACCTTCGCCTCGAGCAGCTTGAACTTGTCGATCGTGATGACCCACGCGGCGAGCAGGCCGGCGGCGCCGGTGATCAGCAGGAGCAGCGCGAAGGCGCGGCTGCCGCCCGCGGAGCGCGTCCCTGCGGCCGCGTCGCCGGGCTCGGTGGAGACGTCTTTGACTGTCGTCTTGCTCATCACGCCGATTCCGTCTGCTGGAGAAGGGGCCTGCTTCGGGCAGGGGCCATTGTGCCGCACGTGCCCGTGTGTCCGCTGTTCGATGGACACAAGGAGGTACGTGCGCGGGCGCCGGACCGTTCGGAAATCGCCGGTGCGAGTTAACCGGCACCCCGGGCGTTGACGCTTCTCCGGGCCGAGAGGACGGGCCGGGCGGAAAAGGCGAGGAGGGCGCCGGGGTGTTCCGGCGCCCTCCTCGTCACAGCGGTCCTAGCCGAGCCGCGAGCGCAGCTCCGCGACGATCTCGTCCACGCCGACCGGCGTCTGCTCGCCGGACTCCATGTCCTTGAGCTGGACGACGCCCTCAGCGAGGTCGCGCTCACCGGCGACGACCGTGAAGCGCGCGCCGGAGCGGTTGGCGTTCTTCATGGCCCCCTTCAGGCCCTTGCCGCCGAAGGAGAAGTCGGCCGCGACACCGGCCTTGCGCAGCTCGGTGACCTTGGCGAACAGCACGCGCCGGGCCTCCTCGCCGAGCGGGACGGCGAAGACACTGGTCGCGGACGGGATGTCCAGTTCCACGCCCTCCGCCTCCAGGGCGAGGACCGTGCGGTCGACGCCGAGGGCCCAGCCGACCGAGGGCAGCGCGGGGCCGCCGATCATCTCGGACAGACCGTCGTAGCGGCCGCCGCCGCCCACCGCGGACTGGGAGCCGAGGCCGTCGTGGACGAACTCGAAGGTGGTGCGGGTGTAGTAGTCCAGGCCGCGGACCAGCTTCGGGTCGTCCTCGAAGACGACGCCCGCCGCGGTGATCAGCTCGCGGACCTCCTCGTGGTACGCCTTGCAGGCGTCGCACAGGTAGTCGCGCAGCAGGGGCGCGCCGGTGAGCTGCTTCTGGACCGCCTCGCGCTTGTCGTCGAGGACCCGCAGCGGGTTGATGTCGACACGGCGGCGCGTGTCCTCGTCCAGGTCCAGGCCGCGCAGGAAGTCCTGGAGCGCGGCCCGGTACACCGGACGGCACTCCTGGTCGCCGAGCGAGTTCAGCAGGATGCGGAAGTTCCTGAGGCCCAGCGAGCGGTACGCCTGGTCGGCCAGGATGATCAGCTCGGCGTCCAGCGCCGGGTCCTCGGCACCGATCGCCTCGGCGCCGACCTGGGAGAAGTGGCGGTAACGGCCCTTCTGGGGGCGCTCGTAGCGGTAGTACGAGCCCGAGTACCAGAGCTTGACGGGGAGGTTGCCCGCCTTGTGCAGGTTGGCCTCCAGCGCGGCGCGCAGCACGGAGGCGGTGCCCTCGGGACGCAGGGCGAGCCTGTCGCCGCCCTTGGTCTCGAAGGCGTACATCTCCTTGGTGACGATGTCGGTGGACTCACCGACACCACGCGCGAAGAGCTCGACGTTCTCGAAGCCGGGGGTCTCGATGTAGCCGTAGCCGGAGTTGCGCAGCGGGGCGGCGATCGCCTCACGCACCGCGAGGTACGTGGCGGACGCCGGCGGGATCAGGTCGTAGGTGCCCTTGGGGGCCTTGAAGGTGCTCAACGGAAAGCTCTCTCGTCACATTCCTCGTCGGGGAGCCCCGGGGGCTCCCTGGCCGGCCGCCACCTGCCGCATGTAGGGGTTGGTGGCGCGCTCCTGGCCGATGGTCGTCTGGGGGCCGTGGCCGGACAGGACCACGGTGGAGTCGTCGAGCGGCAGGCACACGCGTGCCAGCGACCCGAGCATGTCCTCCATGGATCCGCCCGGCAGGTCGGTGCGTCCGATGGAGCCGGCGAACAGCAGATCCCCGGAGAAGAACACCGGCGGGATGTCGGCGTTCTCGGGCATCTCGAAGGTCACCGACCCCTTGGTATGGCCCGGCGCGTGCGCGACGGAGAACTCCAGTCCGGCCAGTTCCAGTCGCGCGCCGTCGGTCAGCTCCCGGACGTCGTCCGGCTCCCCCACGGTCAGCTCGCCCATCAGCGGCATGCCGATGGACCGGCCGAGCGCCTTCTCGGGATCGCTCATCATGTAGCGGTCCTCGGGGTGGATCCAGGCCGGCACGTCGTGCGCGCCGCACACGGGGACGACCGAGGCCACATGGTCGATGTGACCATGGGTGAGAACGACCGCGGCGGGCTTGAGCCGATGCTTCTTCAGCATGTCCTCGACGCCTTGGGCCGCCTGGTGGCCCGGGTCGATGATCACGCACTCCTCACCGGCGGCGGGGGCGACGACGTAACAGTTCGTCCCCCAGGCACCTGCGGGGAACCCGGCAATGAGCACGATCGTCCTCTGTTGTGTCGATACGGGAGGGCTTGCGGGCGGGTGGCCCGTGGCCAAGAGCCTACCGGCGCTGCCGTTTCCTCAGCGAACCCATATACGGTACGGGGCTACAAGCGGCTGTCGGCACGAAGAACGCACGCGTACCGGTCGACACACGACACGCATGAGGAGAGAACCCGGTGGTCAGCCAGGAGCAGCGGCGGCGTCAGCTCGCCCGGGAGAAGTTCTTGCGGCAGCAGCAGCGGCGCACCAGCGCGCGGCGCAAGGCGCACATGCGCAACTCCGTGATCGCGTCGGTCCTCGGCGTGGTCGTGATCGGCAGCGTCGCGCTGTACACGACCGGGGTGCTGAAGCATGACGACAAGAAGGCGAACGCCAGCGCGGATGTGACGCCGAGCGCCTCGGCGGCCTCCAAGGCGCCGGACCCGTGCCACAAGCCGGCCGCGGGTTCGGTGAAGAAGATGAGCTGGAAGAAGGAGCCGGCGATGTCGATCGACACGTCGGCGAAGTACACGATGAAGCTCGCCACGACCTGCGGCGACATCGACGTCGCGATGAAGCCGGCGGCGGCCCCGCACACGGTGAACTCGTTCGACTTCCTGGCGAACAAGGGCTATTTCGACCACACCAAGTGCCACCGTCTGACGACGAACGGCATCTACGTGCTGCAGTGCGGCGACCCGACGGCCACCGGCAGCGGCGACCCGGGCTACAAGCTCCCGGACGAGAACCTGAAGGACAAGAGCCTGAAGGGGAACACGTACCCGACGGGCACGGTGGCGATGGCCAACGCCGGCCCGAACACGGGTGGCAGCCAGTTCTTCCTCGTCTACAAGGACAGCCCCCTGCCGCCCAACTACGCGCCGTTCGGCACGATGGACGCGGCGGGCCTGAAGGTGCTGAACAAGATCGCCGCCGCGGGTGAGAACACGGGCGGCGGCGACGGTGCCCCGAACGCGACGGTCGTGATCGACAAGGCGACGGTCACGAAGTCCTGACGCCCTTCACCCGGCGCGGACAGCGGCTTTCCGCACTCCGGCACGACCGGTCGAGGAATTTCGGTCGTGCTGGATGCGGACAGGTAACCCGCTGGTCGCCTATGTTGGCCGTGACGAAACTGTGGACGATGCCCGGGGGCCGGGAGGCACCTCGCAGGCATCATGTGGAGGAGGCGCTGTGAGCAGCGACCCGTGGGGCCGCGTCGACGAGACGGGGACCGTGTACGTGCGTACGGCCGATGGCGAGCAGGTCGTCGGTTCGTGGGCGGCCGGCTCCCCCGAGGAGGCGCTTGCCTACTTCGAGCGCAAGTACGAAGGCCTGGTTGTCGAGATCGGCCTCCTCGAGAAGCGCGTGCAGACGACCGACCTGTCGGCGAAGGACGCCCAGACCGCCATCGACCATCTGCGCGAGCAGGTGGACGCGCACCACGCGGTCGGTGACCTGGCCGCGCTGCGGACCCGCCTGGACAAGCTGGTGGCGACGGTCGAGACCCGCCGCGAGGAGCGCAAGGTCCAGCGGGCCAAGCAGTCCGACGAGGCCCGCAAGGCCAAGGAGGACCTGGTCACCGAGGCCGAGCAGCTGGCGCAGTCCGACCAGTGGCGGGCGGCCGGTGAGCGGCTGCGGGCGCTGGTGGACACCTGGAAGGGTCTGCCGCGTCTGGACCGCAAGTCCGACGACGAGCTGTGGCACCGGTTCTCGCACGCGCGGTCGGCGTTCTCCAAGCGCCGCAAGGCGCACTTCGCGCAGCTGGACTCGCAGCGTGAGGACGCGCGGCGGATCAAGGAGCGGCTGGTCGCCGAGGCCGAGGCGCTGTCGGCGTCGGCGGACTGGGGTCCGACGGCCGCCCGGTACCGCGAGCTGATGGCGGACTGGAAGGCGGCGGGCCGCGCCCAGCGCGAGCACGAGGACGACCTGTGGAACCGCTTCCGCGGCGCCCAGGACGTGTTCTTCGCCGCGCGCAGCTCGGTGTTCGCCGAGCGGGACGCGGAGCAGGCGGAGAATCTGAAGCTGAAGGAGGAGCTGGCCGGAGAGGCCGAGAAGATCCTCCCGGTGACGGATCTGAAGGGCGCCCGGGCCGCCTTCCGTTCGGTCAACGAGCGGTGGGAGGCCATCGGTCACGTTCCGCGGGACGCGCGTCCCAAGGTCGAGGGCCGGATGCACGCGGTCGAGCGGGCCATCCAGGAGGCCGAGGAGGCCGAGTGGCGCCGGACGAACCCGGAGGCACGCGCGCGTGCCGCGGGTCTGACCGGGCAGCTCCAGGCCGCCGTGGACAAGCTCGGGGCGCAGATCGCGCAGGCGCGCGCCCAGGGCAACAACTCCCGTGCCGACAAGCTGGAGCGTGAGCTGGAGGGCCGCCAGGCGCTCCTGGACCAGGCCCTGAAGGGCCTGGAGGAGTTCGGCGGCTGATCCCCGCCCCTCCCCCGCTCCCGGCGAGCAGCGCCGAAGGGCCCCGTACGCACCGTACGGGGCCCTTCGGCGTGTGCGGGGGCCCTTCCGAGGAGCCCCTGCGTGCCGCTCGTTACGACCGGTTGCGGGCCGAGGTCACGCGGTAGACGTCGTACACGCCCTCCACGCCCCGTACGGCCTTCAGGACGTGGCCGAGGTGCTTGGGGTCGCCCATCTCGAAGGTGAAGCGGGAGGTGGCGACGCGGTCGCGGGAGGTCTGGACGGCCGCGGAGAGGATGTTGACGTGCTGGTCGGACAGGACGCGGGTGACGTCGGAGAGCAGGCGGGAGCGGTCCAGCGCCTCGACCTGGATGGCGACCAGGAAGACGGAGGACTGGGTGGGCGCCCACTCGACGTCGAGGATGCGCTCGGGTTCGCGGGACAGCGACTCCACGTTGACGCAGTCGCTGCGGTGGACCGACACCCCGCTGCCCCGGGTGACGAACCCGATGATCGGGTCACCGGGGACGGGCGTGCAGCAGCGGGCCAGCTTGACCCACACGTCGTCGACGCCCTTGACCACGACGCCCGGGTCGGCGCTGGAGCGGCGCTTGCGGCTGCGGCCGCGCGACGGCGGGACGCTCTCGTCGATCTCCTCGGTCGCGGCCTCCTCGCCGCCGAGGGCCTGGACGAGCTTCTGCACGACGTTGGGCGCGGAGACGTGTCCCTCGCCGATCGCCGCGTACAGCGCGGAGATGTCGGGGTAGCGCATCTCGTGGGCGAGCGTGACGAGGGAGTCGCCGGTGAGGATGCGCTGGATGGGCAGGTTCTGCTTGCGCATGGCGCGGACGATGGCGTCCTTGCCCTGCTCGATCGCCTCGTCGCGGCGTTCCTTGGAGAACCAGGCCCGGATCTTGTTGCGGGCCCGCGGCGACTTGACGAAGCCGAGCCAGTCGCGTGAGGGGGCGGCGGTGTCCGCCTTGGAGGTGAAGACCTCCACCAGGTCGCCGTTGTCGAGGGTCGACTCCAGCGGCACGAGGCGTCCGTTGACCCGTGCTCCTATGGTGCGGTGGCCGACCTCGGTGTGGACGGCGTAGGCGAAGTCGACCGGGGTCGCCCCCGCCGGCAGCGCTATGACGTCGCCCTTGGGCGTGAAGACGAAGACCTCGTTGCGGGAGAGGTCGAAGCGCAGGGACTCCAGGAACTCGCTGGGGTCCTCGGTCTCCTTCTGCCAGTCCAGCAGCTGGCGCAGCCACGCCATGTCGTTGACGGCGTCCTTGTCCTTGCCGGAGCCCTTGGGGACGTCCGACCGGATCTTGGAGGCGCCCGCGACGGCTTCCTGCTTGTACTTCCAGTGCGCGGCGATGCCGTACTCGGCCCGGCGGTGCATGTCGAAGGTGCGGATCTGCAGCTCGACGGGCTTGCCGTTGGGGCCGATGACCGTCGTGTGCAGCGACTGGTACATGTTGAACTTCGGCATCGCGATGTAGTCCTTGAACCGGCCGGGGACCGGGTTCCATCGCGCGTGGATCGTGCCGAGGGCGGCGTAGCAGTCGCGGACCGTGTCGACGAGGACGCGGATGCCCACCAGGTCGTAGATCTCCGCGAAGTCACGGCCGCGGACGATCATCTTCTGGTAGACGCTGTAGTAGTGCTTGGGGCGCCCGGTGACGGTCGCCTTGATGCGGGCGGCGCGCAGGTCGGCCTGGACCTCGTCGGTCACTATGGCCAGGTACTCGTCGCGCTTCGGCGCCCGCTCGGCCACCAGGCGCACGATCTCGTCGTACATCTTGGGGTAGAGGATCGCGAAGGCGAGGTCCTCCAGCTCCCACTTGATGGTGTTCATGCCCAGGCGGTGGGCGAGCGGCGCGTAGATCTCCAGGGTCTCGCGCGCCTTCTTCTCCTGCTTCTCGCGCTTGAGATAGCGCATGGTGCGCATGTTGTGCAGGCGGTCGGCGAGCTTGATGACCAGGACGCGGGGGTCCTTGGCCATGGCGACGACCATCTTGCGCACGGTCTCGGCCTGCGCGGCCTCGCCGAACTTGACCTTGTCCAGCTTGGTGACGCCGTCCACGAGCAGGGCGACGACGTCGCCGAACTCCCGGCGCAGGTCGTCCAGGCCGTAGTCGGTGTCCTCGACCGTGTCGTGCAGCAGGCCCGCCATGAGGGTGGCCGGGTCCATGCCGAGCTCGGCGAGGATGGTGGTCACCGCGAGCGGGTGGGTGATGTACGGGTCGCCGCTCTTGCGCTTCTGACCGCGGTGCCAGCGCTCCGCGACCTGGTAGGCCTTCTCGATCTGCCGCAGGGTCGAGGTCTCGATCTTCGGGTCGTTGCTCCGCACTATGCGCAGCAGCGGCTCGAGCACCGGGTTGTACGGGTTCGCGCGCTGCACGCCGAGGCGGGCGAGGCGGGCGCGGACGCGGTTGGAGGATCCGGAGCGGGGCTGGCCCGCGGCGGGACGCACGGGGGCGGCCGGCTTGGGGCGCGCGGCATCGGCGGTCTTCTCGACGGGCGCGGACTGGGCGTGCTCGACCGTCCCGCGGCTGTCGTTCTTCGCGTCGGACGCGTTCGGCGCGGGCTTCACCGCGGGTGCCGAGGCGGACTCGGGCTTTGCGGCGGTCAGTGGCTGGGCCTCGTCTGGCAAGAGGACTCCTCGTGCGCGATCCGGGTCCCCCGGTCAGGCTCCGGAGACCCCATGGTAGCGATCCCGCGTCCTGTCCTCGCCTCCAGGCGGACGGGAGGACCGTCTACCGGTGGAACGCGGGGGCGGCGCACGGGATTCCTGGAGGTGGACCTGGGGTGGACCCGTGGTGGAGCGGGGGCGTGGCGGGCGTGGACCCGGGGCGAACCGGGGCTTGCGGGTGGGTGGTGGGACGTTGCGGCAGGGACGGGGGGTGTCCGCGGGCCGGGTGCGGGAACGGCGAAGCGGCCTCCGGCCGGGCCGGGGGCCGCTTCGCCCGTCACATCGCGTCAGCGCGCTCAGACCTGGAGCAGCGCCTCCAGCGGAGCCCCGTCGAGCGCGGACTCCAGGCGGCCGCGGCCGCCCAGGAAGCCCAGCTCCATGAGCACGGCGAGCCCCGAGACCTCGGCCCCGGCGCGCTTGATCAGCTGGATCGCGGCCTCGGCCGTACCACCGGTGGCGAGCACGTCGTCCACGATCAGGACGCGGTCGCCGGCCGTCAGGTCCTCGGCGTGGACCTCGATCTCCGCCGACCCGTACTCCAGGTCGTAGGCCTGCCGCAGGGTGGCACCGGGGAGCTTGCCCGCCTTGCGGACGGGGATGAAGCCGAGCCCCGCCCGGACCGCGACCGGCGCGCCGAGGATGAAGCCCCTGGCCTCGAGGCCGACCACCTTGGTCGATCCCGTGCTGGTGGCGATCTCGGCCAGCGTGTCGGTCAGGGCCGTGAACGCGGAGGGGTCCGCGAGCAGCGGGGTGATGTCCTTGAACATCACTCCCGGCTCGGGATAGTCCGCGACGTCACGGATTCGGCTGAGCAGCAGCTCCTGGATGTCAGTCATCGACGCTTTCCGGTGGATCGGCCGCGGCCCCGGTTGCGGGTCGCGGGCTGGTTGCGCTGGCCCACCATGGCGGGCGCTGCGTCATCGTACTCGTCACCGGCGTCGGACCGGGCCTCGGCGGCGTCGGGCCCGGCTCCCGCCTGGGCACGCTTGGCCATGACCCGCTTACGCAGCGCCTTCATCGCGGGCTCGCGCTCCTTGAGGTCGGCGACCAGCGGGGTGGCGATGAAGATCGAGGAGTACGCACCGGCGGCGAGGCCGACGAACAGCGACAGCGAGATGTCGTTCAGCGTGCCGGCGCCGAGGAAGCCGCCGCCGATGAACAGCAGACCGGCCACCGGCAGCAGCGCGACCACGGTGGTGTTGATGGACCGCACCAGCGTGCCGTTGATCGACTGGTTGGCGATGTCGCTGTAGGTGAAGCGGGTCTGCTTGGTGATGTCCTTCGTCTGCTCCTTGAGGCTGTCGAAGACGACGACCGTGTCGTAGAGCGAGTAACCGAGGATCGTCAGCAGACCGATGACGGTACCGGGGGTGACCTCGAAGCCCACCAGGGCGTAGATGCCGACCGTGATGGTGATGTCGTGGATCAGGGCGACCAGGGCCGCGAGGGCCATGCGCCACTCGAAGGCGATGGCCAGGTAGATCACGACCAGCACCATGAAGATCGCCAGACCCTGCCAGGCCTTGCTGGCGATCTGCTCACCCCAGCTGGGGCCGACGAGGTCGGCGTTCAGCTTCTCGGAGTCGATGTTCAGGTCCTTGGCCAGCGTCTGCTTGATCTGGTCGGACTTGTCGGTGTCGATGCCCGCGATCTGGATGCGCAGGCTGCCGTTGCCGAGCTTCTGCACGACCGCCTCGTGGCCGGCGGCGTCCTTCGCGAACCCCTCCGCCTGGGCGACCGAGGTGCTCATGTGGGTCGGCGTCGTGAAGACGGCACCGCCCTGGAACTCGATGCCCATGTTCAGGCCGCGCACCGCCAGGCCGACGATGGCCGTGATGGTGATCAGGATCGAGATGCCGTACCAGATCTTGCGCTTGCCGATGAAGTCGTAGCTGATCTCGCCGCGGTGCAGCCGGGCGCCGAGGTTGCCGAGTTTCGACATTCGCTCACGCCTCCTTCGGGTCGACAGGGCCGGCGGCAGGACCGGCGGAACGGCGGGTACGGCGCAGCGGCGGCTTGGCTCCGAGGCCCTTGGGGTCGAGCCCGGACCACTTGTGGCCGTTCGCGAAGAACTTGCGGCGCGCGAGGAGCGACATGAGCGGCTTCGTGAAGAAGAACACGACGACCACGTCGAGCACGGTGGTCAGGCCGAGCGTGAACGCGAAGCCCTGCACCTTGCCGACGGTGACGATGAACAGCACGGCGGCGGCGAGGAACGACACGAAGTCGGAGACCAGGATGGTGCGCCGGGCGCGCGGCCAGGCACGCTCGACGGCGGGGCGCAGGCTGCGGCCCTCGCGGATCTCGTCCCGGATGCGTTCGAAGTACACGATGAACGAGTCCGCGGTGATACCGATGGCGACGATGGCGCCGCAGACGGCCGGCAGGTTCAGCGCGAAGCCGATGGCCGGGCCGAGCAGGGCCATGAGCACGTAGGTCAGGACCGCGGAGACCAGCAGGGAGGCCATGGCCACGAGGGACAGACCGCGGTAGTAGATCACCAGGTAGATCACGACCAGGGCGAGGCCGATGGCGCCGGCGAGCAGACCGGCGTGCAGCTGCTCACCGCCGAGCGCGGCGGTCACCGTGGTGACGGTCTCTTCCTTGAACGACAGCGGCAGCGCGCCGTAGGACAGCATGTTGCCGAGGTTCTGGGCCTCGGCCTGCGTGAACCGGCCGGAGATCTCCGCCTGGCCGCCGACGATCGCCTGGCTCACGTAGGGGCTGGAGACGACGTTGCCGTCGAGGACGATGCCGAACTCGTTCTGCGGCGGCTGGTTCTTCGCGAGCTCGCCAGTGATGGCGGCGAACTTCTTGGAGCCGGCGGAGGTGAAGGTCATCTGGACCTGCCAGCCGGCGGCACCCTGGGTGTCGAGCACGGCCTGGGCCTTCTTGACCTCGGTGCCGTCCACGGCGGCCGGGCCGAGCAGGTACTTGGACCAGATCTTGCCGTCCTGGCCGCAGGCCACGGTGGGGTCACCGGGCTTGGCGTTCTGGCCGGCCTTCGCGCGCTGGGCGGGCTTGGAGCAGTCCAGGGCCGCGTACTGGGCCTGCAGCTTGGCGGTGTCACCGTCGGTGGCGGCACCGGAGGGGGCCGGCGAGGTCGCGGCCGGGGTCGCGGAGGACTTGGCGTCGGCACCGGCGGAGGACGTCGAGGTCGCGCCCGGGGTCGGGGAGGACGTCGCCTTGGTGTCGGCCTTCAGCGCGTCGCTGACCGCGCGGCCCTGGGGGCTCGCGGAGCTGGTCGGGGAGCCGGTGCCGGTCGAGGAGGCCTTCTGCCCGCTGGTCGAGGCGCTGCCCGACGGGTTCGGGGAGGCGCCGCCCTTGGAGTTCGGGGAGGCGCTGGAGGAGGTGCTCGGCGACGGGGCCGCGGCGGCACCGGTGGGCTCGCTGGCGAGGACCGGGCGGAAGTACAGCTTGGCGGTGGTGCCGACCTGCTGCTGGGCCTCCTTGGAGTTGGTGCCCTTGGGGATGTTGACGATGATGTGGTCGTTCCCCTGGGTCTGCACCTCCGCCTCGGAGACGCCAAGGCCGTTGACGCGGCGGTTCATGATGTCGACCGCGGTGTCCATGTTGGCCTTGTTGATCGCCGACCCCTGGTCGGCCTTCGCCTTGAGCGTGATGCTCGTACCACCGGCAAGGTCGATGCCGAGACGCGGAGTGGTGTGTCCGGAGGCGAACATTCCCCCGGTGAGCGCCACGATGGCGATCAGGATGAGGACCAGCGAGCGCCCTGGCTTGCTCTGAGCGCTTGCGCTCCGGCCCTTCTTAGGTGCTGCCACCTTCTCGTACTCCCTCTCGGGCCGCCTCGCGCCCGGTCGGCGCGGTCGGCCATGACATGGTGTCGGGGTCCCGTGCGGGAAACAGACGCACCCGGGGCGTCCGGGGCGCCGGCCTGCCGCGCCGCCTTGAGCCCCGGGGCGTGACTACTTGCCGGCGTCGCCGTCGGTCTTCTTCGGCTCTTCGTCCGCCTTGGCGGCGGCGGCCTCGGTCGCCTCGGCCTCGGCCTTGACGGGCTCGTCGGCCTTGGCGGCCTTGTCCTCGACGGCCTCGGTGGCCGCGGCCGGCTCGTCCTCGACGGCGTCCTTCTTGGCGAAGTCGACCTTGTCGCCGGAGGCGGCAGCGGCGGGCTCGTCGGTCCCGGTCAGGGAGGAGGCGTCGTCCGGGACGATGGAGACCTCGGACTTCAGGTCGTGCTCGACGCCGTGGACGATGCGGTTGTACTCGTCGTCCGTCAGGACGGCACCGATGGAGTTCTTCGCGAAGAGGAGGTCGACACCGGGGCCGGCGTCGAGGAGGACGGTGTCCTCGTTGATCTCCTTGACCGTCGCGTACATCCCCCCGATCGTGCGGACGCCGGAGCCGGGCTGCATCTCGTTCCGCATCTGGTTGGCCTGCTGCTGCTTCTTCTTGGCCGAGCGCGTCATCAGGAACATGGCCGCGATGAGCACGATGAACGGGAGAAGGGTCAAGGTATTCACGGGACGGGATTTCCTTCGCACGACCGCGGCGGACAGCGGCCTGATGGATGGGGGTGGGGTGGGTGCCGCCCGCAAGGGCGGCATCGGCGGAGTCTAAGCGAGTCCGCGTGCATGGAACAACGCTCAGCATGGCACCTCGGTTCCTGCCCCCGCCAATCCCCCGCCGTCACGCCCCGAACAGGTCCGCTTGTCCGTTTCCCGTGCCGGCCGGGCGCGGTGGGGTGAGGCCGAGATGCGCCCATGCCGCGGGAGTGGCCACACGGCCGCGCGGGGTGCGCGCGAGAAGGCCCTCGCGCACCAGGAAGGGCTCGGCGACCTCCTCGACCGTCTCGCGTTCCTCGCCCACGGCGACGGCCAGCGTCGACAGGCCGACCGGGCCGCCGCCGAACAGCTTGAGCAGCGCCTCCAGGACTCCCCGGTCGAGGCGGTCGAGTCCGCGCGGGTCCACCTCGTAGACGGCGAGGGCGGCCGCGGCGATCTCCCGGGTGATCCGGCCGTCGGCCTTGACCTGGGCGTAGTCGCGCACGCGGCGCAGCAGGCGGTTGGCGATACGGGGCGTGCCCCGGGACCGGCCGGCGATCTCGGCGGCGCCGTCGGAGTCGATCCCGACGTCGAGCAGGCTCGCGGAGCGGTGCACGACCCGCTCCAGCTCGGTGGGCTCGTAGAACTCCATGTGCGCGGTGAAGCCGAAGCGGTCGCGCAGCGGCGGCGGCAGCAGGCCCGCCCGCGTGGTGGCGCCGACCAGGGTGAACGGGGGCAGCTCCAGCGGGATGGCGGTGGCGCCGGGGCCCTTGCCGACGATGACGTCGACCCGGAAGTCCTCCATCGCCATGTACAGCATCTCCTCGGCGGGCCGGGACATGCGGTGGATCTCGTCGAGGAAGAGGACCTCGCCCTCCTGGAGGGAGGAGAGGATCGCGGCGAGGTCGCCGGCGTGCTGGATGGCGGGGCCGGAGGTGATGCGGATGGGGGCGCCCATCTCGGCCGCGATGATCATCGACAGGGTGGTCTTGCCCAGGCCGGGCGCGCCGGAGAGCAGCACGTGGTCAGCGGTGGCCCCGCGCGCGCGGGCGGCGCGCAGGACGAGGTCGAGCTGTTCGCGGACCTTCTCCTGGCCGATGAACTCGCCGAGGTCCTTGGGGCGCAGGGCGGCCTCGACGGCCTGGTCCTCCCGGTCGGCGGCCGGGCCCACCAGCCGCTCCGCGGCCGCGTCGCCGAGCCGCTCCTCGGCGGTGGTGTCGGACGTGTCGTCCCAGTTCACTGAAGTACTCCTCGCGGGGTGGCGCCGGTCAGCGGGCTCGGTTCAGGGTCTGCAGGGCGGCCCTGAGCAGCACGCCCACCTGCGGGGTGCCCTCCGCGGCCTCGGCCTGGGGGGTCACGGCGGACACCGCTTCGTCGGCCTCGCGGCCGGCGTAGCCGAGGCCGATGAGGGCCGCGTGCAGCTGGTCGCGCCATCCCTGGGTGACCGGGGCGCCCACCGCGGGGGCTCCGGTGGGGGCGCCGAGGCGGTCCTTCAGTTCGAGGAGCAGCTTCTGGGCGCCCTTCTTGCCGATGCCGGGCACGGCGGTGAGGGCCTTCTCGTCGCCGGTGGCGACCGCGCGGCGCAGGGCGTCCGGGCTGTGCACGGCGAGCATGGCCTGGGCGAGGCGGGGGCCCACCCCGCTCGCGGTCTGGAGCAGGACGAAGACCTGGCGGGCGTCGTCGTCGGCGAAGCCGTACAGGGTGAGGGAGTCCTCGCGGACGACGAGCGAGGTGTGCAGCCTGGCGGGCTGTCCCAGGCGGAGCGTGGAGAGCGTGTCGGGCGTGCACTGCACGGACATCCCGACGCCGCCGACCTCGACGACCGCCGCGTCGGGAGCGAGTGCGGCGACCGTGCCGCTGACGAAGGCGATCATGCCGTTCGGCCTTTCCGTGAGGTCGGTGAGGTAGGCCGGCCCGGCGTCCTGGCCTCGTGCAGGGCGACGGCCTGCTGGAGACGGTTCTGGGCGGGGGCCCGCCAGATGTGGCAGATGGCGAGCGCGAGGGCGTCCGCCGCGTCGGCGGGCTTGGGCGGGGCGGCCAGCCGCAGCAGGCGGGTGACCATGGCCCCGACCTGGGCCTTGTCGGCGCGGCCGCTGCCGGTGACGGCGGCCTTGACCTCGCTGGGGGTGTGCAGGGCGACCGGGATGCCGCGCCGGGCGGCGCACAGCATGGCGACGGCGCTCGCCTGGGCGGTGCCCATGACCGTGCTCACGTTGTGCTGGCTGAAGACGCGCTCCACGGCGACGAATTCGGGCCGGTGCTCGTCCAGCCACTGCTCTATGCCCTGCTCGACGGCGAGCAGGCGGTGGCTCAGTTCGGCGTCGGGGGGCGTGCGGACGACTCCGACGCCGATCATGGTCAGCGGGCGTCCGGCGACTCCCTCGACCACGCCGACACCGCAGCGGGTCAGCCCCGGGTCCACCCCCAGTACGCGCACCCCGGCCCCTCCTTCGATCTCCTGTTTGCGCAGGCTATCGGGTGCCACTGACAACGCGGTGCAGCCGCCCCCGGCAAGGCGACGGGCCGACGGGATGTCCCGTCGGCCCGTGAGACCCGCGAAGCGCGCCCGGTGTCAGGCGTCGACCTTCTCCATGACCTCGTCGCTGACGTCGAAGTTGGCGAAGACGTTCTGCACGTCGTCGCTGTCCTCCAGGGCGTCGATCAGCTTGAAGATCTTCTTGGCGCCCTCCTCGTCCAGCTCGACCTGCATGGTCGGGACGAAGTTGGAGTCGGCGGAGTCGTAGTCGATCCCGGCCTCCTGGAGGGCGGTGCGGACCGCGACCAGGTCGGTGGCCTCGCTGAGCACCTCGAAGGACTCACCGAGGTCGTTGACCTCCTCGGCGCCGGCGTCCAGGACCGCGCCGAGCACGTCGTCCTCGGACAGCTCGCCCTTGGGGACGATGATGACGCCCTTGCGGTGGAACAGGTACGACACCGAACCCGGGTCGGCCATGTTGCCGCCGTTGCGCGTCATGGCGACGCGCACGTCGGAGGCGGCGCGGTTGCGGTTGTCGGTGAGGCACTCGATGAGGACGGCGACACCGTTGGGGCCGTAACCCTCGTACATGATCGTCTCGTAGTCGGCGCCGCCGGCCTCGAGGCCGCCGCCGCGCTTGACCGCGGAGTCGATGTTCTTGTTGGGGACCGACTGCTTCTTCGCCTTCTGGATGGCGTCGTAGAGCGTCGGGTTGCCCTCGATGTCGACGCCGCCCATGCGGGCCGCGACCTCGATGTTCTTGATCAGCTTCGCGAAGAGCTTGCCGCGCTTGGCGTCGATCACGGCCTTCTTGTGCTTCGTCGTAGCCCATTTAGAGTGGCCGGACATCTGCCTGTCTCCTTCGCGTTACCCATCTGTGTACGAACCCCAGAGATCCTACTAGGCCTCCGGCGCCCGGTTGGCGCGCACCATGTCGACGAACAATGCGTGCACGCGGTGGTCGCCGGTCAGTTCCGGGTGGAAGGACGTGGCGAGCGCGTTGCCCTGGCGCACCGCGACGATGTGGCCACCGTGTTCGGCGAGGACCTCGACGTCCGCGCCCACGGACTCGACCCAGGGGGCGCGGATGAAGACGCCCTCCACAGGATCGCCCTCGACGCCCTTCACGTCGACCCCCGCCTCGAACGACTCGTTCTGGCGGCCGAAGGCGTTGCGGCGCACGATCATGTCGATGCCGCCGACCGTCTCCTGGCCCGAACGCGGGTCGAGGATCTTGTCGGCGAGCATGATCATGCCGGCGCAGGTGCCGTAGACGGGCATGCCGGCGCGCACGCGCGCGCGGAGGGGCTCCATCACTCCGAAGAGGACGGCCAGCTTGGAGATGGTGGTGGACTCCCCGCCGGGCAGGACGAGACCGTCCACCTCGGCGAGTTCCTCGGGGCGCCGCACCGGCCTGGCCACGGCGTCCGCCGCGGCCAGGGCGATGAGGTGCTCCCGTACGTCGCCCTGGAGGGCCAGGACGCCGATGACGGGGGTGTTCATGTGTTCCAGTGCCTTACCAGCCGCGGTTCGCGTAGCGCTCGGACTCGGGGAGGGTGTCGCAGTTGATGCCGACCATGGCCTCGCCGAGGTTGCGGGACGCGTCCGCGACGATCTTCGGGTCGTCGAAGAAGGTCGTGGCCTTCACGATGGCGGCGGCGCGCTTGGCCGGGTCGCCGGACTTGAAGATGCCGGAGCCGACGAAGACGCCCTCGGCGCCGAGCTGGCGCATCAGGGCGGCGTCGGCCGGGGTGGCGACGCCACCGGCGGAGAAGAGGACCACGGGGAGCTTGCCCAGCTCGGCGACCTCCTTGACGAGCTCGTACGGGGCACGCAGGTCCTTGGCGGCGGCGTACAGCTCGTTGTTGTCGAAGCCGCGCAGGCGGGCGATCTCGTTCTTGATCTGGCGCAGGTGGCGGACGGCCTCGACGACGTTGCCGGTGCCGGCCTCGCCCTTGGAGCGGATCATGGCCGCGCCCTCGGCGATGCGGCGCAGGGCCTCGCCCAGGTTGGTGGCACCGCAGACGAAGGGGGTGGTGAAGGCCCACTTGTCGGAGTGGTTGATCTCGTCGGCCGGGGTGAGGACCTCGGACTCGTCGATGTAGTCGACACCGAGGGACTGCAGCACCTGGGCCTCGACGAAGTGGCCGATGCGGGACTTGGCCATGACCGGGATCGAGACGGCGTCGATGATGCCCTCGATCATGTCCGGGTCGGACATACGGGCCACGCCGCCGTCCTTGCGGATGTCGGCCGGGACCCGCTCGAGGGCCATGACGGCGACGGCGCCCGCGTCCTCGGCGATCTTCGCCTGCTCCGCGTTGACGACGTCCATGATCACGCCGCCCTTGAGCTGCTCGGCCATGCCGCGCTTCACGCGGGCGGTGCCGGTCTCGGGAGCCTGGTTCTCGTTGGTGGACACGGGTGACCTCACTGACGGTGAAGAGGAGTTCTGCATCAGCGAGGAAACGGGAAGAGTGCAGGCCACAGCAAGGGCCAATGTGAAGCCGGTGGATCGTTTTGCCCGGTCCGGGTGCCTGTGCGGGGTGTCCGTGGCGTCGCCGTGGGCTCCGCGTGGCCTGACGGTGGGCGGGGCTATTCCAGGCGTTTCACCAGAGCGGCGGGCGGCTCGTCGTCCATCTCGAAGGCGAGCGGGAAGGGAGCGTGGCCGGCGAGCCGGAACCAGCGCACCTTGCGGTGCTCGCGGAGCCTGCGCGCGGCCCCCACGGCGTCGTTGAGGAAGCGGCGGGCCATCGGGACCCTGCGCACGGCCTCGGCCAGCTCGCGGGCCGCCTCCTCGCCGCCCGGGGCCGCGCGGACGTCCTCCACCTGCCGGGGGTCCTCGAAGACCGCGCGCAGGGCCTGGCTCAGCTCGCTCTCCGCGACCTCCCGGTGGTCGTCCTCGGCCTGGCGGGCGGCGTGCGCGGCCTCGTAGAGGACGATCGAGGCGGCCGGGTCGAGCACCCCCGAGGTGGCCAGTTCCTGTGCCACGGACGCCCTGCGCAGCAGCTGCGCGTCGAGCGCGGCGCGGGCGGCGTCCATCCGCACGTGCAGCCGGTCCAGCCGCCCGGCCGTCCAGCTCAGGTAAAGGCCGATCGCCACGAGGGCGACGAGGATCCAGATGAGTGTCGCGGTCACGGGCGAAGGGTATCGGTGGGCCGCGGGTGGGCCCGCATCCCGCTGCCGGGCGGACCGCTCCCGGCGCGGTCCCGCTCACCCGCCCGCTCGGGCCCGCGAGGTCAGTCCCGGGCCGGCCCGAACCGGGCCCGCGGGGTCAGTCCCGGGCCAGCCCGAACCGGGCGCGCAGTCCGCTCCGCTCGTCGGCGGCGACCGCGCTCGTGCCCGTGGTGACCGTCTCGTACACCGACAGGATGTCCGCGCCGACCGTCGACCAGTCGAACCGGCGCACGTGCGCGCTGCCGCGTTCGCGCAGCTCGGCGCGCCGTTCCGGGTCCGCGAGCAGCCGTACGGCGGCCTTGGCCAGCGCGTCCGCGTCCTCGTTGGCGAACACCTCCCCGGCCGCGCCGCCGTCCAGGACCTGGACGAACGCGTCGAGGTCGGAGGCGAGGACGGGAGCGCCCGCCGACAGGGCCTCGACGAGGATGATGCCGAAGCTCTCGCCGCCGGTGTTGGGGGCCACGTACAGGTCGACGCTGCGCAGGAAGCGCGCCTTGTCCTCGTCGCTGATCATGCCGAGGAACTCCACCCGGGACCGCAGCTCCGCGGGCAGTTCCGCGACGGCCGCCTCCTCGTCGCCCCGGCCCGCGACCAGCAGCCGGGCTCCTGGCCGGGCCGCCATGATCGCCGGCAGGGCCCGCATGAGCACCGGCAGGCCCTTGCGGGGCTCGTCGATGCGGCCCATGAAGCCGATCGTCTCGCCCTGCCACTCGGCCTTGGGCTCGGCCTCGGCGAAGAAGCCGACGTCGACGCCGTTGGGGATGACCACCGCGTCGCCGCCCAGGTGCTCGACCAGGGTGCGGCGCGCGTACTCGCTGACGGCGATGCGGGCGCTGATCTTCTCCAGGGCGGCCTGCAGGATCGCGTAGGCGGCGATCATCGCACGCGAACGCGGGTTGGACGTGTGGAAGGTGGCCACGATGGGCCCCTGCGCCGCCCAGCAGGTGAGCAGGCCGAGCGACGGCGAGGTCGGCTCGTGGATGTGCACCACGTCGAACTCGCCCTCGTGCAGCCAGCGGCGCACCCGCGCGGCGGACAGGAACCCGAAGTTCAGCCGGGCCACCGAACCGTTGTAGGGCACCGGGACCGCGCGGCCGGCCGAGACGACGTACGGCGGCAGGGGGGTGTCGTCGTCGGCGGGTGCGAGGACGGAGACCTCGTGGCCGAGGCCGGTGAAGTACTCGGCCAGGTCGCGGATGTGGAACTGCACGCCCCCGGGCACGTCCCAGGAGTACGGGCAGACGATCCCGATTCTCACGACGGTCCCTTCGCCGGATCGAGGTCGGCGAGCCACAGGCGCTGCAGCATGTGCCAGTCCTCCGGATGGTCGGCGATCCCGGTGGCGAAGGCGTCGGCCAGCGCCTGTGTCATGACGGACGTCCTCTCCGCCCGGCTGCCCGACTCCGGCACCTCGATCGGAGGGTGCACCTTGCCCTGCATGACGGGCGAGTCGTCGTACCAGAGCGTGACCGGGAGCAGCAGGGCGCCGGTCTGCTGGGCCAGCAGGGCCGGCCCGGCGGGCATCCGGGTCCGCTCGCCGAAGAAGTCGACCTCGACGCCGGAGGCGGACAGGTCGCGGTCGGCGACCAGGCAGACCAGGCCGCCGTCGCGCAGCCGCCGGGCCAGGGTGCCGAACGCGGAGGCGCCGTTGTGCGGCAGCACCTCCATGCCGAGGCCCTCGCGGTAGGCGACGAAGCGGTCGTAGAGCGTCTCGGGCTTCAGCCGCTCGGCGACCGTGGTGAAGGGGGTCTCCAGCTTGGTGGTCACCCAGGCGCCCGCCAGGTCCCAGTTGGCCAGGTGCGGCAGGGCCAGTATCACTCCCCTGCCCGCGGCGAGCCCGTCGACCAGGTGGTGCTCGCCCTTGGGGTCGAAGCCGCCCTTGATCCGCTCGGGGCTCCAGGCCGGGAGCCGGAAGGACTCCATCCAGTAGCGCAGGTAGGAGCGCATGCCCGCGCGGGAGAGTTCGGCGAGACGCTCGGGGGTCGCGTCCGGGACCACGCGCGCGTAGTTGGCCTCCAGGCGCCGGACGCCGTTGCCGCGCCTCTTCCAGGCGAGGTCGGCGATGGTCCGCCCCAGGCGTACGGCGACGGGCTCGGGGAGCTTCCTCACGGTGCTCCAGCCCAGGCCGTACAGCGCGTCGGTGATCCGTTCGGCCCTGCTCATCCGGCCGCCCCGCTCCCCCGGGAGGCGTGGTCCCGCTCCGCGTCCGCCTCGGCGGCCTCGCGGCGCACGGTGACGACCCGCTGGATCAGCGTGACGAGGCTGCCCACGGCGACGATCCACAGCGCGATCGGGAGCAGCCACTGGATGCCCGGTACGCCGAACTTGTGCAGGCCGGCGAAGCCGGCGGCGACCAGGGAGATCACCAGCCGTTCGGCGCGTTCGACGAGGCCGTTGACGGCCACGGGCAGGCCGATCGACTCGCCGCGCGCCTTGGTGTACGACACCACCTGGCCGCTGGCCAGGCAGAAGATCGAGACCGCGCACATGACGTTGTCGTCGCCGTTGCCCGCGTACCAGAGGGCGAAGCCGCCGAAGATCGCGCCGTCGGCGACCCGGTCGAGGGTGGAGTCCAGGAAGGCGCCCCAGCGGCTGGAGCGGCCCAGCTGGCGGGCCATGTTGCCGTCGACCAGGTCGGAGAAGACGAAGAGGGTGATCACGATGGTGCCCCAGAAGAACTCGCCCCTGGGGAAGAAGACCAGCGCGCCCGCGACGACGCCGGCCGTGCCGATGAGCGTGACCGTGTCGGGGCTCACGCCCATGCGGATGAGAAACGTGGCGAACGGCGTGAGGACACGCGTGAAGAATGCACGCGCGTACTTGTTCAGCATGGCCTTCCCGACGGTCGGTGTCGCCGCGGACCCTGGTGGCCACCGGCTGGCCCATCGTAGCCACGCACGCGTGCGCGTGGCGGGCGGGCACCCGCAGTCCGTGGCGATCGGGGGCGCCCGCGCGCGCCCGGCGCGGCCGCCGTGATCGCCGTCCGTCGTATGGACGCAGCGTGACGGGAGTGGAAAGCTCGAAGGACCGCGGGCGTCGCAGGAGCCGCCGGTGACGCGGTGCCGCGTGTCCGCGCCCACAGTGACCTCACCGTGCACGGGAGGCAGGATCATGGGCGACAAATCACAGTCACACCCCGGAGCCGCCGGCAGGGCAATGGCGGCCGACCACCCCGCGTCCGTACGGAATGTGGTGCTGGTCGGCCACTGCGGATCGGGCAAGACGACGCTGGTGGAGGCCCTCGCGCTCACCGCGGGGGCGGTGAACCGGGCGGGCCGCGTCGAGGACGGCGGCACGGTCTCCGACTACGACGACATCGAGCACCGGCAGCAGCGTTCGGTGCAGCTCTCGCTGGTCCCGGTCGAATGGGACGGCATGAAGATCAATCTCCTCGACACCCCCGGGTACGCCGATTTCGTCGGGGAGCTGAGGGCCGGTCTGCGGGCGGCGGACGCGGCCCTCTTCGTCGTCTCGGCCTCGGACGGGGTGGACGGCTCGACGCGGATGGTGTGGGACGAGTGCAAGGCCGTCGGCATGCCCCGCGCGATCGTCGTGACGCACCTGGAGTCCGCGCGCGCGGACTTCGAGGAGACGACCCGGGTGTGCGCGGAGGCGTTCGGCGGCGACGACCCCGACGCCGTCCTTCCGCTGTACCTGCCGCTGCGCGGCGCGGAGGGCCCCGACGGGCACGCCCCCGTGACCGGGCTGACCGGGCTGCTGACGGGGAAGCTGTTCGACTACGCGTCCGGGGAGCGCAAGGAGTCCGAGCCCGGTGAGGAGCAGCTGCCGGGGATCGAGGAGGCCCGCAACCGGCTCATCGAGGGGATCATCGCCGAGAGCGAGGACGAGACCCTCATGGACCGTTATCTCGGCGGCGAGCAGGTGGACGTCGGGACACTGACCGAGGATCTCGAACGGGCCGTCGCGCGCGGGGCGTTCTTCCCGGTGCTGGCGGCGGCGCCGGCCGCCGAGGGCGCCCGGCAGGGACTCGGCACGGTGGAGCTGCTGGAGCTGGTCACCGGGGGCTTCCCGACCCCCTTCGAGCATCCGATGCCGGGGGTGACCACGGTCGACGGCCGGCCGCGCGAGCTGAAGCCGTGCGACACCGGCGGACCGCTGGTCGCCGAGGTCGTCAAGACCTCCTCCGACCCCTACGTGGGCCGGGTCTCGCTGGTCCGGGTCTTCTCCGGCACCCTGCGTCCCGACGACACCGTGCACGTCTCCGGACACGGTCTGACCGACCGCGGGCACGAGGACCACGACGTCGACGAGCGGGTCGGCGCGCTGTCGATGACGTTCGGCAAGCAGCAGCGTCCGGTGACGCACGCGGTCGCGGGCGATCTGGTGAGCGTGGCCAAGCTGGGCCGCGCCGAGACCGGGGACACGCTGTCGGCGAAGGACGACCCGCTGCTGGTGGAGCCCTGGCAGATGCCGGACCCGCTGCTGCCCCTGGCCATCCAGGCGCACAGCAAGGCGGACGAGGACAAGCTCTCCCAGGGGCTGTCCCGGCTGGTCGCCGAGGACCCCACGATGCGGCTGGAGCAGAACCAGGACACCCACCAGGTGGTGCTGTGGTGCCTGGGCGAGGCCCACGCCGACGTGGCCCTGGAGCGGCTGCGCAGCCGCTACGGCGTCCAGGTCGACGTCGTGCCGCACAAGGTCTCGCTGCGCGAGACGTTCGCGACGAAGGCCGCCGGACGCGGCCGGCACGTGAAGCAGTCCGGCGGGCACGGGCAGTACGCCATCTGCGAGATCGAGGTGGAGCCGCTGCCGGGCGGCTCGGGCGTCGAGTTCGTGGACAAGGTGGTCGGCGGCGCGGTGCCCCGTCAGTTCATCCCGTCCGTGGAGAAGGGCGTGCGGGCGCAGGCCGCGAAGGGGGTGGCGGCCGGTTATCCGCTGGTCGATGTGCGGATCACGCTGAAGGACGGCAAGGCGCACTCGGTGGACTCCTCCGACGCCGCCTTCCAGACGGCGGGCGCGCTGGCCCTGCGCGAGGCCGCGGCCGAGACCCGGATCCATCTGCTGGAGCCGGTGGCCGAGGTGAGCGTGCTGGTCGCGGACGACTACGTGGGTCCCGTGATGAGCGACCTGTCGTCCCGCCGGGGCCGGGTCCTCGGCACCGAGCAGGTCGGTTCCGGACGGACTCTGGTGCGGGCCGAGGTGCCCGAGTTCGAGATCGGCCGGTACGCGATCGACCTGCGCTCCCTGTCGCACGGCACGGCTCGCTTCGACCGCGTGTACGCACGGCACGAGCCGATGCCGCCGCAGGTCGCCGACCGCATACGGGAGCAGGCGGGCGAGACGCCCTGAGGGCCGGTCCGCGTCACCTTTCGCCCGTCGGCGGGCGGTTTCGGCCGTCCGCCGACGGAGTGTCAGTTCCGGCCGATACGCTGAGGGCCGGATCACGGGTGAGCCCGGCCGGCATCCGGCCGGTTCAACATTCGGCCTGTTCAACAGGTGTGCGGAGCGCGGAAGTCGGGAAGGCCCGAGGAGCGGCACCGGCGGCGATGGGGGCGGGAATGTCGGTCGGAACGGAGTGGGACGGGCCTCAGGTGCCCGTCTCCGGCGACGAGGGCCAGGCGGCCACGTTCGCGCTGGCCTCGGCGGCCTACCGGGACAACGAGTACGGGGACATCAAGAAGACCGACAACGAATGGCACCAGTCGACCGTCAAGGACGGCCGGCTCCGCCTGTTCCGGCCGAACCTGGGTGAGGCCTTCTCGCGGGCCGTCGTCGACCGCATGCTCGCACCCGGGCGCAAGCCGCTCATCCAGTCCTTCGGCGCGGAGCCGCAGGTCGTCGTGGAGCACTGCCTGGCGGCGAACAACATCCGCCGCGAGCGCGACAACAAGCTGGCCACCGTCATGGTGGTGTGCGGGCTGATCTTCCTGCCCGGCCTGGTCGGCTGGCTGCTCGTCTTCCAGCTGCGCACCTTCCTCGCCAGGCGCGACGACAGGCGGGCCGGGGCGGTGTCCACCGCGCTGCTCGCCGGGGTCGGCGTGCTGGCCGCGCTGTTCCTGCTGAAGATGCCGTTCACCGGCTTCTGGGCCTGGTACGCGCGCGCCGCGGTGATCGCCCCCGTGCTGGGCTGGTACTGGGCCAAGCGGATCTGCGAGGGCACCGCGAAGGATCTGCGGGCGCGCTGGGACGGTCTGCTCTCGGGCAGCAGCGTCGGCGCCAAGGTCCCCGAGGCCGTGCCCCGCGCGCCCGGCGAGACGGCGGCGGAGCAGCTGCGCCAGTCGCTGGCCCGGCTCAGCGCCGAGCAGCAGTCCAACTCCGTCTTCTACGCCGGCCCCAAGGGCATACTCGGCATGGGGACCCGCTGGGGTTCCTGGCAGCTGGCGGAGGACCTGGTCTCCGCCGACCCGACCCGGGAGATCCACCCGTTCCGCAGCTGGGACGTCATCCGCGCCATCCACGACAAGCTGCGCATGCTGGAACGCGGTCCGCTGAACACCGGCGGCTTCCCGAAGCCCTCGATACGGCACTGGATCGTCACGCCCATCGGGGAGGGCGCCTCGGCGGTGGCCCGTCCGGAGGGCACGGAGGTGGAGGCCTTCCAGGTCAAGCCGCACGCCATACAGGACATCTGCAACAAGCAGCAGTTCGGCAGCGGTGACCGGCACTACCTCGGCGTGCAGTGGACGCTGTGGGACGGTCAGCTGATCCTCACCATGATGATCACGGTGACGGTGCTGCACGAGACGCTGCGCATCGAGGTGACGGGACACGCGCTGGGGCCGGTGAACCCGCTGTTCACCACCAAGTCCGAGGCGCCGACCAGGGAGGTCGCCAAGTCCCTGAAGCCCTGGGAGAACCGCACGATCAAGCTGCCGCTGGTCCCGACCGACGAGGTGGTGCGGCTGGCGGTGCGGGCTCCGCTGACCTGGTACCCGCCGGCGCTCAACTGGCTCGGCGGCTCGATCGCGCTGCCCGAGCCGTTCGGTCTGCGGCACGCCTGGGCGGACCAGCCCTGGCGGCACCGGTTCATGGCCGACGACGCGCTGCGGGCGGCCACGCCGGTGCTGCGGGTGGTGCACGCTTCGGCGATCAAGGTTCTCGAGGAGAACGGCGTCGACACGGAGAAGTTCGGCAACCGGTCGGCGTTCCTGAGCGGTGCGGTGCAGGATCCGGCGCCGCGGAAGGCGGACGTCTACGACGCGTGAGCCTCCGGCGGTTCGGTGGGAGGGGTGCGTGGTTGCTCGGGCGCGGGGGTGGGGGGGGGGGGGGGCCCCCCCCCCCCCCCCCGCGCCCCAATGGGGGGGCCGGCCTAAAACAAGCCCGCGGCGGTTGTGTGGGGGAGGGGGGGGCAAGCTG
>NZ_JBIVDQ010000007.1:222620-525947 GCF_044747185.1 Streptomyces sp. NPDC090108
GGGGTGGCCGCCCCGGGGGCCGGGCCGGGCGCCGTCCCCCGCGGGGTCCCCCGGGGGGGGTGGGGGGGGGGGGGGGGGGGGGGGGGGGGGGGGGGGGGGGGGGGGGGCGCCCCCCCCCCCGCCCCCGCTTTCGGCCCTTGAGGGGCCTCGTCCTCAAACGCCGGACGGGCTGATTCGTGCCGGGCGGTGCTCAAAGGTGCCGGACGGGCTGATTCGGGCCGGGCCGGGAGGGGTCAGGGTGTGGGCCAGGCTTCTGCCAGCATCTTGCGGGTGTCGGCCAGGAGCTGGGGGAGGACCTTGGTGTGGCCGACGACCGGCATGAAGTTCGTGTCGCCGCCCCAGCGGGGGACGATGTGCTGGTGGAGGTGGGCCGCGATGCCGGCGCCGGCCACCGTGCCCTGGTTCATGCCGATGTTGAAGCCGTGGGCGCCGGAGGCGGTGCGCAGGGCGGTCATGGCCTGCTTGGTCAGCTCGGCGAGCTCGGCGGTCTCCGGGCCGGTCAGATCGGTGTAGTCGGCCACGTGCCGGTAGGGCACGGTCATCAGGTGGCCGCCGTTGTACGGGTAGAGGTTCAGCACCGCGTACACGTGCTCGCCCCGGCGGACGATCAGGCCGTCCTCGTCGGACTTGGCCGGGATCGAGCAGAACGGACAGCCGTCGTCGGCCCCCGGGCCGGTCGGCTTGTTCTCGCCCTGGATGTAGGCCATCCGGTGGGGCGTCCACAGGCGCTGGAACGCGTCCTGCGTCCCCACTCCGATCTGCTGCTCCGGCTCACTCGTCATGCAAGGCAGCATATGGCTTCCCCCGTTCGCGGCGTGTCGGCGGGGCTCCGGCGACGTCGGCACCGGCCAAGCTGGGCCGGTGGACGACGACAGCCGCACGCGGCGCTGGAGACGAAGGACGGACCTGCCGCTCGCCGCCGCGTCGCTGGTCTACCTCGGCGCGTACGCGGTGCACGTCCTCGCGCCCGGACTCCCCCGGGCCGTGCACCTGACGCTGCTCACCCTGTCGGGTGCCGCCTGGGCCTTCTTCATCGTGGATTTCCTGGTGTGCTGGCGGCTCACCGGCGGCGGGCTGCCCCGGTACGTCTGGCGGCACCGGCTGGACGCGGTGGTCGTGGTGCTGCCCCTGCTGCGGCCGGTGCGGATCCTGCGGACGTACGAGGCGGTGGAGCGGCGCCACGGGCACACCCAGCTGCCGATCCAGGCCCGCGTGATGCTGTACGCCGGGATGTCCGCGGCACTGCTGGGCTTCGCCGGCGCGCTGCTGGTGTACGAGTTCGAGCACGACGCCCCGGACGCCACGATCCGCACCTTCGGCGACTCGGTGTGGTGGGTCTGCTCGACCCTGTCGACCGTCGGGTACGGGGACGTGGTCCCGGTGACACCGAAGGGGCGGATCGTCGCGGTGGTGATGATGATCTGCGGGCTGGCGCTGCTGGGCGCGGTCACCGGTTCGTTCTCGTCGTGGCTCATGCAGCGGTTCGCCGGAGGCGACGCGAGCAGGCCGGACGCGGACCGGGCGCCGGAGGACCGGACGCCGCAGGACGGGCGAAGGCCCCCGGGGAGCACCCCGGGGGCCTGATCACGCCCCGCGTCGCGCGGGGGCGGCGTCACACCTGGACGCGTCGCTCCACCACGTCGACGAGCTTGGCGATGGCCTCGTCGCGCGGGATGCCGTTCTCCTGGGAACCGTCGCGGTAGCGGAAGGACACCGTGCCCGCGTTCATGTCCTCGTCACCGACGATGATCATGAACGGGATCTTCTGCTTCTGCGCGGTGCGGATCTTCTTCTGCATGCGGTCCGAGGAGGAGTCCACCTCGACCCGCAGGCCCTTCTTCTTCGCCTGGGCCGCGAACTCCTGCAGGTACTCGACGTGGCCGTCGCCGATCGGGATGCCGATCGCCTGGACCGGGGCGAGCCAGGCCGGGAAGGCGCCCGCGTAGTGCTCCAGGAGCACCGCGAAGAACCGCTCGATGGAGCCGAACAGCGCACGGTGGATCATGACCGGGCGCTGCTTGGAGCCGTCGGGGCCCGTGTACTCCAGGTTGAAGCGCTCGGGCAGGTTGAAGTCGAGCTGGATGGTCGACATCTGCCAGGTGCGGCCGATGGCGTCCTTCGCCTGCACGGAGATCTTCGGGCCGTAGAAGGCGGCGCCGCCCGGGTCGGGCACGAGGGGCAGGCCCTGCTTCTCGGCGACCTGGCGCAGCGTCTCGGTGGCCTCTTCCCAGGCGTCGTCCGAGCCGACGAACTTCTCCGGGTCCTTGGTGGACAGCTCCAGGTAGAAGTCGGTCAGGCCGTAGTCGCGCAGCAGGCCGAGGACGAAGGTGAGCGTCTGGTCGAGCTCCTCCGCCATCTGCTCGCGGGTGCAGTAGATGTGCGCGTCGTCCTGGGTGAAGCCGCGGGCACGGGTCAGGCCGTGCACGACGCCCGACTTCTCGTACCGGTACACGGTCCCGAACTCGAACAGGCGCAGCGGCAGTTCACGGTACGAGCGGCCGCGCGCGTCGAAGATCAGGTTGTGCATCGGGCAGTTCATGGGCTTGAGGTAGTAGTCCACGCCCTCGTCGAGCTGCATGGGCGGGTACATGCCGTCGGCGTACCAGTCCAGGTGGCCCGAGGTCTCGAAGAGCTTCCCCTTCGTCGCGTGCGGGGTGTAGACGAACTCGTAGCCCTCCTCCTCGTGCCGGCGGCGCGAGTAGTCCTCCATGACCCGGCGGATGATGCCGCCCTTGGGGTGGAAGACGGCGAGGCCGGAGCCGATCTGCTCGGGGATCGAGAAGAGGTCCAGCTCGGAGCCGAGCTTGCGGTGGTCGCGCTTCTCGGCCTCGGCGAGGAACTCCAGGTGCGCCTTCAGCTCGTCCTTCGACGGCCAGGCGGTGCCGTAGATGCGCTGGAGCATCGGGTTCTTCTCGCTGCCGCGCCAGTAGGCGGCCGCGTTGCGCATCAGCTTGAACGCCGGGATGAGGCGGGTGGAGGGCAGGTGGGGACCGCGGCAGAGGTCCTTCCAGCACAGCTCGCCGGTCTTGGCGTCCAGGTTGTCGTAGATCGTCAGCTCGCCGCCGCCGACCTCGACATCCGCGCCGTCGTCGGTGGAGGCCGAGCCCTTGAGGCCGATCAGCTCCAGCTTGTACGGCTCGTCGGCCAGCTCGGTGCGGGCCTCCTCGTCCGTGACGACCCGGCGCGCGAACTTCTGGCCGCGCTTCTGGATCTCCTGCATCTTCTTCTCGATGGCCTTGAGGTCATCGGGGTGGAAGGGCTTCTCGACGTCGAAGTCGTAGTAGAAGCCGTCCTTGACGGGCGGGCCGATGCCGAGCTTGGCCTCGGGGAACAGCTCCTGCACGGCCTGCGCCATGACGTGCGCGGTGGAGTGGCGGAGGATGTTCAGACCGTCCTCGGAGGAGATCTCGACCCCCTCGACCTCGTCACCGTCGGACAGCTCGTGCGTGAGGTCCCGCAGCTCGCCGCCCACACGCGCGGCGACGATCGAACGCTCGCCCGCGAAGAGGTCGGCGGCCGTAGTCCCCGTCGTCACCACGCGTTCTTCCCGCTCGGAATCGCGTTGGATGATCACACGGACGTCTGACACCGGTCTCTCCTGACTGAAGGTGGAAGCGGCGCCATACCAGGAGCGCGCGCAGAAGGATCGTACCGACCCGACACCTCCGACCGCGAAACGGTTGTTTTCAGTCCTCGCTCCCGCAGGCCTCTCCGCAGGCCTCCTCGAAGAAGTCGAGGTTCTCCTGGAGGGACTTCATCAGCCGGTCCCGCTCCGCCTCGTCGACCTGCACGGGTACGACTCCGGAGGCGCCGGTGAGCCTGCGGAAGCCGCCCCGGCGCTCCAGCCGGCCGTGCACCCGCACCGGGAGGCCGACGAGGTGGGCGTGACCGGCGATGCGGTAGTCCTCCTCGCCCAGGGTGACGCGGACGTGCGGCACCTCGGCGCCCGCGAGCACGCGCAGCCGTACCGTGCCCTCGCCGCGGGGTCCGGAGCGGCGCAGGCGGACCACGACGCCGGTGACGCGGACCGGCACGGAGGGTTCCTTGCGGAGGTAGCGCAGCCCGGCGGCGCGCAGCACGGGCAGATCGCCGGGTGAGAACTCGACCGGCTCGGCCGCGGCGGCGCAGTCCTCGGGGACGCCTGCTCCGGGGGCCCAGGCGATGGCCACGCGCGCGCTCTCGGTGCCCCGGACGAGCGTGCTCAGCGCCTCGGTCAGTTCGCGGCTGACGCCGGCCTCGACCGCGCCGTCGAAGGCGTCCATGCCGCCGGTGGCCCGCTGGTAGTCGATGGCCTCGCGGGCGGCGTACAGCGCCTGGTGCAGGCGGACGGTGAGGGGGCGGCCGGCGGGCGCGGGCACGAAGGCGGTCAGCCCGGCGTCCCCGGCGGCGGGTCCGACCAGGACGTTCTCCAGCAGGGCCGCGGCGGACCTGCGGTGCCGGGCGCCGTAGTAGCCGGAGCGTGCGCGGGTGGCGAGCGCGGCCGCGAGCAGTGTCCGCCGGGCGGCGGCGCGCAGTTCCTCGTCCACGGTCCAGGGCGCGGCTCCGGCCGGCCCGCGAGGGGTGTCGCGCGTCCAGCGGATCTCGTCGCTGGGCACGGCGAGGGCGATCAGCACCTCCCGCGCGGAGGGGGTGCCGCTGCGGCCGAGGGCGGCGAGGGCGTCGCCGAGCAGGTCCTCGCTGTCGGGGAAGGCACGGCTCTCGGGGATCAGCAGACTGGTCCCGGCGGCCTCGGGGCCCGGCGGGGTCCAGCGGCCGTAGCGTCCGGGGGCGCCGCCGCGCCGCTGCCAGCCGTGCCGGCGCAGCAGTGCGCCGAGGACGGCGGGGTCGACCCGGGCGGGGTCGGGGGGCCGGTTCCAGGGGCCGGCCCCGGCGGAGGGGTCGGGGTGCGGCCGCACCTGCCGGAGCGGCTCGTCGTAGGGGCGGCTCCTCATGGTCTGCCTCCCGTCCCGACCCGCGTCATGATCTCGCACAACGCCCGGTCGTCGAAGATGCGCGAGGTCGGTATCCGCACGGTGGTCCGGTGCCGTCCGGTGACGGGGTGGCCGGCCAGGTCGACCCAGTAGCAGCAGTGTCTGAGGTCGAGCCGGTCATGGCCGGCCCGGAGCCAGTCGTCCTGGGAGCGCGGGACGAGCATGACGACCAGGATCTTGTGCACCGAGACGGGTGTGCGGGCGAGCTTGCGCAGGTGGTCGTTGTCGAGGGTGAAGGAGAAGGTGCGGCCCGGGGGGTTGGGCGCGATCTGGTAGGTGCACTTGAGCTGCACCTTGATGGTGACCTCGTCGTCGACGGTGTGGCCGGGCGAGCCGTGGCTGACGTGCCAGTCGATGCCGTTGTCCGGGAAGGGCTGGGACAGCGAGCAGCCCGCCGCCGCCGCGACCGCGTGCAGATAGCCGACCTGAAGGGTCTCCATGCAGGCGGTGGTGGCGAGGTTGCCGCGGAGGGCGCCCGGACGGTCGGGCAGCAGCCCGCCCCGCTCGGGCTGCGCTATGGCCATGACCAACAGCCTTCCAAACCAAGAAACTCCCCGGTGCGGGCCGCTGAACTGCAAAGACCCGTACTCCTGTTGTCTCCGCCCGGCGTACGGCGCAAACGGCCCGGGTATCACCAAACGGGCAGAAGACGGTATGCCATCTGCCTTGGGTGAACGAGGAGTTGGGTTGGGATGACGAGCTGGTACGAGGGGCCGCTCGCGGCCTTCGACACGGAGACGACGGGCGTCGACGTCGAGACCGACCGGATCGTGTCGGCCGCCGTCGTCGTCCAGGACGCCCCGGGCACGCGGCCGCGGATGGTCCGCTGGCTGGTGAATCCGGGGGTGCCGGTGCCCGAGGCGGCGACGGCGGTGCACGGACTGACGGAGGAGCACCTTCAGCACAACGGCCGCTGGCCGGCACCGGTGATGTACGAGATAGCCGAGCAGCTGACGGAGCACGCGGCGATGGGCCGTCCGCTGGTGGTGATGAACGCGCCGTTCGATCTGACGCTCCTGGACCGCGAGTTGCGCCGGCACCGCGCGTCCTCGCTGGAGCGCTGGTTCGAGTCGACGCCGCTGCGGGTCCTGGACCCGCGCGTCCTGGACAAGCATCTGGACCGCTATCGCAAGGGCCGGCGCACCCTGACCGACCTGTGCGAGCACTACGGCGTGACGCTGGAGGGCGCGCACGACGCGGCGGCGGACGCGCTGGCCGCACTCGACGTCGTACGGGCCCTGGGCCGCAGGTTCGCGACCCGGCTGGACCGGCTGTCCCCCTCCGAGCTGCACGCGCTGCAGGCCACCTGGCACGCGGCGCAGGCGCGGGGGCTCCAGGCGTGGTTCGCGCGCAGCGGTTCGGAGGAGACGGTCAGCACGGACTGGCCGCTGCGGCCGGAGCTGTCGGCGGCGGCGTAGGCGTGAGCGCGGGCGCGGGCATTTGCGCAGGTGCGGAGGCCTGAGCGGAAGCGGCGCGGGCACGGCGGGCCGGGCCGGGTGTGGCGGGCCGGGCGTGGTGGGCCGCGCCGGGCATCGTGGGCCGGGCCGGGCGTGACGGGCATGGCCGCGTGGGGGCCTGCCGCCCTGAGGCGTGCCGCCGCCGGACAAAGCAAAGAGCCGGTCCGCTGTGACGGACCGGCTCTTTCCCGGTGGGCGATACTGGGTTCGAACCAGTGACCTCTTCGGTGTGAACGAAGCGCTCTCCCACTGAGCTAATCGCCCGGGAACGCACTGAACAATACAGGTCCCGGCGGGGTTCGTTCAAACCGCCTCCGGACGACGCTCCGGTTCACCCCCGCCGGCCCGCGCCGCGAGGCACCGGCGGGCGCCCACGGAGGGCGCGGCACGCCGGTGCGGCCGGCCACGGGAGCAGGGGGTCCGCGGACCCCGGCCGCTTCACGCCACGCGCGAGGCGCCCGCCGGGCGAGGCCGCTCGGCGCGGGGCGCCGTGCGACGGCAGGGGCTCACGGCACGGGGCCGTCCGGCGGCAGGCGCTCACGGCACGGGGCCCGTCCGGCGGCGGAGGCTCGCGGCACCCGTGCGTTCCGGTGTGACGCGGGCCGTGCCGGGAAGGGGTGGCGCCGCCCGCGCGACGGCGTCCGCTTCACGCCGATGTGACCGGGCCTCAGTTCGCCCTCGGACACAGGGCACTTGGGGGCGTCGAGAATTTCCCTCATGTCGCGCTTCCGGGGAAATCCGGGGGCATTCCGAAATAGGCCCGGGGAATTTTCCGCGGGCTACCGCATCCGGAACTCGCCGCCGGAGGGAAGTACGCCCGTGCGTGACGGATCGTCACCGTCCCCGCGCGGATCGGGTCGGCGTACGCGCACACGACGACGGCCCATCTGCTGTCCGCAGATGGGCCGTCGGTCCGGGTGGGCGATACTGGGTTCGAACCAGTGACCTCTTCGGTGTGAACGAAGCGCTCTCCCACTGAGCTAATCGCCCGGGCACAGGAAGAACATTACCCCATGTCAGGGGGTGCCTCCGACCAGGGGTGCCTCCGACCAGGGGCGCCCCGGCGGCCGGGGCCGCGGGCGGCCCCCGCGGCCGCGCCGGCTCACCGCCCCTGGATCTTCCAGGGCATCACGACGCCGAACTTCGACACGTAGATCCCGACCAGGACGCCCACGATCACCAGACCGATCACCGTGAGGGTGATGTTGCGGCGGCGCACGCTGGGGTCCAGGGCCCGCTGGGCCGCCTCGGTCACCTTGCGCTTCGTCCAGCGCAGCACGAGCTGGGCCCAGACGAACTCGGTCGCCCAGATCGCCATGCCGGCGAAGATCACCACCCAGCCCGGTCCGGGCAGCGGCAGCATGGCGACGCCGGCCGCCACGACCGCCAGGCCGACCACAAAGACGCCGACCTGCCAGCTCAGGTGCAGGGCCCGGCGGGCCTTCACGAATTCCGGCGCACGGGAGCCGAGCCCCGGCCCGGACCGCCGATCACCAGCCTCCACCGCACCCGCCTCGTCCGCCGCACCCGTCCGGTCCGCCCGGCCGGTCACCACGACAACCTCACCCGACTCGTCACTCCCCGTATTCATACAGACAAACCCTACCGGAGTGAATCAGGTCACTGGAATGGTCGTAGACCTCGCCCGAGTTCTCGGCCGGAAGGGTTACGTAAAGGCACGCAAAACACTCAGAGGGGTTTACAACGGCACCGTAGGTGGCATGTCGATTTCGCCGACGTGCGAATCCCCGAGCGCACACTGAGCGAAAGGCCCTGGCGCTTATGAACACCACGGTCAGCTGCGAGCTGCACCTGCGCCTCGTTGTGTCGAGCGAGTCCTCCCTGCCTGTCCCCGCAGGCCTGCGGTACGACACGGCCGACCCCTACGCCGTGCACGCCACCTTCCACACCGGAGCCGAGGAGACCGTCGAGTGGGTGTTCGCCCGCGACCTCCTCGCCGAGGGGCTGCACCGGCCCACGGGC
Source organism: Streptomyces sp. NPDC090108 (assembly GCF_044747185.1). NCBI lineage: Bacteria > Bacillati > Actinomycetota > Actinomycetes > Kitasatosporales > Streptomycetaceae > Streptomyces > Streptomyces sp. NPDC090108. Next base: position 231,031 of record NZ_JBIVDQ010000007.1, read on the forward strand.
ACCGGCGACGTCCGTGTCTGGCCATCGCGCAGCCATGGTCAGGGCGTCGTATGCATCGCCCTCAGTTCACCGGAGGGTGAGGCCCTGCTCGAGGCCCCGGCGCGGGCCCTCGAGTCCTTCCTCAAGCGAACCGACGCCGCCGTGCCGCCCGGCACGGAGCACCGCCACTTCGATCTGGATCAGGAGCTCTCGCACATCCTGGCGGAAAGCTAGCCCGCGCCTCCTTCAGGCCGCCCGGCGCCGTCCACTCGGGGAGACGGCTCGGGCCAAGACAACCGCATACGGCACAGGCCGGCGCCGTCACCGCCCGCACGAGCGGGACGGTGCCGGCCTGTATGCGTTCCAGGCGCCCCTCACCGGGGCCCGTACGGCGCCGATGGGTTTTGCGGCACCAGGGGCCCGCGCGGGCTTCTGAGGGCCCGCACAGGGCGCGCCGAGGCCCCGTCGGCCGGCTCCCCTGCCCTGCCCGTGCCGCACGAGGCCCCAGGGCCTTCCCCGGCCTCCCCGGGCCGGGCCGGCGGCCGGGGCGCGGCCTCGCCCGGCCCGGTGGACCCGTCCGTGGTCTCGTTGCGGTCTCGGCGGGGTGAGGGCGGCTACGCGGGGCCGGGATGTCGCTACCATCGGCCAGCATCGGCGGGCGCCCGCGCCCGCCCTCCAGGCCAGGGAGCGAAACGTGCTGATCACCCACGACACCCGGTGTGCGCTCGACACGGTGGTGGATCTGGTGAACACCGCACCGGAGGACGCCACGGCGGCGGACGGACTGCCCGATGTCGTCACGCTCGCCGAGTTCGTACGCGGCCATGACATCAGCGATGTCGGGGTGCTGTCCGAGGCCGACCTCTCGGCGGTGCACGGGATCCGCGGGCGGTTCGCCGGGATCTTCGCGGCTCCGGACGCCCGGGCCGCCGCCGGGATGATCAACGAGCTGGTCGCCGCCGCGGGGACCACTCCGCGCCTGACGGACCACGACGGCTACGACTGGCATGTCCACTACTTCGCGCCGGGCGCCTCGGTCGCCGACCACCTCGCCGCCGACTGCGGGATGGCCCTCGCCTTCTTCGTCGTGGCAGGGGAGCAGGAGCGGCTGCGGCGCTGCGAGGCCCCGGACTGCCGGCGGGCCTTCGTGGACCTCTCGCGCAACCGCTCACGCCGCTACTGCGACAGCCGCACCTGCGGGAACCGGCTGCATGTGGCCGCCTACCGGGCCAGGCGCAAAGAAGCGGCGCGCTGACGCGGGACCGCGGACCGTACCGGGACCGCACCGGGGGCCGGGACCGTACCGGGGCACGCGGACCGGGACCGGGGGCGGGCAGCGGCTTCGGCGGGCGACGCCAGTCCCGGCGGGTGACGCCGGGACGGACGTGTACGGCTCACAGCAGCAGCAGGTCGTGCAGCGCAGCCATGAGGATGAGACACCCGATCACCGCCAGGAAGATCATCAGCGGTGGCTGGGAAAGGGCGAAGAGGCACCCGCGCGGCTCGTCCTTCGGCGGCGCGGCCTCGCTCTGTGTCGTATCCAGCATCTCGCGGCCGATGATGACCTACGGCGGCACCTGTACGCGATCAACACTCTCGTAAAGTGCGGTAGTTCGCCGAATTCGTCCCGTCCCGCTCGACTTGCTCCGCAACGTGAACGGTTCCGGGCACTGCTGGACGTTCTGTGTCGTTCCGCCCCGTCACGGGGGGTTCATATGCCGTGCTTCTTGAGGATGGCCTCGATGTCGCGGAAGTCGTCCCCGGAGCCGCCGGAGGCTGAGGTGCCGGAGGCACCGGAGCTCTGCGCGGCCGCGGGGCCGCCCGCGGCCCCGGAGGTGCGGGGCGCGGTCGCGGAACGGTCGCGCCGGCCGAGGGCGAGGGGCGGCGGCGGGGGCGGCGGGGCCACCGCGGGAGCCTGCCCGGCGGCCGCGGCCGTGCGCCCGGCGCGCCGGCGCTCGACGGCACGCGTGGTGGCGAACAGCAGCCAGGCCGCGCCGAGGACACCGAATCCGGCCCAGGCGACGGGGCTGAACGCGGTGCCGGAGAGCCATCCGACCACTCCCGTCATCACCAGCCCGACGGGCACCAGCGCGTACGCCGCGATGCGGGCGGCCGCCAGGAAACGCTTGCGGTAGGCGGTGACCACCGCGATACCCAGGCCCGCCGCGGACACGGCGGAGCAGACGGTCTCGGCAATCATCCGGTCCTCCTGGCGGGCTCGGTCGGGCGACGGGACGCGGGGACCGCGCGGGATGCGGCCAGTCCCTTCTTCTTCCTTCTTCCCGCCGCCGCTCCTTCGTGTCCTCTCCATCCTGCACCGGCCGGTGCCCGCCGTGCCATGGTCCGGCCCCGCCGTACCCGAACATCAGGGACATCTCCGGGTCGTCCCCTCCTGGGGTGCCGGTCGGGCGGCCCGCCTCCGGCCTGGGAGACTGGGCCGCATGAGCGACTCCACCCCTCTGCCCACCGAACCCCTCGTCCTCGACGTCTGGTGCGAACTCCAGTGCCCCGACTGCCGTGGCGCCCTGGACGACGTCCGTGCCCTGCGCGCCCACTACGGCGACCGGCTGGAGGTGCGGCTGCGGCACTTCCCGCTGGAGAAGCACAAGCACGCCTTCGCCGCCGCCCAGGCCGCCGAGGAGGCGGTGGAGCAGGGCAAGGGCTGGCCGTACGTCGAGGCCGTGCTGCAGCGGGTCGAGGAGCTGGACCGGCGCGGTGAGCCCTTCCTGATCGAGGTGGCCCGGGAACTCGGCCTGGAAGCCGAGGAGTTCGACACCGCCCTCATCGACGGCCGGCACATCCTGATCGTGGACGCGGACCAGGCCGAGGGCAAGGCGATCGGGGTGACGGGCACCCCGACGTACGTCATCGGCGGTGAGCGTCTGGACGGCGGCAAGAGCCAGGAGGGACTGCGCGAGCGCGTCCAGGAGATCGCCGACCGGCTGCTGTCCGGCCGGGCGTGACCTCCGGTCCCCCGGCGGACCCGCTGCTCCCCGCCGGGTGACCCGGATCTCCGCGGCCTCTGCTCCTCGCGGCCTCTGCTCCTCGCGGCCTCTACAGCAGGGGCTTGCTCAGGGTGCGGCTCACCGTCTCGTACCCGAGCGTGTCGTACAGCCGCTCGGCCGGCGTGTTGCCGGCGAACACGTTGAGCCCGACGACGCCCAGCCCGGCGGCGGCCGCCTGGCGCTCCGCCAGCAGCATGAGCGTGCGGCCGTGTCCCCGTCCCCGGTGCGCCGCGCCGGCCTCGACCCCGTAGACGAACGCCATGGTGTCCCGCAGGGCCAGCCACAGGGTTCCCACCGGTGTCCCCTCGTGCTCGAGGACGCTGAACACCACTCCCGCGGTGCCGAGGCCGTCCGGGAGCAGCGACGCGTGGTCGCGGCGGGTCTTGGCGCGGGCCACGGCCTCGGGGACGCCGCGGTCGGTCCAGGTCCGTACGTAGCGCTCGACCTCGTGCGTCTGCCACGCGGCGAACTCGGCCGGAGTCATCGGCCGCCCGTGGCTGCCCGCGGGCAGGGCCGGCGGCGACTGCTCCAGCCGTTTCTCCATGCCCCGGTTGAACAGCGTGTAGCCGAGGACGCCGGCGAGCCGCAGCGCGGCCTCCGATCCGGCGGGGACCTGGACCTCGATCCGGGTGCAGCCCCAGCCCCGCGCCACCTCCTCCGCCGCGAGCGCCGCCACCGTCGCCCGGCCGCGCCGCCGGTCGGGCTCGTCGACGCGCAGTTCGGTGATGCAGGCCACGGAGTCGCCCAGGGACGGCGAGGTGCCGAGGCGGACGTCTCCCACGAAACGGCTGTTCACGCACACCTTGTAGCGGCGGGATCGGCTTCCGTCGGGGTGCTGCTGGAGCGGCTCGGCCGGCCGCAGGGTCGTCGTCATCACGGATGTTCTACCCGCCCTACGCCCTGCGGTCAGCTCCTTTACCGTCCCGGCCGGGGATCCGGGCCTCCCTGTCAGGGATCCAGGTCCCCGGCCGAACGCTCGGCGAAGATGCGCATCGCCTTGGCGGTCACGGGGCCGGGGGCGCCGGCCAGTTCCTGGCCGTCGATCCGGTGCACGGCCTGCACGTCGCGCAGGGTGGAGGTCAGGAAGACCTCGTCGGCCCGGTCCAGGACGTCCAGCGGCAGGTCGGTCTCCCGGGCGCCGGTCCACTCCACCGTCAGGGCGCGGGTGATGCCGGGCAGACAGCCGGAGGCGACCGGCGGGGTGTGGATCTCGCCGTCCAGGACGACGAAGACGTTCGAGCCGGTCCCCTCGCAGAGCTGTCCGACGGTGTTGGCGAACAGGGCCTCGGACGCGCCGTGTTGGTGGGCGCGGGCGAGGGCGACGACGTTCTCGGCGTACGAGGTGGTCTTGAGGCCGGTGAGCGCGCCGCGCTCGTTGCGGGTCCACGGGACGGTGATCACGGCCGTGGTGTCGGGGCGGCGGGCGGTCTCGCCGAGGGCGACCACCAGGGTCGGGCCGTGCTCGCCGCGGTCGGAGCCGAGCGGGCCGTGGCCGCCGGTGTAGGTGATGCGCAGCCGGCCCAGCGGCATCGGATTGGCCTTCAGGACCGCGGCGCAGGCCTCGCGCACCTCGTCGTGGTCGGGGTCGGGCAGGCCGAGTCCCCGGGCCGAGCGGGTCAGCCGGTCGAGATGGCGGGTGAGCGCGAACGTCCGCCCGTCGACCGCCTTCACGGTCTCGAAGATGCCGTCGCCGACCGTCAGCCCGTGGTCGAAGACGGAGACACGGGCGGACTCCAGGTCCCGCAGTCCGCCGTCCAGCCAGATCCTCATGCGATTGCCTCTCCACTCGCCTCGTACGCGCCCGACGCTACCGCGAGCAGCCGGGACGCCTTCAGCTCCGTCTCCCGCCACTCCCCCTCGGGGTCGGATCCCCAGGTGATGCCGGCCCCGGTGCCGAAGCGCAGCGTCCCGGCGGCGCGGTCGGCCCAGAAGGTGCGGATGCCCACGGCCAGCTCGCCGGTGCCGCGGTCGGCGTCGACCCAGCCGATGCCGCCGCAGTAGGGGCCGCGCGGCGCGGTCTCCAGCGCGTCGATGATCGTCAGGGCGCTCCGCTTCGGCGCGCCGGTCACCGAGCCGGGCGGGAAGGCGGCGTCGAGCAGCTCGGGCCATCCGGCGCCGTCGCGCAGCTCGCCGCGGACGCTGGAGACCAGGTGGACCAGGCCGGGGTGCTTCTCCACGGCGCACAGGTCGGGGACGGTGACGGTGCCGGTGGCGCAGACACGCCCGAGGTCGTTGCGGACCAGGTCCACGATCATCACGTTCTCGGCGTAGTCCTTCTCCAGGAGGTCCGCCTCGGTGCGGCCGGTGCCCTTGATGGGACCCGACTCGACGCTCCGCCCGTCCCTGCGCAGGAACAGTTCGGGCGAAGCGGTGGCTATCTCCACCCCGTGGTCCGGCAGCCGGACCGTGCCCGCGTACGGGGCCGGGTTGCCGCGGGCCAGCAGGGCGGTCAGGGCGTCCATGTCCGCGTCGGGCGGGAGCGGTGCGGACAGCACCCGGCAGAGGTTGGCCTGGTAGACCTCGCCGGCCGCGATGTGCTCGCGGATCCGGCGGACGGCGGCCGTGTAGGCGGCGCGGTCCAGGGAGGACGTCCAGTCCCCCACCGCCGGACCGTGCCAGGCGCCCGGGACGGGGGCGGGCACGGGCGCCTCGCGTACGTGCGAGAAACGGGCGCAGGTCAGTCCGCCCTCGAAGTCGGCGGCGACGGCCCAGAAGCCGTGGGAGTCCAGAGCGGCCGGATCGCTGGTGACGTCGAGAAGGCCCGTGGCCAGGCGGTCGCCGAAGCGGGCCAGAGGAGCCGGGAAGGGGGGCGCGGACGGGAGGGGGAGCACGTGACCGAGTCTAGGTCGGGGGGTCCGGGAGGCGGCTGCGTGATGTCCCCGAGGGGGCCCTGACCACGACGTCCGCCGGGCGCACCTCAGCACGCTGCGCAAACGCGTTTTTGTACTGGCCCAGGAATCCGCTAGAGTTCAACACGTCGCCGGGACGCGGAAGCGAAACGGAAACGACAAGCGGACGTAGCTCAGTTGGTAGAGCGCAACCTTGCCAAGGTTGAGGTCGCGAGTTCGAGCCTCGTCGTCCGCTCGAAGGAAGTAGGGGTCATCCCGATCCCCCACACTCCTGGTGGAGTGGCCGAGAGGCGAGGCAACGGCCTGCAAAGCCGTCTACACGGGTTCAAATCCCGTCTCCACCTCCAAGGACGATTAGCTCAGCGGGAGAGCGCTTCCCTGACACGGAAGAGGTCACTGGTTCAATCCCAGTATCGTCCACTTGATCCTGCCTCCCAGGACGATTAGCTCAGCGGGAGAGCGCTTCCCTGACACGGAAGAGGTCACTGGTTCAATCCCAGTATCGTCCACCGGTCCGCAAGGACCTTGATCGGCAAGGATCACCCCCGCGCGATTAGCTCAGCGGGAGAGCGCTTCCCTGACACGGAAGAGGTCACTGGTTCAATCCCAGTATCGCGCACGCAGTGTTCACGACCGGCTCCTCGGAGCGATCGTGGTCCCGAGGACGATTAGCTCAGCGGGAGAGCGCTTCCCTGACACGGAAGAGGTCACTGGTTCAATCCCAGTATCGTCCACACACCGAAGAAGCCCCCGGCCGTCGCGTACGGCCGGGGGCTTCTTCGTGCGCGCGGCGCAGTGCGGCCCGCGCCGCCCGGTCAGGACGGCACGGCAGGCGCGGCTCGCACCGCCCGGCTCAGCTGGAGAACAGCATGTGGCCGAAGCTCTTGTGCCGGTGGTGGCCGTAGTGTCCGCCGTGGCCCCCTCCGTGGTGGCCGCCGTGCGGGGCGCCCCAGGCCGGGGCGGGCGGGGCCGGGTACGCCTGCGGGGCGGGCGGCGGCGGCGCCGGCTTGGTCCACTGGGACTCCAGCTGGGTCAGCGCCTCCAGCTCTCCGTAGTCGAGGAAGATGCCGCGGCAGCCGCTGCACTGCTCGATCTGGACGCCGTTGCGGTTGTAGGTGTGCATCGGCGCGTGGCATTTCGGACACTGCATGCTCGGCTCAACTCCTCGCCGGTCGGTCGTGCTTGGTGTTTCCCCAGGACAGACTCCCGCCGGACCCGGTTCGGTTGCAGCCTACTTCGGGAACCGGTCCGCCAACCGGGCCGGTACCGAGGTCATTCGGGAGCACGCGTCCACGACGGACCGCTCCACCTCGTCCAGCGGCCGGTCCGCCGCGAGGGCCTTCGCGAGGGCCAGGGCGGCGGTCTGCACGGTCAGCGCGCGGGCCGGTACGTCCAGCGCCGGCCAGGGGTCCCCGTACGACGGGACGGCCGGGCCCCCGGCGCCGCGGTAGGCGTTCAGGAAGCGGGCCCACTCGTCGGGCGGGAGCAGGCCGCAGGCGAACCAGGCGGCGGGGCGGGCGAGGTCCCAGGCCGGTACGCCGGTACCGAGATCGTCCACGTCGATCAGCCGCCACGGGCCGTCCGGCGCTGGGTGCCGGACCAGCTGGCCGAGATGCAGGTCGCCGTGGCAGAGGACGGACGGGCCGGGCATGGGTGCCTCGCCGCGGGTCCAGGCGGGCAGGGCGGCCCAGGCCCGCAGGACCGACGGGGCCGCGGCGGCGTCGCCGTGGGTGTCGCGGGGCGCGGCCGCGAGGGCGGCTTCCAGGCGGGCGACGGCGAGGGCGGCCTTGAGCGGGCCGCGCATCGGGGGCAGCGACGCCGAGGGGGCGGTCCGGTGGAGCCGGGCGAGCAGGCCGGCGGCGGCCTCCCAGGGCGCGGCGTCCGGGTCGTCCCGGTCGACGGGCGCGCCGTAGGGCCAGAGGGTCACGAGCCGGCCGTGCAGCGGGACCGCCGCGTCCGTGAGCGGGGCGAGCAGGACGCCGGGGAACCGGAGGGCGGCCGCGAGGCGCGGGGCCAGTGCGGCGGGGTCGGTGTCCGCCGCGTGGGCCTTGGCGACGGTGCCGCCGTGCCGGACGACGGTGGCGTCGGGGCGGTCGGCGAGAACCGCTCGCGGGCAGCCGCAAGGGGTTTCGGCGCCGCAAGGGTGAGCCGCGCCGGCGGGGTGAGCCACGCCTGCGGAGTGCGCCGCGTCGGCGGCCGTCACGGCCAGCGCGTCGGGAAGGAGGGGGGTGTCGGTGGTCACGGGTCCTCGCACGGGTGGGCTGGGGGAAAACGGCCGATGCCGGCGCGGCTCTCCAGCCGCGCCGGCATCCGTGCCGTCCGCCGCACCCCCGTCCCCACGGGGTTTCATGGATCGATGTCCCCGCCCGGACCGCTCTTCCGGGCCTGGGGTCGCCGCTCAGCGCCCCAGCATCGCACCCACGGACGACGCCTGTGTGGCCACCGTCTCCCAGCCGTCGAAGACGAGCAGGATCAGGGCCGCCAGGGGAAGGGCCATGAGCGTCGCCACCAAGGGGTGGCGGCGGGCCGTTCGGCGGGGGGCGAGCGCCTCGCGCCGCGGTGCCGTTCGGGCCATGGTCCCTCTCCTGACCGATTCGGTTGTCTTCTGCGGCGGCGGGTGTCCGGCCTCGGGGGACGAGAGCTGCACCCGCCGCTCGACTTCAAATCTAGGCGTGCGGCCCTCCGCGCACGTCATGCCCTCGTATCGCATCCCGGGCCTCCCGGAGGATGAGCCTCCCTCCGCCGTGTACTCCCCTGGGTGGAGACGAGCCCCCGGGTCTCGGGGTCTTCCCGGAGGGGTTGCCCGGAGTGCCCCACAATGCCCGAACACTCCGATGACCGTATTCGAGTGACTTCGATCACTTAGGCCGCCTTGCGGATGCCTGCCGCGGGGCCGGGCCGGACCGCCCCGGCCCGGCCCCGCGGGGCGGCCCCGCTCCCCCGCCGCCGGCACCCCTCTCCCCTGGTCATCGCCACTCGGTCCAACCTCCGTGCCCCGCACCCGGGTTGAGGTCACGGGAAGCTCAAACCTGCCGCAGGAAAAGGCCTCCTGACCGTGCCTCACCTCGTGCATACCGCACGCACAATCCGTTCGCCCGAGAGGGCGCGGCCTCTGCGCGCCGACGGCCGCGGAATCGTAAGCTGTGCCACGTCACAGAGGCCGGGCAGCGGGGATGAACATGGCGATGATGCGCCTGAGGCGCGAGGACCCGCGCGTCGTCGGCTCATTCAGGCTGCACCGGCGGCTGGGCGCGGGCGGGATGGGAGTGGTCTATCTCGGCTCGGACAAGAAGGGCCAGCGGGTCGCCCTGAAGGTCATCCGGCCCGATCTCGCCGAGGACCAGGAGTTCCGGTCGCGGTTCGCCCGCGAGGTCTCGGCGGCCCGCCGGATCAGGGGCGGCTGCACGGCCCGGCTGGTCGCGGCGGACCTGGAGGCGGAACGGCCCTGGTTCGCGACGCAGTACGTGCCCGGTCCCTCGCTCCACGACAAGGTCGCCGACGAGGGCCCGCTGGGCGCGGCCGACGCGGCGTCGATCGGCGCGGCTCTCTCCGAGGGGCTCGTCGCCGTGCACGAGGCGGGGGTCGTGCACCGGGACCTGAAGCCGTCCAACATCCTGCTGTCCCCCAAGGGACCCAGGATCATCGACTTCGGCATCGCCTGGGCCACCGGCGCCTCGACGCTCACCCATGTCGGCACCGCCGTCGGCTCGCCCGGCTTCCTCGCCCCCGAGCAGGTGCGCGGCGCGGCCGTCACCCCGGCGACGGACGTCTTCTCGCTGGGCGCCACGCTCGCGTACGCCTCGACCGGGGACTCGCCCTTCGGGCACGGCAGTTCCGAGGTGATGCTGTACCGGGTGGTGCACGAGGAGCCGCAGCTGCACGGCGTGCCGGACGCGCTCGCCCCGCTCGTGCGGGCCTGCCTGGCCAAGGACCCCGACGACCGGCCGAGCACGCTGCAGCTCTCGCTGCGGCTCAAGGAGATCGCCGCCCGCGAGGCGCAGGGCATGGGCGACGTACGGCCGCCGTCCCCGCGCTCGGACGAGGCGGACCGGCCCACCGGGCGGCTCACCGACAGCTACCCGGAGCAGCAGCGCACCCAGCGGCGGGCCTCCCCGGCCACCCCGGTGCCGCGCGGCGGACCGGCGCGGGGGCAGGTGCCCTCGCGGGGCGGCGGTCCGCGCGGCGGCGTGGCCTCACGGCCGGGGACCGCCCGCCCCACCCCGGCACCGCGCCAGGGCGGTCCGCGCTCCGGCAGCGGCAGCCGTCCCGCTCCGCGCAGTGGTGCGGGGCGCCCGGCACCGCGTACGACGGGTACCGGTCTGCGGCCGGCCAACCCGCGGCTGCTGCGGCAGCGGCTCTTCGTGTTCGTCGTGGTGACGCTGCTGGTGGCGCTCGGCATCGCGCTGGCCCAGGGCTGCCAGGGCCCGGCGCGCGGACTCGGCGGCGACGGCGACGGCACCGACGTCGTACGGCGGCAGACGCACGGTCAGGTACGGGAGCGGCCGGCCGGCTCGGTGCCGGACCGCCCGTCGGCGGCGGACCCGGCGCGGGCCCGGGTCCAGGCGCGGACGGCCGGCGCGACGCGCGAGGCGGCCGACGGGCGGCCGGGCGGTGCGGAGGGCACGGAGGACACGGCCCAGCGGTACGGCGCCGGGATCCCGGCCGGGGCGGGCCCCGGCAACGGGTGACGCCGGGACCGGGTCAGGCTTCGGGACGTCCCGTGGCCACCGCGTAGAACGCGACGGCGGCCGCCGCTCCCACGTTCAGGGAGTCGACGCCGTGGGACATCGGGATGCGCACCCAGGTGTCGGCGGCGGCCAGGGCCTTCGCGGACAGGCCGTCGCCCTCCGCGCCGAGCATCAGGGCGACCCGGTCCAGCTTCTGCGGAGCCACCTCGTCCAGGGCGCGTGCCTGGTCGGCGGGGGTGAGCGCGAGCAGCGTGAAGCCCGCCTCGCGCACCTCGGACAGGCCGTGCGGCCAGGTCTCCAGGCGGGCGTAGGGCACCGAGAAGACCGCTCCCATGGAGACCTTGACGCTGCGGCGGTAGAGCGGGTCCGCGCAGTCGGGCGACAGCAGCACCGCGTCCATGCCGAGGGCGGCCGCGGAGCGGAAGATCGCGCCGATGTTGGTGTGGTCGTTGACCGCTTCCATGACCGCCACCCGGCGGGCGGAGCGCAGCACCTCGGAGGTGGTGGGCAGCGGCTTGCGGGCCATGGAGGCGAGGGCGCCGCGGTGCACGTGGTAGCCGGTGACCCGTTCGGCGAGCTCCGGACTCACGACGTAGACAGGCACGGACAGCCCGGCGATGACGTCGCGCATGACGTCGGCCCACTTGGCGGTGAGCAGCATGGACCGCATCGCGTAGCCGGCGTCCGCGGCCCGCCGGATGACCTTCTCGCCCTCGGCGATGAACAGGCCCTCCGCGGGCTCGCGCCTGCGGCGCAGCTCGACGTCGGTGAGGTCCGTGTAGTCGCCGAGGCGGGGGTCCTCGGGGTCCTCGATGGTGATGAGTTCGGCCACGGGTCGATGCTGCCTTGTCCTGGTCGCGGTGCTGAGGCGGGAAGCGGCACGGCCGGTCGCGGCCGCGCCGGTGGTGTGCGGGTCAGTCCAGGTGCCGCGGGCCCACGCCCACGACGTCACCGACGACGATGACCGCCGGCGGCCTGACCTCCTCGGTCCGCACGGTCTCGGCGACCGTGGCGAGGGTCGCGTCCACGCGGCGCTGCGCGGCGGTCGTCCCCTCCTGGACCAGCGCGACGGGTGTCTCGGGCGACTTCCCGTGCGCGACGAGTGTCTCGGCGATCTTCCCTATCTTGTCGACACCCATCAGGATCACCAGCGTACCGGTGAGCTTCGCGAGCGACGGCCAGTCGACCAGGGAGCGCTCGTCGTCGGGGGCGACATGGCCGCTGACGACGGTGAACTCGTGGGCGACGCCCCGGTGGGTGACCGGGATTCCGGCCGCGCCGGGCACCGAGACGGAGCTGGAGATGCCGGGGACGACCGTGCACGGGATCCCGGCCTCGGCGAGCGCCTGGAGCTCCTCCATGCCCCGGCCGAAGACGTAGGGGTCGCCGCCCTTGAGGCGGACGACGGACCTGCCCTGCTTGGCGTGCTCGATCAGCGCGTTGTTGATGGCCTCCTGCGCCATGTACCGGCCGTACGGGATCTTCGCCGCGTCGATGACCTCGACGTGCGGGGGCAGTTCGGCGAGCAGGTCGCGCGGGCCGAGCCGGTCGGCGATGACGACGTCGGCCTCGGCGAGCAGCCGGCGGCCGCGCACGGTGATGAGGTCGGGATCGCCCGGTCCGCCGCCGACCAGGGCGACCCCGGGGATGCGGGTGCGGTGGTGCGGGGCGACCAGGGTGCCGTCGCGCAGGCCCTCCACGACCGCGTCGCGGATCGCGGCGGTGCGGCGGGGGTCGCGGTCGCGCGCGTCCGTGGTGAGGACGGCGACGGTCACCCCCTCGCTGGTCCCGGTGGCCGGGGTCCAGGCCGTGGCCAGGTCGGCGTCGTCGGAGCGCACGCACCAGACGCGGCCGCGCTCGGCCTCGGCGGAGGCGGCGGCGTTGGCGTCCGGGTCACTGGTGGCGATCAGCGCGTACCAGGCGCCGTCGAGGTCGCCCTCGGCGTAGGGGCGCCGCTCCCAGCGGATCTCGCCCGCGTCGGCCATGGCCTCGACGGAGGGGGTGGCCTCCGGGGAGACGAGGAGGACGTCCGCACCGGCCGCGATCAGGGCGGGCAGACGCCGCTGGGCGACCTGGCCGCCGCCGAGGACGGTGACGCGGCGGCCGGCGAGGCGGAGGCCTACGGGGTAGGCGGGGTGTTCGGCCATGAGGTGCGGCTCCTCGTACAGCTCTGCGGTGGGCGCGCTGCGGCTCCGGAGCGGCCCTGACGTGCGGATCTTAGGCGGTGGGCGGCATGAACGGCAGGGGTGGTCCGGCTGCTGAACACCGGACCACCCCTGCCGTGACGCCTGCTGCCGCTACTTCTCGGTGACGCCCGCCGAGTCGAACGTGGCCACCTCGTGCATCGCACGGGCCGCGCTCTGCACGAGGGGCAGCGCGAGCAGCGCGCCGGTGCCCTCGCCGAGGCGCAGGTCCAGGTCGACGAGCGGGCGCAGGCCCAGCTTGTTGAGGGCCGCGACGTGACCGGGCTCGGCACTGCGGTGGCCGGCCACGCAGGCCGCGAGGACCTCGGGGGCGATGGCCCGCGCGACCAGGGCCGCGGCGCCGGCGCTGACGCCGTCCAGGATCACCGGCGTGCGCAGGGAGGCGCCGCCGAGGAGCAGGCCGACCATGGCCGCGTGCTCGAAACCGCCGAGGGCCGCGAGGACGCCGACGGGGTCGGCCGGGTCCGGCTGGTGGAAGTCGATCGCGCGGCGCACGACCTCGGTCTTGCGGGCGAGGGTCTCGTCGTTGATGCCCGTGCCGCGGCCGGTCACCTCGGCCGGGTCGGCCCCGGTGAAGACGGAGATCAGCGCGGCGGAGGCGGTCGTGTTGGCGATACCCATCTCGCCGGTGAGCAGCGCCTTGTTGCCGGCCGCGACCAGGTCGCGGGCGGTCTCGATGCCGACCTCGATGGCCGCCTTGGCCTCCTCGCGGGTCATCGCGGGGCCGGTGGTCATGTCGGAGGTGCCGCCGCGGATCTTGCGGGGCAGCAGGCCGGGCGTGGCCGGGAGGTCGGCGGCGACGCCGACGTCGACGACGCACACCTCCGCGCCGACCTGGGCGGCGAAGGCGTTGCAGACGGCGCCCCCGCCGAGGAAGTTGGCCACCATCTGGGCGGTGACCTCCTGCGGCCACGGGGTGACGCCCTGGGCGTGCACACCGTGGTCGCCCGCGAAGATCGCGACGGCCGCGGGCTCCGGGATCGGCGGCGGGCACTGCCGGGACAGCCCGGACAGCTGCGCGGAGATGATCTCCAGCATGCCGAGCGCGCCGGCCGGCTTGGTCATGCGCTTCTGGCGTTCCCAGGCCTCGCCGAGGGCCTTGGCGTCGAGCGGGCGGATCTGTGCGACGGTCTCGGCAAGCAGGTCGTGGGGTTCCTCTCCGGGAAGGGCGCGGCGCCCGTAGGTCTCTTCGTGCACGACCCATGACAGGGGACGTCGCTTGGACCAGCCGGCCTGCATCAGCTCGGGCTCGTCCGGGAACTCGTCGACGTAGCCGACGCACAGGTAGGCGATGACCTCCATGTGCTCGGGCAGGCCGAGGGCCCGCACCATCTCGCGCTCGTCGAAGAAGCTGACCCAGCCGACACCGAGGCCTTCGGCGCGGGCGGCGAGCCAGAGGTTCTCGACCGCGAGCGCGGCGGAGTACGGCGCCATCTGCGGCTGGGTGTGCCGGCCGAGGGTGTGGCGGCCGCCGCGGGTGGGGTCGGCGGTGACGACGATGTTGACCGGGGTGTCGAGGATGGCCTCGATCTTCAGTTCCTTGAACTGCTTCGCCCGGCCCTTGGGCAGCGACTTGGCGTAGGCCTCGCGCTGGCGCATGGCCAGTTCGTGCATGGCCTGACGGGTGTCGGCGGACCGGATGACGACGAAGTCCCAGGGCTGGGAGTGGCCGACGGAGGGAGCCGTGTGGGCCGCCTCCAGGACTCTCAGCAGCACGTCGTGCGGGATGGGGTCGGAGCGGAAGCCGTTGCGGATGTCGCGGCGCTCGCGGATCACCTTCAGGACGGCCTGGCGCTCGGCCTCCGTGTAGGCGGGCGCGGCCGGTCCGGCCTCTTCCATGGCGTCCGTGCTCTCTTCCTGCTCGGCGACCCGGGTCTCCAGGTCCTCCGCGTGCTGGACGACATCAGGACCGTGGTCGTGCCCGGCGTCCGGCACCGGCTCGGCCTCGCGGGGAGCGGGCACCGCGGCGACGGGCTCCTGCGGCGCTCCCTCCTGCTCCTGGACGGGCAGGGTGAGCGGGTACGGCGGGGTCGGCGCGAGGTGCGGGGCGGTCGGCACCTGGCCGTCGACGGCCACGAACTGCCCGAGCGGCTGCTCCGGGTGCGGTGCCGCCGGGACGTGCGAGGGCAGCGGGTCGGGGACACCGGCCGGGACGGCCGCGACGGTACCGGTCCCGGTCACGGCCTCGCCCGCGGGCGGCGCGGGCGTGGCCGCGGCCTGCTGGAGCGGAAGCCCGCCGAGGGTGCCGTCGGCCGGGAGCGCGAGGCCGGGGGCCGGGGTGGCCACGAGGTCCGGGGCGGCGGGGTCCTGCGCCGGTGCCGGCTGCGGCTCGGATGCCGGAAGGACGTCGTGCGGCGCCCCGGCGGCGTGCGGAAGGTCCGCTACGTGCTGAGCGTCCGCGACGTGCTGGAGTGCCTGCTCCTGGAGGAATGCGGGACCGGGGACCGCGGGGGCCTCGGCCGGGGCGGAAGCGGCTTCACCGGCGACGGCGTCACCGGCGGACGGGTCACCGGCGGACGGGTCAGCGACGGCTTCCTGCGCCGGGACGGCGAACGCTTCGGCTTCCGGCTCGCCCGTGAGGGGCGCGACGGCCGGCGCAGCGCCGACCAACTCCGCGTCGACGACGGGCTCGGCGGCGGTGGCCTGGACGGCGTGGGCCGCTTCGGTGGCGATGGGGTGCGGGTCGGCCTGCGGGTCCGCCTGCGCGGCGGCGAGGTCGACGGCTCCGACGGCCTCGGGTGCCTCGGGTGTCTCGGGCGCCTCGGGGGACACCGGGTCGGCGGCCTCGGGCGCGACCTGGGCGGCAGCCGCTTCGGCGGTCAAGGGCTCCGGGTGCTCGGGGGCGGCCGGTGCCGCCTCCGGAGCGGGGTGCGCGAGGGCGGCGGGTACGGCCTCGGGGGCGTCCCCGGGCACGACGGCCTCGCCCGCGACGGCGGGCTCCTCGGCCGGAACGGCGTGCGCGGCCACGGCCTGCGGCTGCGCCGCGTCGGCGGCCTGGACGGCGTCCGCGGCCTGGGCGGGCTCACCGGGAAGCGTGATCTCGTCGGACTGCGCGGCGGCCTCGGGAACGGCGGCCGGCTCGACGGCCTGGAGGGCCTCGGCCTGCTCGACGACGGCGACGTGCTCAGCGCCTTCGGGAGCCTGACCGGCCTCGCCGGCCTCGGGCTCCTGGGCCGGTACGGCGTCGGCCTGCGGCTCCTGGACCAGGGCGCCCTGAGCCGGAGCGCCCGCCACGAGCGCCTCCTGCGCCTCGGCGGCCGGAGCCTCCACGGCCTGAACGGCCTCCACGGGAGCCACCGGTTCGGCGGTGTCGGCACCGGTCGCGTCTCCGGCGGCCGGCACCGTCCCGCCGGCGGGCTCGGCCTCGGCGATCACGGCGCCCTCTGAGACCTCAGCGGCCCCGGCGACCTCGGCGTGGACGGCCGGTCCGGCTTCCACCGATCCGGCCATCGCGGCGGCCTCGGCAGCGAGCGGCGCGGCCTCGACGGCTTCCAGAGCCGGGTCCATGGCCACTGCCTGAGCCGGTTCCTGCGCAAGACCCTGAGCCGGGTCGTGGACCTCGGCCTGAGCCGACTCCTCGGCACCTGCCTGAGCCGGTGCCTGTACGTCGGCCTGAGCCGGCACCTGGATCCCGGCCTGAGCCGGGTCATGGGCGAGATCCTGAGCCGGGGTCTCGACGGCAACCTGAGCCGGGTCCTCGGCAGCGACCTCACCCGGGCCCTGAGCGGCAGTCTGCGCCGGGTCCTGCACCGCGACCTGCGCCGGGACGGCCTGAGCCGAGTACTGGGCCAGAGCCTGAGCCAGCTCGTGCGGAGCCATCTGGGCCGCGTCCTGCGGGGAGATCGGCAGGGGCTCCTGTGCGACACCCTGAGCCGGGAAGGCGGCCGCGGCGGCGTACGCCCCGTCCTGCCCGTCGGCCGGCAGCACGCCGTCGTGGCCGTACAGGAGGCCGTCCTGGGCCGGAGCGGCCGCGGTGACGTCCCCGGGAACCTGCGCTCCCGGAACCTGCGGGGCGAGGGGGTTCACGGCGCCCTGGGCCGCACCGGGCACGGCGGCCGGCGCCCCGGCGTCCGGGCCAACCGTTTCCGCAGCGTGCGCCCCCGCGCCCGCCTCGGCGGGAACGGCCTGCGGGCCCCAGGCGGAGAGCGGTCCCGGCTGCCGTACCGGCGCTCCCGCGGGGCCGCGGTCGGCGAGGGAGCGGACCGGGCTGGCGGAGGCGTCGGGGATCGGCGGGCCGAGGTGCAGCGGCCGGCGCGGCGGCTGCGACGCGGCCATCGGGTCGTGCGGGACGGAGAGGATCGGCGACGGCGTGACGGAGACGGGTCCCGCCTCGGGCAGCCGTACGCCGCCCAGGTCGACGGAGCCGGTGTCCCGGCCGGACGCCTCGTGCGCGCCGGGCTGGTGGACGGTCTCGACCACCGGTTCCGGGGCGGGCGGCGGCACTTCGTTGCCCCACGCGCCCTGAGCGCCCGGCAGCAGCAGGTCTTCGTCCTCGGCGGGCGCCTCGGCGAGGTAGGTGTACGCGCCGTGCGCGGAGGCGCCCGGCTGCTCCACCATGCCTGCGCTCTCCGGCTGTCCCTCGCCCGGGACCTGGCCGGTGTCCGTCATGCGTACCCCTCGCCCATCGGTTAGTGCTCCTACGACCAGCTCACGCGGAACGGCGCACCGACCGCCCCTGTACTGAAGAACGAGCGTCCGCGCCCAGCGGCACGAACGACCCCCCAGAAAAGGCGACAAAGCCATTCAGTGGCATTGTCCCGGTCGATCCGCCGTCGCGACAGCGTGATCCGCGACAGCCCGCTGTGGACTGCGCCACTTTGCGCGTCCGCCGGCTCCGCCGTACCGCTCCCACCCCAAAACGGGCACGCTTTCCGGACATTGACGAACGAACTTCCGGACCGCCGGTGCGGTACAACGATCGGCCAGCCTACCGCGCGCGGTACGACAACCGGATCACGGGGCGCGCTCGGGCAGGACGCCGCTGAGCAGGAAGACGACGCTGCGCTCGGTCTCCGTCCAGGCCCGCGTGTCGAGTTCGACGGACTGGAGCAGGGCGCACTGGACGAGGTAGCCGTGCTCCGTCAGGTCCCGCCCGACGAGTTCGGCCGCGTCGCGGGTCGCGGCGTGCGCCACGATCCGCCGCGGGCGGCGGTCGGCCACCGCGGAGACCACGGAGGCTCCCCCGCCGCCGATCCGGACGACGTCCGGTTCGGGCAGGTTCTCCAGGACGTGCGGGGCGGTGCCGTGGACGATCTGCGGCTGGACGCCGTACTCGCGCGAGGCGGCGTCGGTGCGGGCGCAGGCGGCGGGGTCGCGGTCGACGGCGATGACGGCGGCACCGGCGCGCGCGGCCTCGGTGGCGAAGGCGCCCGAGCCGCAGCCGATGTCCCAGACGAGGTCGCCGACGCGGGGGCCGAGCCGGGCCAGTTGGGCGGCACGGAGCAGTTCGCTCTCCCCTTCGCCGAGCGGGCCGCGGTACGCCTCGTCGGGCTGGACCCAGCCGCGCGGGCCGGCGGCCGGGTCGCGGCCGGCGATCCAGCCGCCCTCGCCGCCGGCCGCCGGCCCTGCGGGGCCGCCGATGACGATGACGACATTGGGGTCGCGCCAGGCGTGGTCGGCGGCCCGGTCGGAGGTGACGACCGTGACCCGTTCGCGCTCGGTGCCCAGTTCCTCGCAGATGACGAAGGTACGGTGGACCTCGCCGAGGAGCAGGCCGAGTTCGGCCGGGCCGGCGCCGGGCGAGGTGAGGACGGCGACCTTGGGGTGGGCGCGGCACACGTTGACGGCCCGGCGCAGGGTGCGGGGGTGGGCGACGACCACCTGGGCGTCGTCCCAGGGCATGCCGGAACGGGCGAAGGCGGCGGCCACGGAGGAGACGGCCGGGACGACCTCGACCTCCAGGCCGAACTCGGGTGCGCGCAGGGTGCGTACGACGCCGAAGAACCCGGGGTCGCCGTCGGCGAGCACGACGGCGGTGCCGCGGTGGCCGGCGATCCGGCGGGCGGCGAGGCCCAGGCTGCCGAGGCGGACCCGCTCGGCGGCGGCCGGGATCTCGGGCAGCGCCAGATGGTGGGCCGCGCCGGCCACGAGCGTGGCGGCGCCGAGCGCGCCGCGTGCCGCGGCGGTCAGCGGCGAGCCGTCCCAGCCGATCACCGTGACCCGGTCGGCCATCGTCGTCAGTCTCCAGGTCTTCGCAGGTCGTCAGAGGCGCGGTGCCCATGGGCGGGCTCCGTGAGAGTACCCGGTGGGGCCGCCGCGGGCGCGACGGGGCCGGGCCGTGCCGGACCGGCCGGGCGGGGCGCTCCCGCCGGGGTCAGTTCCAGTCGGCGTAGGTGGTGAAGCCGCCGGTGTCGGCCATCGGCCCCTCGATGCCCTCCAGGTCCTCGGGCAGCAGGCTCCACACGATGAAGTCGGTGCGCAGGTCGGCCCAGGTGCCGTCCTCCCTGCGGACGTGCACTATGCAGGCGTTGCGCAGGACGCCCTCGCTGATGCAGCCGATCTTCTGGGCGACCTGCTGGGAGGCGGTGTTGTCGGCGGCGGTGCGCAGCTCGATCCGCTCGAACTTCTGGTCGCGGAAGAGCCAGTGGGCGGTGGCGAGCGCGGCCTCGGAGGCGTAGCCCTCGCCGCGCGCCCAGGGGGCGACGATGTAGGACAGTTCGGTGGAGCGGATGGTCCAGTCGGTCCTGCCCAGCTGGACGACGCCGACGAGGCGCTGGGTGAGGAACTCGGTGACGGCGAGGTGCAGGCCGCGGCCGGCGGCGCGTTGGGCGGGCGCGTACGCGCCGATCCAGCGCCGGGCGGCGTCCTCGGTGAACGGCTGGGGCACGTCGGTCCAGGCGCCGACCTGCTCGTCGTTCATCATCTCGGCCAGGGCGGGCACGTCGTCCTCGTCGAGCGGACGCAGGCCCAACCGCTCCGTGCTGATGGAGATGGTGGGGAAGGTGCTCGTCATGCGCCGCTCCGTAACCTTCGGGAACTTCTGTGAGGGACCGTCAGGGCCCTGCTGAAATGCCCAGCATGCAGCATGGAACCACCGAACCGCACGACGGGCCCCTCTCCGGACAGGGGAGAACGGGGCCCGTCGGCGGGACCGTGCCGGGGAGGCGGGGTCAGGCGCCGCTCACCGGCAGGACGGACCCCTGGTACTTGTCCTGGATGAACTTCCGTACCTCGGGCGAGGTGAGCAGCTTCGCGAGCGTGCGCACCCGGGGGTCGTCCTCGTGGCCGCGCTTGACGGCCAGGAGGTTGGCGTAGGGGTTGTCCTTCGCCGACTCCAGCAGGACGGCGTCCTTGGTGGGCTTCAGGCCCGCGTCCTGGGCGTAGTTGTTGTTGATGACGGCCGCGTCCACGTCGTCGAGCGAGCGCGGCAGCTGCGCCGCCTCCAGCTCCTTGAACACCAGGTGCCGGGGGTTGGCGGCGATGTCGGCCGGTGAGGCGTCCGCGCCGGCGCCGGACCTCAGCCGGATGACGCCGGCGGAGGCCAGGAGCTTGAGGGCGCGGCCCTCGTTGGTGGTGTCGTTGGGCACGGCGACGGTGGCTCCGCCGGCGAGCTTCGTGACGTCCTCGACCTTGTGCGAGTAGACGCCCATGGGCGGCAGGTAGGCCTTGACCACCGGGACCAGGTCGGTGCCCTTGGACTTGTTGAACTCGTCCAGGTAGGGCTGGTTCTGGTAGAGGTTCGCGTCGAGCGAGCCCTCCTGGAGCGCGGTGTTCGGCAGGACGTAGTCCGTGAACTCCTTGACCTCCAGCTTCAGCCCGGCCTTGGCCGCGAGGTGCTCCTTGACGTAGGTGAGCACCTCGCCGGCCGGGACGGGGGTGGCGCCGACGACGAGGGCGCCGTCCTTGCCGCCTCCCCCGCCGGAGTCCTGGCCCGCGCCGCAGGCGGTGAGGCCCGCGGTGAGCGCCGCGGTCAGTGCCGTGGTCGCCGCGAGTACGACGGTCTTGCGCATGAGCGGTCCCCCTCCTCGTTCAGGTGTGCCGGCCGCGTCAGAACGACGGGATGACGGAGCCCTGGTACTTGTCCTCGATGAACTTCTTGACCTCGGGCGAGGTGAGGAGCTTGGCGAGCTTCTTCACGCGCGGGTCGTTCTCGTTGCCCTTCTTCACGGCGAGGAAGTTGCCGTAGGGGTTGTTCTTCGGGGACTCCAGGACGAGGGCGTCCTTGGCGGGCTTGAGGCCGGCGGAGATGGCGTAGTTGCCGTTGACGACGGCCGCGTCCACGTCGTCCAGGGAGCGCGCGGTCTGGGCCGCCTCGACCTCCTTGAACTGCAGGTGCCTGGGGTTCTTGACGATGTCCTGCGGGGTCGCCTCGTTGCCCACGCCGCTCTTGAGGGTGATGAGCTTGTCGGCGGCGAGGAGCTTGAGGGCGCGCGCCTCGTTGACGGCGTCGTTGGGGACGGCGACGGTCGCACCGCTCTTCAGGGCGTCGGCCTTCTTGACCTTGTGGGAGTACAGGCCGAGGGGCTCCAGGTGGACCGTGACGACAGGCACGATGTGGGTGCCGCGCTTCTTGTTGAAGTCGTCCAGGTACGGCTGGTTCTGGAAGTAGTTGGCTCCCACGGAGCCGTCCTCGGTCGCCGTGTTCGGGACGATGTAGTCCTGGAACTCCTTGACCTCCAGGTCGAGTCCCGCCTTCTTGGCCAGGTGGTCCTTGACGAAGTCGAGGATCTCGGCGTGCGGGGTCGGGCTGGCGGCGACGACGAGCGGGCCGCTGTAGTCGGAGGAGGCGGAGTCCTTGCCGGAGCCGCAGGCGGTCAGCCCGAGGGCGAGGGCTCCGACGGCGACGGCGGCGGCGGTGAACTTGGCGGTGTTACGCACGAAAAGTGCCTTTCCTGAAGAGGTGGTGCGGCCCCGTCATGGGTGGACGGGGAGCTTGCGGGGAGCGGAAGCGGGGGGCGGCGGGAAGGAGGCCCTCAGGCGACCTTGCCGACCTCGGCGGCCGCGGGCTCCTTGGCCTTGAGCAGCCTGAGCTTCGGCGCGGGTCCGGAGCGGCCGCCACGCCGGTGCAGGGAGCGGGCGGCGTAGTCGCCGGCGAACTGGATGACCGAGATGACGACGGCGAGGATCGCCACGGTGATCCACATGAGCTGGGTCTCGAAGCGCTGGTAGCCGTAGCGGATGGCGATGTCGCCGAGGCCGCCGGCGCCGACCGTGCCGGCCATGGCCGAGTAGCCGATGAGCGCGACGATCGTGGTGGTGGTCGACGAGATCAGCGACGGGAGGGACTCGGGCACGAGCACCTTGCGCACGATGGTCCAGGTGTTGCCGCCCATGGACTGCACGGCCTCGACGAGTCCGCCGTCCACCTCACGGACGGCCGTCTCGACCAGCCGCGCGAAGAACGGGATGGCCCCGATGGCGAGCGGCACGATCGCGGCCTCGCGGCCGATCGTCGTCCCGGTGATCGAGCGGGTGAAGGTCATGAGGGCGACCATCAGGATGATGAACGGCATCGAGCGGGCGACGTTCACCACCTGGCCGGCGACCTTGTTGACGACGACGTTCTGCAGCAGGCCGCCCTTGTCCGTGAGGACCAGGAGGATGCCGAGCGGAAGTCCGCCGGCGATGGCTATCAGCGTGGACCAGCCCACCATGTAGAGGGTGTCCCAGGACGCCTGCGACAGCAGGGGCTGCATCTCCGACCAGGTCACTTCGCACCTTCCTTCACCAGCTGGGTCTCCTGGCCCTCGTGGCCGACGACATCGATCTGCAGGCCCTGTTCGCGCAGGAACCCGACGGGCACCACGTTGTCCTCGTAGCGGCCGGGCAGCTCCAGGCGCATGCGGCCGATCTGGAGGCCGCCGACGGTGTCGATGGCGGCGCCGAGGATCGAGATGTCGATGTTGTAGGTGCGCGACAGCTGGGAGATCACCGGCTGGGTCGCGGCCTCGCCGTGGAAGGTGACGTCCAGGACGGTCCGGTCGGCGCCGGAGGCCTCGCCGCCCACCGGGAACAGCGCGGCGGCCAGTTGCGAGCCCGGCGTGGCCAGCAGCTCGCTGACCGTGCCGGACTCCACGATCCGGCCCTTCTCCATCAGGGCGGCCGAGTCGCAGACCGACTTCACGACGTCCATCTCGTGGGTGATGAGCAGGACGGTGAGGCCGAGCTGCTGGTTCAGGTCGCGCAGCAGCTGCAGGATCGAGCGGGTGGTCTCGGGGTCGAGGGCGCTGGTGGCCTCGTCGGAGAGCAGGACCTTGGGGTCGCCGGCCAGTGCGCGGGCGATGCCGACGCGCTGCTTCTGTCCGCCGGAGAGCTGGGCCGGGTAGGCCTTGGCCTTGTCGGCGAGGCCGACGAGGTCGAGCAGCTCCAGCGCCTTGCGGGAACGCTCCCTGCCCGCGCTGCCGAGGATCTCCAGCGGCAGCTCGACGTTCTCCTGCACGGTCCGCGAGGACAGCAGGTTGAAGTGCTGGAAGACCATGCCGATCCGGTTGCGCGCCCGGCGCAGGTCACGGCCCGCGCGGGGGCCGCGGCCGGCGAGGGCCGTGAGGTCCTGGCCGTCGACGGTCACCGTTCCGGAGGTGGGGCGCTCCAGGAGGTTGACGCAGCGGATGAGGGAGGACTTGCCGGCACCGGACTGGCCGATGACGCCGTAGACCTCTCCTTCGCGGACGTGCAGATCGACGCCGTCGAGGGCGGTGACCTCACGGCCGCTTGAGCGGTAGACCTTGGTCAGGCCCGAGGTGGTGATCACAGGATTTCCGTCACTGTCGAGTGCGCGGGGTATGGGTGTGCCCGGGCACGGATGCATGGATCGCAGTCGTTCGGGGACGCGGCACGGCTCTCGCGGGGCGGTGCGAAGGTCGAGAACACCAGGGAGAACGTCGTGTGCGCGGGGCGGCGTGTGAGTCCCGTACGGCGACGCTGCCGGCGTGGGACGCCGCGGCTCTCGCTTCGGGGCGCGAGGCTCAGGCGGTGCGGGGGCCCTCTAGAAGGCGCACATTCGACACATACAACGAGCACCGGGCGTCATGGTCGCCTCGGTCGCAAGGGTGCGGCTGCTCGTCGTGGTCATGCGAGCCAGTAAAGCAGAAGGACTGTCCCGGCCGAAGGATGCTGTCCATATGCTGGACGGACGCGGACAGGGCCGCGGACCTGCGGCGATCTCCTCACCGGCGCCCGTACGCAGTGGGGACAAGGGCGAGAGGGCCCCCGCCGGGGTCCGTGCGCGGACACCTCGGACGGCGGCCTGTGGCCAACACCACGGCCGACACCGCGGCCGGCGTCACGGCCGACGCCACGGGCCTCCGCCGCACGGGAAGCCGGTCGGGAACCGGGGCGGAAAGCCGGGGGGAAAGAGCGCGCGGGACGCCCGGGCCGGCCGCCGAGGCCCAGGACGGGGGGGCGCCGCGGCCCGGGGCGGAGGCCGCCGCGGCCCAGGGCGGGGGCGCCGAGGTCCAGGGCGGGGGCGCCGACGGTGGTCCATTTCGGCCGTAATAAGGTCACCGCATGCTCAATGCCCTGACGCTGGTGACCGCGATCACCGCGCTGCTGCTCGCCGCGTGGTGCGGCTGGGCCGCCTACCGGCACCAGCCGACCAAGGACTGGCACTTCATCGGCATGGCCGTGGTGTCGCTGCTGGCCGTGATCCAGCTGATCGTCGGCTTCGTGCGGCTGGCGCAGGGCGACAAGCCGGACCAGGGCACGGTCATCTTCGTGGCGTATCTGCTGGGCGCGTTCGCGTGCGTGCCGACGGCGGGCTTCATGTCCCTGGCCGAGCGGACGCGCTGGGGCTCGGTGACGGTGGCCGCGGGCGGCGTGGTGCTCGCCGTGCTCGAGGTACGGCTCTTCGACATCTGGGGAGGATGAGATGACCGCGGTCGAGGAGAAGCCGGCCCGCCTGATCAGCGGACCGGGCATGCTGCTGGTCTGGTTCTACGGCGTGATGGTGGTCGGCGCGGTGTCGCGCTCGGCCTACCAGATCGCGACGGACTTCGGCCGGGCGCCGCTCGCCTACACGCTGTCGGCGGTGGCGGGCGTGGTCTACGCGTTCATCACCTACAGCCTGGTCCGCGGCGGCGAGAGGGCCCGCCGGGCGGCGACGCTGTGCTGCGCCGCCGAGCTGGCGGGGGTGCTGATCGTCGGCACCTGGACCCTGGTGGACCGCTCGGCGTTCCCCGACGCGACCGTCTGGTCGTACTACGGCGCGGGATACGTCTTCATCCCCGTGCTGCTGCCGCTCTCCGCGCTGTACTGGCTGCGCAAGGCGGAGAACCGCCCGCAGGGCGCCTGAGCGGCTCCCCGCGAGGACGACGGGCGGAGGGCGGGCTGGCGCGGCCGGGTGCCGCACCGCGCCGCCGCTCTCCGTGCCGGGCCGTGCTCCGCGCGGCTCCGGGTTCGGGCGCGCCGGGGTCGGGCCGCGCCGAGGTCAGGCCCGAGGTCAGGCCGTGGCGACGTACGTCCCGGCCTTCTTCTCCAGGACGATCATCTCCACGCCGTCCGCCCCCTTGGACCTGCCGACCGCCTCGTAGCCGGCCTTGCGGTAGAGGCGGAGGTTGGTCTCGCTGCGATGACCGGTGTGCAGGCGGAAGAGGGTGGCGCCGCGCTGCTCGGCGAGGGCCGCCTCGGCCGCGCGGAGCAGCCGGGCGCCGATGCCGTGCCCCTGGAGGCGGGGGTGCACGCAGAGCCTGCCGATCGCCGCCGCGCCGTCCTCGGTCGCGGTGCCGCGCACCGAGCCGACCACCTCGTCGCCGAGCCGCGCCACGTAGACGCAGTCGGCGGCGACTTCCGCGCGGACCGACTCCAGGCTCTGGACCAGCGGGTCGATGCGGTAGTTGCCGTACAGCGCCGCCTCGCTCTGGAAGCACAGGTACTGGAGCTTGAAGATCTGCTCCGCGTCCTGCCCGGTCGCCGCCGAGATGGTCACACTCATGCCCATGTGCGCACGCCTCCCGCTCACCTGATCATCTGTCGTCCCACACTCCTATCCCCGCAGTTCGAGGACCGCAACCTCCGGAGTGAGCAAACGCCGCAGACATCCGAGACATCGGGAACGTTCCGGACCGAGACTGCCCTGTGACATCCCCAACTCCCCGGCGATCTCGCGGTAGGTGAGGTCCCGTGGGGAGAGCAGTGCCTCCAGCAGGCGGGGGCAGCGGCCGGGCAGCCGGCGTACCGCGGCGCGCAGGACGCGGTGCCGGGCCGCGGCCAGGGCGAGCTGTTCGGGTCCGGGTCCCGTCTCGTCGGCCGGCTCGGACGCGTACGGCCGCTCGTTCTCCCGCGTACGGCGGCTGCGGCGGGCCTCGGCGCGCACGGCCGCGCGCAGCCAGCCCTCCGGGTCCTCGGGCGGTCCGGCGGACCGGATCCGCTCCAGCAGACGGAGCCAGACCGCCTGTTCCAGGTCGCCCGGATCACCCCCGCAGGCGTGGGCCTCGGCCAGGGCCTCGGCGGTGAGCAGGGGCCGCAGGGCGGCAACCAGATCGGGTGTCATGTGCGGAACGACGCGCGGCCCCGGCGGGGGGTTTCCGGGACGGCGTCCCGTCACCCGGACCGGGGGTCCCGCGGCGCCGCTGTTGACGGCGCGGCACGCGCGGGGGATCCGCCGGGGCGGTGCGGTGGGTGCGGCCGCCACCGCCGGGGACGGTGAGCGCGCCGCCGCCGTCAGCCGGCCAGGAAGTCGGCGCGGGCGAGCAGGGCCGTGTCGGCGTTGTCGGTGAAGACGCCGTCGATGCCGGTCGCGAAGTACGTCCGGAAGGCGGCGAAGACGTCGCCGTAGGCGTCGGGCGCGCTGCCCTTGCGGTACTCGGCGGGAAGGAAGGGGTTCTCGTTGCGCATGGTGTAGGGGTGCAGGATCAGGCCGACCTTGTGCGCGTCGGCGACCAGTGTGGTCGGCCGGCCCAGG
The DNA here is from genome assembly GCF_044747185.1 of Streptomyces sp. NPDC090108. Classification (NCBI taxonomy): domain Bacteria; kingdom Bacillati; phylum Actinomycetota; class Actinomycetes; order Kitasatosporales; family Streptomycetaceae; genus Streptomyces; species Streptomyces sp. NPDC090108. Next base: position 257,593 of record NZ_JBIVDQ010000007.1, read on the forward strand.
GTGCCGTCGGCGTTCTTCGGGATGACCAGGTCCAGGGTGGGGCCGATGCCCTGGGCGTAGCCGGCGATCTCCCTGAGCCCCTTGGGGGTGATCAGGTCGGCGACCGTGCGCGGGTCGCCGGCCTCGGTGAAGTCGTAGGGGCGGCTGTCGGCGGTGGACAGCAGGACGACCAGCGGGTTGTCGACGAGCCGGTTCAGCCGCTGGATGCTGGTCGGCTCGAAGGACTGGAGGATGACCGGCGACCTGCGGCCGTCCTTGCCGTGCTTGTGCAGCAGCTTCGCCACCCGCTCCTCCAGGCCGAGGCCCAGCCCCCGGAAGTAGGTGGGGTGTTTGGTCTCCGGGTAGATCCAGACCTGCCGGCCGCGCCTGCGGGTCTCCTCGTCCTGCCACTTCAGGACCTCTTCGAAGGTGGGGATCTCCCAGCGGCCGTTGTAGAGGGTGTTGTGCGGGCGGTTGGCCGGGATGCGCTCGACGGCACGGAGCGTCTTCAGCTCGGCCAGCGTGAAGTCCTCGGTGAACCAGCCGGTGGTCGGGACCCCGTCGATGGTCTTGGTGGTCCTGCGGGCGGCGAACTCGGGGTGGGAGGCGACGTCCGTGGTGCCGCCGATCTCCGGCTCGTGCCGGCACACGAGGTGCCCGTCCCGGGTGGGCACCAGGTCGCCGGCCTCGACGATGTCGGCGCCGAGGTCGAGGGCCAGTTCGTACGAGCCGAAGGTGTGCTCGGGGCGGTAGCCGCTGGCGCCCCGGTGGCCGATGACGGCCGGCACCGGCAGTCCCCTCAGCCCCCGCGCGCCCGCGGCGGCGGTACGGCCGTCCGCCCGGGCGGCGGCCGGCAGTCCGAGGACGGCACCGCCCGCGCCGAGCACCGCGGCGCCGAGGAGCGCCCGCCGTCCGGTGCCCCGGTTCTGCCTGTCCGCCTGGTCGCTGTCCATCAGCACCCTCCTGCCGTCGGATCTTGCCTTCGATGCGGGCCGATCGTAGGGGCGTGGACATGACCGGCAGAAGACCTCGGCGCGAACACCCGGGTGACGCCGTATGAGCGATGGGACGGACGGAGGTGACGGTCCGTCGTCATGGAAGGCGGCCTCGGGGAGTGCCCTGCGGCACGGCCCGCGGGCGACATCCGTCACATTGCGGCCGTCGGGTGAATCATCCGCCCCGGAGCGGCACCGCAGGTAAACCCGCGTCAACAATGAGTAAGACCTCCGTGAACCGGCCGTACTCGATGTGCTTTTCCCCCGTAGCCGCGAGTAATGTCCTCACCTGCACAGACTCATATCGCTCGCCTCGACACCGGAGGACCCGTTGTCCCGCTTCGTGCTCATCAAGGCAGTGCTCGGACCGATCATGCGTCTGATGTTCCGCCCACAGGTGGAGGGCGCGGAGAACATCCCGGGTGACGGACCGGTCATCCTGGCCGGAAACCACCTCACGTTCATCGACTCGATCGTGCTGCCCGTGGTGACCCGGCGGCAGGTGTGCTTCATCGGCAAGGACGAGTACGTCACCGGCAAGGGCATCAAGGGCCGGATGATGGCGTGGTTCTTCACCGGCGTCGGCATGATCCCGGTGGACCGGGACGGGGCGAACGGCGGTGTCGCCGCGCTGATGACCGGGCGCCGGATCCTGGAGGAGGGGCGGATCTTCGGGATCTACCCCGAGGGCACCCGCTCCCCCGACGGCCGGCTGTACCGGGGCCGTACCGGCATCGCGCGGCTGACGCTGATGACCGGGGCGCCGGTGGTGCCGTTCGCGATGATCGGCACGGACAAGCTGCAGCCGGGCGGCGCGGGCATCCCGCGCCCCGGCAAGGTCACCGTGCGCTTCGGTGAGCCGATGGAGTTCTCCCGCTACGACGGCATGGACCGGGACCGGTACGTGCTGCGCGCCGTGACCGACTCCGTGATGACCGAGGTCATGCGGCTGTCGGGCCAGGAGTACGTGGACATGTACGCGACCAAGGCGAAGGCCGCCTGAGCGTCGCCGCCTGCTCGCGGGTGCGGGTGCGCCGTGGTCTCCCCACGGCGCGCCCGCACTTTTTCGTACGGCCGTCTCCTGCCGCGCGGTTCACGTCAGCCCGTGGTGCCGGGCCGGTGGCCCCTCAGCAGGAACCAGGCGGCCACCGAGGTCGCGAGGAGGACGATCGCTCCGGCCCCCGAGGCCAGGTGGAGGCCGTGCACGAAGGAGTCCCGGGCCACGTCCAGCAGGTCCTCCGCCGCGTGCGGGGGCATGTGCCGCGACGCCTCCACCGCCGCGCCCAGTGACCCGTGCGCCGCTTCCGGGGTGCCGGCCGGTCCGGTGAAGCCCCGGTAGACACCGGTGACGATCGAGCCGAGCAGGGCGATGCCGAGGGCGGCGCCGAGTTCGTAGGCGGTCTCGGAGACCGCCGAGGCCGCGCCCGCCTGGTCCCGGGGGACGCTGGAGAGGATCACGTCGGCGGTGACCGTGAAGGAGAACCCCGCGCCGACGCCGACCAGCAGCAGGGCCGCGCCGAGGAACGGGTAGCCGGTCGACCGGCTCAGCGTCGTGAGCGCGGCCAGGGCGACCGCGATCAGGGCGAGACCGCCCGAGACCACCGCGCGCACCGAGTAGCGGCGGGCCGCGCGCCCCGCGGCCAGACCGGCCACCACCGCGCCGACGGCGGCGGGCAGCTCGGCCAGTCCCGCCTCGAACGGGCGACGCCCCTGCACGAGTTGCAGGTACTGGGACAGGAAGAACACCAGGCCCGACATCCCGAGCACGGTCAGCAGGTCGGCGAGGACCGCTCCGCCGAACCCGCGGCGCCGGAACAGCCGCATGTCCAGCAGCGGGGTCGGCAGGGTGAGCTGGCGGCGGACGAAGCCGTACAGGGCCCCGGCGCCGAGCAGGCCGGCGGCGAGCGCGGGCAGGAGGGGACCGTGGGTGGCCGCCTCCTTGACCGCGTAGACCAGAGCGATCGTGCCGACGAGCGAGAGGACGACGCTGGCCAGGTCCCAGGGGCCGGGGCTGGGGTCGCGGGACTCGGGCAGGGTGCGGATGCCGACGGCGACGAGGACCACCATCACCGGCACGTTGATCAGGAAGACCGACCCCCACCAGAAGTGCTCCAGCAGGAGACCGCCCGTGATGGGGCCCGCGGCGGTGCCCGCGGAGGCGGCCGCGCCCCAGATGCCGACGGCGAGGCTGCGCTCGCGCGCGTCGGGGAAGAGGTTGCGGATCAGGGCCAGCGTGGCGGGCATCAGGGTCGCGCCCGCGACACCGAGCAGCGCCCGCGCCAGGATCATCAGCGCGGGTGAGCCGGCGTAGGCGTTCAGGACGGATATCGCGCCGAACGCCGTGGCTCCGCAGAGCAGGATCCGCTTGCGTCCCACCCGGTCGCCGAGGCTGCCCATGGAGACGAGCAGGCCCGCGATGACGAAGGAGTAGACGTCGCCGATCCACAGCAGCTGGGTGCCGGAGGGGTGGAGGTCTTCGCTGATGTACGGGGTAGCCAGCCCGAGCACGGTGGCGTCGACCGCCACCAGCAGCACGGCCAGGACCAGGACGCCGAGCGCGAGCCAGCGGCCCGGGCGGCCCTGCGTCCCGTCCGTCCGGTGCGTCCCGTCCGCCGGGCGCTCCCGCGTCCGGGTGAGGTGGTCCGCCGGGCGTCCGGTCGCGCCCCGGCATGCGGCACCCTCATGCCGCACGGTGCTGGTCATGATTCCTCTCTTTGCCGCAGGGCGCCGCCGAGCAGCAGCTCGGCGACCATCGTGGGAAAGTCCCGGGAGGCCACGCGGCCGTCCAGGGTGGCCCAGGCGCAGGACGCGATCAGCCCGTACAGCGCCTCGGTGAGCCAGGCGGGGGTGAGGTCGATGCGCAGTTCGCCGTCACGCTGCCCGCGCTGGAACACCGCGCCGATCCGGGTGTCCAGGGCCGGCCAGCCCGCGTTCTGCCGGTCGCCCTCCCACAGCTGGTTCTCGCCGTACAGGAAGGCGAGCAGTCCGGCCGCGGGCTGGATCTCGCGCACCAGTCTGCGCACCGCCTCGCTCGCGAGCCCCTCGTCCAGCCGGGCGCGGTCCAGCGCGGCCTCGCACTCGGCGATGCCCAGCGCCTCCAGCGCCCGGACCAGCGCGTCGCGGCCGGCGAAGTGGCGGTGCAGCGTGGCACGGCTGATCCCGGCGGCTCTGGCGACCTCGTCCATGGTCGCGGTGGACTTGCGGGTCAGCAGGGCGGCGGCGCTGCGCAGCACGTGTTCACGGTCCAGGGCCATGAGACAAGGGTAACCCAAGTGAGACACTGTTGTCTCATTGTGGGCATGCGTGCCTCACGATCGGGGCATGGCGAGGCCGTGGGAGCGCCCTGCCGGCGCGGCGCCCGGCGCGACCCCGCCGGTCCGGAGAGCGGCTCCCGGAGCCTCTCAGTGCCAGGGGAGCTGTCCGCGGTGCTCCCAGTACGCGCGCGGGTCCTCCGCCAGGGCGTCGAGGCGGGCCAGCTGGTCGTCGTCCAGGTCCACGGCGGCCGCGTGCAGATTGGAGCCGAGCTGGCCGACGGTGGCCGCGCCCGAGAGGACGACCCCGGCCCACGGCCGGCGCAGGATCAGGGCGAGGGCGACCGCGTCGCAGCCGAGGGAGGTCTCCTCCGCCACGGCGCGCAGGGCCTCGGGGGCGTGCCCGGCGGCGAGCCGGCCGTTGGCCATGCTCTCCTTGACGATGACGGTCAGCCCGGCGTCGTGGGCCTCGGCGAGGGCCGGGCCGGCCGAGGTCTCCAGCGCGTTGTAGGTCGACTGGACCGTACGGAAGAGGGGCTCGCCGTCGACGGTGACCTCCAGCGCGGCGCGGATCGCGTCCGCCTGGGCGGGGCCGCTGGTGGAGAAGCCGACGGTCAGCCCGCCGGCGGCGGCCTCGGCGAGCCTGGCGTGCAGTTCCTTGTCGGTGAGGGCGGGGCTGTCCGGGGTCACCGAGTGGATCTGGTAGAGGTCGAGCCGGTCGCCGAGGAGGGCGTCGGTCTCGGCGCGCTGCCGCTCGTAGGTGGCGAGGCCGTGGTCCTTGACCTCGTGCCGCTCGGCGTCCGTGGTCCAGCCGGCGGTGTAGGTGTAGCCCCACTTGCTGCCGACGACCGCGTCCTCGATGCCGGGGCGGGCGTTCAGCCAGTCCGCGAGGAACTCCTCGGAGCGGCCGTAGGAGCGGGCGGCGTCGAAGTAGCGCACGCCCTGGGCGTAGGCGGCGTCCAGGAGTTCGTGGGTGCGTTCCCGCATCGCCTCGGCGCTGCGGTCCGGCGGGAGGTCGCGCTCGCGGCCGAGGTTGATGTAGCCGGGTCGGCCCACGGCGGCGAGACCCAGACCGAGATGGCAGGTCGGTGTGGTGGCGCTGGCGAGGCGAGCGAAGGACATCGCGGACTCCGTTCGGTCGGCTGACTCCCGGCTCAACCTAACCCGTTCGGCGCGGAGCAGTCCGGTCGGCCCGCGGGGTTTTCGTGAACGGCCGTTGCCACCCGGCCTGCGGAGGGGGCCGGCGCGGCGGGACGCGCGAGAGGTGCCGTCCGCACGCGTGCGGGCGGCACCTCTCGTCATCGGTGGCGGTGACCGTGTCTCAGGCCGTGACCGTGGCCGTGGCCGTGTCTCAGGCCGTGACCGTGGCCGTGTCCCCGGCCCAGGCCGTGACCGTGACCTCGACCGTGGCCCAGGCCTGGGCCGTCGCGGCGGCTAGATCTTCCGGCTCGCGTCGGCCCAGGCGTGCTGGACCTCCAGGTCCGCCTTGACCTCGGCGAGCTGTACGGCGACCGCGCTGGGCGCCGTGCCCCCGCGGCCGTCGCGGGAGGCGAGCGCGCCGGGGACGTCGAGCACGGAGCGCACCTCGGGGGTGAGGTGGACGGAGATCTTCGCGAACTGCTCGTCCGTGAGGCCGTCCAGCTCCTTGCCCTCGGCCTCGGCGGCCTTCACGCACTCCCCCGCGACCTCGTGCGCCACCCGGAACGGCACGCCCTGCCGGACCAGCCACTCGGCGATGTCGGTGGCGAGCGAGAACCCGGCCGGGGCCAGCTCCTCCATGCGCTCGCGGTTGACGGTGAGCGTGGCGATCATGCCGGTGAAGGCCGGGAGCAGCACCTCCAGCTGGTCGCAGGAGTCGAAGACCGGCTCCTTGTCCTCCTGGAGGTCGCGGTTGTAGGCGAGGGGCAGCGCCTTGAGCGTGGCGAGCAGGCCGGTGAGGTTGCCGATCAGGCGGCCCGACTTGCCGCGCGCCAGCTCCGCGATGTCGGGGTTCTTCTTCTGCGGCATGATCGAGGAGCCGGTGGAGAACGCGTCGTGCAGGGTCACGAAGGAGAACTCCTTCGTGTTCCAGATGATGATCTCCTCGGCGATCCGGGAGAGGTTCACGCCGATCATCGCGGTGATGAACGCGAACTCGGCGACGAAGTCCCGGGAGGCCGTGCCGTCGATGGAGTTGCCGACGCTGCCCCGCTCGAAGCCGAGGTCGCGGGCGACCGCCTCCGGGTCCAGCCCGAGGGAGGAGCCGGCCAGGGCGCCGGAGCCGTACGGCGACACGGCCGTCCGCTCGTCCCACTGGCGCAGCCGCTCGGCGTCCCGGGACAGGGACTGCACATGGGCCAGCACATGGTGGGCGAAGAGCACCGGCTGAGCGTGCTGGAGGTGGGTGCGGCCGGGCATGGCCACGTCCGGGTGGGCCTCGGCGAGGCCGACGAACGCGTCCTGGAGTCCGGCGATCAGGCCACCGATGATCCGGGCGTGGTCCCGCAGGTACATCCGGAAGAGGGTGGCCACCTGGTCGTTGCGCGAGCGGCCGGCGCGGAGCTTGCCGCCGAGGTCGGGGCCGAGGCGCTCCAGCAGGCCGCGCTCCAGCGCGGTGTGCACGTCCTCGTCGGCGATGGTGCCGGTGAAGGAGCCGTCCGCCACGTCGGCTTCGAGCCGGTCGAGCCCGGCCAGCATGCGGGTCAGCTCGTCCTCGGTGAGCAGGCCCGCCGTGTGCAGCACGCGCGCGTGGGCGCGGGAGCCGGCGATGTCGTAGGGGGCGAGCCGCCAGTCGAAGTGGACGGACGCGGACAGCTTCGCCAGGGCCTCGGCGGGACCGTCGGCGAAACGGCCGCCCCAGAGCCGTACGTCACCGCTGTTGCTGCTCACTGCGTTGCTCCTCGGAAGATGGCTGTGGGCACTCATGGCCGTGTGCGGCCGCCTCCCCACCCTTGCAGGCGGGGAGGCGGCTGTCAGGCTGTCGCCGGGGGGATGACCCGGGCGGGGTACCCGGCGCGGATCAGGCCAGGTCCCGCTTGGCGGCGATCTTCGACGACAGGCTGTAGATGTCGATGAAGCCCTTGGCCGCGGCCTGGTCGAAGCTGTCGCCGGTGTCGTAGGTGGCGAGGTTGAAGTCGTACAGGGAGGTCTCGGAGCGCCGGCCGGTGACGACGGCGCGGCCGCCGTGCAGGGTCATCCGGACGTCGCCGTTGACGTGCTGGTTGGCCTCCTCGATGAAGCCGTCCAGGGCGCGCTTGAGCGGGGAGAACCACTGGCCGTCGTAGACCAGTTCGCCCCAGCGCTGCTCGACCTGCCGCTTGTAGCGGGCCAGTTCGCGCTCGACGGTGACGTTCTCCAGCTCCTGGTGGGCGGTGATCAGGGCGATCGCGCCCGGAGCCTCGTACACCTCACGGGACTTGATGCCGACGAGGCGGTCCTCGACCATGTCGATCCGGCCGATGCCCTGGGCGCCGGCGCGCTCGTTGAGCTGCTGGATCGCCTGCAGGACGCTGACGGCCTTGCCGTCGATGGCGACCGGGACACCGTGCTTGAAGGTGATGACCACCTCGTCGGCCTCGCGCGGGAGCGCGGGGTTCGCGGTGTACTCGTAGATGTCCTCGATCGGGGCGTTCCAGATGTCCTCCAGGAAGCCCGTCTCGACCGCGCGCCCGAAGACGTTCTGGTCGATGGAGTAGGGGGACTTCTTGGTGGTCGCGATCGGCAGGTTCTTCGCCTCGCAGAAGGCGATCGCCTTGTCCCGGGTCATCGCGTAGTCGCGGACCGGGGCGATGCACTTCAGGTCGGGGGCGAGGGCGACGATGCCGGCCTCGAAGCGGACCTGGTCGTTGCCCTTGCCGGTGCAGCCGTGGGCGACGGTGGTGGCGCCGTGCTTCTCGGCGGCGGCGACGAGGTGCTTGACGATCGTCGGCCGGGAGAGGGCGGAGACCAGCGGGTAGCGGTCCATGTACAGGGCGTTCGCCTTGATCGCCGGGAGGCAGTACTCGTCGGCGAACTCGTCCTTGGCATCGGCGACCTCGGCCTCGACCGCACCGCACGCGAGGGCGCGCTTGCGGATGACGTCCAGGTCCTCGCCGCCCTGGCCGACGTCGACCGCAACGGCGATGACCTCGGCGCCCGTCTCCTCGGCGATCCAGCCGATGGCGACGGAGGTGTCCAGACCGCCTGAATAGGCGAGTACGACGCGCTCGGTCACGGTTTTTCTCCTCACGTGCATTCGCTGATATGCATGAGTATGCAGAGCAACGCATGATTCGTCAATCCATGCAGGTCGCGACACGCCGGGGCAGCCACTTCCGGCCCCCTCGGCCCACGGCTCCGGCCGGATCGCGGTCATGGACAGGCGGGCGGCGGGGGCCGAGAATCTGCGGGCATGGGAAAGACCTACGAACGCATCGACGGCAGGCTCCGGGCGTTCATCGAGGAGCAGCCCGTCTTCTTCACGGCCACCGCCCCCCTCGCCGGCGACGGCACGGTCAACCTCTCCCCCAAGGGTCTGCGCGGCTCGTTCGCCGTGCTCGACGAACTCACCGTCGCCTACCTGGACTTCGCGGGCTCCAACGCGGAGACGATCGCCCATCTGCGGGAGAACGGACGGATCACCCTGATGTGGTGCGCCTTCCAGGGCCCGCCGAACATCGTGCGGGTGCACGGGCGGGGCGAGCCGGTCTTCCGCGACGACCCGCGCTTCAAGGAGCTGCTCGCCCGTTTCCCCGGCATCGACCCGGGTCGGCACGGGCTGCGCGCCGTCGTCGTCGTGCACGCCCTGCTGATCCGTGACACCTGCGGGTACGCCGTCCCCCACATGGCCTACGAGGAGGACCGTGACCTGCACGGCAGGCGCTTCGCGCGCGAGGACGACGCCTCCCTGAACGCCTACTTCGAGAAGAAGGAGCACGTCGCGAACAGCCTGGACGGCCTACCCGGGCTGCCGTTGCCGCTGCCGCCCTCTACCGTCTGAGCCATGCGCACCGGTGTCGTCGTCGCCCTCCTGTCCGCCTCGCTCTGTGCCCCAGGGGGTGTCTCTTCGATCTTCGTGGATCAGGCCGCGGCGTCCGGTGCGGCGCCTCGGCGTGCGGCCGGATCGCCCTCGTACTGGGCGTACGCGGGTGATCCGGCCGTGCGCCGAGGTGCCGTGCCGGGCGTCGCGGACCCACGAAAATCGGGGAGACACCCCCTGGGTCTCGCGCCCGATCCCGGGGCGGCGCCGCTGCCCGCGCGGATGGCGGACACCGGCGGGGGCACTCAGCTGATCACCGCCGAGGCCCCCACCACCGGCTCCACGTCCGGGACGGTCACCTGGTGGGACCTGCGCGACGGCACGTGGACGGCGGCCGGGACGGCGCCGGCCCGCTTCGGGTCGAACGGCCTGGTCGAGGGAACGACCAGGACCCAGGGCACGAGCACGACACCGACCGGGCTGTACGACCTCCCCTTCGCCTTCGGCATCGCGCCGCAGCCGGCCGGCACCCGCGTCCCGTACCGCCCGGTGGGCGAGAACTCCTGGTGGTGCGAGGACAACTCCTCCACGTCGTACAACCGCTGGGTGGACCCCCTTCCGGCCGACTGCCGGGCCGCGGAGTCCGAGCACCTGATCACCTACACGGGCCAGTACGCGTACGGCCTCGTCGTCGGCTTCAACTACGACAAGCCGGTGCACGGGCGCGGCGCCGGCATCTTCCTGCACGTCAACGGGAAGGCGGCGACGGCGGGGTGCGTGTCGGTGCCGGAGGACGCGATGCTCCGGATCCTGGCGTGGGCGGACCCGGCCGCCGGGCCGCACATGGCGATCGGGACGACGGACGGGACGACGGCGATCACCCGCTACTGACACCCCACGCGGCAGCACAGGCGATCACCTGCTACTGACGCCCCGCGCGGACAGCACAGGCGATCACCCGCTTCCGACGCCCCGCGCGGACAGCACAGGCGATCACCCGGTACCGGCACCCCGCGCGGGCAGCAGGACCGTGAACGACGTCGATCCCGGACCGCTCTCCAGCGCGACGCTCCCGGCGTGCGCCTCCACCACCGCCGCCACGATCGACAGGCCGAGTCCGGCGCCGCCGCCCGGGGCGCCGGACTTCCGGCGGTGTTCCGCGCGGGTGAAGCGTTCGAAGACGTGCGGCCGGACCTCGGGCGGAACGCCGGGGCCGTCGTCGTGGACCGACAGGCGGACCGCGGGACGGTCCGGGCAGTCCCCGGGCCGTGCCGGAACCTCCCCGGGGTCCAGGGTCACCGTCACCGTCGTGCCGCCCGGCGTGTGGAGACGGGCGTTGGCCAGCAGGTTGGCCAGTACCTGGTGCAGGCGGTGGGAGTCGCCCGTCACGGTCACCGGGTCCTCGGGCAGGTCCAGCGCCCAGTGGTGACCGGGGCCCGCGGCGCGCGCGTCGGCTACGGCGTCCAGCACCAGGCGGGTGAGGTCGACCGGGCGGCGCTCCAGCGGGCGGCCCGCGTCGAGGCGGGCGAGGAGCAGCAGGTCGTCGACCATCCCGCCCATGCGCGAGGACTCGGCGGCGATGCGCTCCAGGGCGCGGGTCACCTCCGGGGGCACGGGCCCGGGGTGCAGCAGGGCCAGTTCGGCGTGGCCGCGGACCGAGGCGACGGGGGTGCGCAGCTCGTGGCTGGCGTCGGCGGCGAAGCGGCGCAGCCGTTCCTCGACGGCGTGGCGCTCGGTCAGGGCGTCCTCGACGTGGCCCAGCATGCGGTCGAAGGCTCCGGCCACCCGGCCGACCTCGCTGTGCGGGTCCGCCTCGGGCACACGGGCCGGCAGGGCGACCTCGCCGCTGGCCAGGGGAAGTTCGCTGACCCGGGTGGCGGTGGCCGTCACCCGGCCCAGCGGGCGCAGCGACCAGCGGACCCAGAGCGCGCCGGTGACCCCGGCGACGACGAGGGCCAGGCCGAACACGCCCGCGGCGACCAGTTCCAGCCGGTGCACGGCGGCCCGCACCGGTTCCAGGGGCAGTCCGACGACCAGGACGTCCCCGTCCCGTCCCGGGGACGCGACGACCCGGTAGCCGCCGAGGGCGGAGAATCCGACGGTGTGCGGGCTGCTGTCGGCCGGCACCCGCGCCAGCCGCCGCCGGTCCGTGGCCGTCAGGTCGACGTCCAGGTCCGCGGCGGGGTCCCCGGAGCGGATCAGGCCCGTGTTGGTGACCGTGCCGTGCAGCAGGCGGGCGCCGAACGTGCCGGGGGCCTGGCGGCGGGTGTCGCCGTACTCGTCGCCGTCGTGGTCGTCGGGCAGCAGGCCGTGGTGCTCCAGGCTCTCCGGGAACCGGTCGCCGACCTGGGCGAGCTGTTCGTCGACGCGCCGGGTGAGGAAGCCGTTCAGTTCGACGACCGCCGCGACCCCGACGGCCGCGCAGCTCACCGCGAGCAGCAGCACCAGTCCGAAGGTGAGCCGGGCACGCAGCGTCCGGGGCCGGAACGGACGCCCCGGGCGCCGTGCGGGGCGTCTCCGCCACGACGGGCGCCTCATCGCGGCGTCACCGGCTTCAGCACATAGCCCGCTCCCCGCACGGTGTGGATCATGGGTTCGCGGCCCGCGTCCACCTTCTTGCGCAGGTAGGAGATGTACAGCTCGACCACGTGGGCCCGGCCGCCGAAGTCGTAGGACCACACGCGGTCCAGGATCTGCGCCTTGCTGAGCACCCGGCGGGGGTTGCGCATGAGGAAGCGGAGCAGTTCGAACTCGGTCGGCGAGAGCTCGATCAGCTCGCCGCCCCGGGTCACCTCGCGGGCGTCCTCGTCCATGACCAGGTCGCCGACCGCCAGGCGCGGTCCCTCCTCCGGCATGCGTGCCATGCCGGCGCGGCGCAGCAGCCCGCGCAGCCGGGCGACGACCTCCTCCAGGCTGAACGGCTTGGTCACGTAGTCGTCGCCGCCGGCGGTGATGCCGGCTATCCGGTCCTCGACCGCGTCGCGGGCGGTGAGGAAGAGCACACAGACGTCGGGCTTCACCTCGTGCAGACGGGGCAGCACGGCGAAGCCGTCGGTGTCGGGAAGCATCACGTCGAGCACGACGGCGTCGGGCAGGAAATCCCGCGCCGCGGCGACCGCCGAGGCGCCGTCGCCCGCCGCGCGCACCTCCCAGCCCTCGTACCGCAGGGCGCCCGTCAGCACTTCGGCGAGATCGGGGTCGTCGTCGACGACGAGGACGCGCAGCAGTGTGCCGTCGGGGCGGGTGAGGGCGGGGCGGCCGGAGCGGGTCGTGTTCATCGCGTCATCCAGCATCGCTCGTGCCGAAGCCGGTACGCGGCCCGCGGAGCTGTGAGTTTCCTCTGAGTCGGCTCCGGGGGACGGCCGCTCAGAGGTTCCTCAGAGCTTCGCCCGGCAGAGTCGGCCCCGCCAGGGAGCGTCTCCCCCTTCTTCGTGGGCCCGCGACGACCGGGGAGACACCCCCTGGACCCCGGCCGCGGCCCGCACCGGGCAGGCCGACGAACGAAGGGACCACCGATGACCACCGTGGAAGCGGGACGCGCCGCCCCGCCCCGGCCCGCCCGGAGCCGCCGTTCCCCGGCGGCTCCGGTGCTGGCCTTGTTGTGGGCGGGCGCGGCGGCCGTGCTGGCCCTGTGGTGGACGGGCGCGGGGTCCGTGACCGGCGCCGCGGGCTGGCTGACCGGCGCGGGGCGCATCGCCGGGCTGCTGTGCGGGTACTCCTGCGCGGTCCTCGTGGGACTGATGGCGCGGGTCCCGCTGCTGGAGGTGCGGATCGGTTCGGACCGGGTGGCCCGCTGGCACGCCATGGCCGGCCGGTACACGGTGTCCCTGCTGGTGGCACACGTCGTACTGATCCTGGCCGGGTACTCCGCCGAGGACGGCACTCCCCTCGTCGGCGAGGCCCTGGCGGTCGTGCACCTGCCCGACATGCTCAAGGCCCTGGCCGGCACGGCGGTCCTGCTGGCGGTGGGGTTCCTCTCGGCGCGGGCCGTGCGCCGCCGGGTCACCCACGAGTTCTGGTACTACGTGCACCTCCTCACCTACGCCGCGGTCTTCCTCGCCTTCGGCCACCAGATCGGGCTCGGTGAGGAGTTCACCGGCAGTCCTGTCGCCACCCGGCTCTGGTACGCCCTGTACCTGGGCGTCGCGGCCCTGGTGCTGTGGTTCCGGATCCTCACCCCGGTCCGGCTCAACCTGCGCCACCGGATGCGCGTGGAGTCGGTGCGCCAGGAGGCGCCGGACGTGTACTCGGTCCTCGTGCGCGGGCGTCGGCTGGACGAACTGGGGGCGCGCTCCGGCCAGTTCTTCCGCTGGCGGTTCCTGCGGCCCGGCATGAGCTGGACGTCGAACCCGTACTCGCTCTCCGCGCCGCCGCGCCCGGACCTGCTGCGCGTCACGGTCAAGGCGCTCGGCGACCACAGCGCGGCCGTGGCGGGGCTGCGGCCGGGCACCCGGGTGTGGGCGGAGGGCCCGTACGGCTCCCTCACCGCCGACCGGGCCACCGCGCACCGGTCCCTGCTGATCGCGGCCGGTGTCGGCATCACCCCGCTGCGCGCCCTGTTCGAGACGCTGCCCGGGGACGTCTCCCTGATCTACCGTGCCCGCACGGCACAGGACCTGGCCCTGAGCGCGGAGCTGGAGGAGATAGCGGGCCGGCGCGGGAGCCAGGTGCTGTACGCGCTCAACGGGCCGCGCGGGGAGCGTCCGCGCATCGACCCCGCCTGGCTTCGCGCCGCCTTCCCCGGGATCGCCGGGTACGACGTGTACCTGTGCGGACCGCACGGCTTCGCCCAGGAGCTGTACGCGGCGCTGCGCTCGGCCGGGGTGCCGGACCGCCGTATCCACCACGAGTCGTTCGCACTCTGACCCCCACCGTGAGCTCCGCGTCCCCCGCGGGCTCCGCACTCCTTGAGAGCCCCGAGAACTGTGAGGCCGCCGTGCACGCACTGAACAAGAACCGCCCCCTGCGCCGCGTCGTGCTGACCACGGTCGCCACCGTCTCCGGGGCGGTGCTGCTGCTGGCGCTGAAGCCGCACGGCACCCCGGCGGCGGCACTGGGCGCGCCCTCGTCCACGTCCTCCGCCGGTACGGGTGCCTCCGGTGGAGCGCCTGCGGCCGCGGGCACCAGGACCGTCACCGGCGACCGGGTCGACACCCGCTGGGGCCCCGTCCGGGTCCGGGTCACCCTGGCCGGCGGCAGGCTCACCGACGTGACCGCGGTCGACTCCCCGCAGGAGAACCCGCGGGACCGTGCGATCAGCCGTTACGCCCTTCCCCAGCTGCGGCGGGAAGCGCTGGCCGCGCAGAGCGCCTCGATCGACGCCGTGTCGGGAGCCTCGTACACCAGCGCCGGTTACCGGGCCTCGCTGCAGTCCGCGCTCGACTCGGCGCAGCGCTGAACACTCACGACGTCCGGCGCGTATCCATGGGCCAAGGGTCAAGTCCCGACGGAGGAACCGTGCCCACCACGCTCGCAGGCGGACGTGCCGCCCGCCGCCAGACGATGCGCCGCATCCGTCCGCGCCGCTCCCCCGCCGTACCGCTGCTGCTGGCCGTCTGGGCGGGCGCGGCGGCGGTGCTGTGGCTGTGGTGGCACGACACCCCGGCCATCGCGGACGACACCGGCCGGATCCTGAACGCGGGCCGGATCACCGGTCTGCTGGCCGGCTACCTGATGGCGCTGGTCGTGCTCCAGATGGCGCGCGTACCCGCCCTGGAGCGGCGGGTCGGCTCCGACCGGGTGGCCCGCTGGCACGCGATGAGCGGCCGCTACACGCTCAGCCTGGTCTTCGCGCACGTCTTCCTCACCATGTGGGGGTACGCGCGGCAGGCGGGCCGGTCCCTGGGCGACATCGTCCAGCAGACCGTCGACTCCGTGAACCAGCTCCCGGACATGGGCAAGGCGGCGATCGGCACCGGCCTGTTCGTGCTCATCGGCCTGACCTCGGTCGGCGTGATCCGCCGCCGGCTGCCCTACGACAGCTGGTACCACGTGCACCTGCTGACGTACGCGGCGGTGTTCCTGACCTTCTGGCACCAGATCACCACCGGCAACGACTTCGCGGTGGAACCGACCGCCGGCACGTTCTGGTACGTGCTGTACGGCTCGGTCACCGCGCTGGTGCTCTGGTACCGGATCCTCACCCCGCTGCGGCTGAACCTGCGGCACCGGATGCGGGTCGAGGCGGTGATCGAGGAGGCGCCGGGCATCGTGTCGGTGCTGATCGGCGGGGAGAAGCTGCACCGGATGGGCGCGGAGGCGGGCCAGTTCTTCCGCTGGCGGTTCCTCGCCCCCGGGATGCGGTTCAGTTCGCACCCGTACTCGCTGTCGGCCGCTCCCCGTCCCGGGATGCTGCGGATCACGGTGAAGGCGATCGGCGACCACAGTGCCCGGCTGCGCGAACTGAGCCCCGGCACCCGGGTGTGGGCCGAGGGCCCCTACGGCGCCCTCACCGCGCAGCGGCGCAGCCGCGGCAAGGTGCTGCTGGTCGCGGGTGGTGTGGGCATCACGCCGATGCGGGCGCTGTTCGAGACGCTGCCCGGCGCGTCCGGTGACATCACGCTGCTCTACCGGGCCAACACCACCCAGGACCTGGCCCTGTGGGACGAGCTGTCCGCGATCGCCGAGGCGCGGGGCGCCCGGCTCATGTACGCGGTCAACAGCCCGGAGGGCGAGCGTCCCGACATCTCCGCCGAGAACCTCCAGGCGAAGATCCCCGACATCGACCGGCACGACGTCTTCATGTGCGGGCCGCCCGGGTTCGCGCAGTCGGTGTTCGAGGCGCTGCGCGACGCGGGTGTCCCCGCGCGCCGTATCCATCACGAGTCGTTCGAGATGTGAGCACGACCGCGAAGTGATGCGGGCTTACGGAGAGATGGAGAGATGACGAAGAGCCACCCCATACGGCGCATCGTGCTGGCCACGGCGGCCACCGTGTCCGGTGTCGTGCTGATGCTGTCCCTGAAGCCGGCGTCGGATCCGGCGTCGGCGGCGGGCGCGGCACCCCAGCCGCCGGCGGCCGCGCAGGAGGCGCCGCAGGGCGGCCGGCAGGGCGGCGCGCAGGCCGGCACGGTGACCGGTGACGTGACGCAGACGCAGTACGGGGCCGTGCAGGTACGGCTGACGGTGAGCGGCGGGAAGATCACCAGGGCGGAGGCGGTACAGGCGCCCAAGGGCGGTCTGAGCGACCAGAAGACCGCCATGGCCGTGCCGAAGCTCAACAAGGAGGCCGTGGCGGCCGGGAGCGCGGACATCGACGCGGTGTCCGGGGCGACGTACACGAGCGACGGGTACAAGAAGTCGCTGCAGTCGGCGCTGGACAGGATGAAGGCCGGTTCCGCCGGTTCGGGTTCCGGTGCCGCGGCCGGTTCCGGTGCTTCGCCGGGTGCCGGGGCGAAGTCCGGATCCGGGTCCGAGTCGGGGGCCGGGGCCGCTTCGGGCGCGTCGTCCGGTTCCGTCAAGGGCGCGGGCGGGGAGCGGATCGTCACCGGGAAGGCCGTGCAGACGCAGTACGGCACGGTCCAGGTCCGGATCACGGTCAGGAGCGGGAAGATCGTCCAGGCGGCGGCCGTACAGGCTCCGCAGGGCGGGACCAGCGACCAGAAGACCGCCCTCGCGGTGCCCAGGCTCAACCAGGAGGCCGTGGCGGCCGGGAGCGCGCACATCGACACGGTGTCCGGGGCGACCTACACCAGCACGGGCTACAAGCAGTCGCTCCAGTCCGCGCTGGACCAGGCCGATGGCTGATCTGATGGCACCGGCAGCGGCTCCCGCCTCGGTCCGCCACGCGGAGGAGGTCATGGGAACGGTCTTCTCCTTCGACATCCGCGGCGGGGAGACCCGGGCGGTGCGCCGGGCCCTGGAGGACGCGGTCGCCGGACTGCACCGCGTGGACGCCCTGTTCAGCACCTACCGCGAGGACAGCGAGGTGTCCCGGCTGGCCCGGGGCGAGCTGACGCCGGACCGGTGCGCCCCCGAGGTGTCCGAGGTGCTCGCGCTGGCCGCGGAGGCCGAGCGGGTGAGCGAGGGGTGGTTCAGCCCGCGCTACCAGGGCCCGCTGGACCCGACCGGGATCGTCAAGGGCTGGTCCGCCGAGCGGGCCGCGCGGGCGCTGGCCGGGGTCGAGGGCGTGTGCGGGGTCAGCGTGAACGGTGGTGGCGACGTCCAGTTGCTGGGGGTACCGGAGCCGGGACGGGCCTGGCGGGTGGGGGTGGCGGACCCGCTGCGTCCGGGCGGACTCGCGGCGGTCATCTCGGCGGCGGGTGTCGACGGGCTGTCCGTGGCCACCTCCGGGACGGCGGAGCGCGGCAACCACATCGCCGATCCGCGCACGGGCAGGTCCGCGGTGACCGACCTGGTGGCCGTGACGGTGGTCGGCCCGGAGCTGACCTGGGCGGACTGCTGGGCGACGGCCGCGTTCGCGATGGGATCGAGGACCGGGCTGGCCTGGCTGGAGTCGCTGCCGGGCGTGGAGGCGCTGCTGATCACGGCCGGGGACGAGGTGCGGTGCACCGGGGGGCTCGCCGCCCGTCTGGGCTGACCGCGGACACGGGGGCCGGTCCGCGCGGAAGAGAGGGCTTTTTCCCCGGAACGCCATCCGAGTCCGCCCCTGGGACGTATCCCAGATACAGCGAATTCCGGGAGGAACGCCATGATCTTCAGCAGACTCTTCCCCCTGAACCGTCGTGACTGCGAGGACTTCTCGCGTGACGGCGACCGTCACGGCCACGGCCACGACGGCCACGACCACGACGGGCACCACGGACACGGGCACGGTCATGGCCACGGCGGCCACGGACACGGTCACGGCGGCCACGGCGGTTACTGACCACCGATCACCCCAGTCAGGCTGAGCGGACCCGGTTCCGGAGAACCAGGTCCGCCCGGCCGTCGCTGCGCGAGGGATCCGGGCCATGGTGCAGGCACTGCGGCGTCTTTTCTCGGTGCGCGGGGCATCCGACGCCGTGGTGGCGGCCGCGCCGGCGGTGTCCCCCCGCGAGGTGTTCCGGCGCTTCTGGCCCTACACCCGCGGCGGGCGCCGCTGGCTCGTGCCCGTCGTCGTGTTCAGCATGGCGGGGCCCGTCGTGGACGGCGCGGAGATCTGGCTGTTCAAGCTCGTCGTGGACGATGTGCTGGTCCCCCGGGACCTGCGGCCGTTCCTCTGGATCGCCCCGGCCTACCTGGGACTCTTCCTCTGCTCCGGGGTGATCGGGTTCGCCGACGACGTGACCGGCACCTGGGTCGGCGAACGCTTCCTGCTCTCCCTGCGCTCCGACGTCTTCCGGCACGTCCAGGGCCTGTCCCTCGGGTTCTTCGAGCGCCGCAGGCTCGGGGACGTGCTGTCCCGGGTCACCGGGGACGTGGACGCGGTCGAGACGTTCCTGCTCTCCGGGGTGGCCGACGCCCTCTCCTACGTGATCCGGCTGGGCGTCTTCCTCGGCCTGCTGTGCTACCTGAGCTGGGACCTGACCCTGCTCACGCTCGTCGTCGTGCCGCTGTTCTGGTGCGCCGCGCGGTACTTCTCGGGACTGATCAAGGAGGCCTCGCGGGAACGCAGGCGGCGCAGCGGTTCGGTCAGCGCGATCGCCGAGGAGTCGCTGGGCAACGTCGCCCTGGTGCAGGCGTACAACCGGCAGGGGTGGGAGCAGCACCGGTTCGACGAGGAGAACACCGGCAGGTTCCGGGCGGCGATGGCCTCGGCGCGGATCGGCGCCCTGTACGCGCCGGTGGTCGAGTTCATCGAGGTGGCCGGCGTGCTCGCGGTGATGGGGCTGGGCACCTGGAAACTGACCCAGGGACAGCTCACGCTCGGCGGCATGCTGGTGTTCCTCGCGCTGATCGGCAACCTCTACGGCCCCGTCCGCGACCTGTCCCACCTCGGCACCACGTTCTACGCGGCCTCCGCCTCGGCGGAGCGCATCATCGAGCTGCTGGACCAGCGCCCGGCGGTGGCCGAGGCCCCCCGCGCCCTGCGGACCGGACGGGCACGCGGCGACCTGCGGTTCGAGGGCGTCTGGTTCCGCTATCCCGGCGACGGTCCCGGTGCGCGTGCGCGTGCGCGGGACGGCGGGGCGGACCGGGGTGCGCCGGAGGCGTCCTGGGCGCTGTCGGACGTGTCGTTCCACGTGGCTCCCGGGGAGACGCTGGCGCTGGTGGGGGCCAGCGGGGCCGGGAAGTCGACGGTCGCCAAGCTCCAGCTGCGCTTCTACGATCCCGACCGGGGGGTGATCCTCCTCGACGGGACCGATCTGCGCGACCTGTGCCTGGCGGACGTGCGGGACAACGTCGCGGTGGTGCTCCAGGAGACGCTGGTCTTCCACGGCACCGTGCGGGAGAACATCGCGTACGGGCGCCCGGAGGCGACCCAGGCGGAGATCGTCGCGGCGGCGCGCGCGGCGGACGCGCACGGCTTCGTCGAGCGGCTCCCGGACGGCTACGACACCCTGGTCGGCCAGCGCGGCCGTACGCTCTCGGGCGGACAGTGCCGGCGGCTCGCGATCGCCCGGGCGATGGTCCGCGACGCGCCCGTGCTGCTGCTCGACGAGCCGGCCGCGGGGCTCGACGCCGGGTCGAACCGGCGGATCATAGAGCCGCTGCGCCGGCTCATGGCCGGGCGGACGACCGTCGTGATCTCGCACAATCTGCTGACCGTGCGGGAGGCGTCCCGGATCGTGGTCCTCGACCGGGGCCGGGTCGTCGAGGACGGCACCCATGAGGAGCTGCTCGCGCGCGAGGGGACGTACGCCCGGCTGCTCCGCGCGGACGGCGCACGGGTCCCCGGGGTTCCGGGCCGCGTCCGGCCGTGAGCGCCGCCGCGATGCGGAGCCCTCCCCGCACGGGCCCGGGCGCACCAGCACCAGCACCAGCACCAGCACCAAGGCTCATGCCTCCCGGGTCTGCACCTGCCCCACCTGCAGTCCGGCCGTGGCGAGGACGGTTCCGTCGAAGGACGTGAGGCGGACTCCGGTGACCGACGACGGCGCGACGGAGACCGCGACCCCCCAGCTGCCGCGCCCGTTGCGCAGGGAGAAGTCACCGGCGCGGACCGAGGTGCCGTCGGCACGCTCCAGGAAGCACCTGACCGTGCCGGTGTACGAGCGGTGCGGGCCGCTGAGAGCGACGGTGACGAACATCCAGCCGGGGCTGCCGGGGTGGGCGTAGACCTCGCCGACGGCGCGGGCGCCCCCGGAGGCCGGGGCCAGCAGGTCCCCGACGAGCACGGGCTCGGTCTCCACGGCGGGGGCCGGCGCGGCGGTGAGCTCCTGGACCCCGGTGGCGATCCCCCAGCCGGCCAGTCCGCAGGCGACGGCGAACGCGGCCACGGCGGACGCCAGCCGCAGCCGGGCCCGGCGGACGCGGCCGTACGGGCCCCGGCGGTCCGCCGGACGGGCCCGTACGTGCGGCTCCTCGGCCGTCGCGGCACGGGCCAGCCCGCGGATCACCCGGGACTCGAACCCGGGCGGCGGCTCGCGGTCCGGGAGCAGGCCGATCAGCCGGTCGCCGGCGAGGGTCAGCTGCTCGACGTACTCGCGGCACTCCGCGCACCCCTCCAGGTGGGCGACGGTCTCGGCACGCTCCCGCCCGGAGAGCACGCCGAGCGCCAGTTCCGCACCGTTCTCCCGCAGCTTCGCGCAGGTGACGTCATCGGCCATGGCCGCCTCGCTTCGATGGCGTGAGCGTGGCGCGCAGCTTGGCCATCGCGGTCCTGATGCGCGTCTTGGCGGTGCCGAGCGGGATGTGCTCCCGGTCGGCGATCTGCTGGGCCGTCATGCCGTAGATGCCTGCCATCACCAGGGCCCGGCCCTGTTCCCGGGGCAGCCGGGCCACGGCGGCCCGTACCTGGGCGGACGCCTCGTCGGCGAGCGCCCACCGCTCGGGGGTGTCGCTGACGGCGTCGAGGAGTGCGTCGAGTTCCTCCGGCGCGACCGGCTCGGACCGCCGGGCGCGGAGGGCGTCGACGGCGAGGTTGTGGGCGATGGTCGTCAGCCAGGTCGCCACCGAACCGCGGCGCGGGTCGTAGACCTGGGCATGACGCCATGCCCGCTCGAACGTCTGCTGGGCGATGTCCTCGGCGAGCTGCGGATCCCCGGTGACGGCGATGGCGACACCGTAGACCTTGTGCTGGAACCTCCGTACGAAGCCTGCCGCGAGTTCCGGGTCGCCGGTGGCGAGTCCGGACAGCAGGGCCTCGTCCGGGAGGCGGCCCACCGGGAAACGGATTCCCTGCATACCCTCAGGTACGGTGCGCCCGCGCCAGGGGATTGCCCGGCCGTCGCGGCGGAAGATCACCTTCTCATTGTCCGTCCGGGCGTCCGGCGCCGCCCGTCAGTGACGGGCGGCCGCGGGAGGCCGTGCCGGGCGGACGCGCGGGCGTGCGGACGCCCCGCTCAGTGGGCGTTCTGGGCCAGCCGCAGCAGGTGGTCGGCCAGCGCCTGGCCGCCGGTCGGGTCCCGGCTGATCAGCAGCAGGGTGTCGTCGCCGGCGATCGTGCCGAGGATGTCGTGCAGTTCGGCCTGGTCGATGGCCGAGGCGAGGAACTGGGCGGCCCCGGGCGGGGTGCGCAGCACCACCAGGTTGGCGGAGGCCTCCGCGGAGATCAGCAGCTCCTGGGACAGGCGCCGCATCCGCTCCTCCTTCGCCGACTCGCCGAGGGGCGCGCGGGGCGTGCGGAAGCCGCCCTCGCTGGGCACCGCGTAGATCAGGTCGCCGTCGTTGTTGCGGATCTTGACCGCGTTCAGCTCGTCGAGGTCGCGGGAGAGCGTCGCCTGGGTGACGCTCAGCCCGTCGTCGGCGAGCAGCTTCGCCAGCTGGCTCTGCGACCGCACCGCCTGCCGGTTGAGGATGTCCACGATCCGGCGGTGGCGGGCGGTGCGGGTCTGCGGCACGGCGGGCCCGGCACCCGCCGCCTGCTCGTGTTCCTGCGCCTGGCTCATCGTCGTCTCATTCTCCGGATCGTCCGTCCTCACCGCTGGTCTCGAGGATGCCGGGCAGCGCCTGGAGGAAGGCGCCGGCCTCGTCGTCGCGGAGGTTGAGCGGCGGCATGAGCCGTACGACGTCGGGGGCGGGCGCGTTCACCAGGAATCCGGCCTCCTGGGCCGCCGCTTGCACGTCGGCTGCGTGCGGTCCGGTGAGCACGATACCCAGCAACAGGCCCGCGCCCCTGACATGGTCGATCATCGGGTGGCCCAGAGCCTCGATTCCGGCGCGCAGCCGCTCGCTCTGCCGCTTGACGTTCTCCAGCAGCTGTTCGTCGGCGACGGTGTCGAGGACGGCGAGGCCGGCCGCGCAGGCGACCGGGTTTCCGCCGAAGGTGGTGCCGTGCTGACCGGGCTTCAGCAGCTCGGCGGCGCGGCCGAAGGCGACGGTGGCGCCGAGCGGCAGGCCGCCGCCCAGCCCCTTGGCGAGGGTGACGACGTCGGGCAGGACCCCTTCGTGGGCCTGGTACTCGAACCAGTTGCCGGTACGGCCGACGCCGGTCTGCACCTCGTCCAGGACGAGCAGGGCGCCGGTCGCGGCGGTGATCGCGCGGGCCGCCTTGAGGTAGCCGGGCGGCGGTACGACGACGCCGTTCTCGCCCTGGATCGGCTCGATGATCACCATGGCGGTGTCCGGGGTGACCGCGGCGGCCAGCGCCTTGGCGTCGCCGTAGGGCACATGGGTGACGTCGCCGGGCAGCGGCCGGAACGGCTCCTGCTTGCCGGGCTGGCCGGTGAGGGCGAGGGCGCCCATGGTGCGGCCGTGGAAGCCGCCGGTGGTGGCCACCATGTGGCCGCGTCCGGTCAGCCGGCCGATCTTGAAGGCGCCCTCGTTGGCCTCGGCGCCGGAGTTGCAGAAGAAGACCCTGCCGTCCCGGCCGAAGAGCTGGAGCAGCCGTTCGGCGAGGGCGACGGGGGGTTCGGCGATGAAGAGGTTGGAGACATGGCCGAGGGAGGCGATCTGGGTGCTGACGGCCTCGACGACCGCCGGGTGGGCGTGGCCGAGGGCGTTGACGGCGATGCCGCCGACGAAGTCCAGGTACTCCTTGCCGTCGGCGTCCCACAGCCGGGTGCCGGCGCCGCGCACGAGGGGCAGGCGCGGGGTGCCGTAGTTGTCCATGAGGGCGCCCCGCCAGCGCGCGGTCAGCTCTGCGTTGCTCGCGCCGCCCGTCATGCCGGGTCCCCGTTCTCGTCGGGCACGACCATCGTGCCGATGCCTTCGTCCGTGAAGATCTCCAGCAGGATGGAGTGCTGCACACGGCCGTCGATGACGCGGGCGGTGCGCACGCCGTTGCGTACGGCGAACAGGCAGCCCCGCATCTTCGGGACCATGCCCGAGGACAGCTCCGGCAGCAGTTTCTCCAGCTGGGAGGCGGTGAGGCGGCTGATCACCTCGTCGCTGTGGGGCCAGTCCTCGTAGAGTCCTTCGACGTCGGTGAGGACCATGAGGGTCTCGGCGCCCAGCGCAGCAGCGAGTGCCGCAGCCGCCGTATCAGCATTGACGTTGTAGACATGGCCGGAGTCACCCTCGTCCTGGCTGCGGGCGATGGAGGAGACGACCGGGATCCGGCCGTCGGCGAGCAGGGCCTCGATCGCGCCCGTGTCGATCGCGGTGATCTCGCCCACCCGTCCGATGTCGACGGGCTCGCCGTCGATCTCGGGCCGGTGCCGGGTGGCGGTGATGGTGTGCGCGTCCTCGCCGGTGATCCCGACGGCGAGCGGTCCGTGCTGGTTGAGCAGCCCGACCAGCTCGCGCTGGACCTGCCCGGCGAGCACCATCCGTACGACGTCCATGGCGTCCTCGGTGGTGACGCGCAGGCCCGCCCTGAACTCGCTGACGATGCCGTGCCGGTCGAGCGCGGCGCTGATCTGGGGGCCACCGCCGTGCACGACGACCGGCTTGAGGCCGGCGTGCCGCAGGAAGACGACGTCCTGGGCGAAGGCGGCCTTCAGGTCCTCGTCGACCATGGCGTTGCCGCCGAACTTGATGACGACGGTCTTCCCGTGGTGGCGGGTCAGCCAGGGCAGTGCCTCGACGAGGGTCTGCGCCTTGGGGAGCGCGGTGTGTTTCCGCGTGGGAGTGCTCATGAGCTGTACGCGCTGTTCTCGTGGACGTAGTCCGCGGTCAGGTCGTTGGTCCAGATGGTGGCGGTCTCGGTGCCGGCCGCGAGGTCGGCGACGATGTGCACCTCGCGGTAGCGCATGTCGACCAGGTCGCGGTCCTCGCCGACGCTGCCGTTCCGGCACACCCATACGCCGTTGATGGCCACGTTGAGCTCGTCGGGCTCGAAGACGGCGGACGTGGTGCCGATCGCGGACAGCACCCGGCCCCAGTTGGGGTCCTCGCCGTGGATCGCGCACTTGAGGAGGTTGTTGCGGGCGATGGAGCGGCCGACCTCGACGGCGTCCTCCTCGCCGGCCGCGTTGATCACCTCGACCCTGATGTCCTTGCTGGCGCCCTCCGCGTCGCCGATGATCTGCCGGCCGAGGTCGGCGCAGACCTCCCGCACGGCTTCGGCGAAGTCCTCGTGGCCGGGGGTGACGCCGGAGGAGCCGGAGGAGAGCAGCAGGACGGTGTCGTTGGTGGACATGCAGCCGTCGGAGTCGACCCGGTCGAAGGTGAGGCTGGTGGCGGCGCGCAGTGCCTTGTCCAGGTCCTCGTCGCCGAGGTCGGCGTCGGTGGTGAGCACGACCAGCATGGTGGCGAGGCCCGGCGCGAGCATGCCCGCGCCCTTGGCCATGCCGCCGACGGTCCAGCCGTCCCGGCTCACGACGGCGGTCTTGTGCACGGTGTCGGTGGTCATGATGGCCAGGGCGGCCTTCTCGCCGCCGTGCTCGGACAGCTGGGCCGCGGCCTTCTCCACGCCGGGGAGCAGCTTGTCCATGGGCAGCGTGACACCGATGAGCCCAGTGGAGCAGACGGCGATCTCGATGGCGCCGCGGCCGAGGAGCCCGGCCGCCTTCTCGGCGGTGGCGTGGGTGTCCTGGAAGCCCTGGGGGCCGGTGCAGGCGTTGGCGCCGCCGGAGTTGAGGACGACCGCGGACACCTGGCCGCTCCCCAGGACCTGCTCGGACCACAGGACCGGGGCGGCCTTGACGCGGTTGGTGGTGAAGACGCCCGCGGCGGCACGGCGGGGGCCGTTGTTGACCACGAGGGCCAGGTCGGGGTTGCCGCTCTGCTTGAGCCCGGCGGCGACACCCGCCGCCGTGAATCCCTTGGCTGCCGTGACAGTCACTGCGTCTCCTCGTTCGCTTCTCCGCCCGCGTGGTGCACCGGTGCGGCGATCGTCGTTCCCCGCGGGCGGATGGCCGCGCGCACGTCGCTCATGGAGCGACCCCGATCGTGGAAAGCCCGGTGGTCTCGTCGAGACCCAGGGCGATGTTCATGCTCTGGACGGCGCCGCCGGCGGTGCCCTTGGCCAGGTTGTCGATGGCGGCGACCGCGATGATCCGGCCCGCCGCCTCGTCGAGGGCGACCTGCACATGGACGGCGTTGGAGCCGTACACGGAGGCGGTGGCGGGCCACTGCCCCTCGGGCAGGAGGTGGACGAACGGCTCGTCGGCGTACGCCTTCGCGTAGGCGGCGCGCACCGACTCGGCCGTCACGCCCGCCCGCGCCTTCGCGCTGCACGTGGCGAGGATGCCGCGGGGCATCGGCGCGAGGGTCGGGGTGAAGGAGACGGTGACCCGCTCCCCCGCCGCCGCGCCGAGGTTCTGCATCATCTCGGGGGTGTGCCGGTGGCCGCCGCCGACGCCGTAGGGCGTCATGGAGCCCATGACCTCGCTGCCCAGCAGGTGCGCCTTGGGCGCCTTGCCGGCCCCGGAGGTGCCGGACGCGGCGACGATCACCGCCTCGGGCTCGGCGAGCCTGGCGGCGTAGGCCGGGAACAGGGCGAGGGACACGGCGGTGGGGTAGCACCCGGGCACCGCGACGCGCCTGGACCCCTCCAGCGCGGCGCGGGCACCGGGAAGTTCGGGGAGGCCGTAGGGCCAGGTGCCGGCGTGCGGGGAGCCGTAGAACCGCTCCCAGTCGGCCGGGTCCTTCAGCCGGAAGTCGGCGCCCATGTCGACGACGAGGACGTCCGTGCCGAGCTGCTCGGCGACGGCCGCGGACTGCCCGTGGGGCAGCGCCAGGAAGACGACGTCGTGTCCGGCGAGGGTCTCGGCCGTGGTCTCGGCCAGCACCCGGCCGGCCAGCGGCAGCAGGTGCGGCTGGAGCGCGCCGAGGCGCTGACCGGCGTTGGAGTTCCCGGTCAGGGTCCCGATCTCGATCTCGGGGTGTGCGAGGAGCAGGCGCAGGAGCTCTCCGCCCGCATACCCGCTCGCCCCGGCCACCGCCGCGCGTACCACCATGTCCAACCCTCCTTCGGATGGCATGACTATACGTAGCTCCGCACTTTTATGCAATGCCCTCGCATGGACCCGCCCCCCGGGGTCCGGCGCGGGGTGGGGTGGCGCGGGTCGCCGTAAGCTCGGCACCGGTGGTCCTTTCCGGGGCCGGGAAGGAAGCGGTGATGGGCGAGTTCTGGCCGGTGCCCGACGTGCTGGCGCATCTGGCCGGCCGGTGGCGGGTGACCCGGGAGGTGCGGGACCTGGCGGGCGAGGAGGCGGGACGCTTCGAGGGGGTCACCGTGTTCGGGCCGCTGCCCGGCGGCGGTCTGCTGCACGAGGAGTCCGGGAACTTCACCTGGCAGGGCGTGACGCGGCCCGCGACGCGCACCCTGCGGTTCCTGCCGGGAGCGTCGCCCGGAACGGCGGAGGTGACCTTCGCGGACGGCCGGCCCTTCCACGACCTGGACCTGACCACGGGCCGGCACGTCGCCGGACATCCGTGCTCGGCCGACTTCTACCAGGGCGAGTTCACGGCCCTGGACGCCGACCACTGGCGTACGGTGTGGCGGGTCGGCGGCCCGGCGAAGGATCTGGTGCTGACCACCGACTACGTGCGCGAGACCTGAACCGGCTACGCGCGTGAGACCTGAGCGGACATCCCGTCCAGGCACAGGCTCCAGCGGCCGGGGCGGCCCGCGACCGTGGTCGTCGACAGCGGGCTCACGTCGATGTTCCAGTAGCTGGCCGGCGGCGCCTTCAGCGCGTAGACCAGCGCGGCCCGGATCACCGAGGGCTCGGCGACCGCCACGATCCGGTCGCCGTCACCGACCGGCCGGGTGTCGAGCCAGCCGCCGACCCGGGAGATGAACGTCAGCAGCGGTTCGCCACCGTGCGGACTGGAACGCGGGTCGGAGAACCAGGCGTCCACCGCCTGCGGCTCGCGGGCCATCGCCTCGCCCAGGGTCAGTCCGCGCCAGCGGCCCATGTCGCAGTCCCGCAGGGCGAGCTGGAGCAGCGGGGCGTACCCGAGCGCGTCGCCGGTGGCGCGGCTGCGCGGTGTGGGTGAGCAGTAGCGCAATTCGGCGGCGGCCAGCGGCAGCAGATACCCGGCGACCCGCTGCACCTCGTCCCAGCCCGCCTGGTCGAGCGGCCGGTCGTCCCCGAAACGTTCCTCGCGCGGCCCGGCGCCGCGCGCCGCGGCGACGAACGTCACCCGAAGTGGCATGCGGAGATGGTGTGCCCAGGAGGTGACCGGGTCAAGGGCCATTACCGGGCAGTTACCCGAGGTGACACCCCGCTCACGGTGAGCGGCCGGTCACCGGAAGCGGAGCGCCATCCACTGGTCCGGCCGCTCCAGCCGCTCGAAGCCCGCCTTCGCGTACACCCCGTGCGCGTCCTCGGTGGCGAGCAGGACGCGCCGCAGCCCGAAGGAGTGCAGGTGGTCGCGGACAAGGCCGACGAAGGCCGTGCCGATGCCGGTGCCGCGGACCGCGGGGTCCACGTACACGTCGGCGAGCCAGGCGAACAGGGCGCGGTCGGTCACCGCGCGCGCGTAGGCCACCTGCTCCCCCGAGGCGCTGTCGTAGACCCCGAAGTTCAGCGAGGACTCCATCGCCCGCTCGTGCGTCTCGCGGGGTCGGCCGATCGCCCAGTAGGCGCCGGTCGACAGCCAGTGGTGGACGCGGTCGACGTCGACACGGGCGGCGTCCGCGGAGAACTCGTAGCCCTCGGGAAGGGCGGGCGTGTCGCTCATGCCCGGGATCCTCGCAGGCGCCGGGGCGGCCGGTCGAACGGATTGCGGTGCGGGCCGTTCAGGGCCGGTGCCGCAGGACCTCGTCGCAGGCCGTGCGCAACCGCCGTACCCC
Source organism: Streptomyces sp. NPDC090108 (assembly GCF_044747185.1). NCBI lineage: Bacteria > Bacillati > Actinomycetota > Actinomycetes > Kitasatosporales > Streptomycetaceae > Streptomyces > Streptomyces sp. NPDC090108. The sequence continues at coordinate 285,925 of NZ_JBIVDQ010000007.1, forward strand.
CTCGGTGATCTCGCCGGTGCCCGCCACCGCCGCGAAGCTCAGCCGGACGTGCGCGGCGGGCGGTTCGGCGCTGAAGTAGGGGCGGCCCGGCGTGAGGGCGACGCCCGCGCGCAGGGCGGCGGCCGTGAACGCGGTCTCGTCGGTGCCGTCGGGCAGGCGCAGCCACAGGTGGTAGCCGCCGGACGGGATGTACGGCAGGGCGAGTTCGGGCAGGCGGTGCGCGAGCGCGCCGGTCATCGCGTCGCGGCGGGCCTTCAACTCGGCCGACAGGGAACGCAGATGCCGGGGCCAGGCCGGGGAGCCGACGAGTTCGAGGGCGGCCTCCTGGAGCGGCCGGGGCACGAAGAAGCTGTCCACCACCTGGATGGCGCGCAGGCGTTCCAGCACCGGCCCGCGCGCGGCCAGCGCGCTCACCCGGAAGCTGGGGGAGGTCGCCTTGGTCAGCGAGGCGACGTGCACGACGACGCCGTCGGGGTCGTCGGCGGCGAGCGGGCGGGGCAGCGGCGCCGCGTCCGCGTGGACCATGCGGCGCACGTAGTCGTCCTCGACGACGAAGGCGTTCGCCGCGCGGGCGATGCGCAGCACCTCGGCGCGGCGGCCGGGGGCCAGCACGGCGCCGGTGGGGTTCTGGAACAGGGGCTGGCAGACGAACACCCGGGCGCCGCTGGCCCGGAAGGCGTCGGCGAGCAGGTCGGGGCGTACGCCGTCGGAGTCCACCGGGACCGGGACCGGGCGCAGTCCGGCGGCCCGGGCGAGGGCCAGCATGCCGGGGTAGGTGGGCGACTCGACCAGGACCGGCGCGCCGGGCGGGGCGAGCGCGCGCAGGGCGGTGGCGAGCGCGGACTGGCCGCCGGCGGCGATCAGCACGTCGGCGGCCGTGACGGCGCCGCCGATCTCGCGGGCGAACCACTCCCGCAGCTCCGGCAGCCCCTCCAGCGGGGGCCTGCCCCAGGCGCCCGGCCGCCGTCCGGCGCGGGCGAGGGCCGCCGCCATGGCGCGCTCGGGCTGGAGGGTGGGGTGCGGGTAGCCGCCGTTGAACTCCAGGACGCCGGGCGGCGGCGCGGCGAGGCAGACCGTGACCCCGGAGGCGTCGACCGTGCGGGGCACGATCTCGGCGGCGTCCCCGGCGCTGAGCGCGACCTCCTGCCAGGAGGTGTCGCCGGCGGGCGCGGCACCGGCGCCGGGCAGGGCGCGGAAGGCGCCCGCGCCGGGCCGGGTGACCACCAGTCCCTCGGCGGCGAGCTGGGCGAGGGCCCTGGACACGGTCACGGGACTCACCCGGAAGCGTTCCACCAGTGCCCGGCTCGACGGCAGCTTTCCACCGGGAGAGTAGCGGTCGAGCTCCCTTCGGAGCTGTTCCGTCAATTCGCCTACGCTGCTACGCTCTTGCATGAGAGTACAGAGTAGCGCTACTGCCTCGGCCCCGATAGCGGTCCCCGCCGAGAGCGAGCACCGGGGGCGTGGCACCGCGCAGGCCGCCCTCGGCGTCGCCGCCTTCTCGCTGACCTTCCCCGCCACCGCCTGGGGTCTGGAGGGCTTCGGTCCCTGGTCGCTGACCGCGCTGCGCGGAGTCGTCGCCGCACTGGTCGCGGGCGCCTGCCTGCTGCTCGCCGGCAGGCGCCCGGGCGGGCGCGAGACCGGGACAGCCGCTGAGGGGCTCCGGGTCGGACCCGGGACGGCCGCCGAGGGGCTCCGCGGGTCCGGAAGTCCCGCCGAGGGGCTCCGGCTCGGGTCCGGGAGGACGGCCCGCGACGGGCTCCGCGGGACCGGCCGGCGGGTACGGCTGCCCGAGCGGCGCCATCTGCCGGGGCTCGCCGTCGTCGCGGCCGGGGTCGTGCTCGGTTTCCCGCTGCTGACCACCCTGGCCCTGCAGACCTCCACGACCGCGCACGCCGCCGTCGTGGTGGGGCTGCTGCCGCTGACCACGGCCGCCTTCTCCGCGCTGCGCGGCGGCACCCGGCACTCGCGCCGGTTCTGGGCCGCGGCCCTGGCCGGCGCCGCGGCCGTGCTCGCCTTCACCCTCGCGCAGAACGGCGGCGCCCTCACCGCGGCCGACGGCTTCCTGTTCGCCGCGCTGGTGGTGTGCGCGGCCGGGTACACCGAGGGCGGCCGGCTGGCCCGGGTCATGCCGGGCTGGCAGGTCATCGGCTGGGCGCTGGTGCTCTGCCTGCCGCTGAGCGTGCCGGGCGCGGCACTGGCGCTGGCGTACGAGCCGGTGCGTCCGGGCGTGCACGGTGCGGTGGGCCTGCTGTGGGTGGCGGTCGGCTCGCAGTTCCTCGGACTGCTCCTGTGGTACCGCGGCATGGCGGCCGTCGGGGTGGCCAGGGCCAGCCAGTTGCAGTTGGCTCAGCCGCTGCTCACACTGGTGTGGTCGGCGCTGCTATTGGGCGAGCACCTCACGGCGGCAGCTCCGCTGACCGCCGTCGCCGTACTCGTGTGCATCGCCGTCACGCAACGGTCGTGACCATGAGGAGGGCCTGAAAGATGCGCGCATCCAAGGGCGATCACCTTGTCCAGCACGGCAGGGTGGTAGGCCAGCACGACCAGGTCTCGGAAGTAGTCGAAGTGATGGGCACCGAGGGCAACCCGCCGTACCGCGTCCGCTTCGAGGACGGGCACGAGGCCGTGATGTCCCCCGGACCCGACTGCGAGGTCCGCCACGAGGACCACCATCAGGAAAACCGCTCATAACCGATCGCGGCTCAGCGCGGTGGCTCCGCCGGCTTGCCGTAGTGGCCGGCGACCACGCGCGCCATCGCCCCGACGGGGTCCTTCGCCACGTCCGCCGCGGCGAAGAACACATGCCCGCCCACCTGCGGGTACCCGGCGGCGAGGGTGAGGTGCCGGGACAGCTCGGCCGGGTCCTGCCAGGCCGCCGGCTGCCCGGCGGCCCCCGCCTTGTACAGCGCCTCCCCGATGTAGAGCCGCGTGCCGCTGCCCTTGGCCGCCGCCGCCCACCAGGCGAGGAGCTTCCTGTAGTCGGCGTCGGCGAAACCGATGTTCCAGTAGAGCTGCGGCCAGGCGGCGTAGCGCTACCTGGTGATTGCGGACAGCAGCATTAGCGACGTGAGCACACCGGCTTCGTTTGGATCAGCGCGCGGATCAGACGAAGATGCCCGCGATGTGGAGTCCGGCCCAAGCAGATGGTCGCGGTCTTCGCGTAACGGGTGGGTGCTCGCGGATCCCCCGGGAGGAGTACGCCTTGTCGGCCAGGATCACGTCGCCTGGCGGCGGGGCCTTCGCCTACGATCTCGTCAGCACGGGACCGCCGGGCCCCGGCGCGGGTGGGGACGACTGGGGGCGACAGTGGGCATACCCGGCTGGCACGGAATGTTCCGACGGCGTCGTGCGGACGAACTGGCGCTGATCGACGCCGACATCACGGCGTTCGGAGAAGAGCTCGCGCGCCATACCTTCGTCCCGACCAGACAGGACTCCGACGAGCTCGTCTTCGCGGACTACGAGCGTGCGCTGGACGCCTACGAACGGGCCAAGCGCGACTTCGTCGGCGATCGCGACCGCGAGGACGCCCAGGACGTTCTGCACGCCCTGGCAGAGGGCCGGCACGCCCTCGCCTGTGCCGAGGCACGGGCCGCGGGACGGCCGCTGCCAGCTCGCCGCCCGGTCCCGGGCCTGGCCCCGGCGCCCATGAACCGCACCGACCTCACCGCTCAGGCGTACAGCGCCGATCCGCGCCCCGCGCGGGGCGCGACCCCGCCGCCGGGGAAGGGCGCGCACTGGCGGCCCTACAAGATCTGGCCCCCCGGCACGCCCACGGGACAGCGCGCGGAGGCGACGGGATACCAGATGGTCGAGCTGGTGCGACCTGACCCCGAACAGCCGGCGCTCCTTGTGGTCCGGATGGACGCGGGAGGCTCCGCCCAGCTCCTTGGCCACGAGGGCATGCGGCACCTGATCAAGCGGGGCAGCAACGCGCGGCGGACGATCTTGCCACTCCCCGCGAACGGCTTCGGTACGGTTCGCGTCAAGGTGGCGGGGCACGGCCCCTGGCGCGTGTGGCTGCAGTCGCTCGACGAGCACGTACCGGTGCTGGAGTCGAAGCTGAACTCCCGTGGCCCGTACGTCTTCCGCTACCTGGGCGGACCGGCCACGATCCGGGCCACCCAGAACAACGGCGGAACGTTCTGGCTCGAAGAGCTGACGGACGACGGCGAGCCAGGGCAGCGGCTGATCGCCGGGAAAGGCACCTGCAACGGCAAGGGCAGGCTGAACGGACCGGCACTCATCCGTGTCCAGTCCAGCGCGGATTGGACAGTGACGCTCGCGCAAGGCATCTGGCGGAACTAAGAGCCAGTTCCGATTCAGGATGCCGACTCAAGATCTCTGAGGCCGCCCCGAAGGCGGCCTGCCCTTCAATTCATCGGGGCGCCCGCGCCGGCCGCTGGTAATGGTCGGCAACCACCCGGGCCATGGCCCCGATCCGGTCCACCGCTACCTCCTTGGCCGCGAAGAACACATGCCCCCGCACCTCTGGGTGCCCCTTGGCGAGGGTGAGGTGGCGGGACAGTTCGGCCGGGTCCTGCCACTCCGCGGGCCGTGCCGGGTCGCCCGCCTTGTAGAGGGCTTCCCCGATGTAGAGCTGCGTCCGAGAGCCCCTCGCGACCTCCGCCCACCAGGGCAGAAGAACGGCATAGTTAGCAGGAACCTGCTGGTCAAGCGGGTGTGCCGACCAATACAGCTGCGGGACGATGTAGTCGATCCAGTGCTCACGGACCCACTTGCGGGTGTCCGCGTGCAGGTCGTCGTACGTCTGCACGCCCGCCCGGGTGTCCGAGCCGCGGGCGTCGGTGGCGGCGTTGCGCCACACCCCGAAGGGGCTGATCCCGAACCGGGTGCCGGGCCGCGTCTTCCTGATGCCCGCCGCCATCTCCCTGACCAGCCTGTCGATGTTGTCGCGGCGCCAGGCGGCCCGGGTGGCGAAGGCGCCGCCGTAGCGGTCGTAGGCGGCGTCGTCGTCGAAGGTCTGGCCGGCGACCGGGTAGGGGTAGAAGTAGTCGTCGAAGTGGACGGCGTCCACGGGATAGCGGGCGACCGCGTCGAGCATGGCCCGCTGCACGAAGGCGCGGACCTCGGGCAGTCCCGGGTCGTAGTACAGCTTCCCGCCGTAGGTCACGACCCAGTCCGGATGCTTGCGGGCGGGGTGCGCGGGGGCCAGCCGGCCGGGGTCGGCGTGGTTGGCGATCCGGTACGGGTTGAACCAGGCGTGCAGCCGCAGGCCCCGGGCGTGGGCCTCACGGACCGCGGTGCCGAGCGGGTCCCAGCCGGGGCTTCGGCCCTGGGTGCCGGTGAGGCACTCGGACCAGGGCTCGTAGGGCGAGGGCCACAGGGCGTCCGCCGTGGGCCGCACCTGGAGGATCACCGTGTTGAGCCGGTCACGCACCGCCCGGTCGAGGAGGGCGGTGAGCTCCTTGCGCTGCGCGGTGGCGCCGAGGCCCGGCCGCGAGGGCCAGTCCCGGTTGCCGACGGCGGCGATCCACACCCCGCGCATCTGCGTCGTACCGCGCCGCGGAGGGTGCGGGGCGCGGGAGCCGAGGGGGTCCTGCGGGCCGTGCGGGCCGTGCGGGTCCTGCGGGGAGGCCTGTCCCGGCTCCAGGGGTGCCGCGGCCGCCGTGTGGGCCGTGGCCAGGGTCGTCAGGCCCGTCAGCGTGAACGCCCGCCGTGACATCCGCCTCATCCGCGCACCCCGCACGCTCCGGATCCGCGCCGTCACGGATCGTCTCGCGCATTAGGATGCCCTCCACCCGCCCGATCGATCATCGATACTTGGCGGTAACGTGCACGGACGGAGGCGGGCGCCGAACCCGGCAGTCCCGCCGAGCCGGAGAACCAGCGAAGGGAACGATGTGACGGGCAGCACGGACATTGCGCGCGTCGGAGTCGTCGGCTGTGGTCAGATGGGCGCGGGCATCGCCGAGGTGTGCGCCCGTGCGGGACTGGACGTGAAGGTCGCCGAGACCACCGGCGAGGCTCTGGAGATCGGCCGTACCCGGCTGTTCAACTCCCTGGCCAAGGCCGCCGAGCGCGGCAAGATCAGCGAGGAGGAGCGGGACTCCTCGCTGACGCGGCTGAGCTTCACCACCGACCTCGGCGAGTTCGCCGACCGCGACCTGGTCATCGAGGCCGTCGTGGAGAACGAGCAGGTGAAGACCGAGATCTTCCAGGTGCTCGACCAGGTGGTGACCCGCCCGGACGCGATCCTCGCCTCCAACACCTCCTCCATCCCGCTGGTGAAGCTGGCGGTCACCACCTCGCGCCCCGACCACGTCGTCGGCATCCACTTCTTCAACCCGGCCCCGGTGCAGAACCTGGTCGAGCTGATCCCGGCGCTCACCACCTCCGAGGGCACCCTCAGCCGCGCGCAGATCTTCGCCGAGAAGGTGCTGGGCAAGCACGCCATCCGCGCCCAGGACCGCTCCGGGTTCGTCGTCAACGCGCTGCTGGTGCCCTACCTGCTGTCCGCGATCCGCATGTTCGAGTCGGGCATCGCGAGCCGCGAGGACATCGACAACGGCATGGAGATGGGCTGCGCCCACCCGATGGGCCCGCTGCGGCTGTCGGACCTGATCGGCCTGGACACGATCGTCTCCATCGCGAACTCGATGTACACCGAGTACAAGGAGCCGCTGTACGCCGCTCCCCCGCTGCTCCAGCGCATGGTGGAGGCGGGCCGCCTGGGCCGCAAGACCGGCTCCGGGTTCTACAACTACGGCTGACACCAGGCGTCCTCGGGCGCGGCGACTACCGGCTGCGACCACCGCGGGCCCGGCACCGGACTTCGGTGCCGGGCCCGCGCGTTTCACACACCGTGTGCGCGCCGGGCACGCATATGCCGCTCGCACACGCTCCCCACGCGCCCACCAGGCGAGTTGACTCTTCATGCGCATGCAAGGGATGCGGAACCCGTGCATCCGACCACGGAAAGGAGTGGACCGTGACCATCGACCCGGAGCATCCCGTGGTTCACGGAGAACTCGCAGAGTTACGCCGCCGCCTCGACGTCGCCTACGCGCGTGTCGAGGGAGGGCTGGCCCTGCTCAGCCATCGCACCGAGGAGAGCGCCAAGGAACTGGACGAGCTGAACTCCCGTATGACTTCCCTGGAGCACGCACGCTGGCCGCTCCCCTCGGTCGCCGCGCTCACCGCCCTCGGAGCACTCGCCGTCGCCGTCTGGCAGGCCCTGGCCCACTAGCGAAGGACGGGTTCAGCCCTCCGCGAGCCTGAGGTGGTGCAGCAGGAGCAACGCGGCCGCCATGTTGGCGGCCGGGACCTCCCCGCGGGCGATCAGATCGGGGACGACTTTGAGCGGGACCCATTCCCGGCGGTCCGACTCGAAGTCGTCCACGGGGTGACCGGTGTACTCGCCGCGGTCGGACCAGTAGATGTGGTGCCGGGCGTCGGTGAGGCCGTTGGACGGCTCCACCGTCATCAGGTGCTTCAGCGGTCCCGGCCGCCAGCCGGTCTCCTCCTCCAGTTCCCTGGCGGCCGCGCCCGCGATGTCCTCGCCGTCCTCCACGACCCCCGCGGCCAGTTCCCAGCCCCAGCTGTCCGTGATGAACCGGTGGCGCCACAGGAGCAGGACCTCGTCCGACTCGTTGACGACCGTGGCGACGGCGACGGGCCGCAACCGGATGACGAAGTGGTCGAGATGCCGGCCGTCCGGCAGCTCGACATCCGCGAGATTGACGCTGAACCAGCGGTTTGCATACACATTTTGTTCGTTCTGTTTCGTCCACTGCACGGTTCTGCCACCTTCCGCTGAGTAAGGGGCAATATCGCAGCAGGGACTTCTTCGGGCCTACAGGGCGCGTGGCCCTTGCAGGGGCACGCGCAGCGCCCCGTCGATGAGTTCGGCGGCCTCGGCGGTGCCCGCCGAGCCGCAGCGCGTCAGGTGTTCGCGTACGGCGCGGAGTCTGTCCCGCAGCCGCTGGGACTCCATCCCCCGCGCCTGCTCGGCCATCTGGACGGCGATGGCCACCGCGTTCTCCGCGTTGCCCTGGCGCAGTTCGATCGTGCTGAGCATGGCGAGCCGGTGCACCCGGCCCCGGTCGTGCGCGGGGTTGTCCACCGCCGCCGCCGCGTGCTCCCGGGCCGCCGCGAGCTCCCCGAGGCTGAGCAGCGCCTCGGCCACCTGGACGTTGACCAGGCCCGGCTGGACGTAGCCGGTCTCGTCGGGCTCGTGCCCGCGCCGGATGTGTTCGGCGGCCGTCTCGGCACGCCGGATGCAGGACAGCGCGCTCCCCGAATCGCCGAGATGGGCGTACGCCTTGGCCTGCATCGCGTACAGATCCGAGGCGAGGGCGGGGGTGATGTGCCGGCCGGCGGTGCGCAGCGCGGCCTCGGCGAAGGCGACCGCCTGCCGGTACTCCCGCATGAACAGCGACTGGTTGACCAACAGGGCTATGACGTAGGCGCCGAGCCCCTGGTCCCCGCTGGCCTTCGCCAGCCGCAGCGCCTGGTGGAAGTAGCGCTGGGCGAGGCCGTGCGCGTCGGAGTCGTAGGCGCAGATCCCGGCGATCGCCACCAACCCGCCTGTCGCGCGGTGCAGTTGACGGCCGGTGGCGTCGGTGTAGCCGCCGCGCAGCAGGGGCGCGGCCTCGGTGTTGAGGAAGCCGACGATCCGGGTGCGGGTCGCGATGCCGCCGGCCTTGCGGTACAGCTGCTCATAGTGGGCGCGGGCGCTGCGCAGCATCTCGATGTCGGCCGGGGTGACGCGGTTCTGGCCGCCGCGCGAGACGTCCACGTCCTCGGGCGGGTTCTCCCACTCCCACACCGGCATCACGGCGGGCGTGCCGGTCACCGCCGGGGCGCCGAGCACATGCGGCCGCTGCTGTTCGTCGGAGCGCCACAGGGCGGTGGCCCGCTCGACGAAGCCGGACAGCGAACCGGCGTGCGCGGTGGCCGGTTCGCCGGGCACTCCGAGGCCGATGTCGTCCAGGGTGACGGGCCGTTGGAGGCGCGCGGCGAGCACTTCGCAGATCAGGTCGGGCACCTGGCCGCGCGGCCGCTGGCCCTTCAGCCAGCGTGCCACGGCGGTGTGTTCGTACCGGAGCGCGAGGCCCCGTCTCCGGCCCGCCTGGTTGACGTGGGCCGCGAGACCGGCGTGCGAGACACCCGCCTCGTCCAGGATCGCGTCGAGCAGAGTGTTCGGCTGCATGGGTCGCCCCCGAGTGGCTTGGTGCCGCCAGCGTAGTGAATCCGCGTTCACACGGGGTGTGAACGGAACACGCGCATCCGGAGCGTGTGCGCACTGTCGCGGAACGTCGCGTGCCGGTTGACTGAGGTGCCTCGCAAGAGGACGGCCAGGCCGCCGGCTCCCCCTCCTACAGCGGTGGCCTGGCCGGATACGACCTCCCGGGGCGCCTCGTCCGGGTGCGGCCCGCAGGCGCACCCCTGCACCGCATACCCCGGCCGCACGCGCCCCGGGAGGTCGTGAAGGCGCACTCAAGTCGACCCACGACCGCCGTAGTTGCGAGGCGAGAGGTGTCCGGGAAGCGGTCGGCGGTACCACTGCCGGTGCGGCTAACGGTGCGTCGTGGACCGGGGGCCGGCGGGCGCCGGGCCGGCCGGTGCCACCTCGCCGGGGGCGTCGTCCCGTTCCTCCGGCGCCTGGGCCTGCCGACGCCCGTTGCGCAGGACCAGTACGGCGATGTCGTCCGTGGGGCGGCCGCCGATGTGGGCCGAGAGCGCCCCGAACACCGCCCGGAGCACGGCCTGCGGGGTGACCGGATGTCCGCGCACGATCTCCCGCAGCGCCGCCGCCAGCGGGAAGAACCGCCCTCTGGCGTCCCTCGCGTCCTCCGCGCCGTCCGTGAACAGGACCAGGGAGTCCCCGGGCAGCAGACGGCCGCACGACTGGGGTCCCAGGTCGGACGGCAGCGGGAACGGGCCCAGGGGCGGGAGGGGTTCGGCGGTGCTCAGCGGCTCCACGCGAGTGCCGCTGAGCAGATACGGCCAGGGATGCCCGCAGTTGAGCGCGCGCACCTCGCCGTCGCGGCCGATCTCCAGAAGCAGGACGGTGACGAACTCCTCGGCCACCGGCGGTCCGGGCTCCTCCCCGCTCGACGGGTGGTCGGCGCGCGAGCGCTCCCGCAGATGGCGGGCGTGGGCCCGCTCCAACCGGCCCAGGACGGCGCCGAGTTCGGACTCGTCGTGGGCGGCCTCCCGGAAGCTGCCCAGGACCGCGGCGACCGTGCCGAGAGCGGCGATCCCATGGCCGCGCACATCGCCGATGACCACCCGGACCCCGTGCTCGGTGGCCACGGCCTCGTACAGATCGCCGCCGATGCTCGCGCCCCGGTCGGCCGACAACTGGGCGGCGGCCAGGTGCAGTCCGTCGAGGCGGGGCGGCAGGGGCCGCAGCAGCACACGCTGGGCGGCGCCCGCGACTCTGCGGGCCTGCCGGAGTTCCCGCAGCAGGGTGCGGTGGGCATGGCACAGGAGACCGGCGCCGACCGCGAAGAACACCGTGCTGGTGACGACTCGCGCGCCGAGGCCGTTCTGCTGGGCGAGTGGACAGCCCGGGTAGGCGACGGCCACACCGCCCCAGATCAGGGGCAGTACGGCCCTGCGCGCGGTGGGTGTCTGTGCCGTGGTGCGGATCATGCCAGCGGTCCCCCAGACGGGCTCCGGCAAAGCAGACGGACCGGCCCCGAAAGGCCGGTCCGATTCTGTTCACACACGTGGCCGGAACGGGCCGGATCCCGTCCGACTCCCACTCAAACGAGTGATCCCTTGCGGGGCGGCCGCATTTATGCGGCGACCACCATCGGCGGACCGTCCGGAGCCCGGTTGCCCGCAGCACGGAGCCCGGAGCACCGGAGACCCGGAGCCCGCAGGCCTGGGGACCCGGAGCCCGCAGCCTGGAGACCCGGAGCCGTGCCGTGCCGGAGAAGCCGTGCGGCCGGCCACGGAGAACCGTGACCGGCCGACAGCGGGAACCCGGCGGTGATCAGCCGCGGAGCGCGGCCCCGGTGCGCTCGCCCGCGAGGGCGACCGCCGCGTCCCGGGCGGCCGAGGCCTCGTCCACGGTCAGCGTCCGGTCCGCCGCGCGGAAGCGCAGCGCGTACGCCAGCGACTTCTTGCCCTCACCGAGCTGAGCGGCGTTCTCGTACACGTCGAACAGCCGGATGGACTCCAGCAGTTCACCGGCGCCCTCACGCAGCGCGGCCTCGACCTCGACGGCCGCGACCGGCTTGTCCACCACGAGGGCGACGTCCTGCGTGGCGACCGGGAAGGACGAGATGCCCGGCGCCTGGGGGGTGTCGTCGCCCGCGGCCTCCAGGGCGTCCAGGTCCAGCTCCATCGCGCAGGTGCGGTCGGGCAGGCTCAGGGCCTTGACGACCCGCGGGTGCAGCTCGCCGGCGTGGCCGACGACCTTCTCCGTACCGTCCACGACGACCGCGAACTCGGCGCAGCGGCCCGGGTGCCAGGGGCCGTACCGGCCCTTGCGCACGATCAGGTCGGCACCGGTCTCACGCGCGACGGCACGCGCCGCCTCGATCGCGTCGGCCCAGTCGGCCGGACGGCCCTTGCCCCACCAGCCGGCCTGTTCGCGGGCGCCCGCGAGGACGGCGGCGACATGGCGCGGCTGCACAGGCAGCGCGGCGTTCAGCTCGGCGATCTCCGCCTCGGTGGGACGGCGGTCGACCGAGAGGTGACCGCCGGCGCGCCGGTCCTCGCGGGGCTGGAAGACCAGGCCCGTCTCGAAGAGGGCCAGGTCGTGCGAGCCGCGGCCGTCGTTGCGCCGCAGCGCGGCGAGCAGGCCCGGCAGCAGCGTGGTGCGGAGCGCGGGCTCCTCGTCGTTCAGCGGGTTGGCCAGCTTGACGACGCGGCGGGCCGGGTCGTCCTTGTCCAGGCCGAGCTGGTCGAAGACCTGCTCCCCGACGAACGGGTAGCTCGGCGCCTCGATGAAGCCGGTGCCGGCCAGCGCCCGGCCCACCCGGCGGTGCAGCCGCTGACGGTGGGTCAGACCGCGGCCCGAGGGGAGCTTGGGCAGCGTGGAGGGCAGGTTCTCGTAGCCCTCCAGCCGGATGACCTCTTCGGCGAGGTCGTTCGGCTCGGTCAGGTCGGGCCGCCAGGACGGGACGGTGACCGTCAGCTCGTCCTGGCCGATGACGTCGCAGCCGATCTCCTGGAGGCGGCGGACGACGGTCTCACGGCCGTAGGCGACGCCCGCGACGGTGTCCGGGTGCGTCGCCGGCATGTGGACCGTGCGCGGCGCGGAGGCCGCGACGACCTCGGTGACGCCGGCCTCGGCGGTGCCGCCCGCGAGCAGGACCAGCAGGTCCACGGTGCGCTGCGCGGCCGCGGCGGCGGCCTGCGGGTCGACGCCGCGCTCGAAGCGGCGGGAGGCCTCGGAGGACAGCTTGTGACGGCGGGCCGTCCGCGCGATCGACACGGCGTCGAAGTGCGCCGCCTCGATGACGACGCCGGTCGTGGCGTTCGCCTCGTCCTCGTGGTCGGCGATCTCCGTGTCGGCGCCGCCCATCACGCCGGCGAGGCCGATGGGGCCGCGCTCGTCGGTGATGACCAGGTCCTCGGCGTGCAGCTTCCGCTCGACGCCGTCGAGGGTGACGAGCTTCTCGCCCTCCGCGGCCCGGCGCACGCCGATGGTGCCCTCGACCAGCCCGCGGTCGTAGGCGTGCAGGGGCTGGCCCAGCTCCATCATCACGTAGTTGGTGACGTCGACGGCGAGCGAGATCGGACGCATGCCGACCTTCTGCAGCCGGCGCTGGAGCCAGATCGGGGAGCGGGCCTCGGGGCTCAGACCGGTGACGGTGCGCGCGGTGAAGCGGTCGCAGCCGACGGGGTCGGAGACCTGGACCGGGTAGCCGAAGGCGTTCGGGGCCGGTACGTCGATCAGGGCCGGGTCGCGCAGCGGGAGGCCGTAGGCGATGGCCACCTCGCGGGCGACGCCGCGGATGGACAGGCAGTCGCCGCGGTTGGCGGTGACGGCGATGTCCAGGACCTCGTCGACCAGTTCCAGCAGCTCGATGGCGTCGCGGCCGGCCTCGGTCTCCTGCGGCAGCACGATGATGCCGTGGCTGCCGTCGTCGCCCATGCCCAGCTCGTCGCCGGAGCAGATCATGCCGTGGGAGGTCCTGCCGTACGTCTTGCGCGCGGCGATCGCGAAGCCGCCGGGCAGCTCGGCGCCGGGCAGGACCACGACGACCTTGTCGCCGACGGCGAAGTTGCGGGCGCCGCAGACGATCTCCTGCGGCTCACCCGTGCCGTTGGCGGTGCCGACGTCCACCGTGCAGAAGCGGATCGGCTTCTTGAAGCCCTCCAGCTCCTCGATGGTCAGCACCTGTCCGACGACGAGCGGCCCCTTGAGGTCGGCGCCGAGCTGCTCGACGGTCTCGACCTCGAGGCCCGCCGAGACGAGCTTGGCCTGCACGTCGCGGCCGGTCTCGGTGGCGGGGAGATCGACGTACTCCCGCAGCCAGGAAAGCGGGACCCGCATCAGATCTCCATCCCGAACGGCCGGGTGAACCGGACGTCACCCTCGACCATGTCTCGCATGTCATCGACGTTGTGGCGGAACATCAGCATCCGCTCGATGCCGAAGCCGAAGGCGAACCCGCTGTACTTCTCCGGGTCGACGCCGCAGGCGGCCAGCACCTTGGGGTTGACCATGCCGCAGCCGCCCAGCTCGATCCAGCCCTCGCTGGAACAGGTGCGGCAGGGCCGGTCCGGGTTGCCGACGGACTCGCCGCGGCAGACGTAGCACTCCATGTCCATCTCGGCGGACGGCTCGGTGAAGGGGAAGAAGTTCGGCCGCAGCCGGGTCTTCACGCCCTCGCCGAACAGCGACTGGACCATGTGGTCCAGGGTGCCCTTGAGGTCGGCCATGGTCAGGCCCTCGTCCACGGCCAGCAGCTCGACCTGGTGGAAGACCGGGGTGTGCGTGGCGTCCAGCTCGTCGGTGCGGTACACACGGCCGGGGCAGACCACGTAGACCGGCAGCTCGCGGCTCAGCAGGGAGCGGATCTGGACCGGCGAGGTGTGGGTGCGCATGACGACACCGGACTCGGCCTCGCCGTCGGCGCCGGCGACGAAGAAGGTGTCCTGCTCGCCGCGGGCCGGGTGGTCCGGGCCGATGTTGAGGGCGTCGAAGTTGAACCACTCGGCCTCGACCTCGGGGCCCTCGGCGACCTCGTAGCCCATGGCCACGAAGACGTCCTCGATGCGCTCCGAGAGCGTGGTGAGCGGGTGCCGGGCGCCGGCCGGGACGCGGTCGTACGGCAGGGTGACGTCGACGTCCTCCTCCACCAGCACGCGGGTGTCCCGCTCGGCCTCCAGCTCCGTCTGGCGCGCGGCCAGGCCCTTGTTCACGGCGCCGCGGGCCATGCCGACACGCTTGCCGGCGTCCGCCTTGGCGTGCGGGGGCAGGGCGCCGATCTCGCGGTTGGCCAGCGACAGCGGGGAGGCGGGGCCGGTGTGGGCGACCTTGGCCTCGTGCAGCGCGTCCAGGGAGTCCGCGGCCGCGAAGGCGGCGAGCGCCTCGTCCCGCATGCGCTCGATCTCTTCCGGTTTCAACGCCTCGACCTCTACAGGGTCGTACGACTTATTCGGTGCCGACATCTCTTCCCGTGCTTCCGATTGGCTGGCTGGAGGTCCCCGTCCGCGACTCGGAGGGCCGTGTGTGGGACACAAAGGTGCCAAAGGCCGAGTCTAACGGGGTTGGGATGGGCGAATGCGCCCGTGTGCGGCTCAGCTCAGATAAGCGGGCGCCGCCACGGGCAACGTAAATCGGAACTCGGCGCCGCCGCCCGCGGCGCGGCCGACCGTGATGGTGCCGCCGTGCGCCTCGACGATGCCCTTGACGATGTACAGCCCGAGACCGGTGCCGCCGCGCTTGCTGCCCCGCCAGAAGCGGGTGAAGACGCGGTTCATGGACTCCTCCGGAATGCCGGGCCCCTCGTCGCTCACCGTGACCGACGTGGCCGCGTGCTCGCCGTCCTCGCCCTCGCGGGGGGACGCCGAGGGCGTGACACCGATGGTGACGGTTCCCTCGCCGTGGCGCACCGCATTTTCCAGCAGGTTGCTCAGGACCTGGTCGACCTTGTCGGGGTCGGCCCACAGGTCGGGCAGCGGCTGCTCGATGCGCAGCAGGAAGCGGTCGGCGGGCTGTCCGGCGGCCACGTAGGCCTGGATGTGCCGTCCGACGGCGGCGCCGATGTCGACGGGCTGGCGGCGCAGTTCCAGGCGCCCGCTGTCGATCCGGGAGATGTCGAGCAGCTCGGCGATGAGCCGGGTGACGCGGTCGGCGTCGGCGTCCACGGTCTCCAGCATCAGCCGCTTCTGGTCGTCGGTGAAGCGCTCCCACTTGGCCAGCAGCGTGGCGGTGAAGCCCTTCACCGAGGTCAGCGGGGAGCGCAGCTCGTGGGCGACGGTGGCGATCAGCTCGGCGTGGCTGCGTTCGGTGCGGCGGCGGGCCTCGGTGTCGCGGAGGGTGACGACGACGCGCCGCACGGGCCCGAGGGGCTCGGCGCGCACGTACCGGGCGCTGGCGAGCACCTCACGGCCGCCGGGCAGGAGCAGGTTGCGCTCGGGCTGCCGTACCCGGATGGCGAGGCCGCCGTAGGGGTCGGTGAGCTGCCACCAGCGGCGGCCCTCCAGATCCTCCAGCGGCAGCGCCCTGTCCAGCGGCGCGCCGAGGGCGTCGGCGGCGGGGACGGCGGTGATGCGGGCGGCGGCGGCGTTGAAGCAGACCACGCGGCCGTGCTCGTCGGCGACGACGAGGCCGTCGGGCAGCTGGTCGGGGTCGAAGCCCAGGACGGTGGGGTCATCGCTGCGGGGCGCGGGTGCGCGGTGCGCGCCGCGCTCGTCCGGCACAGTGTTCGTGCCCACCACACTCATCCCCGTACCCCACCTCTCAGCCGGCGCAGGGCCCCGAGTCCGTCACCCTACTAGCTCGCGGTGACGGAGCGGCACCCTCCGGAGGCGCGCTGTGCACGCGCCGACGCGTAGAGACATACGGCGGCGGCGGTGGCGAGGTTCAGACTCTCGGCCTTCCCGTGGATGGGGACGCGCACGACGGCGTCGGCGAGGGCGCGGGTCTCCTCGGGCAGCCCCCACGCCTCGTTGCCGAACACCCAGGCGGTCGGGCCGCCCATGGTGTCCCGGTCCAGTTCCTCGTCGAGGTCGTGGTCGCCGGCCCCGTCGGCGGCGAGGATGCGCACGCCGGCCTTCTTCAGCTCGGCCACGGCGCGCTCGACGGGCACGCCCACGGCGACGGGGAGGTGGAAGTGGGAGCCGACGGAGGCGCGGACGGCCTTGGGGTTGTACAGGTCGACGGAGGCGTCGGTGAGGACGACGGCCTCGGCGCCGGCGGCGTCGGCGCAGCGCAGCACGGTACCGGCGTTGCCGGGGTCGCGGACGTTGGCGAGGACGGCGACGAGCTTCGGACGGGCCGCGAGGATGTCCTCGAACGGGGTGTCCAGGAACCTGCAGACGCCTACGAGGCCCTGCGGGGTGACGGTGGTGGAGATGTCGGCGATGACCTCTTCGGAGGCCAGGTGCACGCGGGCGCCGGCCTCACGTGCCGCGGCGACGATGTCGGCGTAGCGTTCCGCGGCCTCCACGGTGGAGAACAGTTCGACGAGGGTCGCCTGTCCGCCGCTCCGGTGGGCGGCGGCCTCCCGCACGGCCTGCGGCCCCTCGGCCAGGAACAGCCGGTCCTTGCCCCGGAAGTTCCGCTTGGCGAGGCGCCGGGCGGCGCTCACACGGGCGGAGCGGGGGGAGATCAGCTCGGGGCTGACGGGGGGCATCGAACGTCACCTCAACTTCTTCGCGCCATGGGCGCATGCCTTTTGTCGCCGCAGCGGTGATCGACGACGGCGGTCGTCGGCGGTGCCGAACCATCCTGCACCACACAACGCGAACGGACCCGCGGGCGAGAGCCCACGGGTCCGCTCGGTCACGTCGGCCCGAGGCCGGAGCGGTGTCAGGCAGCCTTGGGGGCGTTGACGTCCGCCGGCAGCGCCTTCTGCGCGGCCTCGACCAGCGCCGCGAAGGCGTTGGAGTCGTTGACGGCCAGCTCGGCGAGGATCTTGCGGTCCACCTCGATGTTGGCGGCCTTCAGACCCTGGATGAGGCGGTTGTACGTCATGCCGTTCTGGCGGGCCGCAGCGTTGATGCGCTGGATCCACAGCTGACGGAAGTCGCCCTTGCGCTTCTTGCGGTCGTTGTAGTTGTAGACCAGCGAGTGGGTGACCTGCTCCTTGGCCTTGCGGTACAGGCGCGAACGCTGACCGCGGTAGCCGGAGGCCGCCTCGAGGATCGCCCGGCGCTTCTTGTGGGCGTTGACTGCCCGCTTGACGCGTGCCACTTTTTAACTCCTTGTAGCGGGGCCGTGGAGTGGACTCAGACTCGCACGACCCGGAAATGTTTGGGTCCCGGTGAAGACGTACGGCGCCCGGTGGGAGCGCCGCTCACGTCACTTGCCGAGAAGCTTCTTGATCTTCGCGGCGTCGCCCGGGGCCATCTCGGCGGTGCCGGTGAGGCGGCGCGTCACGCGGGACGACTTGTGCTCGAGCAGGTGGCGCTTGCCGGCGCGCTCGCGGAGCACCTTGCCGGAGCCGGTGACCTTGAAGCGCTTGCTGGCACCGCTGTGCGACTTGTTCTTCGGCATAGCGCCGTTATCTCCTCGTCGGTGGCGCTCCGGTGCCCGGTCGTGAAACCGGGCACGGTGGAGCGTCGCTCTTGTATCGGTTAAATCCTCCGGGGACTCGCGCCCCCCGGGATCACGCCTCGGCGGAAGCCTCGGCAGGGGCCTCGGCAGACGCCTCGGCGGCCTCGGCTGCCTCGGGCTCCTCAGCGCTGTCCACGTCCGCGGCGTTCTGCGAGCGGCCGGGGTTGGCCTTCGCGTCCGCCTTGCGGGCTTCCTGCGCCTGACGGGCCTCGGCCATAGCCTCGGTCTTCTTCTTGTGCGGACCGAGGACCATGATCATGTTCCGGCCGTCCTGCTTCGGGTTCGACTCGACGAAACCGAGGTCCTGGACATCCTCCGCGAGACGCTGCAGCAGTCGGTAGCCCAGCTCGGGGCGGGACTGCTCACGACCGCGGAACATGATCGTGATCTTGACCTTGTCGCCCTGCTTGAGGAACCGGACGACGTGACCCTTCTTGGTGTCATAGTCGTGCGGGTCGATCTTCGGCCGGAGCTTCATCTCCTTGATGACCGTGTGCGCCTGGTTCTTGCGCGCCTCACGGGCCTTCATGGCCGACTCGTACTTGAACTTCCCGTAGTCCATGAGCTTGCACACGGGCGGACGGGCGTTCGCCGCGACCTCGACCAGGTCCAGGTCGTACTCCTGCGCAAGCTCCAGTGCCTTGGCCAGCGGGACGATACCCACCTGCTCGCCACTGGGACCGACAAGTCGCACCTCGGGAACGCGAATCCGGTCGTTGATGCGGGGCTCGGCGCTGATGGATCCTCCTCGGTAAGCACCACGCGGCGGTCTGGCGGACAGCCGCGTAACGTCTGTGTTCGTAAGACCTAACCGCGCCGATGCACAAAAAATGCCCCGGACGATCACAGGCGGGTTCCTCGAACTACCGGAACACCGCCGCGATGGCCGCGGGGCGTACTCTCGGACGGATCGCTTCGCCTGAGGCGACGGATCCGTCTGACCGGTGACCCGCCGTCCGTGAGGACGGTCGGGTGGGAGCTCGAAGCCTCCACTTGTGGGCCGGGTCGCTCGCCGCAAGGCATGCGCGTCCGGCCGGTCGTCACACAAGGTTAGCAGCTCGGGCCGGGAAGGGCTAACCGAGGCCGACTGGGGCCCGGAGGGGCTGGGAGCCTATCGTGTGGGCATGAGTGAAACCCCTCCTGAGAACGCCGACTTCGACGCGATGACCCGCGACATCGCCGAGGTCCCCGCCGTCGAGGTGATCGTGACGGTCGCCGTCAATCTGATGAGCGCCGCCGCCGTGAAGCTCGGGCTGAGCGAGGAGGGCGAGAAGTACAAGGACCTGGACGAGGCCCGCAAGCTGATCACCGCGCTCGCCGGTCTGCTGGACGCGAGCACGACCGAGATCAGCTCGTTCCACGCGGCCCCGCTGCGCGACGGCCTGAAGTCCCTCCAGCTCGCCTTCCGCGAGGCCTCCCTGGTCCCGGACGAGCCGGGTCACGGACCGGGCGAGAAGTACACCGGCGCGGTCTACGGCTAGACCGTCCGCCCCCCGCGGACACCCGCGGCGGCTTCACCCCCGCACGAACAAGGGCTCGCCAGGAGGCGTGGTCCCGGCCGGCAGAAGTGCCAGGTCGAGGCCCCGCACCAGGCGGGCCCTCAGTGTTTCGTCGGCGGCCAGCCGGCCGGCGACCGCGCGGGCGGCCTCGGCGGGCGCGGCGGCCGGGTCGAGGACGAGGGCCAGGACCCCGTCGGCCGGTCCGGGACCGAGATGGGCGCGCAGCACGGCGGGCTCGGCGGCCACGGCGGCGCGTACGGCGTCCAGGACGGCCGGGTCGGTGAGCGGATCGGTGCTGGTGCGGCCCTCGGCGAGCGCGAGCAGCGCCGGACCGGTCAGCTCGAAGGGCACGGGTCCGGCCAGGTCCAGCACCACGGTGTCCGCCTTCTCGTGCGCCGCGGCCTGGAGCGCCTGGTGCAGCGGTACGGCGACGGGCCGGGCCTCGGGGTCCCAGCGGGCCAGCGACTCGCTGGAGGTGAAGGCGGGCAGGGCGACGCGGCCGGCGGCCTTCAGCGTGGGTACGGCCATGTCGCTCGTCTTCTCGCGGCGCAGGCCGTTCTCGTCCTCCTCGACCTCGCCCAGCACGGCGACGACGGGGACGAGCAGCCGGGCGCCCTTCAGCGCCTCCAGGACGGGGCCCAGGGCGCCGCGGTTCTCGGCCCAGGCGGCGAGCGCCGCGCTCAGCCGGGGGTCGGCGGAGCCGTCGTCGTCGGAGAAGCCGGGGTCGGGAATGTTCTTGTTCGCCACGGTCACCGAGCCTATAGGGGCGTGGGCGCCTGGCCCGCCGGGGGCAGCGGGTCCGGGGGCCGGGGACGGGAGGTCCTGCGGCTCCAGCGGTGCGTGCGCCTGTGCCGCGACGGCCCTCACGGGAATCTCAGGATTCCCTGACGCGGATCTCACGCGGGACCGACGGTACGCACAGCGGGCCCCCCGAGCATCGCGGGCATGGAGCCCTCCGCGTCCGCACCCCGCCACCGCCGTGCCCGTTCCGTCCTGCCCCGCCGCGCCGCCCGGCGGGGCGGCACCCGGCGCGGTCCCTCCCGGCGGCGCCCCGCCCTGCGTGCCGCGCTCGCCGTCGCCGCCGTGGGCGTGGTCGTGACCGGCGGCACGGTCTGCGTGAAGGCGTGGGCGCACTCCGGCGCGGGCGCCGTATCGTCGGCGGCGTCGCCGGCGGCCTCCTCCTCGGCCCCGGCACGTGAGGAGGCGGCGGTGGAACCCGTGTCGGAACCCGCGACGGTCAACCGGAGCGCGGCGCTGCGCGAGGCCGTGAGGTCGGTCCGGTTGCCCGCCGGGGCCGAGGTGTCGGCGGCGGTGCTCGACCTGGCCTCCGGCGACAGCGCGGTCTGCGGGGACGGGGCCTTCGACACGGCGAGCATCGTCAAGGTCGACATCCTGGCGGCGCTGCTGCTCCGCGCCCAGGACGCGGACCGGGAGCTGACGGCGGCCGAGCGGGCGTACGCCGCGAAGATGATCGAGAACAGTGACAACGCCTCCGCCACGGCCCTGTGGCACACGATCGGCCGGGCGGCGGGGCTGGACGCGGCGAACGAGCGGTTCGGGCTGACGGGGACCTCCGGCGGCGAGGACGGGCTGTGGGGGCTGACGCGGACCACCGCCGCGGATCAACTGACCCTGCTGCGGCAGGTGTTCGGGGAGAAGTCGCAGCTGAGTCCGGCGTCGCGGTCGTATGCGCGCACCTTGATGGAGTCCGTCGAGAGCGATCAGCGCTGGGGTGTCTCGGCCGCCGCCCCGGGGGGCTCGACGGCGCTGAAGAACGGGTGGCTGCCGCGGAGCACGACCGGGCTGTGGGTGGTGAACAGCATCGGACGTGTGACGGTGGACGGGCACGCGTACCTGGTGGCGGTGCTGTCGCGGGGGACCACGAGCCAGGCGGCCGGGATCACGCTGGTGGAGTCCACGGCGAAGGCGGCGGTGTCGGGGTTCGCTTCCGGGTCGTAGCCGGGGGCCGTGCGCGAGGCGTGGGCCGCGGGGCGTCGCGGGCCCGGGGAGGCCGGCGCGACACCCCGGGCACGAGTGCCGTGCCGGGCGTCGCGGACCCACGAAGATCGGAGAGACGCCCGCTAGGGGTGGGGCACCTGGCGGTCCCAGCCCGAGGGGCGGGGCCGGCGGGTCCTCCAGAGGATCACCGCTGCCACCAGGAGCACGCCGCCGGTGCCGCCCGCCAGCGGGGCGGCCCAGGCCGTGGTGCCGGACCCGGACCTGGCCGTGTCGGGACCCGCGCCGAAGTAGCGGTCGCCGTAGGCCGCCGGCCGGAGGCTCTGCGGGCGGAGGCGGCCGGCCGCCTTGAGCGCGGCCGCGGGGTCGATCATGCCGAAGCCGCGGGAGTCGTCGCGTCCGCCGACGGGGGCGTCGCGGGCCGTGTCCTCCAGGAGCGTTCTGACCTGGGCGGGGGCCAGGTCGGGGTGGGCGGCCTTGATCAGGGCCGCCGCGCCGGAGACGAAGGCGGAGGCGGCCGAGGTGCCCCAGCCCTCGTAGTACCGGTGGTCGGGGTCGGCGATCACGACATCCACGCCGGGCGCGCTGACCGCGGCGTACCAGCGGCGGGTGGAGAAGGCGGCGTGGGTGCCGTACTTGTCCACGGCCGCGGCCACGAGGACGCCGGGGTAGGCGGCCGGGTAGGAGACGTGGTCGCCCTTGTCGCCGCCGTTGCCCGCGGAGGCCACGACGACCACGCCCTTCTTCAGGGCGTACTGCACGGCCTCGTCCTCGCCGGGCTCGGGGTGTGCGGAGGCGGAGTCGTCGCCGAGGGAGAGGTTGATGACGTCGGCGCCGTGGTCGGCGGCCCAGCGGATGCCGTCGGCGAGGGCGCTGCCGCGGGTGGTGCGGGCCTTGGAGCGCGCGGCGTCGCCGTCCTCCAGGATGACCCTCACGGGAAGGATCTTCGCCTCGGGCGCGACCCCCATGACGCCCGCGCCGTCGCCCGGCCCGTGGCCGTGTCCGGCGATGATGCTCGCCATGGCGGTGCCGTGCCGGGCCCAGGCGCGGTCCCCGGGCTTCGCGCCGAAGCCGACCATGTCCTTGGCGGGCAGGACGTTGCCGGTGAGGTCCGGGTGGCCGGCCTCGACGCCGGTGTCCAGGACGGCGACGGTGACGCCCTTGCCCTTGGTGGTGCGCCAGGCCTCGTCCAGATGGAGCGCGGACAGCCCCCACTGCTGGGCGCGGATGCCGTCGGCGTGGGCCGCGGCGGACGGCGTCAGGGCGAGGGCGGCGCTCAGGAGGAGGGTCATGGCGGCGGAGCGGGTGGTCGCGCCGGTGCGGCGCGGGCCGCGTGTCGATCGCCTCATGGGGACTTCTCCGTGGCCGGGCTGACGGTCGTGCGCAGGCGCCGGACGAACCGGTCCGCCAGTCCCTGGGCCTCGTTGCCGAGGCCGGCCTGCGCGGGGGGCGTGGTGGCGCCGGACCCGGCGGCCTCCGCGGCGGGCTGGGGCGCGTCGAAGGTACGGCCGTCGGCCCAGCCGGAGACCGTGTAGACGACGACGGGGGCGTCCGTGAGGACCCTGACCGTCCAGGTGGCACGCTGCGCGTCGCCGAAGCCGGCGGCCGGGGTGCCCTTCGCGGCGTACGGCCGGGGCATGAGGTCCGCCCGGCTGTCCAGGTGCTCGTCGTGGAAGCGGGCGGCGAGCGCGGCCGTGGCGGTGGTGTCGGCCTTGGTGAAGAGGAGGCCGACGGTGGTGACGTAGGTCTGGGTGGCGTCGGTGTAGGTGGCCCGCAGGAGGCGGCGGCAGCCGACCGGGGCGAGGGCCTTGCCCAGCAGCGGGTCGAACGCGTCGGCGCAGCCGCTGTCCGGGGCCACGGCGATCCTCGTCCAGGTCCGGTCGGCGCCGCCGGGTCCGGCGCCGGTCCCCTGGACGGTGGGCGGGAACAGCTGGTCGACCGGCACGCTGTGCCACATGGGGGCGGCCGCGGCGAACGCGTTCGCGGAGGCGGCGCCCTCGCCGTCCCCGGTGAGCCAGCTGCCGGTCACGGCGCCGGCGATGAGGCCGAGTCCGAGCACCAGGCAGGCGGCGGCCGCACCGGTACGGCCGCGCATCCACGCCGCCACCTGCCGTTCCCGCGCCGGCTCGCCGTAGGCCTCGGGCTCCCCGGAGGGGGCGACGGGCCGGGTGGCGGCGGTCCAGGAGTGGGCGGGGTCGGGCGAGGGCCCGGACCCGGAGCCGGCGAAGGAACCGGTACGGCCGGGTCCCCCGGTGTGACCAGGCGCACCGGCCGGAACGCCGGCGCCGGGGCCGGCGGAGCGCGGGCCGCCGAGAGTGCCGGGCGCGGCGGACCGGGCCGGGGGCACGGGGCCCGGAACCCCGGGGGCCTGATACCCGGCGGGGGCCGCCTGCCCGAAGCCGGCGGGCTGCCCGACGGGGGCCGGAGAGGCCGCCGCCTGCCCGAAGCCGGTGCGCTGCCCGGCCGGGGCCGGGGAGGCGGGGAAGGCCGGGGCCGTGGGCGGCGCCCCCTGCGCGGTGGCGGGAGCGGCACCGGCAGACGCGGGGCCGGTACCGGCGGGCGCGGACGCAGGGCCGGTACCGGCGGACGCGGGCGCACCAGGCGCCGGCGGGACCGGGCGGAGCCTCCGCGTCGTCTCGGACGCGGATTCCGCCGGAGCGCCGGGACGGCGGGACGGCCCGGACTCCGCACCGGCGGACGGCGACGCCCCGCCCTCGCCGGGGGCGGGCGCGGCCGGAACGGGCCGGAGCCGTGCCGTCGTCTCCGACGGCGACTCCCCCGGAACCCCGCCACCAGCGGACCGGTCCGGCAGAGACCGCCCCGGCCCGGCGGGCGGGAACGGCGAAGCCATCGGCTCCCCGGCGCCGGTTCGGGCACCGGACCCCCCGTGCCCCGGCGTCCCCTGCGGGAACGGCGAAGCCATCGGCTCCGCACCACCGCTCCAGCCGGCGGACACCCCCTGCCCCGGCGCGGTAGGCGCGGTCGGCCCCGGCGCGGGCGGCGCAGGCGGCGATGCCGTCGGATCCGCGACACCGGTCCGGACAGCGGACGCCCCCTGACCCGGCGTTCCCGGACCCGGTACGGCCGCACCGCGCGGAGGCGTCATCGGAGCCGGACCGCCGGGGCGGACCGCCGAGGCCCGCTCTCCGGGTGTCGCGGAGCCGCCCGCGGGAGTCGCCGGGCCGGGGACGCGGTGCGGCGGTACGGCCGTGCGTGCGCCGGTGACGTCCGGGCGCAGGGCGCGGGACGCGCTCGGCGGGGCGTCGGGGAAGCGGGCGGAGGCGGGCGGCGGGGGCGGGCTCGCGGGGACCGCGGGCGCCGTGGGCACGGCGGAGGCGCCGGGCGCCGGGGAGGCCGCGGGCGGGGCGGGGGCCGCCGAGGGCGCGCCCACGGGGTGTCCCGCTCCGGCGGACGGGCCCGCGGGCGGGCCGGACTCGCCGCGGGGGGCGCGCGGGGTGAACACGGAGGGCTCGTCCTCGAGGTGGTCGTCCGTCGTGGGGACCGGCGGTGTCGTGGGGCGCGGAGGTACGGGGGCGCGGCGCGCTTCCGTGCTCATGCACCCCCCGTTTCCTCGTGCCCGGGCCGACTCTCGTACGCGGGCCGCGCTGCTCGCCGGCCGTGCCCGGAGCGAAAGGCCTGTCCGGGCACGCATACCCGTACGGCTGTATCGGCATCCCGGTTCAGCTCGGACGGCATCCGGATCAAGAACTCGTACGGCATCCGGGTCGAGAAGAGGCGTCCGGGTGTCCTCCGCGGTACGTGCGCGTCACTCTACGGGTTGACCCCGGGGAAGGGAGAACCGGTCGGCGGGGGCGAGGTATCTGCCCGGAACGTCCCCCTACCCTGTGGTAATCGCGTCTGGCAGGCTGCCGTCATGACTGCGCGCGCCGCTGACCGTGCCCGCTACGACCGGGCCACCGCTCATCTCGACGCACCGCTCGCGATCGTGGACCTCGCGGCCTTCGACGCCAACGCGGCCGATCTGGTCCGCCGCGCCGGCGGCAAGCCGGTCCGGGTCGCCAGCAAGTCGGTCCGCTGCCGGGCCCTGTTGGAGCGGGTGCTGGCCATGGAAGGCTTCCAAGGAGTGATGTCGTACACCCTGGCCGAGTCGCTGTGGCTCGCGCGCTCGGGGTTCGGTGACGTGCTGCTCGCCTATCCGTCGGCGGACCGGGCGGGGTTCGCCGAACTCACCTCGGATCCGAAGCCGGCCGCCGCCGTCACCGTGATGGTCGACGACGTCGCCCAGCTCGACCTCATCGACGCCGCCCGGGACGGCGGGCGTGAAGTGGTGCGGGTCTGCCTGGAGTTGGACACCTCGCTGAAGCTGCTGGGCGGCCGGGTGCGGATCGGCGCCCGCCGCTCCCCGCTGCACTCCCCCGCCCGACTGGGCGCGCTGGCGCGGGCGGTGGCCGGGCGGCCGGGGTTCCGGCTGGTGGGGATCATGGCGTACGAGGGGCACATCGCGGGCGTCGGGGACGCGGTGGCCGGGCGGCCGCTGCGGTCGCGGGCGGTCCGGCTGATGCAGGGCGCGGCCCGCCGGGAGCTGGCGGAGCGGCGCGCGGCGGCGGTGCGGGAGGTGCGGGCCGCGGTGCCGGACCTGGAGTTCGTCAACGGCGGCGGCACGGGCAGTGTGCAGCACACGGCGGCCGAGGACGCGGTGACCGAGATAGCGGCCGGTTCGGGGCTGTACGTGCCCCGGCTCTTCGACAACTACACGTCGTTCAGGGGCCGTCCGGCGGCGCTGTTCGCGCAGCCGGTGGTGCGGCGCCCGGGTGTCGGGGCCGTCACCGTGCTGGGCGGCGGCTATCCGGCCTCGGGCGCGGCCGGACGCGACCGGCTGCCGGTGCCGTATCTGCCGGAGGGGCTGGCGTACGACCCGCAGGAGGGTGCGGGCGAGGTGCAGACCCCGCTGCTCGGCGCGGCCGCCGACGACCTGCTGATCGGCGACCGGGTGTGGTTCCGGCACGCCAAGGCGGGTGAGCTGTGCGAGCGGTTCGACGCGCTGCACCTCGTCGAGGGGGACACGGTGACGGCGACCGTGCCGACCTACCGGGGCGAGGGGCACACCTTCCTCTAGGCCCGCTCGCCCATCCGCTCGCCCGCTCGCCCGCTCGCCCGGTCGCGCGCACCCGTCACCCGCGTCCCGCCCGGGCCGGTCTCAGAAGACGGTGTCGGGCAGGTCCGGCACCACGGAGCCGTCGGGGCGCCGTACGGGCCCCCGGGTGCCGTCGGCGGCCGTCCGCGCGCCGGTCGAGCACGGGTACGGCTCGGCCCTGCGCGGGAGGGGGCCGATGAACATCGGGGTGATCACCCAGCGGCCGTCGGCGTCGTCGTAGGCGCGGCACATCAGTTCCGGCTTGTTCCGGTTGACGACGAGGTGGGCGCCGGTGGCGTCGCCGACGAAGGTGACGTCGGTGTCGGCGTCGCCCGCGCCGAGGGCGATCCGCCGGGACGGGGGCTGCTTCTTCCAGGCGGCCGGGCCGTGGATGCCGTAGACGTCCTCGTTGAGCCGGCAGCGTTTGCCGTCGATGTAGGGGATCACGGTGCCCTCGCCGGCCGGGACCCCGCCGCAGCCCTCGTTGCGGGTGGTGATGCGGCCGCGCCGGTCGAGGACGGAGCGGATGGCGAGGGTGTGGGCGGCGTCGACGCCGATCGCGCGGGACCAGACCTCGGTGACGGGCTCGGCGCCCGCCGAGACGACGTAGACGCGGAACCCGGCCCGCCGCAGGGTGCGGACGAGGTCGCGCTGCTGGTCGTAGTAGCGGACGTAGGCGGGGACGGTGTGGGTGCCGAGGACGCGGGTGGCGCCGACGGGGGCGGCCAGGGCCTCGCGGCGGGCGGCCTCGGCGTAGGAGGCGAGCCGGGCCGGGGTCCGGCCGGCGAAGAGCTGCGGCACCCAGGCGTAACCCGGCACGGTGCGCCGGTGGTTCCAGGTGCCGGCGAAGGCCGGGGCGCCGCTCACGGTGGTGGCGTTCTCGCGGATCTCGAGGATCTCGTCGGCGCAGCGGGGCCGGTCGGAGGTGCGCAGGGAGCCGCCCGCGCCGGTGCCGCAGGCGGCCGTCAGCGCCCGGTCGGCGGCGTCGCTGAGCCAGGCGCTGGTGTCCTTCCAGCGGGCCGGGCGCGGCAGGACGTCGTGGCGCAGGGCCCAGGAGAGGGTGGCGTCGGTGACGTCGTTCTTGGTGACGGTGTTGTCCCAGTCGAACGCAGCGACCGCTCCCCGGTGCCCGGAGCAGGTGCCGTAGGCGTCGACGACCCGCTGCAGGCGGGCCCGGTCGTCCCCGTGCCAACGGGCCGTGAGGCGGGGGCAGTCGGCACCGGCCCGAACCCGTGCGGCGGGTGCGGCGGGTGCGGCGGGTGCGGCGGGTGCGGCCGCCAGGGCGGCGGCCGCTGCCAGGGTCCACGCGGGAAGCTGTCGCATACGCGCGGACCGTACACCTTTGTCCCTACAGGGGCGTGACGTACGCGCCCGAGATCCCGCCGTCGACCAGGAAGTCGGTGGCGTTGACGAAGGAGGAGTCGTCGCTGGCGAGGAAGGCCACGGCGGCGGCGATCTCGTCGGCCTCGGCGAACCGGCCCACGGGGATGTGCACGAGCCGGCGCGCGGCCCGCTCCGGGTCCTTGGCGAACAGCTCCCGCAGCAGCGGGGTGTCGACGGGGCCGGGGCACAGGGCGTTGACCCGGATGCCCTCCCGGGCGAACTGCACGCCCAGTTCACGGGACATGGCGAGCACGCCGCCCTTGGAGGCGGTGTAGGAGATCTGGGAGGTGGCCGCGCCCATCCGCGCGACGAAGGACGCCGTGTTGATGATGGAGCCCTTGCCCTGGCGGCGCATGTAGGGGATCGCGGCCTTGCAGCACAGGTACACCGAGGTGAGGTTGACCTCCTGCACGCGCTTCCAGGCCTCCAGGCCGGTCTCCAGGATGGAGTCGTCGTCGGGCGGCGAGATGCCCGCGTTGTTGAAGGCGATGTCGACGCTGCCGTAGGTGTCGAACGCGGCCTCGAACAGGCCCTCGACCTGTTCGGGGTCGGTGACGTCGGCCTGTACGAACAGTCCGCCGACCTCCTCGGCGGCGGCCTTCCCGGCGGTGGCGTCGATGTCGGCGCAGACGACGTTGGCGCCCTCGGAGGCGAGGCGGCGGGCGGTGGCGAGTCCGATGCCGCTGCCCGCTCCCGTGATGACGGCGGTACGGCCGGACAGGCGGCGGCAGACGATGTTGTCGGTCACTGTGCGGGGCCCTCCGTGCTGATGAAGACGTTCTTGGTCTCGGTGAAGGCGGTCAGGGCGTCGGGGCCGAGTTCCCGGCCGAGGCCGGACTGCTTGAAGCCGCCGAACGGGGTCCAGTAGCGGACGCTGGAGTGGGAGTTGACGGACAGGTTGCCCACGCGGACGGCCTGGGAGACGCGCAGGGCGCGGCCGAGGTCCCGGGTCCACACGGAGCCGGACAGGCCGTAGGGGGTGTCGTCGGCGAGGCGGACCGCGTCCTGTTCGTCGGTGAACGGGAGCAGGACGGCGACGGGTCCGAAGATCTCCTCGCGGGCCGCCGCGCTGTCCGGCCGCTCGCCGGTGAGGACGGTCGGCGGGAACCAGAAACCGGGCCCGTCCGGGACGCCGCCGCGCAGGGCGGGGGCGCCCTCGGGGACGTAGGACCGTACGCGTTCGACCTGCGCGCGGGAGATCAGCGGGCCCATCTGGGTCTTCTCGTCGGCCGGGTCGCCGACCACGACCGCGGCCAGCGCGCCGGCGAGGAACTCGCGGGCCTGCTCGTACACCGTCTCCTGGACCAGGATCCGGGTGCGGGCGCAGCAGTCCTGGCCGGAGTTGTCGAGGAAGGAGAAGGGGTCGAGGGCGGCCTCGACGTCGGCGTCGGCGAAGACGATGTTCGGGCTCTTGCCGCCGAGTTCGAGGGTGACGGGCTTGATCTGCCGGGCGCAGCGCTCCATGACCTCGCGGCCGGTGCGGGTGGAGCCGGTGAACACGATCTTGGCGACGCCGGGGTGGTCGACGAGCGCGCGGCCCGCGATGTGGCCGTGGCCGGGCAGGACCTGGAAGAGGTGCTCGGGCAGGCCCGCCTCCAGGGCCAGCTCGGCGAGGCGCAGGGCGGTGAGCGGGGTGGTCTCGGCGGGTTTGAGGACGACGGCGTTGCCCGCGGCGAGGGCGGGGAAGGAGCCCCAGGCGGCGATGGGCATGGGGAAGTTCCACGGGGCGATGACGCCGACGACGCCGAGGGGTTCGTGGAAGGTGATGTCCCAGCCGCCGGGTGCGGGGATCTGCCGGCCGAGGAGGCGTTCGGCGCCGCCGGCCGCGTACAGCAGGAGGTCCCGGGCGTTGCCGGCCTCCCAGCGGGCGTTGCCGAGGGTGTGGCCCGCCTCGCGGACCTCCAGCAGGGCCAGTTCCTCCACGTGCGCGTCGACGGTGTCGGCGAAGCGGCGCAGCTGCCGGGCCCGGTCGGCGGGCGGGAGCGCGGCCCAGGCGGTCTGGGCCCGCGTGGCGCGTACGACGGCGGCGTCCACGTCGGCCGCGCCGGCGGCGGGGACGGTGGCGACGACCTGCTCGGTGGCGGGGTTGAGGACCTTCAGCTCGTGCGGGTCGGACACGTGGTGACCTTTCAGAGGCGTTCGAAGGAGCGGCGCAGCTCCCAGTCGGTGACCGCGGCGTCGAAGGCCTCCAGTTCGACGCGCGCCATGTTGCCGTAGTGGGCGACCACGTCCTCGCCGAAGGCGGCCCGCGCGATCGGGCTGTCCTCCCAGAGCGCGGCGGCCTCGCGCAGGGTGGCCGGGACGTGTGCGAA
Organism: Streptomyces sp. NPDC090108; assembly: GCF_044747185.1. Classification (NCBI taxonomy): domain Bacteria; kingdom Bacillati; phylum Actinomycetota; class Actinomycetes; order Kitasatosporales; family Streptomycetaceae; genus Streptomyces; species Streptomyces sp. NPDC090108. Next base: position 315,886 of record NZ_JBIVDQ010000007.1, read on the forward strand.
TCCGGCGGTGTAGGCGTTGCCGGGGCAGGGTTCGGGCAGTTCGAGTTTCCGCTCGACGCCGTACAGGCCGGCCGCGACGAGTCCGGCGACGGCGAGGTGCGGGTTGACGTCGCCGCCGGGCAGGCGGTTCTCGAAGCGCAGGGAGCGGCCGTGGCCGACGACGCGCAGGGCGCAGGTGCGGTTGTCGTGGCCCCAGGCGACGGCGGTCGGGGCGAAGGATCCCGGCTGGAACCGCTTGTAGGAGTTGATGTTCGGGGCGTAGAGCAGGGAGAAGTCGCGCAGGGCGGCGAGCTGTCCGGCGAGGAAGTGCCGCATGACCTCGGACATGCCGTCGGGGCCGTCCCCGGCCATGGCGTTGGTGCCGTCGGCGTCGGCGAGCGAGAGGTGGATGTGGCAGGAGTTGCCCTCGCGCTCGTTGTACTTCGCCATGAAGGTGAGGGAGACGCCTTCCTGGGCGGCGATCTCCTTGGCGCCGGTCTTGTACAGGGCGTGCTGGTCGCAGGTGACGAGGGCCTCGTCGTAGCGGAAGGCGATCTCGTGCTGGCCGGGGTTGCACTCGCCCTTGGCCGACTCCACGGTGAGGCCGGCACCGGCCATCTCGTTGCGGATGCGGCGCAGCAGGGGTTCGATGCGGCCGGTGCCGAGGACGGAGTAGTCGATGTTGTACTGGTTGGCCGGGGTCAGGCCCCGGTAGTTCGCGTCCCAGGCCTGCTCGTAACTGTCCTTGAAGACGATGAACTCCAGCTCGGTGCCCACCTGGGCGGTGTAGCCGAGCGCGGCGAGGCGCTCCAGCTGGCGGCGCAGGATCTGGCGCGGGGCGGCGGCGACCGGGGAGCCGTCCTCCCAGGCGAGGTCGGCGACGAGCAGCGCGGTGCCGGGGTGCCAGGGGACGCGGCGCAGGGTGGACGGGTCGGGGCGCATCGCGAAGTCGCCGTAGCCGCGGTCCCAGGAGGACATGGCGTAGCCGTCGACGGTGTTCATCTCGGTGTCGACGGCGAGGAGGTAGTTGCAGCCCTCGGTGCCGTGCCGGAGGACCTCGTCGAGGAAGAAGCCGGCGGCGAACCGCTTGCCCTGCAGACGCCCCTGCATGTCGGGGAAGGCCAGGACGACGGTGTCGATCTCACCACCGGCGACGAGGGCCCGCAGGTCCTCGACGCTCAGCGGGGGCGTGCGGTCTGCCACGGGAGGTCCTCCTTCGGCGTCTTCGCTTTTTTCGGCCGGGCCGAGGGCCATAAGGTATTGCGGAGAACCATTGATTGGGAAGGGGATACGGCCGGATGTCGCGGGACGAGGGTCCGAACGTGCCGGACGAGCGGCTCACGGCCGTGCTGCGGCCGGTGCGGGCCGGCAACGGCTTCGAGGAGGCGCTGGAGCAGATCCTCCAGGTCGTGCGGCTCGGCCTGGTGCCCGGCGGCGAGCGGCTGCCGGCCGAGCGGGAGCTCGCGGAACAGCTCGGGATCAGCCGGGTGACGCTGCGCGAGGTGCTGAGGGTGCTGCAGGACCAGGGCCTGGTGGAGTCGCGGCGCGGGCGCTACGGCGGAACGTTCGTGCTGGCGCGCGCGGACGCGGGCGGCGAGGACGAGCTGCGCCGGCGCGTCGCCGCGGTCGACATCGAGGACGTGCTGCGCTTCCGGGAGGTGCTGGAAGTGGGGGCGGCCGGGCTGTGCGCGGCGCACCGGCTCGACGCGGAGCGGGGCGCCCGCCTGCGGGAGGCGCTGCGCCGCACGCACGAGGCCCCGCTCGGTGACTACCGCCGGCTCGACACGCTGCTGCACCTGACCCTGGCCGAGCTGTGCGGCTCGCCGTCGCTGACCGCCCAGTACGCGGCGGTGCGCGCACAGGTCAACGAGCTCCTGGACTGCATCCCGCTGCTGGTACGCAACCTGGAGCACTCGCAGCGCCAGCACACCGCGCTGGTGGAGGCGGTGCTCGACGGCGACGCCGACGGCGCGCGGAACATCGCCCGTGAGCACTGCGCGGGCACGGCGGCCCTGCTGCGGGGCTTCCTGGCGTGACCCGCCTTCTGCAAAGGTATGGATGAGCACCTTTGAGGGTCTGGGAGGAAGACGGCGTGAGCGCGGAACCGCTGATCGGTGTGAGCACCTACCTGGAGGGCAGCGCGCGCTGGGGCGTGTGGGACATGGCCGCGGTGCTGCTGCCCGCCACCTATCCCCGCCATGTGCAGCGGGCGGGCGGGGTGGCCGTCCTGCTGCCGCCGGACGCGCCGGAGCGGGCCGCGGCCGCCGTGGCCCGGCTGGACGGGCTGGTCGTCGCGGGCGGCCCCGACGTCGATCCGGCGCGGTACGGCGCCGTGCGCTCTCCGCTCACCGGACCGCCCGCGCCGGAGCGGGACGCGTGGGAGCTGGCGCTGATCGGGGCGGCGCTGGCCGCCCGGGTGCCGCTGCTGGGGGTCTGCCGGGGGATGCAGCTGCTGAACGTGGCGCTCGGCGGGACGCTGGTGCAGCACCTCGACGGCCACGCGGAGGTCGTCGGCGCCTACGGCAGCCATCCGGTGAAGCCGGTGCCGGGGACGCTGTACGCCGGGATCGCGCCGGAGGAGACCCCGGTGCCGACGTACCACCACCAGGCGGTGGAGCGGCTCGGTGCCGGGCTGGTGCCCTGCGCCCACGCCGCGGACGGCACCGTGGAGGCGGTGGAGCTGCCGGCGGAACGCGGCTGGGTGCTGGGGGTGCAGTGGCATCCGGAACTGGGCGAGGACCTCAGGGTCGTGCGGGCGCTGGTCGGGGCGGCCCGGGACCGGGCGGCCTGACCCTCGCGCCGGCGGCCGTACCGGCGGCTCTACGCCTGCCCCTCGTCGCCGTACGGGCGCGTCATGATCTCCATGGCGTGTCCGACCGGGTCCTCGAAGTACAGGCCGCGGCCGCCCCAGCGGTGGTTGATCTCGCCGGGCTGCTCCTGGTGCGGGTCGGCCCAGAACGTGATCCCGGCGTCGCGGATGCGTCCGAAGGCCGCGTCGAACTCCTCGTCGGAGACGAGGAAGGCGTAGTGCTCGGAGACGATCGCGTCGTCCGGGACGGTGGCGAAGTCCAGAGTGACGCCGTTGCCGGTGGCCACCGGCACGAACGGGCCCCACTCGGCCCCGGCCTCGAGCCCGAGGATGTTCGCCAGGAAGTCGGCCGACTCCCGCTTGTCCCGGGCGTGGACGATGGTGTGGTTCAGCTCGACAGACATGTGTGAATGCCTCCGCAAGCCAATCTCACGGGCACCTTTCCGTGCCGCACCGGGCCGGTGACCGGCACACGACGCCCTCCCCTCGATCGTAGGCAGCGCCGCTCCCGGAAGTCGAGCGGTGCCTCCTCGCCCGCACCGGGCGGGCCGGGTGCCGCGGCGGAGCCGGGTCGCGGCGGGGTGCCGCGCCAGAGCCCCGGGGCGCGGCGGAGCCGGGTCGCGGCCGGGTGCCGCGGCGGAGCCGGGTCGCGGCGGGGTGCCGCGCCAGAGCCCCGGGGCGCGGCGGAGCCGGGTCGCGGCGGGGTGCCGCGCCAGAGCCCCGGGGCGCGGCGGAGCCGGGTCGCGGCCGGGTGCCGCAGCGGAGCCCCGGGGCGCGGCGGAGCCGGGTCGCGGCCGGGTGCCGCAGCGGAGCCCCGGGTCGCGGCGGGGTGCCGCACCGTGGTCCGGGCGCGGTTCTCAGCGGCTCCGGCGGGCGTTGAGCCGTGCGGCCCGGCGCGTGAGGTGGTCGCGCTCGGCGAGGCTGAACGCCTTGCCGGCCGCCTCGGCGTACAGCCGTGCCGCCGTGGCCAGGTCGCCGTCCCGCTCGTGGAGGTACGCGGCCACCGCGGTGTGCCGGGGCAGAGAGGGGTCCAGTGCGGCGAGCGCCGCCAGGCCGGCGCGCGGCCCGTCGGCCTCCCCCACCGCGACCGCGCGGTTGAGCCGGACGACCGGGCTGCCGGTCAGGCGCGCCAGCTCGTCGTACCACTCGACGATCTGCACCCAGTCGGTCTCCCCGGCGGTGGGCGCGTCGGCGTGCAGTGCCGCGACGGCGGCCTGGGCCTGGAACTCGCCCAGCCGGTCGCGGGCGAGGGCCGCCTGCAGGATCTCCACGCCCTCGGCGATCAGCGCGGTGTCCCAGCGGCCCCGGTCCTGTTCGGCCAGCGGCACCAGGCTGCCGTCGGGGGCCGTCCGGGCGGCGCGCCGGGCGTGGTGGAGCAGCATCAGGGCGAGCAGCCCCGCCGCCTCGGGGTGGCGGGTGGCGGCGGCGAGCTGCCGGGCGAGGCGGACGGCCTCGGCGGCGAGGTCGACGTCACCGGAGTAGCCCTCGTTGAAGACCAGGTAGAGGACGCGCAGCACGGTGGAGACGTCGCCGGGCCGGTCGAACCGTACGCCGGAGACGGTGCGCTTGGCGCGGCTGATGCGCTGCGCCATGGTCGCCTCCGGCACCAGGTAGGCCTGGGCGATCTGGCGGGTGGTCAGTCCGCCGACGGCGCGCAGGGTGAGCGCGACCGCGGAGGACGGGCTGAGCGACGGGTGGGCGCACAGGAAGTAGAGCCCGAGCGTGTCGTCCGCCGACGGCGCGGGCCCGGGCACCGGTTCCCCCTCGACGAGGTCCTCGCGCCGGCGCCGGGCCGCGTCCGCCCGTGCCGCGTCGAGGAACCGGCGCCAGGCCACGGTGACCAGCCAGCCCCGGGGATCGCGCGGCGGATCGGCCGGCCACACCCGGACCGCCTCGACCAGCGCGTCCTGGAGGGCGTCCTCGGCCGCCGCGAAGGGGGCTCCGCGGCGGACGAGGACGGTGAGCACGCCCGGGGTGAGGCTCCTGAGCAGGGCCTCGTCCATCAGGGGCCCCCGTCCGTCAGTGGGGGCATTCCGTGGCGTGGGGGTGCGCGGTCAGGAACGGGCGCACCTCCAGCCACTCGTGGATCGGCCTGCCGCCCGCCCCGGGGGCCGCCGACAGTTCCCCGGCGAGTTCTACGGCGCGCTCGTGGCTGTCGACGTCGATGACCATCCAGCCGGCGATGAGGTCCTTGGTCTCGGCGAACGGGCCGTCGGTGACCGGCGGCCGCCCCTCGCCGTCGTAGCGGACCCAGGATCCCTCCGGGGCCAGCGCCTGGCCGTCCACGAACTCGCCCGTCTTCTCCAGCCGGGCCGCGAAGTCGCTCATGTATTGCAGGTGCGCCGAGATCTCCTCCGGGGTCCACCGGTCCATCGGCACGTCGTTGACGGCGGCGGGGGCGCCCCGGTAGTGCTTCAGCAGCAGGTACTTGGCCATCGCGGTTCTCCTCGGTGCCGGTGCGGCCCATTGTGGTCGCGTTCCACCCTGGGGACGGAGCCGGACGCGGGTTCTCGACATCGGTGCCGGATTTTTTTCCGGTCTCTCGCGCACGGGTGTGCGGCGGCCCGCCGGATGGGCACACGGGACCGGCCTCCAGGACTAGCGGGACCGGTCCTGGACGGCCTCGATGTGCTCGGCGACCGCGACCACGATCACCCGGGTGTCCGGGACGGTGGCCCGCCAGCGGTGGCGGACCCCGCCGGTCAGGTAGAGGGTGTCGCCCCGGCCGAGCCGGTAGGCCCGGCCCTCGGCCTCGATCTCCACCGCGCCGTCGGCGACGTACATCAGCTCGTCGTTGCGGTGCCGGAACTCGCGGCCCGCGTCGTGGTCGCCGGTGAACTCGGAGGCGTGCAGCTGGTGGTGGCCGCGCACCAGGGACCGGGTGCGCGGGTCGAAGTCGCCGTCGGCGACGGGTTCGGCGCGTACGACGTCCACGCTGCACGCGGGGTCGGCGGCGGCGAGGAGTTCCACGGCCGTGGTGCGCAGCGCGTCGGCCAGCTTCTCCAGGGAGGTGCGGCTCGGGCGGGCCTTGTCGTTCTCGACCTGGCTGAGGAAGGGCACGGAGAGTCCGCTGCGCTCGGCGACGACCGCGAGGGTGAGTTCCAGCGTGCGGCGGCGTCGCCGTACGGCCGCGCCCACCCGCACGGGCTGCTGCTCTTTGTGGTCGCCCATCGCTCCGGCTCCCTCCTTCACGCGTCGCGCCACCGCTGCCTCGGTGCACCTCGGCGGGCGCACCTCCTCCGATGAGTTCTCTGCACCCTACGCATGTTCGGCAAACCGCCGCATGCGGCTGTCACATCCCTGCCGTGCCGCCTTCCCGCACCCTCACGGTTCGCGCCGGCGCGCCCGGACGCCGGACGAGGAGCATGTCTCCTGCTTCAAGGCGCGTACGCGCTCAGGTGTTCCCCCGGGCCGGTTCCCGTCGCGCTCTGTGGTTGGCCGGATCCTTCCTGTGGCGAAGACCTCTCGGACCGCTTCCGGCGGCGATGCCACCGCCGGAAGCCTCACCGCCCGAGTACCCGGCGGACCGGATTCCTCCCGCACCGGGCACGTCAATGGATCCTTCCGGCGGCGAGGGCGCTCCGGATGCCCGGCGGGGGACCTCGCCGAGCCGGCGGGAACGCCGCGAGGGGCGGGCCGCGGCGGCGCGCCCATGGCGGGCGTGCGCGCCGCGGCCCGCCCCTCGGGCGGCCGTCCGGGCGGGTCAGGTCACCCGGCGGCGTGCTTCTTCCCCGGTGTGCGGGCGACCGGCGCCCACTTGTCGAGGAGACCGGGGTTCTCCTCGAGCCAGGCGCGCACGGCGCTCTGCTCCTCGCCCTTGCCCGCCTTCTGGATGCGTGCCTCCAGGCCGGTGAGCTGCTTCTCGGTCATCGAGAAGTCCTTCAGCCACGCGCCGACCCGGGGGTTGTCGGCGGCGAAACCCTTGCGGGCGAGGGTGTGCACGCCGTCGCCGCTGCCCCAGGCGCCCTCGGGGTCCTTCAGCTTCTTCAGGCCGTACTCGCTGTACGCCCAGTGCGGGGACCACAGGGTGACGACGACCGGCTGCTTCGCGGCGTAGGCGCGCTTCAGCTCGGCGAGCATGGCCGGCGTGGAGCCGTCGACGACGTCGTAGGAGCCCTTCAGGCCGTACGCGCCGAGGACCTTGCTCTTGAGCAGGCCCATCATGCCCGCGCTGGGTTCGATGCCGACGATCCTGCCGCCGAACTCGGCGGAGTGGGCCTTCAGGTCCGCCAGGGAGTTCACGTCCTTCACATAGGACGGGACGGTCAGCTCCAGGGAGGTCGGGCCGTACCACTTGCCGAGGTCCTCCAGCCGCGCGCCGTACTTCTTCCAGTACTCGGCGTGCGTGGTGGGCAGCCAGGAGTCGGTCTCGACGTCGACCTGGCCGGTGGCGAGACCGGTGTAGAGGGGTCCTGCGGCGTACTGGGTGGTGGTCACGTGGAACCCGCGCCGCTCCAGCAGTTCCTTCCACAGGAAGGTGGAGGCGATGCCCTCGTCCCACGGGATGTAGCCGATCCTGATCTCCTTGCCGGCGCCGACGTCCGTGCCGGAGGACCGGGAGGGGCCGGAGGAGGTGCCGAGGAAGCCCATGCCGCCCGCGACCAGCGCGAGGACGACCACTCCGACGACCGCGACGCGCGGGCGGGGCCGGTAGGACCAGAAGGTCACCGGGGCCTTCGCGGCGGCCCTGCGGCCGAGCGGGGACAGCTGGGTGCCGAGCGCGCCGGTCATGCGGTCGAGGTAGATGGCGAGGACGACGATGCCGACGCCCGCCTCGAAGCCGAAGCCGATGTCGAGCTGTCCGATGGCCTCGTTGACGGCGCCGCCGAGTCCGCCGGTGCCGACCATGCCGGCGATGACCACCATGGACAGGCCGAGCATGATGACCTGGTTGACGCCGGCCATGATGGCGGGCAGGGCGAGCGGCAGCTGCACCCGCAGCAGGGTGGAGCGCGGGCTGGTGCCGAACGCCTCGGCGGCCTCGACCAGTTCGGCGTCGACCTGACGGATGCCCAGTTCGGTCATGCGGACGCCGGGGGCGAGCGCGAAGATCAGCGTGGCGATGACGCCGGCGGCGGTGCCGAGGCCGAAGAAGAGGATGGCCGGGATCAGCAGGACCATCGACGGCATGGTCTGGAGCAGGTCGAGCACGGGCCGTACGGCGGCGCTGACCGCTTTGGAGCGGGCCGCCCAGATGCCGAGCGGGATCGAGATCACCAGGGCGATGACGGTGGCGACGAGCACCAGCGACAGCGTGGACATCGCCCGGTCCCACAGGGCGAGCGAGTCGACGAGGGCGAACCCGGCGAAGGCGAGGACGCCCGCGGTCAGGCCGCGCAGCCACCAGGCGAGCACGGCGAGGATGCCGGCCAGCAGCAGCGGGGCGGGCGCGGTGAGGACCGCGTCGATGCCGTCGTACATGCCCTCCACGACCGCGCGGATCGCGTCGAACAGCCAGGACAGGTGGGTGACGAGCCAGTCGACACCGGAGTCGGCCCAGTCGCCGAGGGGCAGCCTAGGCACGGGCGGTCACCTTCTTCCCCTCACCGCGGGGGCTGTCGCACACGACGGGCTCACCGTCCTCGTCGCCGAGGAGTCCGACGAGCCGCCGGCGGGGCACGACCCCGACGAGCGCGCCCTCGGCGTCGAGCACGGCGACCGGGTGGTCCAGCCGGGCGCTGAGCGCGCACAGTTCGGTGAACGGCGTGTCCGGGGCGGCCGTCCCGCAGCCGCAGTCGGCCTCGTCGCCGCGCACGGCGGTGTCCATGACGGCGGCCGCGGTCAGCACGCGGGAGCGGTCGACGTCCTGGACGAAGGAGGCGACGTAGTCGTCGGCCGGGCGCAGCAGGATGTCCTCGGGGGTGCCTTCGCGGACGACGCGGCCGTCGCGCATGACGGCGATGCGGTCGCCCAGGCGCATGGCCTCGTTGAGGTCGTGGGTGATGAACACGATGGTCTTCTTCAGGGTCTTCTGGAGCTCCAGGAGCTGGTCCTGCATGTCACGGCGGATCAGCGGGTCCAGGGCACTGAACGACTCGTCCATCAGCAGCAGTTCCGCGTCGGTCGCGAGGGCGCGGGCGAGGCCCACGCGCTGCTGCATGCCGCCGGAGAGCTCGTCGGGCCAGGAGTCCTCCCAGCCGGCCAGCCCGCACAGGGCGAGCGCCTCGTCGGCGCGGCGTTCGCGCTCGGCGCGGGGCACGCCCTGCACGGCGAGGCCGTAGGCGGCGTTGTCGCGGACGCTGCGGTGCGGGAAGAGCGCGAAGTGCTGGAAGACCATGCTGATCTTCCTGGCGCGGACCTCGCGCAGCTCCCGGCCGGTGAGCGCGGTCAGGTCCTGGCCGCCGAAGAGGACCCGGCCGGCCGTCGGCTCCAGCAGGCCGTTGAGCATGCGCAGCAGCGTGGACTTGCCGGAGCCGGACAGGCCCATGACCACGAAGATCTGGCCCGGTTCGACGGTGAAGGACACGTCGATCACGGCCGCGGTGCTGCCCTCGGCCCGCAGTTCCTCGCGCAGGCCGCCGCCCGGTGCGTCGCTCGTCGTGCCGCCCGGCCGGTCCTGGCCGGCGCCTTCGCGCAGCCGCTCCACCGCCCGGTCCGGTCGTCTGCCGAACACCTTGAACAGGTGCTCGGCCTCAAGGCTGGATGACACGGGTACCCCTCGTCTCGGCCGGCAGGAAGGAGCCGCGGGCCACGAGCAGTTGAACGGGCAACCGGCAGCACTCCGAGCCCGCGCATGCCCTCGGCCTGCGGGGGCAAACGCCGAAGTGGCCCGCTTCACGGCGGTGCGCACACCGCAACGCGTTCCGCCACGGGCCGCGGGCGCCGTACGGCCGCTGTCGGTGCCGTACGGCATGATGCGAGCGTGACCGGACGACTGATGCTCCTCGACACCGCCTCGCTCTACTTCCGCGCCTACTTCGGCGTCCCGGACTCGGTGCGGGCGCCGGACGGCACGCCCGTGAACGCCGTGCGCGGGCTGCTGGACTTCATCGACCGGCTGGTCAAGGACCACCGCCCGGACCGGCTCGTGGCGTGCATGGACGCGGACTGGCGGCCCCAGTGGCGGGTGGACCTCATCCCGTCCTACAAGGCGCACCGCGTCGCCGAGGAGCGCGCGAGCGGCCCGGACGCGGAGGAGGTCCCGGACACCCTGGCCCCGCAGGTGCCGGTCATCGAGGCCGTGCTGGACGCCGTCGGCATCGCCCGGGTCGGGGTCGCGGGCTACGAGGCGGACGACGTGATCGGCACGTTCACCGCGCGGGCGGACGGACCGGTGGACATCGTCACCGGCGACCGCGACCTGTACCAACTGGTCGACGACCGGCGCGGGATCCGCGTGCTGTACCCGCTCAAGGGCGTCGGCACGCTCCAGCTGACCGACGAGGCGGTGCTGCGCGAGAAGTACGGCGTCGGCGGCGAGGGGTACGCGGACCTGGCGCTGCTGCGCGGCGACCCGAGCGACGGCCTGCCGGGCGTGCCCGGCATCGGCGAGAAGACGGCCGCGAAGCTGCTCGCCGAGTTCGGCGACCTGGCCGGGATCACCGCGGCCGTCGGCGACCCGAAGGCGAAGCTCACGCCGTCGCAGCGCAAGCGCCTGACGGAGGCGGAGCCGTATCTCGCGGTGGCGCCCACGGTGGTCCGGGTGGCCGGTGACGTCCCGCTGCCGGACGTCGACACCGCCCTGCCGCACGCCCCGCGCGATCCGGCCGCGCTGGAGGCGCTGGCGGCCCGCTGGGGACTGGGCGGCTCCCTGCAGCGCCTGCTGACCACGCTCGGGCAGTGAGACCGGGGAATTTCCCGGCAAAGAGATCGCCTGCGCCGTCCGGGAGGAGGTGCCACCCAGGACGGGATGCTAACTTAGGTATACCTAACCAGTGTTGCAGGAGGTCGTCATGGCGGAGCGTCCGGCACGAAAGCCGCGAAGGCCCCACACCGCCCAGGTCGTACGCACCGAGTGGCTCACCCCGCACATGCGGCGGGTGGTGCTCGGCGGCGACGGCCTCGCGGACTTCACGGCGGACACCTGCACCGACCACTACGTGAAGCTGCTGTTCGGCCCCGAGGGCGTGACCTACCCGGAGCCCTTCGACCTGGACCGGATCCGCGCCGAGTTCCCCCGCGACCAGTGGCCGGTGACCCGGACGTACACGGTCCGCGACTGGGACCCCGGACACCGTGAACTGACCCTGGACTTCGTGATCCACGGCGACGAGGGTCTGGCCGGCCCCTGGGCCACCCGGGTCCGCCCCGGCGAGAGCGTGCGCTTCATGGGCCCCGGCGGCGCCTACGCGCCCGACCCCGCCGCCGACTGGCATCTGCTCGCCGGCGACGAGAGCGCGCTGCCCGCGATCGCCCGCGCCCTGGAGACCCTGCCGGCCGGCGCCCGCGCGCACGCCTTCCTGGAGGTCGCCGGGCCCGAGGAGGAGCAGAAGATCGACTCCGACGTGGAGGTCGTCTGGCTGCACCGCGGCGACCGCCCGGTCGGCGCCGCCCTGCTCGAAGCCGTGCGCGCCCTGGAGTTCCCCGAGGGCCGGCTGCACGCCTTCGTGCACGGCGAGGCGAGCTTCGTGAAGGAACTGCGCCGCATGCTCCGCGTCGACCTGGAGATCCCGCGCGAGGACCTGTCGATCTCCGGGTACTGGCGCCTCGGCCACAACGAGGACGGCTGGCAGGCCTCCAAGCGCGACTGGAACGCCCGCATCGAGGCCGAGCAGGAGAGCGGCGGCGCGGCCGCCTGAGGAACAGCGCGGGTTTGCGCGTACGCGCGGCGCGCGGGCATGTGGTGCGCAGGCGCGCGGGCATCGCGCGGGCGTGCGGCGCGCGGGCCTGTCGGACGGACCGGTCGCGCCGGGCGGGCGGACCGGTCCGGGCACGCGACGGCGGTTCAGTCGCCGCGGACGCGGGCGTGGAAGTGCATGTCGTGCCAGCCGTCCGGGTGCTGGAGGGCGCTGCGCTTGGTGCCTTCCAGGGCGAAGCCGGTCTTCGCGGCGACCCGGCAGGACGCCGGGTTGGCGGTGGAGTGGAAGAGCTCCAGCCGGTGCAGGCCGACCTCCTCGAAGGCCCAGCGCGTCACGGTGGCGGCGGCGCGGGCCGCGACCCCCTGGCCCCGCGCGTCCGCCACCGTCCAGTACGCCACCTCGGCCACGCCCTCGCCGAGGAGGATCTGCCGCAGCGCGACCCGGCCCCGCAGCGCGTCGGTGTCCGCGTCGACCACGGCCCACTGGGCGCCGCGCTCCTCCTTCCAGGTCGTGTGCCATCCCTCGATCCAGCCGGCGACCTCGCTCTCGGACTCGGCGGACCTGATGTGCCACTGGTGGATGGCCGGGTCCTGGAACGCGGCGTGGATGGCGGGCGCGTCCCCGGGCCGCCAGGGACGCAGCAGCAGACCGTCACCGGTGGCGAGGACGGGCTGCGGGACGCGGGCGAGGGTTCCGGCGGGCACCACGGGGCGGGTGAGAACAGGCATGGTCGGCATCCTGCCAAGCGGAAGCCCGCGGACCCGGCCCTTTCGCACCGGCGTCGCCCGTCGGGCAGACGTGCGCACCCCCGTACCCTTGGCCGTGATGAGACGCCGCACCCAGCCCCCGCCCGCCCCGCTCCCCCAGCGCGACGGGGTCGACCCCGTGCGGGTGCGGCTGCCGTTCGACGGCACGTGGGCCACGGTGCGGGAGCACCTCGTGGAGCGGCTGACCGGGGCGGGGCCGGGCGTGATCGAGTCGATGCTCGCCTCGGGCCTGATCGTGGACGCCGGCGGGCGGCCCGTCGCGCCGGAGGCGCCGTACGAGCCGGGGATGTTCGTGTGGTTCCACCGGGAACTGCCGCCCGAGGTCCCGGTGCCGTTCCCGCTGGAGGTCGTCCACCGGGACGAGCACATCGTCGTCGCCGACAAACCGCACTTCCTCGCGACCACCCCGCGCGGCAGCCACGTCGCGCAGACCGCGCTGGCCCGGCTGCGGCACGGACTGGACCTCCCGGCGCTGAGCGCCGCGCACCGCCTGGACCGGCTCACCGCCGGACTGGTGCTGTTCGTGGTGCGGCCCGCGGAACGGGGCGCGTACCAGACGCTGTTCCGGGACCGCCAGGTGCGCAAGGAGTACGAGGCCGTCGCGCCGTACGACCCCGCGCTCGCGCTGCCGGCGACCGTGCGCAGCCGGATCCTGAAGGAGCGCGGGGTGCACGCCGCCCGGGAGGTCGAGGGCGAGCCGAACGCGGTGACCCGGGTGGAACTGGCCGCGCACCGCGCGGATCTGGGCCTCTACCGGCTGACCCCGGAGACCGGCCAGACCCATCAGCTCCGGGTGCACCTCAGCGCGCTCGGCGTGCCCATCCTCGGCGACCCCCTGTATCCGCGGGTGCTCCCGCCCGCGCCGGTGGACGACTTCCGGCGCCCCCTCCAACTGCTGGCCCGCAAGCTGGAGTTCACGGATCCGGTCACCGGGGTGGAGCACTCCTTCCGCAGCGCGCGCACACTTGAGGCGTGGTCGTCACCGGAGCTGTGGGCCGCGGGACAGTAGCCCTCCCCGCACCCCCGCTCCGGCACTCCCGGCCACCACCCACGCGCCGCCCACCGGCACTCACGCTCCGGCACTCCCGGCCACCACCCACGCGCCGCCCACCGGCGCTCACGCTCCGGCACTCCCGGCCACCACCCGCGCGCCGGCCGCCGGCGGTCCGGCTCACTCCCCCAGCCACCACCGCATCACCCGCCGCCACACGCCCTGCCGCTCCGGCTGTTCCGGCTGTTCCGGGACGGCCGGGGCGGTCCGCGGCTGTTCGGGGATCCGGCGGTGCGGCGGCAGCGGTTCCGCGAACGGTCCGGGCGCGGACGTGGGCACGGCCGCGGACGTCGGACCGGGCGTGGGCGCGGGCGCGGGCGCGGAGGGGGTCCGCGGGGCGTCCCGGTGCAGGACACCGCGCTGCGGCGGGACGGGCGAGGAGCTCGGCGCGAGTTTCACGTCCTGCTGGGGCTTGGGGTCGAAGCGCACGGGCAGCGCCACCAGGTGCCGGGAGGCGATCGAGGAGCGCCAGCCCAGTTCCGACTCCGCGCAGGCCAGCTGGACGTCCGGGAGCCGGGTCAGCAGGAGGTCCACCCCGACGTCGGCGATGGCCCGCCCGATGTCCTGGCCCGGGCATTCGTGCGGGCCGCCGCCGAAGGCGAGATGGGAGCGGTTGCCCATCATGTTGGCCCCCGGCTCGGGCCGCACCCGCGGGTCGGCGTTGCCCGGGGCGGGCGCGAAGAGCAGTCCGTCGCCCTTGCGGATGCGGTGGCCGCCCAGCTCCGCGTCCTGCTTGGCGTAGTAGCCGAGGACGGTGCTGAACGGCGGTTCGTCCCACAGCGACTGCTCGATCGCCTCCGGCACGGTCATCTGTCCGCCGTTGAGCTGGGCGCGGAACCCCGGCTCGGTGAGCACCATGCGCAGGGCGTTGGCGAGCAGGTTGGCGGTGGCCTCGTAGGCCGCGAAGAGGACGAGCCGCAGGTGTTCGCGGACCTCGTCGTCGCTGAGACCGGCCGCGTGGGTGACCAGGTGCGAGGTGAAGTCGTCCTCGGGCCGGGCGCGGCGGCGGCTGGTGAGCCGGCTCAGCGCGTCCATCACGTAGGCGTGGCTCTCGATGGCGGTCTCGGTGCCCTTGAGCGCGTCGCGGGCCGCCTGCACCATCCGGTCGTCGTACTCCTCGGGCATGCCGAGGATCTCGCACATGACGGCCATCGGCAGGTGCTCGGCGAACTGGGAGACGAGGTCGGCCCGGCCCTGTTCGCAGAAGCCGTTGACCAGTTCCTGGGTGGAGCGGCCGATGTGCCGGCGCAGTCCGCGGTGGTCGATGGTCGCCATGGCGGCGGTGACCGCGGCGCGCAGCCGCTGGTGCTCGTCGCCCTCGGCGTGCGAGCAGATGGGCTGCCAGGCGATGTGCGGCATGAGCGGGTGGTCGGGCTTGACCATGCCCTCCAGCAGCGGGGTCCAGATCCGGCTGTCGCGGGTGTACTGGGAGGGGCTGCGGACGAGCTGGAGGTTCTCGGCGTGCCCGAGGACGACCCACATGGGCACGTCGTCGTGCAGGAGGACGGGGGCCACCGGGCCGTACTGCTCGCGCAGCCGCTCGTAGAGGCCGCCCAGGTCCTCCGCGCCGGGGCCGTGGATCCGGTGCAGTCCGCCCGGGCCGAGGCCGTGGGCGGGGCAGCCCGGCGGGGGGCCGGCGGCGGGTTCGTGGGTTCCGGTCAGGGAGGAGTATTCGTGCGTCACAGGGGTCGCTCCGGAGCGAATGGAACACGAGGTGAGGGGTCGGACGCGGTTCGGGTGAAGGAGGGTGCGCGGTCGGGGTGACGGGTCGGACGCGGTTCAGGTGCGGGCGCCGGACAGCGCGAGCGAGTGCAGGAAGTGCATGAGGGTCATCAGCACCTCCTTGCTGGAGGCGCGCCGCCGTACGTCGCAGTCGACGATCGGGATGTCCGGGGCCAGGTCGAGCGCGGTGCGCAGGTCCTCGACGGGGTGACGGGGGGCGTCCGGGAAGGAGTTGACGGCGACGATGAAGGGAACGCCGCGTTCCTCCAGGCGTCCCATGACGTCGAAGCTGACCTCCAGGCGCCGGGTGTCGACGAGGACGACCGCGCCGAGGGCGCCCTCGAACAGGCCGTTCCACAGGAACCAGAAGCGTTCCTGGCCCGGGGTGCCGAACAGGTAGAGCACCAGCTGGTCGGTGATGCCGATCCGGCCGAAGTCCATGGCGACGGTGGTGGCCGTCTTGGATTCGGAGCCGTAATCGTCGTCGACGCCGATGCCCGCCTGCGTCATGGTCTCCTCGGTGGTCAGCGGCCTGATGTCGCTGACGGAGCCGACCATGGTGGTCTTGCCGACACCGAATCCGCCCACGATCACGATCTTCACGGCGGCCTGGGCCGTGTGCGGGAGCCGGTCCTGGTCGCGCGGGCCGGGGAGGGTGTCAGAGCCGTTGAAGTCCATGCATCACCGCTTCGAGGAGAGAACGGTCGGGGAGCGCCTGCCGGACGATCGGGGCGCGCGCCTGCACCAGTTCGGCCGTGATCAGTTCGGTGAGCAGTACGGTCATCGCGCCGAACGGCAGGTTCAGATAGGCCGACAGCTCGGCCACGGACAGCGGCGCGGCGCAGAGCCGGAGCACGGCCGCCTGCTCGGGGGTGCCGGACGGGGGCGGTGCGGCGCGCGCCACGATCAGGGTCACCAGGTCGAGTTCGGCCCGTGCGCCGTCGGCGAGTCCGGTGACGGCGTACAGCCGCTCGGGGTTCTTGGGTTCCGCCTCGCCGTCGGGCCGCCGGGGCGGCGGCGACGGCTCCGGTTGTCCGGGCGGGCGCCGTTCGCGTCGGGGCGGGGTCATACGGCCTGCCCGTTCCGCCGGGGCGGACTGGTGAGATGGGCGCCGATCCGGACGACGAGGTCGCGCATCATGCCGCTCATCCGGCCCGGTTCGCAGGTCACGTCGGCGAGCACGGCGAGGTAGGCGTTGGCGCCGGCGTTCATCAGGTAGAAGTAGCCGCCGTCGATCTCGATCACGACGAGCTTCATCTCACTGGTGCCGGGCATCTCCTGGGTGATGGCACCGGCCAGGCTCTGCACGCCCGCGCAGGCGGCGGCCACCCGGTCGGCGGCGTCGGGCTCGCCGCCGTAGCGGGCGATGCGCAGTCCGTCGGCGGACAGCACCACGATCATCTGGATGCCCGGTACGCCGTCGTTCAGCTGCTTGAGCATCCAGTCCAAGTTGCCTCGCTGCTGGATCACTTGAGGTCCCCCTCGTCGTCGCCCCCGATGGCGGCCTCGGTGGCGGTGTCCGGATCGTCGATGAGGTGCAGGTACGCGGTGGGGTTCCGCGTGAAGTCGGTCAGTTCGGCGGCGGTGGCGTCCTCGGGCATGCCCTTCTTCAGGCCGTCCCAGAACGCGTCGACCCACATGCCGGGCGGCCGCTCCATCAGCTTCTTGCGCTCGGGGTCGACCTCGGGTCCGGGCGCGGGTTCGCTCTTGAACCGGGACCAGATGGTCGGGTTGCCCTCGGCCTCGGCCCGCTCGATGGCGGCCTGTTCGGCGATGCGCCGGCTGAGCGGTGTCTTCACCCGGCTGCGGCGCTGCGGCAGGCCGCCGGCCGTCCACTCGGTGACCTCGGGGACGTCGTCCTCCATGGAGATCCCGGCGGGGATGCGGGGGCTGGTGGGGCGGCGCTTCTTGGGCGGCCGCTTGGGGCCTTCCAGGGCGCCGAGTTCGGGGATCGGCACGGCGGTGGCGCCGATGCCGTGGGCGGCGCCGACCCCGGGCTCGGTGGTGGTCATGACGCGCGGCACGACGAGGATCGCGCGCACGCCGCCGTAGGCGGAGGCGCGCAGCGAGACCTCCATGCCGAAGGAGGAGCACAGCCGGCCGACGACGGCGAGGCCGAGGCGCGGGTTCTCGCCGAGGTTCTGGGCGTCGTCGCCCGCCTTGGCGTCCTCGATCATCTTCTCGATGCGGGCGCGGGACTCCTCGTTGAGGCTGACGCCGGCGTCCTCGATCTCGATGGCGATACCGGTCTGCACCTCGACGGCGGTGACGTGCACCTTGGTCGAGGGCGGCGAGTAGCGCGTGGCGTTGTCGAGGAGTTCGGCGGCCGCGTGGATGACCGGCTCGACGGCGGTGCCCTTGATGTTGATGTTGACGATCGAACTGAGGTCGATGCGCCGGTACTCGAGGATGCGCGACATCGCGCCGCGCAGCACGCTGTACAGGGACACGGGAAGCGGCCACTGGCGGCCGGGCCTGCCGCCGCCGAGCACGGAGATGGAGTCGGCGAGGCGGCCGATCAGCGCGGTGCCGTGGTCGATGCGCAGCAGGTCGTCGAAGACCTCGGGGTTGCGTCCGTGGTCCTCCTCCATCTCGCGGAGTTCCTTGGCCTGCTGGTGGACGATGGCCTGCACGCGGCGGGCGATGCTGACGAAGGAGCGCTCGGTGGCGTCCCGCATCGAGATCTCGTGGTCCACGCCGCGCAGCGCGGTGCGCAGCAGGTCGCGCTGGGAGTCGGGCAGCCGGCGCAGCTCGGGGTCCCGGTCGAGGACGTTGAGCATCACCTCTCTGAGCGATTCCCCGGCGCGCAGCCGGAACAGCGCGGTGGGCAGGATCTCGGTGCCGAGCCGGACGATCTCCGCGTCGTGCGCGGCGAGACGGTGCTCCAGGTACGCGGTGTGCCGGGCATTCTCGGCGCGGGCCTCGCGGAGCAGGCGGGCACGGCGGGCGGCCTCGGCCGCGGCGGCGAGGACCAGCAGCGTGGCGACGGCCCCGCAGCAGCCGACGGCGACCCGGGCGGGTCCCGTCACGAGGGCGACGGCGGCTCCGGTCACCGCGGCCATCAGCAGGGCCGGCGGCAACAGCACGCTCGCAAGGGGACGTTCACGGCCGCCGGGAGGCTTCTGAACACTCACCATGGATGCCTTCTGGGACGAGTCGGCTTGGGTGTCGGCGGATATTCCGCCCGATGGGGAACAGACGCACGAATTCGTCTCAACTCGGTGCGTCGCGGGCGAGCTTAATCCGACCGGATCAACGCCGCGTCACATTCGGCAACCCTCTGAAATCGCCTCGGCAACAGGAGTACCCTCAACTCCATTTGCACCCAGGGCAGTTAATCGAACACACAGGGTGACGGCGCCCGGACGGCGAAAGGGCCGGCCGTCGCCTCTCCGTGGAGAGGGACAGCCGGCCCAGGGGCGCGGACCCGGGTCCGCGTCGGCTCAGCCCACCGACGAGTAGGCGACCACTCCCCGCAGCAGCTGGTCGACGGCCTTCCGGGCGTTCTTCGCCACGGTGGAGCCCTCCTTGACGGGAGCCGCCGCCGCGATCTGCCCCAGCACGTCGATGACCTGCTTGGTCCAGCGCACGAAGTCGCCCGCGGGCATCTCCGCCTCGCGCAGCACCTCGTCGAGGCCCTTCCCCGAGGCCCAGCTGTACGCGGCCCAGGCGAAGCCCAGGTCCGGCTCCCGCTGGCCCACGCCCTCGGTCTGGTTGATGCGGAAGTCCTCCTCCAGGGCGTCGAGCCTGCCCCAGATCCGCACCATGTCGCCGAGTGCCGCCTTCGCGTTGCCCGAGGGCAGCTTCGGCGCCATCGCGTCGTCGCCGACCCGGGACTCGTACACCAGCGCCGAGACGCAGGCGGCGAGTTCCGCCGGGCCGAGGCCCTCCCAGACGCCCTCGCGCAGGCATTCACTGGCCAGCAGGTCGAGTTCGCCGTAGAGCCGGGCGAGCCGCTTGCCGTGCTCGGTCACCTCGTCGCCGCGCAGGTAGTCCAGTTCGGTCAGCAGGGCGACGATCCGGTCGAAGGTCCGCGCGATGGTGTTGGTGCGGCCCTCGATGCGCCGCTCCAGCTGCGAGGTGTCCCGCATCAGCCGGTGGTAGCGCTCGGCCCAGCGGGCGTGGTCCTCGCGGTCGTCGCAGCCGTGGCAGGGATGCGCCCGGATCTCGGTGCGCAGCCGGGCGATCTCCCGGTCGTCGGCCGCCTGCGACCGC
Source organism: Streptomyces sp. NPDC090108 (assembly GCF_044747185.1). Classification (NCBI taxonomy): domain Bacteria; kingdom Bacillati; phylum Actinomycetota; class Actinomycetes; order Kitasatosporales; family Streptomycetaceae; genus Streptomyces; species Streptomyces sp. NPDC090108. The sequence goes on from NZ_JBIVDQ010000007.1 coordinate 335,167, forward strand.
TTCTTGCGCGCCCGCTCGGCCGGCACATGGCCGGCCTTGGTGCGCAGCGCGGAGGCGAGGTCCCGGCGCGACTGCGGGGAGCGCGGATTGAACGTCTTCGGGATCCGCATCCGGTCCAGCGGCTCCACCGGGACGGGGAAGTCGACGGCCGCCAGCCGCTTGACCTGACGCTCCGCGGTGAGCACCAGGGGACGCGGGCCGTCGTGGGAGTCGAAGCCCCGGTGGCCGTCGGATCGGCCGGCGGGCAGCCCGGGATCGAGGACGAGCGCGAGACCCGCGTACTTCCCGGTGGGCACGTGGATGATGTCGCCCGGCTTGAGCTTCTCCAGCGCGACGGCGGCCTCCGCACGCCGCTCGGAGGCACCCTGCCGGGCCAGCTCGGTCTCCCGGTCCTTCAGTTCGCGGCGCAGCCGCGCGTACTCCTCGAAGTCGCCGAGGTGGCAGGTCATGGAGGCCTTGTAGCCCTCCAGGCCCTCCTCGTTGCGCTGCACCTGCCGCGAGATCCCGACGACCGACTTGTCGGCCTGGAACTGCGCGAAGGAGGTCTCCAGCAGCTCGCGCGAGCGGTGCCGCCCGAACTGCTCGGTCAGGTTGACCGCCATGTTGTACGACGGCTTGAAGCTGGAGCGCAGCGGATAGGTGCGGGTGCCCGCGAGCCCGGCCAGGTGCTCGGGGCTCATGCCGCGCTGCCACAGCACGACCGCGTGGCCCTCGACGTCGATGCCGCGGCGCCCGGCACGGCCGGTGAGCTGCGTGTACTCGCCGGGGGTGACATCGGCGTGCTGCTCGCCGTTCCACTTGACGAGCTTCTCCATCACCACCGAGCGGGCGGGCATGTTGATGCCGAGCGCGAGCGTCTCGGTGGCGAAGACGGCCTTCACCAGACCCCGTACGAACAGCTCCTCCACGACCTCCTTGAAGGTCGGCAGCATGCCGGCGTGGTGGGCGGCGATGCCGCGCTCCAGGCCCTCCAGCCACTCGTAGTAGCCGAGGACGTGCAGGTCCTCCGGCGGGATGGAGGCGGTGCGCTCCTCGACCAGGGCGCGGACCTGCTCGCGCTCGTCCTCGTCGTTGAGCCGGAGGCCCGCGTACATGCACTGCTGGACGGCGGCCTCGCAGCCGGCGCGGCTGAAGATGAAGGTGATCGCGGGCAGCAGCCCCTCGGCGTCGAGGCGCTCGATGACCTCGGGCCGGCTCGGCGTCCACACGCGGGAGCGCTGCCTGCGCTCGCGCTCCCGGTCGGCCTCGCGCATCGCGCGGCCGCGCCGCCGGTCCTGGTACGACGGCCGGGTGGCCTCCATCCGGGCGAGCCGGGCGAGGTCGGGGTTGACGGCCTTCTTGTGGCCCTCGCCCTCCTCGAACAGGTCGTACATCCGGCGCCCGGCGAGCACGTGCTGGAACAGCGGCACCGGACGGTGCTCGGAGACGATCACCTCGGTGTCGCCGCGGACGGTGTCCAGCCAGTCGCCGAACTCCTCGGCGTTGGACACGGTCGCCGACAGTGACACGAGGGTCACCGACTCGGGCAGGTGGATGATCACCTCCTCCCAGACGGCGCCCCGGAAGCGGTCGGAGAGGTAGTGCACCTCGTCCATGACCACGTAACCGAGGCCGAGCAGGGTCCGGGAGCCCGCGTACAGCATGTTCCGCAGCACCTCGGTGGTCATCACGACCACCGGGGCGTCGGAGTTCACGCTGTTGTCGCCGGTCAGGAGGCCGACCTTGTCCGCGCCGTAGCGGCGGCACAGATCGGCGTACTTCTGGTTCGACAGCGCCTTGATGGGTGTCGTGTAGAAGCACTTCTTGCCCTGCTGAAGGGCCAGGTGGACGGCGAACTCGCCCACGATCGTCTTGCCGGAACCGGTGGGGGCCGCCACCAGCACGCCCTTGCCGCTCTCGAGTGCGGAGCATGCCTCGACCTGGAAGTCGTCGAGGCCGAAGTCGTACATCTCGCGGAAGGGCGCGAGCGCGGTGGCCTGCTCGGCTGCCCGCGCACGGGACGCCGCGTACCGCTCGGCCGGTGAGAGGTCCTCTGTCATCGTGCTTTCGAGCCTACCGGGCCGCGCCGACAACGGGACGATCATTATCGGGAAGTCGGCTGATCGGGAACGAGCGATGCCCCCGTCCCGGGCGGGAGGGGGGGCATCGGCGGTCCGTCCGGCCGGGGCGGTCAGGTCACGTCGTCGTAGCTGTCGACCCGGTCGCCGGTGGACTGGCCCGGCAGGGCGCGGCCCGCCGAGACGGGCTCGACGGCCCCGATGTCCCCGGGGGTGAGGTCCAGCTCGGAGGCCTCGTCGTCACCGGGGCCCTCGTTCTCGCGGCGCGCCCTGCGGCGGTCGTTGAACAGGGCGAAGCCGACCGCGACGAAGTACAGCACCCAGATGGGTCCGGCCAGCGCGAGCATCGTCAGCGGGTCGGTGCTGGGCGTGGCGACGGCCGCGAAGGCCGTGATGCCGACGATCATGCCCCGCCACCAGCCGAGCATGCGGGTGCCGGAGACGATGCCCGTGAGGTTGAGCATCACCAGCAGCAGCGGCATCTCGAAGGCGAGGCCGAAGACCACCACCATGCGTGTGACGAGGTCGAGCAGGTCGTCCAGCGGCAGCAGGTTGTCCACGTGGGACGGGGTGAAGTCGATCAGCATCCGTGCCGTGGTGGGCAGCACGGTGTAGGCGAGGTAGCCGCCGGCCAGGAAGAGCGGGAAACCGAACCCGACGAACGCGTACGCGTACTTCTTCTCGTGCCGGTGCATGCCCGGGGCGACGAACGCCCAGAGCTGGTAGAGCCAGACCGGCGCCGCCATGACGATGCCGGCCATCAGCGACACCTTCAGCGCCAGGGTGAAGGGCGCCAGCAGACCGTTGATCGTGATCCGGGCGCAGGTGACGTCCTTCGGCGCCTTCGACATCTCCTCGAAGGTCTGCGTGCACCCCACCGAGCCGAGCACCGGCCTGGTGATGAAGTTGATGATGTCCCTGTAGAAGAAGGCGGCCACCGCGGTGACGACGACGATCGCCAGCACGCCCTTCGCGAGCCTGTTGCGCAGCTCACGCAGATGGTCCGCGAGCGGCATCCGCCCCTCGGGATCCCGCTCCTTCTTGCGGGCAGACTTGATCAACCCACGTCCTCATCTCGTGCAGGCGGACCGGAGCTCTCCGGTCCTCGCGTCAGCGCTGGGTCGATTCCGTCTGCTCGTTGACCGGACGGGCGCTGGTGACGTCGCCGGGCGAGGCCTGGATCGTGCGCTGGGCGACGGACGGCTCCTCGGCCGCCTGCGCGGTCGTGGCGGAGGCCTTGCCCTCGTCCTTCATGGCCTTGGCCTCGCTCTTCAGGATGCGGGCGGACTTGCCGAGCGAGCGCGCCATGTCCGGAAGCTTCTTGGAGCCGAACACGAGGACGATGACGAGAACCAGGAGCAGCAGGTGCCACGGCTCAAGAGCGCCACGGAACATTAGTCTTCACCTTCTCTTCGAGGCGGGCGGCGGGGGGCCTGACCAACCGATCGGACACCTGTCCGAGCTTCGTACCGACAGCGATCGTAACGCCCGGAGATGAAGACGGAACAATCCCGGTGCGTACTCCAGCTCCGCGGACCGCGCCTCGTTATGCGGACCGCGACCAGCAGCGTACCTGGCCCGGTGGACAGCATGACAGGGCGAAGTGCCGCAAACCGCGTGCATCGCGCACCGTCGCGGACCCCGGCCCACCGGTCACAGCGTGTCCGCGGACCGCGCCACGCTCACCGCCGCCCGCTCCAGGTCCTCGGCGGCCGTGCCGATACGGCTCGCCGCCTGCGCGACCTGCTGCCCGAGGCGCCGGGCCTCCACGAACACCCGGACGGCGAGCACCCCCAGGACGGCGAGACCCAGGAAACCCACAGCTACCGCGAACATCGGCCAGAACATGACGCCGAGCCTAGACGGTCGGCCGGCCCCGGGTGCGCCCGCGGGGCGCGGACACCGCTACGCCGTGGAGTGCAGCCGCAGGGTGCGGACACCGCCGCCGGTGAGCAGTTCGACGATGCGCTCCCCCGCGGGCTTGCGCACCGCCACCCCGCACTGGGGGCAGGTGAAGGAGTAGAACGTCGTCCGGCTGCTGGCGCCGATGGCCAGCCGCAGCGCGCCCGCGGCGAGCTCGAACCGGCTCCGGCAGTCCGGGCAGCCCGCCCGGAACATGACGGGGACCACTCTGCGCATCCCGGCGAAGGCGGCCGCCACCGTCATCTCCCGCACCCCGGACACCGCCGAGGCGTGCCTCGCTCCCGCAACCGGCCTGTCGTTCACAGCCCTCGCTCCCGCCTGTCGTACGGCTCTCCCGGCTCCCCCGGTGCCGCCCCGGCCGGGCCGTCGTAGGCCGCGAGCGCCTCGCGGGCCGCCTGCCGGGCACTGCCGGCCAGCTCGGGCGGAGAGACGATCCGGCCGTCACCGCCCAGCCGCAGCGCCAGCCGGCGCAGGGACGCCGGATCGGGGGTCCGCAGAGTGATACGCAGACCGCCGTCGGGAAGCTCATCGGCGCTGTCGTGCGGGTAGTACTCGGCGACCCAGCGGCCGCCGGGGCCGACCTCGATGACGACCTCGGGGTCCTCGGCGGCCGGCTGCACCAGTGCCTCGGACAGGTCGCGCAGCTCTATCTCCGGCGGCGCGGCGGGCTCGTCCAGGATCCGGATCTCCGCGACCCGGTCCAGCCGGAAGGTGCGCCGGGCCTCGGAGCGGCGACACCACGCCTCCACATAGGTGTGCCCCACGCTGACCAGCCGGATCGGGTCGATCTCCCGCTCGGTGACCTCGTCACGGGCCGGGGAGTAGTAGCGGATCCACAGCCGGCGCCGCTCGGAGATGGCCCGGTCGACGTCGGCGAACACCCCGCCCTCGGACTCGAAGGTCACCGACAGCCGGGAACTGGCGCCCGCCGCCTCACCGGCCGCGGTCTCCACCTTCGCGGTCGCCCGCAGCAGGGCCTGCCGGTCGCTCTCCCGCAGACCGGGCAGCGTCGACACCGCGCGGGCCGCGACGAGCAGCGCGGTCGCCTCGTCGGCGGCGAGCCGCAGCGGCTCGGCCGCCTCCTCGCCGAGCGCCGCCGGGTTGTGCCACCAGATGCGCTCGCCGTCGGTGTCGATGTCCAGCAGGTCACCGCCCCGGAAGCTGGTCCCGCACATGGGGAGCAGATCGAGGTCGGAGACCAGCTCGTCCTCGGTGATGCCGAACGCGCGCGCGACGTCCGCGATCCGGGCGCCGGGGCGCTCGCGCAGATAGGTCACCAGCGACAGCATCCGCCGGGTCTGGTCGATGGCGTTCACGGGCCTGACCGTCTTGCCTGCCATAGTCGTGCTCCGCTCCCCCTCAGCCCTTGGCCACGGCACGCAGCCGGTCCACCACGTCCGCACGCAGCTCGGCCGGCTCCAGCACCACCACGTCCGGACCGAACTCCACCAGCCACGCGTCCAGGCCGTGCCCGTACGGAATCTCCAACTCGTCCCAGCCGTTCCCGAGTTCCCGGACCTTCACGGCCTTCGCCCGAAGGGGGTAACCGGCGCCGGAACGCAGGCGGATCAGCGCCGACCGGTCGGCGATCTCACCCGCCCAGCCGGCCACCGTCTCCCGGACGGTGACGACATCGGGGACCGGCGCCGTGAAGCCCGTCCCGCGCGAGCGGACCCGGCCGGTGATCCTCGACAGCCGGAAGACCCGCTCGGCACCCCGGTCCCGGTCCCAGCCCGCCAGGTACCAGTGCCCGCGCCAGCACTCCAGCGCCCACGGCTCCACGGTGCGGGTCTCGGGGCGGGCGGCGGAGGCCTTGCGGTAGTCGAAGACGACCGGACGGCGGTCGCGGCACGCCAGCATCAGCGGCTCGAACGCGGCCTCGTGCACCGGGATCCGCGGCTCCAGCGCCCCGTGCGCCTCATAAGGATCGACGTCCTCGGGCAGGCCGGCGGCCCGCAGCTTCTGCAGGGCACCGCTGGCCGCGCCGGCCAGCCGGGCCTGCTGCCACACCTTCGCCGCCAGGCCGAGGGCGGCGGCCTCCTCGGCGTCCAGGGTGATCGCGGGCAGGCGGTTGCTGTCCCGCCGCGCGAGATAGCCGACCTCGCCGTCCAGGTTCTCCACGGTCTCGATGACCAGGCCCAGCTCGCGCAGGTCGTCCTTGTCGCGCTCGAACATCCGGTTGAAGGAGTCCTCCGAAGCGGCCGCACCCTTCTCCGGGCGCCCGGCCGCACCCCTGTCCGGCCTCGTGGCCTCGACGTAGGCCTCGATGGAATCGCGCAGCTCCCGCTTGCTGAGCGGCCTCCGTGTGCCGAGCAGACACAGCGCGAGATTCATCAGCCGCTCAGCCTTGGCAATGGCCATCGACGCCCTTCGCCTTCCATCCGTGCTTCCGACCCTCGACCGTACCGCTCCGAGGTGTCCGGACAAAAGTCGGAGCAAGCAAGGAGGGCCCGTGCGAACAGCACGGGCCCTCCTACGGCCAGGTCCGGTCGGACTCCGGCCACGTTCCCCGGTGATCCCGAGGGATCCCGGCCGGGAACGGTCAGCGCTTGGCGACGCCCACCAGGTCACACACGAAGATCAGCGTCTCGCCCGGCGCGATGGCACGGCCGGCGCCACGGTCGCCGTAGGCCAGGTGCGCGGGAATGGTCAGCTGGCGGCGGCCGCCGACCTTCATGCCCTGCACGCCCTTGTCCCAGCCCGAGATGACCTGGCCGACACCGAGCTGGAAGTCCAGCGGGGTGCCACGGTTCCAGGAGGCGTCGAACTCCTCGCCCGAGGAGAACGCCACGCCCACGTAGTGGACCTTGACGAAGTCGCCGGCCTCGGCCACCTCGCCGTCGCCCTCCCAGATGTCCTTGATCTCGAGGTCCGCCGGGGGGTTGCCGCCCGGGAAGTCGATCTCGGGCTTCTCGATGTTCACGTCAAAAGCTCCTGCTGTGTACGACACGAATCACGGACAGTCTTTCATCCCCGCGCACCGCCGCCCCGCCACAGGCCGCGCCATCACGCGAAAGCCCTACATCGCCGCCAGGATGTCCACCGTGAACACCAGCGTCGACCCCTTCTTGATGACCCCGCCGCTCGGCGGGTTGTCGCCGTAACCCAGGTCCGGCGGGACGACGATCAGCACACGGCTGCCCACCTTCTTGCCCGTCACACCCTGCGCCAGACCCTTGACGGCCTGCTGCATCTGCTCCACCGAGAACTGGCTGAGCCGCCCCGAGCCGTACGTCCGCTGGAACGTCTTGCCCCCGTCCCACACCAGACCCTGGAACTGGCACAGGATCGTCTGGTCCGCCTTGACCGCGGCCCCGTCGCCCTCCAGCACGTAGTTCGACACCAGTTGCTTCGGCGGGTCCGACTTCGGCACGGTCACCTTGGGCACGTCGCCGTCCGTGTTGACGCCCACCGTCGGCAGCGCCGCGTCCGTCTGCGGTACGGCCTTGCCCTTCGCGGAACTTTTCGAGTTGAACGAGTCGATCACGTCGACCACGAAGACCAGCGTGTCGGTGCCCTTGATCCCGGCCTGCGGATTGCCCGACGTGCCGTACCCCCACTGCGGCGGCACGGCCATCTCGACCCGGCTGCCGGTCTTCTTGCCCGTCAGGGCGTACCGCCAGCCGTCGATGATGCTGCCCTGGGCGAGCTGCATCACCAGCGGCCGATGCCGGTCGAACGAGTTGTCGAAGACCTTGCCCGAGCTCCAGATCTGCCCCAGGTAGTTGGCCTGGATGAAGTCGTTCTCCGCGACGGCCCGACCGCTGCCCGCGATCACCGTCCTGACCGCGAGATCCTTCGACGGCTCCCCCGAACCCTTCGCGACCACCGGCTTCTCACCGAACTTCGTCCCCGCCGTGATCGCCGGCAGCGGACCGTCCACGATCTTCGGCGGAGGCGGGGCCGAAGCCGACGGCGACGCCGAGGCGCTGGCTTCGCCGGAAGGGGACTTGTCGTCACCGCACGCGGAGAGCGTGACCAGACCTGCGGGTACGGCGGCTAGGAGCAATGAGCGTCGGCGCACGGAGATGCCTCGTAATCGGTCGATCTTGTGGAATGACGTGCGCGCAACTCTACGACGTGGACAGGGCGCCGTACGGGAAACGTACGGCGTCCGTGTCGCGGCCGTACCGGTCCGCGCCGGAAAACCCGGCACGGACCCTCCCCCGCTCACATTCCGGCGATCAGCTTCTCCACCCGGTCGTCCACCGAACGGAACGGGTCCTTGCACAACACCGTCCGCTGCGCCTGGTCGTTCAGCTTCAGATGGACCCAGTCCACCGTGAAGTCTCGGCGCTGTTCCTGGGCCCGCCGGATGAAGTCACCGCGCAACCGCGCCCGAGTGGTCTGCGGCGGCACCGACTTGCCCTCGAAGATCTTCAAGTCATTGCAGATCCGTGCCGCCTGACCCTTCTTCTCCAGCAGGTAGTACAGACCCCGCCGCCGGTGGATGTCGTGATACGCGAGGTCTATCTGAGCGACCCGCGGATGCGACATCGTCATGTTGTGCTTCGCCCGGTACCGCTCGATGAGCTTGTACTTCATCACCCAGTCGATCTCGGTACCGATCCGGTCCAGCTCCTCGGTCTCGATCGCGTCCAGCGTGCGGCCCCACAGCTCCAGCACCTGCGCCACCGTGCCCGTACGGATACCCCGGCGGTCGCAGAAGTCCACTGCCTTGTCGAAGTACTCCCGCTGCACCTCCAGCGCCGAGGCCTCCCGGCCACTGGCCAGCCGCACCTTGCGCCGGCCCGTGATGTCATGGCTGACCTCACGGATCGCCCGGATCGGGTTCTCCAGGGTCAGGTCACGCATCACCGTGCCCGCCTCGATCATGCGCAGCACCAGATCGGTCGCGCCGACCTTGAGCAGCATCGTCGTCTCGGACATGTTCGAGTCGCCCACGATGACGTGCAGCCGCCGGTAGCGCTCGGCGTCCGCGTGCGGCTCGTCACGCGTGTTGATGATCGGCCGCGAACGCGTCGTCGCCGACGAGACGCCCTCCCAGATGTGCTCCGCACGCTGACTGACGCAGTACACCGCGCCGCGCGGGGTCTGGAGCACCTTGCCCGCACCGCACAGCAACTGCCTCGTCACCAGGAACGGGATCAGGATGTCCGCGAGCCGCGAGAACTCCCCGTGCCGCGCCACCAGATAGTTCTCGTGGCAGCCGTAGGAGTTTCCCGCCGAATCGGTGTTGTTCTTGAAAAGGTAGACGTCGCCCGCGATTCCCTCCTCGTGCAGGCGTCGTTCCGCGTCCACCAGGAGACCCTCGAGAATGCGCTCGCCGGCCTTGTCGTGGGTGACCAGTTCGGTCACGTTGTCACACTCGGGTGTCGCGTATTCCGGATGTGATCCCACGTCGAGATAGAGCCGGGCGCCGTTTCGCAGAAACACATTGCTGCTGCGGCCCCATGACACGACACGGCGGAAGAGGTACCGCGCCACCTCGTCAGGAGACAGGCGCCGCTGTCCCCTGAACGTGCACGTGACGCCGTACTCGTTCTCCAGCCCGAAAATGCGGCGGTCCATGACTGAACATTACGCCCGATCCCCCGAGCTGAAACGGGGTTCGACAGCACGATTTGGATCATTTTCCGTCGACGCCGCCACGACACCGCCCCGAACAGGCGCCACCAGCACCCGCCCCGTGCCCAGCAGGACCAGCAAAGACACCGCTCCCGCCATCACCGGAAGCGCGAATCCCCACAGCGCGCCACCCGACTGGACGACCGGCCCCGCCAGCCCCGTCCCCACCGAAGCGCCCACCGTGAACGTCGTCACCAGCCACGAGAACGCCTCTGTGACCGTGCCCCTCGGCGCATGCCGGTCCACGATGATGAAGGCACACGCGATGCACGGCGCGAGGAACACCCCCGCCACCGCCGACAGCAGCACCATCGCCACCACACCCGGCATCAGCACCAGCGGCAGATAACACACCGCCAGAAGCGCCACCAGCACCCGCAGTCGCCGCTCCGGCGTCCCCGACCAGCTCCGCGCCCCGTACACCGTGCCGCCCACCAGCGCGCCCAGACCGAGCCCCGCCATCAGCCAGCCGTACACCGCGTCACCCCCGTGCGCGTCCGCGTACGGCACGGACGCCACCGTGATGGACCCCATCGCGATCCCCACGAACAGGAAGGCGCCCAGCAGCGCCAGCAGCCCCGGCGAACGCAGCGCGCCCAGCCAGTGCGCCTCACGCGGCGCCGAACGCCACGCACGCGAAGGCGGCGAGAGGACCACCGACAGCGCCCCGAGGACCCCCAGCGCGTTCAGCACCAGCAGAGCCGCGCGCTCCGACCACAGCGACACGCACAGGGTCACCAGCAACGGGCCCACCGTGAACATGACTTCCTGGGCCACCGCGTCCATGGCGTACGCGGTGTGCACCTGCTCCTCACGGCGCAGCACGGACGGCCACAGCGCCCGCAGACCGCCCTCCAGCGGCGGAGTGAACAGACCGGCGGCCGCCACCGCCGCGTACGCGAGGGCCGGCGGGGCGATCCCGCAGAAGGCGAACGCCGTCATGGCCAGGGCCGACGCCACCGCCGCGGGCAGCTGCACACGCGGCTGTCCGTACAGGTCCACCAGCCGGCCGAGGACCGGCTGGCCCACCGCGTTCGCCACCCCGTACACGGCCGCGAGCAGCCCGGCCTGGCTGTAGGTGCCGCCCTGCGCGCGGACGAACAGCACCATGGCGATCGCCGCGGTGGCGTTGGGCAGCCGGCCCACCAGGGTGCCGGTGAGCAGGCGCAGCGCGTGCCGCGCCCTGAGGATCTCCAGATACCCCGTGGCCATGTCCTGCCTTCCAGCGGCCGCTCCGGATCGCCTCGACGCTCCGAAGTGTTACGTATAACTTCTTTTTCCATACGTACCATGTGCGCTGTTCACACGTCCAGACGAACGGAAGCAGCCACCAGGCACGCGGACGCCGGGCACGGACGGCCGGAAACGGTGAGATCCACCCCGGCCGACACGAATCGATGCGAGTCGACTCGAATCCCGTGAATCCGCACGGACCGGCACGGAACCCACCAGGCCGAAGAAAAAACTAAAACCCGACAGAATCACCCATCGTAACCCGGAAACATGAGGAGCACGCCCACGGTGGCACGCAGCAGCACGCGCCCGACAAGCCGTGACGTCGCCCAGGCGGCCGGAGTCTCACAAGCGGCCGTCTCCCTCGTCCTGGGCGGAAAATGGCGCGGCCGCGTCTCCGAACCCACCGCCGAACGCGTACGGCAGGCCGCACAGGAACTCGGCTACCGCCCCAACCTCGCCGCCCGCAACCTGCGCCTCGGCCGCACCCGCACCGTCCTCCTCGTCGTACCGGCCCTCACCACCGAGTTCTTCGCCGGCGTCTACACCGGAGCCGCCCGCGTCGCCGCCCAGCACGGCTTCGGCGTCGTCCTCTACCCCTCCCCCCAGGGAGTCGGCCCCGCCCGCGACCCCTTCGCCTCCGCACAGGCCGCCCTCGACGGCGTCATCGCCTCCTCCATGGCCGCCGACGCCCTCAGCGACATCCTCGGTGACCAGCTCCCCCTCGTCATGCTCGACAGCGACCCCGCCGGCAGCCTCGGCGCCGCCACCGTCAACCTCGACATCGCCGACGGCGTCCGCCAGGTCGCCGAACACCTCCTCGGCCTCGGCCACCGCCGCGTCCTGCACCTCGCCGCCGACGTCCCCTCCTGGACCTTCCGCGTCCGCGCCCGGGAACTCGCCGCCCGCCTCGCGACCGTCCCCGGCACCGAGATCACCACCACCACCGCGCCCATCAGCATCGACGGAGCCCGCGCCGCCGTCGAGACCGCCCTCACCGCCCCCGGCCCGCATCCCACCGCCATCGTCTGCGACGACGACAAACTCGCCGCCGGCGCCTACAAGGCTCTCCGCCGCCTCGGCCTCCGCGTCCCCGACGACATCTCCGTCACCGGCCTCGACGACCTCGCCCTCGGCACCGCCATCGACCCGGAACTCACCACCGTCCGCCTGGATGCCGAACTCTTCGGCGAACACGGCATGCGCGCCCTCCTCGCCGTCCTGGACGGCCGCGAACCCGACAGCGGGGACATCCCCGTCCACCTCGTCGTCCGCGGCTCCACAGCGCCCCCACGCGACGCCTGACCCCGGACAGCACGAACGCCCCGGACCGGAGAACCGGCCGGGGCGTCCCGTCAGCGGGAGGACTCACTCCTCGTCGGCGGTCTCCGCCTCCGTCCTCGCACCGTCCGCCTCCAGCAGACGCGACAGCTGACGCCCGACGATCCGCTTGAACTTGCGCTTCTGCGGACGCGTACGGTCCAGCACCGCCACCTCCAGCCGCTCCGCGGGAATCTCCCGCTCACCGCCGTTGGTGTCGCGCGACAGCGCCTGCACCGCGAGCTTCAGCGCCTCCGCCAGACTCATCCCGTCCTGATGGCGCTGATCCAGGAACGTGCTGATCTGCTCCGCGTTGCCGCCCACCGCTACCGAACCGTGCTCGTCCACGATCGAACCGTCATGCGGCAGCCGGTAGATCTGATCACCCTCCGGAGTCTCACCGACCTCCGCCACGACCAGCTCCACCTCGTACGGCTTCTCGGCCGCCGAGGAGAAGATCGTGCCCAGCGTCTGGGCGTACACGTTCGCCAGGCCCCGGGCCGTCACATCGTCCCGGTCATAGGTGTAACCACGCAGATCCGCGTACCGCACACCACCGATGCGCAGATTCTCGTACTCGTTGTACTTGCCGGCGGCCGCGAAACCGATCCGGTCGTAGATCTCGCTGAACTTGTGCAGCGCACGGGACGGGTTCTCACCGACGAACACGATGCCGTCGGCGTACTGCATGACCACCAGGCTGCGGCCACGCGCGATGCCCTTGCGGGCGTACTCCGCCCGGTCGGCCATCGCCTGCTGGGGGGAGACATAGAACGGCGTCGACACCGGTTATCCGTCCCTTTCTGTCATGGTCACTGGATCACCTCCGGAAGAACCGCGGCCGCGCTCAGAGCAGAGCGGCCCGCGGGCCGTCCGGCTCCTCCAGACGCCGCTGGAGCACCGCACGGGAGATCTCGGACGCCTCGTCCTCGGTCAGCCGGCGGAAACCGTCCTCGGTGATCACGGTGATGATCGGGTAGATCCGGCGGGCGACATCGGGACCACCCGTCGCCGAGTCGTCGTCAGCCGCGTCGTACAGCGCCTGGACCACCAGGGTCGTGGCCTGCTCCTCGGTCAGGTCGTCACGGAACAGCTTCTTCATCGCACCCCGCGCGAACAGCGAGCCGGAACCCGTCGCCGCGTAGTTGTGCTCCTCGGAACGCCCGCCCGTCACGTCGTACGAGAAGATGCGGCCCCTGTCCCGGTCCACGTCGAACCCCGCGAACAGCGGCACCACGGCCAGCCCCTGCATCGCCATGCCGAGGTTGGAACGGATCATGGTCGAGAGGCGGTTCGCCTTGCCCTCCAGCGACAGCTGGGCGCCCTCGACCTTCTCGAAGTGCTCCAGCTCCAGCTGGAAGAGCTTCACCATCTCCACGGCGAGACCGGCGGTGCCGGCGATGCCCACGGCCGAGTACTCGTCCGCCGGGAACACCTTCTCGATGTCCCGCTGCGCGATGACGTTGCCCATGGTGGCGCGGCGGTCACCGGCGAGCACGACACCGCCGGGGAACGTGACCGCGACGATGGTGGTGCCGTGCGGCGCCTGGACCGTCCCCTCGACGGGCAGCCGCCGCTTGCCGGGCAGCATCTCGGGCTGGTGCTCCGAGAGGAAGTCGATGAACGAAGAGGACCCTGGCGTCAGGAAGGCAGCTGGTAGACGCCCGGTGCTACGAGTGTTGGCTTCCACGCGATTCCTTCCACGTATGCGGCAGCCCGCCTGATGACGTCGGGCCGATCTTTGAACCGCCCCAGAGCGGCGTTGCAGCTGAAGCACAGTACGCCACGGACCCTACCCGTCTCAGGGCGGTGATCCACGTGCGCGGGAGGAGCGGACGGACATGTGCGGCGGATACCGCCCCGGGCGACCCTCGACGCGTCCCGCTCGGCCTCGGTGATGCCGTACCGGCGACGGAGACGGTCCTGCCGGCCGCACACGGCACGGCATTCCTCGCAGCGGGTGGCCGGACCGTCCGAGGCGGTCGTGTCCCGCCGCGCGTTCCCGGCAGTACGCCTGCGGCCCGGCACGCATGGCCTGTCGCTCGCGAAGGCCGCTCGCGGCTTCTCCCGCCTGCACCGCGAGCAGCGCTTCGCACCTTCAGGTCCTGCCAACCCCACCCCGCCGCCTTAGATTCGAAGGAGAACCGGGCTCACTGCCCGCCCTTCTGAACGAATCCGCGCACGAAGTCCTCGGCGTTCTCCTCGAGCACATCATCGATTTCGTCCAGGACGGAGTCCACGTCGTCGCTCAGCTTCTCGTGGCGCTCCTTGAGGTCCTCGGAAGCCTGGGCGTCCTGCGCCTGCTCCTCGACCTCTTCCGTGGAACGCGTGGCCTTCTGCTGGCCGCCGTCGGTGTCCTTGGTCGCCATAACCTCACCCCGCTCAGTTCGCCCGACATGGTCGACGGGTCGGCATTCCTGCCGTTCGGTGATGATCAGACCCTACAAGCCGGGCCCGACATCGGCCCCGCAGTTCCGAGAACGTACGGGGGCCATCTCGATGATTCCCGGACGGGCGGATTTCCACCCTGCCCGCCCGGCCGGCCGCGAGCGCCCCCGGCCCCGCTCAGCCGCCGGACAGGACCTTGACCAGGTCTTCTGCCGTGCGGCAGCGGTCCAGCAGCTCCTTGACGTGATTTCGCGTTCCGCGTAGCGGTTCCAGGGTTGGGACGCGCTGGAGCGAGTCCCGGCCCGGGAGGTCGAAGATGACCGAGTCCCAGGAGGCCGCGGCCACGTCGTCCGCGTACTGCTCCAGGCAGCGTCCGCGGAAGTAGGCGCGGGTGTCCTCCGGGGGCTTGGTGCGCGCCCTGTCGACCTCGGACTCGTCCAGCAGGCGCTTCATGCGGCCGCGGGCCGCCAGACGGTTGTAGAGGCCCTTCTCGGGGCGCACGTCGGCGTACTGGAGGTCGACGAGGTGCAGCCGGGCGGCGTCCCAGTCGAGGCCGTCGCGGCGGCGGTAGCCCTCCATCAGTTCCCGCTTGGCGACCCAGTCCAGTTCGCCGGCGAGGCTCATGGGGTCGTTCTCGAGCCGGTTGAGGGTGTCCTCCCAGCGGGAGAGGACGTCCTTGGTCTGGTCGTCGGCGTCGACGCCGTAGCGCTCCTCGACGTACTTGCGGGACAGCTCGAAGTACTCCATCTGAAGCTGGACGGCGGTGAGTGTCCGGCCGCTGCGGAGGGTGACCAGACGCTTCAGGGAGGGGTCGTGGGAGACCTGGTGGAGGGTGCGTACGGGCTGGTCGACGGCGAGGTCCACGGCGATGAAGCCGTCCTCGATCATGGACAGGACCAGCGCGGTCGTGCCCAGTTTGAGGTAGGTGGAGATCTCCGAGAGGTTGGCGTCGCCGATGATGACGTGCAGGCGGCGGTACTTCTCGGCGTCGGCGTGGGGTTCGTCGCGGGTGTTGATGATGGGGCGCTTGAGGGTGGTCTCCAGTCCGACCTCGACCTCGAAGTAGTCGGCGCGCTGGCTGAGCTGGAAGCCGTGTTCGTGGCCGTCCTGGCCGATGCCGACGCGGCCGGCGCCGGCGAAGACCTGGCGGGAGACGAAGAAGGGCGTGAGGTGGCGCACGATGTCGGAGAAGGGGGTTTCCCGCTTCATCAGGTAGTTCTCGTGCGTGCCGTAGGAGGCGCCCTTGTTGTCGGTGTTGTTCTTGTAGAGGTGGATGGGCTGGGCGCCGGGGAGCTGGGCGGCCCGTTCGGCGGCCTCGGCCATGATGCGTTCGCCGGCCTTGTCCCAGAGGACGGCGTCGCGCGGGTTGGTGACTTCGGGGGCGCTGTATTCGGGGTGGGCGTGGTCGACGTAGAGGCGGGCGCCGTTGGTGAGGATGACGTTGGCGAGGCCGATGTCCTCGTCGGTGAGCTGGCTGGAGTCGGCGGCCTCCCGGGCGAGGTCGAAGCCCCGGGCGTCCCGGAGCGGGTTCTCCTCCTCGAAGTCCCAGCGGGCCCGGCGGGCCCGGTGCATCGCCGCCGCGTAGGCGTTGACGATCTGGGACGAGGTGAGCATGGCATTGGCGTTGGGGTGGCCGGGGACGGAGATGCCGTACTCCGTCTCGATGCCCATTACTCGCCGTACGGTCATGCGGCCCTCCTTGCCCGGCGGCGCCCTCGGTCGTGGGTGCCGCTCACTACCGCTGGCGCTCCGGTGCGTGTGCGGTGCCCGTCCCCGCACTGCGCGACTCGGCGGTAGGAAAGAGCCTAGAACGCCTTTGCGCCGGTGGGGAGATCATTTGCGTCATTGCCTGTCGCGGCCTGTCCGGAAAAGCAGGCGGCTGCGGGGGCCCGCCGGGGCCACCCGCAGCCGTCCTGTGTTTACAGGTACTGGCCGGTATTCGCCACCGTGTCGATGGAGCGTCCGGTGTCGGCGCCCTGCTTTCCGGTGATGAGGGTGCGGATGTAGACGATCCGCTCGCCCTTCTTTCCGGAGATCCGGGCCCAGTCGTCCGGGTTGGTGGTGTTGGGGAGGTCCTCGTTCTCCTTGAACTCGTCCACGCAGGCCTGGAGGAGGTGGGAGACGCGGAGGCCCTTCTGGCTCTTCTCCAGGAAGTCCTTGATCGCCATTTTCTTGGCGCGGCCCACGATGTTCTCGATCATGGCGCCGGAATTGAAGTCCTTGAAGTAAAGGACTTCCTTGTCGCCATTGGCGTAGGTGACTTCCAGGAAGCGGTTGTCCTCGGATTCGGCGTACATGTGCTCGACCGCGGTCTGGATCATGCTCTGGACCGTGGTCGCCCGGTCGCCGCCGTGTTCTCCGAGGTCGTCGGAGTGGAGCGGGAGGCGTTCGGTGAGGTACTTGCCGAAGATGTCCTTGGCGGCCTCGGCGTCCGGGCGCTCGATCTTGATCTTCACGTCGAGGCGGCCGGGGCGCAGGATGGCGGGGTCGATCATGTCCTCGCGGTTGGAGGCGCCGATGACCACGACGTTCTGGAGGCCTTCCACACCGTCGATCTCGGCGAGGAGCTGGGGGACGATGGTGTTCTCCACGTCCGAGCTGACGCCGGATCCGCGGGTGCGGAAGAGGGATTCCATCTCGTCGAAGAAGACGATGACGGGGGTGCCCTCGCTGGCCTTCTCCCGGGCACGCTGGAAGACGAGGCGGATCTGCCGCTCGGTCTCGCCGACGTACTTGTTGAGGAGTTCGGGGCCCTTGATGTTGAGGAAGAAGCTCTTGCCGGCGGCCTGGCCGGAGACCTCCGCGACCTTCTTGGCCAGGGAGTTGGCGACGGCCTTGGCGATGAGCGTCTTGCCGCATCCGGGGGGTCCGTAGAGGAGGACGCCCTTGGGCGGGCGCAGCTCGTGCTCCTTGAACAGGTCCGGGTAGAGGTAGGGGAGCTCGACGGCGTCGCGGATGGCCTCGATCTGGTTGCCGAGGCCGCCGATCTGCTCGTAGCCGATGTCGGGGACTTCTTCGAGGACGAGCTCTTCGACCTCGCTCTTGGGCACGACTTCGTAGACGTAGCCGGAGCGGGGTTCGAGGAGGAGCGCGTCGCCGGGGCGGATGGTGACGTCCAGCAGTGGCTCGGCGAGCCGTACCACCCGTTCTTCGTCGGTGTGTCCGAGGACGAGGGCTCGTTCGCCGTCCTCGAGGATCTCCTTGAGGGTGACGATGTCGCCGACGCTCTCGTATTCCATGGCGTCGACCACGTTGAGCGCCTCGTTGAGCATGACCTCCTGGCCGCGCCGGAGGTCGTCGAGTTCGACGCTGGGGCTGACGTTGACGCGGAGCTTGCGGCCGCCGGTGAAGATGTCGGCGGTGCCGTCCTCGTTGGCCTGCAGGAAGACGCCGAAGCCGGCGGGCGGCTGGGCGAGGCGGTCCACCTCTTCCTTGAGGGCCACGATCTGGTCGCGGGCCTCGCGGAGGGTGTTGGCCAGTCGTTCGTTCTGTGCGGAGACGCCGGCCAGATTGGTCTGCAGCTCGACGATCCGCTCCTCGAGAATCCTCGTGTGCCGCGGAGAGTCGGCGAGCTTGCGTCGCAGGACGGCGATCTCCTGCTCAAGGTAGGCGATCTGCCCGGCCGGGTCGTCGGACCCTCGTCCCGGGCGGATGCCGCGGTTCATGTCGTCGTCGTGGGCTGCCACGGTCCTCACCTCCTCCAAGGGGAGCTGGACGCTTCCAGACCCTACCTGGGTGGGTGTCGATTGAAACCCCTAGATCACAAAGACTGTCAAGGTGTGTCGTCGGTCACCCGGTGTGCTCCCTCTCGCACGGAGGGGATACCCACTCAACGTGATTCGGAAGCGGCTTGTTCCGGGTCGGGAGGAGTCAAGACCCTTCAGGAGTGGCCGGAGTTGTCTGCTCCGGGGCGGTCGGCCGGTTCCCGGGCATGCGGGAGGCCGCTCGTACGATCATCACGTAGAGCGACGGCGGGGGCGGTGGATGTCACCGTGAGGGCGGCCTGAAATGTGCGCCGCGGGGTCCGGGGCTCCCTTCCCCGGTGTGCCGCCTGTACCCGAGGGGTCGTGGGAGGAAACCCTCCCACCCTGCCGCACACGAGGGGAAAGCGGGCGGAGGTAGGGTCGGTGGTGTCCAACAGCCGCTGGTGCGGACCCGGCTGGCTCGCGCCTGCCGGACGGCCCGCCCGGCGAACCGACGGCAGGAGAGATGAGCGTGCAGCAGGAGGCCCCGGACAGCGAGGCGCTGGAGGTCTGGATCGACCAGGACCTGTGTACCGGTGACGGGATCTGCGTCCAGTACGCGCCGGAGGTGTTCGAGCTGGACATCGACGGGCTGGCCTATGTGAAGGGCGCGGACGACGAACTGCTCCAGGACGCGGGGGCGAGCACTCCGGTGCCGTTGCCGCTTCTGACGGACGTGGTGGACTCGGCGCGGGAGTGTCCGGGCGACTGCATCCATGTGCGCCGGGTTTCGGACAAGGTCGAGGTGTACGGTCCGGAGGCGGACTGAGTCCCGGCAGAAACCCCGAACGCCCACGTTCGCCGACAGGCGGGCGTGGGCGTTCCGGCTTTCGGGCGCGGGCGCGCGCGTGGGTCCGGCGGGTCCGGGGCGGCCCTGGTCCAGGGCGGACCCGGGGCGGGCGCCGGGCGGGTCAGACGCTGTGGGACGGGGCGGGGGTGGAGCGGAGGAACGCGCGGCCGTTCCACTGCCACTTGGCGGGCGTCTTCACGTCGGGGCAGCAACGGGGTACGTCGGTGGTCGAGTAGCCGAGCAGGGTCGCGGTGACGGCTCCTCCGGCCACGGCGAAGTCGGTGACGGTGAGCCTGTCCTTGGTGTCGACGAGGGTGGCGACCAGGCGGGCCCTGCCGTCGCCGGCGGCGCGGGTGAGCACGTAGACGGCGTCGGGCGGGGTGCCCATGGGGGCGTCGCAGTGGACGACGGCGACGGTCTCCGGCCGGTGGTCGCCGTCCAGGTCGCCGGTGGCCTTCTTCACCACCACCGCCTTGACGGGCCCGCACTGGAGCGGGAAGGCCACTCCGTCGGTGCTCGGGGGCGTGGTGTCGGCGGGGGCGGGCCGGGCCCCGGTGGCGGTGCCCGTGCCGGTGGCCGGCTGGGCGGCCGTGGCCGACCCGGGCTGTATGACGGAGGTCAGGGCTATCACGCCCGCGACGGCGGTCGCGGTGCCGACCCAGTGGATGGGCCGGGTGTGCGCGTGGGCGAGCTCCGGTACGGCGGATTGCTGCACGAGGAGTGTCTCCTGTGAGGGCTGTGCCGGTGAGGGGGTGGCCTGCATGGTGCCACACGTCACGTTTCGGGGGAACGGCGGGGTCGGCACGGATTTCCGCAGGCGGGGGCACGCGCGTTCCCCCGGGCGAGCCTTCGCGGCGGGGGCCTCGGCCGGTGGCGGCCGCGGGGAGCGGGCCGATGCTGTCGAACCGGCGGCCACCATGGGCTGCCGGCCCGGCCTCCCCCGAGTCGACGGTCGCGGGCGCGGGGCCGTCCGGCGGGCGGTCAGGAGTGCCGGATCGCTCCGGCGACGGCTCGGGACACGGGGCCGCCACCGGGTCGCCGGAAACGCCGGGCCGCCCGTGGCGGCGACTCGGGGTACGGGCGTCCGGGAGGGCGGCCGGGGGTGCCGGAGTGCGCTGAGGGGTCCGGGTGGGCGCACGGCCGTCCGGGGCCCTGGGAGCGGGGCGTCGAGCACCGCGCCGGAGGCGTCAACGTGTGAGCGCCGTGGCGGAGTTCCCGGTGGAGGTGGGGAACTCGGCCACGGCGCTCGTGTGTTGTGCCGGGTGGGCGGGTCAGCGGCCCGCGGCACCGCCTTCGGCGTTGGGGCCGGCGTAGTCCTCGCCGTAGGCGCCCTTGGCGGGGCGGCGGCGGCGCATGGGCGGCTCGACGCCGTCGGCGAGGCGACGGGCGGTGAGCAGGAAGCCGGTGTGGCCGATCATGCGGTGGTCGGGGCGGACGGCCAGACCCTCGATGTGCCAGTTGCGGATCATGCTCTCCCAGGCGGTCGGCTCGTTGAAGCAGCCGATCTCCCGGATGGACTCGACGGTCCGGGCGAGCTGGGTGGTGGTCGCCACGTAGCAGCACAGGATGCCGCCGGGGACGAGGGCCTTGGAGACGGCCTCCAGGCACTCCCAGGGGGCGAGCATGTCGAGGATGACGCGGTCGACGTCGGTGTCGGACAGGTTGTCCTGGAGGTCGCCGACGGTGAGCTGCCAGGCGGGGTGTTCTCCGCCGAAGTAGCGCTCCACGTTCTGCTTGGCGATCTCGGCGAAGTCCTCGCGGCGCTCGTAGGAGTGCAGCATGCCCTGGTCGCCGATGGCGCGCAGCAGGAAGCTGCTGAGCGAGCCGGAGCCGACGCCGGCCTCGACGACGCGGGCGCCGGGGAAGATGTCGGCGAAGGCGAGGATCTGCCCCGCGTCCTTCGGGTAGACGACGGCTGCCCCTCGGGGCATGGACAGGACGTAGTCGGGGAGCAGGGGGCGCAGCGCGAGGTAGGCCACGTTGCCGGTGGTGCGGACAACGCTGCCCTCGGGAGCACCGATCAGTTCGTCGTGCGGGAAGGAACCCTTGTGGGTGTGGAAGTTCTTCCCGGCCTCGAGCGTGAACGTGTAGTGGCGGCCCTTGGGGTCGGTCAGCTGAACCTGGTCCCCGACCTTGAAGGGCCCGCGCCTGCGGGCGGCACCGGTCGGTTCGGACATGTGACCAGCCTACCGGCACCCGGGGAGGGTGCCGACCACGCCGGGGCCCAGGGGGTGCGGGGTGCCCGCGGCGGGGCCGGGCGGGGCGGGGTTCAGGAGGGGCGGGCCATGGCCTTGACGAAGGCGCGTTCGACGTCGGCGGCGGAGAGGACGCCGTAGATCTCTCCGGTCTCCTCGACGACGAGGTATTCGGTGGCCGGGGTGGCGCGCAGGGTGTCGAGGAGTTCCTCGCCGGACAGTTCGGCGGAGACGCGCATGCCGTCGGTGAGGTCCTGGGCGAGGCCGCTGACGGCGACCCAGGGGCGGCGGTGTTCGGGTACGCCGACGATGGCGGCCTCGCGGACGAGGGAGAGCGGGTTGCCGTCGGCGTCGACGACGACGAGGGCGCGGGCTCCGGCGGCGTTGGCGCGGCGCAGGGCCTCGGAGAGCGGGGTGTCGGTCTGGACGGGGACGGCGCGGCGGGTGAGGGTGCGGGCCCGGAGGTCGGGGAGGTGTTCGCGCAGGCGGGCCATGCGGAGGCTGTTGCCGGCGCCGGTCCAGATGATGGCGGCGAGGATGGCGGCGAGCAGGGCGTCGGTGACGGTGTCCATGCCGCTGATGTCCTCGCCGTCGCCGCCGAGGGCGCCGGACTGGTTGAGCAGGGGCAGGCCGACGAGGACGGCGAGGGCGAGGGCGCGGCCGACCCAGGCGGCGGCGACGGTGCCGCTCATGGGCTTGCCGGTGATCTTCCAGACGACGGCGCGGAGCATGCGGCCGCCGTCGAGGGGCAGGCCGGGCAGCAGGTTGAAGATGGCGACGAAGAGGTTGGAGATCATCAGGCCGGCGAGCAGGACGCCGGGGACGCTGGCGGGTTCCACGGGTTTCATCGCGAGGTAGAAGACGCCGGCGAGGACGAGGGAGAGCAGGGGTCCGACGAAGGCGAGGACGAACTCGCGGCCGGGGGTCTCGGCTTCCTTCTCGATCTCGGAGACGCCGCCGAAGAACTGGAGCTGGATGCGGCGGACGGGGAGCTGGAAGCGGATCGCGGCGACGGTGTGGGCGAGTTCGTGGACGAGGACGGAGGCGTAGAAGGCGACGGCGAAGAAGAGGGAGACGAGGTAGCGGGCGGCGCCCAGTTCGGGCAGGACGCGGTCGAGCTGGCCGCCGAAGACCCAGGTGATGAGGGCGGCGACGAGGAACCAGCTGGGGGCCACGTAGACGGGTACGCCGAAGAGGCGTCCCATGAGGAGGCCGCCTCCGGGTTCCTCGGGGCGGGGGCGCGGGGGTTCGCCCTTGGCGATGCCGGAGTGGGCGAGGGTGCGGTGTCCGTCGTCGGTGCCGGTGGCGGGGGCCGGGGCGTCGGCGGGGGTGCCGTGGTCGCCGGGGTCCGTCGCGGCCGGCTCGGCCGGGCTGTCGCGGTCCGTGGCGGCCGGCTCGGCCGGGGTGCCGCTGTCACCGGAGTCCGTGACGGCCGGGGTGCCGCTTTCGCCGCGGTCCGACGCGGCGGGCCCGGGCGGGGTGCCGTTGTCGCCGGCGTCCGTCGCGGCGGGCTCGACGGGGGTGTCGTCGTGGCCGGTGGGCGGGGTGCCGGGGGTGGCGCCGGGGTCCTCGGCCTCCTCCCGGCGTTCTTCGCCGGGGCGCCGGGAGGAGTGGAGTGCGGTCTCCTCGGGTGCCGGGGTGGTAGGAGTCGCGGGGTGCTGGGCCGGCTCGTCGTTGCCGGACCGCGGCTGCCCGCTCCCGCCGCTCACGTCCACGGTGTCCCCTCGTTCGAAGCGTCTTCCGCTCCTGCCGGGCGGAAGGGTCTCGGGTCGATGGTATGCGGCCCGGGTGCCGTGTTCCGCCCCGGGCACCCCCTGTGTTCGCCGTACGGGTGCGCGGTCGGGCGGTCGGGGGGTGGGTGACTGTCGGTGGTGGGCCGTATGGTCTGTGGAATGGACAGCAGCAGCGAGGATTCGGGAACGGCCGGTACGGGCGAGGGGGCGCGGGAGCCGGTGGTGGCCGCGCGTGCCGTCGTGGCGCCGGCTTCGCTGTCCCCGTCGCGGGCGAGCGACTTCATGCAGTGTCCGCTGCTGTACCGGTTCCGGGTGATCGACCGGCTGCCGGAGAAGCCGAGCGAGGCGGCGACGCGGGGCACGCTGGTGCACGCGGTGCTGGAGCGGCTGTTCGACGCGCCGGCGTCGGAGCGGACGGCTCCGCGGGCGAAGGCGCTGATCCCCGGGCAGTGGGACCGGCTGCGGGAGAGCAGGCCGGAGGTCACGGAGCTGTTCGCGGACGACGCCGAGGGCGAGCGGCTGGCGCGCTGGCTCGGTGAGGCGGAGCGGCTCGTGGAGCGCTGGTTCACGCTGGAGGATCCCACGCGGCTGGAGCCTGCCGAGCGGGAGCTGTTCGTGGAGACGGAGCTGGAGTCGGGGCTGCGGCTGCGCGGGATCATCGACCGGGTGGACGTGGCGCCGACGGGTGAGGTGCGGATCGTCGACTACAAGACGGGCAAGGCGCCCCGCGCGGAGTACGCCGAGGGCGCGCTGTTCCAGATGAAGTTCTACGCGCTGGTGGTGTGGCGGCTGAAGAACGTGATTCCGCGGCGGCTCCAGCTGGTGTACCTGGGCAGTGGGGATGTGCTGACGTACGACCCGGTGGTCGCCGATCTGGAGCGGGTGGAGCGCAAGCTGCTGGCGCTGTGGGCGGCGATCCGGGAGGCGACGGAGTCCGGTGACTGGCGGCCGCGGCCGACGAAGCTGTGCGGCTGGTGCGATCACCAGGCGCGTTGTCCGGAGTTCGGGGGGACTCCCCCGCCGTATCCCCTGCCGTTGGCGCGGGCCGGGGAGGAGCCGGTGAGGGCGGCGGAGTCCGGTGAGGGTGAGCGGGGCAGAATGGGCGCGGACTAGCGAAGGAGTGTCTCGTGGCGATCCGCGTCCTACTGGTCGACGACCAGCCGCTGCTGCGTACCGGGTTCCGGATGATTCTGGAGGCCGAGCAGGATCTCGCGGTCGTCGGTGAGGCCGGTGACGGTCTGCAGGCCCTCGACCAGGTACGTGCCCTGCAACCGGATGTCGTGCTGATGGACATCCGTATGCCCCGGATGGACGGGGTGGAGGCGACCCGGCAGATCACCGGTCCCGAGCGGAACGGTCCGGCGAAGGTGCTGGTGCTGACCACGTTCGATCTGGACGAGTACGTGGTGGAGGCGTTGCGCGCGGGGGCCAGCGGGTTCCTGCTGAAGGACGCCCCGGCGCATGAGCTGGTGCAGGCGATCCGGGTGGTGGCGGCCGGCGAGGCGATGCTGGCGCCGAGCATCACGCGGCGGCTGCTGGACAAGTACGCGACGCATCTGCCGTCGGGTGAGGAGCCGGTGCCGGACACGCTGCACACCTTGACGGACCGTGAGGTGGAGGTGCTGAAGCTGGTGGCGCGGGGGCTGTCGAACGCGGAGATCGCCGCGGATCTGTTCGTGAGCGAGACCACGGTGAAGACGCATGTGGGTCATGTGCTGACGAAGCTGGGTCTGCGGGACCGGGTGCAGGCGGCGGTGTACGCGTACGAGAGCGGTCTGGTGCGTCCGGGCGCGCAGTAGCGGCGGCTTCGGGGTCACGACGGCGAAGGGCGCCCTTCCGGTGGAAGGGCGCCCTTGGCGTGTGCGGGCCCGGAGGGGTCCGCCGGTGGTGTGTCAGCTGCTCACGCCGCGACCGAGCTCCCAGAGCTGGAGCGTGGAGGTGGAGTTGAGCGCGTAGGAGATGCCGGTGATGTCGTCGCGGGCGGCGACGTACTGCTTGCCCTGCCACAGCGGGATGAGCGGGACGTCCTCGGCGACGGCGTCCTGGATCTCGGTGAGGGTCTTGGCGGCGTCGAGGCGGTCGGCCTCGCGGCGGGACTCGGGGATCCACGTCCGCTGCACGCTGGTGTTGGTGTACGGCGACTTGAGGACGTTGTCCTTGTCGAGGAACGGCGCGAGGAAGTTGTCGGCGTCGGGGAAGTCGGGGAACCAGCCCATGCCGAAGGCGTCGTACTCGCCCTTGAGCTCGGCCGGGCGGAACTTCGCCCAGGGGGCGCCCTGGATGGTGACGTCGAACAGGCCGCTGCCGTTGAGCTGCTGCTGCAGGATCTCGAACTCCTGCTTGGTGGCGGAGCCGTAGTGGTCGGTGGTGTAGTGCAGGGTCAGCTTCACCGGGGTGGTGATGCCGGCGCGCGTCAGCAGGTCCCTGGCCTTGTCGGCGCTCGGGGGGCCGTACTTGTTGAAGAACGAGTTGGAGTGGCCGGTGAGGGAGGCCGGGACCAGCGAGTACAGGGGGGCGGCCTGCGTGCCGTAGACCTTGGAGATGATCTCGTCACGGTTGATGAGCTGGGCCATGGCCTGGCGGACGGCCTTGGACTTCACGGTGGGCGCGTCGGTGTTGAAGGCCAGGTAGCGGATTTCCATACCCGGCATGTCGACGATCGCGGCGTTCTTGTCGGATCCGGCGTCGAGCTTCTGGATCTGCGCCGGCGACATGTTGCGGGTCATGACGTCGATGTCGCCCTTGTCGATGGCGACGCCCATCTGGTCCGCGGTCTTGTAGGAGCGCAGGACGACCTTCTGGTTGCTCAGCGTCACGCTGCCCTTGTAGGAAGGGTTCTTGGTGAACGTGGCGGCGCTCATCGCGTCGCCGGCGATCGTGCCCTTGAAGGTGTAGGGGCCGGAGCCGTCGACGTTGAAGCCCTTGCGGAGCGAGTCCTTGGGGTAGAGCTTCGGGTCGACGATGCTGGACGGCGGGGTGGACAGCTTGAACGGGAAGGTGGCGTCCGCCGTCTTGAGGTGGAAGACGATGTCCCGCGCGCCCTGGGTCTCGACGGTGTCGATGGTGTTGAGCAGGGCGGCGACGCCGGTGTCGGCGTTGATGTGCAGGACGCGCTCGATGGAGTACTTGACGTCCGCGGCCGTGATCTCGTCGCCGTTGGAGAACTTGAGGCCGTCACGCAGCTTGCAGACGTAGCGCTCGTTGCCGCTGTCGGTGAAGGCGCAGCTCTCGGCGGCCTCGGGGACGGGCTGGCCCTCGCCCTTGGGCTGGGTCATGAGGGTCTGCTGCGTCTGGCGCAGGATGTTCCAGGAGCCGACGTCGTAGGCGAAGGCGGGGTCGAGCGGGGCCGGTGCGTCGCTCGTGGCGACGAACTGATCCGTGGTGCCGACGGTGATGGCGTCGTCACTCTTGCCCCCGTCGTCGGATCCACCGCAGGCGGCGAGAATCGGCGTCAACAGTCCGGCCACGGCCGGGAGCACCAAAGTCTTGCGGTTCATGCGGACTTTCTCCAGAGCTCTTCGTTTCGTGCACCCGTCACGCATGAGTGGTGCGGCGGATCACGGGGGTTGTGCGATGTTCTCGCGATGAGATTAGTCCGCGCTCACAGGAACGTTCACAGGGCGTTGAGTTGAGGGCCCATCACGCAGCGGAACCGGTTGCGGACGCACCGAAGGCCCTGCGGCGGCAGGATTGGTGCAGTGATCCATCAATCGGGACACAAGGGCGCGCCGGGCGGCCCCGGGGCGGGCCGTCCGGCACATGCGGGTGACGATGTCTAGACCACTTCGAGTGAGGAAGGTCACAAATCGGCGCGCGGGGTCCCATTAGTGGAATTCAGCCAGGTGAACGCCGGGCAATTCGATCCGGGCGCCCGGCGGGGAAATGTGCCTGGTGCACGCAATGGGCTTTGCACGCTGGGTGAACGGCTAGCGCATTTGCGTCATCAGACCGCGCAGAAATGTCAGGTCGACCTCTTCCAGGGAGGTGACGACCGTGCGCCGCTCGGCGGGGGCGATGGGGGCGATGGAGGGGACGGCGACGACCTGGCAGCCCGCGGCCTCCGCGGCGGCGACGCCGGTCGCGGTGTCCTCCACGACGGCGCACCGGGCCGGGTCCACGCCGAGTGCGGCGGCGGCGAGCAGGTACGGGTCGGGGTAGGGCTTGGTGCGCGAGACCTCGTCCCCGGCGACGGAGAGGGTGAAGTGGTGCGGGCCGAGGACGGTCAGGACGCGGTCGATGATGCGCCGGTGGGAGGCGGAGACCAGGGCGGTGGGGACGGCGTGCTCGTGGAGCTCGGCGAGCAGCCGGGCGGCGCCGGGCATCAGGGGCAGGGACCGGCCGATGCGGTCCTCGAAGCCGTCGTTGAGCAGGACGGAGAGTTCGGCGAGGGTGATGTCGGCGCCGGTGGCCTCGATGAGGAAGCCGGCGCTGCGGGTCATGGGTCCGCCGACCACGACGTGCCGCCAGGATTCGTCGAGGGTGTGGCCGAGGGCGGCGAAGACCTCCGCCTCGACGTCCCACCAGAAGCCCTCGGTGTCCACCAGGGTGCCGTCCATGTCGAGGAGCACCGCTTCGAGGGCCAGGCTTTCGGCCGTTGTGGTCTTCCCGGCTCGGGTGGTGCCGAGAGCGTGGGGAAGGGTTCCGGGCGCGGGGACCGTACCGGTCATCCGGGCGCACCTCCTTGAGGGACGGCCAGGCCGGTTCCCGGACAGGGAACCGGCCTGCAGTGGACCGACCAGTGTACGTCGCCGGCGGGCGGATCGCCTCGTTTATCCGGCTCGCGCCGGGGTATCCCTTGGAACACCTCCGGCGCAGGTCAGGGAGGGTTTCGGTGTGCCCGTGGCCCGGTGCCCCGCCCGGACCTGTCAGCGGGCGTTGAAGTACTTGGCCTCGGGGTGGTGGATCACGATGGCGTCGGTGGACTGCTCGGGGTGGAGCTGGAACTCCTCGGACAGCTGGACGCCGATCCGCTCCGGTTCGAGCAGCGCGGCGATCTTGGCGCGGTCGGCCAGGTCCGGGCAGGCGCCGTAGCCGAGGGAGAAGCGGGCTCCGCGGTACTTCAGGTCGAACATGTCCTCGATGCCGGCCGGGTCCTCGCCGGCGAAGCCGAGTTCGGAGCGGACCCGGGCGTGCCAGTACTCGGCGAGTGCCTCGGCCAGCTGCACGGACAGGCCGTGCAGTTCGAGGTATTCGCGGTAGGCGTTGGCCTCGAAGAGCCGGGCGGTCTCCTCGCCGATGCGCGAGCCGACGGTGACGACCTGGAGGCCGACGACGTCGGTCTCGCCGGACTCCTCCGGGCGGAAGAAGTCGGCGAGGCAGAGCCGGCGGCCGCGGCGCTGGCGCGGGAAGGTGAACCGGGTCCGTTCGTTGCCCCGTTCGTCCAGGATGATGAGGTCGTCGTCCTTGGAGACGCAGGGGAAGTAGCCGTGGACGACGGCGGCTTCGAGCAGGTTGTCGGTCTGGAGCCGGTCGAGCAGGCCGCGCAGGCGCGGGCGGCCCTCGGTCTCGACGAGTTCCTCGTAGGTCGGGCCGTCTCCGGTGCGGGCCTGCTTCAGGCCCCACTGGCCCTTGAAGAGGGCGCCCTCGTCGAGCCAGCCGGCGTACTCCTTGAGCTGGATGCCCTTGATGACGCGGGTGTCCCAGAAGGGCGGGGTGGGCACCGGGTTGTCGGTGGCGACGTCGGAGCGGACGTGGCCCTCCTCGGGGCGCTCCGGGGTCTCCACGACCGTCGTGGCGGCCCGGACCCGGCGCTGCTTGAGTTCGGGCAGCCGGGCGCCGGGGACACCGCGCTTGACGCCGATGAGGGCGTCCATCAGGTGCAGGCCCTCGAAGGCGTCGCGGGCGTAACGGACCTCGCCCTCGTAGATCTCGTGGAGGTCCTGCTCGACGTAGGCGCGGGTGAGGGCGGCGCCGCCGAGGATGACGGGGAACCGGGCGCCGAGGCCGCGCTGGTTCAGCTCCTCCAGGTTCTCCTTCATGATCACCGTGGACTTCACGAGGAGGCCGGACATGCCGATGACGTCGGCGCTGTGCTCCTCGGCGGCGTCCAGGATCGCGGAGACGGGCTGCTTGATGCCGAGGTTGACGACGTTGTAGCCGTTGTTGGACAGGATGATGTCGACGAGGTTCTTGCCGATGTCGTGGACGTCGCCGCGGACGGTGGCGAGCACGATGGTGCCCTTGCCCTCGGCGTCCGACTTCTCCATGTGGGGTTCGAGGTGGGCGACGGCCGTCTTCATGACCTCGGCGGACTGCAGGACGAACGGCAGCTGCATCTGGCCGGAGCCGAAGAGTTCACCGACGACCTTCATGCCGTCCAGGAGGGTGTCGTTGACGATGTCGAGGGCGGGGCGCAGGGTGAGGGCCTCGTCGAGGTCGGCCTCCAGGCCGTTGCGTTCGCCGTCGATGATGCGGCGCTTGAGGCGCTCGTCGAGCGGGAGGGCGGCCAGTTCCTCGGCCTTGCCGGCCTTCAGCGACTTGGCGGTGGCGCCCTCGAAGAGCTGCATGAGTTTCTGGAGCGGGTCGTAGGCCGGTTCGTCCCCCTGCTGGGGGCGCCGGCGGTCGTGGATGAGGTCGAGGGCGGTGGTGACCTCTTCGTCGCTGAACCGGGCGATGGGCAGGATCTTGGAGGCGTGCACGATCGCCGAGTCCAGGCCCGCCTTGACGCATTCGTCGAGGAAGACGGAGTTGAGCAGGATGCGGGCGGCGGGGTTGAGGCCGAAGGAGATGTTCGACAGGCCCAGCGTGGTCTGCACCGCCGGGTGGCGCCTCTTCAGTTCGCGGATCGCCTCGATGGTGGCGATGCCGTCCCCCCGGGACTCCTCCTGACCGGTGCAGATGGTGAAGGTCAGGGTGTCGATGAGGATGTCCTCCTCGCGGATGCCCCAGTTCCCGGTGAGGTCGTCGATGAGCCGTTCGGCGATCTCGACCTTCTTCCCGGGCGTGCGGGCCTGGCCCTCCTCGTCGATGGTGAGGGCGATCAGGGCGGCGCCGTGTTCGCGGGCGAGCCGGGCGACGTGGGTGAAGCGGGAGTCGGGGCCGTCGCCGTCCTCGTAGTTGACCGAGTTGATGACGGCGCGTCCGCCGAGCTTCTCCAGGCCGGCGCGGAGCACGTCGACCTCGGTGGAGTCGAGGACGATGGGCAGGGTGGAGGCGGTGGCGAAGCGGCCGGCGAGTTCCTCCATGTCGGCGACGCCGTCGCGGCCGACGTAGTCCACGCACAGGTCGAGCATGTGCGCGCCCTCGCGGATCTGTTCGCGGGCCATCTCCACGCAGTCGTCCCAGCGGGCCTCGAGCATGGCCTCGCGGAACTTCTTGGAGCCGTTGGCGTTGGTGCGTTCGCCGATGGCCAGGTAGGAGGTGTCCTGGCGGAAGGGGACGGACTGGTAGAGGGAGGCGGCGCCCGGCTCGGGGCGGGGGTCGCGGGTCGGCGGGGTGAGGTCCCGGACGCGTTCGACGACCTGGCGCAGGTGCTCGGGGGTGGTGCCGCAGCAGCCGCCGACGAGGGAGAGGCCGTACTCGCGGACGAAGGTCTCCTGGGCGTCGGCGAGTTCCGGCGCGGTCAGCGGGTAGTGGGCGCCGTTCTTGCCGAGGACGGGCAGTCCGGCGTTGGGCATGCAGGACAGCGGGATGCGGGCGTTGCGCGCGAGGTGGCGCAGGTGCTCGCTCATCTCGGCGGGGCCGGTGGCGCAGTTCAGGCCGATCATGTCGATGCCGAGCGGTTCCAGCGCGGTGAGGGCCGCGCCGATCTCGGAGCCGAGCAGCATGGTGCCGGTGGTCTCGACGGTGACGGAGACGATGAGCGGCAGGTCGAGGCCGGCGACGTCGAGGGCGCGGCGGGCGCCGAGGACGGCCGCCTTGGTCTGGAGCAGGTCCTGGGTGGTCTCGACCAGGAGGGCGTCGGCGCCGCCCTCGATCATGCCTTCCGCGTTGCGCTGGTAGGCGTCGCGCAGGGTGGTGTAGGGGGCGTGGCCGAGGGTGGGGAGCTTGGTGCCGGGGCCCATGGAGCCGAGCACCCAGCGCGGGCGGCCGTCGCGGGCGGTGAACTCGTCGGCGACCTCGCGGGCGACGCGGGCGCCGGCCTCGGACAGTTCGTGGACGCGGTGGGCGATGTCGTACTCGCCGAGCGCGGAGTGGTTGGCCCCGAAGGTGTTGGTCTCGACGCAGTCGACGCCCACGGCGAAGTACGCCTCGTGGACGGAGCGGACGATGTCGGGGCGGGTGACGCTGAGGATCTCGTTGCAGCCCTCGAGGTCCTGGAAGTCCTCCAGGGTGGGCTCCTGGGCCTGGAGCATCGTGCCCATGGCTCCGTCGGCGACCACCACGCGGGTGGCGAGTGCCTCACGGAGCGCGGACGCACGGGTCCGGCTGTCGGCGGAAGGGGTCGTTGGCGACGAGGCCATGAAGGGGCTCCCTGGGATGCGACGGCTGTCGGCTATGCGGCTTTCCCGGCGGACCGGGTTGGGGCACGGCGTCAGCGTAACCGGGAGTGGGCTTGGATGGGCACCGGCGTCCACGAGGCGGACGCGGATGGCGGAACCGGGTGGCCGGGCCGCGCCGCGCGGGCCCGGTGGATGCGACAGGAGTCGTCCGACCGTTGGCGGGAGGTCGACATGGACCGGTAGTGTTCGACATTGCCGAACGGTGCGTGTGCAGGCGTCGGCGGTCGAAGGGACGGAGGCAGGACGGCGATGGCACGGAACATCCAGTCGCTCGAACGCGCGGCCGCGATGCTGCGGCTGCTCGCGGGCGGTGAGAGGCGGCTCGGCCTCTCGGACATCGCCTCGTCGCTCGGTCTGGCCAAGGGTACGGCCCACGGCATTCTGCGCACCCTCCAGCACGAGGGGTTCGTCGAGCAGGACGAGGCCTCGGGCCGCTATCAGCTGGGCGCCGAGCTGCTGCGTCTGGGCACCACCTACCTGGACGTGCACGAACTGCGGGCGCGGGCCCTGGTGTGGACCGACGATCTGGCGCGGTCCAGCGGGGAGAGCGTCTATCTGGGGGTGCTGCACCAGCAGGGGGTGCTGATCGTGCACCACGTCTTCCGGCCGGACGACAGCCGGCAGGTGCTGGAGATCGGGGCCATGCAGCCGCTGCACTCCACGGCGCTGGGCAAGGTGCTGGCCGCGTACGACCCGGTGGCGCACAGCGAGGTCCTGGAGAGTTCGCGCACCGCTTTCACGGACCGGACGGTGTGCGGCCCGGCGGACTTCGAGAACCTGCTGGACCTCACGCGCGCGCGGGGGTACGCGGCGGACGTGGAGGAGACCTGGGAGGGCGTCGCGTCGATCGCCGCGCCCATCCACGACCGGCGGCGGATGCCGGTGGGCGCGGTCGGCATCACGGGGGCGGTGGAGCGGCTGCACCCCGACGGGGGGCTGCGGCCCGAGATGATCGCGGCGGTGCGGGACTGCGCCCGCGCGGTGTCGCGGGATCTGGGCATGGGGCGGTTCTGAGGGGACCCTCGCGGGCCGGCGCGGCGACGGTGTGACGACCGGAACATCCGCGCCCTGAGCGGCGAGTGGGCCATCGGTGAGCGACCGGGACGCGGGACGGCGTTCCGGTTCTTCGCATGTCCTGAAATGGACATATAACTCACCAAAGCGTGCACGTGACGCTGAGCAAAGGACGAACCATAGGCGCGTGCGATCAATAACGATCCTGTTTTCGATTACAGAACCCTTGACGCACGAGTGACGCCGAAGCGAGACTCCCGTCCATCGGTCGGCATTGTCGAACAACTACCGGTAATACGCGCTAGAGTGTGACAACGCCAAGGGCCGGCAACGCTCTCATCCCATGAGGGCGCCAGAACCCCCGGAGAGATCCGGGGTTCGGCTTCCCTGGACGAAGGACAAAGGAGTCGCGGGTGTCCAGCTCCGACATCTTCATCGGCGAGACCATCGGTACCGCCATACTCATCCTGCTCGGCGGTGGCGTCTGCGCCGCCGTCACGCTGAAGGCCTCCAAGGCCCGTAACGCCGGTTGGCTCGCCATCACCTTCGGGTGGGGTTTCGCCGTTCTGACGGCCGTTTACACCTCGGCGCCCCTGTCCGGCGCGCATCTGAACCCGGCCGTGACGCTCGCGCTCGCGATCAAGGACCACGATTTCAGCACCCTCCCCGTCTACTGGGGCGGTCAGCTGCTCGGTGCCATGATCGGCGCGTCCCTGGTGTGGCTCGCCTACTACGGCCAGTTCCAGGCGCACCTCACCGACAAGGAGATCGTCGGCGGTCCCGGC
The DNA here is from genome assembly GCF_044747185.1 of Streptomyces sp. NPDC090108. Taxonomy (NCBI): domain Bacteria; kingdom Bacillati; phylum Actinomycetota; class Actinomycetes; order Kitasatosporales; family Streptomycetaceae; genus Streptomyces; species Streptomyces sp. NPDC090108. The sequence continues at coordinate 368,378 of NZ_JBIVDQ010000007.1, forward strand.
GCCCAGGCCACGGCGGCCAAGGCCGTCGAGGCGGAGGAGGCGGCCGCGGGTCCCGTGCTCGGCATCTTCTCCACCGGTCCCGAGATCCGCAACGTGCTGCAGAACCTCGCCACGGAGATCATCGGCACGGTCGTGCTGGTGCTCGCGGTCCTCACCCAGGGCCTGAACGACAAGGGCAACGGCCTCGGCACGCTGGGCGCCCTGATCACCGCGCTGGTGGTCGTCTCCATAGGCCTCTCGCTCGGCGGGCCCACGGGCTACGCCATCAACCCCGCCCGTGACCTCGGTCCGCGCATCGTGCACGCCCTGCTGCCCCTGCCCAACAAGGGCGGCTCCGACTGGAGGTACGCCTGGATCCCGGTGGCCGGTCCGCTGATCGGCGGCGCCATCGCTGCAGGCATATACAACGTCGCCTTTGCTTAGAGAAGTGACCCGCTTCCAGCACGCGCCGTACGTACAGCCCCCTCACCCAGGATCTTTCAGGAGCACACAGTGACCGACGCCCATACCGCAGGCCCCTTCATCGCGGCGATCGACCAGGGCACGACCTCCTCGCGCTGCATCGTCTTCGACCGGGACGGCCGCATCGTCTCCGTCGACCAGAAGGAGCACGAGCAGATCTTCCCCAAGCCGGGCTGGGTCGAGCACGACGCCAACGAGATCTGGACCAACGTCCAGGAGGTCGTCGCCGGCGCCCTGCAGAAGGCGGAGATCAGCCGCGAGGACATCAAGGCCATCGGCATCACCAACCAGCGCGAGACCACCGTGCTGTGGGACAAGAACACCGGTGAGCCCGTCCACAACGCGATCGTCTGGCAGGACACCCGCACCGACGCCCTCTGCAAGGAGCTGGGCCGCAACGTCGGCCAGGACCGCTTCCGCCGCCAGACCGGCCTGCCGCTGGCGTCCTACTTCGCCGGCCCCAAGGCCCGCTGGCTGCTGGACAACGTCGAGGGCCTGCGCGAGCGCGCCGAGGCCGGCGACATCCTCTTCGGCACCATGGACACCTGGGTCATCTGGAACCTGACCGGCGGGGTGAACGGCGGCAAGCACGTCACCGACGTGACCAACGCCTCCCGCACCATGCTGATGAACCTGCACACCACGCAGTGGGACGAGAAGATCGCCGAGTCCATGGGCGTCCCCCTCGAGATCCTGCCCGAGATCCGCTCCTCCGCCGAGATCTACGGCGAGGTCACCGGCGGCAGCCTCGGCGAGCTGCTCGGCGGCATCCCGGTCGCCTCCGCGCTCGGCGACCAGCAGGCGGCCCTGTTCGGCCAGACCTGTTTCTCCGAGGGCGAGACCAAGTCCACCTACGGCACCGGCACCTTCATGGTGATGAACACCGGCGACAAGATCATCAACTCCTACGCGGGCCTGCTGACCACGGTCGGCTACAAGATCGGCGACCAGCCGACCGTGTACGCGCTGGAGGGCTCGATCGCCGTCACCGGCTCCCTGGTGCAGTGGATGCGCGACCAGATGGGCCTGATCTCCACCGCCGCCGAGATCGAGACGCTCGCGCTGTCGGTCGAGGACAACGGCGGCGCGTACTTCGTGCCCGCCTTCTCGGGCCTGTTCGCCCCGCACTGGCGCTCCGACGCCCGCGGTGTGATCTCCGGCCTGACCCGGTACGTCACCAAGGCGCACCTCGCGCGCGCCGTCCTGGAGGCGACCGCCTGGCAGACCCGCGAGATCGCCGACGCCATGACCAAGGACTCCGGCGACGAGCTGGTGACCCTCAAGGTCGACGGCGGCATGACCGCGAACAACCTGCTGATGCAGACGCTCGCCGACGTCCTGGACGCGCCCGTGGTGCGCCCGATGGTCGCGGAGACCACCTGCCTCGGCGCCGCCTACGCCGCCGGCCTCGCCGTCGGCTTCTGGTCCAGCACCGACGAACTGCGCGCCAACTGGCGCCGGGCCGCCGAGTGGACCCCCCGCATGGACGCGGAGACCCGCGACCGTGAGTACAAGAACTGGCTCAAGGCCGTCGACCGGACCATGGGCTGGCTCGAAGACGAGAGCTGAGCGGCCCGACCGCCGCTCAGCCGCTCTGACGAGGAGTAAGTACCCGACATGACCAGTCCCACCACCCTGAAGTCCGTGCCTGCCCTGGGGACGCACCCGGCCTCCGGCTCCCGTGCGAGCCGCGCCGAGACCAGGGAGCAACTCTCCAAGGCGTCGTACGACCTTCTTGTGATCGGCGGCGGCATCCTGGGCATCTCCACCGCCTGGCACGCCGCGCAGTCCGGTCTCAGGGTGGCGCTGGTCGACGCCGGCGACTTCGCCGGCGCCACCTCCTCCGCCTCCTCCAAGCTGCTCCACGGCGGTCTGCGCTACCTGCAGACCGGCGCGGTGAAGCTGGTGGCGGAGAACCACTTCGAGCGCCGTGCGGTCTCCCGCCAGGTGGCCCCCCACCTGGCGAACCCGCTCACCTTCTACCTCCCCGTGTACAAGGGGGGCCCGCACGGCGCGGCGAAGCTCGGCGCGGGCGTGTTCGCCTACTCGGCGCTGTCCGCGTTCGGCGACGGCGTGGGACATCTGCTCTCCCCCGCCAAGGCGGCGCAGGACGTGCCCGAGCTGCGCACCGAGAACCTCAAGGCCGTGGCCGTGTACGGCGACGACCAGATGAACGACGCCCGCATGGCGCTGATGACGGTCCGCGCGGCGGTCGAGGCGGGCACGGTCGTCCTGAACCACGCCGAGGTCACGGGGCTGCGCTTCACCCGCGGCCGGGTCACCGGTGCCGAGCTCAAGGACCGGCTGTCAGGTGAGGAGTTCGGCGTCAACGCCCGCCTGGTGCTGAACGCGACCGGCCCCTGGGTCGACCACCTGCGCCGGATGGAGGACCCGCACGCGGCGCCGTCCATCCGCCTGTCCAAGGGCGCGCACCTGGTGCTGAAGCGCACCTCGCCCTGGAAGGCGGCGCTGGCGACCCCGATCGACAAGTACCGCATCACGTTCGCCCTGCCCTGGGAGGACATGCTGCTGCTCGGCACGACCGACGAGGAGTTCGAGGGCGACCCGGCGGACGTCGCGGTCGACGACAAGGACATATCCCAGATACTCGACGAGGCCGCGTTCTCCGTGCGCGACCAGCAGCTGAGCCGGGATCTGATCACCTACGCCTTCGCCGGTCTGCGGGTGCTGCCGGGCGGCCCCGGGAACACCGCGAAGGCCAAGCGCGAGACCGTGGTCACCGAGGGCAGGAGCGGCATGCTGTCCGTGGCGGGCGGCAAGTGGACGACGTTCCGGCACATCGGCCGTACGGTCATGAAGAAGCTGGAGGAGCTGCCGGGCCACCCGCTGGGGGAGGACTTCGAGCCGGTCTCCTCGCTGCCCAAGCGGCTCCCGCTGCCCGGTGTCGCCAACCCGCGCGCGGTGGCCCACCGGCTGCTGGTGGACCGTCCGGCGCCCGGCCCGCGCATGGCCGCCGACACCGCCCGGCACCTGGCCACCCACTACGGTTCGCTGGCCTTCGACATCGCCCGCCTGGCGAACGAGAGCCCGGAGCTGGCCGAGCGCGTCCACCCCGACGCCCCAGAGATCTGGGCCCAGGTCGTCTGGGCCCGCGACCACGAGTGGGCCGAGACGGCGGACGACGTCCTGCGCCGCCGGACGACGCTGACCATCCGCGGTCTCGCCACGGACGAGGTCCGCGCCGGCGTCCAGGGCGTCCTCGACAACAGGTGACACGTGCGCCGGGCCGCCCCCGCGGCGGGCCCGGCGCGCGGCTGCGGCACGGCCCCGGGCACGCACCGGGTCCGGAACGGACGGCAGGGGCGGTCCCCCGGTGGGGACCGCCCCTGCCGTGCGTCCGCCCCTCCCCCATGCGTCCGCCGCTCCCCCGCACGGCGGGCGCGCGCCGCCCGGTGATACGTATGTGCGCGTGGACATCGATCAGGTGGAACCCGGCGCGGCACGGGACCTCGGCGCCCCGTTCGGCGGGACGACCGCTGAGCCCGGGTTCGCCGGCTGGGTGCGGCACTGGGCCGGGGACAGGGAGTGGTTCGACGCGGTGTGAGGACATCGAGGGCATCCCGCGGCGGCGCCACCCCGCCGCGGCCGGTGCGCCGTTCGTCCCGCCGTCCGCTCGCCGGCCGTGGATTCGCCACGCTTTCGCCTCAACTCCGTGATTTTTCCGTGAAGTTGCCGCTGATACAGCAGTGATTGAAGGAATGAAGTGTGACGCGTGATGGGCATCGTCATTGTCATGAACCTGCTGCCCATGGGACGGGCGGCAGTCCTCATGGAGGTGTGGGATGCACCGCAGAGTCGCCACCGGTCTGGCCGCCACGGCCCTGGCCCTCGTCACCGTCACCGCGACCGCGACCGCCGCGAGCGCGGCGCCCGCCGACAAGCCGCAGGTGCTGTCCGGGTGGACGCAGACCAGCGCGTCCAGCTACAACGCGTGGGCCGCCGCCCGCGCCAACCAGGGGGCCTGGTCCGCCTACGGGTTCGACTGGTCCACCGACTACTGCTCCGACTCCCCCGACAACCCCTTCGGCTTCCCCTTCGCCACGTCCTGCGCCCGGCACGACTTCGGCTACCGCAACTACAAGGCGGCCGGCACCTTCAGCGCCAACAAGTCGCGCCTGGACGACGCCCTGTACGCGGACCTGGAACGCGTCTGCGCCGCCTACAGCGGTGCCACGAAGTCCAGCTGCGACGGCACGGCGTGGACCTACTACCAGGCCGTGAAGGTGTTCGGCTGACGGGTCCCCGGACGGGCGCGGGGCCGGACGCGGGAGCCGCCGCCGTCCGGCCCGGCGACACGGCCGTGACGTGCGGTGCACACGGCTCCCCGCTCACCGGGGGTGTTCCGGGCACGTGATCGGGGCAGTGATCCGTCCGTGCCCCCGCGTGAGGGGGCTGCGGTAGCCCCCGTCGGACGCCGTAAGGTGGGGACGTCAAGCGAGGGCACGTCGGAAGGAGGCACTGGGTGATCGAGCTGGAGGGGGTTCCCGAGCTGATCGACCCAGTCATGGTGGCCGCGTTCGAGGGCTGGAACGATGCCGGCGACGCCGCCTCCACGGCGGTCGCGCATCTGGAACGCGAGTGGAAGGGCGAGGTGTTCGCGGCGCTGGACGCCGAGGACTACTACGACTTCCAGGTGAACCGCCCCACGGTGTTCATGGACGGCGGCGTACGCAAGATCACCTGGCCGACGACCCGGCTGTCGGTGGTCAGGATCGGCGGCGAGAAGCCGCGCGACCTGGTGCTGGTGCGCGGTATCGAACCGTCCATGCGCTGGCGGTCGTTCTGCAACGAGCTGCTGGGCTTCGCGCACGAGCTGGGTGTGGAGCTGGTGGTCATCCTGGGCGCCCTGCTAGGGGACACTCCGCACACGCGCCCGGTGCCGGTCAGCGGAGTCACCTCGGACCCCGACCTGGCCCAGCGCATGGACCTGGAGGAGACCAAGTACGAGGGCCCCACGGGCATCGTCGGCGTGCTCCAGGAGGCGTGCACGCACGCGGGTGTCCCCGCGGTGTCGCTGTGGGCCGCCGTGCCGCACTACGTCTCCCAGCCGCCCAACCCCAAGGCCACGCTCGCGCTGCTCAACCGCCTGGAGGACCTGCTCGACCTGCGGGTCCCGCTGGGCGAGCTGCCCGAGGACGCGCGTGCCTGGCAGGTGGGCGTGGACCAGCTGGCCGCCGAGGACAGCGAGGTCGCCGAGTACGTCCAGACGCTGGAGGAGGCCCGGGACACCGCCGAGCTGCCGGAGGCGTCGGGCGAGGCGATCGCCCGCGAGTTCGAGCGCTACCTGCGGCGCCGGGACGTCAGCCCGCCGGGCGGCCACGCGACGGCCGAGGGCGGGGAGGGCGGCTCCTTCCGCCGTGACGCGCCGGGCGGCCGCGGCCGGACCGCGAGGCCGCCGAAGCCGGAGGCGCCCGGTGCGCCGGGGACGCCGGACGCGGCGGGGACGGCCGACACGCCGGACACCCCTGACACGCCGGACACGCCGGAGGACGGCGGCCGGGGTACCTCCGAGGACTGAGGGCGCCTCACGGGACCGGACCTCCCCGGAGCCGGGGACGCCGGACGGACCTCCCGGGAACGCCGGACGGACTTACCGGAGCCGGGGACGCCTTACGGGACCTGACGCCGAAGGGGCGGTACGCATCACGCGTACCGCCCCTTCGGCGTTCAGATCCGTACCCGCGTCAGAGGGCCACGCCCAGCAGGGCGTCCACGGTCCGGCCGACCAGGCCGGGGGCCGCGATGTCGGTGCCGCCCTCCTGCTCCTGCCGGGCCGCCCAGCGGTCCACCGCGGCGAGCGCGGCGGGCGCGTCGAGGTCGTGGGCGAGGGCCTCGCGGACCTCCTCGACCAGCGCGTCGGCGGACGGGCCGTCGGGGCGGGAGACCGCGGCGCGCCAGCGGCCGAGCCGCTCGACGGCGTCGCTCAGCGTCCGGTCGGTCCACTCCCAGTCGGAGCGGTAGTGGTGGGCGAGCAGGGCGAGACGGATGGCGGCCGGGTCCACGCCGTCGGCGCGCAGCCGGGAGACGAAGACGAGGTTGCCGCGGGACTTGGACATCTTCTCGCCGTCCAGGGCGACCATGCCCGCGTGGACGTACGCCTGGGCCATCGGGAACTCGCCGGTGAGCACCTGGGCGTGCGAGGCGCCCATCTCGTGGTGCGGGAAGGCGAGGTCGGAGCCGCCGCCCTGGACGTCGAAGCCCATGCCGAGGTGGTCGAGGGCGATGGCCACGCACTCGATGTGCCAGCCCGGCCGGCCGCGGCCGAGCGAGCCGCCGTCCCAGCTGGGCTCGCCCTCGCGGGCCGCCATCCACAGCATCGGGTCGAGCGGGTTCTTCTTGCCCGCGCGGTCCGGGTCGCCGCCGCGCTCGGCGGACAGCAGCCGCATCGCGGCCGCGTCCAGGCGGGAGACCTCGCCGAAGTGCGGGTCGGCCTCGACGGAGAAGTAGATGTCGCCGTCCAGGTCGTAGGCCGCGCCGAGGTCGCGCAGGCGCTCCACGAGCGGGACGATGCCGGGTATCGCCTCGACGGCGCCGACGTAGTGCCGGGGCGGGAGCATCCGGAGGGCGGTCATGTCCTCGCGGAAGAGGGCCGTCTCCTTCTCGGCGAGGGCGGTCCAGTCGACGCCGTCGCGCTCCGCGCGCTCCAGCAGCGGATCGTCGACGTCGGTGACGTTCTGGACGTAGTGAACCTGCCGCTTGGTGTCGAGCCACACGCGCTGAACGAGGTCGAACGCGTTGTAGGTCGCCGCGTGACCCATGTGGGTCGCGTCGTACGGCGTGATGCCGCAGACGTAGATACGGGCGACGGGACCGGGGGTGAGGGTGACGAGGCCGCCGGTCGCGGTGTCGTGGATCCTCAGGTCGCGGCCCTGACCAGGCAGGGCGGGGACCTCGGAAGCGGGCCAGGCATGCATGTACATGAGCCTAACCGGCCGCGAGCCGCGTCCACGAACCGGACCGGTCCGGATGGCCGGACAGGCGTGCTTGCGCGCGGGCGCGGCGGCTGCTCGCGCCCGCGGCCGTGCGGTCGGTCACACCGGCGGCCAGGGGATGGCCGGCCAGTCGCCGAGCGGCTCCGGGTGGACACCGGAGGCGAGCAGCGCGTCGACCCGTGCGGCCGTGGCCCGGATCTCGGCGGGGCTGATCAGCGGGGCGAGGCGGGCGGCCAGCGCGCCGCCGTCGGCGAGGCCCTCCCGCAGCCTCCCGAGCACGCCGACGGCGTCCTCGGTCAGGGGCTCTCCGGCCCATCCCCACAGCAGGGTGCGGAGCTTGTTCTCGACGTTGAAGGTGACCCCGTGGTCGATGCCGTACAGGTGTCCGGCGGCGGTGGGCAGCAGGTGGCCGCCCTTGCGGTCGGCGTTGTTGATCACGGCGTCCAGGACGGCGAGCCGGCGCAGCCGTTCGTCGTCGGCGTGCACGAGCAGCGCGGTGCGGCCCTCGCCGACCTCGGCGAACCCGATCGCCTTCCAGCCGGGTTCCGGCTCCTCGGCGTCCACCAGCGCGAGGAGTTCCGCCTCGGCGTCCACGTCGATCCACAGCTGGCACATGCCCTCGCCGTACGGCCCCTCGCGCAGCACGGTGGGCGGTACGAGCCCCCAGCCGGTGGCGTCGGAGACCTCCCAGGAGGCGACCTCGCGGCCGGCCAGGGTGCCTTCGGGGAAGTCCCACAGGGGGCGTTCCCCGGCCACCGGCTTGTACACGCAGCCGGCCTCCCGGCCGTCGAGCGCGACCGTGCAGAACAGCGCCGCGTTCGACGCCTCCCGGATCCGGCCGCGTACGGTCAGTTCACCGTGGGCGAGCAGTTCGGCGGCCGCGCCGGCCCCCGCGTCGGCGGCTGTCACGCTCCGCGGCGGTATCCGTTCTGGCGCGGGCATACATGTCCTTCCGGGTCGAGCGGGAGGCTGCACAGCGGGCACGGCGGCCGCCCGGCGTTGACGACGTCGAGGGCGCGCTTGGCGAAGGCCCGGGCCTGCGCGCCGGTCAGCCGGACCCGCAGCATGGGGGGCCCGTTCTCCTCGTCCTGGAGCAGCCGCTCCTCGGCCTCGGCGAGGTCCTCCTCGGTCTCGGCGTCCAGCTCCACCAGGGCCTGCGCCTCGACGATCATGCGCTGTTCCTCGCCGTCCCAGGCCAGGGCCATGGTGCCGACCCGGAACTCCTCCTCGACGGGGGTGTCCAGCGGGGCGGTGTCGGCGATCTCGGTGGGGGCGACGGCCGGGACGGCGGCGTTGCCGCCGCTGCGCCGTACGACCTCGTCGAGCAGTTCGTCCATGCGCTCGGCGAGCGCGGCGACCTGGGTCTTCTCCAGTGCCACGCTGGTCACCCGGGGGCCCGCGACGGCCTGGAGGAAGAACGTACGGCGTCCGGGCAGTCCGACGGTGCCCGCGACGAAGCGGTCCGGCGGATCGTAGAGGAACACCTGACGGGACACGTCCTGTCTCCATGGGATTCGAGAGGTTCGGCGGAGCGGGGCACTGGTGCGCGCGACCGAGTGGATCGCTTCACCCTACTGCGGCCGTGGATCACGGTGCGCCCGCACCGCCCCCGACCGGTGCGTCGTCCTCGGGGGACGTCTCGCGCGGGGCGAGGGAGGCGAGGTCCCCGGTGTCGCCGAGGCGGACGAGGTAGGGGCGCAGCCGGGTGTAGCGGATGGCGGTGACGGAGCAGGGCTCGACGGAGATCCGCTGGAACAGGTCGAGGTGCAGGCCGAGGGCCTCGGCCACCAGGGACTTGATGATGTCGCCGTGCGAGCACATGAGGTAGACGGCGTCGGGGCCGTGGTCGCGCTCCACGCGCGCGTTCCACTCGCGTACGGCTTCGGCGGCGCGGGTCTGCATGGCCCGCATGGACTCACCGCCGGGGAAGGCGGCGGCCGAGGGGTGGGCCTGGACGACCTCCATCAGCGGTTCGTCCTTGAGCTCGGCGAGCTTGCGGCCGGACCAGTCGCCGTAGTGGCACTCCCCGATCCGTTCGTCGGTGTGGGAGCGCAGTCCGGGCCGGGCGTCGAGCAGCGGCCGGACGGTCTCCTGGCAGCGCTGGAGGGGGCTGGTGACGACCTCGGCGAGCGGCAGCGCGGCCAGTCGTCCGGGCAGCGCGGCGGCCTGCGCGGTGCCGCGCTCGTCGAGGGCGACGCCGGGCGTCCAGCCGGCGAGCAGTCCCGCGGTGTTGGCGGTGGAGCGTCCGTGCCGGACGAGGATCAGCGTGGGCATGCGGCCCAGCGTAGACGGGCCGCGGGCGGTGCGGACCGGCCGGCGTTCCGGCGTCCGTGGCCGTCGGGTGGCGGTCCGGTGTCCGTGCGGTGACCGGTTCTCCAGGCCCGTGTGCGCGGCGGCCCGCGGAGCGGGACAATGCACCCCGTGATCTTCGACTGCGCCATCTACCGTGAGGGACGCCGGAGCGGGACCTCCGAGGACCCCGTCAAGGCACTGGCGCAGGCGCGCGCCGCGGAGGACGAGTTCGTCTGGATCGCGCTGCACGATCCGGCGCCGGAGGAGTTCGACCGGGTCAGGAAGGCGTTCGGGCTGCATCCGCTGGCGGTGGAGGACGCGTTGAAGGCGCACCAGCGTCCGAAGCTCGAGGTGTACGACGACTCGCTGTTCATGGTGGTCAAGCCGGTGTTCTACGAGCACGAGAGCGACACCGTCTCGGCGGGCGAGGTGATGGTCTTCGTCGGTGACGCGTTCGTGGTGACCGTGCGGCACGGCGAGGTCTCACCGCTGCCGGACGTGCGCAAGCGGCTGGAGGCGGATCCGGAGATGCTGCGGCACGGGCCGACGGCGGTGCTGCACGCGGTCGCGGACGCCACGGTCGACGCGTATCTGGAGGTGGCGACCGAGCTGGGGTCGGACCTGGACGACCTGGAGGCCCAGGTGTTCTCCCCGGCGGACGCCGGTGCGCGCGACACCGCGTCGCGGATCTACATGTTCAAGCGTCAGGTGCTGGAGTTCCGCAGGGCCACGGCGCCGCTGGCGGTGCCGCTGACCCGGCTGGCCGGCGGGTCGTCGGGGGCGGGTGTGCCGTTCGTGGACGAGGGGTCGCGGCCGTTCTTCCGTGATGTCGGCGACCATCTGACCCGGGTGAACGACACGGTGGAGAACCTGGACCGGCTGGTCTCCGACATCCTCTCGGCGCATCTCGCGCAGATGGGGGTGCGGCAGAACGACGACATGCGGCGGATCTCGGCGTGGGCGGCGCTGGCGGCGATCCCGACGCTGCTCGCGGGGCTCTACGGGATGAACTTCACGCACATGCCCGAGCTGCACTTCTACTGGGGCTATCCGGCGGTGCTGGCCGTGATGCTGGTGGTGGACGTGCTGCTGTACCGGGGTTTCAAGCGGCGCGGCTGGCTGTAGCGCGGCCGGGCGTGGCCGCGGCTCAGGCGAACTCGGCCGCGGCGGGCGCGGGGCCGCCGAGCGCGTCGCGCCGTTCCGGCATGGTGAGGGAGACCATCCGGCGCCAGCCGGCCAGCCGTTCGTAGGCGTACTGCGCGTGGATGCCCGCGGTGAGGGCGGCGGCCCTGGCCCGGGGCCAGCCGAGGATGCGTCCCATGCGGGTCATGACGGCGAGGCTGACGTCGCGGTGGACGCGGATCTCGGCCAGCGCGCACTCGCGCAGGACGCGCTGGATGAGGGGGCCGTGGCCGGCGTGGGCGAGGCGGAGCAGTTCCTCGTGGCAGTAGGCGAGGTGGTTGTCCTCGTCGTGGGCGATCATCCGCACGGCGCGTCCGACGTCCGGGTGGTCGCCGAAGTACCTGCACAGCAGGTCCATCTGTTCGGAGGCCCGCTGCTCGGTGACCCTGCTGTGGGCGAGGTAGGTGATGACGTCCTGTTCGCTCAGCGGCCGCTCGGCCGCCAGCTTCTCGTGGGCGAGTCCGATGCCGTGCCGCTCCAGGAGCATCGTGTAGTCGGTCTCGGGCGGGATCTCGACGGGCCGCAGGCCGCGCTTGCGCAGCAGCGCGTGGAAGATCCGCCCGTGCTTGTCCTCGTCGGCGCCGTGCCGGGCGATCTTGGGGGCGAGCGCGCGGGCGCTCGGCGGCACGAGCGCGGCGATGCGCCCGTTCTCCCAGCCTCCCTGGGACTCGCCGCTGGCGGCGATGGAGCAGAAGAGCTGGAAGGACGCGTCGTTGTCGAGGATCTCCTGGAACAGACTCTTGGCCGAAAGCATCGTGCCCGCCTCTCTGCAGAACTCCGCAAAGAACAGTTCAAGTGCGGGCGGAGGGGGGCCGCAACAGCAGTGCGGGGCCACTCGGCCGAAAGGAGGAGCGCGGGAGTCGTAACCGGCGGGGTGCCCGGCGCGTTGTTCCGCGTGACGGCCGTGGCGGGGAAGACCCCCGAGCCCCCACCACGGCCGCGGAACTTCTGTGCGGCGCCGCTACGCGAGGCCGGCGCGCTCCAGGGCTTCGACGCCGGCCCTGAGGGAGGCGAGCCGCTCGTCGAGGGTGAAGCCGGCGGGGGCGAGGCTGAGCGTGGTGACGCCCGCGGCCGCGTAGGCCTTCATGCGGTCGGCGATGCGGTCGACCGAGCCGAGCAGCGTGGTCTTGTCGATGAGGTCGTGCGGGATCGCCGCGGCGGCGCCCTGCTTGTCGCCGGCCAGGTACTTGTCCTGGATCTCGGCGGCCTCCTTCTCGTAGCCCATGCGCTGGGCGAGCTGGTTGTAGAAGTTCTGCTTGCGGCTGCCCATGCCGCCGACGTACAGGGCGGTGTAGGGGCGGAAGGTGTCGGCGAGCCGGGCCACGTCCGCGTCCGCGCCGAGGGCGAGCGGGACGGTCGGGCAGATGTCGAACCCGTCGAGGGTCTTGCCGGCCTTCTCGCGGCCCGCGCGCAGGTACCTGACCGCCGTGTCCTCCAGGTGTTCGGCGGAGGGGAAGATGAGCAGCGCGCCGTCGGCGATCTCGCCGGTCTGCTCCAGGTTCTTCGGGCCGATGGCGGCGATGTAGAGCGGGATGTGCTCGCGCTCCGGGTGCACGGTCAGCTTGATGGGCTTGCCGGGGCCGCCGGGCAGCGGCAGCGTCCAGTGCTCGCCCTCGTACGACAGCCGCTCGCGGCTCATCGCCCTGCGCACGATCTCCACGTACTCGCGGGTGCGTGCGAGCGGCTTGTCGAACTTGACGCCGTACCAGCCCTCGGAGACCTGCGGGCCGGAGACGCCGAGGCCGAGCCGGAAGCGGCCCTTGGACAGCGAGTCCAGCGTGGCGGCGGTCATCGCGGTCATGGCCGGCTGGCGGGCCGGGATCTGGAAGATGGCCGAGCCGACGTCGATCCGCTCGGTCTGTGCGGCGACCCAGCTGAGCACGGTGGCCCCGTCGGAGCCGTAGGCCTCGGCGGCCCAGCACACGGCGTAGCCCAGCCGGTCGGCTTCCTGAGCCACGGCCAGATTGTCCGCGTCCATCCCGGCGCCCCAGTAGCCGAGGTTGATACCGAGCTGCATGGCCGATTCCCCTTACCGGTGAGTAACGTTGTGGTGTCGCAGACACTAGCGTGGTGAGGCCCGCACCGGCAGGGGCATCCGCCGGCCAAACCTGCTTCCACAAGGCAGTTCCGTTGTCCACAGGCAACACACGGCAGCAGCTCTGGCCAGTAATCTCGCGGACATGGAGCAGAGGCATCTCGGCCGTACCGGCCTGCGCGTGTCCCGGATCGGACTCGGCACCCTCACCTGGGGCCGGGACACCGAGGAGCACGACGCCGCGGACATGCTGAAGGCGTTCTGGGAAGCCGGCGGCAATCTCGTCGACACCGCCGACGTGTACGGCGACGGCGAGGCCGAGTATCTGCTCGGGCGGCTCATGGACGGCCTCGTGCCGCGCCGCGATCTGGTGATCTCCACCAAGGCGGGCAGTGTCCCCGATCCCGACCGCCGGTTCGACGGCTCCCGCGGCCATCTGCTCGCCGCGCTCGACGCCTCCCTCGCCCGCCTCGGCACCGACCACGTCGACGTGTGGCACGTCCACGCCTACGACCCGGACACCCCGCTGGAGGAGACGCTCCAGGCCCTGGACCTCGCGGTGAGCAGCGGCCGCGCCCGGTACGCGGGAGTCTCCAACTTCTGCGGCTGGCAGCTCGCCAAGGCCGCCACCTGGCAGCTCTCGGCGCCGGGCACCCGCACCCGGCTCGCCAGCACACAGCTGGAGTACTCACTGCTCCAGCGCGGTATCGAGCGCGAGGTGCTGCCCGCCGCGCTCGACCTCGGCGTCGGCCTGCTGCCCTCCTCCCCGCTGGGCCGCGGCGTGCTCACCGGCAAGTACCGGCAGGGCGTCCCCCCGGACTCGCGCGGAGCCTCCGACCATCTGTCGCTGTTCGTCGAGCCCTACCTGGACGACACCGCGAGCCGCATCGTCGACGCGGTGACGACGGCCGCCGACGGCCTCGCCGTCACCCCGCTCCAGGTCGCCCTCGCCTGGGTCCGCGACCGGCCGGGGGTCACCGCGCCCGTCGTGGGCGCGCGCAACGCCCAGCAGCTCACGGCGGCATTGTCAGTGGAGGCCCTTAGTCTTCCTGGGGAGATCTGCCGGGCGCTGGACGACGTGTCTGCGCCCGTGCACCGCTATCCCGATCACGACTGGAGCACGCTGTGAGCACGGAGCCGGAGACCACGGAGAACGCCGGGCCGGGGACACCGGAGACCTCGGCGACCCCTCCGGCCGAGGAGCCGGCGACGGCTGCCGGGGGCGACGGGACGGCGGACGCCGGGGACACCGGGCACATCGGGGATCCGGAGACCGCGGGTGACGGCACGGCGGAGGCCGAGGACCCGGACGCGGGTGACGGCTCGTCGGAGGACGGGACCGCGGAGCACTCCGGGGACACCGGGGGCGAGGCCGCCGGGACCGTGGCCGACGAAGCCGACGGGGGCGCGGGGGACGACGCCGCCGGTGACCTGGCCGGCGAAGCCGCCGAGGCCGCGGAGGCCGCGAGGGACGACCTCGGGGACGCGGGGGGCGAGGCCTCTGAGAACGAGGGGGGCGGGGCCGCCGGGGACGCCGGAGGCGAAGACGCCGGTCAGCGGTCCGAGGCCGAGGCGGAACTGGCGGCCCAGCGGCTCGAACGCGAACGCATCGAGCGGCGGAAGGCGGAGAAGCAGGGACCGGTCGCCGGCGGTACGAAGCTGAGCGGCAAGGCGGCCGATCTGCTCGCCGCGGTCCGGGCGGTGGAGAGCGGTGAGAAGCCGGCCGCCACGGTCTTCGCCGAGCCCCCGGCCCCGCGCCGCCCCGCCCCGGAACCGGAGCGCCCGCCGCGCCCCGCCCCGGCCGCCGTCACGCCCGCCGGCCCGGCCCCGGAAGCCGTCGACGCGGTACGGCAGGTCCTCGCGGGCGCCGGCGCTCCCGACACCCTGGCCCCCCAGGTGGCCGCGGCACTCGGCGAGGGCGCCGGCACCGTGCTGCGGGAGGACCCCTGGATGCTGCTGCGGGTCCCGGGCGTACGGCCGGACCAGGCCGACGGTTTCGCGCGGGCGCTGCTCGGCGCGGCCTGCGGCCCGGACGACGAGCGGCGGGGCCGCGCCCTGACCGTCTGGCTGCTGGAGCAGGCCGCGCTGGCCGGCCACACGGCGCTGGAACTCCCGGCCCTCACCGCCGCCCTGGCCCAGCGGGCCGTACCGGATCCGGACGAGGCCGTGCAGAGCGCCATCGCCGAGGGCGAGGCGCTGGTCTTCCAGGACGCCCTGGAGGAATCCGGCGCACCGGCCCGGCAGCAGAACGCCGACCGCACCGGTCACGGCGACGGTGACAGCGGCGACGAGGCCGAGGAGGACGCCGACGGCGAGGAGGAGCGGCCGGTCCGCGTACTGCTCGGCCTGGAGCGGTACGCGCTCGCCGAGGAGAGCCTCGCCGACGGTCTGGCCCGTCTGGTCAACTCCGTGACCAAGGAGACCGCCGGACCCTGGGAGACCATCGCGGCCGGCGCCCCCCGCCAGGCCGCCGAGCTGGTGCGCGCGGTCGCCGGGCACGGTCTGGTGCTGCACACCGGCGGTGAGGCGGCCCGCTCCGAACCGGCCGCGCTGCTCGCCGCCGCCCGCGCCGCGGGACTGCGGGTGTTCGCCGCCTGCCACGCGCCGGACGGGAGCCGCCGCCTGGCCGCGTCCGCGGGCGACGCCGAGGTCTCCCCCGCCGTCGGCACGGTCACCGGTCTCCTCACCGGTGCCGAGGGACCCGGCCGGGACGCCGACGGAGCCCTGGACCTGGACCTGCTGGTCGTGCTGGACGCGCCGCAACTCGACGTGGAGGGCGCGGCGATGCTCGTGGAGTCGCTGCCCGACGGAGCACGGCTGGTGCTCAGCGGAGACCCGGCGGTGCTGTGGTCGGCCGGACCCGGGCGTGTCTTCGCCGACCTGCTCGCGGCCCGCGCCTGCCCGCAGATCGCCTCCCGCACCCCCGACCCCGGCCCGCTCGGTGAGCTGGTGTCGGGCATCGGGGCCGGTGAGCTGAACCAGGTCCAGGCGCCGGGCAAGGAGATCGTCATCGTGCCCGTGCGGGACGCCGGCGAGGCCGTGCACCGCACCACGCAGCTGGTCGCGGACTCGGTGCCGCGCGCCATCGGCATCCCGGCCGAGCGGACGGTGGTGATCACCCCGGGCCACGGTGGCGCCGTCGGCACCCGCGCGCTCAACACCGCGCTGAAGGAGCGTCTCAACCCGGGCCCCGGCCGCTTCGGCGGCTTCGACCCCGGCGACCGGATCGCCTACTCCCCCGCCCCGGGCCGTACGCTGCCGGGCCGGGTCGTGCGGGCCGACGCGGACGGGCTGCACCTGGAGTGCGCGGGTGCTGCGGTGGTCGTACCGCGGGAGCGGGTGGAGGGGTGTGTACGGCACGGCTGGGCGCTGACGGCGCACCAGGCGGCGGGCGGCCGCTGGCCGGCCGTCGTGGTGGTGCTGCCCGGCGACGCCGCGCAGACGCTCAGCAGGCCCTGGGTGTACACCGCGTTCGGCCGCGCCGAGCGGCACCTGTCGGTGGTGCACGGCGTGGAGCAGGCGCTGCCGAAGGCCGTGGCGGAGAAGCCCGCCCGCCCGCGCACGACGCGTCTGCGGACGCTGCTGCGCGCGCAGGTCCCGGCGGCGGACTGACACCGGTTCGGTCCCGGGGCCCGGTCCTCGGGGGCCCGATCCGCGGGAGGCCGGTCCTCCGGGGTTCGGTCCCCCGGAATCCGGTCGGTCCTCCGGGGAGCCGGGCCCCTGGAATCTGGCCCTCCGGGGAGCCGGGCCCCCGGCCGTCCGGCCGCCGGTCGGAGTGGGCCGCCGGGGCCGAGTGGGCCGCGAAAGAGAACGGCGGTGCCGTACGGCTCTCAGCCGTGCGGCACCGCCGGTCCCGTGACGTCACCGGATGCCCGGCGCGTCACCTCGGGTTCACGAGGTCAACGGCCGGAGTCCGACGGTGCCGGGCCGCCGTCCCCCGCCTCGCCGTCGTCCTCATCGTCGTCGTCATCGTCATCGTCGTCGTGATCGTGGTCGTGGTCGTCGAAGACCGCGCTGACGTCGAACCGGCACACCACCAGCTGCGGGTCGACCTGCTCGAACGGCGCGGCCAGCCACTCCCCGGGCTCGGCCGGTTCCTCGGCGGCGGTGACCCAGAGCGTGGAGTCGCCCTCCTCCAGTCCGAACTCCTTGTGCCGTGAGGCGATCTCGTCCGGCTCGAACTCGCCGAACAGGATGCCGAGCGCGCCCGGGACCGTGTTCGCGACGTCGTCGTCCGCGCCCAGGGCCTCTTCGAACTCCGCAGCCTCCACCCGCTGTGCCTGCGCCAGCAGCCGCTGGGGCTCCGCCACGGCGTAGTCGCGCCGGATCAGCACGCTGATCGCGTGTGGCTCGTCGGGGCCCGCGTAGGGGGGCAGCGAGTCGTCCGCGCCGGGGATCTCGAAGGGGGTGACCTCGTCGTAGCGGTCGTAGAGCAGCTCGTCGTACACCTCGGCGGCCGCGGCCAGCTGGTTGAACGCCTCGTAGACGGCCGGGTCCTCGTCCCCCGACCTGCGTTCGACAGCCGCCAGGTGGCGGTCGAGCGCGGTCTTGATCGCCTCGGCGGCGGCGCGTACCTCGGCAGCGGTGGGCTGCGCAGCATCAGACATAGTGCAGACGCTATCCGTACCGGGCACCAGCCCGCACAATAGATGCGATGCCGGAATACGAATTTGTCGACGTGTACGTGCCTCGCGGGGTGACCCGCAAGGAGGCCACACGTCTGCTGACGGACCATGCCGAGTACGGACACTGGGAGTTGGACCGACTGAGCCTGCTCCGCGACGGCAGCCGCAGAGTGCGGCTGCGCCGGCGGATCATCCGCCAGGTGCGCGCCACGTGGTGAAGCAGGACGCGTGAACGGGAAGGGCCCCGCCGGTGAAGGCGGGGCCCCTCCGTTTTCCGGGCCGCTGCGGCTCGGTCGCGGACCTAGTCGCGGACGCGGGACTTCCGGTACAGCACCGCGCCGGCCAGCACCGCGCCGACGCCCGCGGGCAGTGCGAGGCCCAGCGGCAGGTCGCCGCCGGTGTGGGCGAGCTGTGCGCCGCCCGGGGACGAGACGGACGCGCCGCCGCCCGGCGTCGAGACGTGCTGGGAGCCGTGCGGGGTGTGGCCGCCAGTGGCGGGCGGGGTACCGGGCTGACCCGGAGTTCCCGGGTTACCGGGCTGCCCAGGAGTACCGGGCGTGCCCGGAGTACCGGGCGTGCCCGGAGTACCGGGCGTGCCCGGAGTACCGGGCGTACCCGGGTTGCCGGGCTGACCAGGGGTGCCGGGCTGGCCCGGAGTTCCGGGGGTCCCGGGGTTGCCCGGGTTGCCCGGAGTCCCCGGCGTGCCGGGGTGGCCCGGGTGACCGGGGTGGCCCGGATGCCCAGGTGTTCCCGGGTTGCCCGGGTGGCCGGGATGCCCAGGGTGACCCGGCGTCCCCGGATTGCCGGGGTGACCCGGATGCCCAGGGTGACCCGGCTCACCGGGGTGCCCGGGGTGACCAGGCTTCCCCGGGCACTCGGGGTGACCGGGGTGGCCCGGATGACCAGGCGTCCCCGGGTTGCCCGGGTGGCCGGGATGCCCCGGGTGACCCGGCGTCCCCGGATTACCGGGGTGACCCGGATGGCCCGACGTGTGTCCGTTGCCGCAGTCGTTGCCCGTGGTGCCGTTGCCGATTCCGATGATGTCGACGCTGTTGCCGCACGCGTTCACCGGGATGTCGACCGGCACCTGAATGGTGTTCCCGGAGCCGACCCCGGGTGAGCGCGAGGTGTGGCCGCCCGCGTGCGCGCCCCCGGAACCGCCGTGCGCTCCGGAGCCGCCGTACCCGCCGTGCCCGGCACGCCCGCCGGTGTTCGCGCACGCGTTGCCCGCCGCCGGATTGAGCAGACCGACGACGTTCACCGTGTTGCCGCAGACGTTCACCGGCACGTGCACCGGTACCTGGGCCGTGTTCCCGGACAGCACACCGGGCGAGCCGGTGGCGGAGCCGGCCGCGCCGGCGGCGGCGTAGGCCTGGCCCCCGCCGGCGGCGGCGATCACGCCGGTCGCGGCCGCCATGGTCATCAAGCTCTTGCGCGTACTGTGTCGCATGGTGCGTTCCCCCCTGCTTCCCCTGCCTTCGTTACGGAAAAGGCCGGTCGGCCCCGGAGCGCATGGCACGCACTCCGGGGCCGATGGCTCATAAGAGGCACCCCTTCGGGACAGGCGGCCCCGCGGGGAGCCGGCGTCAGTCGTTGACGCAGGTGTTGCCGAAGGCGGGGTTCAGGAGCCCGATCACGTTGACCGTGTTGCCGCAGACGTTCACCGGGATGTGGACCGGGACCTGGATGACATTGCCGGACAGGACACCCGGGGACTGCACGGCGGCACCCTGGGCACCCGAGTCGGCGACGGCGAGACCCGCACCGGCCAGAACCAGACCACCGGTGGCGGCCGCGGCAGCGACGACCTTCTTGATCATTACTTCCTCCTCGTTGGCAAAGCGACCCCAAGGTGCGGGATCGCATCACCTGTAACGAGGGAGGAGTAATGGAGCTACGAGCGTATGGTCACATTCACCCTTCTCAGTGGGGCTCGTACGGGCGGCCGATTAGCCGCCCCTCCCGGCACACACCCGGCACACACCCGGTGCACGCCGGGACGCACCCGACGCGCGCCCAGCCCGCACCCAGCACGCGCCCGGCGGCCCTCAGGACGCGTCGAGGAACCGGTCGAGCACGCGGACGCCGAACCGGAGTCCGTCCACCGGCACCCGCTCGTCGACGCCGTGGAACATGCCGGCGAAGTCCAGCTCCGGCGGCAGCTTCAGCGGCGCGAAACCGAAGCCGCGGATGCCGAGGTCGTCGAAGGACTTGGCGTCGGTGCCGCCGGAGAGCATGTAGGGGATGGCCTTGGCGGTCGGGTCCTCGGCGAGCAGCGAGGACTGCATGGCCGCCACGAGAGGACCGTCGAAGTCGGTCTCCACCGCCTTGTCGGTGTGCACGTCCTCGCGCCGGACGTGCGGGCCGAGGAGCCGGTCGAGGTCGCCGAGGAACTCCTCCTCGTAGCCCGGCAGGAACCGCCCGTCGATGTGCGCGGTGGCCTCGCCGGGGATGACGTTGACCTTGTAACCGGCGTTCAGCTGGGTGGGGTTGGCGGTGTTCGACAGGGTCGCGCCGATGAGCTTGGCGATGCCGCCGAGCTTGGCGAGGGTCGACTCCATGTCCTCGGCGTCCAGTTCGAGGCCGAGCGCGTCGCCGAGTTCGTCGAGGAAGGCCCGGGTGGTCTTGGTGACCCGTACCGGGAACCTGTGCCGGCCGACGCGGGCGACGGCCTCCGACAGCTCGGTGATGGCGTTGTCGCGGTGGATCATGGACCCGTGCCCGGCGGTGCCGGCCACGGTGAGCTTCATCCAGTGCATGCCCTTCTCGGCCGTCTGGATGAGGTAGAGCCGCCGCTGCTCGTTCACGGTGAACGAGAACCCGCCGACCTCGCTGATCGCCTCGGTGACGCCCTCGAACAGCCCGGGGTGGTGGTCGACGAGGTACCGGGCGCCGTAGGTGCCGCCCGCCTCCTCGTCGGCGAGGAAGGCGACGACGACGTCCCGCGGCGGCTTGCGGCCGCTCCTGAGCCGGTCACGGACGACCGCGAGGGTCATCGCGTCCATGTCCTTCATGTCGACGGCCCCGCGGCCCCACACGCACCCGTCGGCCACCTCGCCGGAGAAGGGGTCGTGGGTCCAGTCGGCCGCGTTGGCGGGGACGACGTCCAGGTGGCCGTGGATCAGGAGCGCGGGCCTGGACGGGTCCTCGCCCTCGATGCGGGCCACGGTGGAGGCCCGGCCCGGGTGCGACTCGAAGATCTCCGGTGCCAGCCCGACCTCGGCGAGCTTCTCGGCGACGTACTCGGCGGCCTTGCGCTCACCGGGTCCGGAGTGGTCGCCGTAGTTGCTGGTGTCGAACCGGATCAGCTCGCGGCAGAGGTCCACGACCTCGTCCTCGCCGGTGACGCCCCTGGCCGTGTCCGTCTCGCTCACGCTGCTTCCTCCCGCTGTCACTGCTGGTGGTCCCCTTCATCCTGCCCCCGTGACCGCGCGGACCCAAGACCGGGACCGGCCCGTCACGCGCCGTTCACGGGGAACCGGCCGCGGGAACGGGGGGTGATCAGACACCCTCGAAAGCCTGGTAATGTTCTCTTCGTCGCCGCAAGGGAAACCGAGCGAAACGGCAAACACCTGGTCCGGGTGGCGGAATGGCAGACGCGCTAGCTTGAGGTGCTAGTGCCCTTTATCGGGCGTGGGGGTTCAAGTCCCCCCTCGGACACTTACCGGAAGAGCGGATGAAGACCCCAGGGTCTTCATCCGCTCTTCTGCGTTTCTCTTCCGCACCTGCCTTCCGGTCAGGGGACGGGCGGGGTGAACTGGCGGGTGGCGGTGAAGGCGAGCCGGGAGAACAGGGTGCCCGAGAAGCCGAACAGCAGGGCGAAGGCGAGGGCCAGCGGCGCGGCGGGACTGTCCCAGGAGTTGTCCAAGAAGACCGGTCCGAGGAGGTTCAGGTCGGGGTCGGCGAGCATGCGGACCAGCAGCAGCCCGCCCACCGCGGCGAGCGCGCCGCCGACCGGGGCCAGCACCAGCACCCCCCACGACCTGGGGCGTTCGGGCTGCGGCCGCAGGACCCCGATGACGGGTGACAGGAATCCGCCGAGGGCGCCGAGCAGCATGGTGAGCTGGTGGTCGAGGGCCAGGCCGAGGGCGATGAGCACGCCGACGCCGGTCGTGGCCAGCCACAGGGCCACGCGCTGCTGCTCGAACTCGGCGGCGGTCTCGGCGTCCTCGCGCGCGTGGAGGCGTTCGACCGCGCCGACGAGCAGGGCCCGCGCCTGCGGCCCGGAGGCGGGGGCGGCGGCCAGCGCGGTGGCGAGCCGGGCGTCGTCCGGATGCGCGGAGTCCGCGAGCCGCAGCCTGAGCGACTCCAGGAGTACGGCCGTCTCCTCGTCGTTCTCCAGCCGCAGCAGGCGGCATTCGGCGGTGTGCAGGACCTGCCGGGCGGAGGCGAGTTTGGACAGCGGGATGGCGACGACACCGGCACGCGGCAGCAGTTTCCAGACCACGGTGCCGAGCCGTTCGAGGTCGTCGAGACGCTCGGTGACGGCGGCGAGGGCCGCCTCGGCGACCGGCCCGTCGTGCTCCGCCGCGAGGGCGCGGGCCCGGGAGCGGCAGTCCCGTACGCGGCCGGTGAGGTCGCGGTAGCGCGGTGCCGCGATCAGGCCCCGGCTGGTGATGAAGACGACTCCCAGGTAGACCGCGCAGGCGATCAGCAAGGCCTGGTTGCCGCTCTGCTGCAACTGTCCGGGCACTCCCCGTCCCCTCCCCTTTTCTTTCCGCCCGGCCGTGCGCCGGGGCCTTCCCCGGCCATGCGCCGGACGTCCGTGTGCCGCCGCCCCGGTCGTGCCGCCGCCCCAGCCGTACGGCCGCCCCCGCCGTACGGCCGCGCGCGAAGTGCCGGCGCGGGCTACCGGGCGGCCCGCAGCGCGGGTACGTCGATGACCACCAGTCCCTCCACGCAGGCGACGGCCGGCCTGCCGTCCGCCACGCAGAGCCCGTGCACCGCCACGCCCAGGGGCACCGTCAGGGGCGGCAGCGGACCGAACGGGTCCCACACCCGCAGGTCGCGGTCCCAGCTGCCGCTGACCAGCCGCAGGTTGTCGCCCTTCCCCGTCCAGGCGAGCGCGGTGACGGGCTTGGAATGCCCGGTGAGAACCCGTGTCCGGGCGCCGGTCGCCGCGTCGAGCAGCAGGATGGAGCGGTCTCTGCCGCCGACGGCGAGCAGGGCCCGGCCGTCCCGCACGACGGCGCACAGCGCCAGGGGGCCGGAGGGCAGCACGACGGGCGGGCGGGCCTCGGTGCGGTGGTGCGCGTCCCAGATCCGCAGGGTCCGGTCGGCCCCGGCGGTGACGAGCAGGAGGTGTCCGCCCTGCGGATCGCGGAACCACGTCATGGCCGTGACCGATTTGTCGTGGGCGGTGAACTCGGGTCCGAACGTGGTGCGGGCGCGGGGGTCCCAGAGCCGGACGCGGCGGCCGGCGGCGGAGGCGAGCAGGATCTTCTTCTTGCCCGGTCCGGGGAAGGTGACCAGGGCGGCCACCCGGCCGCGGGCGGCGAGGGGAGGGTCCAGGCGGCGGCCGGTGGCCGGGTCCCAGATCCGGATCAGTCCGTCGTTGCCCGCGGTGGCCAGCATCTGAGCTCTGCCCTCCGCCTGGAACGCGGTCACCGCCCTGACCGCGCGGGGGTGCAGCATCAAGCCCGTCGGCCGGGACTGCGCGGGGTCCCACAGTCTGACGGTGCGGTCGCTGCTGACGGTGGCGAGGCTGACCCTGCTGTCCTGGCGCCGGTAGGCGGTCACCGCGTGCACGGGGCCGCTGTGGCACAGGGTGGTGTCGTCGGGCGCGGCGGGGCGGGCGGCGGGGTCCCAGGTCCTCACCCGGCCGTCCTGGCCCGCGGTGGCGAGCATCGTCCGCTGTCCGGGACCGGTGAAGACGGCGAGGGCCCGGATCCCCTTGGTGTGTCCGGTGCTCCAGGGTTCGCCGAGGCGCCGGCCGGTGAGCGGGTCCCACAGGCACAGGGTGCCGTCGTCGCCCGCGGAGGCCAGCAGGGTGCCGCCGTCGGGGCCGTCGAGAACGGCGAGGTCGTTGACCCGCCGGGTGTGCCCGCGCAGGTCCGGGAGCGTCTGGCGGCCGGTGGCCGGGTCCCAGACGCGTACGGTCCCGTCCTCGCCGCAGGAGGCGAGCAGTGCTCCGGAGCCGCGTCCGGTGAGCGTCAGGAGCGCGGAGACGCGTCCGTGCCGGGCGTTCCACGCGGACACCGGCTCGTCGCCGTCCTGTCCGGCGGAGGTGTCCCAGAGGCGGATGCGGCCGTCCTGCCCGGCGGTGGCCAGGAGGGTGCGCGGGGTCCCGCCCGCCGGTGCCGGGGCGGTGCAGGCGGTCATGGCCCGCACCCAGTGGCGTCTGCCCGCTCCGGGCCGGCTGCGGTAGCGGGACGTGAACTCCCGCTGTTCGTCGCGGACCGTGCGCAGTGTCCGGTGCGGGACGCCGGTGGCCGGGTCCCACAGGCGGACGACGCCGTCGTCTCCCCCGGTGGCCAGCAGGGGCCGTCCGTCTTCGGGCAGGACGGTCAGCGACCGGACGCCGCCGGGATGCCGCACGGTGGTCAGGGTCTCGGCGTGCTGCCCGCGTACCCGCCAAAGGCGGACCTGGTCCCCGCTGCCGCCCGCGGCCAGCAGGGTGTCGCCGTCGGGTCCGGGGAGGGCGAGGACGGTCCGCACCTCCCTGCCCGGCGGGCCAGGCAGCAGTTGGACGCGCTCCCCGGTGGGGCTCCAGACGCGTACGGTCCCGTCGGCGCCGCCGGCGACGATCAGGTCGGTGCCGCGGCGGCCGGGGCAGGAGGTCAGGGCGCTCAGTCCCAGGCGTCCGCGGCCGTCCATGGTGGTGTGCGGTTCCTGGGGGCGCAGCCAGGCCCGCCGGACGGTCCAGGCGGCCGTGTCCCCGTCCGTGGCGCGCGGGGCGGGGAATTCGGTGGTGCCGGCCTGCTGAGCCATGGCCATCTCGCGGATCCCCCGGCGGTCCTGGGGGCGGGCGTGGACCAGGCGGTGGCGGGCGCCGAGCACGCCGGTGACCGCCTCGGGGACGCCGGGGCGCCCCAGCGCGCTGCGCACGGCGTCGGCGCCGAGTGCCCGGGCGTCCAGCCGGTCGAGGACGTCGGGGCGTGCGGCGAGGGCCTGCCAGCCGTCCATGCCGGCGGCTGCCGCGTGGCCCGAGAGGTGACGGCGGACGTAGGGGTGGAGCGGGTCGCCGGATCCGGGCCGTACGGTGGCCAGCAGCGCGCCGAGGACGGCGAGGTGGCCGGCGCGGACGGTGGCGTCGCCGTCGGTGGCGAGGAGGCGTTCCTGGAAGGTGTGGTGGGCGAGCCGGTACACGGTGAGGCCGTCGTCCTCGTCGAGGCTGATGTACGGCGCGGCCGCCCGGGTCAGGGTCTCGAACCGCTCGTGGCCGGGGGCCGGTCCACCGGACAGTGCCGCGGTGACGGTGGCCCAGATGTCGCCGGTGAGCGGCAGTCCGCGGCCCTGGGCGTGGGCGAGGGCGCGCAGCATGTGGCCGTTCTCCGGTGCGGCGGCCCGCAGCCGGCCGACGGCGGCGTCGATGAGGACGCCGGGGTCGGCGCCGCTCAGCAGCCGCCGCAGTTCGCCGGCGTCGTCGAGGAGTCGCGGGCGGGCGAGGATCTCGTGGACGGCGAGGCGGGCGAAGAGGAAGCCCCAGTGGTCCTCCTCGATCAGGTTGCGGATGAGGGTGCGGGCCCGGTAGGGCAGCGTGCCGGTGAGACCGGCGTCGAGCCGGTCCATGACGTGGAGGACGACGTCCTCGGGTTCGGCGGTGAGGCGGACCGCCGAGGTCCCGCCGTCGGCTCCGCCGGTGTGCTCCTCGGACGGGGGCGGCACTCCCAGCGCGTCGAGGATGTCGGTGCTCCCGGGGGTGCCGGGGCTCGCGGGGGCGTCCGGGCCGGTGGCGGCGCCCGGGCCGGTGGTGGTGTCCGGTCCGTCGGGCGGCTTCGGGGCGCTCTCGGATGTGGTGGAGCGCCGGGTGCCGACCACCAGCCGCACTCCGGGCAGTGCGGCCAGGGCGCGCAGCACGCCGTCGGCGACGGCGACGGGGTCCTGGGCCTCGTCCAGCGCGTCGAACAGCAGGGTGAGCGGCCGGCGGCCGTCCCGTACCCGGCGGACGAGCCAGTGGGCGGGCTGCCGCAGGTCCCTGGGGGTGTGCGGGGCGCCCAGTCCGCAGGCCTCGGCGATGGCCGTGACGGTGGCGGCGGTGCCGAGGTTGCGCAGCGAGAGCGCGGCGGTGAAGACGTCGTCAGGGGGACGGTTGCGTTCCTCGTCCTCCATGACCAGGCGGAGGCCTTTCAGCGCGGCGCGCAGCGCGGGCTGGGACTGGGCGAGCAGGTGTCCGAGGAAGGCCGATTTGCCCGCTCCCGGGGCTCCGGTGACGACGAGCATGCCCTGATGGCGCTCCCGCAGCCAGTCCGCGACCTGCCGGCGCTCCGCGCGGCGTCCGGTGAAGTGCCAGGTGACGTCGTCGTATTCGGCGTCGCGGGCCTGCTCGATGCTCTCGGTGAACTCTCTGAGCCGGTCCGGGGCGAGGGCGCGCAGCGCGGCGTCGAGGCCGTCCATCGTGTCGAGCGGGCCGCGGAACGGCAGCCAGGGGCCGCGCCGGACCAGTCGCGCGCCGGTCAGCCCGGACGGTTCGCTGAAGTCGCTGGTGTGGAGGAGTTCCTTCAGCCGTACGGCCAGGGCGTGCAGGGGGATCACGGCCTGGCCGCGGAAGTCGGTGTCGACCACCGTGCGCAGGGCGGTGCCGAACTCCCCGAGACGTGTCGTGCCGTCGCCCGACACCCCGAAGAGGAGGGCGTACTGGCGGCCTTTCCGCTTGCCCAGAGCCGCTGCGGTGTCCTTGACGAAGGCGCTCGCGTGGCAGGTGTCGACGACGACGAACGTCCAGACGGCCTCGGGGGCGGTGGAGGCGCGGTGGGCGAGCGCGTCGGACAGGTCCTCCGGGCGCAGGCGGCTGAACCTGTCGTGGGTCAGCAGCCGCGCCCCGTCGTCGGTCAGTTCGCCGTGGCCGATCCAGTAGAGGACGGTGTCGCGGGGGTCGGCTGCGAGCCGCCACTTCGTGAGGCGTTCCGTGACCTGTGCGTGGCCGCGTCCGGCCATGGGGACGTCCCAGTCCTCGTCCTCGGCCCCGAAGAGCGCGAACACCTCGCGGACGCGGGCGAGTTCGGCCTCCACCCCGGGCAGGTCCGCGATCTCGTCGTCCGCGTACGCGCCGAGGGCGAAGGAGAGCATCCCCGGCGGCCGCGGGTCCTCGGTCACGGCTGGTCCGGGGCGGCCGCGAAGACGAGCTGGGAGACCGGGGCGGCGCCGGGCGTGCGGAGTGTCACGCGGTGGAGTCCGGGGCGCTCCAGGGTGATGCGGGCGTGGACCTCCCCGTCCCGTCCCTGCAGGCCGAACCGGTCGGCCCAGCCGCGGGGCGCGTCGACCGACTCGACGGTGCAGAAGGCGTCGCCGCCGGGTTCGGCGCCGGTGACGACCGCGCTCCAGGCCGTGCGGGGAGCGACCGCGCCGTCCGGCGTCTCCAGACCGGCCGGCAGCTCGTCGGCGCCGAGGGGTGGTCCGTAGGCGGCGAGGTCGCCGTCGCGCAGGATGCGTGCCACGCGGCGGACCACTTCGTCCGCGCTGCCGAGGTCGGAGTGCGACTGGAACAGCCGGGCGGCGGGACGGGTGCCCGGTATTCCCGCCGAGCCGGTGGGGACGGTGCCGTCGCCCCATTCGTTCACGCGGCGGGGCGCCTCGGACGTGCCGCGCAGGGTCGTGAAGAGGGGGGTGACGACGCCGTCGTCGACGCGCAGGCTCTGCGCGGTCCGCTGGGCGGTGCCCAGCAGGAGCTGGTGGCGGTCGGCGGCGAGGGCCGGGGCGTCGCCCTTGTGCCGTTCCGTCCAGGCCGCCGCCTGGACGGGGTCGCCGCCGAGTCCGGTGACGTCGGAGGCGGTGAGGTGGCGGCCGGCGTGTCCGTCGTCGAGGCAGCGGTAGCGGGGTAACAGGTCGTAGACCCCGGGGAGGGCGGCGGCGAGTGCGCGCAGGCCGTCGTCGGGGTCCTCGCGGAGCAGGGAGGTGAGGGGGCGCCGGGCGGGCAGCAGCGGGATGCCCTTGCCGGAGTTCAGCAGGACCGCGGCCTTGGGGGTGCCGTGGAAGGGGGTGCCCAGGGTGACGCAGGTCCTGATGAAGGGGGCCGCGGCCGCTTCCTGTGCGAGGTGGCGGACCAGCAGTCCGCCCATGGAGTGGGCCACCAGGACGAGCTTGGCCGGTTCCTGCGGCTGTACGGGGTGGCGGCGTCTGGCCTCGTCGTGGGCGCTGTCGGCGCGCCAGACCGCGAGGTGTTCCAGGGCGGCGTCGAGGAGCAGCCGGGCGTTGTGGGCGACGGGCAGCCGCCAGTCGTAGGGGAACGGCCGGACCGCCTTGGGGTGGGCGACCGCGCCGTGGACGCCTTCGAGGAGTGCGCGGTAGCGCTCGATGCCGCGGAACGCGGGGAACCAGGCCGCGTACCGCAGGAGCGAGGTGGCGACGACGCGTCCGTACCGGCCCTCGCGCTCGTCGTCGTCGAGCCGGAGTCTGCGCAGGGCTTCCGGGCCGAACCAGGAGGCGGCGACGGGCCCTTCTCCCCACAGCGGATCGCCGGTGCGGGCTTCCCGCAGCACGCTGCCCATGATCCCGGGGACGACGACCACGGCGTCATGGGTGGCGTACGGGAGCGGCAGGTCGCCGCCCCTCGCCGGTCTGGCACTCATGCCAGCCGACGATAACGGCATCCGCGGTCACATAGATCCGAAAAGACAACATTTGCTGTCCCGGGGCCCATGGGCCCCGGGAGCGGTGGGCCCGAGGGGCGGTGGGCCCGAGGGGCGGTGGGCCCCGGAGTGTCACTCCTGGGCGCCCCACAGGGGTACGGGGCCGTCCTCGTCGAGGGCGCCCGTCGCCTTCATGTCGCCGGAGGCCGCACGCAGCAGCCGGCGGCCCATGGCGATCAGCGCGCGTCCGGCGGCGAGTTCGTCGCCGATCTCGGGCACCGCGGTGTCGTAGGGGTTGCGGCGGGCCTCGGCGTGGCTCTCCAGGACGTTGTCGCCGGTGTCCAGGACGATCCGGGCGGTGGTGTCCGGATCGTGTTCGGACAGGTAGAGGTTCAGCCGCCACTCCTTGACGGACGGCGGGGGTGGGCCGCTCACGGGTGGGGTCATCGTCCGCCCTCCTCACCGGTCTGGGGGGCGCGACGGGGTGCCCGGCGCGTCACCCCTTCCACTGTGCACCGGCCGGGGACGCCCCGCACCGGCGGCCGGGGGACGCCGGGCGCCCGGGCAGAATGGGGGCATGACCACGCGTACCTGCCCCTGCGGACTTCCCGGGTCCTACGACGCCTGCTGCGGCCGCTTCCACTCCGGTTCCGCGGCCGCCCCGACCGCCGAGGCGCTGATGCGGTCCCGGTACACCGCGTTCGTGAAGGGGGACACGGGGTATCTGCTGCGGACCTGGCACCCCCGGACCCGGCCGGAGGGTCTGGACCTGGATCCCGGGACGCGGTGGACGGGGCTGGAGATCGTCGAGGCCGCCGACGGGTCGGCCTTCCACGCCAAGGGCACCGTGACGTTCCGCGCCTCGTACCGGGGCGGCTCGATGTGCGAGCGGAGCCGGTTCGAGCGGGTGGACGGGGCGTGGGTGTACGTCGACGGGGACTTCCTCGACTGACCCCGGTCCGCAGTCTGACGTTCCGTCAAACACCCCGCCACGCGCGCGGGGTGGGCAGCTGACGGACCGTCAGGGTGCCAGGATGTCCAGCTCCTGGAGGGCACCCACGGTGATCTCCCGGGTCAGCTCCTCCGCGCGTACGGCGTCGCGCGCGCGGACCGCCTCCGCGACCCGCACGTGCAGGGTGACGGCGGCCGGGTCGGGTTCCTCGAACATGACCTCGTGCTGGGTGCGGCCGGTCAGCACCTCGGCGACGACGTCCCCGAGCCGGGCGAACATCTCGTTGCCCGAGGCCGTGAGGATGACGCGGTGGAAGGCGACGTCGTGCACCAGGTACTGCTCCAGCTGGTGACCGCGCGAGTGGGAGACCATGCCGAGCGCGCACTCGGTGAGTTCCGCGCACTGCTCGGCCGTGGCGTTGCGGGCGGTCAGGGCGGCGGCGGCCGGTTCGATCGCCGAGCGCAGCACGGTCAGTGAGCGCAGCTGGTGGGGGCGGTCGGCGCCGGCCAGCCGCCAGCGGATGACCTGGGGGTCGTAGACGTTCCACTCGACCTTGGGGCGGACCGTCACGCCGACCCGGCGGCGCGACTCCACGAGGTGCATGGACTCCAGCACCCGGACGGCCTCGCGCATCACGGAGCGCGACACCTCGAAGTGCTGCGCCAGCTCGTCGGTGCGCAGGACACTGCCCGGCGGGTACTCGCCGGCGGTGATCGCGGGGCCGAGGCTGTCCAGTACGCGGCCGTGCAGCCCTCGGCCCGGTGTGCTCATGCACTCAGCGTACGGCCTGGGTTACAGAGACAAAAAGTCAGACTTATATGTCACATGCACTTGAATTTGTCGTACCTAATAGGTTTCAGTGTGGCGACGCCGGATGTCGGCGTCGGATGTCGAGGAAGACAGCGAGGCAGTCATGCGCACCCCCCTGGTCGTCGTCGTGATGGGTGTCGCCGGGACGGGCAAGACCACGATCGGTCCGATGCTCGCCGCCCGGCTGGGCGTTCCCTACGCCGAAGGCGACGACTTCCACCCGCAGGCCAACATCGACAAGATGTCGGCCGGCACCCCGCTCGAGGACGCCGACAGGTGGCCCTGGCTGGATGCCATCGGGCAGTGGGCGCACGGCCGTGACGGCCTCGGCGGAGTGGTGAGCAGTTCGGCGCTGAAGCGCGCGTACCGCGACCGGCTCAGGGCCGCGGCTCCCGGGATCGTGTTCGTACATCTCGCGGGCGACCGGAAGCTCATCGAGGACCGCATGTCACACCGTCAGGGTCACTTCATGCCGACCGCGCTCCTGGACTCGCAGTTCGCCACGCTCCAGCCGCTCCAGGACGACGAGGCCGGAGTGGCCGTCGACGTCGCGGGCGGGCCGGAGGAGATCACCGAGCGTGCGGTGGCGGCCCTCGAGGCGTACTCCGCGACCTCCGCGTAACACCGGGGTTCCCCCGGACCAAGCAGCACCCCACCCCTCGTCCCCATACCTACAAGGGAATCCCCCGTGAGCAGACTCAGCGTCGAGATGCTGGCAGCGGACCCGGTGCCGCCGATCACCTCGGCCGGCCACGCCCAGCTCGGCATCGCCGTCCTGGCCGGCATCGCCGTCATCGTTTTCCTCATCACCAAGTTCAAGCTGCACGCCTTCCTGGCCCTGACCATCGGTTCGCTGGTGCTCGCGGCGGCCGCCGGAGCGCCGCTCGACAAGGCGATCACGAGCTTCACCACCGGCCTCGGCAACACGGTCGCCGGTGTGGGCGTGCTGATCGCGCTGGGCGCGATCCTCGGCAAGCTGCTCGCCGACTCCGGCGGAGCGGACCAGATAGTCGACACGATCCTCGCCAAGGCGGGCGGCCGTGCGATGCCGTGGGCCATGGTGCTGATCGCCTCGGTGGTCGGCCTGCCGCTGTTCTTCGAGATCGGCATCGTGCTGCTGATCCCGGTCGTGCTGATGGTGGCCAAGCGCGGCAACTACTCCCTGATGCGCATCGGCATCCCGGCGCTGGCCGGTCTGTCCGTGATGCACGGTCTGATCCCGCCGCACCCCGGCCCGCTGGTCGCGATCGACGCGGTCAAGGCCAACCTGGGTGTGACGCTGGCGCTGGGTCTCGTGGTCGCCATCCCGACCGTGATCATCGCCGGTCCGCTGTTCTCGAAGGTCGCCGCCCGCTGGGTGGACGTCCAGGCTCCTGAGCGGATGATCCCCGAGCGTGCCTCGGAGCAGCTGGAGCGGCGTCCGAGCTTCGGCGCGACGCTCGCGACGATGCTGCTGCCGGTGGTCCTGATGCTGGCCAAGGCGCTGGTGGACATCGTCGTCGACGACCCGGCGAACCTGACCCAGCGGGTCTTCGACGTGGTCGGCTCGCCGCTGATCGCGCTGCTCGCCGCGGTCGTCCTGGCCATGTTCACGATGGGCCGCGCCGCCGGGTTCACCAAGGGGCGCATCCAGGAGACGGTCGAGAAGGGCCTGATGCCGATCGCTGGCATCATGCTGATCGTCGGCGCGGGCGGCGGCTTCAAGCAGACGCTGATCGACTGCGGTGTGGGCCAGATGATCCTGGACATCTCCAAGGACTGGTCGATCCCGGCGCTGCTGCTGGCCTGGCTGATCGCGGTGGCGATCCGGCTGTGCACGGGTTCGGCGACGGTGGCGACGGTCTCGGCGGCCGGTCTGGTCGCGCCGCTCGCGGCCGACATGTCGACCACGCACACCGCCCTGCTGGTCCTGGCCATCGGCGCCGGCTCGCTCTTCTTCAGCCATGTCAACGACGCCGGCTTCTGGCTGGTGAAGGAGTACTTCGGGCTGAGCGTCGGGCAGACCGTGAAGACCTGGTCCGTGATGGAGACGATCATCTCTGTGGTCGCCGGCGGTCTGGTGCTGCTGCTGTCGCTGGTGATCTAGCGGCCGTACGACGGCCTCTGCGCTCCGTGCGCCGGACGGCCCGCCCCCTTTCTCCGCGTCCAGCGGAAGGGGGCGGGCCGTCCGGCGTTTCCCGTTCCCGTGCGTTCCCGGGGCGGTACGGCCCCTGGGGGAGGCGCTTTTCAGGGGCGCCACAGCGGGTGTTCCCGCTCCGCCCACGCCTTGCCGACCTCCCCGGTGCGCATCCCCTCGCGGGCCTCCGGGTCGCCGAGGGCCATGCCGATGTGACCGGCCAGGACCACGCCGACGGTCAGGGCCAGCCAGTCGTGGACGAAGGTGGCCGAGGTGCGCCACATCAGCGGGGCGAGGTGGGTGAACCACATCATCAGGCCGGTGCCGAGCATGACCAGGGTGGCACCGGCGATCCAGGCGGCGAAGACCTTCTGGCCGGCGTTGAACTTGCCCGCGGGACGCGAGGACCTCCGCTTGTCACGACGCAGGGCGGCGCGCAGCCACACCCGGTCGTGCGGGCCGAACCGGTTGAGCACACCGAGGTCGGCGCGGAACGCGCGGGAGGCCAGGCCGAGCAGGACGGGCACGGGCAGGGCGAGGCCGGCCCACTCATGGACCCGGACGACCAGTTCGCGGCGGCCGACCAGCACCGCCAGCTGCGGGACGTAGAGGAAGGCCGCGGTCACCACGCACACGCCCATCAGGGCGGCGGAGAACCTGTGCACCATGCGTTCGGCGGGGGTGAAGCGGCGGACGCGCGCGCTCGCGGGCGCCGGGGTCTCAGCTCGTAGGGTCATCGCCGCGTCCGTTCGAACGGCCGACCCAGGCGTCGACGTCGTAGCCGAGGTTCTCCCAGTAGCCGGGCCGGACGCGGTCGGTGACCGTGATGCCGGAGAGCCACTTGGCGGACTTGTAGAAGTACATCGGGGCGACGTAGAGGCGGACGGGGCCGCCGTGGTCGTGGCCGATCTCCTTGTCCTGCATGCGCAGGGCGACCAGCACGTCCGGGCGGCGGGCCTGGTCGAGGGTGAGGCTCTCGGTGTAGGCGCCGTCGAAGCAGGTGAAGCGGATGGCCTTGGCGGAGCGCTGCACACCGGCCGCGTCGAGGAGGTCGGACAGCCGCACGCCCTCGAAGGGGGTGCCCGGGACGCGCCAGCCGGTGACGCACTGGACGTCCCTGACCA
This sequence comes from Streptomyces sp. NPDC090108, assembly GCF_044747185.1. Classification (NCBI taxonomy): domain Bacteria; kingdom Bacillati; phylum Actinomycetota; class Actinomycetes; order Kitasatosporales; family Streptomycetaceae; genus Streptomyces; species Streptomyces sp. NPDC090108. Next base: position 401,656 of record NZ_JBIVDQ010000007.1, read on the forward strand.
GCCTGCTCTGCGGCAGCGCGCGCAGGTCGGGGAGGGTGTAGGTGTGCGGGCGGTCGACCAGGCCGTCGACCTTGAGCCGGTAGGTCGCGGGGGTCTTGCGCGGGACGGACGCGGTGACGGAGTAGTAGCGGAAGCCGCCGCCGTTGGGCAGCAGGCCGGTCAGGCCCGTGGGGTCCTTGCCGGAGACGGCGCCGAGGGCGCCTTCGAGGCCGCGCTGCAGCGTGGGCGCGGTGGCCACGCCGAGGACACCGAGGCCGAGGGTGCCGAGGAAGACGCGGCGGCCGATGGGTCTGCCCTGGGCGTCGGGTTCCTCGGACGGCTCGGTGCTTCCGGATCGTTCGTCTCGCTCAGGCCGTTCGGGTTTCACCTGACCATTCGAGCACTCCGCACCCGGGCGGGGCCAGGAGTGGGGGCCACAGGTCAGAGTTCCGTAATCAATTCTTACGGACGGCCCGCGCGCCCGGCGTGTCCCGCTCGGGCGCGCGCCGCCCGGGCACGGGCCGCTCGGGGCGCCTCGCTCAGGCATGCGCCGTCCGGGCACGCACCGCTCAGCCGAGGCCCAGCGCGCGGGCGCGGGCGGCGCGGAAGGCGGCGCGGGGGTCGCGGTCCGAGTAGCACCAGGGGGCCCGGGTGAGGTGCCCGCCGATGCGTTCGAAGAGCGCGGCGGCCTCGGCGGTGCGGCCGGCGCAGGTCATCGCGAAGGCCAGGTGGTTGAGGTCGATGTGGCGGCGCGGGTGGTCGTCGTGCTCCCACTCCAGCCACCAGTCGAACGCGGCGCGCAGCGTCCGGCGGGCGAGGGGGCCGGACCAGTGTCCGGTGACGGCCAGCCCGGCGGCGGCCAGCACCCGGTGGCGCTCGGCGTGGGCGACCACCGGCAGGAGGGCCAGCGGGGAGTCGGCGGGGGCGTCGGCGGCGGCCTGTCCGGCGAGGTCGTACACCTCGTGGGACTCGGAGCGGCGGCCGGCCGGCCACTCGGCGAGGCGGGCGAGGAGCAGGTGGTGCGCGTGGTGGTGTTCGGGGTGGCGCTCACGCAGCCGGGCGAACGTGCCCAGCAGTTCGGTCACGGTGCCGTGGACGCCGGCGAGCAGCAGCAGGCCGAGCCAGGGCGTGGGGTCGGCGGGGGCGAGCTCGGCTGCGGTCCGGCAGGCGGCGCGGGCCACGCCGGGGTCCTCCTTGCCGCGCAGGGCACGGTGGACCTGGGCCAGGGCGAGCAGGGTGGCGGCGTCGGCGGATCCGGGCTCGGCGAGCAGCCACTGACCGGCCCAGGCGGCGGCGTACGGCTCGGCGGCGAGCACGGTGACGCGGTGGCCGCGGCGGTCCCAGTCGTCGCCCGTGTGCAGCAGCAGCGAGCGCACGGGCTGCCAGCGGCCCTGGGTCAACGCCGCCCGCGCGGAGCGGAGTTCGGCGTCGCCGAGGGCGGCGTCGAAGGCACGGGCCGTGCCGGGGTCGTTCGCTGGGGTGGCGCCGGCCGGGTCCATGGGGGCCCGGAGGGCGCCGAGCAGAGGCGGGAGTGGAGGCACCGCCGGCCTTCCTGTTTGCTCGGGCTGCCATCGGCCGATCACGCACAGTCAACCCCCGAGTCGGGGTTGACGTCAAGCGGAACCATGGTGTTGCCCGGTTCAACAAGCTTGACAGGAGGGGCACTTGAGGTACGGCACCCCTGGTCGGGGGCGTCGGAGGCACCCGTCGCACGGGATGCGGCGGGTACCGCGGCGGGCCGGGAGCGGGGGTGCGAGGGCGCGGCCCCGGGTGCCCGCGGCGGAAGCGGAGGACGGCGGCGCGCCCGCGGGACGCTCCGCGCGCGGCCGGGGTCCGGCCGCGTGGGCCCCGCGGCCGGACCTGGCCGTACGGCCGGAGCGCACGACCGCGCCCGTACGACCGGGCCCGACGGCCGGAGGGCGCGGCCACACCCGAACGACCGGGACCCACGGCTGGAGCGCGCGGTCGCCCCCGTACGACCGGGACCCACGGCTGGGCCGTATGGCCGTGGTCCGGCCGCTGTCCCGGAACCGGTCCCGCGTGCGGCCTCAGGCGTGTTGCCGGGCCCGGCCCGTGACGCGCTCCCGCGTCGGGGCACGGTCCCGGGCCGGGGATCCGGATGCCGCGCGGCCCGGCATCCGGCCGTGCGGCGCGGCGTGAGGCGCGGCCTGAGGCGCGGGGCCGCGCGACGTGACGAGCGCGTGTGACCCGCGCGTGTGGACCCGCGCGCGGGCGTCCGGGTGTGGCGCGCGCCATGGCGCCGGGAGCCCGCCGGACGGAACATGACCGGACGGGCGGGTTCCCCGCACCCCGGCGTCCGCCGCCGGGTGGCGCGGCCGGGCCGTGTGCCCGGTTGCGGGCACTCTCCGGGCGGCACCGCGCCGGGAGCGCTACAGTCGGCCACTACGCACCCGTGGCCCGGCCGGATGATCGAGGTACGCAGCGTGTCCGTTCTGGTTCTCCTCCTCGCCGTGAGCGCCGCCTGCTGCGTGGGCTTCGGTTTCGTCCTCCAGCAGAACGCCGCCCAGGACGCCCCGCTCAGCGACTTCCTGTCCTTCCGGCTGCTGCTCGACCTGGTGCGGGTGCCGCGCTGGCTGGGCGGCATAGCGCTGATGGTGGCCGGCATGGGCCTGGGCGCGGTCGCCCTCGCCACCGGCGAGATCTCGATGGTCGAACCGCTGCTCGCCACCAATCTGCTGTTCGCCCTCGCCCTGTCGCGGCATCAGAACAAGCAGCACCTGGGCCGCCAGGGCTGGGCCGGGCTCGCGCTGCTCGCGGGCGGCGTGAGCGCGTTCATCCTGGCGGGGCGCCCGCGGGCCGGCACCGCCGTCACCGATCCGCTGCGCCACTGGCTGATCATCGGCGTGATGCTCGGCGTGGCCCTGGCGCTCACGGCGTACGCCAAACGGTCGCGGCTCGGCCGGGGCCCGCTGCTGCTGGCCACCGCCGCCGGACTGCTGTACGGCGTGCAGGACGCGCTCACCCGGGTGAGCGGCACCCGGTTCTCCGCCGGCGGCTTCACCGAACTGTTCACCGCCTGGCAGCCGTACGGGGTGCTGGCGCTCGGGGTCACCGGACTGCTCCTCGTGCAGAGCGCGTTCGAGACGGCGCCGCTGCGGATGTCGCTGCCCGCGCTCACCGCGGTCCAGCCGCTCGCCGGCATCCTGTGCGGGGTGGGCTTCCTCGGCGACCGGCTGCGCACCGACACCGGGGCGCTGGCCTGGCAGGCGGCGGGGCTCGCGGGGATCGTCACGGGCATCGTGCTGCTCGGGCTGCACCCGGCGATGCCGTGCCGCTCGGCGGAACGGGAACAGGTGCGGGACCTCCAGCGGAACTGAGCGCCCTGGCCGCGCGGCGTGCTGCTTGGATACCGCCATGAATCCTTCTGACGAGATCCTCGACATCGTCGACGAGAACGACCGGGTGGTCGCCCAGAGCCCCCGCGGCGAGGCCTACGCCCGGGGACTGCGCCACCGCTGCGCCTTCATCCTCGCCCGGGACGCGGACGGCCGGGTGTTCGTCCACCGGCGCACCGCCACCAAGCTGGTCTATCCGGCCCTGTACGACGTCTTCGTCGGCGGGGTCGTGGGCGCGGGTGAGTCCTACGCCGAGGCGGCGCTGCGGGAGGCGGAGGAGGAGCTGGGGGTGTCCGGACTGCCCGAGCCGGAGTACCTCTTCAAGTTCCTGTACGACGACGGCGCCGGGCGCACGTGGTGGTCGGCGGTCTACGAGGTCCGCTGCGACCTGCCGGTCAGTCCCCAGGCCGAGGAGGTGCAGTGGCACGGCTTCCTGTCCGAGGAGGAACTGGAGCGGCGGCTCACCGAGTGGGAGTGGACGCCGGACGGGCTGGCGGCGTACGAGCGGCTGAAGGCCTTCCGCGCGGGTAGGTGACACGTCGGAGGGGTCCGCGGGCGCGCCGGTAGTGTCCTCGGCGTGATCGAATTCGTACGCAACGCCCGCCTCTGGTTCGCGCCGGAGCGGGTGCGGGACGAGGGCAGCACTCCCGACTACCGGTTCTCGCTGGCCAACGAGCGCACGTTCCTCGCGTGGCTGCGGACCGCGCTCGCGCTGATCGGCGGCGGCTTCGCGGTGGACCAGTTCCTGCCGGACCTGCGCTGGGGCTGGCGGGTCGGGCTGGCGCTCGCCCTGCTCGGCGCCGGGGTGCTGTGCTCGCTGCGCGCGGTGAACCACTGGGTGCGCTGCGAGCGGGCGATGCGGCGCGGCGAGGATCTGCCCGTCTCCCGGTTCCCGGCGGTGCTGGGCCTGCTGGTGGCGGTGGTCGCCGTCGCGATGGTCGTGGTGGTGCTCGTCGGGTGGGCCGGGTGAAGCCGCACGGACCGGCGGTCCCGGGTGGCCCGGGCGAACCGGATGGGGCCGGTGGATCCGGTGGGTCCGGTGGGTCCGATGGATCAGGTGGATCAGGTGGATCCGGAGAACCGGCGGTCACCGGTGGACCGGGGAACCCGGAGGGACCGGGAGCACCGGGAGCACCGGGAGCACCGGGGAACCCTTCGGCGTCGGCGGCCCGTGACCCCGGGCTGCAGCCCGAGCGGACGCGGCTGGCCTGGCGGCGTACGACGCTCGCGAGCACCGTGGCCACCGTGCTCGCCGTGAAGACCGCGCTGCACGGCGGCACCGCCGGCGGTGTCGTCGTGTGCGCGCTGTGCTGCGCGCTCTGGCTGGGCTTCCTGTTCGTGGCCCACCACCGCATCAGGGCCCTGTCCGCGAGTCCCCGCCCAGCCGCGCTGACGCCCCGGCACGCGGGGTCGGCGGTGCTGTGCGCGGTGGCGATGGCGGTGTGCGCGGCGGCGCTCGTGGTGTGACGAGGGGGGACGGGGTGACGGGGTGACGGGGGCGACGTGACGGGGAGACGGGGGGACGGAATGGGATGGAGCGACGGAGGGCGCGGGGTGACGGGGTGACACCACACGCCGTGCATCCGGTTTGCCGGGATTCGTACGGTTCGCGCGTAGCCTGGCGCTCGTCACCATCCCGTACCCCCTCGAAGGTGAGCAGCGGCATGACCACCCTTCACCAGGAGCACAGCGAGCACGGCACGCACAGCCACGGACCGGGCTGCGGGCACGCGGCCGTACCGCACGGCGACCACGTCGACTACGCGCACGACGGGCATCTGCACCGCGAGCACGGCGGCCACTGGGACGAGTGCGAGGTGGCCGGCCACACGGCGCACGACGGCCACAGCCACGTGCACCACGAGGAGTGCGGACACGCCAGAGTGGTGCACGGCGACCACGTCGACTACCTGCACGACGGCCACCGGCACGCCGAGCACGGGGACCACTGGGACGACCACTGACCCTCGTCCGGGTCCGGCCCCGGGGCGTCCCGGGGCCCGGCCGGCGGCCCGCCGTGGCCCCGGTCACGTTTCATCGCGGGTTGCGCTCACCCACTGGACGACATACCGACCGGTCGGCATCATGAGACGGGTTCCGTTCGCCCGTTCGTAGGAGTGATGCATGAGCGCCGACCACCCGCCCGGACTCGATCTCGACCGGCTGCGTGCCCTGCTCGACCGTGAGCGGCCCGGCCTGGTGCACGGCCCCCTGACCGGCCGTCTGATCGAGGGCGGACGGTCGAACCTCACCTACGCGCTGTCCGACGGCACCTCGAAGTGGGTCGTACGACGGCCGCCGCTCGGCCATGTGCTGGCCACCGCGCACGACATGAAGCGCGAGCACCGGGTGATCAGCGCGCTGCACCCGACCGAGGTACCGGTCCCCCGCCCCGTGCTGCTGTGCGAGGACGAGGAGGTGCTCGGGGCGCCGTTCTACGTCATGGAGTACGTCGAGGGCACCCCGTACCGCACCGCGGACCAGCTCGCCGCGCTGGGCGGGGAGCGCACCCGGGACGCGGTGCTGTCCCTGGTCGACACGCTCGTCGCGCTGCACGCGGTGGACCCCGCCGAGGTGGGCCTCGCCGACTTCGGACGGCCGGAGGGCTTCCTGGACCGGCAGCTGCGCCGCTGGGGCAAGCAGCTGGACGCCTCGCGCAACCGCGAACTGGCCGGCATCGACGAGCTGCACTCCGCCCTCGGCCGCGCGCTGCCCGTCTCCCCCGCGCCCACGATCGTCCACGGCGACTACCGCCTGGACAACGTCCTCATCGGCGGCCCGGACGGGCCGGAGGGGCGCGACGAGATCAAGGCCGTGCTCGACTGGGAGATGTCGACGCTCGGCGACCCGCTGACCGACCTGGGCCTGCTGGTGATGTACAGCATGCCGCTCGGGACGGCCGACTCCCCCGTCTCCACCACCGCCGAGGCCCCGGGGCACCCGAGCCCGGCGGAGCTGGTCGAGCGGTACGCCGCGCGCTCGGGGCGCGACGTCTCGGAGATCTCCTGGTACACGGCGTTCGCGTGGTTCAAGCTCGCCGTGATCCTGGAGGGCATCCACTACCGGTACACGCAGGGCCAGACGGTCGGCGGCGGCTTCGACCGCATCGGCGACCTCGTGCCCGTCTTCATCCACCACGGACTGACCACTCTCCAGGAAGGCTGACCGGACATGGACTTCGCGTTCGACGCGCGCACGGAGGAACTGCGCGGCAGGCTCCTCGCCTTCATGGACGAGTACGTGTACCCGGCCGAGCCGGTGGCCGAGGAGCAGCGGGCCGCGCTGGCCTCGCCGTGGGACACCCCGGCGGTGGTCGGGGAGCTGAAGGCCGAGGCGCGCAGGCAGGGCCTGTGGAACCTCTTCCTGCCGGACGCCGAGTACGGCGCCGGGCTCACCAACCTCCAGTACGCCCCGCTCGCCGAGATCACCGGCCGCTCCCCGCACCTGGCGCCCACCGCGCTGAACTGCGCGGCGCCGGACACCGGCAACATGGAGGTGCTGACCCAGTTCGGCTCGGACGAGCAGAAGAAGCAGTGGCTGGAGCCGCTGCTGGCCGGTGAGATCCGCTCGGCGTTCGCGATGACCGAGCCGGAGGTGGCCTCCTCCGACGCCACGAACATCACGACGTACATAGAGCGCGACGGCGACGAGTACGTGATCACCGGCCGCAAGTGGTACATCTCCGGGGCGATGAACCCGGACTGCAAGATCTTCATCGTGATGGGCAAGACGGACCCGGACGGCGCCGACATCCGCCGTCAGCAGTCGATGATCCTGGTCCCGCGCGACACCCCGGGTGTGACGGTCAAGCGCGCCATGCAGGTGTTCGGTTACGAGGACCACTCGCACGGCGGCCACGCCGAGGTGGTGTTCGACCACGCGCGCGTGCCGGCGTCGAACCTGATCGGCGAGGAGGGCGGCGGCTTCGCCATCGCCCAGGCCCGGCTCGGTCCCGGCCGGATCCACCACTGCATGCGGCTGATCGGCATGGCCGAGCGGGCGATCGAGCTGATGTGCCGCCGTGCGGTGTCCCGTACGGCCTTCGGCAAGCCGCTGGCCCAGCAGGGCGTGGTGCAGAACTGGATCGCCGACGCCCGGGTGGAGGTCGAGCAGCTGCGGCTGCTGGTGCTGAAGACGGCCTGGCTGATGGACACCGTCGGCAACAAGGGCGCGCACACGGAGATCCAGGCCATCAAGATCGCCACGCCGCGCGCGGTGGTCGGCATCCTCGACCGCGCGATCCAGCTGCACGGCGCGGGCGGTGTCAGCCAGGACTTCCCGCTGGCCGACCTGTACGCCGGTGCGCGCACGCTGATGCTGGCCGACGGCCCGGACGAGGTGCACCAGCGCTCGCTGGCGCGCCGGGAGCTGAAGAAGTACCTGTAGGACGGACACGCGTGAGGGGCCGGCCGCGATCGCGGCCGGCCCCTCACGCGTGTTGCGCCGTGGTCAGGGGCGCAGGGCCCGCAGCAGCAGGTCGGCCAGGTGGTCGGCGACCTCCTGCGGGGTGAGGGGGCCGTCGGGGCGGTACCAGGTCGACAGGTGGTGGACCGAGCCGAAGTGGTAGTCCACGATCAGGTCGGCCGGGGTCGCCGTGGAGAAGACCCCGGCGCGCTGGCCCTCCTCGATGAGGGCGCGGAAGCGCTCGTGGTAGCGCCGGCGCTCGGCGCGGACCTGCTTGTTCTTCTCCGGGCTGAGCTGGTGCATCGACCGGAAGAAGATCATGGCGTCGTCGAGGTTCTCGATCGTGGTGACGACGACGTCCGCGGCCGCGGCGCGCAGCCGCTTCTCCACGGGTTCGTCGGCGTCGGCGAGCGCGTCGAGACGCTCCTGCTGGACGCGCAGCATCCGCGCGTACACCTCGTGCAGGAGGTCGTCCTTGGAGCCGAAGTAGTGGTACAGCGCCCCCTTGGTGACGCCGGCCGCCTCCACGATCTCCTGCACCGAGGTGCGGTCGTACCCCTGCTCGGCGAAGAGGCGGGTGGCGGCGTTCAGCAACCGCTGCGGGACGGGTGTGCCGTCACCGTCCGTCGTCCTGGGCACTGCCGCCACCTGCCTTTCCGTCGTGACTACCGGCTCTCGTTGCCGCTGTCCTGGGCGCGGGAACGCAGTTCCCGCCGGAGGATCTTCCCACTGGCCGTCTTGGGCAGGTCGGGCAGGATCTCCACCTGGCGCGGGTATTTGTACGCGGCCAGTCTCTCCTTGCACCAGGCCGCGAGGTCGTCGGGGGCGGTCTCCGCACCGGGACGCAGGCTGATGTAGGCCTTGACGGTCTCCCCGCGGTAGCCGTCGGGGACGCCGACGACGGCGGCCTCGCGCACCGCCGGATGGGTGTAGAGGACGTCCTCCACCTCGCGCGGCCACACCTTGAAGCCGGAGGCGTTGATCATGTCCTTCTTGCGGTCGACGACGTAGAGCCAGCCCTGCTCGTCCATGAAGCCGATGTCGCCGGTGCGCAGTTCGCCGTCCGGGAAGGTCTCGGCGGTGGCCTCGGGGCGCCGCCAGTAGCCGGGGACGACCTGCGGGCCGCGCACGACGATCTCGCCCTGCTGCCCCAGCGGCACCTCCTCGCCGCGGTCGTCGAGGATGCGGACGTCGGTGTCGGCCCCGGGCAGGCCGACCGACAGGGTGCCGGATACGGGGTCGACGGGTGCCTCCAGGCCGGGCGGCACGGAGGCGCAGGGCGCGGTGCACTCGGTGAGGCCGTAGCCGACGCGGATGTAGGGGCCGAAGCGCTCGCGGAACCGCTCCACCAGGGCGGGCGGCACCGGGGCGCCGCCCGAGGAGATGTTCACGAAGGAGGAGAAGTGCTCCGGGGTGACGTCCGGGTGGGCGGCCAGCGCCATGAAGGCGGTGGAGGGGCCGACGGTGTAGTGCGGGCGGTGCTCGGCGAAGGCCTCCAGGACCACGGAGGGCTCGAAGCGGTAGGTGAGCACGAGGGTGCCCGCGCTGTTCAGGCAGGCGCCGAACTGGCAGACCATGCCGGTGATGTGGAACAGGGGCGCGAGGGCGTAGTAGACGGGTGCCTCGGGCAGGGCGAGCCCGGTGCTCTGCCGCTCGGCGTTGTGCATGATGTTGCGGTGGGTGTTGGTGGCGCCCTTGGGGGTGCCGCTGGTGCCCGAGGTGTAGCTGATGAGCGCGATGTCGTCGGGGTGCGGGGTGCGGCCCCCGGGTGCCTTGCCGCCCTGGCGGGCGACGGCCACGAGGTCGTCGGCGTCGGCCGCCTGCGGCAGCCGTTCGAAGGTGAGCACGCGGGCGTCGTCGCGGGTCTGGAAGTCCCGCTCGCACGCGGTGAGCACGATCTTCACCGGCGAGTCCGCGGCGGTCTCGCGCAGGTACGACTCCCAGGCCCGGTCGGAGCAGACGAGTGCCGTCACCTCGCCGTCCCGCAGGACGTGGCCGACCTCCGCCGAGCGGTACATCGGGTTGACGGGGACGACGGTCGCGCCGGCCTTCCAGGCGCCGAGGACGGCGAGCACGAAGTGCGGGGAGTTCTGCAGCAGGACGGCCACCCGGTCGCCGCGCTCCACTCCGCGCCCGGCGAGGTGGGCGGCGACGGAGTCGGACAGCTCGTCGGCCTCCCGGTAGCTCAGCCGGGCGTCGAAGTAGGCCAGGAAGGTGCGGTCGGGGGCCTGGCCGGCCGCCCGGCCGAGGGCGTGCACCAGGGAGTCGACGGGGTCGACCGGGGCGCGCTGGGCCTCGTCGAGGAGGGCCAGCCAGGGGCGGGCGGCGTAGGGGGAGGTGGTCACCTGGCGGCCTCCCACTTGCGCTGGATGTGGTTCATGCCGGCGAGCCAGCGGTCGGGGGTGGTGGCACGCGCGGCGTAGTAGTCGGCGACCTCGGGGTGCGGCAGGATCAGGAAACGGTCCTCCTCGATGCCCTGGACGAGGGCGTCGGCGACCGCCTCCGGCTCGATCGCGCCGGGCTGGAGCACCAGGTCGCCGGCGGTGCCGGTGGCGGCCAGCATGTCGGTGCGCACGCCCTGCGGGCAGATGGCGTGGACCTTGAGGCCGCGGTGGCGGTAGGTGAGCGACAGCCATTCGGCGAAGGCGAGCGCGCCGTGCTTGGTGACGCTGTAGGAGGGGGCGCCGATCATGGTGAGCAGGCCTGCGGCCGAGACGGTGGAGACGAACCGGCCGGTGCCGCGCTCCAGCCAGTCCGGCAGCAGTTCGTGGGCCGCGCGGACGTGGGCCATCACGTTGACGTCCCAGGACACCGCCCAGGACTTCTCGTCGAGGCCGGCGCCGGGCAGTCCGTCCTCGAAGGCGACGCCCGCGTTGGCGCAGTAGACGTCGACGGTGCCGCCGAGGGCGTCCCGCGCCTCGCCGACGATCACCGAGGCGTCGCCGGGCACGGCGATCCCGCCGATCTCCTCCGCGACCGCCTTGGCCTTGTCGCCGTCCAGGTCGTTCACGACCACCCGGGCGCCCTCGGCGGCGAACCGGCGGGCCAGCGCGGCCCCGATCCCGCCGCCCGCTCCGGTGACGACCACTCCCGCATCCTGCACGGCTTCCACCATCGGTCCTCGGTCTCCTTCGACACGACTTCACGCGGCACGCGCATCGGCTCCGCGGCGCCAGACTAACCAGTCGGTATGTCATTCGGAAGGGGAATCTCCGACGACTGCGGTCCGGCGCGTTCCGCGCGGGGCGGCCGCGCGCTAGCGTCCCCGTGGCCATGACACCGCCGCGATCACGGAGGTCGACCGCATGACGCTGTCCAGAAGGAGCCTGCTCGCCACCACGGCCGCCGCGGCCGCCGCCGCGCCGCTGGCCGTCTCCGCCGCCCGGGAGGCGGGCGGCTCCGGATCCGGGCACCGGCCGCACCACGGCTCCTCCGGGGGCCTGCTGCGCACCGGCTTCGAGCGGCTCGCCGACGACGGCTACGGCCTACTGGCGGGACGGAAGACCGGCGTCGTCACCAACCCGACCGGGATCACCCGCGACGTCCGCCACATCGTCGACGTCATGCACGCCGACCCGCGCGTGCGGCTGACGGCCGTCTTCGGCCCCGAGCACGGCTTCCGGGGCACCGCCCAGGCGGGCGGCTCCGAGGGCCGCTACGACGACCCGGCGACCGGCCTGCCCGTCTACGACACCTACCTCAAGAGCGGCACCGCGCTGGCCGACGTCTTCACCGCCTCCGGCGTGGACACGGTGGTCTTCGACATCCAGGACGCCGGCGCCCGTTTCTACACGTACATCTGGACCCTGTACGACTGCATGGAGGCGGCGCAGCTCGCGGGCAAGCGGTTCGTCGTCCTGGACCGCCCCAACCCGGTCACCGGACGTGCCGCCCTGGGGCCGGTGCTGCACAAGGAGTTCGCCACCTTCGTCGGCCGGCAGCCGATCGCGCAGGCGCACGGCATGACGGTCGCCGAACTCGCCCGGCTCTTCAACTCCGAGTTCCTGGCGGCCCCCGTGCCGCTGGAGACCGTCACCATGACGGGCTGGAAGCGCGGGGACTTCTACGACGCCTCGGGGCTGCCGTGGGTGCCGCCGAGCCCCAACATGCCCACCGCGGACACGGCTCTGGTGTACTCCGGGACCTGCATGTTCGAGGGCACCAACCTGTCCGAGGGCCGCGGCACCACCCGCCCCTTCGAACTCCTCGGCGCGGAGGGCGTCGACGGGCGCTGGGCCGCCGCGGCGAACGAACTCGCGCTGCCGGGCGTGCGGTTCAGGGAGGCGTACTTCGCGCCCACCTTCTCCAAGTTCCAGGGCAAGACCGTCGGGGGCGTGCAGATCCACGTCCACGACCGGGCCGCGTTCGACCCCGTGCGCACCGGGATCGCGCTGCTGGTGACCGCGAAGAAGGTCTGGGACGGCTTCGCCTGGCGACCGGACAACTGGATCGACAAGCTCACCGGTTCGACACGGGTGCGCACGATGATCGACGCGGGCGCCGGGACCGACGAGGTGACCGGGGCGTGGCAGGAGGAGCTGACCGCGTTCCGCCGGGTTCGAAAGGAATATCTCCTCTACGGCTGAGCCGCGCCGTATGGCCAGGCTCCCCCCGCGGCGGGACGATGCGCCCACATCAGACCGTTGGGGGGGATGAGAGGGAGCCTGACATGGCGCAACCCGGGATCGGCGTGACTCCCTACTGGGAGCTGACCTTCGACGCGGACGGGGACGTGGACCGCCCCGAACGCGACCGGCTGCTCGCCGGGATCACGGACCGCGGCGTCCGTGACCTGATCGTCTTCGCGCACGGCTGGAACAACGACCGTTCGGACGCCACCGCGCTCTACCGCGGATTCTTCGCGCCGGTCCCGGGACTCGTCCCGAGGGCACGCGTGGGCTACGTGGGGGTGATCTGGCCGTCGATGCGTTTCTGCGACGAGCCGATCCCCGACTTCCCCAGATCCGCCGCGGCCCCGGAGGCCGCGGGCGCGCGGGCTCCGGCCCTGGACGAGGACACCAGGCGCGCCTTGGTCGCGGCCTTCCCCGGACGGAGCGCGGCGGTCGGCGAGATCGCGCGGATGCTGGACGAACGGCCGCGCGGGGAGGCGGGACTGGCGGAGTTCGGGCGGCTGGTGCGGACGCTGGCGGAGGTCCCGGACACCGGGTCCGCGGCGGACGTCCCGGCGGACACCCCGCGGGAGGACGCGGCCGCCCTGCTCGACGGGGACACGGTGGCCGTGTGCGCGGGGCTGGCCCGGGCGCTGGCCGGGCTCGCCGGGCCGGACGCGCCCGAGCCGTTCGGCCTGCCGAACCCGTGGGACGGCGCCAAGGAGCTGCTGCGGCAGGTGACGTACTACACGATGAAGCGCCGGGCGGGGACGGTCGGCGAGCGTGGACTCGGGCCGTTCATAGGGCGGTTGGCGCACGCCTCGGAGCGACTGCGGGTGCATCTGGTCGGACACAGCTTCGGCGGGCGGCTGGTGTCGTTCGCGCTGCGCGGGATGCCTGCGGACGTACGCGCGGTGAAGTCCGTGACGCTGCTGCAAGGGGCCTTCTCGCACTACGCGTTCGCCGGCCGGCTGCCGCACGCGCCGGACACGGCCGGCGCCCTGCACGGGGCCCAGGACCGGATCGACGGCCCCCTGGTGTGCTGCTACTCGCACTTCGACGCCGCTCTCGGCACGTTCTACCCGCTGGCCTCCCGGACCGCCGGCGACGACCGGTCGCTGGACGGGAACACCGTCGGGGACCTGCTCGGCTCGCGGTGGGGTGCCATGGGGCACGACGGGGCGCAGGCGATGTCCGGCGCGGCGGGGCTGGACCTCGCCGCGGCGCTGCGCGGCCCGCTGCCCGCCCGGGGGTGCGTGAACGTGGACGCGGCCGCCGTGGTGAGGCGGGGCGGCCCGCCGTCCGGCGCGCACAGCGACATCCTGCACCCGGAACTGGCCCGGGTGGTGCTGGCGGCGGGGCGCATCAGCTGAGCCGGGCGGGCGCCCGCCGATGACAGACGGACGCCAATGACCGACGGACGCCCGCCGATGGCAGACGCCGCCGATGGCGGCCGGTCCGCGCCGGCCGCCATCGGTCCGTTCTCAGCCGCTCACCGGTGCGAGGTGTACTCCACCACCTGCTGGAAGGTGGGCCGGTTCTGCCAGCTGATCCTGCCGTGCTTGATGCCGCCCAGGGCGCGCTGCGTGATCGAGTCGGCGCACCACTGGTCGCCCGCCGAGCACTGGTCGTCGCCCGGGTAGACCTGGGCGGCGGTCAGGCCCGACGCCGTCTTCAGCGTGCCGATGAGGATGTCCCGGCAGGAGCCGAGGCTGCCGCCGCCGCAGTACGTCCGTGCCAGGGGGCCCTGCACGGACTGGCCGAGCACCGCCCGGATGTCCTTGTCGACGTAGGACCACCAGCCGTACTGGAAGGAGCTGCCGGCGTGCGAGCCGGTCGGGCCGTGTCCGGCGGACGGGGCCTCGTCCACGGGCAGGTCGTTGGTGAACGCGGTGTACAGGTCGCTGCCCAGACCGGGCTCGAACTCCGCCTTCACCAGCTGCGGCCACCAGGCGTCCAGGATACGGATCGCGTCGGCGTCGGCGTACTTCTTCGAACCGGCCGACGTCTCGGTGCGTCTGGCGCCCGCCGTCACCCAGGCCTGGAGCTTGTTCACCGCCGCGGCGGCCGTGGAGTCGGTCACCGGGGACGAGGTGATCACCTTCAGCAGGCCGGGCAGCACGTCCTCGGCACGCAGATCGGCCAGGGCGGCATCCGCCATCGCCTTCACCAGTGCCGAGCGGGTCACCCCGCCGGCCGCGACGAGTTTCCTCACCCGGTCCTCCAGCAGGTTGCCTCGGTGCACCGAGCCCTCGCCCCAGGGCGCGGCCGCGTAGTCCTTGGCCTGCTTGTTGTTCCAGGAGATGTAGTAGTCCTGGTCGACGGAGGAGGGGTGGGCGGAGGCGGGGGTGTAGTCGGCGGTGTTCGTCGACCCGTCCCAGTTCCGCCACTCGTACGCCGGCCGGGCCCACACCGGGAACTCGGCGTCGACGCCGCTCGCCCGGACCGGGTTGTCACCGCTGTTGTAGTACGCGGTGTGCCGGGAGTCGGCGTAGAACCAGTTGAAGGTGTAGTTGATGTGCTGGGCCGCGCTCTGGAAGTCGGCGGGGCCCTTGACGTAGTCGGGGTCGTTCAGCATCTGGAAGCCGATGATCGAGTCGACCTCGTGCAGGTAGGAGGAGCGCAGGGTGGTGTACGCGACCTTCTTGCCGCCGACGGTCGCGCGGTACTCGACCGGTCCGTAGGCGGTCCGCCACACCCGCATGGTGTACGAGCCGGCCGCGGTGCCGTCGGCGACGGTCGGCGACCAGGAGTTCTTCCGCTCGACCTTGTCCATGGCGGTGCAGGTGCCGCGGTACAGGTAGTGGTAGTCGTCCTGGCACAGTTCGACGGCGTAGGTGTCGATGATGTCCTGGCCGGAGGTGGTGGCGCTCCAGGAGTAGTCCTGGCCCCGGCCGAGTTCGACGTACATGCTCAGGCCGGCGAAGGAGGCGCCGCGGGCGCTGATGCCCGGGCCCTGGATCTCCTGGAGCATGAGCAGCTGCGGGGCGAAGTAGCCGGTCTGCGGCCCGAAGACGGCGACGGGGTGGCCGCTCGCGGTGTGCTCGCCGCTGACGACGAGGGCGTTGGACATGCCGCGCCTGGCGGAACCGAGCGTGGTCCTGGCCGCCGTGCCGGAGGCACCGCGGGCGCTCGCGGTTCCGGCGCTGCCGGTGCGGTCGTAGACCAGCGGTTCCTGGGCCGCCGAGCCCGGGTCGGGCAGGGCCTCGCCCTGGGCGTCGTCGGGCCTGCCCGCGTAGGGGAAGCTCCGGCCGTCGTGGACGGTCAGCACGGCCTCGGGGTCGTTGCGCATCCGGAAGGACTCCCAGACCTTGGTGCCCTCCTCAACGCCGTACTTGGACTGGGCGGCGATCAGGGAGAGCGCGTTGTTCACCTCGCCGCCCCCGCCGGCGCCGAAGAGCGAGCCGACGACCGAGGCGAGCGCCACCAGGTCGGTGATCTTGAAGTGGTCGATGGTGCCGGCGTTGGTGATGGAGTCCTTGTGGCCGGTCAGGACGTACTCGCCCGGGAAGTAGCGGCCGCTGTCGGAGGCGTCGATGTAGGCGTTGACCCCGGCGAGGTAGGCGTCGGCGTCGGAGAGTGCCTGCTGCCCGCGGGCGCCGTTGCCGGCCACGGCGCGGTCGATCTGCGCCTGGAGGTCGGCCTCGGTGTAGGGGGCGTTGCGGTAGAACTCCTGCTCCAGGCCCTGGTTGGCGGGGGCGCCGCCGGCGAAGGAGGTCAGCTGGCCGCGGCCCACGTGCCGGAAGACGTCCATGAGCCACAGCCGGTCCTCGGCGGCCGCGTAGCCGGCGCCGAACTCGGTGCCGTAGCGGGTGGTGCCGGTGATGTGCGGCACGCCGGTCTTCTTGTCCCGGACGATCGACACGTCGGTGCGCCCGGCGGGCTTCTCGGTGGAGGCGACCTGGTCGGCGGGGACGCCGAAGGAGGCGTCGTCGAAGAAGGTGTTGATCTTCGCGTCGGTCAGGCCCTGGTAGCCGGTGGCGAGGCCCGCGTACGGGCCGAGCTGGTCCTCGGCGTGTGCGGGCTGGGTGCCGAAGACCTGGTTGAGCAGGATCTGGGCGAGGGTGGCGTTGCCGTTCTCGCCAGGCGGCAGGATGTCCGAACACTGGCCGCCGCAGTAGTCGTTCGAGGCGGCGAGGCCCTGCGTGGTGACGCCCTGGGCGGCGGCCTGGGTGAGCGGAGAGAGAAGGCCGGCGATCAGGACGCAGACGGATGCCGTCTTCAGGAACCCGGAGAGCTTGCGGGGAGTTCTCAGTTTGTCGAGCAACACGTTGCGTGGGGTGCGCCGTGTCATGGCAGCTCCTCCCGACGGGGGTGGGCCGGACGTTACCGCCGGTATCCCCGGGAGAGAAGATGAACATGCGTCAACTTCTTTGGTCACTTGGTCCGGTGCTCCCGGCGGTCAACCCGGGGCGCCTTATGGGAGGCATCGGAATTCGGATGGAGCCGGATCGCGTGTCGACACGTCTACAGGGCGACGTCGCGTGGAACCCGTACGGCGACGCCGAAGTGACCGAGGTACGGGCGCGGGTGTGACGGAGGTGCAGGGCGATGGCCGGATTCCGAAGTCTGGCGAGACAGGTACGGGACGCGCGATGCGATCTGGCGCTGCGGCGCTACTCGTTGCGCAAGTGTCTGGAGCGGTTCGCTCCCTATGGGCACCGGGCGACCTGGGACCATCTGTGCGCACGGGCCGGTTTCGGCCCGGAGGACCGCTCTCCCGATCCGGCGCGGCTCGTGGCCGCGTTGGAGGAGCTGGAGGAGGCCCGGGCCGTATGGCTGGCCTACGAGTCCCAGTTCGCCGAACGCCGCAGGAAGGAGAAGCACGACGGGCTGCGCAGGCCGGGCAGTGTGGACGACTGGCACCGGATGACCTGGGGCGGGTTCGGGGTCGCCTGGTGCGACGACCCGGGGATCCATCCGGGCGCTCCGCTCGCGGAGGTGCTGCGCCGGCTGATAGCCGCACTGGAGCGCAAACCGGCCTCGGTCTGTCCGGTCTGCGACGGGGAGCGCCTGGTGTGGACGTACGGCCTGGACCACGATCCGTCGTCCGGCCCGGTCTGCGCGGACTGCGGCATCCTCGTGCCGCGGCCGGTGCTGACACCGCGGGCGCTGGCGTTCGCCCGGCGTGAACGGCTGCTGATGTCGGCCTGAGCGCGGAGCCCGACGCCAGGAACGCGGCCGCGACGACGCGTCCACGGCCCCGGCGAAGCGGACCGACGGGAGTGACGGACCGACCGGACCGACCGGGCTGACGCGACTGAGCGGAACTGACGGACCGACCGGACGACCACGACCACCACGACGACCACGACCACGACCACGACGACGACGACGACCAGCGTGACGGGCACGACCACGGCCGGGGGCACGAGCGGGGAACCCGGCCGGTGGACCCGGCCGGACAGCGACCAGGGAAGCGACCGAGCGACGGCCCGAGGGCGGGGCCGGCGGGGATGTGCCGGGGTGCGCCGGGGATGCCGCACCACCGGTCCGCACCGGCGCGGAACCGCCGATGGAACCACGCGAGCGCCGTGGAGGCAGGGCGCGGGTCCGTCCCGACGGGCACCGCACAGGCACGGGCGGTATGGACGCCCCCTGACGGCCGTGGAGTCGCGGCGAGCCGCCGTCCACGCTCTCAGCCGGTGGCCGAGGGGCGGGCCCAGTAGGGGTCGTTCCAGCGCTCCTCGTAGGGGAGGCCGACGAGCCGGGCGCGGATCGCCAGGTCCTCCTTCCCCTGTGCGCGGAGCCGGTCAGGGGCGTTGCGGGCGAGCCAGGCACGGAGTTCGCCGACGGCCCCGGCCTCGTCCTCCGGCTGCCACCAGGTGAACGGCCAGCGGTCGGTGATCAGGTCGTACAGCCACGTCTGCGCGCAGTCCACGAGGTGGACGTCGGCCACGGGGTGCGCGTCCCACCCGTCGAGCAGCGGGGTCGTCGCGCGCAGGATCGAGGCGCAGGTCTCGAACACGTCCGTCACCGGGTAGGGCGGCTCGGGCGTGGTGAGCACGTCCTGCCACCAGGCGAGCACGAACGCCTCGACGGCCGCGGCCTGTTCCGCCGGCCAGGACCGCCAGTCCGCCCGGCTCAGGCCGTGGGGCGCCCAGCCGACGTCCTCCAGGGTGCCGTCGGCCATCGCGTGGGCGCACTGCGGCAGCAGACGCCGCAGCACGGCGTCGTGGTCCTCGAAGTGGCCGGGCCCCTCATGGACGAAACGGCGCAGCAGGCCGGGCGGGACCGTGGTGTACGGCGTGCGCAGCCAGGCTGCGTCCTCGGGGGCGTAGCAGAGCGGGCAGCCGGTCTCGGCCGGGCTGGCGAAGCCGTTGAAGACCGTGTCGATGTCCGCGAGCGCGGCGGCGAGTGCGGGCGTGGGCATGGGATCGCGGCCCCTGTCGGGTACTCCGTGCCGGGGCGTCGCCGACGGCCGAAGAGAGGGACGCTAGCAGCCGGCAATCCGCTCGCTCCACCCGTTTCCCGTCCGGACACTGGGCCGCGATGGAACACGTCCGAGGAACATGACGTTCCCGCCCGCGAGGAATCCGGAGATGTCGACGCTGCGCGTCACCGCCGAAGTGCTGACCGTCCATGACCACCCGAACGCCGACGCGCTCGAACTGGCCCAGGTGGGCCTGTACCGGGCCGTCGTCGCCAAGGGCGTCTACCGGACCGGCGACACGGCCGTGTACATCCCCGAGCAGTCCGTGCTGCCGGGCGCGCTGATCGAGGAACTGGGGCTGACCGGACGGCTGGCGGGCGGCGACGGGAACCGGGTCAGGGCCGTACGGCTGCGGGGCGAGCTGTCGCAGGGCCTCGTGTGCCGGCCGGACGCGCTCGCGGGCGTGGACCTGGCGCGGGCCGCGGCCGAGGGCACCGACTTCGCGGAGCTGCTGGGCATCACCAAGTGGGTGCCGCCGGTCCCGCCGACCATGAGCGGAGAGGTCGAGCGGGCGCCGGAACTGCTGCCGTGGACCGACATCGAGAACATCCAGCGGTACCCGGACATCTTCGTGCCGGGCGAGCCGGTCGTCCTGACGGAGAAGCTGCACGGTTCGGCGTGCCTGCTCACGTACACCGCCGACGGGGACCGGGTGCGGGTGTCCTCGAAGGGCTTCGGCGCCAGATCGCTCGCGCTGCGGGAGGATCCGCGCAACCTGTACTGGCGTGCCGTGCGCGCGCACGGGGTGGCCGAGGCCGCCGCCCGGCTCTGCGAGCGGCTGGGCGCGCGGCGGGTCGGGATCTTCGGCGAGGTCTACGGCGCCGGGGTGCAGGACCTCACGTACGGCGCCGACGGGCGGCGCGCGACGCTGGGGTACGCCGCGTTCGACGTGGCGGCCGAACTGGACGGGACGGTGCGCTGGCTGGACGCGGCGGAACTGCTCGCGGGTGAGCTGCCGTTGGCGCCCGTGCTGTTCTCGGGGCCGTACGACATCGCCCGCGTGACGGAGTGCGCGAGCGGGCGCGAGACGGTGTCCGGGCGGGAGCTGCACCTGCGCGAGGGCGTGGTGATACGCCCTGCCGTCGAGCGGTACAGCGCGGTGACCGGGGGCCGGGCCATCGCCAAGGCCGTCAGCCCCGCGTACCTGACCCGCAAGGGCGGCACCGAGTACGAGTGAGCCCCGGGCGGCCGGTCCCGCGTCTGTCCCGCGTCCGCGCCGATCCGCGGGGCAGGCCCGGGGATGCCCCCCGGGGACAGTGCCCGGGGGGATGTCTCCCTAGCGACCCTCCGCCATGAGGCGGGAGCCCGTCAGCCGTTCGCCGTAGGCGTCGTCGGGGTTGGACAGGACGCAGGTGTCCAGGGACAGACATCCGCATCCGATGCAGTCCGTGAGATGGTCGCGCAGCCGGTTCAACTGCCTGATCCGCTCGTCCAGTTCGGAGCGCCACGCCTCGGACAGCCGGGCCCAGTCCTCGCGGGTCGGGGTGCGCTCCTCGGGGAGTTCGGCGAGGGCCTCGCGGATGGTCGCCAAAGGGATGCCCACGCGCTGGGCGGCGCGGACGAAGGCCACGCGGCGCAGCGCGTCGCGGCTGTAGCGGCGCTGGTTGCCGGAGGTGCGGCGGCTGGTGATCAGGCCCTTGGACTCGTAGAAGTGCAGGGCGGAGACGGCGGCGCCGCTTCGCGCGGACAGCTGGCCGACGGTCAGCTCGTGGATCTTCTCGGGAATCTGCGGCACTCCTGAGAGCCTACCGACACGGCGGGTGCGCCCGGCCGGCCCCACCGCCCCGCCGATCCGACGCTCGCGGCCCACCGCCCCGCCGCTCCCACCGCCTCGCCGCTCCCGCGGCCTCCGCCCCCGCCGTCGGCCGCGCTCCGTTGACAGGCGCCCCGCTCCCGACCATGCTAAGCAGTTGCTTAGGGACGTACGAGCGAGAGGCCGGGATCATGGCAGAACCGAGGACCTTCACCTCCCCCGACGAGCTGAAGGCCGCCGTCGGCGAGCAGCTCGGTCACACCGACTGGGTGGAGATCGACCAGAAGCGGATCGACCTCTTCGCCGAGGCCACCGGGGACCACCAGTGGATCCACGTGGACCCGGAGAAGGCGGCGGCCGGACCGTTCGGGACCACCATCGCGCACGGCTATCTCACGCTCTCGCTGCTCCCGCTGTTCGGGCCGCAGCTCATCCACGTCGAGGGCGTCAAGATGGGCGTCAACTACGGGACGAACAAGGTCCGTTTCCCCGCGCCCGTCCCGGTCGGCTCCCGGCTGCGCGCGACCGCGGCAATCACCGGTGTCGAGGACGTGCCCGGAGGCGTCCAGGTGGCCGTGGCCTTCACGGTGGAGCGCGAGGGCGGCGACAAGCCGGTGTGCGTCGCGGAGTCGGTCTCCCGCTACTACATCTGAGGCGCCGGTACCCGTCGCCGGGGTCACGCCACCGGCCGCGAGGCACCGGCCACGAGACACCATGGCGGCCGTGGGCCCGGAGTGCGGCGGCCGTAGGCCCGGAGTGCGGCACCCGGGGGTGCGGCCCCCGGGCCCGCGGCTGACGCGTCCCAGGAGGCGCCCCCGGTGCCCCGGCCCGCGAAGACCGGGGAGACGCCCCCCTAGCGGGCGCCCACCATCCGCAGCACGAGGTCGGCGTAGAGCTCGCCGACCTCCTCGGGCGTGCGGGGGCCCTCCACGTTGAACCAGCGGGCCACGTCGATGCAGAGCGACATGACGGCGAGCGTGGTGCCCTGGACGTCCAGGACGTCGAACTCGCCGGAGGCGACACCGTCCTCGATGATCCCGCGGACCTCGGCGTCGACCTTGCGGCGCAGGGCGAGGATCTCGGTGCGGGCGTCGGGGCCGAGCGCGTCGAGTTCGTACTGCACGACCCGGGCGGTGGTGCGTCCGCCGGCGTGCCAGCGGACGAAGGAGCTGACCGCGTCGGCGAGCCGCTCGGAAGCGGTGCCCTCGCGCGCGGCCGCCGTGCGCAGGATGTCCAGGGCCCTGTCGTGACCGATGCGGCTGATCCGGTGGAGCAGCTCTTCCTTGGTCTTGTAGTGGATGTAGAGCGCGGCCGGGCTCATGCCGGCGCGGCCCGCGATGTCACGGGTCGTCGTCGCGTGGTACCCGCGCTCGGCGAAGGCCTCCACGGCGGCGACGAGAAGGCGCCGGGCCGCGTCAGGGGTGACTTCCGCCCACGGCCCGGCTTCGCCGCCGGCCGTCTCCTCCGCCGTACTCATCGCTCGCTCGCCCCTCTTCGGTGACAGGACCCACACCATACAGCCGAAGGTGAGCGCGCGCTTAGTGGAGCGGGCGCGGGAGGTACGCGGCCGCCGCGCGGCACGGCCCCGCCGTGCCGCGGCAGGCGCCCGGCGAGGTCACAGCTTCTCGAAGGGGTCGTGCTCGGCGAGCAGTTTCTCCAGGCGCGCCTGGTCGACCCGGCTGACGATCTGCCCGGCCTCCTGACGGTCCCGGATCACCTTGGCGAGGGTGAAGGCGGAGGTGACGAGGTAGAGCACGGCGATGCCGAGGAAGCTGCGCACCCAGGCGTCGGCGTGCAGCCGGAGGATGCCGACGGTGGTGGCCACCATGGCGATGGCGAAGGACGCGACGGCCTGACCGTAGAAGGCGGCCGTGTTCTGCTGCTTGACCGGTGTGTCACTCATGGGACGAGCATCGGCGAACGTGGCCCGCGCCACATCCGCCGGAATACTCAGTCACGTACTCAGAACGCCGAGACTCCCGTCAGGGCACGCCCGATGAGCAGCTTCTGGATCTGGCTCGTGCCCTCGTAGAGGGTCATCACCCGGGCGTCGCGCAGGAGCTTGCCGACGGGGTACTCGTCGATGTAGCCGTAACCGCCGTAGACCTGGAGGGCGTTGTTGGCGGCGCGGACGGCGGCCTCGGAGGCGAAGAGCTTGGCCTTGGAGGACTCGACGGCGAACGGCTGCCCGCGGTCGATCAGGTCGGCCACCCGCCAGGTCAGCAGCCGGGCGGCGTCCACGTCGACGGCGATGTCGCTGATCAGCTCCTGCACCAGCTGGTACCCGGCGATGGGCCTGCCGAACTGTTCGCGCTCCCCCGCGTATCCGACGGCCGCGTCCAGCGCGGCCTGGGCTATGCCGACGCAGCCGGCGGCGACGGACATCCGGCCCTTGGCGAGCGCGGACATGGCGACGGTGAACCCCTTGCCCTCCTCCCCGACCAGCGCCGAGGCGGGCACCCGCACCCCCTCCAGGACCAGTTCGGCGGTGGCCTGGCCGCGCAGGCCGAGCTTGCCGTGGATGGCGCGGCGGGAGACCCCGGGCGTGTCGAGGGGGACGAGGAACGCGGAGACGCCCTTGTGGCCGGGGGCGTCGGTGGAGCGGGCGAAGAGGAGGACCACGTCGGCCCAGGTGCCGTTGGTGATGAACATCTTGGTGCCGTCGATGACGAACTCGTCGCCCTCGCGCACGGCCCGGGTGGTGAGGTTTCCGGCGTCGGAGCCGGTGCCGGGCTCGGTGAGGCCGAAGCAGCCGATGTGGTCGCCGGCCGTCAGCCCCGGCAGCCAGCGCCGCTTCTGCTCCTCGCTCCCCCAGGCCGCGATCGACTTGGCGACGAGTCCGAGGGAGACGGAGACGATCCCGCGCACGGAGGAGTCGCCGCGCCCCAGTTCCTCGGTGACGAGGCAGTACGCGAGGTGGTCGCCGCCCGAGCCGCCGTACTCCTCGTCGATGGTCAGACCGAGGAAGCCGACCTCGCCGAGCTTCTTCACGATGCCCCGGTCGACGTCCTCGGCGCGGTCCCAGGCGGTCACGTGGGGGGCGATCTCCCGCTCCACGAAGTCCCGGGCGAGCCGCCGGACCGCGGCCTGTTCCTCGCTGAGTCCCAGGTTCACCACGAGATCACCCCACACCAGACGGATCTTGAAAGCCGTACATTTAAATTAGCACTGCTAGTTTCTTGTCGCAGCCCTACTATGTGCGCCATGGCCCGACCGCGCAAGCCCCTGCTCAGCACCGACCGGATCGTCGAGACGGCCCGGGAACTCGTGGACGCGGAAGGCCTGGCCGCCGTCTCGACCCGGCGGCTCGCCGCCGAACTCGGAGTGAGCGGACCGTCCCTCTACAACCACTTCCGCACCAAGGACGAGATCCTGGAGGCGGTCGCGGACTCGGTGAGCGCCCTGGTCGACCTGGCGATGTTCGAGGACGGCCGGGACTGGCGGACCGCGCTGCACGACTGGGCGGTCTCCTACCGGGCCGCGCTGCGCGCCCACCCGAACATCGTCCCCGTCCTCGCCCGCGGCCCCGGCCGGCGCCCGGCCGCCCTGCGCCTGGCCGACGCGGTGTACGGCGCGATGGTCGACGCCGGCTGGCCGCCGGCCCAGGCGACCAGCATCGGCGCGCTGATGCGGTACTTCATCATGGGCTCCGCGCTCGGCTCCTTCGCCGGGGGCTTCGTCGACGACGCGAGCGCCTACGACCCCTGCGACTACCCGCACCTCGGCCAGGCGCATCTGCTCGCCGAACGCCAGGAGGAGGTCGACGAACGGGCCTTCGAAGCGGGGCTCCTGGCCCTGCTGGACGGGCTGGCCGGGCAGTTCGAGCAGGTACGGCGGAGCGAGCGGCGATAGTTCGGCCGACGCCGAAGCGTCGGGGGTCCATGCTGGGGACATGACCGCCGAGGACTCCAGGAAACGCACGCCCGCCGCGGCCTCCGGGGACTCCGGGGCCGGGGGCTACGTGGGCTACGGGGGCGCCGCGGCCTCCGGGAGCGCGCGGGCCGTGTCCGGGGGCTCGCGGGCCGTGCCAGCAGCCTCCGGGGACTCGCGGGTCGTGCCTGGGGCGCCCAGGGTGTCCGGGGCGCCCGGGGGCTCGCGGGCCGCCGGCCTCGCCTCCTTCGCCGCGCTGATCGCGGACGAGACGCGGGCCTCGTGCCTGCTCGCGCTGCTGGACGGACGCGCCTGGACCGCCGGTGAACTGGCCCGGCACGCCGGGGTCGCGCCGTCGACCCTGAGCGAGCACCTGAGCAGGCTGGTCGCCGGCGGGCTGCTCGCACAGGAGCGGCAGGGACGGCACCGGTACGTCCGGCTGGCCGGGCCCCGCGTGGCACAGCTGGTCGAGGACCTGGTCACCCAGGTGCCCGGCGGCGCGGTCGTACGGCCGCGCACCCTGCGCGAGTCGAGCGCGGGCTCCGCGATGGCCCGCGGCCGCACCTGTTACGACCACCTGGCCGGGCGGCTGGGCATCGTGCTCACCGACGCGCTCACCGCACGGGGGCTGCTGCGGCAGGACACCGGGTTCGCGCTCACGGACGCGGGCATGGAGTGGTTCGGCGCCCGGGGGATCACGCTGGTCCGGAGCGGCCGCCGCCCCCTGGCCCGCGGCTGCCTGGACTGGACCGAGCGCAGGCCGCACCTGGCGGGCGTGGCGGGAGCCGCGCTGTGCCGGTACGCCCTGGACTCGGGGTGGTGCGTGCGCATCGGGTCGGAGCGCGCGGTGCGGGTGACACCGGCCGGTGAGCGGAACCTGCGCGAGCTGCTGGGGATCGACGCGGCGGCCCTGGGCTGAACCGCCCGCGGCCACCGCGCCACGGCGTCACCAGTCGTCCGTCACCCGTCGCGCCTGCCGCCTGCCGCCCGTCGCCCGTCGCCCGTCGCCCGTCGCCCGCCATCGTGTCCGAATTCCGCGAGTCGTGAGCGATCTTCCGACCTAGTCTCAGGAACATGATGAACACCACCTCACGCCGGCGGGCGCTGCCCGTCGCCGCGGCCGTCGTCACCGTCGTGCTGTGGGCCTCCGCGTTCGTGGCGATCCGCCGCGCGGGGGACGCCTACTCGCCCGGGGCGCTGGCGCTCGGCAGGCTGCTCGCCGGCACCGTCACGCTGGGACTCATATGGGCGGTACGGCGGGAGGGGTGGCCGCCCCGGTCGGCGTGGCGCGGGATCCTGCTGTCCGGGGTGCTGTGGTTCGGGTTCTACATGGTGGCCCTGAACTGGGGCGAGCGTGAGGTGGACGCGGGGACCGCGGCCCTCGTGGTGAACGTGGGTCCGCTGCTGATCGCCCTGCTCGGCGCGCGGCTGCTCGGCGACCCGATGCCGCCCCGGCTGCTGGCGGGGATGGCCGTGTCGTTCGCCGGCGCGGTGACCGTGGGGGTGTCGATGTCGGCGGGAGGCGGCGGGGCCTCGCTGCTCGGGGTGGTGCTGTGTCTGCTCGCGGCGGCCGCGTACGCCTGCGGGGTGGTGGCGCAGAAGCCCGCGCTCGGGCAGGCCGGCGCGCTGCAGGTGACGACCTTCGGGTGCGCGGTGGGCGCGGTGGTCTGTCTGCCGTTCGCCGGGCAGTTGGTGAGCGAGGCGGCGCACGCGCCCGTGGGCGCGACCGTCGACATGGTCTACCTGGGCGTCTTCCCGACCGCGCTGGCCTTCACGACCTGGGCGTACGCGCTGGCACGCACCACCGCGAGCAGGATGGGGGCGACGACGTACGCCGTGCCGGCGCTGGTCGTGCTGATGTCGTGGCTGGTGCTCGGCGAGGTGCCGGGGCCGCTGACGCTGGGCGGCGGCGTGCTGTGCCTGGCGGGCGTGGCCGTCTCCCGGTCCCGGGCGGCGGCACGGGCCGGGGAGCGGCCCGCGGCGCGGACGCGGCTCTGGCCGGGCGCGGAGCTCCGGGGGCGGGCGGCACGGGCCGCGGCGCCGGAGGGAGATCCGGTGCCGCGGCCCGAGGGGACGCCGGAAGCGGGGTCGGCGCGCTGAACGCGCCCGGTCCGCGAGGATCTTGACGGGGCCGGGGCGGTGAGGAGGCGGGCTAGAAGATCACCAGGGCGCGGCCGCCCTTGCCGGCGAGCATGTTGTCGAAGGCGGCCGGGATGTCCTCCAGGCCGATGTGTTCGGTGACGAGGCCGGAGAGGTCCAGCCGGCCCTGCCGTACGTGCTCCGCGAGCACCGGCACGTCACGGGCGGGGTCGGTGTTGCCGTAGACGCAGCCGGACAGGGTGCGGCCCCAGTGGAAGAGCTCCAGGGCGTTGAAGGTGACCTCCTGGTCCTTGCCTCCGATGCCGACGACGGTCGTACGGCCGCCCCGGCGGGTGGAGTCCCAGGCGGCGCGGATGGTGACGGCGCGGCCCACGCACTCCACCGCGACGTCGACGCCCTGCTTGCCGGTGAGGCCCCGGATCTCGCGGGCGCTCTGGTCGGAGGCGAGGACGAAGTCGGTGGCACCGGCCCGGCGGGCCAGTTCCTCCTTCTCCGCGGAGACGTCGACGGCGACGACGCGGGACGCGCCCGCGATGCGGGCCGACTGCAGGGCGGCGAGGCCCACTCCCCCGACGCCGAACACGGCCACCGTCTCGCCGGGCCGTACCTGTGCCGAGTGGTGGACGGCGCCGTAGCCGGTGAGGACGGCGCAGCCGAGGAGGGCGGCGTCGGTGAGCGGGATGCCGTCGGGGAGGGGCAGCACGCAGGACGCGGAGACCACCGTCTCCTCGGCGAACGCGGCGACGTTCAGGCCGGGATGGAGCTCGGTGCCGTCGGCCGTACGGGCGTAGACGTCTCCGGCGCCGTTGAGGGCGTTGGCGCACAGCCAGACCTCACCGAGTGTGCAGGCGTGGCATGTTCCGCAGGACGGGGCCCAGTTGAGGACGACGGAGTCACCGGGCGCCACATGGGTGACGCCCTCCCCCACGGCGACGACCGTACCGGCGCCCTCGTGGCCGAGGACCGCGGGCACCGGCACCCGCATGGTGCCGTTGGAGAGGGACAGGTCGGAGTGGCAGACCCCGGCCGCGGCAAGGCGCACCCGGACCTGTCCGGGGCCGGGGTCGGGCAGTTCGATGCCGGTGACCTCCAGGGGTGCGCCGACGGCGGGCAGGACGGCGGCTCGTACGGCCATGGCTCGGGAACTCCCTCGGGAAAACCGTGCTGGATCGGAAAGGGCTCAGAACTGGAGGGACTTGGTCTGGAGGTACTCGGCGAGTCCGTGCGCGCCGAGTTCGCGGCCCACTCCGGACTGCTTGTAACCGCCGAACGGGGCGCGGGGGTTGAAGCGGCCGCCGTTGATGTCGACCTGCCCGGTGTCCATCCGGCGGGCGAAGGCGACCGCCTCGGCCTCGTCGGCGGCCCAGACGGCCCCGGCGAGGCCGTACACGGTGCCGTTGGCGATGCGCAGGGCGTCGTCCTCGTCCTCGTAGGGCAGGACGCAGAGGACCGGGCCGAAGATCTCCTCCTGGGCGACGGTCATCTCGGGGGTGACGTCGGCGAAGACGGTCGGGCTGACGAAGTAGCCCTGCTCGCGCGGGGCTTCGGGTCCGCCGGCGACCAGGCGGGCGCCCTCGGCGACGCCCTTCTCGATGTAACCGCGCACCCGCTCCTGCTGCTTGGCGTTGACCAGGGGGCCGATGCGGGTGCCGTACTTGGCGGCGGCCGCGGCCGCGAGCTCCACGGCCTCCTCGTACCGGTCGCGGTGGACCAGCATGCGGGTCCAGGCGCTGCACGTCTGGCCGGAGTTGGACATCACGTTGGCGACGCCGACGTTGACCGCCTTGGCGAGGTCGGCGCTCGGCAGGATGACGTTGGCCGACTTGCCGCCGAGTTCCAGGGCGACCCGCTTCACGGCCGCGCCGGCCGCCGCGCCGATGCTCCGGCCGACCGCGGTGGAGCCGGTGAAGGAGACCAGGTCGACGTCCGGGTGTTCGGCGAGAGCCTGCCCGGCGACCGGCCCGACTCCGGTGACCAGGTTGAACACGCCCGCCGGCACACCCGCCTCGTGGACCGCCTCGGCGAACAGCTGGGCGGTGAGCGGGGTGTCCTCGGCGGGCTTGAGGACGATCGTGCAGCCGGCGGCGAGGGCCGGGGCGACCTTGGCGACGATCTGGTGGAGCGGGTAGTTCCAGGGGGTGATCGCGCCGACGACCCCGACGGGCTCGTGGAACACGGTGGAGTTGCCGACCTTCTCCTCGAAGGAGTGGGTGGCGGCCAGCTCGGCGTAGGAGCCGGCGACGGCGATCGGCACGGCGGCGTGCACGGCCTGGGAGAACGGGAGCGGGGAGCCGAGTTCGGCGGTGACCGTCTCGGCGATCTCGTCCTGCCGGGCCACGAGCGCGTCCCGCAGGGCGGCCAGGCGCGCGGCCCGCTCGGCGGGAGGCGTGGCCGCCCAGGCGGGGAGGGCGGCGCGCGCGGCGCGCACCGCGGTGTCGACGTCCGCGGCGCCGCCGGCCGGGACCCGGCCGATGACCTGCTCGTCGGCCGGGTTCACGACCTCGATCACGTCCTGGCTGTCGGCGGGGCGCCAGGCGCCGTCGATGTAGAGGCCGTCGTGTGCCTTCATGGTGCTTCCTCCCGGCGGTTGTGCGTCGTCCGGCACATAAACTAGCGGCGTTAGTTTTCGTGCGCCAGACATCCCGGGCACCGGGACGGTCCGGGCGCCCGGACGTACCCGGACATCCTCCTCGCCCGTACGGGGACACGCCCGGAGGCGGGCCGGGGGCGCGCCCGGCGCCCGGCCCGCCCGCGGCTCACGCGGAAGCCGGGATCGGGGCGCCGCCGCGGGCTCGGCGGGGACGGCCGGGGTCAGAGCGCCGCCGCGAGCTCCACGGGGATGCCGTTGAGGACCGCGTTGCCCGAGAGCGGGTCGAGCAGGCTGCCGTCGAGGAGCTGGTTGACGTTGACACCGGGGTCGGTGGCGGCGTGGTTCAGCCGGGTGCCGGGGCGGTCGTGGCCCCAGCCGTGCGGGAGGCTGACCACTCCGGGCCGGACGGCGTCGGTGACCTCGGCGCGCGCGGTCACCTCTCCCCCGGCCCCCTTCACCCGCACCGGCTGCCCGTCGAGCACACCGAGGCGGGCGGCGTCCTCGGGGTGCAGGTGCAGGGTGCAGCGGTTCGAACCGCCGGTGAGGGCGGGCACGTTGTGCATCCAGCTGTTGTTGGAGCGCAGGTGCCGGCGGCCGACGAGGACGAGTCCGGCGGGCCGCTCGCGCAGTGCCGCGCGGAGCCTCGGCAGGTCGCCGGCGATCGGTCCGGGCAGCAGCTCGATCTTGCCGCTGCGGGTCTTCAGCGGCTGCGGCAGGCGGGGGCGGAGCGGGCCGAGGTCGATGCCGTGCGGGCTGTCCAGCAGCCGGGCCAGGGTCAGCCCGTCGGGCCGTGCGCCGAACCCGTCGCCGTAGGGGCCGAGGCGCAGCATCATGTCGAGGCGGCGCTCGGGGCCGGTGTCGCCGGTGAGCAGGGCGGCGAGTGCGCGCGGGTCGCGGCCGTGGACCGGGGAGTGGGCCTCCTGGACGGCCTTGCCGAGGGTCTGGTCGATCACCATCGTGTCGACTGCCTCCGGGGCGGCGCCGTGCATCCCGGACGCGGCCAGGACCAGCCGGGCGTGGATCTCGGTCTCGGCCATCCTGCCCGGCTCCAGCGGGACGGCGGGCCGGCTGTAGCGGACCTGGTTGCGCACGGCGAGGGTGTTGAACGCGAAGTCGTGGTGCGGGCTCTGCGCGGGCGGGGGCGGCGGCAGCACCACGTCGGCGTGGCGGGAGGTCTCGTTGAGGTAGGGGTCGACGCTGACCATGAAGTCCAGCGATTCCAGGGCCTTGTCGAGGCGGTCGCCGTCGGGGGCGGACAGCACCGGGTTGGCCGCGATCACGACGAGCGCCCGCACGGGTTCGCCCTCACCGGTGGCCGTGTCGATCTCCTCGGCGAGCGCGGAGAGCGGCAACTCCCCCTTGGCCTCCGGCAGTCGGCGCACACGCGAGTGCCAGCGGCCGAGGGCGAAGCCGCGGCCGGGACCGGCGGGGCGGGGCGTGCGGTCGGTGGCGGCCTGCGGGAACAGGGCGCCGCCGGGCCGGTCGAGGTTGCCGGTCAGGGTGTTGAGGACGTCGACCAGCCAGCTCCCGAGGGTGCCGTGCGGGACGGTGCAGCTGCCGATGCGGGCGTAGACGGCGGCGGTGGGTGCGGCGGCCAGTTCGCGGGCGAGGGTGCGGATGAGGTCCGCGTCGACGTCGCAGGCCTCCGCGACGGCCTCCGGGGTGAAGTCCGCGAGGGCGTCCTGGAGTTCGCCGAGGCCCTCGACATGCGGGGCGAGGTCGCCGAGGTCGGCCAGCTTCTCCTCGAACAGCACGGTGGCCATCGCGGCGAGCAGCAGCGCGTCGGTTCCGGGCCGGATGGCGATGTGCCGGTCGGCGAGCCTGGCGGTGCGGGTGCGGCGCGGGTCCACGACGGTGAGCGTGCCGCCGCGTGCGCGCAGCGCCTTGAGCTTGCCCGGGAAGTCGGGCGCGGTGCACAGACTCCCGTTGGACTCCAGGGGGTTGGCGCCGATCAGCAGCAGATGACCGGTGTGGTCGAGGTCCGGTACGGGAATGGCGTTGGCGTCACCGAACAGGAGTCCGCTGGAGACGTGCTTGGGCATCTGGTCGACCGTGGAGGCGGTGAACAGGCTGCGGGTGCCGAGCGCGCCGACGAGCAGGGGCGGGTAGAGGCCGCCGGCGACGGTGTGCACGTTGGGGTTGCCGAGGACCACGCCGACGCTGTCGGGGCCGTGGCGTTCCACGAGCGGGCGCAGTCCGGCGGCGATCCGGTCGAACGCCTCCTCCCAGGTGGCCTCGCGCAGTTCGCCGTCCTCCCGGACGAGCGGGGTGCGCAGCCGGTCGGGGTCCGCGTCGACGGCGCCGAAGGAGGCGCCCTTGGGGCAGATGAAGCCCTTGCTGAAGACGTCCTCGCGGTCGCCGCGGGCACCGGTGACACGGGTGCCCTCGATGGTGAGGGTCAGCCCGCAGGTGGCCTCGCACAGGGGGCATATTCGCAGGGCGGTGCGGGACACGGGTCCTCCCGGAGGATCGGCGACGGTGCCGGGCGAGCGCGCGGGTGGGCTCAGCGGGAGCATACCGACCGGTACGCACGGAGGGGAGCCCCTTACGGGATCCCGGGCCCTCACGGACGGGATCCGGGCCCGTCCGGTACAGGATCCAGGCCTGCCGAGTACGGAGTCCGGGCCCGCCGAGTACGGGCTCCGGCCCCCGCGCGGCCCGGCGGCTCAGTCGAGCACGCGCGCCAGATAGGCCCGCAGCAGCGCCCGTGTCTCCTCGATGATCGCCGGGTCCCCCTGGGGTGCCATCCGGAAGGCCAGTTGGACGAGGGTGTCCGCGCTCTCTACGGCGACGAGGAAGGCGCGGCGCAGGTCGTCGTCGGGGGTGCGGCCGAGGAAGCCGGCGATCAGGCCGGTGAGGCGGTCCGCGACACGGGTGTTGGCACCGGTCCGGGCGGTCCCGACGGGGATCTGGTTGCCGAAGTCGACGAGGGAGAAGCCGGGGGCGGTGCGCTTCATGGCGAGGTACTCGTCGAGCACGGCGTCCATGACGGGACGCCAGTCACCGGCGGGCGGCCGGTCCGCCCCGCCTTCCGCCTCGGCCTCGGCTTCCGGCCCCCGGTCCGGTGCGGTTCCTTCACGCGCGTCGGGCGGGAGGGCGGCTCCGGCGCGGACGGCCTTCAGCCGCTCGGTGACGCGCTCGGTGTAGCGGTCCAGGTTCCGCTGGGCGAGCGCGTCGGCCAGCTGCCGCTTGTTGCCGAAGAACCGGTAGACCGAACCGATGGGCACGCCGGCGCGCTCGGCGACGGCCCGGGTGCTCAGGGCGTCGTATCCGGCCTCGTCGAGGAGGCCGGCGCAGGCGTCGAGGATCCTGGTCAGCCGTTCCGCGCTGCGCCGCTGGACGGGCGCGCGGCGAAGCGATGTCGCGTGGGGCACGGCCCTCATGATGCTCCTCCGCCGCGGCACGGTGAACCGCACCCCCACCGGAGCGGTTCGCATCCCGCCTCCGCGGGGGGCGCGGTGCGCCTCACGGCCGGCGCCGGGGACGCGCGGCGGTCCGCTACGCCGTGGGTCCGCTACCGCCGTCCGCTACCGCCATGGGTCCGCTACCGCTGCGGGTCCGCTACCGCCGTGTCCGCTACCGCCGTGGGTCCGGTGCCGTCTCCGCGGCGGACGCGGTGACGTCGGCGGTGCTCTGGACCGGCTTGCCGTGGACGGCCCACGCCGTGCCGTCGTCGGCGTACAGGCGGACGGTGAGGTGGTGGGTGCCCTGCGGGACGAGCCGGGCGGCGAGGTGACAGGCACGGGTCCGCAGGAGGCTCACCTGTCTGCCGTCGACGAAGAGGCGGGCCACCCCGCGTCCGACGGCCGGCTCGGGGCGGGTGCCGGGCGCGGAGAAGCGGAAGCGGCGCAGGGTCAGGACGACGTCCCAGCCGCCGGTCGCGCCGGGGGTCACCTCGATGCCGGCCCCGGGCGCCTGTCCGGCACCGGTCTCGCGCAGATGGCGGCCGGTGCCGTCGGTGCCTTCGAGGACCCGGCCGGCGGGCGAGGACCCGGTCCCGCGAGCGCGCTCCCCGACCTCCCCGCAGGCCGCGCCGAGCGGCAGCAGGAAGCAGAGCGCGAGCACGGCGCGGCC
The DNA here is from genome assembly GCF_044747185.1 of Streptomyces sp. NPDC090108. Taxonomy (NCBI): domain Bacteria; kingdom Bacillati; phylum Actinomycetota; class Actinomycetes; order Kitasatosporales; family Streptomycetaceae; genus Streptomyces; species Streptomyces sp. NPDC090108. The sequence continues at coordinate 434,825 of NZ_JBIVDQ010000007.1, forward strand.
GCCGCGCACCCGCGCCACCGCAGACACAGCGGAGACGGTGGACACCGCAGACGCAGAAGATACGGCGGACGCAGAAGACACAGCAGACGCAGGAGACGCCCGAGGCACCGACGGGGCCTGCTGCGTCCGCGGCACCCGCGATACCCGCGACATCCACGACATATCAGCGACGTTAGAACAAAGCCGCGGTCCACGGGTCCCCCGGAAGTCCGGTTCCCGCGCTCTCCCGGACCCGGGTACGGGCGCCCTCTTGCGCGGGCCCCGGCGCATTCCTACGGTGAAGCATAGGAATCAGGAGCACGAGGGAGCGATCATGGGCGATGGGGGCACCTCCCGCGCGGGCGGGTTCGGGCGCGAAGGAGCGCGGAAGACCGCCGAGGGGCTGTCGTACCTCTCCGGTTTCGGCAACGAACACGCCTCCGAGGCCGTGCCGGGCGCCCTGCCCGAGGGCCGCAACGCGCCGCAGCGCGCACCGCTCGGCCTGTACGCCGAGCAGCTGAGCGGCACCGCGTTCACCGAGCCGCGGGCGCACAACCGCCGCTCCTGGCTGTACCGGATCCGTCCTTCGGCCGCGCACCCGGCGTTCACCCGTACGGGCAACGGCGCACTCCGTTCGGCCCCTTTCACGGAGACCGTCCCCGACCCCAACCGGCTGCGCTGGAACCCGCTGCCCGAGCCGCCGGCCGGGACGGACTTCCTGGCGGGGCTGTGGACCCTGGGCGGCAACGGCGACACCGCGCAGCGCACCGGTATGGCCGTGCACCTGTACCACGCCGACTCCTCGATGGAGCGGGTCTTCTCCGACGCCGACGGGGAGCTGCTGATCGTGCCCGAGCGGGGCGGTCTGCTGCTGCACACCGAGTTCGGGCGACTCCATGTGGAGCCCGCACATGTGGCGCTGATTCCGCGCGGGGTGCGCTTCCGTGTGGAGCTGCTCGATGAATCCGCGCGCGGATATGTGTGCGAGAACTATGGGGCGCCGTTCCGGCTGCCCGACCTGGGCCCGATCGGCGCCAACGGTCTGGCGAACGCACGGGACTTCCGGGCGCCGGTGGCCGCCTACGAGGACGTGACGGGTCCGGTGGAGGTGGTGAACAAGTACTGCGGCAACCTCTGGACCGCCACCTACGACCACTCCCCGCTCGATGTGGTCGCCTGGCACGGCAACCATGTGCCCTACGTCTATGACCTCCGCCGTTTCAATGTGATCGGCAGCATCTCCTACGACCACCCCGACCCGTCCATCTTCACGGTCCTGACGTCTCCCTCGGACACCCCGGGGCTGGCCGGGGTGGACTTCGTGGTCTTCGCGCCGCGCTGGCTGGTGGGCGAGGACACCTTCCGGCCGCCGTACTTCCACCGGAACGTGATGAGCGAGTACATGGGCCTGGTCGAGGGCGCGTACGACGCCAAGGCGGAGGGCTTCGTGCCGGGCGGCGGCTCGCTGCACAACATGATGTCGGCGCACGGCCCCGACCGGGAGACCTTCGACCGGGCGAGCGCCGCGGAGCTGAAGCCGCACCGGATCGACGACGGGCTGGCGTTCATGTTCGAGACCCGCTGGCCGGTCACCCTCACGCAAGGGGCGGCGGAGGCGGATCACCTCCAGGAGCGGTACGACGACGTGTGGCGGGGACTCGAACGTCACTTCCGCCCGGAGTGACCCGTCCATTGCGCCGACCGTTCACCGACAGGTACGGATAGCACTGTGACCTCTTTCGCTCCGGATTCGATAGTCCTGAACCGCAAGCTGCCGCTCTGGTACCAGGTGTCGCAGTCGCTGCGCGCCTCGATCCTCGGCCGCTCGCCGCAGGACCCGCTGCGCCTGCCCACCGAGCAGCGGCTCGCGGAGCACTACGGGGTGAGCGTGCTGACCATGCGGCAGGCGCTGAAGGAGCTGGAGGACGAGGGCCTGATCAGCCGGCACCGGCGGCGCGGCACCTTCATCGAACCGGGCGTGCGGCGGGGCGCCCCGGTGCGGCTGCTGGGCTCGGTGGACGCGATCGTGGCCCAGCAGTCCGGGATGACGACCGAACTGCTCGACCACGGGCGGGTGCCGGTGCCGCCCGGTCTGGCCGAGCACTTCCCGGACCTCGCCGAGGTGGCCGTCTACCACCGTCTGCGCGGCGACGAGCGGACCGGCGAGCCGACGAACCACGCCGTCAACCACGTGCGTCCCGAACTCGCCGCCCGCATCGACCCGTCGGACCTGGTGCGCTGGCCGATGACCAAGGTGCTGCGGGACGTGGTGGGCGCGGACATCGGCCGGATCACGGACACCGTGGAGGCCCGGCTGGCCGACCCGGAGACGGCACGTCTGCTCCAGGTGCCGCTGCTCAGCCCGATCCTGCACTACACGGGGATCACCTACGACGCGGGCGGCCGGGTGCTGGACGTGGCGGTGATCCACTACCGGGGCGACCGCTTCTCCTTCACCGTGACCCTGGAGGCCACCTGATGCCCGGCCGCCGCGCCGGACGGGCGGCGGCGGGCTCCCGGGCACCGGTCCGTAACCGGCTCCCGGCGCGAACCCAGGCCGTACGATGCCCAGCGTGACGCACGACGACGCGCCGCCGCTGGCAGACCTCATGCCGTGGTCCGTCGCACCGCCGCGGCCCGGCCGCGCCTGGCCGACGGCACCCGATCCGGCGTCCCTGAAGGCCCGTTGGGAGGCCCTGCTGCGGGCCCGGGGCCCGCACCGGGAGGCCCTGTTCGAACCGACCCGGGCCCGTACGACGCACTCGGCGGTGGGGCAGCTGCCCGGCAGGCGCACGGGCACCGAACGCCTGGCGCGCGCCGAGGGGCCCTGCGCGGAACCGGTCCGTGTGCTGACGGCGCCGTTCGACGAGCAGTGGCTGATCCCGGACCACCGGCTGCTCGACACGGCCAGGCCGGAGCTGTGGCGGGTGGCGGACGAGCGGCAGGTGTTCGTGGTGGAGACGGGCGCGGTCGCCGAGGGGGAGTTCCCGGTGCTCGCGACCTCCCTGTTCCCCGCCCTGCGCACGGGCCGCGTCCGTCCGCTGTACCGACGGCCGGGCGGCGCCGAACCCAACCTGGCGCCGGGCCTGCTGGACCATCTGGGCGCCCTGCTCGGCGAACTCCCCTCCCCCGTCGACGTCCTGGCGTGGATCCTGGCCGCGGTCCGTCCCGACCTCACGGTCCCGCTCACCGCGGACGCCGGGGTGTGGTCCCGGGGAGTGGCGTCGGGGCGGCGCGCGATGTGGCTCATGCGGCGCGACGGCGAGCGCCCCAAGCTGCCCGGCGGGCGCCGACCGTACGTCAGGGCCCCGCTGCCGGGCCGCCCGCTCGCCCTCTCCTACGACCGTGACACGCAGACCCTGTGCGTCGACGAGGGCCGGGTCTCCCCCGTGCCGCCGGAGGCGTGGGACTACGAGGTGGCCGGAGTCCGGGTCCTGGAAGCCTGGTTCGCGTCTCGCACGGCCCCCGGCGAACCCGGAACCCTCGCGGCGATCCGCCCCACGTCATGGCCGCAGTCCTGGACGTCGGAACTGCTCGAACTCGTCACGGTCCTGGCGCTCCTCGCGGAACTCCGCCCGCAGCGCACGGCGTTGGCCTTCACCACCCCCATCACGGCCACGGACCTGCGCAACGCGGCCGTCCTTCCGGCGCCCCGCTCCGCCCGCCGCCCCGCCTCGGTCCTCGACCACCAGGAGGAAGGCCCGGAAGGCCAGTTCGCGCTGCTCTAGGGGGTGTGGTGCGCGCCCGTCCAGCCGGGGCCGACGGCAGGAGAACCCGGAGCGGCGCCGGGTGGAGACGGGTGACTGAGGGGCCGGGCCCGCGTTCGGCCGGGGTGCCGTGGCGGCGCCGCGCGCCGTGGGGATGACGGAGCGCGGGCACGGCATGGCGCCGTGACGGTGTGGTGGCCTGAACGCGGGCTCGCAGAGCGTGATCACCGCGCGGAGCGGGACTACGGGGAACGCCGGTACGTCCGGGACCCGAGCGGAATCCGCACAGGATCCGCCCGGTACTCGCTCAGAACGTGCTCACTGCCCGCCGAACAGCGAACGGCGGAGCCTGCGCAGGGGCGCGAAGAGAGAGACCCGGCTGACACGCGTGCCGCGGTCACTGCGCTGGTGCGCGGTGTCGCGGTTGGTGAGCTCACGCATCAGTGAGGTCGCCTCGACGGTCTCCCGCTGCGGTATGGCGGGCCCCGCCAGCACCGAGAGATGGCGGTCGAGACGCGAACTGGTCGCGCTGCTGCCGCAGGTGATGGCAGGGATCCTGGCCCTGCTGCGCATCGCTATCTGCTCCATGTCACTCCCCACCCGTACAAGTCCACCCGGCCCGGGCAGGGTAACCCTATCGCCCCATTGGGGCATGCGGGTATCTCGCCCACAGGATTCACCTTCCCCGCAAGGCGGTTGATCATCCCCATTTGACTACTCTCCGAATCCGACCGAATTCAGGGTGAGTTGGACAATGGGCTGGCCGGTGGGCTGCGGTGAGCCGCCGTCGGGCTCGACGGTCACGGCGAGTGACGTGGACGACTTCTCCAGACCGGAGGCGACCAAGGGCGTGTCGCGCCCCAGGAGCCCGAGGGAGCGCGGTTGCGCGTGGGGGCGCATGACCCACAGCTGGCGTACGCGTCCACCGGACGGGGTGCCGTAGCCGCTCAGGGTGACGACGGCGCGGCCCTGGGAGGCCGACGCGATCACGGCGATGCCGCGCCCGTGGCCGTCCTCGCTGCCGGCGGCGCGGGCGTCGGGCGCGGCGAGAACGTGGGCGATCTCACGCGCCTGGGCCCGCTCGGCGTCGAGCCGGTCCTGGGTCCGGCCCGCCTGGACCGCGAAGAGGGAGGCGACGACGAGGGCCGCGGCGGCGGTCGCCGTGGCGAGCGGGGCGAGGAGGGGGCGTGCCCGGGGGACGCGGGCACGGGCCGGCGGCGGCTGGACTCCCCATACGTGCGGGGGGAGTTGGGAGGAACGGGACCGCGCGGGGGGCTGCGCCGCTTCCTGCGGGGTGGTGCGGACGGCCGCGAGGACGCGGTCGCGCAGGGCCGCCGGAGCGGGTGCGGCGGTGGAGAAGGCGAGGCGCACGGCGTCCTCGGACAGGGCACGGACCTCGGCCGCGCAGCGGTCACAGGTCCCGAGGTGCTTCTCGAAGCGGCGCCGCTCGCCGGGTTCGAGGGCGTCGAGCGCGTAGGGGGCGGCGAGGGAGTGCGGGTCCTCGCGGCGCAGCAGCCGGCCGAAGAAGCTCACGCGGCACCTCCCAGGCACGCGCGCAGCCGGGTGAGCCCGTCGCGCATCCGGGTCTTGACCGTGCCGAGCGGCAGTTCCAGCCGCTCGGCGACCTCGCGGTAGGTGTACCCGTCGTAGTAGGCGAGGGTCACGGACTGACGCTGGAGGGCGGTGAGCCGGTCCAGGCAGCGGCGCACCCATTCGCGTTCCAGACCGGCCTCGACCTCCTCGGCGACCTGGTCGAAGGCGGGTTCCCCGGCGCGCAGGGCCTCCCGCTGCTCGCGCTCGCCGGCCGCGCGGACGCTGCGCACCCGGTCGACGGCGCGGCGGTGGGTGAGGGTGAGGATCCAGGACAGCGCGCTGCCCCGGACCGGATCGAACCGCGCGGCGGAGCGCCACAGTTCGAGCAGCACCTCCTGGGAGACCTCCTCGGACTGGGCCGGGTCGCGCACGATCCGCCGTACGAGACCGTAGACGGGGCCGGACACCAGTGCGTACAGATCCTCGAACGCCCTCTGGTCCCCGGCGGCCACGCGCACCAGCAGTTCGTCCGCCCGCACCCCGGCCCCCTCCGCCTGGCTCCTGTGGCCGCAGCCCGGCCTGCCTCTGACCCCACGCATCCGCACGAACGCACACCTCCGGTGGGTGGTACGGATCCGCGGGCCGGAAACGCGGGCCGGAAAGAAGGAAAAGAAAATTCCCGTCCGACCAATCCGGACGGCCCCCTCCCTCCGTATACCCGTCCGTCAAAGGCAAGTCGGCACTGAGGACGGACGGCATGACTCCTCTCTTCTCCAGGAGCGGCACAGGACGCAAGGGCCTGATCCCGCTCATATGCGGTGCGCTGGCAGCCGGGGGGCTCGCAGCGGCCGGCGCCACCGCGCTGGGACCCGAGGCGGCCTACGCCTCCTCCCACCGGGAGGCCCCGCTGATCTCGGGCACCCCGCAGTACGACAACACCGACCTGTACGCGTTCGTCAGCCCGGACAAGCCGGACACGACGACGATCGTCGCCAACTGGATCCCGTTCGAGGACCCGGCGGGCGGCCCGAACTTCTACACGTTCGCGGACGACGCCCAGTACGACATCCACATCGACAACAACGGCGACGCCCAGGGCGAGATGGTGTTCCGCTACACCTTCAAGACCCGGACGAAGAACGGGAACACGTTCCTGTACAACACCGGTCCGGTCACCAGCCTGGCCGACCCCGACCTCAACGTCACGCAGACGTACGACATCGATCTGGTCCGGCTCAGGAATCAGCGCGTGGTGTCGAAGACGAAGCTCGCGGACGACGTGCCGGTGGCTCCGTCGAACGTCGGCAAGGCGTCCATGCCGGACTACGGCAAGCTGCGGTCGCAGGCCGTCTACCGCACGGCGGGCGGCGCGACGACCTTCGCGGGCCAGGCGGACGACCCGTTCTTCCTGGACCTGCGCGTCTTCGACCTGCTGTACGGCGGCAACCTCACCGAGGTCGGCCGGGACACCCTCAAGGGCTACAACGTCAACACGATCGCCCTCCAGGTCCCCAACGACCTGATCCGCGAGTCCGCCGGACAGCCGGTGGTCGGTGTCTGGTCCACCACCCAGCGCCGCAACGCGCGCGGGGCGTACACGCAGGTCTCCCGGCTCGGCAACCCGCTGGTCAACGAGGTGGTCAACCCGCAGAAGGACAAGGACAAGTTCAACGCGTCCGCGCCCTGGGACGACGCGCAGTTCCTGAAGAACGTCACGCAGCCCGAGCTTCCCAAGCTGATCGAGGGCATCTACAAGATCAAGGCGCCCGCCGAGCCGCGCAACGACCTGGTGGACGTGTTCCTCAAGGGCGTCAAGGGCCTCAACCAGCCGCCGCACGTGCGGCCTTCGGAGGAACTGCGCCTGAACACCTCGATCAAGCCGAGCATGCATCCCAAGCGGCTCGGGGTGCTGGACGGTGACAACGCGGGCTTCCCGAACGGCCGTCGGCTGACCGACGACGTGGTGGACGAGGCGCTCCAGGTCGTGGAGGGCGAACTGCTCGGCACGAAGAACGACCTGGGCGACGCGGTCGACAAGAACGACAAGGGCTTCGGGAAGTACTTCCCGTACGTCGCCGAGCCCACCTCGGGTTCGCGCGGCCCGCTCGCCAAGGGCACGACCGCGGGCGCGGACGTGCGCAGCCAGCTCGGTGACGCGCTCCAGCCGGCCGGTTCCGTCACCGGAGGCACGGACAACACGGTGCTGATCGCCGGTTCGGCCGCCTCGGGCGCCGCCGGGATCCTGCTGATCGGCACCGCCGTCGCGTGGTGGCGCCGCCGGATGCAGCGCCCGTACTGACCACACCCCCACCGGGCGGCGCGGCCCGTTCCCCCCACCCCCCACCCCCACGGCGGGCCGCGCCTTCCCCCCACAACCCCCCACGTCCCGAACAGCATCGGGCGACGGCACCGGCACCAGGCGACCTAGGAGAGGGCATGGCCCCGCGTACGCATGACGAGGAGACGGGCGGACGGGACGAGGAGACCCGTGCCCGGACCGGCCGGCCGGCCGTGGAGCCCGGCGCCTCTTCCGGCGCACCGGCCGACGCGGAGGCCACGCCCGCCGACGTGCGGGACGCGGGAGCCGGCGCTCCGGCGGGCCCCGGGCCGGAGCGGGAAGCCGGCGAACCCGCCGATGAGCCCGCCGACGAGCCCCATGGCCCCCGCGGAAGCGGGAACGAGGAAGCGGGGGCGCCTCGGGCGGCCCGTGCCGGGTGGCGGCGGCGGAGCGTCCGGACCGCCGGCTGTGCCGTCCTGCTGGCCGTCGCCCTGACCGGCGGCGCGATCGCCCTCGGGGCGGACCGGGGCGGGACGCCCGTGGCGGCGGCCGCCTCGGACGCCGTCGATCCGGGCGTGCTGGCGAGCGGGAACCTGGACGCGGGCATCGCCGCCACGCAGGCGCATCTGCGTGCGCAGCCGAAGGACTACGGCAGCTGGGCCACACTGGGCCTGGCCTACGTCGAACAGGCGCGGACCACGGCGGATCCGGGGCGGTACCCGCAGGCGGAGAAGGCCCTGAAGCGGTCCCTCGCGCTGGCCCCCGGCAACGACCAGGCGCTGGCCGGCCGGGCCGCCCTCGCCGCCGCCCGGCACGACTTCGCGCACGCCCTGACCTACGCGGACCGCGCACTGGCCCAGAACCCCTACAGCGAAAGGGCGTTGTGCTCCCGGATCGACGCCCTCGTCGAACTCGGCCGGTACGACGAGGCGTCCAGGGCGGCCGACACCGCCGACACCCGCAAACCCGGCGTGCCGGTCTTCACCCGGTACGCGTACGTGCGTGAACTGCGCGGGGACGTGACCACCGCCCGCCGGGTGCTCGGCCAGGCCCTCGCGGGCGCCACCTCCCCCGGCGATGTCGCCTACGTGGCCACCCAGCTCGGCCAACTCGTCTGGAACCAGGGCGACTACGCCTCCGCGCTCACCTTCTACGCGCGCGCTCTCGCCGCCGACGAGACCTATCTGCCCGCGCTGGAGGGCCGGGCCCGCGCACAGGCCGCGACCGGGCACCGGGCGGAGGCGATCAAGGGCATGGAGACGGTCGTCTCCCGCGCGCCGCTCCCCGGCCCGCTGGTCGAACTCGGCGAGCTGTACGAGGCCCGGGGCGCGGCCGGCGATCCGGCCCGGGCCCGCGACCAGTACGCGCTGGTCGACGCGTGGATCGCGCTGGCCCGCGCCAACGGCGTGGACGCCGACCTCGACACCGCGCTGGCGGCCGCGGAGCACGGCGACAGGGCGGCCGCCCTGCGCGCGGCCCGCGCCGAGTGGGGCCGCCGTCACACCGTGCACACCGCGGACGCCCTCGCCTGGGCGCTGCACGTCAACGGCCAGGACAGGCAGGCCCTTTCGTACGCCCGGCAGGCCACGGCGACCGGCTACCACAACGCGGCGTTCCTCTTCCACCGCGGCATGATCGAGCTGGCCACCGGCCACGCGCGGGACGGCCGGGCCTCCCTGAAGGCGGCGCTGAGGCTCAACCCCGGCTTCTCCCCGCTGGGGGCGGCCGCGGCCCGCAAGGCGCTGGAGGCCGCGAAGTGAGTCTCCGCCGCCCGCTCGCCGGCGCCGCGGCCGTCCTCACGGCCGCCTGCGCGCTCGCGCTCGGCCCCGCCCCGGCCGCGAGCGCGCACCCGCTCGGCAACTTCACCGTCAACCGCTACGACGGTCTCGTCGCCGCCCCCGGCCGGCTCCGCGTGGACCATGTGGAGGACCTCGCCGAGATCCCGGCGACCCAGGCCCGGCCGGACCTCGAACGGCTCGGTGTCGCCGAGTGGGCGCGCCGGCGCTGCGCGCAGGCCGCCAGGGACAGCGAACTCACCGTCGACGGCCGCAGCGTCCCCCTCACCCCGCGGACCGCCTCCGCCCGGCTGCGCCCCGGACAGGCCGGGCTGCACACGCTCCGCGTGGAGTGCGCGCAGACGGCACCGCTGCCCCGGAACACCACCGTCACCGTCGGCTTCCGCAGCGCCGGCACGCCCTCCGGGCCCGGCTGGCGGGAGATCACCGCCCGGGGCGACCGGATGACCCTCACCGCGTCCGACGTGCCGGAGAAGTCGTCCTCCCGCCGGCTCACCGTCTACCCCAAGGAACTGCTCTCCTCCCCCGCGGACACCTCCGGCGCCCGGCTGCGGGTGCGACCCGGCGGGCCCGCGCTGGCGGCGGAGCACCAGGAGGCCCCGGCCGCCTCGATCCTGCCCCGGGGCGCGGACCGCTGGACCCAGGCCCTGAACGACCTGGTCGCCCGGCACGATCTCAGCGTCGCCTTCGCCTCCCTCGCGCTGCTCATCGCCGTCGGACTCGGCGCGCTGCACGCGCTGGCTCCGGGGCACGGCAAGACGCTGATGGCCGCGACCGCGGCGGCGCGCGGCGGGCGGGCCCGGATGAAGGACGTGCTCCCGCTCGCGGCCTCGGTCACCGTGACGCACACCCTCGGCGTGGTCACGCTGGGCGCGCTCGTGACCGCCGGCTCGGCCGCGACGCCCTCGGTGATCGCGTGGCTGGGCCTCGCCAGCGGCGCCATGGTGCTCGCGGCGGGCGCCAACCTCGTACGCCGGGCCTGGCGCAACAGGCCCCAGGGGGACGGTCCTGGGCACAGCCACGGGCACGGGCACGCCCATCCGCACCTCCACCCCCACGAACACGGCCATGCCGAAGCCCACGCGCACGAACACGAACACGAACATGATCACCGGCGCGAGGACGCGCACGACCACACCCGGGAGCGCGCGACGAGCCGCCCGTTGGCACTGGCCGCCGCCCCCACCGGCGCCCCGGCCGCGAAGCACTCCCCCGAGCCCCACACCCACGAGCACGGACACGAGCACGGGCACGAGCACGCTCACGAGGGCGGCCACACCCACGGCGCCCACACCCACACCCACGGCGGTCACACCCACACCCATCCCACCGCCCCCACCCTCCGCGGCACGATCCTGCTCGGGTTCGCCGGCGGCCTCGTGCCCAGCCCGTCCGCGGTGGTCGTGCTGGTCGGTGCCGCGGCGCTCGGGCAGGCGTGGTTCGGGCTGCTGCTGGTGGTGGCGTACGGCGCGGGGCTCGCGCTGACGCTGACGGCCGCCGGGTTCGCCGTCGTACGGCTGGGTTCGGGGGTCGGCAGGCTGCTGGAGCGGCGGCCGCGCTGGACCGCCCACCCGGCCACCGCCCTGGCCCGCCGGACCGTACCGCTGGCCTCCGCGCTCGTCGTGCTGGCTCTCGGCGCCGGATTGGTGTTCAAGGGGGCCGCATCCGTGCTCGGCTGAGCTACTTTTGTGGAGGAATCACGTGAGATGCCGTGGGGGGCGCTCGTGTCCGAGGACCCGGAACGTGAACGTGTGATCGCGGGACGCTACCGACTGCTGTCGCCGCTCGGCGAGGGCGGCATGGGCACGGTGTGGCGCGCCCGCGACGAAGTGCTGCACCGCGAGGTGGCGGTGAAGGAGGTACGCGCGCCCGCCGGACTCCCCGCGGGGGACGTCGAGCGGATGTACGCCCGGCTGGAACGGGAGGCCTGGGCGGCCGCCCGGGTCGCCAACCGCAACGTCGTCACCGTGTACGACGTGACGCGGGAGGACGGCCGCCCCTGGATCGTGATGGAGCTGGTGCGCGGGCTGTCCCTGGCCGACCAGCTTGACGCGGAGGGCCCGTTGACGCCGCAGCGGGCCGCGCACATCGGGGCCGAGGTGCTCGCCGCCCTGCGGGCCGCGCACGCCGTCGGGGTGCTGCACCGGGACGTGAAGCCCGCCAACGTGCTGCTGGCCAACGACGGCCGGGTGGTGCTGACCGACTTCGGGATCGCCACCCTGGAGGGCACGTCCGCGCTGACGATGACCGGCGAGGTGATCGGGTCCCCCGAATTCCTCGCCCCCGAGCGGGCGTTGGGCCGCACCCCGGGTCCGGAGTCGGACCTGTGGTCGCTGGGCGTGCTGCTGTACGCGGCCGTCGAGGGCAACTCCCCGTTCCGGTACGACACTCCGCTCAGCACCCTGCGCGCCGTGGTGGAGGACGAACTGCCGCCGCCGCGCCGGGCGGGGCCGCTGGCGCCCGTCGTCGAGGCGCTGCTGCGCAAGGATCCCGCCGAACGGCTGTCGCCCGGGCGGGCCGAGCAGGATCTGCGGCTGGTCGCCGCGGGCGGGACGCCCCGAGCGGACACCGCGCCCTTCTCGTCGTCCCCGCCCGGGCCGTCCCGGACGCCGTACCCGCCGACGGTCGCCGCGCAGCCGCGGCGGCCCGGCCCCACACCGCCGATGCCGGTGCCGGTGCCCGCCGGGTACGCGGACACCCGGTCCGGGGGCGGGGGCGCCCACGGGCCCACGGCCACGACCTCGCCGGACGGGCCGGGGCGCCGCCGCGGCGCGGGGGCGGTGCTGGTCGCGGGGCTGTTCGCGCTGGCGCTGGCGCTGGGCGGACTGACGTACGCGCTTCTCGACCGGGGCGGCGGCGACGGGGACGGCGGCAAGCCGGGCGCGGGCGGTACGGCGTCCTCCACGGCGCACTCCTCCGCCACGGGCACCGGCACCGACGCGGACACCGGGACCCCGCCGCCGGCGCCGACGACCGGTGCCGCGAGCAGCCGTCCGGCTCGGTCCGTGCGGGTGACGGTGACCGGCGAGCACACGGGGTACGAGGGGACGTGCCCGCCGCCGGACGCGCGGGCACCGGCGTTCACCGCGACGTTCACGGTGGGCCGGGTGCCGGAGCAGGTGGAGTACCGGTGGGTGCTGGCCCACGGGTCGTTCGCCGGATCGGGGTGGCGGACGCTGTCGTTCCCGGCGGACGGCGGGCGGACGCAGCAGGTGCGGGTGACGGTGAGCGCCTGGTCCGGCAGCGGAGCGATCGAGAACGAGATCGCGGTGGAGGTGCGGTCCCCGGTGCGGACCACGTCTCACTCGGTGCCGTTCTCGATCACCTGCGCGACGGCGGAGACCCCGTCGGACGGGGCCTCCGCCTCCTCCTCGCCCACGCCCTGACCGTCACCGGGCCGGACGTGCGCGGAAGTTCACCCGGACGGGTTCACCCCGTCGGGCCGTACGGTCCGCCCGTCAGGAGGCGGCGTTCGTGAGCACCGGCAGATAGCCGCCGGACTGCCCGGCCGAGGTGGGGTGGTACGACTGGCCGATGTTCAGCCAGTCGACGCTGTGCAGCCAGGAGCTGCCGGAGCAGATCTGGTGACCGGAGAACGTGGTGCGGACGTCGCCGAAGGTGAAGCCATGGGCCTGGGCGCGGGTCTGGATGACGCCGTCCATGTAGTCGGAGGCGTTGTTGATGGCGGACCGCTTGGTCTCGGACAGGCCCAGGCAGCTCTGTCCGAGCAGGTAGAAGCGGGGGTAGCCGAGCACGACCACGCGGGCCGAGGGGGCCTTGGCGCGGATCGTGTCGTAGAGGTTGTCCAGCTTGCCCGGGAGCGTGGAACCGACGTACGCGCGGGCCGTGTTGATGCGGTTCAGGCAGGAGCTGTCGGACTGCAGGACGCAGGTCGTCATGACGTCGGCGAAACCGGCGTCGTTGCCGCCGATGCTGATGGAGACCAGGCCGGTGGAGGAGCTGAGCGAGCCGAGCTGGCCGGCGAGCACGTCGTCGGTGGTGGCGCCGGAGCAGGCGTTGAAGGCGAAGGAGGAGGGGTGGTGCGCGGCGTTCCACAGGTACGGGTAGGCCAGGGTGCTGCGGTCGCAGCTGCCGCTCGAGCTGATGTAGCTGCCCGATCCGACGCCGGAGGAGTAGGAGTCGCCGAGGGCCACGTAGCCGCCGGTGACGGCGTTCGTGGAGGCCTGTGCCGCCGCGGCCCCGCCGAGTCCGAGGCCGGCGGCGAGGAGGAGCGAGGTCACGTATGCCGCGATTCGGGAACGTCTCATGGAACCTCCCTTTAGCAGGATCTCTGCGTCAACTTTGGTAGCGGCTACGCGCGTTGCCTGGAAGTGGTCATGTCAAGACTTTCGATGATCTCGACCGTTTCGCGACGGAACCGACGCGGGATGTTCACCGCCCGACCATTGCGTATGCATGTCGGCCGTGTTGCGGGAAGCGCCGACCCGCCCGTCCGTGACCGCACTCGCGGCATCGGACGACCGGTATGGAACGCATGTCCACGGCATCGGGGCCGTCTTGACGGGCCGTGCGCGGGTGGGCCACATTGAAGCCCGGCATCCGGCGCGTCGGGGGGCAAAGTCGCCAATGCAGACCTTGCGTATCAAGACACCTTCACAAGGCGGCGTCGGCGACGACGCCGGGCGGAAGCGGCCAGGTCCGGGGAGGAACCTGTCACCGCTGCTCGCGGGTGCCGCGACCGCCGCCGGCGGGGCCGGTGCGCTGCTCGCGCTCATCGGTTCCGGTTCGCCGCTGCGAGGTCCGCTCGCGCTGTTCTTCCTGCTCGTCACGCCGGCGGCGGCGATCGCCGTGGGCCTGCGCGGGCTGGATCCGTTCGGCCGGGCGGTGGCCGCACTTGCGGGCGCGGTCGCCCTGGACATGCTGGTGGCCCAGGGGATGCTGGCCGTGCACCGCTGGTCGGTCCGCGGCGGGCTGCTCGCGGTGACCGCGCTCAGTCTGCTGCTGCTCGCGGGCTTCCTCGCGCGAGTGAAGTTCAGTTCGAAGAATCACCCGAAAGAGTGAAGAACGTCGCTCAAGGTTGTGTAACGGCCAAACCAACAAAATCGTGAGACCCGTACCAGGCCTTGCGATTCTGCTTCAATCGTCAATACCGTCGTACATCTCACCCGCATCGGTCCGTCAGCACACGGTTCAGGGGAGGGCTCAGGGCCGTGGCGAACCGGCGCGGGGCGCGGTAGGGGGGTGACGCGCTCGGTGACCGCACCAGGTGACCGGGCCGTGCCGCGCGACCGGCTGCCTTCTTCCGACGGCGGTCCGGCCAGCTTTGCCAGCTCTTCTCGGCGTGCGGAGAAAGCCGCGCCGCGCCCGGGACGAGAACCCCCCTTTCGAACCGGACACATAGCGGGGCCGCCCAGGGGCGGGCGGTCCACCGGACGAGAGGGACCGACCACAGTCATGAGTTCAGTTCTGCGCCCGCCGAGTTCGGGCAAGGATCCGTCGATCGCCGTGCACTACCGGCCGATCTCCACGCACCTCGCGATCACTCCGCCGGTGAGCGTGGTGATCCCCGCCATGAACGAGGCGGAGAACCTGCCGTACGTCTTCAAGACGCTGCCGGACTGGATCCACGAGGTGGTACTCGTGGACGGCAACTCCACCGACGACACCGTCGAGGTGGCCCGCTCCCTGTGGCCGGGCGTGAAGGTCGTCGAGCAGCACGGCAAGGGCAAGGGGGATGCCCTGATCACCGGGTTCGAGGCGTGCAGCGGCGACATCATCGTGATGGTCGACGCGGACGGCTCGGCCGACGGCAACGAGATCGTCTCGTACGTCTCCGCGCTGGTCTCGGGCGCCGACTTCGCCAAGGGCTCGCGTTTCGCCAACGGCGGCGGCACCGACGACATGACCTTCATCCGCAAGCTGGGCAACTGGGCGCTGTGCACCATCGTCAACCGCAAGTTCGGCGCCCGCTACACCGACCTGTGCTACGGCTACAACGCCTTCTGGCGGCACTGCCTCGACAAGATCGACCTCGACTGCACCGGCTTCGAGGTCGAGACCCTGATGAACATCAGAGTGGTCAAGGCCGGGCTGAAGGTGCAGGAGATCCCCAGCCACGAGTATCTGCGCATCCACGGCATGAGCAACCTGCGGGCCGTACGCGACGGGCTGCGGGTGCTGCGCGTCATCCTGGGCGAGCGTTCCAACCGGCGTGATCTGCGCCGCCGCCGGCGTCACGTGCGGCTGCTGAACACCGGTCAGGGAGACGTGTCTTGAGAGATCCCGGCATCTCTGTCGTGATCTGTGTGTACACCGAGGACCGCTGGGAGGACATCCTCGCGGCGGTCTCCTCGGTGCGCGCGCAGTCGTACCCGGCACTGGAGACGCTCCTGGTCGTCGACCACAACCCCGCGCTGCTGGACCGGCTGACGCGGGAGTACAAGGAAGGGACGGGCCCGCGGGTGCTGCCCAACGCGGGCCCGCGCGGCCTGTCCGCGGGCCGCAACACCGGCATCGCCGCCTCCCGCGGCGAGGTCATCGCCTTCCTGGACGACGACGCCGTGGCCGAACGGCACTGGCTGCGCCGCTTCGCCGAGGGGTACGCCGATCCGCGCGTGATGGCGGTCGGCGGCCGCACGGAACCGGTCTGGGCGTCCGGCAGGCGCCCCGCCTGGTTCCCCGAGGAGTTCGACTGGGTGGTGGGCTGCACCTACCGCGGCCTGCCGCCCGGCCGGGTCCGGGTCCGCAACGTCCTGGGCGGCAACGCCTCGTTCCGCCGGGCGGCGTTCGAGGCGGCGGGCGGCTTCGCGACCGGCATCGGACGCGACGGCGACCGGCGCCCGCTGGGCTGCGAGGAGACGGAGCTGTGCATCCGCCTCACCCGCGCCCGGCCCGACGCCGTCCTGCTGATCGACGACCGCGCGGTGATCCACCACCGCGTCCCCGAGCCCCGTGAGCACTTCGCCTACTTCCGCACCCGCGCCTACGCCGAGGGCCTGTCCAAGGCGCTGGTGGCCCGGAGCGTCGGCGCGGACAAGGGACTCGAGTCCGAACGCCGGTACGCCACGCGGGTGCTGCCCGCGGGCGTGGCACGCGGACTGCGCGACGCGCTGCTCGCCCGGCCGGGCGGCGCGGGCCGCGCGGGCGCGATCGTCGCGGGGGTGCTGACGGCCGCGGGAGGGTACGTCGTGGGGAGTGTGCGGGCCCGGCGCGGGGCCATGGAGTTCACCGTGGGGCCGGTCGGGCCGGGCACCGCCCCGGACGGCCCCGGGGACACGCCCGCGGGGGTCCGCGGGGAACACGCCGCGGCGGGCGGCGCCGAGGCCGGGGAGGCGGGGGCATGAGCAGCGCGGCCGTACCGATTCTGATGTATCACGCGGTCGCCACCGCGCCCAACGACGCCACCCGGGTGCTCTCGGTCGCGCCGGAGGCCTTCGCCGAGCAGATGGCGCTCATCGGCGATCTGGGGCTGACCCCGGTGACCACCGGAGAGCTGGCGGCCCGCTGGCGTTCCGGACGGCCGCTGCCGGCCCGGCCGGTGCTCATCACCTTCGACGACGGGTACGAGGGCGTCCACCGGCACGCGCTGCCCGTGCTCGCCCAGCACGGGTTCCCGGCCACGCTGTTCGTGTCCACCGGCTGGATCAGGGGCGCCCACGACACCGGAGGCGGCCTCGACACCATGCTGGACTGGGCCCAGACCCGCGAACTCGCGGGCTCCGGTGTGGAGATCGGCGGACACAGCCACACCCATCCGCAGCTCGACCAGCTCGACGACGCCACGCTGACGGCGGAACTGACCCGGAGCACCGAGATCCTCACCGGTGAACTCGGCACGCGCCCGGTCTCGTTCGCCTACCCCTACGGCTACTCCAGCCGCCGGGTCCGCCGCGCCGTCCGGGCCGCCGGGTACGGCCAGGCGCTCGCCGTCGGCAACGCTCTCGCCCGCCGCCGGCAGGGGCCGTACGCCCTGCAGCGCGTCACCGTCCGCCGCACCACGGGCGTCGAGGAGTTCGAGCGGCTGCTGCGCGGCAGCGCGATCACCCGCACCTTCGCCCGGGACCGTGTCCTCACCAAGGGGTACGCCCTCGTCCGCAGAGCCCGCCAGGTACGCCGGAAGGCCATCAGCTCCCGTGTCTGACACGACCACCGCAACCGAGGCCGCCGCGCCCGGAACCGAGGAGCCCGGCCGGCCGGGACGCCGGCTGCGCCTGCCCGGACTGGGCCGCTCGGGCGGCGGCGACCAGCTGTTCCGCAACGCCTACGCGCTGATGCTCAACACCGGCATCTCCGCCGTCCTCGGACTCGGCTTCTGGCTCGCCGCGGCGCGCTACTACCCCGAGTCGTCGGTCGGCCAGGGATCGGCCGCCATCGCCGCGATGAAACTGCTCGCCGGGCTGACCGCGGTCACCCTGACCGGCGCCCTGGCCCGCTTCATCCCGGTGTCCGGACAGCGCACCGGCAAGCTCATCTTCGGCACCTACGCGGGCAGTTCACTGGTCGTGGCACTGGCGGCCGGCGGCTTCCTGCTGACGCTGAACGCGTGGGGGCCCTCGTACCGCTTCCTGCACGGGCCGCTGAACGGGCTCGGGTTCATCGCCGCCGTCGTCGCCTGGAACGTGCTCACCCTCCAGGACGGGGTGCTGACCGGGCTGCGCAGCGCGCCCTGGGTGCCGGTCGGCAACACCGTGTTCTCGGCGGTGAAGCTGGCCCTGCTCGTCGCGTTCGCCGTGGCCATCCCGGCCACGGGTGTCTTCGTGTCCTGGGTCGCCGCGATCGCCACCTCGGTGGTGCCGCTGGGCTGGCTGGTGTTCCGGCGGCTGGTGCCCCGGCACGTCCGGGCGACCGCGGACCACGCCAGACCGCCCACGTTCCGGGAGATCGGCAGGTTCCTCGCCGGGGACTACACCGGCTCGCTGTTCTCCCTCGCCGTGGTCTACCTGGTCCCGGTGATCATCGCCTCGCAGGTCAGCTCCGAGGACAACGCGTACTTCTACATCACCACGACCATAGGCGGCACGACCAACCTGCTCGCCATCAACATGGGCGCCTCCCTGACCGTGGAGGGTTCGCACGAGCCGGCCCGGCTGGCCGCCGACACCCGGGCCGCGCTGAAGCGGATGGCCCGGATCATGCTGCCGATCGCGGCCGTGCTGTTCATCGGCGCGCCCTGGATCCTCGGCGTGTTCGGCGCGGGCTACGCGGACGCGGCGACCCCGCTGCTGCGCTGGTTCGCGGTCGGCGCGGTGCTGCGCGTGGTGATGGAGACCCACTTCGCGGTGCTGCGCGCGCAGAGCCGCACCGCCGGACTCGCCTGGCTCCAGGGGCTGTTGTGCGTGCTGGTGCTGGGTCTCACCCTGCTGCTCCTGCCACGGATGGGGCTGACCGGTGCGGGCGTGGCCGAGATCTCCAGCCTCGCGGTGATCGTGGCGATCGCCGCGCCGAAGCTGTGGCGGACCATCAGATCGGTGCCCGCCGACGCCCCCGCGGCCGGGGCGCCGGACGGGGACCTGGCCGACCTGGGGGCGCGCGAGCGGCCCGCCGGGCAGGCGTCCCGGCGGCGCGGTCCGGCCTGGGCGCTGGACGACGACACCCTCACTCTCGGCGTCCACGTCGACTTCGACCATGTCGAACGGCGCCCGGACGTCCGCCCCGGCCCGGGCACCCCGCCCGCCGGGACACCCGTGGAACCGCCCGCGGGGCCATCCGCGGGCCGGCCTTCGGGACGGTCCCCGGAACAGCCCTCGCGACCACCAGCGGGGAAGCCCTCGGGACAGCCGGCGCCCGGCTCGACGGGCGAGGCGGACCCGGAGGCCGGTACGGCGGACGCCGGGGATGCACCCGACGGGCCGGGCTCGCAGCCGTACACGCGTCCGGGGCCGACCCGCACCGGGGTCGTCCTCGGCTGCCTGCTGGCCGCCGCGCTGCTGCTGTACTGGGTGCCCGTGCTGCGCCTCGGCGACGCCGATCTGGACCGGATGGGCGGGCTCGGGCTGATCTCCGTGCTGCCGCTGCCGACCCTGGCCGGGGCCGCTCTGCTCGTCGTGGTGTTCGCCGGGCTGCTCCGGCAGCACCGCGAGCACCGCGCGCTGCTGCTCATCACCCTGCTGGCGACCGTGGTGTCCCTGCACGCGCTGCCGGCCGTCATCGAGGCCGAACCGCGGTTCCCGACGGCCTGGCAGCACCTCGGCTTCATCGACTACATCGACCGCACCGGGTCCGCCGTGCCCGACCTGGACGCCCGCTGGAGCTGGCCGGGCTTCTTCGCGGTGGCCGCGTTCGTGGGCCGGGCGTGCGGCGTCACCGACTTCACGGAGATCATCCGCTGGTGGCCGACGGCCGTCCAACTGTCCTATCTGGCACCGATGTTCCTGCTGACCCGGTCGCTGCGGGCGAGCTGGCGGGCCAAGTGGACCGGTGTGTGGTTCTTCGTGCTGTGCGGCTGGGTCGGCCAGGACTACTTCTCCCCGCAGGGCTTCACCTATCTGCTGTATCTCGCCTTCGTGGCGATCCTGCTGGTGTGGTTCCGCGCCCCGCACGTGATCTGGACCAGGTTCCGCCCCGGCGAGGCCGAGGTGGAACCGGCCGGCCGGCGCCAGCGGGCCGTGCTGCTGCTGGTGCTGACCTCGTCGTTCGCCGCCAGCGTCCCGGCCCACCAGCTCACGCCGTTCGTGATGCTGGGCGTCCTCGCGGCCCTGGTGCTGCTGCAGCGCTCCGAACTGCGCGGCCTGCCGCTGCTGTTCGCGGTGGTGGTCGCGGCCTGGGTCGGGTTCATGGCGGAGCCCTACTGGTCCGGGCACTTCGACGAACTGTTCGGCGGGGTCGGCGGGGTCGGCAGCAATGTCTCGACCTCCGTCTCCGGCCGTATCCAGGGCGGCAGTTCGACGCACAAGCTGGTGCTGTACACCCGGGTGCTGCTGGCCGGTTCGGTGATGGCGCTCGCCTGCTGGGGCTGGTGGCGCCGGCGCCGGAGCCAGTACCGCGAGCGTTCGCTGCTGGTGCTGGCCTTCGTGCCGTTCCTGGGCTTCGGCATGCAGTCGTACGGCGGTGAGATGGCGCTGCGCGTCTTCATGTTCGCGCTGCCGGGCGCGGCCCTGCTCGGCGCGCTCGCCCTCTTCCCGCGCACCGGTGTCACCGCGCGGGAGCGCGAGCGGGACCGGCGGAATCCCGCCCCGCTGGCCGCGCTGCTCGCCGGTCTGCTGCTCATGGGCGGCTTCCTGGTGGCCCGCTGGGGCAACGAGCCGTTCGAGCGGATCCGGCCCGGCGAGGTCGCGGCGATGGACTGGGTGTACGCCCACGACAAGCCGACCGTACGGCTGCTGTGGCTGAGCAACGACACCGTGAACGACGTGACCCCGGCGATGCCGTGGGGCGCGCGGGACATGGAGCGCGTGAACTACGTGCCGACACTGGCGCCGCCCGATCCGGCGCTGGTGTCGGGGCTGGTCAAGGCGCTGAAGGACGCGGGCCCGAACTCGTATCTGATGGTGAACGAGAGCCAGGCCACCTATCTCAGGCTGGACGCGGGCTACCCGGCGGGCTGGGACTCCCGGCTGACCCGCAACCTGGACGACCGTCCGGAGCTGACGAAGGTCCTGGTCAACGACGACGTCGCCGTGTACGCGATGCGTGTACGGCCGGCGGGCGCGGTGCCGAGGGCGGATCCGGGGCCGATCGGGCCGCAGGTGACGTGGACGCCGTGGTCGGTGGTCGGCGCGCTGGCGGCCGTCGCGCTGATCGTGCTGCTCACCGCGCGCGAGCTGGTGCGTGTCGCGACGCCGCCGAGCGTGCGCAGGCTGCGCCGGCTGCAGGGCGCCTTCTGGTTCTCGCTGCCGCTGCTGGCGCTGTTCCTGGCCTCCCTGGTGCAGCGGTTCCTCACCATGAAATGAGGCGGGCGACGGGGCGGGATGGCTCCTCAGCCGGTACGGCGGTCGAGCCACCGCACCTCGTACGCGCCCATCGTGAACCGCTTCCCGTCGACCTCGGCGCTGATGGGCCGGTCCAGGGTGTTCACCACCAGGGCCGTGCCGGCGCTCGCCAGGACGCGCACGTTGGGCACGTCGTCCTCGGCGACGGACACCTTCTCGTACCGGGTGCCCGGCGGGAACGCCTCGCCGAACCGGGACACCAGGTCGTACATCGGCAGTTCCCTGCCTCCGCCGGCGCTGTCGGTCGGTGTCCACAGGCAGCCGGGGCAGGAGGTCCCCTTCTCCTCCTCCGGGTTCCAGTAGAAGCCGGAGGAGGCACCGCCCTGGACCATCGCGATCAGGGCGGTGGCGTGCACGGCGCGCCGGTGGGCCTCGGTCCAGCCCGTGCGGTCGTCGTTGCCGTCGGCGGGCTCGACGTAGTACTCGGCCCACCACAGGGGCAGTCCGCGGGTCCGTGACCGCACCCACTCGCTCACCGCGGTCAGCTTGCCGGTGGCCCCGAACTCGTCGGGCAGCATCTCGTCGTCGTTGGTGTAGCTGGAGCCGTCGACGACCACGAAGTCGGCGCCCGCCTTGTGGGTGTTCCAGTAGTCGAAGGCGTCGAGGACCCGCTGGTCCATGGCGCCCCAGGGGCCCCGGAAGGTGGTGGAGGCGCCGTCCTGGCGGGGGTCGACGCTGTCCATGACGAGGTACGGGCCGCCGACCATGATGCCGGGGTCGACCTTCTTGAGGGCCTTGTAGACGAGGTTGTACATCTCCGTGTAGCCCTCGTAGTCCCAGCGGCCCGCGGAGTCGTTCCAGAAGCCCTTGAACTCGTTCCAGACGACGAAGTGCCGTACGTCGGGGTAGCGCCGGGCGACGGTGGCGGCGAGGTCGGCGAAGTCCTGGTAGTGGCCGGGGGTCGGCGCGGTCTCCAGGGCCGACCGGCTCCAGTCGGTGTTGCCGACGCCTGCCCGGCCGCCCTTCATCCAGTCCGGCGAGCAGCACAGCGTGACCACGGGCGTGCCGCCCGACCTGCGGATGAAGTCGATACGGCGGTCCATCGCGCCGAAGTCGTAATGCCCCTTCACCGGCTCGGGGTTGTCGGCACCCCAGCCCATCAGGGCCTGGTCCTGCGGCAGGCCGCCGGTCTTCTCCAGCAGCCCCTCGACCCGGTCGCCGGCCGTTCCGCTGCCCTCGTCGGCGCTGTACTGGGTGTGGGTGAATCCCCAGCCCACGGAAGCGTCCGCGTTGCGCGCGGGGGTGGCGGGCGTGCCGTGCACCCGGTCGCCCTGACGCGTGGTGCCGCCGGTGTCCGGATCGGCCCCCGGCAGCGTGTTGAGCAGGGTCAGCAACAGGGCGAGGGCGGCCGCGCCCACACCGAGCAGGGCGGTGAGCCGCCACCGCCGAGCCCCCGTATACCACTCATGACGTCCCATCGAGGACCACAGTAACCGGGGAGAGGGGGCGGGGGGAGGTCTTGGCCACACCGGGACAACACCCGGAAGAAGGGGCGGAAATGCCGTGCGCGGAGTGCGTCCGTGCCGGATCATGGCGGCATGTCAGCGAACCCACACGACGCTCTGCCGATCAGGCTCAACGTCGACGACTCCGACTCGCCCTCCGATGTCGTGGACGCGCTGTTCCTCGGACGCTTCGCGACGGGCGAGCAGCCGTACTCGCACGCGGCCAACATCGACCGGGTGCGGTCCGGCGCGACCCTGCTGCCGGAGGGGGCCCGGGTGCTGCGGATCGCCCGGGACGAGGACCGCAGCGCGACCCTCGCCGAGGGCGACGGCTGGACCCTGCTGGTCTCCCGCTGGAACCGGGGCGCGGACGTCACGGTGACGGCGACCACCGCGGAACTGGCCAAGCAGGTCCTGGACCGGGCCACGGACGGCGCGACCGACGAGCCGGAACCGCAGCCGGAGAACGTGACCATGGGCTTCTGGTACGTCTCCCCGAGGCGCGGCCCGCACCGCACCACCCGCCAGATCTCGGCGGGCACCTGGGACGAGGTCCGCCCCAACTACACGGCGCCGGTGGCCGAGGCGATGGACCGGCTGATGAAGACGACGCCGGAGGACATCGCCGGCCGGCTGCTCCTGCTGCACGGTCCGCCCGGGACCGGCAAGACCTCGGCGCTGCGCACGCTCGCCCGGTCCTGGCGGGACTGGTGCCAGGTGGACTGCGTGCTGGACCCCGAGCGGCTCTTCTCCGACGTCGGCTATCTGATGGACATCGCGATCGGCGAGGAGGACGGCCCGGGCAAGGGCCGCTGGCGGCTGCTCCTGCTGGAGGACTGCGACGAGCTGATCCGCGGCGAGGCCAAGCACACCGCGGGCCAGGCCCTGTCCCGGCTGCTCAACCTCACCGACGGCCTGCTCGGCCAGGGGCGCAACGTCCTGGTCGGCGTCACCACCAACGAGGACCTGGAGCGGCTGCACCCCGCGGTGGTCCGCCCCGGCCGCTGTCTGGCCCGTATCGAGGTGGGTCCGCTGACCCGCCGGGAGGCGGTGGACTGGCTGGGCACCGAAGAGGGCCTGGGCCGCGAGGGCGCGACCCTGGCCGAGCTGTACGCGCTGCGCCGCGGCTCGTCCCCGACGGCCGTGCCGGGCGCGCGGGGCGAGGCGGACGCGGGACTGTACCTCTGAGCGCCCGGACGGCCCAGGGGCGTGACTCCCCGGTCCTCGCGGGTCCGTGAGGACCGGCTAAGACCGGGAGGACCGGCGAGGACCGGGGAGTCACGCCCCTGGCGTCCTTACGCCTTGTGTTCGCCGTAGGCCGCCCGCAGGGCGTCCCGGACGGCGGCCAGCGCGTCGTCCTCCGCCAGGCCCAGGCGGCGGGCGCGCTCCGCGTAGGCCTGGGCGGCCGCGGAGGCCTCGCGTTCGGCGGCCGAACCGGCGGCGGCCACGTAGGTGCCGTGCCGGCCCCGCGTCTCGATCACCCCGTCCCCCTCCAGGGCCCGGTAGGCCTTCGCCACCGTGTTCACCGCGAGCCCCAGCGACTCGGCCAGCCCGCGCACCGTGGGCAGCCGGTACCCCACCGGCAGCACCCCCGACCGCGCCTGCTCGGAGATCTGCGCACGCACCTGCTCGTAGGGCGGCGCGCTGTCATCGATGTGGATCTTCAGGCTCACAGGGCCGATTGTCCCCCAGCGGAGGGAAAATGAGAGGCACTCCGGCCAGCCCGGCCGTACGGTGCCTGCCCATGACTGTCATCGTGCGCGACCTGCGGCCCGATTCCCCGGACGACCTGGAGGGCTTCGTCCGCGTCCGCCGCCTCGCCCTGCCCTTCATCCTGTTCACCCCGGACTCGGTCCGTCACCTGCTCACCCGCACCCCTCCCGACGCCCGCTTCCGCTCGCTCGTCGCGGAGGAGGACGGCGAGGTGATCGGCACCGCCCAGGTGGCCCTGGCACACGACAGCACGGAGCCGGGCCAGGGGTACCTCAACGTCTACGTACGCCCGGACCGGACCCGGCGCGGCGCGGGCGAGCTGCTCGTCCGGGCCGGCGAGGAGCATCTGGCCGCCAACGGCGCGAACAAGGTGTACGCCTGGCTGCTCGACGAGCCGGGCAACCGCGCCTTCGCCGGGCGGCACGGCTACACCCGGGGCCGCCCCGCCCACTTCCTGCGCCTGGACCTCACCGACGGCACCCTGCCGCCGCTCCCGGAGATCCCGCCGGGTGTCGTGCTGCGCACGGCCGCCGAGTTCGCGGACGATCCGCGGCCGCTGTTCGAGCTGGACGCGGAGACCGTGTCGGACGAACCCGGTGACATCACCTACGCGTTCACGGACTACGAGGCCTGGCTCGCGCAGACCTGGAACCACCCGCTGCTGGACCGCGAGCTGACCGTGGCCGCCGTCGCGGACGGCCGTCCGGTCGCCTTCACCGTGGCCTACACCGACGGCGGTGCCCGCTACTCCACCGCGATGACCGGCACGGCCCGCGCCCACCGCGGCCGGGGGCTGGCCAGGCTCGCCAAGACCCACTCGCTGCACCGGGCCCGCGCGGCCGGGTTCACGGAGGCCTTCACGGGCAACGACGCGGGCAACGACCCGATGATCGCGATCAACAAGCGGCTCGGGTACGAGATCTGCGGTACGGAGGTGCGCTATGTCCGTGAACTCGGCTGAATCCGGCGGGCGGGTGGAGGTCGTCCTCGTCAAGGCGGGCCGTACGAAGATCCGTTACGCGGCGGAGCTGCTCGGCGACGACGGCACCCGGATCACCGTCCGCGCCCCGTGGGCGGGCGAGGGCGTCCGCGACTTCGGCTTCGTGCGCTTCGAGCCGGGTGACGTGTTCACCGAGCACTACTGGCGGGACCGCTGGTTCTCGGTGAAGGAGGTCCGCGCCGGGGACGGCACCCTCAAGGGCTGGTACTGCGACATCACCCGGCCCGCCGCGCTCTCCGGCGGCGAACTGGTCGTCGAGGATCTCGACCTGGACCTGTGGCGCTCCGCCGACGGCGGGGACGTACGGCGCCTGGACGAGGACGAGTTCGCCGAGAGCGGGCTGGCGGAGAGGGACCCGGGGGCCGCGGCCGCGGCCGTGGCGGCGCTGGACGAGCTGGAGGCGCTGGCCCGCGCGGGCGGCTTCGGTTCACTGCTGGCCTGAGGCTCCCGCCGTACACGGCCGCCGGGAGCGCGGGGCGTCTCCCTATGTACACGGCCACCGGAGCGCGGGGGCGTCTCCCGCCGTACACGGCCGCCGGGAGCGCGGATGCGTCTCCCGCCGTGCACGGCCGCCGGGAGCGCGGGAGCGTCTCCCGGCGGCCCCGGCTCCCCCGGGCGTCTCAGAGGGTCGCGAGGACCGCGTACCGCTCGTCGGTCACGGCCTTCCCCCACAGCAGCGGGTCGCCGGAGAGCCGCTCGACGCGCGTGTCCCGCGCGAGCGGCGCCAGCAGCGCGGCGAGCCGGTCCGCGGGTATGCCCACCGGGCTCAGGGTGCCCCAGACCCCCTCGACCAGGACGAACCGGCCGCCGGGCCGCAGCAGGGTCCGCCAGTGCCGCAGGACCCGGCCCGGCTCGGCGAGCGTCCACAGCACATGGCGCACCAGGACGACGTCCTGGCTGCCCTCCGCGACCGGCGGGGCCGCGGCGTCGCCGCGCAGGACCGTCGCGTCCCGCCCGGCGAGCTTGGCGCGGGCCCGTTCGACCATGGCGGGGGAACGGTCGACACCCGTGACGCGGTGGCCCTGTGCGGCGGCGAGGAGCGAGAGGCTCCCGGTGCCGCAGCCGAGGTCGAGGACGTCGCAGGGGTGTTCCGGCAGCCAGCCGCGGAGCCGGGCCGCCCAGGCGGCGCGCACCTCGGGGGCGCGCAGGCCGTGATCGGGCTCCTCGTCGAAGGCGGCGGCCTCCGCGTCCCAGTCCACCGCGGCACCGGTGGCGTTCGTGTGCGCGTGCTCGCTCTGCTCGTTCCGCTCCGTCATGCCTCCACGGTGGCACCCGCCACTGACATCGCCGGGCGGGCCGGGGCCGGCGGTCAGCCGAGCCGCTTGCGGTAGTGGATCCGGTCGTAGGGCCCGTCGACGCGGCGCTCCACGGCCTCGTAGCCGTACTTCGGGTAGATCCGCTGGTTCTCCCACATCATCGCGTTCGTGTAGAGCCGGACCTCGCCGAGGCCCAGCGCCCGCGCGTGCGTGTCGACGAAGCGCAGCAGCCGGCGTCCGACGCCGCCGCCATGGGCGCCGGGGTGGACCGCGATGCTGTCCAGTAGGAGGTGATCGGGGAACTCCTCGACCACCACGAGGCCGGTGACGGGGTCTCCGGTGACGAACACCCGGCCCGCGGCCACGTCGGCGGCGTGGTCGGCCTCCATGGGCTGCGGCACCACGCCGATGCGCGCGATGTACGGCCGGTAGGCCGCGTCGGTCACGGCGCGCACGGCCGGCACGTCCGCGGCGACGGCGGCCCGGATGACCTGCCCGGTCACGAGCTCCCCGGCGCGTCCGCCGTTCCCGGTGCCGGTGTCAGTGCCAGTACCTGTGCCGGTGCCGGTGCCGGTGCCGGTGTCCCCGATGTCCATGCGGGGCACGCTACCCGGCCGCGCGCGCCGGCCGCGCGGGCACGGTGCGGCCGCGGTGCCGGCACGGTGCGGGCATGGCGCGCGCACAGCCTGAGCACAGTCCGAACAGGACCTTAAGGCGACCATAAAGATCGCTTCCGGCCGCCCCGCGCGGGTGATTCCACGGTTTCCTGGTGGCTGTTCCCGGTCACCCCCTCCCCGGGACGCGCGTACGACGGCGGGACCCGTCCGGCGGCTCAGGCCGGGCGGGTCCCGCCGGCGGTCAGCTGAAGACGGACGCGCAGGTGGTGGCGGTGGCGTGGGCCGGGTCGAGGGCGTTGACGACCTCGTGGAAGGCGATGCGGTCGAACAGGGCGATCGCCAGGTGCTCGGACAGGTCGAGCGAACACAGGTCCTGGAGCGCGACGTTGCGGACGTCGGAGCCGGTCAGGAACTGGCTGCGCCAGGGGGTGGCCACCTCGTCGTACTGGGTGGCGATGACGGTGTAGTGCACCCCGGGGACCGTGTCCCCGCCCGCGTTGAGCTTGGTGAGGAAGGCGGACCCGGGGAGCTGGTCGGCGAGGCCCGGGGTGGTGGCCTTGATGAGGTCCTCGGCGCCGGGGAAGTACGGCAGCAGGTTGGTGAGACCGCTGAGGGTGGCGCCGTGGTTGTCGGGGGCGAGCCCGACGAGGGCGTTCACCTTGGCCGCTCCGCCGAGGAACTTCAGGTAGTAGCGCGGCATCATGCCGCCCTGGGAGTGGCCGACGATGTCGGCCTTGGCGGCGCCGGTCGCGGTGAGGACCTTGTTCACGAAGTCGGACAGCTGCTGGGCCGACTTGTCGATGGGGCCGAGGCCGTAGAAGACGGGGACGCCGGGCAGCTGGCCGTAGTCGAGGGAGAAGACGCAGTAGCCGCGGTCCTCCAGGTAGGGGGCGAGGGACAGCCAGTTGTCGACGGAGTTGCCCAGGGTGCCGTGGACGAGGACCACGGGGCGGGGGTGGGCTGCGGACGGCTTGCAGGAGTAGTCGTTCCAGCCGGTGCTGGGTGCGGCGGCGGCCGCGTGCGCGGTGGCGGCGGGTACGGCGGCGACGGCGGCCGTCAGGGCCAGCGCGACGAGGGGTCTGAGCACTCGCTTCCAGGGCAGCATCGGGTGATCTCCTTGCGGCTCAAGGGGAGGTGGGGGCCCTGTGATCCGGATCACGAGGATGCTGTTTCACTCGTCAAGTTACGGGCGAGTAGCAGACGTGTGAAGTTACGCGTCGGTAAAAAATTCCGGTTAACGGCCGGAATCATGAGTTGACCTGAAAGATCGTCACCAGGCGGGCTTCATCGGACGATAGGGGACGATCCTCACCCGCCCCTCCCGCAACACGCGCACCCGCCCGTCGCATGCCCCGCGCGCACCCGCCCGCCGGACGACACGGCCGGCGTCCCGCGCGTGTCCCCCTCCCGGGCGGACGTCCTGCCGGGGAGCGGGATCCGGCCGCCGGGGCGCGGGATCAGGCCGCCAGCGTCCCCGGCATGACCGCGCGCGGGCCGAACTTCGCGCGGGCGCGATCGGCGACCTCCTCGATACGGCGGACCTTCTCGTCCACGGGGTCGAAGGTCAGCTGGCGGGAGGCGTGGCCCGCGGAGCCGAGGCCCTCGGCGCGCAGGGTGATGGCGCGGACCCGGGCGCGCTGGAGGCCGAGCGCCTCGTACATCCCGTAGGCCGCCCTGGTGAGGGCCGCCGAGTGGGCGGTCGGCTCCGGGAGGGTGCGGCTGCGGGTCGTGGCGGAGCCGTCGGCGTAGCGCACGGTGAGGGCGACGGTGCGGCAGACCTTCTCCGCCGCGCGCAGCCGGGCGCCCAGGTCCTCGGCGGTGCCGAGGAGCGCCCTGCGATGCCTGGCGGGGTCCAGCTCGTCCAGGCCGAAGGAGCGTTCGGCGGACAGGGAGCGGAAGACGGCGTCCGGGGCGACCCGGCCGCGGTCGGTCCCGCGCGCCCGCTCGCGCAGCTCGCGGGCCGCCTTCGCGCCGATCAGCCGCTGGAGCGTGGACGGCGGCGCGGCGGCGACGCGGCCCAGGGTGTCCAGGCCGTACTCGCACAGGACGCGGGCGGTGGCGGCGCCGACGCCGGGCAGCACGGAGACGGGCAACGGCGCGAGGAACTCCGCCGCGGCGTCCGGGTCCTCGGGGGCGGCGCAGGTCGCGCCGGGGCGGGCGGCGCGCAGCGCCACGCGGGCCAGCAGCGGTCCCGGCCCGGCGCCGATCGCGCAGTCGACGCCGTACCGCGCCAGGGAGCGGACCCGGATCACCGAGGCCAGTTCCACCGCGCTCCGCCCGAAGTACCTCTCGGCGCCGCGGAGATCGGCCAGCGCCCCGTCCGGGGGCAGCGCCTGGACGACCGGGGTGAACTCCTCCAGCAGCCCGAGCAGTCCGGGCAGTGCCGCCTCGTACATCGGCGGCAGCCGGAAACGCACGCACAGAACGGTCATCCCGCACTCCCCGGACTCCGGTGCCACAGCTTCCTCGCCGCCGCGGGACCCTGGGAGGTCCCCTCGCCCGCGGGCCGCAGGTCGGCCCAGGGGTGCATGTCGTACCCGGTCGGCAGATGGATCCGCCGGCCGCCCGTCGGATCCTCGCCCGTGCCCGGCGCGACGGGTGCCGCCAGCCGGGCGGCCACCTCGTCCAGGCCTCCCTCCGCGCGCAGTTCGACGAGTTCGGCGAGGTTCCAGGCGGCCGACCCGACCACGCTCAGGCTGCGCGGGCCGCGCCGCTGCACCACTCCGCGCACCAGCAGCAGCCAGGAGTGGAAGACGGTGTGCGCGCAGGCCTCGTGGGAGTCGTCGAAGAAGGCGAGGTCGACGAGGCCCGTGCCGTCGTCCAGCGTGCTGAAGACGACCCGCTTGCCGGACCTGACCGGCGGGGTCTGGGTGGCCGCCTTGGCGCCCGCGACCAGTACCGTCTGCCCGTGCGCGGCCTCCCGCAGCCGGCGGGCCGAGGTCACGCCCAGTTCGTCGAGGAACTCCCGGTGGTCGTCCATCAGATTGCGTGAGGCGTCCATGGAGAGCACGCCCAGTTCGGCGCTGAGCCGCTCGGCCGAGGACAGGTCGGGGAGACCGGCGGGGGCGGTGCGCCGGCCGCCGGCCAGGGGCAGCTGACCGCCGCCGCCACCGCGGCCGCCGCGGTGCAGTTCGGCCAGGTGCAGCTGGAGGTCCCGGCGGTTGGCGCCGAAGGCGTCCAGCGCGCCCACCTGGGCGAGCCGTCCGGCCAGCGGCCGGCTCGGCCGGGCCCGCTCCCAGAAGTCCAGCAGCGAGGAGTACGGCTGCCCGTCCGCGATCCGCCGCGCCTCGGCCTCTCCGATGCCGTACACGTCGCCGAGGGCGAGCCGCAGTCCCCACGCCCCCTTCTCGGACACCAGTTCGATCCGATGGGTGACGCCCGAGACGTTCACGTCCAGCGGCAGGACCGGCACCCCGCGCCGCCGCGCGTCGGCCAGCAGCAGCCGCTTGGGGTACATCCCGGGGTCGTGCGCGAGCAGCCCGGCGTAGAAGGCGGCGGGGTGGTGCGCCTTCAGCCACGCCGACTGGTAGGTCGGCACGGCGAAGGCGACCGCGTGCGCCTTGCAGAAGCCGTACGAGCCGAAGGCCTCGACGATCTCCCAGGTGCGCCGGACCGTCTCCGGGTCGTACCCGTTGTCCGCCGCGGCCCGCGCGAACCACACCTTGATCCGCCCCTGCGTCTCCCGGTCGGACAGGCCGCGCCGCACCTGGTCGGCCTCCCCGCGCCCGCAGCCGGTCATGACGGCGATGATGTCGATGACCTGCTCGTGGAAGACGACGACGCCGTACGTGTCCTTCAGCGCCCGCTCCAGGTCCGGGTGCGGGAAGCGCACGGGGGCCCGCCCGTGCCGTGCCTCGATGAACGGCCGCACCATGTCGGCGGCGACCGGACCGGGCCGGAACAGGGAGATGTCGACGACGAGGTCGTGGAACGTGGCGGGCTGGAGCCGCCCCACCAGGTCCCGCTGTCCCGGGGACTCGATCTGGAAGCAGCCGAGGGTCTCGGCGGACCGGATCAGCCGGTACGTCTCCGGGTCCCCCGGCGGCAGCGCGTCCAGGTCGAGCCGTTCGCCCGTGACCCGTTCGACCTCGGCGACGGCGTGCGCCATCGCCGACTGCATCCGCACCCCCAGCACGTCCAGCTTGAGCAGCCCGAGGTCCTCCACGTCCTCCTTGTCGAACTGCGACATGGGCAGCCCCTCACCGCTGGTCGGCACCACCGGCGTACGGGCGAGCAGCGAGGCGTCGGACAGCAGCACCCCGCACGGGTGCATGGCGACCCCGCGCGGCAGGGCGTCCAGGGCCTCGACCAGGTCCCAGAGCCTGCCGTACCTCTCCTTCTCCCCCGCGAGCCGCTTCAGCTCGGGCAGTTCCTCCAGCGCGGCGCGGGCGTCCCGGGCCCGGATGTGCGGGAAGGACTTGGCCACCCGGTCGATCTCGGCCGGGTCCATGGACAGGGCGGCCCCGACGTCGCGGATGGCGTGGCGGACACGGTAGGTCTCCGGCATGGAGACGGTCGCGACCCGTTCGGTGCCGAACCTGCCGATGACCGCGCGGTAGACCTCCAGCCGGCGCGCGGACTCCACGTCGATGTCGATGTCCGGCAGCGCGATCCGCTCCTTGGACAGGAAGCGCTCCATCAGCAGCCCGTGCTCGACCGGGTCGGCGTGCGCGATGCCGAGCAGGTGGTTGACGAGGGAGCCGGCGCCCGATCCGCGCGCGGCCACCCGGATCCCCATCCTCCGTACGTCGTCCACGACCTGGGCGACCGTCAGGAAGTAGGAGGCGAAGCCGTGGTGGGCGATGATGTCCAGCTCGCGGTGCATCCGCTCCCAGTACTCCCGGCGGCCCGCGTGGCCGCGCAGCACCATCCCGGCCGCCGCCCGCGAGGCGAGCGCCCGCTGGGCGGTGCGCCGGCCGGCGCCGACCAGACGCGCCTCGGGGAAGTGCACGGAACCGATGCCGAGGTCGTCCTCGGGGTCGACCAGGCACTCCGCGGCCGTGGCCCGGGTCTGCTCCAGCAGCCGGTGGGCGGTGCCCTGCCGGAAACCGGCCGCCTCCACCACCCGCTCGGCGGCCAGCAGCATGGCCGGCTCGTCCTTCAGCCACGCCTCACCGGAGTCCAGCTCCCCGCGCGGGTCGATGGGCACCAGCCGGCGGGCCGCGTCCAGGACGTCGGCGACCCGCCCCTGCCCCGGGTCGGCGTACCGGACGGCGTTGGTGAGCACCGGCCGGATCCTCTGCTCGGCGGCGAACCCCACCGTGCGGGCGGCCAGCCGCAGGGACCCGGCCCCCGTTCCCGGGCGGCCGTGCCAGACGGCTTCGAGGCGCAGCGCGTCCCCGTAGACCTCGCGCCAGGGCCCGAGCAGTACGGCGGCACGGTCGGGCCGCCCCGCGGCGAGCGCGCGCCCCACGTCGGAACCGGGGCCGAGCAGCACGGTCAGCCCGTCCCCCTCGTGGCGGTCCCAGGGAAGCAGGGGGGTGCCCCCGGCCGCGTGCGCGGCGGTGACGATCCGGCACAGGCCGGCCCAGCCGCGGGCGCCGTCGCGGGCGAGGAAGGTCACCCGGGGCGCCGACTCGTCGACGAAGGCACCGCCCCGCACCGGGGCGCGGCGGCGCCCGGTGGCTCCCGGCTCCGCCGGGGCGGAAGGCTCCCCCGCCGGCCGTACGGCACCGTCCCGGCGCGGCGGGGCGGCCACCGCCAGGTCCACGCCGAACAGCGGACGGACCCCGGCCCCGGCGCAGGCCTTGGCGAAGCGCACCGCGCCGGCGAGGGTGTCGCGGTCGGTGAGGGCGAGGGCGTCCATGCCCCGCTCGGAGGCGCGCTCGGCCAGCCGCTCCGGGTGCGAGGCGCCGTAGCGCAGGGAGAACCCGGAGACGGTGCGCAGATGCGCGAAACCCGGCACACACACCTCCCGCACTCGTGAGCCCCGTACGACTCTCGAACATCTGTTCCCTTCACCACCATACCTCCATTCCCGAACATGCGTACGACAACGGCTCTCCCCCCTCCCACCTGCGCAAACGCACCCGCGGGCTGCCCCGGACACGGAGAAGTCCCGCCCCGCGGCGAGGCGGGACGGGACTTCTCCGAAGGGGCGGGCGGGTCAGCCGATCGACGATCCGGTGGCCGACAGCGCCTCGGTGACCGGCTGGAAGAAGGTCTCCCCGCCGGAGGTGCAGTCACCGCTGCCGCCGGAGGTCAGTCCGACGGCGCTGCTGCCCGAGAACAGGGAGCCGCCGCTGTCGCCGGGCTCGGCGCACACGTCGGTCTGGATCAGACCGCTCACCGTGCCCTCCGAGTAGTTCACGGTGGCGTTCAGCCCGGTGACCGTGCCGTCGTGCACCTGGGTGGTGGAGCCGCTGCGGGTCACCCGCATGCCGACCGTGGCGTCGGCCGCGCCGGTGATCTGCTGGGCGGACCCGTTGTAGAGGTCGACCTCGCTCGGGTGGGCGACGTCCGCGGTGTACTTGACCAGACCGAAGTCGTTGCCCGGGAAGCTGGACTGGGCGTTCTGCCCGATGACGTTCCCGGAGGAGTCCGACCAGCTGGAGATGGCCTGGGTGCAGTGCCCGGCGGTCAGGAAGTACGGCTGTCCGCCCTTGACCACGTTGAAGCCGAGCGAGCAGCGCCCGCCCGAGCCGGTGATGGCGTCGCCGCCCGCCACGAAGGGCTTGAACTCCCCCTTCGACCGCTTGAGTTCCGCTCTGCCGCCGAGCCCGTCGACCACCGTGCCGAGCTTGGTCCACTCGGCCGTGGAGACGGTCCGGTCGGCGGTGACGACGACCTTGTTCGTGACCGGGTCGACCGCCCACGAGGTGCCGGGGACGGTCGCGTCCTTCTTCAGCGCGGCGCGCGCGCCGTCGAGCGCGGCGAGCGAGTGCGTGACGACCTTGGCCTGGGCGCCGGCCGCCTCGACGGCGTTCGCGGCGGCGGCGTCGAGCACGTTGACGACGAGCCGCTTCGACCCGGCGTCGTAGTAGCTGCCGGCTGTGCCGGAACCGAGGTCCCGGACGAGCGTCGAGGCGAGCTTTCCGGCCGCCGGGGCGGACAGGGTCCGCGGCTGCTGCGGAGACTTCGCGGGCTCGCTGGCGTTCGCAGTCTGGAAGGTGACACCCGCGGCGATCAGCGCGGCGGCTCCCGCTCCGGCCAGTGCGGCCCGCCGCCGGGGTATGCGTCGGTGCTTCAACTCACGTCCTCCTGTGGGGGGTCGGCCCGGACTGATGGGGCTTCCGGACCGGAAGGCTGGTTGACGGGCGCTCACTCTTCCGAACCGCACAGGGGACGCACAAGGTCGTGCCCAAGACGCACACAACATTCGCGGTGCAAACACTACGTCCCGGTAACCCACGCATGGACAGCGCCGTTCAGCGGTGCGTGGCCGAAAGCACGCGGGCACGCGAGTGCCCCCGCACGCGAGGAACGCGCACGGGGGCACGGTGCTGTCACCGGTCCGCCCGGGACGGGCCGGAGGGATCCTTCTGCGTCAGTAGACGTGGACTCCGTAGGCGCTCAGCGCCTCGGTGACCGGCTGGAAGAAGGTCGTTCCGCCGGAGCTGCAGTTGCCGCTGCCGCCGGACGTCAGGCCGTAGGCCCTGGTGCCGCCGTACAGCGGGCCGCCGGAGTCCCCGGGCTCGGCGCAGACGTTGGTCTGGATGAGGCCGGAGACGACGTCGCCGCCGCCGTAGTTGACCGTCGCGTTGAGCGCCTGGACGGTGCCGCTGTGGATGCCCGTCGTGGAGCCGCGGCGGGTGACGGTGGTGCCGACGGACGGCGTGGCCGCGCTGGTGATGTCCTGGCTGCCGACCGTGCCCGACTTGGTGACCGAGCTGTTGGTGTAGCGCACGATGCCGTAGTCGTTCCCCGGGAAGGAGGAACCGGCGGTGGTGCCGAGCGTGGTCGCGTGCGAGGAGTCCGCCCACCAGGTGCCCGCGCCGTCGGTGCAGTGGCCGGCGGTCAGGAAGTAGTAGTTGCCCGCGGAGTCCTGGACGTTGAAGCCGAGGGAGCAGCGCCAGCTACTCGCATAGATGGCGTCGCCGCCGGAGATCAGCTTCTTGAACGTGCCCGGGGTGTGCTTGATGACCAGAGCGGCGGAGCCGGCGCCCGCCTGCTGCCTGATCTTCGCGATCTCCGCCTGGGAGACCGTGCTGTCGACGGTGACGACGACGCGGTTGTTCTTGCCGTCCACGGCCCAGGCGGTGCCGGGGACGTCGGCCTTGAGCACGGAACCGCTGGCGCTGGTGAGCTGGTTGGCACTGAACGTGGGGGTGGTGCCGGCGCTCGCGGTGGGGACGGTGACCGCCGCCGCGGCCAGGAGACCGGCGGCCACGGCGATGAGCTGGGTCCGTCTGGCAACGCCGCTGCGGGAAGTGGTGCGCTTGATCCTCACTCGTTCCCTCCCAGGGGAAGTCGGGGGCCCGCGTGGGGTCGGGGCCCGTGAGGCGCAGCCAGGGGAGGAGAGGTGCACCGGATTCCGGACAACTCATGCCCCTGACAAGCGCTGAGGGGGAGTATTCGGTCGAACGGCCGGTCGGCACAAGGGTGCCTTTCGGCCGTCAACCTTTGAACCACCTGTGAGCCGCCGGCCGCGCCGCCCGTACGCCCCCGCGCTCACCACCCGCGCGCCCCCGGTCGCCCCGTCTCGCCGTGCACCCGCCCCGACCTGGCAGGACGCGTCCGGCTCCTGACGCCGGATCAGGCCTCGCGCCCCGCCTCGGCGGCGCTCCCGGGCGGGTTGCCGGGCGGGTTGCCGGGCGCCGGGAACTCCCCGGCGAGGACGAGTCCGCGCTCCCGGCCGTCCGCGTCGCCGGACCGCCCCCCCGAGGACGTCTTCGCGGACGAGGGCGACCAGCCGTTTCTCACCGGACGCGACCCCGTGACCCGCGCTCCGGGCCGCTGTCGGCGGTGAGCCGCACCGTGCCGGAGAAGGGCGGCCCGGCCGCGGTGAGCCCGTCGGCCGCGCCGTCGGCGAGCCGGACCGTGCCCCCGCCGGCCGCCCGGTGGCCGGGAATGTCCGGAAGTCGACCCGCCGGACGGCCCTCGGCCCAGGGGGTGTCCGGTGCGCGCCTCGGCGTGCGGGCCCGGGGAGTTCAGGCCGCGGCGTGCCGCGCCAGGTCCCGCAGCAGGGCCAGGGCGGCCCGGGCGGTGGCGTCGTTCTGGCGGAACGCGGGCCCGCCGGTGCGCGGTCTGGTGAAGGCTCCGGCGGTGCGGGCGTCGGTGAAGGGGCCGAGCGCGAAGCGCCGGGGATGCGGGCGTCCGGCGCCGTCGAGGACACGGCCGTCGCCGGGGTCGACCCGCAGCAGCCCGTCGGGGGTCCCGGCGGCGCCCCTGGTGGCGTGCAGGTCCCGCAGCAGGGGGTCGCGCACCCGCGCCAGGGTGGGCTCGGGCAGCCGGGCCTCGACCAGTGCCCGTGCCGTGACCGAGAACCCCGGCACCGTGGGACTGGCCGCCCGGAACACCCCGTCCGCGGCGCCGACGGTCATGCCGGCGCCGACGAACTTCAGCAGCCCGGCCCGGGACAGCGCGAGCATCTGCCGCAGCCGGGGTCCGGGCGGCCCGGACGCCAGGTAGCTGAAGAAGCCGTGCCACCAGGAGCCGATGTCCCCGAGCCGCGTCAACTGCCCGTAGACGGAGAGCAGTCCGAGGAAGACACCCAGGTCCGCGCTGTGCCCGGGGTCGTGCCTGCGGGCGAGGTCGGCCTCGATGTGGCCGCGCAACCCCTCCTGGAACTCCTCGTGCGAGGCGTGGCGCACCCCGTCCAGGGGCCGGTCGAGCGCGGCGAGGTCGAGCCGGTCGGCGGGGTCGGGCACGGCGGCGGCGACGAGCGTGGCGATCTCGGCGGGGCCGGCCGCGGCGGCGTACCGCTCCTCGAAGCGGAGCCGGTCCATCGCCGTGCGTCCGGGGTGGGCGGTGAACAGCCGGTGGTAGTGGGCGAATCCCAGTTCCTTCTCCACCAGCGGCCAGATGTCGCGCCGGAAGTCGGGGGCGTCCGGACCGGCCGACAGCGCCTTGACCTGTTCGGGGCCGAAGAAGCGGGGCAGCGGCGGGCGCGGCCCGGTCCAGTCGTAGCCGATCTTCGCGCGGTACGGCACCCCGCGCCGTGAGCCCGCGTACAGCACCGGCTCGCGCCCGGAGGGGAGGTAGAGGTCGCCCTTGTACCGTCCGCCCCGTCCC
The DNA here is from genome assembly GCF_044747185.1 of Streptomyces sp. NPDC090108. Taxonomy (NCBI): domain Bacteria; kingdom Bacillati; phylum Actinomycetota; class Actinomycetes; order Kitasatosporales; family Streptomycetaceae; genus Streptomyces; species Streptomyces sp. NPDC090108. Next base: position 472,210 of record NZ_JBIVDQ010000007.1, read on the forward strand.
TCGGTGAGCAGCACCATCAGGTCGACGAAGGCGAGACCGAAGCCGCGCACGATGACGGGCGCGCCGGGTTCGAGCGCGGACAGGTCGCTGTCGGCGGTGAAGTCGGGCGGCAGGTGCACCAGGCCGTGCGCGCGGGCGTAGGCCGCCAGCTCCCGCTGTTCCGCGTCGGGTTCGGCGTCGAGGTGGCCGACGGCGAGGACGACCGCGTCGGCGAGGAGGGGGCGCGGGCGGCCCTCCAGCCACACCTGCTGGCGCCCCTCGCGCGGCCCGCTGATCCGCAGGGCGCGCCGGGGGTGGTGATAGACGGCGACCCCCGGCGGCATCCCGGCGACGGACCGGTCATAGATCCAGCGCAGATAGCGGCCCTGGACCTGCCGGTCGGCGAACGTGCGGCCGTCCAGGCCGGCCCACTCGTGCAGGGTGGGGCCCTCGCGCACGGGGCCGTCCATCGGCACGGTGTCGTCGGTGAACATGGTGATGTCCTCGGCGTGCGAGTTCATCAGCAGCAGCGGCGACTGCGCCTGCCGCCAGATACGGCCGGCGCCCGGCGGATGGGGGTCGACCAGATGGATGTCGAGGCCGGAACCGGCGTACAGGTCCGGGGCGTTGGCGGCGATCCGCTCCAGCAGTCCGGTCCCCCGCGGACCGGCTCCCACGATCACCAGCTGCGGTCTCATCGGGCGGACTCCGTTCCCCGCGCGTAGTGCCGCTCGACGTAGTACTGGCCGACCCCGAGCACCGAGGTGACGACGGTGTACCAGAGGGTGGCGACCATCAGCAGCGGAATGACCTGGTAGGTGCGGTGATAGATCAACTGGGTCGAGAAGAGAAGGTCCTCGACGGCGATGACGCTGACGATCGAGGTGCCTTTGAGGGTGCCGATCAGCATGTTCCCGGCCGGCGGCACGATCGCCCGCATGGCCTGGGGCAGCACGATCCGCCACCAGCGCTGCCACCGGCTCAGGCCGAGCGCCTGGGCGGCCTCGATCTGGCCGCGGTCGACGGAGAGGATGCCGCCCCGGACGACCTCGGCGGCATAGGCGGCCTCGTGCAGGGTGAGGCCGACGACGGCCACGGCGACCGGGCTCAGCAGATCGACGGTCCTGACCCCCAGCACCCGCGGGTACAGCGCGCCGATGTTGAACCAGAGCAGCAGCTGCACGAGGATCGGGATGGACCGGAAGAGCCAGACGTACCCCCAGCCGACCGCCCGCAGGACGGGGTTGGCGGAGAGCCGGAACGTGGCGATCAGCGTGCCGAGGGCGAAGCCCAGGACCACGACGACCGCGGTCAGCCACAGCGTGAGCCACAGCCCGCGCAGCACGGAGTCGGAGGTGAAGTAGTCGGCGACGACGTCCCATTGGAACGCCCGGTTGCGCAGCACCGAGTCGACCGCGAGCCCGAGCAGCGTGAGGACGGCGGCCGCGGCGGCCCACTGTCCCAGCCGGCGGCGCGGGACGACGGGCAGGGCGTCCGCGCCTCCGGGAGCGGGAGGTGCGGCGGGGATCTCGGCGAGGGTGTCGGATGACATGCGAGGGCTCCGTGACACGAGAGTCGAACACGGTGGTGCCTGCACACGGGCGCCCTGGGGCGCGGACGCGGCCGAGCCCCTCAGCAGGGCCGCCCGTCGAGAGTACGGGCTGACTTCGGTCCGCTGTCAAGGTTGTCCATACAGTGAGCCGTTGGCCTGGACTCGGTTGACGCGGAACCGGTCGCCTGTTCCACTTGCCCCATGCATCCACAGCAGTGGCTGGTCACCCGCTCCCACATCGACTTCGGTCGTGTGTGGTCCTCTTCCTGTTGAGCTGACCCCGCTGTACGCCCGCCGCGGCAGGCGGGCACCCTGAGCGCTCTCCTTCTTCTCCCGTTCACCACGCCCGACTTCGCCGCCTTCACACGCGCCCCCTCCCCTCGCGCACGGCTCTCGCACACCTCCCCTCGCGCACGGCTCGCCTTCTGTCCGCCTCAGGAGACCGCTTACCGATGCATCAGCAGACCTATCGACTTCTCATGCCCTTCGCCGTCATCACCTCGGCCGCGCTCCTCCTCACCGCGTGCGGTTCGGGCGGCGGCACGGGCACAGACGCTGCCGGTGTGGCGGCCGGGCCCGGCGCGGTGCCGACCAGGGACGTGGTGTCCGCGATCCGCGAGGACGGCGCGGCCGCCCGGCTGCTGCCGGCCGGCGTCTCGCACCTCACCGTCGCCGTCAGCGTCGGCGGCACCCCGCCCGGCACCACCTACCTGGCCGACGGGAAGACCCTGACCGGCCAGGACGTCGACTTCACCAAGGCCGTCGCCAGGGTCCTGGGGCTGCGGCTGACGGTGGACCAGGCGAGTTTCGAGGCGATCCTGCCCGCCCTGGACAGCGGCAAGTACGACGTCGGCGCGAGCAACTTCGGCGTCACGGACGAGCGCCGCAGGACGATCGACTTCGTCACGTACATCAACGACGGCCAGGGCTTCGCCACGCGCAAGGACAGCAAGCTGTCCCGGATCACCGATCTGAAGCAGCTCTGCGGACTGAACATCGCCACCGGCGCGGGCACGACCTTCGAGGCCACGCTGGAGGAGAACGCGCACGTGTGCTCCGACGCCGGCGAGAAGCCATACAAGGTGCAGACGTACGCCGAGCAGAGCGCGATCTGGTCCTCGGTCCAGCAGGGCCGCAGCGACGTCGTGATGTCCACGATCAACGGGCTGCGCTACGCCGTCGCCCAGCAGCCGGGGCTCAAGTTCCTCAACGAGTACCACCGGCTCGACGTCGGCTTCGCCTTCAAGAAGGGCACCCCGCTGGCCCCCGCCTTCCGGGCGGCGGTCGACCGCCTGATCGCCGACGGCACCTACGACCGGATCCTGAGGAAGTGGGGCACGACGGCGTCGGCGATCCGCACGTCCCGGATCTCACCGCCGGAACTCAAGAACTGACGGCTGCGGCCCGCCCGGGCCTGAGGTCGCGTCAGAACCGTTGCACACAGCGCGCGTCGTGGTCCGCCACGGCGCGCGCACGTCGTTCGGGGCTCTCGCGCGGCGCGGGGCTCGGCCCGCACAAGTGCGCCGGCCCGCTCCGGTCAGGCTCCGCGTTCACCCGTACGCACCGTGCATCACCCGTACGCCAAGAACAATCATATTTCACTCACAGTCAGCAGCCGTATGAGTCGGACCCCTTGGGGCACAAGGACTCTCGACGGATCGGCCGTGCACCAGTACCGTCACAAACCCCCCGCGCGGCGTCTATCCCCTTGGCGCGCCGTCCGCATCATGGATGACCATAGGGATGCGCAGAGCAAGAAAGACCGCTGTGAGAGGAGGCGTCCATGGGATCGGTACGCAAGGCGAGTGCGTGGCTCGGCCTCGTCGACGACAACGATGACGAGCGCTACTACGACGACGACTACTCCGAGGGCTCCGAGGCCGCGGACGCCTGGGTCACGGACCCCCGGGTGCAGGTGGCCACGGACACGGCCGAGGAGAAGGGCCGCCGGATCGGCACGGTCACCCCGGACAGCTTCCGGGACGCCCGCGCCATCGGCGAACTGTTCCGGGACGGTGTCCCGGTCATCATGAACCTCACCGCGATGGAGCCGGTCGACGCCAAGCGCGTCGTCGACTTCGCGGCCGGACTGACCTTCGGCCTGCGGGGCACGATCGAGCGGGTCGCGACCCGGGTCTTCCTCCTGACACCCTCGAACACGGAGATCATCAGCGGCGAGCCGTCCGCGCGCCGCGAGGACGGCTTCTTCAACCAGAGCTGAGGCAGGGCCGCCCGCCGGCCCTGCCCCCGCCGGGGCTCACCGGAAGGCGTCGAGACCGGTGAGCGCCTTGCCCAGCACGAGCTGATGCATCTCGACGGTGCCCTCGTAGGTGAGCACCGACTCGAGGTTGGTCGCGTGCCGCATCACGGGGTATTCGAGGGAGATCCCGTTGGCACCGAGGATCGTGCGGGCCGTGCGGCAGATCTCGATGGCCTCGCGGACGTTGTTGAGTTTGCCGAAGCTGACCTGCTCGGGACGCAGGCGGCCGGCGTCCATCCGTCGGCCGAGGTGGTGGGCGAGCAGGATCCCCTTGTGGAGTTCGACCGCCATGTCGGCCAGCTTGGCCTGGGTGAGCTGGAAGCCGCCGATGGGGCGCCCGAACTGTTCGCGCGTCGTCGAGTAGGCCAGCGCCGCCTCGAAGCTGCTGCGCGCCGCGCCCATGGCACCCCAGACGATGCCGTAACGGGCGTGCGAGAGGCAGCTGAGCGGTCCGCGCAGGCCGGTGACGCCGGGCAGCACGGCGGTGGCGGGCAGCCGTACGTCGTCGAGGACGAGTTCGCTGGTCACGGAGGCGCGCAGGGACCACTTGTGCTTGATCTCGGGCGCCGAGAATCCCCGGCTGTCCGTCGGTACGACGAAGCCGCGGATGCCGTCCTCGGTCTGCGCCCACACCACGGCCACCCCGGCGACGGAGCCGTTGGTGATCCACATCTTGCGGCCGTTCAGCACCCAGTCGTCGCCGTCGCGCTTGGCGTGGGTGCGCATGGCGGCGGGGTCGGAGCCGTGGTCGGGCTCGGTGAGGCCGAAGCAGCCGATCACCTCACCGGCGGCCATGCGCGGCAGCCACTCCCGCTTCTGCTCCTCGCTGCCGAAGCGGTGGATCGCGTACATCGCGAGGGAGCCCTGCACGGAGACCAGGGAGCGGATGCCCGAGTCGGCGGCCTCCAGCTCCAGGCAGGCGAGGCCGTACTGCACGGCCGTCGCGCCCGCGCAGCCGTAGCCGGTCAGGGACATGCCGAAGACGCCGATCCCGCCGAGTTCCAGGGCGAGCTCCCTGATGCCGGGCAGCTCGCCCTTCTCGTACCAGTCGGCGACGTACGGCAGCACCCGGTCCGCCGCCCAGCGGCGCACGGTGTCCCGGACCGCCAGGTCCTCCGGCTCCAGGAGGTCGTCGATCCCGAGCGGATCGGCGGCGTCGAACGGGGGCAGCTTCGCGGACGCGGACATGGGACACCCTCCGGCACAGTGCGGCACACGGAAAACTAGCAGCGCTAGTCACAGCGCTGCGGGCGACGTTACGGTGCAGTCTCCCGCACGTCCAGAGCGACCGGGCCGCACCGACCACGCCACGCCGCGAGCGGGCGGACGGGCACCGGGCCGGGAAGCCCGCCAGGCCGGGGAAGCGCCGGGCCGACGAAGGGGCCGGGCCGGGGACGGGGGACGCGCCGGGGAAGGGGCTCGGACAGGGGAAGGGGAAGAAGCCGGGTCAGACGGAGACCGTCGGCTTCTCCGCCTCGCGCGGGGCGGGCAGCAGGGCCTCGGCGGACTCCTCGCCGCTCTCACCGCACTGCATGATCCGCGGCAGCCGCAGCGCCATCACGGCACCCAGCAGCAGCAGACCGGCGCTGACCAGCAGCGTCACATGCAGCCCGTGCACGAAGGCGTCGCGTGCCGCGTGCCGCAGCGCGGCCCCGGCGGCACCGCCGAGCCGCCCGGCGATGTCGTAGGCCTCGCCCAGGGAGTGGGAGGCCGCGCCCGAGTCGTGCGCGGAGACGCCCGGCACCGACTTCAGTCCGGGCGCGTACGCGGCGTTCATCACGCTGCCGAGCAGCGCGATCCCGATGCCGGCGCCCAGCTGGTAGGAGGTCTCGCCGATCGCGGCGGCGCCGCCGGCCCGGTCCGCCGGGCACTCGCTGAGCATCGACTCGTAGGCCGCGAACAGCGTGGTCTCCAGGCCGAAGCCGAGCAGCACGAAGGCGGACAGCAGCAGGGCCTCGTCGTCGGTGCCGCCCATGCCGGTCAGCGCGAGGACGGCCACGGCGGTGAGGCAGAAGCCGGCGCAGACCATGCGGCGCGGCCCGAAGCGGCGCAGCATCCGCGCGCCGCCGAGTCCCGCGGCCATCGCCGCGACGGTGAGGGGCAGCAGCCTGAGGCCGGTCGCCAGCGGGGACAGGCCCAGCACCAGCTGCAGATACTGCGCCGCGATCAGCTCCAGGCCGACCAGCGCGAGCATCGCCAGCACGATGCAGCCCACCGAGGTGGCGAACGCGGGGCGCCGGAACATCCGCAGGTCGACCAGCGGGTGCGAGCGGCGCCCCTGGCGTCTGACGAAGAAGAAGAGGAGTGCCGCGCCCGCCACCAGCGGCAGCAGGGTGACGGGGCTCGCCACCTCCGCGCCGCCGCCGAGACGCTTCACCCCGAACACGACGCCGAACAGACCGGCCGCCGCCATCAGCGCGCCCGTCACGTCCCAGGGGCCGTCGTGCGCGCCGCGGGACTCGGGCAGCAGGAGCCGGCCGACCGGGAGGCTGACCAGCATGAGCGGGATGTTGACCAGGAAGACCGAGCCCCACCAGAAGTGTTCCAGCAGGAAGCCGCCGAGCAGCGGCCCGACCGCCGCGCCGACGGCCGCGACCGCGCTCCAGACGCCGATGGCGAGGGCGCGCTCGCGCCGGTCGGGGAAGACCTGGCGGAGGATCGACAGGGTCGCCGGCATGATCATGGCGCCGCCGACGCCGAGCAGCGCGCGGGCGAGGATCAGCATCTCGGCGCTCTGCGCGAAGGCCGCCATGGCGGAGGCGACGCCGAAGAGGGCGTATCCGCACAGCAGCACGCGTCTGCGGCCGATCCGGTCGCCCAGCGTGCCGAAGAGGATCAGCAGCGAGGCGCAGACCAGCGGATAGACGTCGACGATCCAGAGCAGCGATATGGCGCCGGGCCTGAGGTCCTCGGTGACGGCGGGCACCGCCACGTGCAGCACGGTCGCGTCGACGGCGACGAGCAGCAGGCTGACGCACAGCACGACCAGCACGACCCAGCGGTTGGCACCGGCCCCGGTCTCCCGACAGCGCCGCCGGACGGCGGCAGTGGTCGTCCCGGACATACGTACCTCCCAGATGATCCCTCGCGTGCGCGGATCGGGCGGGGTGGGGACTCCCCGTCGCACGGCCGGAACTGCGGGGACTCCGGCCGCCGCGAACCCACGCGGGTGGCTCGTCAGCGTACGCGAGTTCGCCCTGCGGACACGTGGTGGACATCTCACGGGTTCGGCCCGACCCGTGTGGCGTACGCCACCCCTCTTCCCCTTGACCGCGTCCGCACAAACCGGACCACTCTCCCGCCGGTCGATAATCGAGCCCGTGACCGAACTAGCGACGCGCGTGTCCCCACCCCGCGCCCCACTCCCGCGCCGGGCGGCTCCGGCCCTCCTCGGGTACGCCGCCGTGCGCGCCCTGGGCCTGCTCGTCCTGGCCGTGTGGAGCGCCGCGCGCGGCAAGAGCGCGCACACGCTGCTCACCGCGCGCTGGGACTCCCTCTGGTACACGCGGGTCGCCGAGGGCGGTTACGGCCACACGGTGCGGCTGCCGGACGGCGACATCCACTCGGACCTCGCCTTCTTCCCGCTGCTGCCCTGGCTGGAGCGGCTGCTGCACGCGCTCACGCCGCTGTCGTACGCGGACGCCGGTCTCACCGTCAGCCTGCTCGCGTCGCTCGCCGCGGCCGCGGGGATCTTCGCGGTCGCGGAGCGGGTGTACGGGGCCCGGGCGGGTGTCTGCGCGGTGCTGCTGTGGGCGGTGCTGCCGGTCGGGGTCGTGCAGTCGATGGCGTACAGCGAGTCCCTGTTCACGGCGCTGGCCGCCTGGTCGCTGTACGCGGTGCTGACGGGCCGGTGGGTGACGGCGGGTCTGCTCGCGGCGCTGGCCGGGCTGACCCGGCCGGTGGGGCTCGCGGTGGTCGCGGCGGTGTGGGTGACGGGCGTGATCTCGTTCGTGCGAGAGCGAAGCGCGGGGGGCCCGCACGGCGCGCGCGGCGAGGAACACGCCCTCGCGACGGGGGACGAAGCCCACGCGGAGCGCGCTCGGCGCGCGGACGGCGCACCCGATTCCGTACGCGCCCCCTCCCCCGCAACCGGCACCTTCGCCGCCCCGGCCACCCCGGCCGCCCTGGCCACCGCGGTCTTCCCCCTCGCTCCCGCCGGTCCGGACACCGCGGGTGCCGCGCCGCACGCCTCCGCCGCCCGGCGCGCTCTCGGCATGGCGCTCTCCCCGCTGGGGGCCGCCGCCTACGTCCTGTGGGTGGGACACCGGACCGGCCGGGGGCCGCTCGGGTACCTGGACGTACAGGCCGGCTGGCGCAACGGCTTCGACGGCGGCTACGCCTTCGCCCGCTTCGTGGCCGACAAGTTCACGTCATTTCCGTCGGCCCTCGCCGGTCTCGGCCTGATCATCGGCGTGGCCCTGCTGATCTGGCTGTACGTCACCTGTGTACGGCAGCGCCAGCCCCTCGCACTGCTGGTCTACACGGGTGCCGTGCTGGCGCTGGCCCTGTGCGCGTCGAGCTATTTCGGGTCCAAACCGCGGCTGCTGCTGCCCGCGTTCCCCGTACTGTTCCCCCTCGCCCGGTCCCTCGCGCGCTCGCGCACCGCACGGTCGGCACTGGTCACGGCAGGGCTGGCGGCCGCCGCGGCGGCCTACGGCGCGCTCTGGCTGAACGGCTCCGGTCCTCCATGATCGACTTCGGCGCGTCCGTGAGCGGCCCCTGAATTCCGCGCCATGATTCGGTGAACGCATTCATAAGTGCCATATAAGCACTGCCCGGCATGATCAAAGGAATTGCGCTACGGGAGACCGACGGATTGCCGAATCTCGTGAATTCGGACGGCCCTTGAGAGGTTTCCCACATCACATCGTCATCACAAAGCCCCTGTTACGACCGGGTACACACCTCACTCGCTGTAACGTCGTTTGGGTGCGTACCGAACGAAACCTCACCCGGAGTCTGGACCGGGTGTTCGCCAGGCTGGATCGTGAGCCGGAACGACCGGCTCACATCGATGTGCCGAGGATGAGCCGGCACAGGGTCGTTCTGTTCTCGTCGACCCTGGCTTTCTACCTGGCGATCGTGTGGGCCGTGATCACCACTTCATGGCTCGTCCGGCTCGACTGGCGAGTCATGTTCTTCAGGCCGTACCAGCAGTGGCCGCAGATCCACGCCTTCCTCGACTACTACGTGGTGCTCGGCCAGCGCGGCCCCACCGCCGTCATGGTCGCGGCCTGGCTCGGCTGGCGCTCCTGGCGTCAGCACACGCTGCGCCCGCTGCTCACCCTGGCCGCCTCGCTGCTGCTGCTGAACATCACGGTCGGCGCCGCCAAGCTCGGCATGGGGCGGCTCGGTCCGCACTACGCGACCGTGATCGGCTCCAACGAGATGGCCCGCGGCGGCGATATATTTCCCAGCGGCCACACCGCCAACGCGGTCGTGACCTGGGGGATCCTGGCCTATCTGGCCTCCACCCCGCGGGCGCGGCGCTGGCTGTCCGCGCTCTCCGCCGTCACCTCGCTCGGTGTCGGGCTCACCACCGTCTACCTCGGTACGCACTGGCTGAGCGACGTGCTGCTGGGCTGGGCTGCGGGACTGCTGATCATGCTCGCGCTGCCCTGGTTCGAGCCGCTCGTCGCCCGGACAGAGACGGCGCTGTTCTCCCTCCGCGACCGCTGGCGCGCCCGCCGCACCAGGCCGGTTCCGGCACCCGCCGCACCGGTCGCCCCGGTGCCGCTCCGTCCGCTCACCGCGCCCGCCGAACACGCGGTCGCGGCGGCCCGCGAACCGGTGGCGTCGGGCCGCGGCACCAGGACCCCGATACATCTGGCGCCCGGACCGCACACGCCCCGCTCCGAGCGCAGCCCGGTCACCCCGGCGGGCAGCCGCCGGCCGCAGCACGCCGAGCGGCTGCCGCGCGGCTCCTCCCCGTCGGCCCGCCCCCTCACGGGCGGCTGACCCGCCGTCACGGCCGCGGGACCCGGTACGCACACCGCCCGCACCGCGAAGAGGCCCCTCTCCCGTACCGGGAGCGGGGCCTCACGCGTACGGGGGCCGGCTCGCCCCCGCGCCGTAACGTGCACGGGGGCCGGAGCGCGCGCGTGGGCCGGAGCGCGCACGGGGTCCGGACGCGCACGGGGGCCGGAACGTGTACGCGGACCGGAGCGTGTACGAGGGCCGGAGCGTGTACGCGGACCGGAACGTGTACGAGGGCCGGAGCCGGGTCAGCCCTTCCAGGCGCGGGCCACCCGGCCCTCCCGCACCTCGAAGTTGAGCCGGCCGAACCGGTACTCCATGGTGATGACCGTGCCCGGCGGGAGCGACCGCACCGTGGCCCAGCCCCGCTCCCGGGCGAGCCGCTCTGCCTGCGCGGCGTCGAGGCCGACGTACCCGTCCGGACTGTCCTTCGGCTCCTCGGGCGGAGGGGGAATCGATGTCATGCGGCCACGCTAGGCGGCATCGGGCGGCGGCGGAAGGCGGTCCCGCCGCAGGTCCCCGGCTTCCCCTCCCGTCACACTTCTGTCACAGCTTCCGGTGGCCCGATTCCTTCGAACTCCGTCACACGATCGGGGGTTTCCGCTCGCCTTCCCGGGGTAATCGAACAGAATTCCCGCGTGCCGGAGCGCCCCGCCGAATTCCCTGGCGGAATGCGCCCGTGCGGCCGCGCGCCGACGACGTCCGACTGGGAATCCGCCGGAATCCGCGGCCGGATCAGGACAGCTGACGGCGCATAGGAATTTCACCGGTCCCGCACACAACCGCCGTACGCATCACGCCGGCGGGCGAAGCGCGGACCGGCCCCCGGCCGTCCCGACGGCCCGCGGGCGGGTCGGGACGGCCGGGGGCCGGTGGCCGGCGGTGTCGGGTCCGGTCCCCACGGCGGTCCGGTGCCGGCGGCTTCCGGAGCCGGTCCCCGTGGTGCCGGGGCCGGCTCCGGCGGTCGGGTCAGACCGCGAGGTGCTGCCCCGGGACGATCAGATCGGGGTCGTCCCCGATGACGTGCCGGTTGACGGCGTAGAGGTGCTGCCACGAGGTGCCGTGCCGGGCGGCGATGATGCTGAGGGTGTCCCCCTCGCGCACCCGGTAGCCGCCGTGGCCGCTCCGGCTGCCCGCCGGGGCCGCCTGGTGCCGCGGGGTCCGCGCGGGTGCGGACCTCGTCGTCGCGGACTCCTGGGTGGCGGAGCCGGACCTCGTGCCGGACGGTGCCGTGCCCGGGTGGGCCGCCGCGGGCGCGCCGCCCGAGGCTCCGGCGCGGCTCGCGCAGACCGGCCAGGCTCCCCAGCCCTGGGCCCCCTGAACCTTGGTGGCGACGGCGATCTGCGCGCTCCTGGAGGCCTGGTCGGCCGTCGGGGCGTAGGCGGAACCGCCGTACGCGCGCCAGGTGCCGGCGGAGAACTGGAGCCCGCCGTAGTAGCCGTTGCCGGTGTTGATGTGCCAGTTGCCGCCGCTCTCGCACTGGGCGATGCGGTCCCACACTCCGTTGTCCGCCGCTGCGGCCTCGCCGCTCACGGCCAGCAGGCCCAGCGGGGCCAGCAGTGCCGCCCCGGCGAGGGCGGCCGTCGTACGGCCCTTGCGGGCTCCGTCGTGACGAGCGGTGTTGCGGGTGGTATCGGCACACTCGGACATGTAATTCCCTCTCCACATACCCGGGCTCCCCCGGGCGAGGGCGCCTCGCCGCGCATGACCGCGGTTCCGCGCGCCCCGCCCCGTCCGCCGCGTCCGGCCGGGCGATCCTGCGCTGCCCGTGCCGGCCGGGAGGACGTTCCCGAGCGGTGCTCGTTGCACACGGCGGAGGAATCTAGGGAGAAGAGCGGGGTGATTTCAACCAACTCCCTGTCATTCCAGGCCAGTTCGGGGTTACCTCGGGTAGCGGCCAATTCCGGACAGCCACTTCATCGGTCTATTTCATGATTTGCCGACCAGCCATCGAGAGGATGTGTGACCCACTTCACTCTTTCAAGTTCCTTGACAATGTACGGAGTTGACGGTGAGTGTCAGAACCCGTACCAAAGGTGACCGTGTGCGTCGGGCGGTTCGATTCCGTGCCCAGCGGGGCGTGACCCCCACCACAGGACGCCCGTTGTCTTCTTCATGAGCCCGGAACCCCGGGGCTCATCGGCCGGGAGCCACCCGGCCGACCCAGCACGCATCCCGAGGGAGCCCCCGTGCCGCGCATGCTCGACGTGAGTGACGCCGTACGCGCCGAGATCGGCGACGAAGAAGCCGACCGGCTGCTCGCCGGAGAGAACGCCCCGGGCAGTTACGACTGCACGTCCTGCCGTACCCCGGGCGACTCCGAGCAGGAGCGCACCAGCACCGTTCTGTTCGTCGGCGACGAGACCGCCGTGCTCGCCTTCGCCCACGCCGGATGCCTGCCCTCCCAGGTCGTACAGGTCACCGAGGAGCAGCTCCAGGGCGCCGTCCGCTCCATCGGCGACGGCGTCGCCCCGGGCGCCGGCCAGGCCGGCGCGGTGCCCGCGCAGAGCGCGCCCGAACAGGCCGTGCTCGGTGTGACCAGCGGACTCGTGCTGATCGAGGGCGAACTGCACCCGGCGCTCGTCGTCGAGCCCACCACGCCGATCGCCCGCCCGGGCACCGCCGGGGCCGGTGACGACTTCCTGCCGCTCCTCGCCGAGCAGGGCTTCATGCCGATGAGCGAACTGACCACCGTCCCGCCGGTGCTGCACGGCTGGTCGGTGCTGCTCGCGGTGGGACAGCTGCACGCGGTGCTCCAGCCCGGGCCCCACGCGGGCCAGCCGGTGGCCTGGTGGCAGGCGCACCAGCCGCTCCAGGTCACGGACAGCTGGCGGGCCGCCGCGAACAAGCACCAGCAGGTGCTGATGTTCGCGGCACCGGTCGGGTCGATCGGCCGTCAGCCCCGGGAGGACCTGCTGCGGATGTCGCTCGACAAGGCCGCGGCGGAGGGCAAGCTGGTGGCGGCGGCGCTCCCGCTCGCCGGCACCTGAGCCCCTCCGACGCCCCGGTACCGACCGCGACTCCCCCAGGAGCGACCACCGGTCCCGCAGGGTCTGCGGCCGCGATCACGTGGGCGCACCCGGCGGACACACGGGGCGCCGCCGGGCCCACGCGGGCGACGCTCCCACGCGGGCGACCGCCGGTCCCACAGGGGCGGCGCCGGTCGCACGTGGGCTCACCCGGTGGACACACGGGGCGGCGCCGCTCCCACGCGGGCGGCCGCCCGCCGCGCACGCGTGAGCGCGGCCGCAGCCCCGCGTGTCCGTGTCCGCCGCCGCGCCCCCGTGTGTCCGCCGGGGGCGCGGCCGCGCGGTGAGGCCGCATCCCTTTGGATGCGCCGTCGTTTGGACATACGTGCACGCATACGACATCCCCCACCGCCGGTCCGTCTTCTCGCCCGTACCGGCCGCCCGAGCCGGGCAGGACGGCACCGGCGGGAACTCGGCCACGCCCATCTACGACACGCTCTACGCGGAGTGGGTCAAGACCTTCCGCACGCTGCCGGGGGACCGCAGCGGTGAGGAGGATCTGGGCTTCACCGCCTTCGGGAGCCTCCCGCAGAGCACGGGCACCTACGGCGGCCACCGGCCGGGGTCGTTCAGCAGCTCCTACAGCGCCTACAGCGCCGGGGCCTACAGCGCGCGCCAGCAGTCGCAGTGGCAGCGCGTCGGCACGCTCGGGCGGCCGCACGAGGCCGGCGGGACGCAGCACGTGCCGGCGGCGCTGCCCCCCGCACCCCGCCGGGGCGCGTGAGCGAACGGCGAAGGGCGGCTCCCCGCGGAAGCGGGAGCCGCCCTTCGCCGTTCGGCCCTGCGGGCCGTCACTTCTTCTTCGCGCCGCGCTTCTCGCGCACCCGCACCGAGATGTGGATCGGGGTGCCCTCGAAGCCGAACTCCTCGCGCAGCCGGCGCTCGATGAAGCGCCGGTAGCCCGCCTCGATGAAGCCGGAGGCGAACAGCACGAAGCGCGGGGGCTTGGTGCCGGCCTGGGTGCCGAACAGGATGCGCGGCTGCTTGCCGCCCCGGACGGGGTGCGGGTGGGCGGCGGCCAGCTCGCCGAGGAAGGCGTTCAGGCGGCCGGTGGGGACACGGGTCTCCCAGCCCTCCAGGGCCGTCTCGATCGCCGGGACCAGCTTCTCCATGTGCCGGCCGGTGCGCGCCGAGACGTTGACGCGGGGCGCCCAGGCGACCTGGCCCAGCTCCGTCTCGATCTCCCGCTCCAGGTAGTAGCGGCGCTCCTCGTCGAGGTTGTCCCACTTGTTGTAGGCGATGACGACGGCGCGGCCCGCCTCGACGGCCATGGTGACGATGCGCTGGTCCTGGATCGAGATGTTCTCGGAGGCGTCCAGCAGGATGACCGCGACCTCGGCCTTCTCCACGGCCGCGGCCGTGCGCAGGGAGGCGTAGTAGTCGGCGCCCTGCTGGAGGTGGACACGCTTGCGGATACCGGCGGTGTCGACGAACTTCCATGTCTTGCCGCCGAGCTCGATCATCTCGTCGACCGGGTCGCGGGTGGTGCCCGCCAGCTCGTTGACGACGACGCGGTCCTCGCCGGCCACCTTGTTCAGCAGCGAGGACTTGCCGACGTTCGGGCGGCCGATCAGGGCGATGCGGCGGGGGCCGCCGACGGCCGAGCCGAAGGTCTGCGCGGGCGCCTCCGGCAGCGCGTCCAGGACGGCGTCCAGCATGTCGCCGGTGCCGCGGCCGTGCAGCGCGGAGATCGGGTGCGGCTCGCCGAGGCCCAGGGACCACAGGTAGGCCGCGTCGGCCTCGCCGCTCTGGCCGTCGACCTTGTTGGCGGCCAGCACGACCGGCTTGCCGGCCTTGCGCAGCAGGCGGACGACCGCCTCGTCGGTGTCGGTCGCGCCGACCTTGGCGTCCACGACGAAGACGACCGCGTCGGCCGCCTCGATCGCGTACTCGGCCTGCGCGGCCACGGAGGCGTCGATGCCGAGGACGTCCTGCTCCCAGCCGCCGGTGTCGACGACCTTGAAACGGCGGCCGGCCCATTCGGCCTCATAGGTGACGCGGTCGCGGGTGACGCCCGGCTTGTCCTCGACGACCGCCTCGCGGCGGCCGATGATCCGGTTCACCAGCGTCGACTTGCCGACATTGGGGCGGCCGACGACGGCGAGCACGGGAAGCGGGCCGTGGCCGGCCTCCTCGATGGCGCCCTCGACGTCCTGGATGTCGAAGCCCTCTTCGGCGGCGAGCTCCATGAACTCCGCGTACTCGGCGTCACCGAGCGCCCCGTGGTCGTACTCGTGCGCGGCCGAGCCGTCGGGCTGGATGTGGTCGTTCATGAAGTCCGTACCTCGTCGTTCATCGTGGTGATCGGTGGAGTGACCCGTGACGGGCCGGTTCCACTACTCAAGTGTCGCCCAGCGCCCGGTGAGGCGCCTGGCGTTTTCCAGGTGGGTGGTGAGCTGCTTCTGGATCCGCCCGGTCGCCTCGTCCAGCGCCCGGCGGGTGCGCCGCCCGCTTCCGTCACCCGCCTGGAACGGGTCTCCGAAGACGACGTCGACCCGCGAACGCAGCGGGGGCAGCGCCTTGACCAGCCGTCCGGGCCGGTCGGCGCTGCCGAGGACGGCCACGGGCACGATCGGCGCGCCGCTGCGCACCGCGAAGTACGCGAGGCCGGCGCGCAGCGAGGCGAAGTCGCCCTCGCCTCGGGTGCCCTCCGGGAAGATGCCGAGCACTCCCCCGCCGTCCAGGACACCGAGCGCCCGGGTGATGGCGGTGCGGTCGGCGCTGGTGCGGTCCACCTTCAGCTGGCCGATGCCGGTCAGGAAGGGGTCCAGCGGGCCGACGAAGGCCTCCTGCTTGATCAGGAAGTGCGTCGGCCGGGGCGCGACGCCCATGACCATCGGACCGTCGATGTTGTGGGAGTGGTTCACGGCGAGGATCACCGGTCCGGTGGCGGGCACCTTCCAGGCGCCCAGCACACGCGGCCTCCACAGCCCGTACATCAGGCCGACGCCGATGCGCCGGCCGGCCTCTGCGCCCCGTCCGGACGGGAGGTCCGCCTCCTGGCGGGAGGGTCGGCTCACTTGCCGGCCCGCTTCTCCTCGACCAGGGTGACGACGCACTCGATGACCTGGGCGAGGGTGAGCTCGGTGGTGTCCACCTCTACCGCGTCGCCGGCCTTGGCCAGCGGCGAGGTCTTGCGGCTGGAGTCGGCCGCGTCCCGCTTGATCAGCGCCTCGCGGGTGGCGTGGACGTCGGCGCCCTTCAGCTCGCCGCTGCGGCGGGCGGCGCGGGCCTCCGGGGAGGCGGTCAGGAAGATCTTCAGGTCGGCGTCCGGCAGCACGGTCGTACCGATGTCGCGGCCCTCGACCACCATGCCGACCTCGGCGGCGGCGGCCAGCGAGCGCTGGAGCTCGGTGATCAGGGTGCGCACCTCGGGGACCGCGCTGACCGCGCTGACCTTGGAGGTGACCTCCTGGGTGCGGATCGGGCCGGCCACGTCGATGCCGTCGACCACGATGGTCGGGGCGGACGGGTCGGTGCCCGAGACGATCTCGGGCTTGCCGGCGACGGCCGCGATCGCGGTCGGGTCCTCGAGGTCGATGCCGTTGGTCACCATCCACCAGGTGATCGCCCGGTACTGGGCGCCGGTGTCCAGGTAGCTCAGGCCGAGCTGGGCGGCCACGGCCTTCGACGTGCTCGACTTGCCCGTGCCGGAGGGGCCGTCGATCGCGACGATGACGGGCTTGGCGGTCGGAACGCCGTTTTCCACGGGTGGACACCTTCCTGGTGCGGTGCGGTGAGCGGAGTCGAGCGACAGTCGAGAGACGGTCGGTGGACGCGGAGGGCGCCCGGGACAAGGTTACTGGGTGCGGGTCACTCGTCCGGCCGCGCGTCCGGACGGCGGAGGATCACGCGGGTACGGCCGCCACGCACGGAAGCGGAGGACCGAGCCCCGAGGAGGCCGCGACGCGCGGAAGCGGCGCGACAAGCCCCCGAGGAGGCCGCCGCGCACGGAAGCGGCGCGCGGGGACCCGGGCGGGCCGCCGCGCGCCGGAGCCGCGCACGGGTGCCCGGGGCCGGCCGGTCCCGAAGGGGCGGCCGGCCCCGGGCGCGGGGGCTACTGCCGCAGCGCCCAGCCGCGCTCGCGCAGCGCGGCGGTCAGCTCGACGGTGAACTTCGGCTCGACCATCAGCTGCACCAGACCGGCCCGCTGCCCCGTCGCGTGCTCGATGCGCACGTCTTCGATGTTGACCCCGGCCCGGCCCGCGTCCGCGAAGATGCTGGCCAGCTGCCCCGGTGAGTCGTCGATGAGCACGGCCACGACCTCGTAGACCCGCGGCGCGGACCCGTGCTTGCCCGGCACCCTGGTCTGGCCGGCGTTGCCGCGGCGCAGGACGTCCTGGATGCCCGCGTTGCCCTTGCGGCGCTCGTCCTCGTCGGAGGACTGCAGGGCGCGCAGCGCGCGGACGGTCCCGTCGAGGTCGGCGGAGACGTCCGCGAGCAGGTCGGCGACCGGGCCGGGGTTGGCGGAGAGGATGTCGATCCACATCCGCGGGTCCGAGGCGGCGATCCGGGTGACGTCCCGGATGCCCTGGCCGCACAGCCGTACGGCGGCCTCCTCGGCGTTCTCCAGCCGGGCGGCGACCATGCTGGAGACCAGGTGGGGCATGTGCGAGACGAGGGCCACGGCGCGGTCGTGGGCGTCGGCGTCCATGACCACGGGAACGGCCCGGCAGAGCGAGACCAGCTCCAGTGCGAGGTTCAGCACCTCGGTGTCGGTGTCCCGGGCCGGGGTGAGCACCCAGGGGCGGCCCTCGAAGAGGTCGCCGGTGGCGGCCAGCGGGCCGGACTTCTCCCGGCCGGACATGGGGTGGGTGCCGATGTACCGGGCCAGCACGGCCGGGTCCAGGCCGCGGGCCTCCAGTTCCCGGCGCGGGCCGCCCTTGACGCTGGCCACGTCGAGGTAGCCGCGCGCTGCGCCGCGGGCCATGGCGTCCGCGAGGACGGAGGCCACGTACGCGGGCGGGGCGGCGACGATCGCGAGGTCCACGGGGCCCTGGGGCGGCTCGTCGGTGCCGGCGCCGAGCGCGGCCGCCGTACGGGCCTGCTGGGGGTCGGGGTCCTCCAGGTGGACGGTGACGCCGCGCTGGGTCAGGGCGAGCGCGGCGGAGGTGCCGATGAGGCCGGTGCCGATGACGAGCGCGGTCCTCACTGGGCGATGTCCTTGCGCAGGGCGGCGGCGGCACCGAGGTAGACGTGCGAGATGTCGGCGCGGGGCTTGTCCGACTCGATGTGCGCGAGCACCCGGACGACCCGGGGCATGGCGCCCTCGATGTCGAGTTCCTGCGCGCAGATCAGCGGGACGTCGACGATGCCGAGCGACCGGGCCGCGGCGGCCGGGAAGTCGCTGTGCAGGTCCGGGGTGGCGGTGAACCAGATGCTGATCAGGTCGTCGGTGTGGAGGTCGTTCCGCTCCAGGATGGCGGTGAGCAGCGCTCCGACCTGCTCGTCCATGTGGCCGGCCTCGTCCCGCTCCAGCTGGACGGCCCCCCGGACCGCTCGTATCGCCACGGTGCTGCTCCTCACTGACGTGCGTGCCGACCGGTGCCGGCTCGTGGTGCGTCCAGCCTAGTCAGCACGCGCGGACCCGGCGCGCACCGCCCGCCCTCCGAGACGTCGCCGGGCCGGGGGGCTGCGGACCGGGGCGTGTACCGGGACGCGTCCCCGGCACGGCGCGGAGACCGGGTCGGGGGCGGCGGGGCCGGGGCTCGCGGGGGCCGGGCGGGGCGGGCGGCCGCGGGGGGCCGATCCGGTGACGCCGGGTCCGGGGTTCCTTCGCGGGGCGCGTCTTCGGCGAAAAGGGGCGCGTCTTCGGTGAAAAGATGACCGCACTTGAGGCATTCCTCCCGTTACGTACGTTCGGAGTGATGACATGACCCAGCCCGCGACGCGGCGCACGATTCTCTCGACGGGTGCCGCGGCGCTCGCGGTCGGATGCGTGGGATGCGGCGGCAACGACAGCACGTCCACCACCACCGGCGCCGCCGACAAGACCCCGGCCGACTCCTCGGCCAGCCAGGACGCGGCGGCCTCCACCGGGCAGGTGCTGGCGCGCACCGCCGAGATCCCGGAGGGCGGCGGCAAGATCTTCCGGGAGCGGAAGATCGTGGTCACGCAGCCGTCGAAGGGTGAGTTCAAGGCCTTCTCGGCGGTCTGCACCCACCAGGGCTGCACGCTGGCGAAGGTCGCGGACGGCACGATCGACTGCCCCTGCCACGGCAGCAGGTTCCGCGTCACCGACGGCTCGGTGGCGCACGGCCCGGCGACCAGGCCGCTGCCGGCCGAGGCGATCAAGGTGGAGGGAAACTCGATCCACCTGACGTGAGGGTGCCGCGTACGCTCCCGGCATGCGGCACGAGACCCCCGGGCGGGCACCGGTCCCCGAGAGCAGCGACGCCACCACGAGCACCGGCAGCGCCGAACCGGCCGGCGTCGCCGGGCGCTCCCGGAGCACCGGGACCACCGGGCGCGCCGGCATCGCCGAGAGCCTGGTGCTCGACCACACCGTCTACGCCTGCGTCATGGGCTCGCGGGCCTTCGGGCTGGCCACGGAGGGCAGTGACACCGACCGGCGGGGCGTCTTCCTCGCCCCGACTCCCCTGTTCTGGCGGTTCGAGAAGCCGCCGACGCATGTGGAGGGGCCGGGCGAGGAGCGCTTCTCCTGGGAGCTGGAACGGTTCTGCGAGCTGGCGCTGCGCGGGAACCCGAACATCCTGGAGTGCCTGCACTCGCCGCTCGTGGAGCACCTGAACGGCACGGGCCGCGAACTGCTGGATTTGCGCGGCGCGTTCCTCTCGCGCGAGGTGTACGGCACCTTCACCCGCTACGCCCTCGGCCAGCGCCGCAGGCTGGACGCCGACGTGCGCACGACGGGCGCCCCGCGCTGGAAGCACGCGATGCACCTCCTCCGCCTGCTGGGGAGCGCCCGGGACCTGCTGCGCACCGGCGAACTGCGCCTGGACGTCGGCGAACTGCGGGAGCCGCTGCTGGCGGTGAAGCAGGGCGAGGTGCCCTGGGCGGAGGTGGAGGCCCGCATGGCCCGGCTGGCCGCCGAGACCGAGGAGGCTCTGCGCCGCACCCCCCTGCCCGCGGAGCCGGACCACGCGCGCGTGGCGGACTTCCTGTTCCGGACCCGCCGCGCCTCAGCCGAGGCGGACGCGGACCGTGAAGTCGTGCAGCGCGTCATGGGCGCTGGGCTCACCGGGCAGGGCTGAGGTCTTCTGCGCCTCGTCGAGCGCGAGGTGCAGCCGCTCGACGTCGGCCGCCACGCGCGCGAGGTCGACGTCGGCGCGGCCGTGCTCGTGCTCGGCCTTGGCGGCGATGAGCTGCGGCAGGTAGGCGGGCGCGTCGAGCCGCTCCAGCAGGGTGGGCAGATGGGCCTGGACCTCGCCGGTGCGCATCAGGAGGACGCCGGTGAGGAGCACCCGGAACGTGTAGAGCAGCGGCTTGAGTTCGCCGGTCTTCTCGAACAGCCGCCACTGGGTGACCGCGAAACCGCGGTAGTGGTGGGCGTGATGGCTGGTGAGGACGCCCGGGACGAGCGACACCAGTTCGCGGTGGGCGTCGGTGGTGTGCGCGACCAGGGGCGAGAGGAGCTGCTCCAGCACATAGCCGTTGCGCCGGAGCATCAGCCGCACGAACTTGCGCAGATCGTGGGTGACGAGGTCCATCTCGACGCCCTCCCGCACCCAGTCGCGCGAGCGCGTCTCCTCCGGCTCGCGCAGTCCCACCAGGTCGGCGGCGGGCAGCAGATGGACGCCGCGCAGGTCGAGATCGGAGTCCTTGGACGGGAAGCCGTAGAGGTGGGCTCCGGAGACGGTCGCGAACAGCAGGGGATCGGGCTGCTCGGCTATCACCGGCGTCAGGTCCATGTCGAGGGTGTCGATCATGTGCCTAAGCGTCCCAGAGCGTCCCCAGTTCCAAAAGATCGCCTCGGTACTCGATCCGGCCGGCCCACGCGTCCGGCCACGCGTCCGCGCCGAGCCAGGCGCCAGCGAAGGCGCCGGTGAGGCAGGCGATGGAGTCGGAGTCGCCGGAGGAGCAGGCGGCCCGGCGCAGGGCGGTCACGGGCTCGTCGGGGAAGAGCAGGAAGCACAGCAGCCCGGTGGCGAGGGCCTCTTCGGCGATCCAGCCCGCGCCGGTGGCCAGGCACGGGTCGGTCTCCGGGGAGACCCGGCCGACGGCCTCCTGGAGGCGTCCGAGGATCTCCAGGCACTCGTCCCAACCGCGCGCGATGAAGTGCTCGGGGCTGGGGTCCTGGGAGCGGGTCCACAGGTCGCCGAGCCAGACGTGGTCGTAGCGGGTGCGGTTGTCGCAGGCGTAGGAGCGCAGCCGCCCGACGAGTCCGGCCGGGTCGGCGCCCCGGGCGAGCAGGTGGACCGCGTGGGCGGTGAGGTCGGAGGCGGCGAGCGCGGTGGGGTGGCCGTGGGTCAGCGCGGACTGGAGCTGGGCGGCACCGGCGCGCTGGGCGTCGCTCAGCCCCGGGGCGAGGCCGATCGGCGCGACGCGCATGTTGGCGCCGCAGCCCTTGGAGCCGGTCTGGCTTGCGTCCTGCCAGGCACGGCCCTCCTCCTTGAGCAGCGCGCAGGCGGTCAGGCAGGTACGGCCGGGGGCGCGGTTGTTGTCGGGCGACCGGTACCAGTCCACGAACTCCTCGCGCACCGGCGGCTCCAGCCGCCGGGGAGCCAGGTCCCCGTGCCCCAGAGCGGTCCTGAGTCCGCGCCCGAGAGCGAGGGTCATCTGTGTGTCGTCGGAGACGAAGGCGCGCTTCGGCAGCTCCATCTCCCGCCAGGGCCCGCACTTGGCGAGGATCGAGGGCATGTCGTCGAACTCGGTGGGAAAGCCCAGCGCGTCCCCGAGGGCGAGGCCGACGAGGGATCCGGTGGCGGCGCGCTTGCCCGTCTGGCTGGTGGTCATGCGGAGTGTCCTTCCCGGGACGGCCGGAGCAGGGGCGGGTGCAGGGCGGTGGCGGTGCCGGCGCGGTAGAGGGCGGCGGGTTTGCCGCGGCCGCCGGTCAGCCGGGCGGCGCCGGGCACGGGTTCCACGAAGCCGGGCGTGGCCAGCACCTTGCGGCGGAAGTTGGGCCGGTCCAGGGCTGTCCCCCACACCGTCTCGTAGACCCGCTGGAGCTCGCCGAGGGTGAACTCGGTCGGGCAGAAGGCGGTGGCGAGGCGGGTGTTCTCCAGCTGGGCGCCGATCCGGTCGTGGGCGTCGGCGAGGATCCGGTCGTGGTCGAAGGCGAGCCCCCGGACGGTGTCGTACGGGACCCAGCGGGCCTGCGCCGCGTCACCGCCGCCGCGGGGTTCGAAGGGCTCGGGCAGCAGAGCGGTGAAGGCGACGGACACGACCCGCATCCGGGGGTCGCGGCCGGGCTCGCTGTAGGTGCGCAGCTGTTCCAGGTGCAGCCCGGTGACGTCGTCCAGGCCGGTCTCCTCGGCGAGTTCGCGCCGGGCGGCCGTCTCGGCGGACTCCTCGGGCAGCAGGAAGCCGCCGGGCAGGGCCCACCGTCCGGCGTACGGCTCCTGCCCGCGCTCGACGAGCAGGACGTGCAGGGCGCCCTCGCGCAGGGTGAGCACGGCGAGGTCGACGGTGACGGCGAACGGTTCGTAGGCGTACTTGTCGTAGCCCGTCACTCCGGCCTCCACGACGGTCTCCCCTTTATGGTCAACATGACTAGTAGTCATCCTGACTATAAAGAGTGGCGGCTCCGGTTCGCAAGCCCTCAGCGCCTCCCTCCGCGTCTTCCGCGCAAACAGCGGCGGCCGGTACCGGGAAACCCGGTACCGGCCGCCACGGAGCCGCTGAGGCGCTCCTGGAGGCAGGCCGACCTAGAGGTCGACCTCCTTCATGAGCATCCCGACCTCGGTGTTGGACAGGCGGCGCAGCCAGCCCGACTTCTGGTCGCCGAGGGTGATCGGCCCGAAGGAGGTGCGCACGAGCTTCTCGACCGGGAAGCCGGCCTCGGCCAGCATGCGGCGGACGATGTGCTTGCGGCCCTCGTGGAGGGTCACCTCGACCAGGTAGTTCTTGCCGGTCTGCTCGACGACGCGGAAGTGGTCCGCGCGGGCGTAGCCGTCCTCCAGCTGGATGCCGTCCTTCAGGCGCTTGCCCAGGTCGCGCGGGATCGGGCCGACGATCGCCGCGAGATAGGTCTTCTTCACGCCGTACTTCGGGTGCGTGAGGCGGTGCGCCAGCTCACCGTGGTTGGTGAGCAGGATGACGCCCTCGGTCTCCGTGTCGAGCCGGCCCACGTGGAACAGGCGGGTCTCACGGTTGGTGACGTAGTCGCCGAGGCACTGCCGGCCCTCGGGGTCCTCCATCGTCGAGACGACACCGGCGGGCTTGTTGAGCGAGAAGAACTGGTACGACTGCGTGGCGACGGTCAGACCGTCGACCTTGACCTCGTCCTTCTCCGGGTCGACGCGGCGGCCCTGCTCCAGCACGATCTCGCCGTTGATCTCGACCCGGGCCTGCTCGATCAGCTCCTCGCAGGCACGCCGGGAGCCGTAGCCCGCGCGCGCGAGGACCTTCTGCAGACGCTCGCCCTCCTGCTCGGCGCCCGGGAAGGTCTTGGGGAGCTTGACGTCCTTCTTGCCGGCGTACCGCTCCCGGTTGCGCTCCTCGGCCCGCGTCTCGTACTCACGCGAGCGCGAGGGCTCCGTACGGCCGCGTCCGGCGCCCTGGGGCTGCCGGGGGCCGCCCTTGGCGCCGCCGCGCGCCGCGCCGCCACGCCCGGACTTGGGGCCGTCCTTGGTGGCGCCGGGGCCCACGTCGTAGCGGCGCTCCTCGGGGCGGGGCTTGCTGGGACGGCCCTGCCCCTGCCGCTCATCCCTGTTGTTGCCGGCGCCGCGGTAGTTCCCGCGCCCGCCGCCGCTCTTGCCGCTGCCGCTGCTTCGCATCAAAGTTCCGTCTTAGTCGTCCGCATCCTGGCCGCCGGGCGCGTCGGGCGCGTCCGGGTCGAACGACGGTACGCCTTCCTGGGTCTCGGCCTCGATCGCCTCCGCCTCCGGGAGGAAGGGCGCGAGCTCCGGGAGTTCGTCCAGACCGCGCAGGCCCATCCGCTCCAGGAAATAGTTCGTCGTCCTGTACAGGATCGCACCTGTTTCGGGTTCCGCGCCCGCCTCCTCGACCAGACCCCGCTGAAGAAGGGTCCGCATCACCCCGTCACAGTTCACTCCGCGCACCGCGGAGACCCTGCTGCGGCTGACCGGCTGGCGGTACGCGACGACGGCCAGGGTCTCCAGGGCCGCCTGGGTGAGACGGGCTGTCTGGCCGTCCAGGACCAGCCGCTCGACGGCGGGCGCGTACGCGGCACGGCTGTAGAAGCGCCAGCCGCCCGCGACGAACCGCAGGTCGAAGCCGCGGCCCTGCACGGTGTAGTCGTCGGCCAGCTCCCGCAGCGCGTCGGCGACCTGCCGCCGGGGCCGTTCGAGGATCCGGGCCAGATGCTCCTCGGTCGCGGGCTCGTCCACGACCATGAGGACCGCCTCCAGGGCGGGCTTGAGGTCGAGCCCGGCGACGGTACGGGGTCCTGCCGGAAGTTCTGCGGTCTCCTCGCTCATGCCCTCGTCCTCTCCGCCGCTTCCTCGGCTTCCTCGGCGTTCTCGCGCTCCTCGGGGGTCCCGGGCGGCCGGTCGAACTCGTCGGTGACCAGCGGTGCCGGGTCCGCGTCCCCGCCGGTCCAGCGCACCAGCAGCTCGCCGAGCGCGGCCTCCTGGTCCAGGGCCACGGCCTTCTCGCGGTACAGCTCCAGCAGCGCGAGGAAGCGGGCGACGACGGTGAGGGTGTCGTCGGTGTCCTCCACCAGCGCGCGGAAGCTGACCTCGCCGAGCTCCCTCAGGCGCACGGCGACGATGCCCGCCTGTTCCCGCACGCTCACCAGCGGGGCGTGGATGTGGTCCACGTACACCTGCGGCTCGGCCCGGGGCTGCATCGCCTTGACCGCGAGCCGCGCGAGGCCCTCGGGTCCGATGCTGATGACCACCTCGGGAAGCAGCTCGGCGTGGTGCGGTTCGAGGCCGACGGTACGGGGGCGGCGCAGGGCCTCCTCGTCCAGGCGCTCGTTGAAGATGTCGGCGATCCGCTTGTACGCCCGGTACTGGAGCAGCCGCGCGAACAGCAGGTCCCGGGCCTCCAGCAGCGCCAGGTCGGCCTCGTCCTCCACCTCGGCGACGGGCAGCAGCCGGGCCGCCTTCAGGTCGAGCAGGGTCGCGGCGACCACGAGGAACTCGGTGGTCCGGTCGAGGTCGCCGTCCGGCCCCATGGCCCGGAGGTACGTCATGAACTCGTCGGTGACCTGGGACAGCGCCACCTCGGTGACGTCCATCCGGTGCTTGGAGATGAGCTGGAGCAGCAGGTCGAACGGCCCCTCGAAGTTCGCCAGCCGCACCTTGAAGACCCCGTCGGCGGGCGGGGACGCGGCCCGTTCGGACGCGTCGGGTGCGGACGCGGCGCGTGAGGACGCGGCGGATGCGGACGCCTCGGGCCGGACGGCGGCTGGCCCGGGCGCCGGAGCCTCGGGGGGCTCAGCGGCTGCCGCCGGGACGGTCCCCTCCGGCACGGGGCGCGCGGCAGGCGCGGGCGGCCCGGCAGGTGCGGAGGGGGCGGCAGGCACCGGGGGTGCGGAGGGGGCGGCTGGCACCGGGCGCGCGGAGGGTGCGGGAGGTGCGGAGGGGGCGGCAGCCGCGGCAGGCGGCGGGGGCCCGGCCGGTTCGGGGCGGGCGGCTCCCGGGCCCCGGCCCAGGGCGCGTCTGCGTCCGGGGGCGGGGTCCGAGGCGGGAGCGTCGTTCGAGGTCATGGCCGTCGCAGGCTACCGTCTGGCGCCCGGTGAGCCCCCTAGGGCCTTTCTTCCGGATCGGGCCGGGGCGGCTCTGCGGCGCCTCACAGCAGGCCCGAGCGGGGTCCGGTGCGTGCGGCTGCGAGGCGGAGGAGGGCGCCGACGCGGCGCGTCGGCGACCGACGACGACGCCGCTGGGGGCACCCCTGCTCGCAGAGCTCGGGGGAACGCGTGCAGGACCCCGCGACCCCGGCAAGATCCGAAAAGACAGGCCCTAACGCCCCCGCAGCCGCCGTACCAGGATGCTCGCCTCGCCGCGCGACTCCAGGTCGGCGAGGACCACGGCGACCGCCTCGCGGACGATGCGGCCGCGGTCGACGGCGAGGCCGTGCTCGCCGCGCAGGACCAGCCGCGCGTGCTCGAGGTCCATGAGTTCCTCGGCCGAGACGTACACGGTGATCTTCTCGTCATGGCGTTCGCGCCCGCTGGGGCGCCGGTTGGCCTGGCGTCCCCGCTTGCGCGGCTGCGCGTCCGCGTCCGCGGAACCTTCCTGCGCCTGCCGCCGGGCCGGCCGGGTGCGGGACTCCCCGCCCTCGGCGCCGTCGGATCCGACCGCCGCCGCGTGTTCCGCGCCCTCGCCGTCGCCGCCCTGGGCGGGCACCGACTGCGGCGCGTCCTCGGCGGCTGCCGCGGCCGAGGGATCGCTCTCCCCCGCGGGAGCCGGCACCCGGGCCTCTCCGCCCACCGCGCGGCGGGGAGAGGACGACTGGAGCCCCATCCCCCCGGTCGTGCGGAACAGCTCGTCGGCCCCGGGCAGACTCACTCGGCGTGACACCGGGCGAGCACCTCCCTGGCGAGCTGGCGGTAGGCGGCGGCACCGACGGAGTTGGAGGCGTACGTGGTGATCGGCTCACCGGCGACCGTGGTCTCCGGGAAGCGGACCGTGCGCCCGATGACCGTGTGGTAGACGTGATCGTCGAAGGCCTCGACGACACGCGCGAGCACCTCACGGCTGTGCACGGTGCGCGAGTCGTACATCGTGGCGAGGATGCCGTCCAGTTCGAGCTCGGGGTTGAGCCGCTCCTGGACCTTCTCGATCGTCTCGGTCAGCAGGGCCACACCGCGCAGGGCGAAGAACTCGCACTCCAGCGGCACGATCACCTTGTGCGCGGCCGTCAGCGCGTTGACGGTGAGCAGGCCGAGCGAGGGCTGACAGTCGATCACGATGTAGTCGTAGTCGTCCATCAGGGGCTTGAGCGCCCGCTGGAGCGTCGACTCGCGCGCGACCTCGGAGACCAGCTGGACCTCGGCGGCCGACAGGTCGATGTTGCTGGGCAGCAGGTCCATGTTGGGGACCGCCGTCTTCAGCAGGACCTCGTCCGCCGACATGCCCCGCTCCATGAGCAGGTTGTAGACGGTGAGGTCCAGCTCCATCGGGTTGACACCGAGACCCACCGACAGCGCGCCCTGCGGGTCGAAGTCCACGAGCAGCACGCGCCGGCCGTACTCCGCGAGCGCGGCACCCAGGTTGATGGTCGACGTGGTCTTGCCGACGCCGCCCTTCTGGTTGCACATCGCGATGATCTTCGCGGGGCCGTGGTCGGTCAGCGGGCCCGGGATCGGGAAGTACGGCAGCGGGCGCCCGGTCGGGCCGACGCGCTCGCGACGCTGGCGTGCCGCGTCGGGCGCGAGCGTGGCCGCGTACTCCGGATCGGGCTCGTACTCGGCGTCGGGGTCGTAGAAGTGCCCCTCGGGCAGTTCGTCGTAGTCGGCGAAGTGGTTGTGGGGCGCGCCACTTCCGTCGCCGGCCATGGCGTTCACGTGATGGCCATCCATGCTCTGGTGTGCTGTCCGGGCCGTCTGCGGCGCCGGACTCTGGTGGGCTGCGAAGGTGCGCACTGCGACGGAGCCGACAGCCTCGAATCCCGTGGACCCCTGGCCCTGTGCCGGCATTCCTGGTTGACCACCCCCGGGAGAAAATGTCGACTCATTCACAAGTCGTCTTACCTCCTTGGTGACCAGGAAACTTCTAGACAAGGTCAGCGTGGCACCATGCCGACGGTTGGCGACTCTATGGCGTGTCGGCGGTCCGCAGCAACACAATCCGCCGGACCCGGCAGGATGTGTCGGCAATGAAACATCCCTCTGTCAAGGGCGTACAGCCGTCGCACCGCAGGTTTCACCGGTGTGCGAATCGGGCGAAGGGTTACGTTCGAGGCGAGTTGGTCCAGTGTCGCAAAGTGACCATACACACATCCGGCCGGACCTTGTCGGGCAAGGTCCGGCCGGGTGCGCGGTGTTGACGACCAGGGTTGACGAATCACCATTCGCCTGATGGCGACTTAGTGACTCACCAGGTCGCGGGCGTCAGCCGAGCACGGTCTCCAGGTCCACGTGCTCCATGCCGAGCGCCTCGGCGACCTCCTTGTAAACGACCTTGCCCTCATGGACGTTGAGGCCCTTGGCGAGAGCGGCGTCGCGGCGCAGCGCCTCGACCCAGCCGTTGTTGGCCAGCGACACGACGTACGGCAGCGTGGCGTTGGTGAGGGCGTTGGTGGAGGTGTTCGGCACCGCGCCCGGCATGTTGGCGACGCAGTAGAAGACCGAGTTGTGCACCCGGAAGGTGGGCTCGGCGTGCGTGGTGGGACGGGAGTCCTCGAAGCAGCCGCCCTGGTCGATCGCGATGTCGACAAGGACACTTCCGGGCTTCATGCGGGACACCAGCTCGTTGGTGACCAGCTTCGGAGCCTTGGCGCCCGGGATGAGGACCGCGCCGATGACGAGGTCGGCGTCGAGGACGGCCTTCTCCAGCTCGAAGGAGTTGGACATGATGGCCTTGACCTTCGTGCCGAAGATCCGGTCGGCCTCGCGCAGCTTGTTGATGTCGCGGTCCAGCAGCGTCACCTCGAAGCCCATGCCGATGGCGATCTGCGTGGCGTTCCAGCCGGACACGCCGCCGCCGATGACGACGGCCTTGGCCGGGGTCACGCCCGGGACGCCGCCCGGCAGCACGCCGCGGCCGCCGGCCGGGGCCATCAGGTGGTAGGCGCCGACCTGCGGGGCCAGCCGGCCCGCGACCTCGGACATCGGGGCCAGCAGCGGCAGCGCGCGGTTGGCCAGCTCGACCGTCTCGTAGGCGATGGCCGTGGTGCCGGAGTCCACCAGGGCGTCCGTGCACTCCTTGGACGCGGCCAGGTGCAGGTAGGTGAAGAGGATCTGGTCCTTGCGGAGGCGGTGGTACTCCTCCGCGATGGGCTCCTTGACCTTCAGCAGCAGGTCGGCGGTGGCCCACACCTCGTCGGCGCTGTCGAGGATGGCGGCACCGGCGGCCGTGTACTCCTCGTCCGTGATCGAGGAACCGAGGCCGGCGCCCCGCTCGATGACGACCTGGTGGCCGTTGCGCACCAGCTCGTGCACGCCGGCGGGGGTGATGGCCACCCGGAACTCGTTGTTCTTGACCTCGCGGGGGATGCCGACCTTCACGTCGATCACGGTCCTTGACTCAGGGGGTATGACGGGTGCGTCACCTGCACATAACCATGCATGCCGGCGCACACCGGGAGACACCGCAGGAGAACGTGCGGCAGAGCCAGTTTAATGAAGGCGTTCCGAGTGTCTAGCCTTTCATTGCATCAATCTTCACCAGATGTGCTGCGGATTTCGCAGGCATCGTCGCCGTCCCTGCCGCAGACCTCGTCCTCCGGGGCCTCTTCCACCAGCATGCGCTCCGCCGCGACACGGTGCAGGCGGGCCGCGACCGGGTCGCCGAGACGGTCCAGGGTGTCGGCGAGCCGGAGCTGGAGCGCGGCCTGGAGCCGGGTGTCCTCGGCCCGCCGCGCCCACTCGATCGCCTCCCGGCAGGTGCCCAGGGACTCCGCCGGGCGGCCCGCGTACTCCTGGACCCGGGCCAGCTCGCTCAACGCGCGCGCGTGGGCGGGCACATCGCCGTCCTTGCGGTATCCGGCGACGGCGGCCCGCCAGTTGCGCAGCGCCTCGCCGTAGCGGCCCGCGTAGGTGTGGGCGGTGCCGATCCGGCCGTACAGCCGGGCGGCCTGCGCGCGGTCGTCGCGGGCCAGCCGGTCGGCGAGGGCGCGGCCGAACCAGTCGGCGGCCCGGTCGTGGTCCCCCAGCTCCTGGTAGGCGCCGCCTACGGATTCCATCGCGCGGCCGGTCGCGTACGGGTCGCCCGCCTCGCGTCCGGCGTCCAGGGCGGCCCGGTAGCGGACCAGCGCGTCCCGGGTGCGGCCGGTCTGGGCGTCGAGGTCGCCGAGGTTCAGCAGGGCCGCGGCCCGCTCCCGGGGCAGCCCGCGCCGCTCGGCGACGTCGAGGACGAGCCGGTGGACGCCGTACAGGTCGGGTGCGGCGGCCTGGGTGCCGACGTGCGCGACCAGGGCCCTGACCAGCTGGGACATCAGCCGGCGGGCGAGGGTGTCCAGCTCCCCGTCGGCGACGGCGAGCCGGACGGCGGCCAGCAGGGCGGGGCGCCGGACGTCGAGCCACTCGGCGGCGGCCCGGGGGCTCGGGAAGCGCAGGGCCGGGGGCAGCGCCTGCAGCTTCTCCCGGGCCTGCGGGCTGTCGGTCTCGGTGATCGCCCGGCAGGACTGGAGCAGCCGCACATCGCGTTCGAGCAGGCGGGCGCGGGCCAGCTGGAGCTCGCCCGGCCGCTCCTGGCTCTCGGCCAGGGCGTGCAGCAGGGGGTGCAGGCAGCCGGGCACGTCGTACTCGGGCAGCGGGGAGGCGACGGGCCGCAGCAGGCCGACGGACACCAGCTCGTCCAGCGCGCCGCGCGCGGCGTCCACCGAGCAGCCGGCCAGGGCGGAGGCGGTGTGCGGGTCGACCGGCGCGGGCGGGGCCTGGGAGAGCAGTCGCAGTATCCGGGCGGCCTGGCCGGGCAGCTGGTCGTGCACGAGCCGGAAGACCCGGGCGAGCGGGGTGCCGTCGGCGCCGTCCTCGGCGTCCTTGTGCAGCCGTTTGGCGAGGTCGGAGACGGCCGCCTGGGGCCGGGAGGCGAGCCAGCCGCCGGCCAGCGTGAGCGCGGCCGGCTGGCCCTGGCAGGCCTCGGCCAGGGTCTCGGCGGCGCGCGGGTCGACGGTGATGCGCACCGAGCCGGTGTAGCGGGTGAGCAGGGCGACGGCGGACTTGGTGTCCAGGCCGCCGAGGGTGCAGGGGCGGACGTCGGCGATGCCGGTGAGCGGGCCGCCGGAGACGGCGACCACCAGGCAGTCGGGGGCGTCCGGCAGCAGCGCGTCGACTTGGTCGGCGCTCGCCGCGTCGTCCAGCAGGAGCAGTCGCCGGCTCCCCGCGAGGGCCTCGCGCAGCATCTCGGTCAGCTCGTCCTCGGCCGCCCCGGCGGGGGCCGGCACGTCGAGCGCGGTGAGCAGGTCGCGGGCGGTGCGCTCGACCGGTACGGGGGTGCCGCCGGGCTCGCTGAGCCGGGCCCGCAGGACTCCGTCGGGGTAACGCTCCGCCACCTGCCGCACGAGTTCCTCGGCGAGCGCGGTGCGGCCGGAGCCGGGGCGGCCCGCGATGAGGAGCACGCGGGCGCGGGGCGCCTTGCGGCCGGCGAGGGTGTCCAGTCCTGTGCGTTCGATGTCGGCGCGCAGTTCCTTCAGCTCGCGTGTCCGGCCGAGGAACCGGCCCTCCGCCGCCGGGGCTCCCGACAGCCGAACGCCGCCTGTGTCCACCGCCTGATCCGTCACGGGCCACACTCCCGTCCCACCGCACGCGCAAGCCCGCCGGGTCTCCGGTGCGGGCGATCAGAGCCTAGTTCACTCTCTGCGACGTTCCCGGCGGAGCGGGGCGGGTACATCCCTCGATCGGATCAGGCGATGGTCACACCAATGCGCCGGTGGGGGCGCGGGACACGCGAGGGAGCGGTCAGGAGGCGAAGGGGCGCGCGGGCCAGGGCGCGTCGGCCGGGCGCAGGGCGTCGACGCCGTCCCCGGCGCGGGCCGCGAGCAGCGAGAGCACGCCCACGACGAGGCAGTTGTTGTGCACGTCGCCGGCGAGCACCAGGCGCGCCAGTTCGTCCACCGGCACGCGCGCGTACGCCATGTCGGTCTCCTCGTGCTCCGTCACGAAGCGCTCGCCCTCGGCCTCGGACAGATCACGGGCGAGGAAGATGCGGACGGCCTCGTCGCAGCCGCCGGGGGTGGTGTAGACGTCGGTCAGCACCCGCCAGTCCTCGGCCTTGACGTGGGCCTCCTCATACAGCTCGCGCTGGGCGGCGTGCAGCGGGTTCTCGCCGGGCACGTCGAGCAGGCCGGCCGGGATCTCCCAGAGCTTGTGCCGTACGGGGTGGCGGTACTGGTTGATGAGCAGCACCCGGTCCTGCTCGTCGAGGGCGAGGACGGCCACCGAGCCGGGGTGCACCTGGTAGTCGCGGCGGGCGACCGAGCCGTCGGGCATGACCACGTCGTCCGTGCGCACGGAGGTCTTGTTGCCCGTGAAGGGGGTCTCCGTCGCCCGGATCTCCCACTCCTCGGGGGTGTCCTTGATGGTCATGCCCTGTCCTCCCACGCGCTTGCGAAAAGTCCGGCTCGACGAAAAGCCGGGGTGCGCACCTGGGAAGGTCCGCACCCCGGCCACCGTACAACCGGTGTGTTACTTCGACGTCTTCCGCTCGACGGCGGCCTTCACCAGGCCGGCGAACAGCGGGTGCGGGCGGGTCGGACGCGAGCGCAGCTCGGGGTGGGCCTGCGTGGCGACCAGGTAGGGGTGGACCTCACGCGGGTACTCGACGTACTCGACGAGCTTGCCGTCGGGCGAGGTGCCCGAGAAGAGGATGCCGGCCTTCTTCTCCAGCTCCGCGCGGTAGGCGTTGTTCACCTCGTAGCGGTGGCGGTGGCGCTCCTCGACGTACTCCTTGCCGTCGTACACCTCGCGCACGATGGAGCCGTCGGCCAGCTTCGCCGGGTACATGCCCAGGCGCATGGTGCCGCCCAGGTCGCCCTCGCCGGAGACGATGTCGAGCTGCTCGGCCATGGTGGAGATGACCGGGTGGGCGGTGCCCGGGTCGAACTCGGTGGAGTTGGCGTCCGGGATGCCGGCCAGGTTGCGCGCGGCCTCGATCACGACGCACTGCAGGCCGAGGCAGAGGCCCAGCAGCGGGATCCTGTTCTCGCGGGCGTACTCGATGGCGCCGACCTTGCCGGAGACACCGCGGTCGCCGAAGCCGCCCGGGATGCAGATGCCGTCGACGTCGCCGAGGGCGGCGGCGGCACCGGCCGGGGTCTTGCAGTCGTCCGAGGTGACCCACTTGATCTTGACGCGGGCCTTGTTGGCGAAGCCGCCGGCGCGCAGCGCCTCGGTCACCGACAGGTAGGCGTCGGGCAGGTCGATGTACTTGCCGACCAGGGCGAGGGTGATCTCGTGGTCGGGGTTGTGGACGCGGTCCAGCAGGTCCTCCCACGTCGTCCAGTCGACGTCGCGGAAGGGCAGGTCGAGCTTGCGGACGACGTAGGCGTCCAGGCCCTCGGCGTGCACGACCTTCGGGATGTCGTAGATCGAGCGGGCGTCGGGGCAGGCCACGACGGCGGCCTCGTCGACGTCGCACATCAGCGAGATCTTGCGCTTGATGGCGGTGGGGACCTCGCGGTCGCAGCGCAGCACGATCGCGTCGGGCTGGATGCCGATGTTGCGCAGCGCGGCGACGGAGTGCTGGGTCGGCTTGGTCTTCAGCTCGCCGGAGGGGCCGATGTAGGGCAGCAGCGAGATGTGCACGACGAAGACGTTGTCGCGGCCGACCTCGTGGCGGACCTGGCGGACGGTCTCCAGGAACGGCAGCGACTCGATGTCGCCGACGGTGCCGCCGACCTCGGTGATGACGACGTCCACCTCGTCGGTGGCCATGCGGCGGATGCGGTGCTTGATCTCGTTGGTGATGTGCGGGATGACCTGGACGGTGTCGCCCAGGTACTCGCCGCGCCGCTCCTTGGCGATCACCGTGGAGTAGACCTGACCGGTGGTGACGTTGGCGGAGCCGTCGAGGTCGCGGTCGAGGAAGCGCTCGTAGTGGCCGATGTCCAGGTCGGTCTCGGCGCCGTCGTTGGTGACGAACACCTCACCGTGCTGGAAGGGGTTCATCGTGCCCGGGTCGACGTTCAGGTACGGGTCGAGCTTCTGCATCACGACGCGCAGGCCGCGAGCCTTGAGCAGCATGCCCAGGCTGGAGGCGGTGAGGCCCTTGCCGAGAGAGGAGGCGACACCCCCGGTGACGAAGATGTGCTTGGTCGTCGTGGATTTGGGCGTCATGGCCAAGAGGGGGCTCCCGTGGTCGCTGTCTGTGATGCGGTGCGGCTGCCGGCCCGGAGGATCTTGTGATTCCTCGCGGGGCGCCGTCGCTGCGGTCCGGGGGTTTTTCCGGCCCACCGTCCACGGGCTACCAGGGTATCAGCGCCCGGAGGGGATGGCTTCCGGCCACGCTCCGTACACACCTCGGCACGGCCGCGGGCGGCGGCGCGGGCTCCGGCGGCGGCACCGGGCGGAACCCGTGGCACGGCCGGGGACCTTCACCCGATGCTCACTCGTTCGGCTCACACGGGTTGCCCGGAGCGGCGCGCAGATCATCTACGTGCGTCGTATCCTGCTCGGACACTCGCTGCCGGGCCCGCCGGACGACGGCACACCCCCGCCCATCACCCGGAACCACGGAGGCGCGGCAGTTCGTTGAGCAAGGACTGTCGTGTTGCCTCAGGGCTCGGCGGCTGCTTTGCTTCACCGCTCAACGACGCACAACAACACCCCTTGACCGCACCAAGCGACAGCCCCTGCGCGGGGATGACGTGGCCGTTCGACTGGAGTTGCACGTGGCCGGGCGCATCGAAGACTACGCACTCATCGGAGACATGCAGACCGCCGCACTGGTCTGCCGGGACGGCACAGCCGACTGGTTGTGCCTGCCCCGCTTCGACTCGCATGCCATCTTCGCCGGCCTGCTGGGCACCGAGGAGCACGGCTTCTGGCGGCTCGGCCCGGCGCACGCGGCCGACTCGCCGCCGCCCCCGGCGACCCGGCGCACCTACCGCGGCGACTCGCTGATCCTGGAGTCGGAGTGGGACACCCCGCGCGGCACGGTGCGCGTGACGGACTTCATGCCGCCGCGTGACGGCGCCCCGCAGCTGATCCGGATCGTGGAGGGCGTCACCGGCCGGGTGCCGATGCGCTCGGAGCTGCGGATGCGGTTCTCCTACGGCCGTGTGGTGCCGTGGGTGCACAAGCACGACAACCGGACCGTGGCGGTCGCCGGGCCCGACTCCGTGTGGTTCGACACGGACGCCGAGACGTACGGCAAGGACCTCACGACGTACTCCGACTTCACCGTCGGACCGGGTGAACGGGTGGCGTTCACCATCTCGTGGCAGCCCTCGCACAAGGAGCCGCCGCCGCTGCCGGAGCCGGAGGCGGCGCTGGAGGCGACGGAGGAGTTCTGGCGCGAGTGGGTGGAGCAGTGCACCTACCACGGGCCGTACCGCGAGGCGGTGATCCGCTCGCTGATCACGCTGAAGGCGCTGACGTACGCGCCCACCGGCGGCATCGTCGCCGCGCCGACCACCTCTCTGCCCGAGGACATCGGCGGTGTCCGCAACTGGGACTACCGCTACACCTGGCTGCGGGACGCGGCGATCACCCTGTCCTCGCTGCTGCGCACCGGCTACCGCGAGGAGGCCCGCGCCTGGCGCGAGTGGCTGCTGCGCGCGGTCGCGGGCGACCCGGAGAACCTGCAGATCATGTACGGCATCGCCGGTGAGCGCGAGCTGGGCGAGGCGGAGCTGGACTGGCTGCCCGGGTACGAGAACTCCCGCCCGGTGCGGGTCGGCAACGGCGCCGCCCACCAGCTCCAGCTGGACGTGTACGGCGAGGTCACCGAGGCCCTGCACCTGGCGCACATGACGGGCCTCGCCCGCAACGACTACGCCTCCCTGCTCCAGCTGAAGCTGATCCGCTACCTGGAGGACCACTGGCAGGAGCCGGACGAGGGCATCTGGGAGGTGCGCGGCCCGCGCCGGCAGTTCGTGCACTCCAAGGTGATGGCCTGGGTGGCCGTGGACCGCACCATCAAGCTGATCGAGTCCGGCGCGGTGGACGGCCCGCTGGAGCGCTGGAAGGAACTGCGCGACGAGATCCACCGCGAGGTGTGCGAGAAGGGCTACGACAAGGAGCGCAACACCTTCACGCAGTACTACGGCTCCAAGGAGCTGGACGCCTCGCTGCTGCTGATCCCGCAGATGGGCTTCCTGCCGCCGGACGACAAGCGGGTGATCGGCACCATCGAGGCGATCCAGCGCGAGCTGTCCACGCCGGACGGGTTCATCCTGCGCTACCCCACCGACGGTGAGCACGCGGGCGTCGACGGGCTGCCCGGTGACGAGGGCGCCTTCCTCGCGTGTTCGTTCTGGATGGCGGACGACCTCGCGATGATCGGCCGGGTGGACGAGGCCCGCCAGCTGTTCGAGAAGCTCCTCGCGCTGCGCAACGACCTCGGGCTGCTCGCCGAGGAGTGGGACCCGCGGCTGCAGCGCCAGGTCGGCAACTTCCCGCAGGCCTTCAGCCACGTCCCGCTGATCGACACCGCGCTGCGGCTGACGGCCTCGGGCGCCTACGGGGGCTGATCCCCCGCCCCTGCCTCCGGTCCCTCCGGTGGGAGGCACGCCCCAGGGCGTGTCTCCCCTAGGCTTGACGCGGACGTATGCCCCGTTTTCGTACGGAAGGGGGCTGTCATGGCCGTCCGCTCGAAGGCGCACGCGGCTCTGGCCGCGCTGCGCGAGGACCTGGCCGGCGAGGTGTTCGCCCCGGGCGACCGGGGCTACGACGAGGCCCGCACCGTCTTCAACGCGATGATCGACCGGCACCCGGCGGTGATCGCCCGGTGCGCGGACACCGCCGACGTGGTCCGCGCGGTGCGCTTCGCGCGGGACCTGGACCTGCCGGTCGCGGTGCGCGGCGGCGGGCACGGCGTGGCCGGTACCGCGCTGGGCGACGGCGCGGTCGTGGTGGACCTGCGCCGGATGCGCGGGGTGACGGTCGACCCGGCGGCCGAGGCGGTCCGGGTCGAGGGCGGCGCGACGATGAGCGACCTGGACCGGGCCACCCAGCCGTACGGCCTCGCCACCACCGGCGGCCGCGTCTCGACCACCGGCGTCGGCGGGTTCGTCCTCGGCGGCGGCACCGGCTGGCTCGACCGCCTCTTCGGCCTGGCCGCCGACAACCTCCTCGGTGCGGAACTGGTGACCGCCGACGCGCGCCGGGTGCGGGCGAGCGCCGACGAGAATCCCGAGCTGTTCTGGGCCCTGCACGGCGGCGGCGGCAACTTCGGGGTCGCCACCGCGCTCACCCTGGCGGTGCACGAGCTGCCGGAGTTCTCCGTCGCCCTGCTGATCTACCCGCCGGAGTCCGGACCCGAAGCGGTCCGCGCCTTCCGGGAGCTGATCGGCTCCGGCCCCGACGAGATCGGCGGAGCGGCGCTGTACATCACCGGGCCGCCCGAGGAGTTCGTCCCCGAGGACCTGGTCGGGCGGCTCGTGTGCGGGGTGCTGGTGACGTACGCGGGCGGCGAGGAGGGGCTGCGGCGGCTGGCCGGACCGCTGCTGGCGCTGCCGCACGCGGGCGAGGTGGTCGCCACGCTGCCGTACGCGGATCTGCAGTGCATGATCGACGATCCGCCCGGGATGCGGAACTACTGGTCGGCGGAGTATCTGACGGGGCTGCCCGACGCCTGGGTGGACCGGTACTGCGCCCGCGCGGAGAGCATGCCGGTGCCGACCGGCACCCAGCACGTGCTGTTCCCGCAGGGCGGGGCGGTCGCGGCCGGTCCACACGACTACCCGCTGCCCTACCGGGACGCGCCCTGGGTCGTGCATCCCTTCGGCGTCTGGGAGGACCCGGCCGACGACGAGCGGGCGGTCGCCTGGGTGCGGGACGTCCGTGCCGACGCGCGTCCGTGGCGCACCGGGGACGTGTACCTGAACTTCATCGGCGACGAGGGCTCCGAGCGGGTGAGCGCGGGGCTGGGCGCCGGGAACATGCTGCGGCTGGAGAAGGTGAAGCGGGCGTACGACCCGGACAACGTGTTCCGCTTCAACCACAACATCAGGCCGCTGTAGCGGGCGCCCGGAGCTGTCGCCCGGACGTTCTCGCAGGTAGCGTCCGGTGCATGGACAGCGGTACGGAGAACTCAGCCGTCACTTCGGACGCCGGGATCACCGTCCGGCGGGCCCTGGAGCTGCCGGGGCTGCGCAGCGGGCTGCCGGAGATCCTGGCGGGCGCCGACCGGCTGGGGCGCACCGTGCGCTGGGTGCACGCGGGCGAGGTGCCGAACATCGCGTCGCTGCTCAAGGGCGGCGAGCTGCTGCTGACCACGGGCTACGGCCTGGGCACACGGCCGGCCGATCAGCGGGCGTTCGTGCGCACCCTCGCCGAACGCGGCATCGCGGCCCTGGTGGTGGAGCTCGGTCCGCGTTTCACCCGGCTGCCCGCGGCCCTGGTGGACACCGCGCGCGCCGCCGGGCTGCCGCTGGTGCAGCTGCACCGCGAGGTGCCGTTCGTGGCCGTCACCGAGGAGATCCACACCGAGATCGTCAACGGGCACTACGCGCTGCTCCAGCGGGCGGAGGAGGTGCACCGGCGGTGCACCGAGGCGCTGCTGGGCGGGGGCGGGGTGCCGCAGGTGCTGGGCATCCTCGCCGACTTCGGCGGCAACCCGGTGTTCCTGGAGACCGCGGACGGCCGGCTGCTGTACGCCGCCGGGACGGGCCCCGAGGGCGCGGATCCGCTCCAGGTGTGGGAGGGGCTGCGGGGGCCGCACAAGGACGTGCCGCCGCCGGCCGGTTCGGTGCTGGTGGACGTGCCCGGCGGCGGAACCGGCGCGGGACCGGGCGCGGTGCGGGCCCGGCTGGTGCTGCTGCCCGTGCGGACCCCGCTCGCCCCGGTTCACCGGATCGCGGCCGAGCGGGCGGCGGGGATCCTGGCCGTGGTGCTGATGCAGGCCCGCCAGGAGGAGGAGCTCGCGGCGCGCGGCCGGGGGGATTTCCTGACCGACCTGGCCGAGGGCCGGATCACCGCCGAGGCGGCCCCGGCGCAGGCCCGCGTCCTCGGTTTCCGGCCCGGCGACGGCCCGTTGCTGCCGGTGGTCATGCGGGTCGGGGACGTCCTCTCGCCGGGCGGGGGCTGGGCGCTGCTGGCGCGCGCGGTCGCGGAGGAGCTGGCCGCGGTGGGGTTGCCGGTCCTGCTGGGGGTACGGCCGGTCGAGGGCCGGGTGCCGGTGCTGCTCGGGCTGCGCGCGGAGCCGGAGCGGGCGGCGGTCGCCGACAAGGTGGCGGCGGCGCTGCGGGCGGGCGCGGAGCGGGCGGGGATGCTGCGGCCCGGGTCCCGGCCGCCGGTCGTGGTGGTGGGCGTCGCGGGCGGCTGGGCGGCCGCGTCGGCGGGGCTGCGGCACGCGGCGGAGACGGCGGCCGCGGCGCAGGGGCTGCCCGACCGGCCCTGGTACGACGCGCGCCGCATGGACACCGACCTGCTGCTGTGGCGGCTGCGCGACCATCCGGATCTGGCGGCCTTCGTGGACCGGGCGATCGGCCCGCTGCGCGACCACGACCGGCGTGCCAGGCCGCCGTTGCTGCCCACCCTGGAGACCTATCTCGCGCACGCGGGCCGCAAGGCCGAGACCGCCCGCGAACTGCACCTCAACCGCCAGACCCTCTACAACCGGCTCGCCCGCATCGGCGAGTTGCTGGGCACCGACCTCGACGACCCGCAGACGGTCCTGGCGCTGAGCCTCGCCCTGCGCGCACGCCGCCACGTGCCCTGAACACACCGGCAGGATCCGGGAGACAGGATCCGGAAGACAGGACCTACACCAGGGGCCTGGGCTGGGTCAGTTCGTCGTAGACGCTGAGGACCTGGGCGACCGTCTCGTCCTCGGTCGGCCAGCCGGCGGCCTGCCGCAGTCCGCGCTCGCGGAGCAGCGCGCACCGCCCGGGGTCGGCGAGCAGCCGTACGACGGTGTCGGCGAGGGCCCGCGCGTCGCCGTAGGGGACGAGTTCGGCGGCGTCGCCGACCAGGTCGGGGACGCCCCCGACGGCGGTGGCGACGAGCGGCACGCCCGCGTGCAGGGCCTCCTGGGCCAGGACGGAGCGTGACTCCCACCTGCTGGCCAGCAGGGCCACATCGGCGGCGGCGAGGAGTTCGGGCACGTCGTCGCGGGTGCCGAGGAGCCGGACCGGCAGGTCCTCGTCCTCGATCCGCCGTTGCAGCTCCGGCCGCAGCGGGCCCTCCCCCGCGACGACGACCAGCGGCATCGGGTCCAGGTCCCGCCACACGCGGGCCGCGTCCAGCAGGACGTCGTAGCCGCGGTGCCGGTCGAGGGAGCCGACGGCCATCAGCAAGGGCCTGTCGATGGCGCCGAGTTCGGCGCGCGTCTTGGGGCGCGGCCGGTCGGGGTCGCCGCCGGGCGGCCGGCGCCGGCCCGGCAGCGCCACGGCGCCGAGCCGGGCGTCCCGCGCGCCGGTGCGGCGGGCCCGGTCCACCAGCTCGGAGGTGGTGCCGAGCACCACGGCGGCCGTCCGCGCCACGCGCCGCTCCAGCAGCCGCAGCAGATGGGCCCGCGCGCCCTCGGCGTGGGCGCGGTTGTGCCAGGTGACCACCAGCGGGGTGGTGCGGCCGCCGAGGGCGAGCACGGCGCGGAAGGACGCGTGCAGTCCGTGCGCGTGGACGAGGTCGGCCTGGGCGCAGGCCGCCCGGAGCGCGGCCACGGAGGCCGGGTCGCTGCTGCGGGGCACGGGCACATGCTCGGCACCGGCCCCGGTGAAGTCGTAGGCGTGGTCCGCCTCGGCGGGAGCGCACACGGTGACGCGCACGCCCCGGGCGACGAGCCCGTCCGCCAGGGAGCGCACGTGCGCACTGCTGCCGGCGTTGCCCCCGCCCAGCACCTGCACGGTGCGCAGCGGCGACAGGCCGTGCGGTGCGTTGCTGCTCACGGGGCTCACGGGGCCGGGCTCCTGATTCGGTTTCCGGCACGGGCCGGGGATCGGTCACGAGGGAACGTACAGAAGGTAGCGGGCGGAAGGAGGCGGGAGGCACGTACCGCGCGTGCCTTCCCCGCGGACCGCGTTCCCCGCCAAGCATGCCAGCACGTACGGCCGTTCCGGGAAACGCGGGGAGGCGCACGGTGCGGCAGGCGGGGGCAATGCGCCGGAGCACGTCACCCACACGGGTGAAAGAACACCCTGGGCGGCCGAACGGCTCCCGGCCTTCGTACCGCGAGGTCAGCGACGCGCGGCGACCGTGCGCGCGTGCTGTCGGGTTCCCCCGCGCGGAGGAACCGGCCGCTCTGGCGGCGCCCGCGGCCGCGACGGCGTGCGTACGCGGCACCGCGCGCCCGGTGTCCCCGCGGGAGCTCCCCCGGGGGCGCGTTCCGAAAGCCGCGCGCCCCTCGCGCGGACGCGGAACCGGCGGCGCGCGGACGCGACCGTCCCGGACCCGCCCCGCACGCGCACCCGTCCCGGACCGCCCCCGGACCAGCGTCCCCGTAGGGGTCCCGGCCGCCCCGGACCAGCGTCCCCGTAGGGGTGCGGATCCGGGGCGGTCCGGGGTGAGTACCTAGTGTTCGCTCCGGGCCGTGGCCAGGAGTTCCTCCGCGTGGGCGCGGGCCGTCTCGGAGTCCTCCTGGCCGGCGAGCATCCGGGACAGTTCGCGGACGCGTTCCTCGCCCTCCAGCACCTTCACGCCGGACCGGGTGACCGTGCCGTCGTTGGTCTTCTCGACCAGCAGCTGCCGGTCGGCGAAGGCGGCGACCTGGGGCAGGTGGGTGACGACGACGACCTGCGCGGTCCTGGCGAGCTTCGCCAGGCGCCGCCCGATCTCGACGGCGGCCTTGCCGCCGACACCGGCGTCGACCTCGTCGAACAGGTAGGTCGGCACGGGGTCGGTGCCCGCGAAGACGACCTCCACGGCGAGCATCACACGGGACAGCTCGCCGCCGGACGCGCCCTTGGCGATGGGCCGCGGCGGGGCACCGGGGTGGGGCGCGAGCAGCAGCTCGACCTCGTCCGCGCCCGACGGCCCGTAGGCGACGGTCCGGCCGCCGACCTCGACGCCCTCGGGGTCCTCGGTCTGCCGGATGTCGAAGGACACGCGCGCGTGCGGCATCGCCAGCGAGGCGAGCTCCTCGGTCACGGCGGCGGCGAACCGTTCGGCGGCCTCGGTCCGGGCGTCGGTCAGCGCCTGCGCCAGCGCGCCGAGCCCGGTGCGCAGCTCGTCCCGTTCGGCGGTGAGCTCACCGATCCGCTCGTCGTCGCCGTCCAGCTCGGTCAGCCGTGCGGCGCTCTGCTCGGCCCAGGCGAGGACGGCGGCGACGTCGGTGCCGTACTTGCGGGTGAGGGCCGTCAGCGCGGCCCTGCGCTCCTCGACGGCGGCGAGCCGGCGCGGGTCGGCGTCCAGGTCGTCGGCGTATCCGGCGAGCTCACCGGCCACGTCGGCGAGCAGGATGCCGACCTCGCCGATCCGGTCGGCGAGCGCGGCCAGCCCGGGGTCGTGCGAGCGGACGGCCTCCAGGGCCCGGTGGGCACCCGCGACGAGCGTCGAGGCGTCGATCCCCTCGGGGTCCTCGGGGTTGCCCGCGAGCGCGCCGTGCGCGGCGGTCGCGGCGGAGGACAGCGCCTCGGCGTGCCCCAGCCGCTCCGCCTCCTCCGCCAGCTCGGTGTCCTCCCCGGCGCGCGGTTCGACCGCGGCGATCTCGTCGAGGCCGTAGCGCAGCATGTCGGCTTCCTGGGCGCGCTCACGCGCGCGGGTGACGATCTCTTCCAGCTCGGTGGAGACGGCCCGCAGCCGCCGGTAGGCCTCGGTGTACTCGGTCAGCGGCTTGGTGACCGCGGCCCCGGCGTAGCGGTCGAGCGCCTGCCGCTGCCGGGACAGCTTCAGCAGCCCCTGCTGGTCGGTCTGGCCGTGCACGGCCACCAGGTCGTCGGCCAGCTCGGACAGCAGTCCCACCGGCACGCTGCGCCCGCCCAGGTGCGCCCGTGAGCGGCCCTCGGCGGAGACGGTGCGGCTGATCAGCAGGGCGCCGTCGTCCAGCTCCGCCCCGGCCTCCTCGGCCCGCAGGACGGCGGAGGCGTCCGGGGGTACGGCGATGCGCCCCTCGACGACCGCCTTCCCCGCCCCGATCCGCACGAGCGCCGGGTCGGCGCGACC
Organism: Streptomyces sp. NPDC090108; assembly: GCF_044747185.1. Classification (NCBI taxonomy): domain Bacteria; kingdom Bacillati; phylum Actinomycetota; class Actinomycetes; order Kitasatosporales; family Streptomycetaceae; genus Streptomyces; species Streptomyces sp. NPDC090108. The sequence goes on from NZ_JBIVDQ010000007.1 coordinate 514,962, forward strand.
GCCGAGCAGCAGCCCCAGGCTGGTGACCACCATGGTCTTGCCGGCACCCGTCTCGCCGGTGACGGCGGTGAACCCCGGTGACAGCTCCACGACGGCGTCGTCGATGACCCCGAGTGACCGTATCCGCATCTCCTCCAACACGGAACAGACCATACGAGGTCGGAGGCGGTGAGCGCACATAGGGCAGCAATGTCACTCCGGCGAGTGGTGCTGCCTCAGGGGCGCGGGGCTGTGCCGATGCGCGGCTCCGCCGCGTGGGCGCGGGCACCCACGACGGACCCGCGCCCACCGGCGAACCGGAACCAGCCCCCTGGCGCCGGCTAGTGCGGCGCCCCCCGCCAGCCGGTCGTCGGCAGCGCGAACTTCGCCACGAGCCGGTCCGTGAACGAGGCGTGGTGCAGCCGGGCCAGCCGCACCGGCACCGCCCCCCGCCGCACCTCCACCCGCGCCCCGGGCGGCAGCTCGATGGTCCGCCGCCCGTCGCACCACAGCACACCCGGCGGGATGTGCGGCAGCACCTCCACCGCGAGCACCGAGTCCGGCGAGGTGACCAGCGGCTTCGCGAACAGCGCGTGCGCGCTGATCGGCACCATCAGCAGCGCCTCCACCTCCGGCCACACCACGGGGCCGCCCGCGGAGAACGCGTAGGCCGTGGAGCCGGTGGGCGTCGACAGGACGATCCCGTCGCAGCCGAACTCGGTGACCGGACGGCCGTCGATCTCCAGCACGACCTCGAGCATCTTCTCGGCGCCGGCCTTCTGCACGGCCGCCTCGTTGAGCGCCCAGTCGGTGTGCACGATGTCGCCGTTGCGGTGCACGACGACATCGATGGTCATGCGCTCCTCGACCTCGTACGACCGGGCCACCACCCGGTCGACGACCCGGTCGAGGTCGTCCCGCTCGGCCTCGGCGAGGAAGCCGACACGTCCGAGGTTGACGCCGAGCATCGGGACCCCGGAGGCCCGCGCGAACTCGGCGCCGCGCAGCAGTGTGCCGTCGCCGCCGAGGACGATCAGCAGCTCACAGCCGTCCAGGCACTTCGGTGTCGCCTCCTTGACGAGTTCCACCTCGTCGGACAGCGGGATGTCGCACGCCTCCTCCTCCAGCACGCGCACCCCGATGCCGTGCTGCAGCAGGCCCTTCACGACGAGTTCCGCACTGCGGATCGCCGCCGGCCGCCCGGTGTGGGCGAGCAGGAAAACAGTTCGCGCTCGGTTCTGTGTCAACGCGGCCCCTCCGCCACTGCTCTCTCGACATCGGCCGGGTCCAGTCGCGGAGCACCGGCCGTCAGCCACAGGAAGTACTCGACATTGCCCGACGGGCCGGGCAGCGGGCTCGCGGTGACCCCGCGCACCCCGAGCCCCAGCTCCCAGGCCTTCTCGGCCACTCCTCGCACGGCCTCCGCCCGCAGCTGCGGACTCCGTACGACCCCCCCGCTGCCGAGCCTCTCCTTGCCCACCTCGAACTGCGGCTTGACCATCATCACCAGGTCGGCGTCCGGCTTCACGCACCGCTTCAGGGCGGGCAGCACCAGCCCCAGCGGGATGAAGGACAGATCGCCCACGACAAGATCCACAGGTTCCCCATCGATCGCCTCGAGCGTCAACTCTCGTACGTTCGTACGGTCCTTGACGGTGACGCGTTCATCGCTCTGGAGAGACCAGGCGAGCTGGCCGTAGCCGACGTCGACGGCGACGACATGGGCGACGCCCGCGCGCAGCAGGACGTCGGTGAAGCCGCCGGTGGACGCGCCGGCGTCGAGCGCGCGCCGGCCCTCGACGGCGAGCCCCAGCGGCACGAAGGCCTCCAGGGCGCCGGCGAGCTTGTGGCCGCCCCGGGAGACGTAGTCCGGGTCGCCGTCGTCCGTCTGGACGACGATCGCCGCCGCGGTCTCCACCTGCGTGGCCGACTTGGTCGCCACGGTCCTGCCCACGGTGACCCGCCCGGCGGCGATCAGCTGGCCGGCGTGCTCGCGCGAGCGCGCGAGCTTCCGGCGGACCAGTTCGGCGTCCAGACGACGGCGTGCGACTCCTGCCACGTTCGGTTCAGCTCCTGCTTGTGTAACGACGTTCGAAAAAGTGCGGCCCGCGGGGTCTCACCCGGGGGCGCCGGCCGGATGCCGGGCCGGGACCGGAGGTCCCGGGCGGGAGTCCAGCGCGGTGAGCGCGTCCCGCAGCCCCTGGTGTACATCCTCGTACACCTCGAGGTGTCCGTCGGTGGCGAGGTGGTCGGCGTCGGCCAGCCGCTCCAGCGCGGCGTCGATCCCCGCGTCGCCGGTGGGCGGGCGCGCCACGTCCAGCGGCGCCGGGACGGCGGGACCGTCCGGGGGTACGGCCGCGGTGACGCTCTCTGTCTCGGACACGGACTCGCTCATGCCCAGACGCTACCGCGAACCGCTGGGGTACCGTCGTCCGCGATGGCCACGATCGAGCAGTGCCGCGCCGCACTGGAGAAGCTTTCGGACAGCATGCGGGGGGCCGAGGGCGACGTCCGCGCGGCCGCCGCCCTGGACCGGACGGTGAGCTGTCACATCACCGACCTCGACATCACCTTCGCCGGCCGGATGACCGGAGGCCGGATCGAGGTGGACGAGACCCACCCGGGGGCGCCCCGCGAGCGGGCCCGGATAAGGCTCGCGATGGCGGGGGACGACCTGGTGTCGCTGGTGGACGGCCGGCTGAACTTCGCGACCGCCTGGGGTTCCGGCCGGGTGCGGCTGGAGGCGAGCCTGCTGGACCTGTTCCAGCTCAGAAAGCTGCTGTAGCGCGGGCCCGGCGACGTGTGCCCGGAAGCGGCCCGTGCCACGCCGTCCGGTCCGCGCCCGGCCGGCGGCGCTCAGGAAGCGGCCGGGACCTTCGCCTTCCGCGCCCCGCGCGCGGCCGGCACCACCAGCGGGGTGCCCGTCTCGGGGTCGTCGATGACCTGGCAGCGCAGCCCGAAGACCTCCTCGACCAGACCGGCGGTGACGATGTCCTTCGGCGCGCCCTCGGCGATCACCTCGCCGCCGCGCAGGGCGATCAGATGGGTGGCGTACCGGGCGGCGTGGTTGAGGTCGTGCAGGACGGCGACCAGGGTGCGGCCCTGGGTCTCGTGCAGCTCGGCACACAGGTCGAGGACGTCGATCTGGTGCTGGATGTCGAGGTAGGTGGTCGGCTCGTCCAGGAGGAGCAGCGGGGTCTGCTGGGCGAGCGCCATGGCGATCCAGACGCGCTGGCGCTGACCGCCGGATAGCTCGTCGACGTACCGGTCGGCGAGCTCGGCGACACCGGTGTGGGCCATGGACTCCTGGACGACGCGCTCGTCCTCGGCGGACCACTGGCGCAGCAGGCCCTGGTGCGGGTACCGGCCGCGGCCGACGAGGTCGGCGACGGTGATGCCGTCGGGCGCGATGGACGACTGCGGCAGCAGGCCGAGGGTGCGGGCGGCCTTCTTGGCCGGCATCGACTGGATGGTCTGCCCGTCCAGCAGCACCCGGCCCTCGGTGGGCCTGAGCATCCGCGACAGCGCCCGCAGGAGGGTCGACTTGCCGCACGCGTTCGGGCCGACGATCACCGTGAAGGAGTTGTCGGGTATCTCCACCGACAGCTTCTCGGCGATGACGCGCCGGTCGTAGGCGAGGGTGACGTTCTCGGCGGACAGGCGGTTCACGGTGCTCCTCGGGGTGTTCTGGTGCGGGCCGCCCGTCGCCGGGCCGCGCTCGCTCTCGCTCGTGCTCTGCGCGCCCTCGCTCATATCCGGCCCGCCCTGCGCTCGGTGACGAGCAGCCAGAGCAGATAGCCGCCGCCCAGCACTCCGGTGACCACGCCCACCGGCAGCTGGTCGGCGCCGAAGACGCGCTGGGAGGCCCAGTCGGCGGTGACCAGCAGGGCCGCGCCCATGAAGAGCGAGGGGACCAGGTTCGGACCGGGCGAGCGGGTCAGCCGCCGGGCGAGCTGGGGGGCGGTGAGCGCCACGAAGCTGACGGGTCCCGCGGCGGCGGTGGCGGCCGCGGTCAGCAGGACGGCGCAGACCATCAGGACCATCCGTACGCGCTGCACGCGCACGCCGAGCGCGTTCGCGACGTCGTCGCCCATCTCCATCATCCTCAGGCCCCGGCCGTTGACGAGGACCAGCGGGACGACGACGGCGCACAGCGCCAGCAGCGGCCAGACCTGCGTCCAGTCACGGCCGTCGAGCGAGCCGGTCATCCACACCACCGCGCGGGCCGCGTCCACCAGGTCGGCCTTGGTGAGCAGATAGCCGTTGACCGCGGTGACGAACGCCGAGACGCCGATGCCGACCAGGACGAGCCGGTACCCGTGCACGCCCTGCTTCCAGGCGAGCAGATAGATGGCGAGCCCGGTCAGCAGTCCGCCGAGCAGCGCGCCGACGGTGACCTGGGCGGCACTGCCGGACATCAGCACGATCACGACCAGCGCGCCCGCGGTCGACCCCTGCGACAGGCCCAGCACGTCGGGGCTGCCCAGCGGGTTGCGGGACACGGCCTGGAACACCGCGCCGCCGAGGCCGAGCGAGGCGCCGACCAGCAGGCCGACCAGGACGCGCGGCAGCCGCAGCTCCTCGACGATGAAGTTCTGGTACGCGTTGCCGTTCCCGGCCAGCGTCCTGAGCACGTCGGCCGCCGGGATCTTCGCGTCCCCGGTGCCGATCAGCGCCACCCCCGCGGCGATCGCGGCGAGCGCCAGCAGCACGACGACGGCCAGGGAGCGGAGGTCCAGGCGCAGCGACAGCCCGCCGGGGGTGCGCACGGCACGGCTCCTGAGTCGGGTCTTCACAGCTGGGCCGTCCTCCGCCGTCGTACGAGAAAGATGAAGACCGGCCCGCCGATGAGCGCGGTGACGATGCCGACCTGGAGTTCCGAGGGCCGCACGACGACCCGGCCGACGACGTCGGCGCCGAGCAGCAGCACCGGCGACAGGACCGCGGCGTACGGGAGGATCCAGCGCAGGTCGGGGCCGGTGAAGGAGCGCACCATGTGCGGGACCATCAGTCCGACGAAGACGATCGGGCCGCAGGCGGCCGTCGCGGCGCCGCACAGCACCGTCGCGGCGAGCATGGCCAGCGCGCGGGTGCGGTTGAGGTGGGCGCCGAGCGCGCGGGCGGTGTCGTCGCCCATCTCCATGGCGTTCAGCGGCCGGGCCAGCGCGAGCGCGAGGACCGTGCCCGCCGCGAGGAACGGCAGCACCTGCCGGATCGTCGAGTCCGAGGCCGAGGCCAGTGAACCGACCGTCCAGAAGCGCATCCTGCCCAGCGCGGCGTCGTCCGTGATCATCACGGCCTGGAGGTAGCCGTACAGCGCGGCGCTGATCGCCGTGCCGGCGAGCGCGAGCCGCACCGGTGTCGCGCCCCGGCTGCCGCCGAGGAACCACACCAGTGCGCCGACCGCCGCCGCGCCCGCGAAGGCGAACCACACATAGCCGCTCAGGCTGGTGACACCGAAGAAGGTGATGGCGGTGACGACGGCGGCCGAGGCGCCGGCGTTGATGCCGAGCAGCCCGGGATCGGCCAGCGGGTTGCGGGTGAGCGCCTGGAGGACCGCGCCGGACAGGCCGAGCGCGGCACCGGCCAGCAGGCCGAGGAGCGTGCGGGAGATCCGCTCGTCCACGACGACGTCGCCGTAGGTGCCGGTGGCGTGGAACAGACCGTGCCAGACCTGGTCGGGCGACAGCGCCTTCGCCCCGACCGCGATGCTCGCCAGGGCGACGAGCACGAGGACCGCGGCGGACAGGAGCAGCCCGAGTGCCCGCGCCGCCCGGCGGGAGGGGGGCGCGGGGGATATCTCCGCGCGCTGTTCCGGAGGACTGTCGACCAACACGAGGTTAGGTTAGCCTACCCTCGCATTCGATCTCGACGCCGAGGCGCCTCTTCCGCCCCTGTTCCAAGGGCCCACGACGGGCGCACACTTCAGGACACTCTCCGGGAACCCCGGGGGCGGCGGACCTCCCGCACCCTCAGAGTCCGAGCCGGGCCAGCGCCTTGGAGCCGTCCAGTGCGCAGGAGCCGTCCCCGGCCGCCGTCCAGGCCGCCGCGCACAGAGCCCGCAGACCGTCCAGCGCCTCGCCGTCCCCGTCCAGCCCGAGTTCGTCCGCCCCGGCCGTCGCCGTCCACCCGCCGCACCGGAAACCCTCACCCTCCCGGGTGACCTCCGGCTGGCCGGTGAGCAGCCCGCGCAGGTCGGCGTCCACGTACGTCGGCCGGTGCCGCGGCGGCGCGGCGAGCAGCTGCGCGCCGTCGGTGACCCCGGTCAGCACCAGCAGCGAGTCCACACCGCCGTTGAACGCGCCCTCGATGTCCGTGTCCAGCCGGTCCCCGACGACCAGCGGCCGCTCCGCGCCGGTGCGCAGGACGGTCTCCCGGTGCATGGGAGGCAGCGGCTTGCCCGCGACCTGCGGCTCGGCGCCGGTCGCGATCCGCACGACCTCCACCGCCGCGCCGTTGCCCGGCGCGATGCCCCGCCCGCTCGGGATCGTCAGGTCGGTGTTGGACGCGAACCACGGCACCCCGCGGGCCACCGCGTACGACGCCTCGGCGAACCGGCCCCACGTCAGGTCCGGCCCGCCGTACCCCTGCACGACCGCCGCCGGATCGTCGTCCGCCGACTCGACGGGCGTCAGGCCGCGTTCGCGCAGCGCCACCCGCAGCCCCTCACCGCCGATGACGAGGACCCGCGACCCGGCCGGCACCTGCTCGCCGATCAGCCGCGCGACCGCCTGCGCGGACGTGATGACGTCCTCGGCACCCGTCGGTATGCCCAGCTCCGTGAGGTGTTCCGCCACGGCGTCCGGCGTGCGCAGCGCGTTGTTGGTGACGTACGCCAGCCGCATCCCGTCCGTACGCGCCACGGCCAGCGACTCGACGGCGTGCGCGATCGCGTGGCCGCCCGCGTACACCACCCCGTCGAGGTCCAGCAGCGCCGTGTCGTACACCTCGTCCAGAGGCCGGCTGCTGCTCCCGGGGCTCCCGGGACTCGTCCTGACGCCCTGGCTCATTCCGCATCGCTCCTCGTTCGACCGTGTTTCCCCCGATCATCCCCCACCGTCCCGGCACACGTACGATGCCGGGATGAAGACAGCAGGTCCCTCGGAAGCAACGGCGCGCCGAGGCCTGGAACTGACCCCGTTCCGAGGCCTTCGATACGACCCCGACCGGGTCGGCAGCCTGGCCTCCGTCACCTCTCCCCCGTACGACGTCGTCGTGCGCCCCGACGGCCTGCACCATCTGCAGTCGGCCGACCCGCACAACATCGTCCGGCTGATCCTCCCCCAGGCCGGCACGCCCAGCACCCGCAACGAACAGGCGGCCGACACGCTGCACCGGTGGCTGGCCGAGGGCGTCCTGGCCGCCGACCCCGAGCCCGCCCTGTACGTCTACGAGCAGCGGACGGTCGACGGGCTGGTGCAGCGCGGTGTGATCGGTGCCCTGCGCCTGTCGGAGCCGTCCGAGGGCGTGGTCCTGCCGCACGAGGACGTGATAGGGCCGGTCGTGGCCGAGCGCGCGGCCCTGATGCGCGCCACCCGCGCCAATCTGGAACCCCTGCTGCTGACCTACCGCGGCGACGGCGCCACGGCCGAGGTGATCGAGCGGACGGTCCTGGGTGCGCCGCTGCTGACCACGACCACGGAGGACGGCGTCCGGCACCGTCTGTGGTCGGTGACCGACCCCGCCGATCTGACCCTGGTCCGGACCGACCTCGCCCGGCACCAGGCGCTGATCGCCGACGGCCACCACCGCTGGGCCACCTATCTGCGGCTGCGTGCCGAGCACCCGTCCCCGAGCGCCTGGGACCACGGCCTGGTGCTGCTGGTGGACACCGTCCGCTATCCGCTGCGCGTCCGCGCCATCCACCGCCTGCTGCACGGCCTGCCGGTCGCGGAGGCGCTGGCGCCCCTCGAAGGCCTGTTCCGCGTGCGGCGCATGTACGTGCCGCTGGCCGAGGCTCTGGAGGCACTGGCCGACGCCTCCTGCGCGGGCAACGCCTTCCTGCTGGCCGGCGACGGCGCCTTCCACCTGGTGGACCGGCCCGACCCGGACCTGCTCGTCCGCACGGTCCCGGCCGACCGTCCGGCCGCCTGGCGCTCCCTGGACGCAACGGTCCTGCACGCCACGCTCCTGGAACACGTCTGGCACATCCCCGAGGACTCGCCCGCCCACATCGCCTACATCCACGACACGGCGGCCACGGTCGCCAAGGCGGAGCGGGACGGCGGGACGGCGGTGCTGATGCATCCGGTCCGCGAGGAGGTCGTACGCGATCTGGCCAGGCAGGGCGTGACGATGCCCCGCAAGTCGACGTCGTTCGGGCCGAAGCCTGCGTCCGGGCTGGTGCTGCGCGCGCTGGAGCTCTGAGCGCGGGATCGCGGACCCGGACGCAGGGGCCCGGACACCGGAGCCGGACATGACGAAGGGCGGGACCCAGGGGGTCCCGCCCTTCGTCATGCGCTCAGCCGTTCATCCGTACGGCGGGCCCGATCAGGCCTCGTCGTCGTCCTCGTCGGCGTCGTCGGTGGCCTCGGCGTCCGTGGCGGCTTCGGTCCGCTCACGGTCGAGGTCCTGTGCCGGGGCCTCGGCGGCACCGGCCTCGTCGGCGGTGCCTTCGGCCTCGTCCTCGTCCAGGGCGTCGGTGAACTCGACACCGTCCAGCTCGGCGAGCCGGTCGGAGGCGTCCGTGCTGCCGTCGCGGTCGGCCTCGACGGCCTTCGCGAACCACTCGCGCGCCTCGGCCTGACGGCCGGCGGCCAGCAGGGCGTCGGCGTAGGCGTAGCGCAGACGGGCGGTCCACGGCTGGACGGAGCTGGAGGCGAGCTCGGGGCTCTGCAGGGTCACGATCGCCGCGTCCAGCTGCTCCATGTCACGCCGGGCACCGGCCGCGACGAGACGCATCTCGACCTGACCGGCCTTGTCCAGCTTCTGCACCTCGGGGGCACCGGCCATGTCCAGGGCACGCTCGGGCCGGCCGAGTCCGCGCTCGCAGTCGGCCATGACCGGCCACAGCTCCACGCTGCCGGTCATGCGACGGGCGGCACGGAACTCGCCGAGAGCCTCGCTGTACTTCTGGTTGGCGTACGCGGCGAATCCGGCGGCCTCGCGGACGGCGGCCACACGGGACGCCAGGCGCAGGGCGACCCGGGAGTAGGCGTAGGCGCGCTCGGGGTCCTCGTCGATGAGGCGAGCGACCATCACCAGGTTCTTGGCGACGTCCTCGGCGAGCGTCTTGGGCAGGCTCTGGAGCTCCTGCCGGACGTCCTTGTCGATCTCGTCGCCGGTGACGTCCTCGGGGATCGGCATCCGCTTGAGGGGCTCGCGGTCGCGGTCACGGTCCCGGTCGTCGCGGCCACGGAAGCCGCCGCGATCGTCACGGCGGTCGCCGCCACGGTCGTCGCGGCGGAAGCCGCCACGGTCGCCGCCGCGGTCACCGTAGCTGCCACGGCTGTCGTCACGGCGGAACCCGCCGCGGTCGCCACCACGGCTGTCGTCCCGACGGTCGTCACGACGGAAGGCCGGACGGTCGCCACCTCGGTCATCGCGACGGTCGTCACGGCGGAAGCCGCCACGGTCGCCACCGCGGTCGCCGTAGCTGCCACGGCTGTCGTCACGGCGGTCGTCGCGGCGCGGGCCGCGGTCGTCACGCTGGTACGCGGGACGGGAACTACGGTCGTCACGCTGGAAGCCACCGCCGGACGGACGGCCACCGCGGTCGTCACGGCGGTCGCCACCGCGGTCGTCGCGACGGAACCCGCCACGGTCGCCACCGCGGTCGCCGTAGCTGCCACGGTTGTCGTCGCGACGGTCGCCGCCACGGAAGGGCGGACGGTCGCCACCGCGGTCGTCACGGCGCGGGGCGCGGTCGTCACGCTGGAAGCCGGGGCGCGAGCCGCGGTCGTCGCGGCGGAAGCCGCCACGGTCGCCACCGCGGTCGCCGTAGCTGCCACGGTTGTCGTCGCGACGGTCGTCGCGGCGCGGGCCGCGGTCGTCACGCTGGAACGCGGGACGGGAACCACGGTCGTCACGCTGGAAGCCACCGCCGGCCGGACGACCGCCACGGTCGTCACGGCGGTCGCCACCGCGGTCGTCGCGACGGAACCCGCCACGGTCGCCGTAGCTGCCACGGTTGTCGTCACGGCGGTCGCCGCCACGGAAGGGCGGACGGTCGCCACCGCGGTCGTCACGGCGCGGGGCACGGTCGTCACGCGGGAACGAGGGACGCGAACCGCGGTCGTCACGCTGGAAGCCACCGCCGGCCGGACGGCCACCGCGGTCGCCGCCACGGTCGTCGCGACGGAAGCCGCCGCGGTCGCCGTAGCTGCCACGGTTGTCGTCACGGCGGTCGCCGCCACGGAAGGCCGGACGGTCGCCACCGCGGTCGTCACGGCGCGGGGCACGGTCGCCGCGGTCGCCGCCACGGTCGCCGTAGCTGCCGCGGTTGTCGTCGCGCCGGCCGTAACCACCGCGGTCGTTGTCGCGACGGAAGCCACCACGGTCGCCGCGGTAGCCGCCGCGATCGCCGCGGTCACCGCTGTCCCGTCGCCGCTGGTCGCGCTCCGGTCGGTCCTCGGGCGAGTTGGTGGACATGGGTGACTCCTGTCTTCGGTACCGCAAGTATTGTAAAAACAAAAGGACCCCTGGTCCCAGCTGAACGCTGGGACCAGGGGTCCTTCCAAAGATTGTTCGGCGGCGTCCTACTCTCCCACAGGGTCCCCCCTGCAGTACCATCGGCGCTGTGAGGCTTAGCTTCCGGGTTCGAAATGTAACCGGGCGTTTCCCTCACGCTATGACCACCGAAACCCTAATGGTTTCGAGCGAACAAGCACACTTTTTACTTGTGTTCATATAGTTCAGCTCAAAGCCGGCAACCGTTCGTTGCCTCAGAACATACACAGTGGACGCGAGCAAATGAGGACAAGCCCTCGGCCTATTAGTACCAGTCAACTCCACCCGTTACCGGGCTTCCATATCTGGCCTATCAACCCAGTCGTCTACTGGGAGCCT